>CAZPXH010000005.1:0-188596 GCA_964591085.1 uncultured Spirochaetaceae bacterium | reverse complement strand
GGGGGGCGACGATAATCGTTGCGATACGCCCGTCTGACAAATCGGTTTCAATTCACGCCCCCGCGCGGGGGGCGACAGTGTCAGCCTAAAGTGTTTTGAGACAATAAACTACAAGCCCAAACGCGCGGATCTGTTTCGGCCGTAGGCTTGTGTGGCCGGGGTGTCCTGACTGTACGTGTAATTCCTTTCGGGATGGGCGTTTGCAGTGCCGGGTGAGACTGGACATTCTGAGCGCCTCCGGTTCGCACTACACTATCAGCGGACCATCCAGGTCCACGCTGGGTTTGGCTCCCCAATGCTCCACTCGCCGCTTCCATTCTTTTCCCAACAGATAGAAGCGCAAGCTATCCGTTTCCTCGTCCATGATGGACCGCAGTGTGTGCCGCAACACCACCAGCTGTTCCGGGTCCAGAGTGCACTCAAAGACCGAGTTCTGAACGCGTTGGCCAACCTTTTGGCAAGCCTTACCGACCTGCCGTAACCTGCGGCGCCCCTCGGCATCCTGAGTGCAAACGTCGTAGCTGACAATGACCATCATCGCCAGAAGTATCCCGGGTATTGGTCAAGCTCACCCCGAACGTAACGAGCAAACAGCAGCGCCTGAACGAAAAAGATCGTACCGACATGGATCTTCTCGTTCAGAAACGGGTGGATAACCTCCTTTTGCTTTCGCTCTTGATAGGCCACCAGGACTTTCTTCCTCCCTCCCTCGGTCAACAGGGTCGCGCCGCTCTGCTGAACCTCAAAGTCAACCGCACGAACCTGCCCCCGATTGATCAAGGAAAGCGTCAGACGGTCAACAAGCCAGCTACGGTGCTCTTCCATGAGATCCAGTGCAAGTCCGGGCCTGCCGGGCCGGTCCCGGTGAAGATAGCCAACAGCCGGATCCAGACCAACAGCCTCAAGTGCACTGCGGACGTCGTGTGCAAGGATCGTATAGAGGAAAGATAGCAAGGCGTTCGTCCGATCCAGCGGAGGGCGACGGGAACGCGCGGAGAAAGAGAAACCCGCATCGTTGGAAAGGATCAGGTGATCGAAGACTCCGAAGTACGTCCTGGCCGCCTCCCCTTCGTGGCCCCTGATCTGTTCCAGGCTTTCCGCGGCGTCAAGGCTCCGAAGGATTCGTTTCAGGCTGGTAATCGCGTTTGCCAGCTGGTTGCTGCGGTCCGGATGGTCCCGTGTGAACCGGTTGAGGACGCTCAAGCAGTTCGCAACCTTCGCTTCAACAACCCACCGTGCAATCTCCGCGGATCTCGGCTCTTGGTCGGCAAGTCGGTACTGTGCTCTCCGGAGCAGAACATTGCCTTGAGTGCTTCCCGCTACTCTGGCAAGGAATCGGCCATGTTCAGTCAGAAAGGAAACGGCTATTCGATTGTCTGCACAGTGCCCAAGGAGGAACGGGCTACACAGCACGTTGCCAAAGCAGATGATGCCGCCTATGGCATGGACTGGTAGACGAAGTACGTCTTCTCGCTCAACTGAAACCACCACGTTCTCGTTGTCTTTGCGGAGGTATGCCCCCTGCGTTGTTACAAACAACGTGTTCAGGTGGCGCTTCACCCTTCTCTACTCGCCCAGCAGCGCCGCCAAAGCCGAGGAGCGGTGCGCTGCGGCCCGCCTGCCGGTTTGGCGTGGAAGGCAGATGTCAAAGAACGAACACTTGGAACACTTCTGTCCGCTGTAGTCCGGTGCGGGCAAAGCAAGGCCTGAGAGGAGAACCCGGATCCGAGCGGCAAGCTGAGAAACCTCCTCGCGGAGCGCTTCGTCTATCGGGACTTCCTCCCTCTCCTTCGTCTTCCCATAGTAGATGAAGCCTCTTTGCACAGGTACTGAAGTCATCTCCTCCAGAGCAAGAGCTTGGGCAGCCAACTGAACGCGGTCGTAACTCCCAGTCTTCCGCCTACCCACCTTGTACTCCACGGGCGTTATGGAGACCTTCCGAGACAAGCTCCTATCACTGAACAGGATCTCAACAGCATCCGTGACGCCATAGAGCCCGTAGATTGCGGAGCGTACCTGTACGCCGAACTCACGGACCAGCGTACCGCGAACCTCTCTCCTACCCTGATGAGCGCGATGGTGAAAGACCCGGCCCGCCGCCGTGTACCCATTCTCCACCCAGCGCTGCTCCACATGAATGAGCGCGAACTGCCGTTCGCAGTAGCGGCAGTGCTGCAATGCGGAAATGGGAATAAGCTCCTCGTCCGAGTAGGTTTTCAACAGCACGCGCTGGATCTAAACGGCCTCAATGACCGTTACCCCGTCAGGCAGATCTGCTTTGTCTACTTGTACTGAGTAGTCGGCGAAAGCTCGTGCGGGACCTGAGTTTCCAGAGTCCCGCTGTACCGTTACCCTCTCAAACAGACGGTGTGCCTGATGGTTGCCCATTTCTGTTGCGTGCTTGAAGACAACGAGCTTCCGCGTGGACATTTTCCCACGTGCGGCAGAATGGTCGTGGTCAAACATGTGCTCAAGGGCTTCCCACAACAACGCAAGGTCTTCCTCATCAAACCCGGTCTGTTGCGCAAGCTTTGCTGACACAAAGCCCTCCGTCCGGTACAGACCGTACGGAACGATGTGCTTTCTGCCCATTGTCCGGTTGTCACCTTTCTGGCTCTCCGCTTCCTTGGCAGTTTCAACGGCCATCCTGGTGATGGTGACTTCCAGCGGCAGTATTGGTTCCACGCTCCGGCCAAAGGTAAGCTGAACCGGACCGCGCACCTGGCCTGCATTGTGAGTCTTGGTAGACATCACCGCACCAAAGGCTCGAACGTCAAAGAAGTTGGCGCACATCCACGTCCGAGCCTGCTGAATCTTGTCAGCCTCCGGAGTCTTCTCCTCAATAGCGGCATACGCACCACCGCGCACTTCTGATAGCACCGCCTTTTCCCGGATGTAGATTCGCTTCCCTTGCGCTTCCCCGTACTTGAGTTCCACGTAGTTGCGGATCTTGCGTTTCACGCTGACGTCGGTGACGATGCCGTGGTTTGTCTCAGGGTCAATCCTCGGCATGTTGCCGGCGTCCGGATCCCCGTTCGGGTTTCCCTGCTCAACATCAAACAGCAAAACAAAGTCGTAGCGGTTCTTCAGTGCTTCAGCCATTGCTTCCTTCTCCTTCCTCGCGTTTTCGGTAAAGGGCGTTTCGTTGGTGGTAGTAACCCAGGGCAAACAATCCCTGTTGTTCCAGGTTGAGCGTTGCGGGGAACTCAGAAACAGCGTCCATCACGCCGGCCATGATCCGATCAGTAGCCCTTCCCCACTCAGCTTTGGCAACGTGGTGTTGCGTAAGCCGGATCAGGATAGGAAACACCCGGCCGGGCGTAGAAGACGCAGCACCGTAGTACCTGTCCTTGATGGTTGCATTGATCCCCGGCACAGCATCGCTTTGCGCCTTCTCCAGCACAGCAAACAGCCTGCCAAGCTGGTAGCCAGGGCTTACCAGACTCTCGTCAAGCGCCATTGGCAGCTCCTCCTTGTTTGACTTGCGGCGGCCACGGTTTATGACCGCTCGAATTCCTGTAATCCGAAAATAGTGCACCTCGCCATCAGCCCTGATCCTTCTCACCATGGCTCCAAGCAATGCGGCAGGGTAATCAACGCCGGTCAGCACAGCTTCCGTAAGGGCCGAAAGGAGTGTCGGGCTCGGGTCGTCCCTGACCGGTTTCTTGCCCTTCTCTCCGTAGCGGCGCGTACCGGTCTCGGTAACCAGGTGCCACAAAGACACTACGTCGGGCTCGGAGCTATAGCGCTTCTCCACGGAGCAGTCCCGCAAGTGATCAGAAAGGTCTGCAGAAAGATGGCCAACAGTATCTCTGAGCCAGAACCTGACAGACAGGCGGCTTTGGTTGGGAGTAAGGCCAAGAACAAAGAACCGGATACCCGGGTCAATCTCCGCCAGCGGCTTTCCTGCACGCATCCGCTCCAGAGCAACTCTAATCTCTTCAGCACCAGAATCGCCGCCCCCGAGAATCAGATTGAAGACGTTCTCAAACTGCGTAGATCGCTCCGCCCAGAACACGGTGGTTGCATCCCCGATTGTGAGCCGGTTCTCCCGTCCAGCGAGAAGCCGGTTCAGCGCAGTGACGTACTTGAACGCAGCAAGCTCCGATACGGGTGAGTTCAGGCCCTGGATCTTTCCGTAGGAGGCAAACGCTTCCTTGTTGAAAGACACAATGCTTGTGCCGGTAGCTTGGCCGCCCTTCACGCCTTTGATGGATGGGTGAAGCCTTGCTGGCGGCGCTGCTTTGCCGGTTACCAGACAGACCATGGCGTCGGCATCGCCTGAGTCCTCTCTCTGAAGCTGCTTCCACGCACCTACGGCAGCCTGGTCCTCGTGTACAAAGGCATGTCTGCCGGAAATCCTGAACACAATGTTGCCACCGCCAGTGATCTCTTTGGCATATTCCAACGTTTCAGCGTTCGCCGGATTCCAGCTGTCCAGAAACTCTGAGACCGCCCGCAGTTCAGGGGAGTTGGGAACCAGCTCGGAAGCCTGCTTGTGCAGCTCCCGTGCTGCACGCAGGCATTGAAGCGCTCGCTCGGGTTTACCTTTGCCATCTGCGCCCAAAAGGTAGGAGGAGTTGTCACAAAGGAAAGCAGGTTCAACTGCAATGCTTCTCTTGGGGTGAGCGGGCACGGTCATTCGTGCCGGCCGGGGCGTACCATCTCTGGTATCTCGCAGGTCTTCTACGGCAACCAGGGCTCCACGGTCGTCTATGACTAAGGCAAACGACACCTGTTCCCGGCTCCAGCCCTGCGTCGGGAGATCCGCTTCGCCGTTGCTGGCCAGTCGATCATAAAGGGCAACGAGTTCCTGAAGAATCACTGGACCAGCCCGCCCTGCCTTGCGCCAGCAATATCCAGAACTCCGGAGTCCAGAATGGCACGGAAAAACATGGGCGTACTTTGCTGTTCAAAGTCTATGTCGTAGAGCATCCACCCAAGATCCAGACGATCCTTGAGCGGGGAGGCTGGTACTTCCGTTTCACAGAGCTCAAACGCTGCCGCAAACTCCCGGGTACCCAAGTACGGCTGATGAAAGCACTGCCCCCTGGAGGCCCGCCGCCGAAAGGTATCTGTGTGCTTGGCGGAGTTCGCCTCGGGACCGGCAACAGTCTCAAAGTGCGCCTCAATCACATACTCAACATCGCGCAGAATCATGGATGCCCGCTGCTGCCTTGCGTCTTCCACAACTATTTCCGGCCGCCGATCGCCGCTCCTCATTGCCTGACCAATCACTGCTGTGGAAGCTACGGACTCAACTTCGTTCCTCCGTACCTGGGTGAATCTGATGGGCTTCATCACGTGAATCCGGTCCACCAGCCACCGAATCTCCGGTTTCCAGTAGATTGCGCTCAGGATTCCGCGAGCTGCCGAGGGCGTGAGTACGTCATAGCTGACTCGCTCAACTTTCATCTCCGGCCGCGTGAAACAGGCGTAGTCGCCCCAGACCCGAAGCCTGAATCCGTATGCCATCGCTCCTCCTCCTCCCTAACAGATCAGCTGATCGGGAACACGAATCCCAGAGCTTTCCGGGGTGAGTCCCAGACGGACATCGTACGCGGCAGGGTTGCTGAGAACCCAGACGCCCGGCATCGTTTCCTGAACGGCTCCTTGCTGTACCATCGCCTGAAACTCAAACTCGTAGACTTGGACCGTGTAGCGCTGCAACGCTCGCGCCAGTTGATTGGCAGACGCTCGGCCGTTCAGATTGCTTAGTAGAGCCCGAATCGTCTGCGAGTCAGCTTCCAACTCGCGAGCAACGAGGTCGGCCTCGGGCCGCTTGATGCCGGGATCTGCAACAACGGCTCGCATGGGGTTGTCTATGAGCTTGTAGGCATCTGCCACCTTCCGAAACGGAACGTCCAGTTGGGCTGCCCGGCTGCTTCGTAGAAGACGAAGAATCCCCTCCGCATCCAGACCGCCTGAGATGCTCTTCCGCCAGTACAGATTTCTGAAGTAGGTCTCCACAGCGTCCGGCCGGAGCAGGTCCTGGTGCTGATCTTTGGTCTCCAACATCGCATCCACGGCCGCCCTGAAGGTAGTTGGGATGCTGCGCCCATTGGATCGGAACACGAAGACGTCGCCAGGCTCGGAAGCCCGGCCCTCCCGGTTGCACCGGCCGGCCGACTGGGCAATGGAGTCCAAACCGGCCAGCTCTCGATAGACCACCGGGAAGTCGATATCTACCCCGGCCTCAATCAGCTGGGTGCTGACTACACGAACTGTTTCAGCACTTCGCAGACGGGCACGGGCCCGCTGAAGAACGATACTCCGGTGGCGCGGATACATCCGCGCGCTGAGATGCAACGTTTGGTCAGTGTTGCTGCCACTCTCAACAACTCTCTCGTAGAGGTCCCTTGCGCCCGCCCGTGTGTTAACAACGGCAAGAACCTGTTTGTGAGACGCAATCTGCCGTGCTGTTTCGTCCGGTTCCTGATTGCCCACGAAATGGACCGTGGTCCGCCGGAGAGCTGAGAACAGTGCGTCAGGGTGAGGCACAATCTCGCGTATGCCAGCCAGGCCGTCTCCGAAATCCTCGCGAACGTTGAGCGCGGGCTGGGTGGCGGTACAGAAAACGAAAGTTACGCCGTACGTAACGGAAAGCTCCTCAATGACCCTCAGCGTGGGCAGCATCAGCCCGGGCGGGAGGAACTGCGCCTCATCCAGGATCACGACGCTCCGTGCAATGTTATGCACCCGACGGCTCCGGGAAACTTTGGCCGCAAAGAGGGACTCAAAAAACTGGACACCGGTGGTTACTATCAGTGGCGCGTCCCAGTTCTCGCTGGCCAGGCGGTCCCACTGATGCTCCCGCTCAGACTCGTAGTTGGAGTGGTGTTCCAGCACAGGGCTCTTGCCGTCGCGCTCGCCGAACACTCCCCGAAACACAGCTGCGGTCTGTTCAATGATAGACGTGTACGGAATCACGTAGATGACCCGTTCAAGGCCATGGCGAATGGCGTGATCCAGTCCGAAGGCCAGGGATGACAACGTTTTCCCACCCCCGGTGGGCACAGTAAGCGAGAACAGGCCCGGCTCAAGAACTGCCGCTACCCGGCAAGCATCAAGGACGGAAGCTCTGGCTTCATTGAGCTGCGGGGACGCGCCGGGAGAGCGTGACGCTCTCCGGACCAGTTCCTCGAGGTGGGTGTCCAGCGCAGCCTTCATCTCCAGCAGGCTCCAGGCAGCGGCTCGCTGTGAAGTGGCCGCCGGGTCATAGAAGGCTTCCGTGTCCAGGAAATCGGCATCTACCAGCGCAGAAAACAACAGCCGGGTGAACAGAAAGACCTGAATTCCCAGGCGGTTCTTGTCGGGATTGAACGGTAGGCTTTCGGTTCCAAGCTTCCCGGGATCAAGGATTCCCGGGGGCGCCGCGCTCCATTCTGGAACAGCCTTCTTCAGGCGAGTGCGCAGGTTGGCCTCGGACTCGTCCCAGAAGTTCGGCAACCCGGCATGATGACCGGCAATGACATAGGACAAGAACAGCCCAAGGTCACCTAACGTCTGGTATGCGTGCTGCGCTCCGGCGCTTGAGTGATCTACCTGAAGCGGTTGTGTTTCAGCGGACGCCAGCGGCTCAGCGCCAATACGGCGCTGAAACTCATTGCTGTACTTTCCAAGGTCGTGCCACATTCCGGCCAGGCGGCCCCACACTGCAGACTTGGGAGGCATCATGCCGGCCGCAAGCTCTGCAACGTTGCGGAGATGAACCGACAGGTCTTGCCACTCGTCTCGGGGCACCCCCGGCTTGGAATGAGCGTAGTGGGTAACTGGTGTGCCGGATTCCTGCTCCATTTTGGGTGCGACCGATCCTCCATTCTTGATACGTCGCCGAAACGAGCGCCGAACTGCTGCCGGTTATGCGTAAAGCATGCCAAGTTCGATGACTTCCGTCTTGTTGTGTTGGCGAACCTCGCAAGGACCTCCCTGGCCTGCGACGACGTATTGATCGTAGTCCCATCAGAACTAGATCTCAATAATTAACTTTCTCTCCGCAGATAAAGTTGCTGTTTCGAACTCAATACTAATCCAGCCGCTCAAACTGGTTCTTTGTCTCGAACCAAGCCCCTCTTGAATCGCACGGAAGCCCACGCACGAATGCACGCGTGACGTCCCGCAACTCCATGTGGGAGCTGTACGCTTGGGGGCGGCCTGCCACCCGTTCGCCCCCGCGTGTGCGCTCAATACTGAGTTTGTCTGAACCCAATACCGACAACGCCGGAACTCAGTACTGAAAAAGGCTGAAATCAGTATTGAAGGGAACTGATTGGCCGCTGGCGGGTTCCTGACCCATTGTCTGAGACCCCCGGGGCGACGCAAGCCTCCGGTCCAGCGGAGTCTTGCCTCAGCAAGTAATACTTGGTATTACTCCGCCCATGTCTACTATAGTTCGTGAAGACACCCGAATACCGGTAACCGTGCTTTCGGGATACCTGGGCTCAGGCAAAACAACATTGCTGAACCGCATCCTTACCAACCGTCATGGGCTGAAGGTGGCGGTAATCGTCAACGATATGTCTGAGGTGAACATTGACGCGTCTTTTGTGGCCAGGGGAGACGCGGGGCTGAGTCACACAGAAGAGAAGCTGGTGGAGATGACCAATGGATGCATCTGCTGCACGCTTCGGGAGGACTTGCTGCTTGAGGTGAGCCGGATTGCGCGGGAGCGCCGGTTTGACTATCTGCTGATCGAGTCATCCGGGATATCGGAGCCGCTCCCGGTGGCGCAAACCTTCATCTTTGATGACCCAGCTGGGGCAAGCCTGAGGGACCTCTCGCGGATAGACACCATGGTAACCGTTGTTGACGCATCTACAATCCTGGACGAGTTCCGGTCGGCCGACAGCCTTCGGGACCGTGGAGAGGAGGTGGGCGAAGGAGACGAACGGACCATCGCACACCTCCTGATTGACCAGATCGAGTTTGCTGATGTTGTGGTGATCAACAAGACAGACCTGGTTGATGCAACTACTGTTGTTCAGGTTGAAGGACTGATTCGTTCAATGAACCCATCCTGCGAAACCATACGGACATCCTACTCCAACGTGCCCCTTGAGAAGATCCTCAACGCGCGGCGCTTTGATCTGGAGGGAGCTGAGTCTTCAGAAGCCTGGGCGGAGGAACTGAACAGCGTCCACATACCGGAAACGGAGGAGTACGGCATTGGGAGCATCGCGTTCCGGAGTCGCCGTCCCTTCCATCCCACACGACTGTTCAACTGGCTGCAACAGGAGATCCCGGGCGTGGTCAGGGCCAAGGGCTTCTTCTGGCTCGCGCCCTATCCGGAACTGGCGCTGTTCATGTCACAGGCCGGCGCCCAGAAGCGCCTGGAGCACGCAGGCTACTGGTGGGCGGCGGTTGACCGCGCGCAGTGGCCGCGGGAAGCAGAGGCTCGGGACGGCATCATGAAGGAGTTTGAAGGACTCTGGGGTGACCGCCGTCAGGAGCTGGTCTTCATTGGAACCGGAATAGACAAGGTGGCAATCGCCGCGGCCCTGGAAGATTGCCTGCTCTCTGAGAGTGAGTTGCAGGATCTCTCGCCAGAAACCATCCGGGAAGCGTGGCAGGATCAGCCGAATCCCTTTGAGGCCTACATCAGCGAAGACGCCTGACCACCCCTACTCCTCCTCTGCGCCCTGCGGAGCGTTGCGCCAGCGGGCCTCCGGACAGGCCGGCGCCGCATCTGCTACTGTGCCCATCGCGCCTGTGAGTGATCCCGCCCCCTCGCCCATTCTCAGTGGTTCCCAGCCGTTCCGCTTTGGCATGTCTCTGGCAGAGCTGGAAGATGCGTGTGAAGCAGCCGGATTTCAGCGATTCCGCGCGCGGCAGGTCTACAGTTGGTGGTACGGCAAGGCAGAATCGGATCCGGAGCGGATGAGCAACCTCCCGGCAACGCTGCGGGAGATCCTGCCCCGCCCTCGCACACAGGTTCCGTCTGCTTCTGAGGAGTCCCTGCGCAGGACAACGATGCTTCCGGCCGCACCGGTGAAAGCCACCTCCAGCGATGACGGCACCATCAAGTACCTCTTTCCCACTGAGCCTGGTGGCCTGGTGGAGGCCGCCAGCATCCCGGAAGAACGCCGCCATACCCTCTGCCTCTCCACCCAGGTGGGCTGCAGACGCAGCTGCCACTTCTGCATGACAGCCCGGCAGGGCTTTCAGGGAAACCTGTCTGCGGGAGCAATCCTCAATCAGTACCACAGCCTGCCGGAGCGGGCCTCGGTCACCAACATCGTATACATGGGAATGGGCGAGCCCCTGGACAACCTGGAGGGAACCCTTGCGAGCCTATCCGTCCTCACGGACCCGGAGGGCTACGCCTTCTCACGGACGCGAATCACCGTGTCCACGGTTGGAATCCTGTCCGCCCTCCCGGACTTCCTGGATGCAAGCCCGGTGAACCTGGCCCTCAGCCTCCACAGCCCCTTCCGGGAAGAGCGGCGGAAACTCATGCCGGTGGAAGCGGCAAACCCGGTCACGGATGTACTGGAGCTCCTCCGGGAGCGTGCAGAAGACCGGAGGCGCCGCTTTTCAGTTGAATACACCTGCTTTGCCGGGCTGAACACCACTCCGGCACACGCCCGCGCCATTGCCCGGCTGCTCACCGGACTGTCTGCCCGGATCAACCTCATTCCATTCCACCGGATACCGGATGTGGAGCTGGGGCCCGCCGGCGCAGAAGAGATCAGCATGTTCCAGCAGGAGCTCAGACGGCGGGGGCTGCGGGCCTTTGTTCGCCGGAGCCGCGGCCTGGATGTGCAGGCAGCCTGCGGTCTGTTGTGGACGCGGCACGCTCAGGCGTAATAGGGTCCAGCGCGTGTCCGACAGAAAACTCATGCACCCCGTTCTGTGGGCCACAATCATGGCCTCGGCGTCCGGCTTCATTAACCAGAGCGTTGTCAACGTGGCCATCCCGGCCATACAACGGAACCTGGACGCCACGGGTCCCCAGATCCTCTGGGTCATAAACGGTTACACGCTGATGCTGGCGGCCCTTATTCCGGTGAGCGGCGCGCTGGGAGATCAGAAAGGCCGGAAGCTGGTCTTTGAGATTGGCATCATCGTCTTCATTGTTGGCTCAATTCTTTCCGCACTCGCGCCCAGCCCGCAATTGCTGATTGCCTTCCGGGTGGTGCAGGGAATCGGGGCGGCGCTCCTCATACCCGGCAGCCTTTCCCTGATCAACGCGTTGGTCCCGGACGAGGACCGCGGGACGGCCATTGGCATCTGGAGCGCGTCCACCACGGTGACCACCATTGCCGGACCCCTGCTTGGCGGCCCCCTGGTGGACCTGGGGCTGTGGCGCCTGGTGTTTGTGATCAGCGTCCCCTTTGCCGCCGCCGCGCTCGTGGTGCTGATACTTCGAGTTCCTGAGTCCCGGGCCGAGCATCCGCCAAAACATTTGGACTTCCCTGGCGCTGTTGCGCTCTCAGTATCGCTGGCACTGCTCTCCTGGGGCTTCATTGTGGGTGGCGAACGGACGCTCGGCGCTATCCAGGCGTGGCTGCCGGTGCTGATCGGGTCCCTGCTGTTTGTGGGCTTTGTCCTGATTGAGGCTCGCAGTCGGGAGCCGATGGTACCCTTGCGGCTGTTCCGCTCACCAACCTTCAGCGGGACCAACCTGATGGCGCTCTTGCTGTACGGCGCACTCTCCGCATTCGGGGTGTTCTTCACCCTTAACGTTCAGCAGATGCAAGGCTACAGCGCAACGCTCGCCGGAATCGCCTTCCTGCCCTTTGCCATCATCCTCACCATCATGTCTCCCTGGGCCGGCCGCCTGTGTGACCACCACGGTCCCCGGCGCTTTCTGATCCTTGGTCCGCTGCTTGCCGGTCTCGGATTTGCCTGGAGCGCGCTGATCGGACTCACCGAGGGCCCATCCCAGTACTTCACCACCTTCTTCCCCGGCGTCGCACTGTTTGGCATTGGCATGGGCTTCACGGTGGCGCCGCTAACCACCGCTGTGATGGGAAGCGTCCCCAAGGACGCAAGTGGCACGGCATCGGGCGTGAACAACGCGGTGACGCGTTTAGCCGGTGTCCTGGCGGTTGCCGTGATTGGAGCTGTGGGAATTGCCGCCTTTGGACAGGCGATAGTGGATCTGGGCCCGGAGGCAGGATTGAGTTCCACGCAGATAACCGAGCTGACCTCGCGCGCGCCGGACCTAGGTGCTGCTCAGGTACCGGCTGGCTTTGACGAGCAGGCCAGCGCGGCCGCAACCCGCGTGCTGCGTGATGGTTTCATTGGCGTGTATCAGCTAGCCGCGTGGATCTGCGCGGCCCTGTGCTTTGCGTCGGCGGTGATGAGCTGGGTGTTCATCCGCAATGACCCTCGGGAGGCGCGGGCCACAGCTGCCGCGAGGTGAGTACAACCGGTCGCCCGGCTCGTAGCGCGAAGGAAACCCTTTTGGGGATTACAGGTCCGCCGGACGGCGCTCAGGCCTCTCCTGCGCCTACCGGTACCTCTTCCGCGCTTGCGCCTGACGCCTTCTCCACAAAGACTATCTTGCCGTCATCAACGTCAACCCGCACATGGCTGCGGTTGTTGAACTTGCCCCGAAGCAGCTCCATGGACAGCGGATCTTCAATCTCCCGCTGAATGGTCCGCCGGAGCGGGCGGGCGCCGTATTTCTCGTCAAAGCCTTTGTCTATCAGCAGATCCCGCGCGGGCTCTGATACTTCCAGGGTAAGCTCGCGCTCGCTCAGTCGCTTCTGCACCTCTGCCAGCAGAATTCCCAAAATGCTTGCCACCTGCGGGCGGGAGAGCGAGTGGAACACCACAATCTCATCAACACGGTTGATGAACTCGGGGCGGAAGCGCTTTTTCAGCTCGTTCATGGCGGAGGACTTGATCTCGTTGTAGGACAGCAGCCCTTCACTGGTCTGGAAGCCAACCGAGCTTTCCCGGCTGATCTCCCGCGCTCCGGCGTTGGAGGTCATGATCATCACGGTGTTGCGGAAATTGACCTTGTGACCGAGGTTGTCCTGCAACTCACCCTCTTCCAGGACCTGCAACAAGAGGTTGAACACGTCCGGGTGCGCCTTCTCAATCTCGTCCAGCAGCACAACGCTGTAGGGCTTCCGACGGATCTTCTCCGTCAAAAGTCCACCTTCCTCGTAGCCGACATAGCCCGGAGGCGCACCAACCAGACGGGAGATGTTGTGCTTTTCCATGAAGTCGGACATATCAATCCGAATCAGCGCGTCTTCGCTGCCAAACATGAACTGGGCCAAGGTCTTTGCAAGGAGTGACTTCCCCACTCCGGTGGGGCCCAGGAAGATGAAGGAGCCCAGGGGGCGATCGGGGGAACTCAGCCCTGTGCGTGACCTTCGGATTGCACTGGCAATCACGCCAATGGCGTCATCCTGGCCGATGACGGTCCGGTGCAGTTCATCTTCAATCTTGAGCAGCTTCTCCTGCTCGGTCTGGGCAATCCGGACCAGCGGGATTCCGGTGATCTCAGAAATCACGTACTGGATGTCCTCTGAATCCACAATGTTCTGCTCTGTCCGCAGCGTCACCTTCCAGGCCTGCTGAATCTCTTCAACCCGGCCCCGCAGCTGGCGAATCTCATCCCGGATTGCGGCGGCGCGCTCGTAGTTCTGGCTGTTGACCAGGCTCACCTTCTCCGAGTTCAGATCATCAATCTGCTTCTCCAGATCGGTGATCTCACTGGGGCGGACGGAGTTGTGAATCCGCTTCCGGCTGCCCGCCTCGTCAATCAGGTCAATTGCCTTGTCCGGAAGATAGCGGTCCGGGAGGTAGCGTCTGCTAAGCACGGCCGCAAGCTCCAGAGCCCCGGGGGTATAGGACACGTTGTGGTGCTCCTCGTAGCGGTCCTTGATCCCCCGGAGGATCTCCATGGTGTCTTCAACGGTGGGCTCATCCACAATGATGGTCTGGAATCGACGCTCCAGCGCCGCGTCCTTCTCCACGTACTTCTTGTACTCGCTGAGGGTAGTGGCACCAATCGCCTGGATTTCACCCCGGCTCAGCGCGGGCTTCAGCATGTTGCTGGCGTCAATCGCGCCCTCGGCGCCACCGGCACCGATGATGGTGTGCAGCTCATCAATGAAGAGGATGACATTCCCAGCGTTGGTGATTTCTTTCATCACACGCTTCAGCCGCTCTTCAAACTCACCGCGATACTTGGTACCGGCAATCAGAGCGGCAAGGTCAAGGGTGAGAACCCGCTTGTCAAGAAGCACATCCGGTGCGCTTCCGTCCACAATCTTCTGTGCAAGCCCTTCCACAATGGCGGTCTTTCCCACGCCGGGCTCGCCAATGAGGACCGGGTTGTTCTTGGTGCGGCGCGCGAGGATCTGAATGACCCGCTGAATCTCCCGGCCTCGCCCAACCACCGGATCAAGCCGACTCTCTCGGGCATACTGAGTGAGGTCCCGGGAAAACTCGTCAAGGGTGGGAGTGCTCTTCTTGCTCTGTGTGGAGGTGGCACGACCCTTTCTCGTTCCGCCGGATGAGCTCCGGCTCCCACCCGCACTGGAAGCCTGGGCAGACCCCGCAGCCGTGCTGCTTCCACTGCTCCCGCTCATCTCCACAATCACGTCCCGCAGCTGCTCCACCGTCACGCCGTTTTCGCCAAGGAAGGTGGCCGTCTGACCGTCACCTTCCCGGGCGCAGGCAAGGAGGAGGTGTTCGGTACCGATGTACTCGTGCCCGAGGCTCTTGGCCTCTTCCGCGGACTCTTCCAGTACCTTCTTGCCCCGCGGAGAGGGCGGAACATCTCCCAGGATGAAACCACCCCGCTTGCGTGGGATGGACTTCTCCAGCTCAATCTGCATTCGTGCGGGGTCAACCCCGGCCTTGAGCAGCGCCTTGTACCCGAGCCCGCCGCCCTCCTTGAGCAGGGCCAGCATGATGTGCTCCGGAAGCAGCTGATCAGAATGAAATCGCTTTGCTTCATCCTGAGCGAGGATGGTGAGCACCTTCTGGGCGCGCTGTGTCAGGCCCTTAAACATGCAATTCCTCCAAAAAGCGCCGGAAGCCCGTGTCGCTTGCCAGGGCATCCGCTACTTCAGTGTGATCCACAAACAACAGTCGCGAAAGTTCGTCCTTCCGGAAGCCGGAGTCAAACGCCGAGTCCGGAGCGAGTCGAAGATTCGCAAGATGCCGGATTCTGGCTGCGTCGCTCAGGGCTTCCACCCGCTTCAGTGCGTCCCGAGCGCGCGAAAGTCGGTGCGATGTCTCTGCGTGCCCGCGCACTGCTGCTCCCATCGGTTGTTCATAGGTTATCAACCGGGAAAGACTGCGTTCAAGTTTGGCAAGCCCCTCCGTGATGCGGCTTTCGGAACTCAGTGGTGCCCAGACCGCGTACAGATCGCCGAGGGAAGCCTGTGGCGAGTCCCGATCGCCGGCAAACCTGCCTACAAGGATTCCCGCCTCACTGAAGGCCCTCTCCAGCACCTGGGGCTGGAGCCGGCTCAGGCCCGGCAGATGCACAACACACGCAATTCGCAGGCCCCAGCCCAGGGTGGCAAGGTCAGCGGTCAGGTAGCCGTGTGCCAGATCAGCGGCATAGTTCAGGTGCCGCCCCAGCTCGTGTTCCACGTGCCGGAGGTCCGCGAGGGCATCAGTTGGCTGATACCCCAGGCGGTGGGCGGTGAACCACAGGTGGTCTGCCCCGGCGGCAAAGATGTCTGTCTGTGGAATCGGATTGGGATACCACAGGCGGGGCACCGCCACCGGCGGCAGCTCAACCATGGTCCGCCCAACGCGGTCGGCAATCTCCCTTGGAGCGATGATCCGGTTCTCCCGGCACTCGGGGAAGGCCCGCGCAACGGCAGAGTCAATGTCTTCCGCCGCCGACTCGCCCCCGTCTGCACCCGGGCTTCCGGGAAAGGGGTGCTCAGCCAGATTCCGCGCAATCCGCACCCAGGTTGCCACAACCGCGGATTCAGCCCCAGGGTCCATGCCCGGGCCTTCTTCCTCATCGGGTTCCCGGCGCACGGGCCCGGCAGCAAGCTCCGCAACCACCTCCTGAATCGCCCTCACCCTGTCCCGATTGCCATCCTCGGCCGCTTCAGTCGCGGCAGCCCCAAGGATGGGGAGATCCACGTAGATCCGGCGTACCTGCTCCAGGCTCTCCGGAAGCGGCCCGTGATAGGACCCGGGATTTCCCAGGACCGCGCGCGCTTCGGTGATGAGGTCTCCAAAGCGGGAGAGGCACTGCATGCAACCCAGACGGCCGCTGGCTTCAATGTCCACCCACTCAGCCCCACAACCGGGGCACCGTGAACCCCTGCCACCGGAGTTTCCGGGCAGCAGATAGCTGAAGAATGAGGCAACGGTCCGAGCAGCCCTCCCGGATCCCGTTGCAATCCCGAGTTCCGCGGCGCACTGCCGGCACAGAGCGTGGAGCTCCGGCTCCCCTGCTTGCCCAAGGTCCACCCGGCTTCCGATGTGAATGCGCGCCTGCCGTTCCCCACAGCGATCACACAGCACGCTCATGCGCTCCTGCTCGCCCGGAGTCTGGCGGAGAGCGTTCGGGTGCGGTGCTTGCGGATTGGGACGATGGCGGCAAGCATCCCAACGCCAATGGACAGCAAGGTCGGCCACAGCAGGTCCCACGCGGAGACCTGAACCGGAATCTGGGTCAGGTAGAGCTCCCGGCCAATGCCGGCCTGGAAACCGAGCGCGGTGACAAGCCAGTCCAGACCACCGATGATTCCATTTATGGAGAGGGCGAGCAGAGTTCCCAGTGCCGTTCCCGCGAGCCCGCCAACAATACCAATGACTCCGGCAGAGACCAGCATCACGGATTCCGGCACGCAGTTCCCGCCGCTTGCTTCCAGAATGGCAAAGTCATCCCGGTGCTCATGCGCCATGGAAAGCATCCCGGATGCCACACTAGTGACGGCCACCAGGACCAGCATTGCCATGATCACCAGAAGCACTCGCCGGGTTTGCACCAGGCCGTCAAACTGGGCGCGGGAGAGATCGTACCAGGTCAGAAGGCGATACTCGCGTCCGAGGGCCTGCTGCAGCTCAGCGAGGATGCGGAGGTCTGACCCGGGGGACAGTGGCGATGGAATCCGGCCGCGATCGTCCAGCTTCACCCGGACAAGCGTATCGCGCTGGCTCCGGTCCAGCAGGAACTCAGCGTCTGAGCGCGCGGTGAACACCCAGCTGGCATCCAGTGCCTGGTAGCCACTGCTTACCACCGCAGTGACGCGCAGTCGGCGCACTCTGGGCGCCTGGCGGCCGGCCCGTTCGCGCAAGGTCAGCAGGATCACCTCGTCACCGGGGCTCAGGCCCAGGCGCTCGGCAACTGCCGCTGCAAGCATTGCCTCACCGGGGCCAAGGCTCATGACCCCCTCCTCCACCAGAAGCAGTTCCGCAGCTCTTGGATCAGCCTCCAGCCAGTCAGGGTCCAGGCCCCGGAGTTCCACACCCTGCCGCTCCCCGGTGTCACCGGACGCCAGCGCAAGCCCCCGAACCTCGGTCACCACGGATCTGACCGCGGGGTGAGAGCGGAGGTCCGAGAGCGCCGGAGACTCGGCGTCCAGGACCTCCAGGCCAGAGGAGCGAACCTGCAGGTGCGCCGTCCCCAGCTCCACAAATCGGTCCACAATTCCCTCAATCATCCCGTTGCTCACGTGCACCACCAGCAGGAGAGGAACCAGGCTGAAGGCAACCGCGGCGGCACTGGAGCGGAGCTGCGTCCCCCGGCGCGGCCGGCCATTGCGGGCCCGGCGAGCGAAACCGGGAGCATCCCGGTGCCGGAGCAGGCGGACGGAGAGTCTGGTGACCTCGCGGGGGCTCACGCTTGCTCCAGCCGTCCGTGGTGGAGGGTCCAGCGATGGGTGAATTCGGATCGTGCTGCCAGCCGGAGGTTGTGGGTCACAAGGACAAGTGCGGCGCCGGTACCCCGGATCACTTCCAGGATGAGGTTCTCAACCAGGGTGCTGGTTTCCTCATCCAGACTCCCGGTAGGCTCGTCCGCAAGGACAATCTGCGGCCGGTTGATCAGGGCCCTGGCCACGGCAACGCGCTGCCGCTCCCCACCGGAGAGGCGGGACGGCAATGCGTTTATGCGCTCACCAAGCTGGACCCGGTCCGCGAGTTCGGCGGCCCGTTCCAGGGCCTGTGGGCGGGGCGTCCCGGCAAGCAGCGCCGGCATAGCAATGTTCTCCCGGGCGGTAAAGTCCGGAAGCAGGTAGTGAAACTGGAATACCATTCCCATCTGTTGCAGCCGGATCTGCGCCGCTGCTGCCGTGGTGACCCCCGACAGGTCCGTAGCACCGAGCAAGACGCTTCCCGAATCCGGGCGGTCAATACCAAGGAGGAGGTGCAGCAGGCTGCTCTTGCCCGAGCCGCTGACCCCGGTGATCACGTGGCGCTCGCCCGGAAGCACAGCAAGGTTCAGCCCGGAAATGACAGCGAGTTCTCTGTCGCCTTCCCGGAACACCCGGCTCAGATCCCGGGCCTTGAGCACAGTCTCAGTCATTGCGAATGATCTCCGCTGGGTTCACATCCCGTGCGTAGCGGGTTGCAGCGATGGCGGCAATGGCCGCTGCCGCAATCCCGGCCAGTGCAATCCCGATGATTTCACCGGGAATCGCCCGAGCGGGCACCTGGGCAAAGAGCGTGCTGGTCACGGTGCGCACGCCAAACACCTGGCCCAGGGCTGCAAAGGCCGCAAAAACCCTGTCCACGTTCTGGGCAAGCAGCAGGCCCAGGAGCGCACCGGGAACACTGCCTGCCACGCCAATGATCAGGCCCTCCAGCACAAACACGCTCCTGACAGCGGTCGGCGGCGCGCCTATTGCCAGCAGGACCGCCAGATCCTGCCGCCGGTCCAGCACGGTTCGGCGCAGGCCGTGGAAGATGGTGACACCAACCACGCCAAGGATTAGTCCCACCAGCAGGATCATAAGGTTCTTCTCCAGCCGGAGGGCGGCAAAGATCGCGCGGTTGAAGTCACGCCAGGAACGAATTCCAGCGCCCTCCGGCAGCAGGCCGTCATCCGCGGTCAGAAGATCTACCATTCGGGAGTCCCGAAACGGCTGATCAAGCTTGATCCCCAGGGCGCTTCGCTCGCGACCGATGGGGCTGTTCCCGATATCAACCAGTATCAGGGCAGAATCAATGTCCACTGACCCGGTGCGCACAATTCCGGCCACCTGGTACCCGGTCTCCCCGGGACCACCGAACAGCGCGTCCGCAAAGCCCCGAATGCTGATCTCATCATCAATGAGCGCACCCAGATCACGCGCAAGGAGTTCTCCCAGTACCACCCCGGAACCGGCCGGTTCCCGGTTCCCGGCGCGGGACTGCAACTGCTCCGCAAGGCCCTGGTCACGCTCCATGATGCCGGGGCTTACCGCACGGGCCAGCGCAACCTGGGGCCGGCCGAATCGACCCGAGACAATCACCTGATCCTCCCGGAAGGGCTCGGCAGCCGAAACACCGGGAACCTCCCGAATGCGGGCGGCGAGCGCGGGGGCCGCTGCTGCATCCGGCATGCCCGTAATCTGCAGATGGAAGCTGGAAACCTCCAGCAGATCGTCTATTGCGCTAAGCTGAAAGCCGTTCATTACCGTGAGGACGGTGGTCAGGGTCATGACACCTACGCCCAGGCCAAACACGGCAAGCAGCCCCGGCATACCGCGCCCACTATGCTTGCGGCTTTGCAGATAGCGCGCCGCAACAAACAGGATCCAGCGACCCCTGCTCACGAGTATTCCCGCTCCGATACCACCTCGCCATCCCGAATGGACTCTTCACGCACGCGGCGCCCATCAACCCGTGTGATCCGGAGCACTGCGGCGCCATCACGGTAGCGGGTCTCCACTTCACGGTTTCCTTCCCGGGTGATCTGGCGCATCAGGACACCGTTGCGGTAATAGCGCTCCGTGCCGTCCTGCCCTTCGGCGGGGTCCCAGGTCCATTCCTCCCGCACAACGCCAGCCACAAGCCGCCGGGACGTGAGGTTCCCTCCTGCATCCCGGCTAAACTCTTCCCGGGAAATCTGTCTCCCGTCTTGCAGGGTGAGCCGTTCCACAACCTGCTCATCGCGGTACCGGTCCACAATCACGGTGCCGTCGGGCTCGGTGCTCCGCGTCTGCACAAGCGCGCCGTCCGGACCATAGTCCCATTCAGTCCGCGCGCCATCTGCATCCAGGGACAGCCGCCACTGCAGTCGCGCGCTCCCTGCCAGCCCGCTGACGTAGCCGCCGCTTCCGCCAATCAGCGCCAGCCGATACAGGCCGTCGGCGGAGAGTGCAAAGCGATAGCCTTCCCCACTCGCGGGATCAAGGAGGGCGGAGAGGTCCACAACGGAGGTAGGACCAAAGCGTCTGCGGGAGTAGCTGTAGGCGTAGGTATCATTCTGCGCCTCAAGCTGCCGGAGGATGCTCTGCACCCGGTCTTGGGACCAGGTGTAGTACAGGGCTTCCACCGTCTCACCAGCCTCCAGGAAGCGCTCTTCCAGCAGGCGGCCGCCCGGATCCCGTACTGCAACCCGGACCAGGATATCGGCCCGGAACTCCTCAATGCGGAGGCCCGCGGGAACCGGGGTGTGGACTCGGGTCCATACCTCATCACCATCCCGCAGGAGCCGATACCGCGTGCCTGGGTCCAGATCGCTGGATTCCAGCACGTACTCCCCGCCGGCAAAGGGACTGGACACCTCGGCCAGAGGCATTCCCAGCAGATTGGACGCAAACCATCGCGTGTCCTGACCAGCCGCCGCAGGTGTCCGCGCGGATTGTCTGCCCGCCTGAGCCGGCGCCGTCGCTGCAGTCAGCACAAGCATGAGCAGGACGGCGCCAAGCCGAACTGACGACGGCACCGGTGTCCCGCTCCTCAAGAGGCTGGCTCCAGCATGCGGCGCAGCAGCGCCTGTGGGTCGTATTCCTGGAGATCGGCCAGGCCCTCTCCGGTTCCAACAAAGGACCCGGCAATCCCCAGGCCGGCACCCAGGTTGAGAATGGCACCACCCCTGCCGGAGGAGTCCGCTTTTGCCAGGAGGAAACCATCCAATCCAACAGCCTCCGCAAAGGTCTCCGCCTGATGTCTGGCGTTCTGCCCGGTGGTGGCATCCACCACCAGCATCCGAAACACCCGGGCCTCCGGCGCTGCGCGCGGAATCACCGAGAGCAGCTTTCCCAGCTCTTCCACCAGCTGGCTGCGGGTGTGCATTCGCCCCGCGGTGTCCAGGATCAGCAGTCCCGCTCCCCGGGACCGCGCGCTTTCCGCTGCGTCCCAGGCAACGGCGGCGGGATCCGCGCCCTGCTTCTGTGCCACTACCCGCATTCCCAAGGCTTTTCCGTGGCGTTGCAGCTGTTCCACCGCAGCCGCGCGGAAGGTGTCTGCCGCACCAAGGATGATGGGACCCTTCACACGCTGGGAGTAGTAGCGCGCCAGCTTGGCGCAACTGGTGGTCTTGCCAACTCCGTTCACCCCAAGCATCACCAGCACCGGCAAGCCAGGCGATTCCAGGTCAGGCCGGAGCACGGGAAGGCGCGGAGCCAGCAGGGCCAGTAGCTCCTCCCGAACGGTCGCCAGATCGGAGAGCTTTCGAACCGCTCTGATTCCGAACAGCTCATCCGAGATCTCCATCGCCAGCCGGCTGTTTACGTCTGCTTCCAGCAGGATGTCCTCCAGGCCTTCCTGGAGATCTTCCTGGGAGCTGCTGCGGCCAAAGAGCTGCTGGAGCCGTTCGCCAAGTCCCTGTCTTGCCATATCAGCGGGTGTGGAATGCATCTTCGCTTGACCGCAGAAAGTCAAGCAGCCGCACCACAAGCAGAGCCCCGGCGGCAACGCTCCCGGCTGTCCCCAGTGCAGTGCTCACCTGCAGCCCGCGGGCAATGCTGAACTGGCGGGCGTTAAACTCGTCATTACCGACTCCGCCCAGCAGAAAGGCGCGCCGCTGATCAAAGGCAGCCTGGGATGCGATCGGGAGGACAAGGCTTGCGGAAAACAGTGCAAAGGAACGGTAGAAGCGATTCCTTGCAAGCACCCGGGAGCTCTCTACGCCGTCTGACAGCGGCCGAAGGCGCAGGTCTGTTTGTCCCCGCTGTCCGGCATCCAGGGGAATCCAGGCGTTGTAGAAGCCACTCCGGGCTACCACGGCAACGGACGGCGCAAGCGGTGGCGGGAGGGAAAGGGGCGTGGGACCAAGCGGCTGACTGTTGACCAGCACTTCCGCACCAGGAGGCTGGCTGCTGAAGGTCAGGGTCTGGTCGCCCTCCGGACGTTCTGAAAGATCCTGCGTCTGCAGCGCACCGGGAGCAAGCTCCACACGCGTGACTCTCCTGACGGTATCCGGATAACGGAGGCTGACCTGCACCGGACCGGGCTGCAGGTATCTCCGGATCCCCGGTCCAAAGCCGGCAGACTCGCCGTCCAGCAGGAGCTCCGTGCCCGGATCAATGCCGGTGATGGAAAGGCTGGCGTAGGAGTTGCCGCTGAGGGCGTTCACCAGGCTGCCGATGGCGGCATCCAGGACCACGGCAAGCTCGTCCGCCCTGGCGTCAATGCTCAGGATGAGGCGGCGGCCACCGTCCGGGCCGGAGAGCAGGTATACGTCAAGGATGAAGTAGTCGTCCAGGGCTTCCAGCGTCCCGGCTACCAGGAGGTCCGTATCCAGCGCTGCAAGGAGAGTTCGGATTTCCCGGGGCCCGCCACGCGAAGGGTCTGCATCCAGCGCAAGCAGCGGTCGGGTCTCCTCCCCATCCAGGCTGAACGACAGGTTACGGGGCACCCCCAGGTCCGGCGCATTGGGGACGGCACGCGGATTGCCACGGCGTGGAATCCCTAAGTCCGAAAGTGCCTCCCGCTCCCGGGCTTCGCGACGGGCTGCGGATATTGCTGCGAGGTGCTCCTCCGCTCGCTCGGCCGCCACCGCGCGGCGCAGGGAATCCGTGAAGATCACCGGAGGAGCTGTTGCCAACTCCCGGTAGATGGCCAGCGCCAGGCTGTCCAGGAGGTACTGCTCCCGTGCGACGATATCAGGTCCCCAGAAGCGCGCTACCGACAGGCTCAAGGGCTCCTGGGCCCCTGCCTGTCCCGAGAGCAAGAGAAGCACAAGGAGAAACTGATGGAAAACCGGCAAACCTGCGGACTGAAGACGCAAGGTATGGCAGAAACTACTGGCCACCAGCGGGCGCGCCCTGCCAGGACTGCTTGAGAAAGGCCTCAATGAACTGATCCAGATCACCCTCCATGACCGCCTGGATGTTGCCGGTCTCCACTCGCGTGCGTAGGTCCTTGACCATGGTGTAGGGCTGGAACACGTAGGAGCGGATCTGGTTTCCCCAGGAGATATCTCGCTTCTCCTCTGCGCTCTTGGCCTGTTCCTCTTCCTGCTCCCGCTTATAGTAGTCGTACAGCCGGGACTTCAGAACCTTCATGGCCGTAGCGCGGTTCTTGTGCTGGCTCCGTTCGTTCTGGCACTGCACCACAATCCCGGTGGCAAAGTGGGTGATCCGCACCGCCGAGTCAGTTTTGTTGACGTGCTGACCGCCGGCACCACTGGCGCGATAGGTATCCACCCGGATGTCTTCCGGCTTCACTTCCACGTCAATGTCATCCTCAATCACGGGGGAGACGTAGACGCTGGCAAAGGAGGTGTGGCGCCGTCCACCGGAATCAAAGGGGGAGATCCGCACCAGTCGGTGGATTCCGGTCTCGGCCTTTAGGTAGCCGAACGCGTGGTCTCCATTGACCTGCACGGTCACGGACTTGATGCCGCCCTCCGAGTCCTGAAGATCCAGAACCTCGCTCTTGAACTCCCTCCGCTCGATCCAGCGGGTGTACATCCCCAGGAGCATCTGCACCCAGTCGTTGGCCTCCATTCCACCGGCCCCGGAATGAATGGTGACAAAGGCATTCCCCTTGTCCCGGGGATCGGTGAATATGGCCATTACGCTGAGCTGGTCAAAGCGCCGCTGTAGTGCGGCGATTCCCTGCTCAAGCTCCGCAGCAAGCTCTTCGCTGCCTTCGGCTTCCGCCAGTTCGTACAGCCCCACCAGGTCGTCCGCCTGCTGCATGAGCTTCTGCCAGGGATCCAGGGTGGCGTGGAGTTCTTTCAGGCGGCCCATGGTGGACTCCGCCCCCGAGCGATTGTCCCAGAAGGAGGGTTCGGCGCTCTGCCGCTCCAGTGCGGCTATCTCTTCCCGAATTCCGTCGGGGTCAAAGATGCCTCCAGGCTTCCGCGATGTCATCACGGATCTGATTCAGGGGCCCTGTAAGATCCTGCAACATGGGAGTACTGTAGAAGCAGCGGCGAGCGCTGGACAAGACGGGGCTGGAGCGGGCCCGCCGGACGGCCGATACTCGCAGGAGGAGCTATGCGGAAACACGTCCTACCCCTCGGCATCCTCCTGTTGATTGCAAGCGCGATCCTTGCGCAGGATGCCGGACTCTACGTTGACCGGATCCGGGCAGGGGTCCGTGGTCCGGAAGTCAGGGTCACGTGGCGGGATCCGGAGGCCGCGCTGAGTGAATTGCTCGTCTATCGCTCGGACCGAGCCTTTGCCTTGCCACCTTCCGATTCTGAGGGTCTGGTGGCCCGGGTGGAGCCTGGGGTTGAGGAGTACATCGATGTACTGGCACAGCCCGGCGAGTACTACTACGCGGTCCTCGGGCGGGATTCCGCCGGCGAGGTGCAGAACCAGCTCTTTGAGTTCCGGAACGTCCTGAGCAGTGGGGTGACCGTCTCGGAGGGCGCGGACCTGGCGCTCCTCGCCGCACAGGTCAGCGCGCTCCGTTCCCGCGTTGATGAAGACGCAATCACCCTGGAGTTCACCAGTGACCGACTGGAGCGCAGGCTCGCGGTCTACCGCTTTGCAGGGTCAGCGGATCCCGGAGCGGCTATCGCCGGCGCAAGTCCCCTGGCAACGGTGGCCGGTACCACCGGAGCCTTCAGTGACCGCTCAGCCATCCCGGGAGTTCCCTATCGCTACGTGGTCATTGATGCGGAACTCGTTGAGCGCGGTGAGTTCAGCCTGGAGGCTGGAACAAACCTGACGGCAGACACGGCAATGCTCCCCATTGGAGAGCAGCTGGGCCGGCGCATCGGAGGGGCAGCGGGTCAGACGGACAGGACACGGCCACTCCCACTCCTGACCCGGGGTGCCTTTGGGCTGGATGCAGCGGGCTCGGATCTTCCGGCTCCACAGGATGAAGGCTCCCAGCTTGCTCCGCCGGTGGAGGCTGCCATCCGCAGCCTGCTCGGAGGGATTTCTTCCAGGAGCAAGTCTCTCCAGCCGGTCATCCTTCCCCTGGATGAGCGCGCGCCAGAGACTGTTGGCTTTGATCTGGCGCTGTTCACGGTCCTGCAGACGGAGTTCCAGGCCGGAAACTGGGACGGCGCGGTAACCCAGCTGGAAAACCTGCTCCTGCAGCCCCTGGATGCTGCGCTGCGGGCGCGCGTGTACTATTACCTGGGTCAGGCGCTGTACTTCCGGGGAGACCGGAATGACGCTGTGGTCAGCTTCATCCTGGCGCGGGACCGCCTATACCGGGAAACCGCGCCCTGGCTGGACGCGATTCTACGCGAACTTGCGGAAGTCTAAGCTCTTTCAATTCTCAGGCTGAGGCGGACGTCTACCCGGCTTCCCGCTTTGAGCAACACCGGAAATCTGGCGCGGAGTCGGCTCCCCTGGAAGCTTCCATCCTCTCGATTGACGTTGCGCTCCAGATCCCAGTCAACGCGGTCAGACGCCAGGACGGAAAGCACCTGCCGGTGAGACCTGTCTTCAAACAGCACGTTGCTCTGTCCGGAAACCGTCTGGTTTTCCGGGCCGATCTCCACACGCTTACCCCGCCCGCTTCGTTCATAGACACGCAGGCAGTCAACGGAGTCGGAGGCAAAGGCAAAGTTCAGCTCCTGCCCCAAAACCAGCGTGAGATCCTCCTCCAGGCTGCTCAGCAGACTGGTGTTGACCTCCACGGTGGCGCGCTTGAAGACGTAGTTCTTCTGGAGCTCAATCTCTCCCTGCGGGAGTGGAACCGCCGCGGAGAGTGTGAAGTCCCCCTGGTCTCGTTTCGCGCCGAGCAGCTCATACAGCTGGTTGAGCCCGCTCCACTGCATCGTCGTACCTGACCAGAGGCTATCCACGTACGCGCGCCTGGTGGTCGGTGGCCGGAAGACTGAGACCTCCTCTTCACCATCCCGGCTCTCGGCGAGGTCCAGGTAGTTGTGGGTTGCCCACATGCTGTCCAGCTCAAACAGCACACCGCCAAGGCGATGCACGTAGCCGTTGATCTCCGGACCGTGGTAGAGGAGCTCCGGGAGCCCATCCAGGTCAAAGTCCATGGGAGTCACCGAGGCACGGAAGATTCCGCGCTCGCGCGTGGTCTTCTCCGCCTGAATCAGTGCGGCGTATGAAGTGGCGCGTGCGCGGTAGCGCTGAGCCGGTTGGCCCCACCCGGCGCCGTAGGCACCCCAGGTCTGTGCGCGCCACAGTTCGTGCCGCCCGGCCTGCCGGCGGTGCTTGTCACCGCGGATCTGGTTCACCAGTACGTGGGTGTGCTGCATTTTTGCGTAAAGCAGCCGGACCTCTGCGCTTTCCAGCGCCAGATCTCGAATGCTTCTTCCCGGTGTCCCCGGCTCCCGCGGACTGAGCCCCTGCAGCTGGTAGTACTGGCTGAGCGTGGTGCTGGGGAAATAGGTACGCCGGTGAGCGTCCGACCCGTGGCGCCGGAGGTAGCGGTAGGGATGCGTCAGTCCCGGTTGCCGCCCGGCGCGGGTCTCCGAGAAAGCCTTGAGGAGCGCGGGGAGCCATCCCTCCTCATAGCAGCTGGCAAAGCTTCCAGCGCTACCACCGAGCTCTGATCCATCCAGCATGAGGCTCACCACCGCAAAGCGCGAGAGCTCCTGCTCTGCTACTACATCCGCAACCACGCGTTCGGGATCCTGCTCCAACAGCTCACTCAAGGGCCTTGAGCGAACGGGAAAGACGATCACGGACTTACCCTGATCTTCGGTGATACAGGGTTCACAGAGCTGGGGTCCGGTGAGCCCGGCGGCGCCGAAGACGCGGTCGTCCAGGAAGAGGTACTCAATGCCGCTGTTCTTGAAGGCGGTTACCAGGGCCTGGTCCCACACGTGCTGCGTGATTACCGCGCCGCGCGGGCGGCGACCGAACTCCTTGCGGAGATAGGTGGTCAGCATCTCTATCTGACCAAGGCGGTCCTGGTTGGGGATCAGCGGAAGAATCGGCTCATGGAAGCCTCCACCCAGGAGTTCCACCTGACGCCGGCTGACCAGCTCGGACAGCACGTCAATGAACTCACTGTGCCGCTGGCGCAGCCACTCCAGCAGTGTCCCGGAATAATGGAGGGTTGCCGCAACGTCCGGCTGGGCGTACAGCGCCCGCACAAAGGGCTTGTACGCCTGCTGGTAGATGGATTCCAGGTCTTCCTCGGTACGGCCTGCTACGAAACTGTTAGTCGTGCCGAAGATCAGGCCGGCGCGGTTCATGTCGTCCGCGCCAGCTCATCTCTCATTCGTAGCACCTGCGGGCGGGTATCTTTCACCGGATTGGTGATGATGCACTTGGGAGGGCACTTCTGGGCGCCGGCGGAACGGTCCCCCTGCTGAGAGTAATCAATGGTGCTGAGGAACTGATCCACGACGTAGCCCCCTTCCGGAGATTTCTTCTCGCAGATCTTGCAGGCAATGCACCCAACCCCGCAATACTTCTTCACTGCTGCACCCTTGTCGTGGTTGTTGCACGCCACGATGTAGTCAGCATCGTAAGGAACCCAGCGCATTACGCCGGTGGGGCAGACATCAATGCACTTGCCGCAGGAGATGCAGGTGTCCTTGTCCACCCACACCTTGCCCTCGTCATCGTAGCCAATGGCGTCAACGGGGCACACGGCAATGCAGCTCCCCTCTCCCAGGCAGCCTTCCTTGCACGCCAGATCCCCGCCAAACAGGGAATACAGCGCATTGCAGTCAGAGAGGCCTTCGTAACGGAAGCGCATCTCGGTAGTTCCCGCACCCCCGCGGCAATGAACCTGGGTGACCATCTTCTGGGTTTCACCGCTGACCTCTACTCCCATAAGGGCGCCGAGCTTGGCCTTCACATCCGCCCCACCCGGCGAACACAGGTCTATGGGGGCACCGTCCCGGACGACTCCGGTTGCGTAGGCCGAACAACCGGCAAAGCCACACGCTCCGCAGTTAATGCCGGGGAGGAGCTCGGTGGCTTCTTCAATGCGCTCGTCCTTTTTGACGGCGAACAGGCGGGACGCAACCACCAGGCCCAGCCCAAGGACTGCCCCGAGGATGCCGGTCACCAGGAGGGCGGATAGAATTGATCGCAGCATTGTTCCTCCCCTAACCCAGCAGGTTGCGCAGGAGCGCGCGGTCAAAGGCCATGAAAGCAAGCGCCATCAAGCCACCGGTGATGAATGCGATTGGCGCGCCGCGGAACACCTTGGGCACCCATTCGCTCTCCAGTCGCTCCCGCAGGTAGGACATCATCACAATTGCAATAAAGAAGCCTACGCCGGCGGCAAAGCCACCAACCAGGCTCTCCATCGGCCCGTACTCGTTGCGGACGGCGATGAGGGCAATTCCAAGGACCGCACAGTTGGTGGTGATCAGGGGCAGGTAGACGCCGAGGGCCTGGTAGAGCGGGGGGGACACTTTCTGTATCGCAAGCTCCACCAGCTGAACCAGCGCGGCAATGACCAGAATGAAGGCGATTGTCTGCAGATACTGCAGGGACAGCGGAACGAGCACCAGACGGTACACAGCCCAGGTGGTCACTGAGGCAAGCGACATGACAAAGGTTACGGCAAAGCCCATTCCGATAGCCGAATCCACGTTTTTGCTCACCCCGATGAAGGGACAAAGCCCCAGAAACTGGGTGAGGACAAAGTTGTTGACCAGGGTGAAGGTCAGGATGATGCCAACGTAGGTCATGAGGCTGCCTCCATCGCGCCAACGCGGGTCTGCTTGCGTGCGTTCTGCTCGCGCCTCATGTCAATCCAGTTGAGTAAGGCCTTGAGGTAGCCAACTACCAGCAAAGCTCCTGCAGGCAAGCTGATGATGCGCGCCGGGGATTCGCTGATCCCGGGAAGCCGGATCACCCCATCAAACTCGCCGACCGCGAAGAGGGTGATGGTCCCGGCGCCGAGGACCTCGCGGACCAGCGCAATGGCCATGAGGGACAGGGTGAAACCAATCCCCATGCCGATCGCATCCAGCGCGCTGGCCCCAACCGAGTTCTTGCTGGCAAATGCCTCCGCCCGCCCGAGGATGACGCAGTTCACTACAATGAGCTGGACAAACACGCCGAGGTTTGCAGAAAGCTCCGGCGCGTAGGCCTGCATCATTAGGTCAACGATGGTCACAAAGCTCGCGATGATCACGATGTAGGCCGGGATCCGGACGTTGGACGGGATGTAGTTGCGCAGCAGGGAGACAATCACATTGCTGCATAGCAGCACAAAGATGACGCCCACTCCCATGCCAATGGCGTTGACCACCTGGGTGGTGACGGCAAGTGCCGGACAGAGGCCCAGGGCCAGGGCGAATATCGGATTCTCGCGGTAGATGCCGCGGGTGAGGTACTGGGTGTTCACAGTCGCGGGTTCTCCACTTCTGGCTGGGTGGTGGCATAGCCAAGGGCCCGCTCAAGCCCGTTGGCCACTCCCTGGAAGGTGACGGTTGCACCGGAGACCGCATCAGCATCGGCCGGATCAAGCTGGCCTGTGCTTGTGGGGACGGGCGTAGATCCGCCGGTGCCAAGAAACTTGTCCATGTAGCCGGGGTTCTCGGCGTTCTTGCCAAGACCCGGAGTTTCATTGCTGCGCAGGAGCTCTGCCCCGGCGAGGTCTCCGGCTGCGTCCACGTAGGCAATCAGATCCAGGTCTCCGCCATAGCCGTCACCGGTTACGCGGAGGACCAGGCCCCCGTCTTGTACAGGATAGACCGCACGGATATCGGGCTGGTCCGCAGGGATCCGCTCCTCGCCGACAGGAATCCCCCCGGTGACAGACTGCAAGGCTTCCTGCAGGCGCTGCCGGGCGTTCTCCTCAATCTGCGGCGCGGTGAAGCCATTGACGAAGGCCAGGACAAAGGCAGAGAGCCCGCAGATCAGCGCCAGGCGGATGGCGCCGGCATAGCGACTAGTCTGCATTGCGCTGTCGCCTGCTCGGCATGCCGTAGCGGCGGGGCCTGGTGGCCTGGTTGATGATGGGAACCATGATGTTCATGAGGATGACAGCCAGTGATATTCCTTCCGGGAAACTGCCAAAGACGCGGATCAGGAACGTGAAGAACCCGATTCCCGCGCCGTAGATGAGCAGACCGCGTCCGGTAAGCGGTGAACTGACCATATCCGTGCTCATGTACAGCATTCCCAGCATGAGCCCGCCGGAAAGCACGTGGAACAGGACATCCCCGGAGAAGAGTCCGGCATCGTAGGGGACGCCGCCAAAAGTGAACATCAGCAGCCCAAAGGTGACAAAGAGAGCCACCGGCGTATGCCAGGTGATAATTCTGTGGGCAAACAGCACAATGGCGCCCGCAAGCAGCAGGACGGCGCTGACCTCACCGATGCACCCGGGAATGAAACCGAGGAAGCTGTCTATGTAGCCGCTGGGCATTCGGATTCCCAGCGATTCGAGCACGTTCTCGTTCAGCCAGCCGGAAATGGCGAGGTCCATGTCAGAGCGCGGAAACCCAACCGATTCCAGCACCTGTCGGGGTCCGGTCCCGGCTACCTGTCCCGCGCCGGTCTTTGCCGCGCCGAGCACCGTTGGCATGGTAGTCCCGTCAATGCTGTAGAAGCGCGATACCGGCCAGGTGGTCATCTCGCCGGTCCAGGAGAAGAACACGAACACCCGTCCCGCCAGCGCGGGGTTCATCCAGTTGGACCCCAGTCCACCGAAGGTCCACTTCACCACACCAATGGCAAAGATGCTGGCAATGGCCGGGATGAAGACCGGGATTCCGGCGGGCACGTTCATGCCAATCAGCAGACCGGTGAGCACCGCGCTGCCGTCCCGCAGGTTACCGCGGCCGCCACCTCTCATGAGCAGCGCCTCTGTCCCAACCGCGGCAACTACGCTCACTGCCAGAACCAGGGCGGCGCGGAAGCCAAAGCTGAACACGCCCCAGGCCGCCGCTGGCAGGAGAACCGCTGTGACGGTCCACATGATGCTGGCGGTGCTGGATGACTCGTGATACTGGGGCGAGCTGCTTATGACCACGCCGGGATTTGCGACTGTAGCGGTACTCACGCGCTGACCTTCTGCTTCTGGCTGAGACGACGATGCACCCGCTTTCCGGCCCGGAAGCCCTGGACCAGCGGTATGCGGGCCGGGCAGACGTAGCTGCAGCAGCCGCACTCACGGCAGTCCATGAGACCGTCTGCCATGGCATCCGCGTAGCGGTTGTGATCAATGAACTTGAACAGGCGGGTAGGCTCCAGCCCAACCGGACAGGCAGCCACGCATCGGCCACACCCGATGCACGGGGATGTTGGCGCGTCATGAATCTCGGACTCCGCCATGACCAGAACACCGGAGGTGCCCTTGATCACCGGGGTGTCCAAGTCAAACACCGTGAAGCCCATCATGGGGCCGCCGGCCACCACCTTCTTTGGTGGCTCCAGCAACCCGCCACACTCGTCAATGAGCTGGCGGAACGTGGTTCCAATCCTCACCCGCAGGTTACCGGGCCGGGCAACCGCACCTCCGGTCACCGTGACAATCCGGTCAACCAGGGGCCGGCGGTAGGCCGCAGCCTGCTGAATGGCAAAGACGGTTCCGGTATTGGAGACAACCGCTCCCACTGCTATTGGGAGGTCCCCGGACGGGACTTCCTTCCCGGTCACCACCCGGACAAGCTGCTTTTCATCACCCTGGGGGTACTTCAGCTGGGTTGTGAGAATCTCAATGTCGTAGCCCAGCGCATCCCGGCGCTCCTTCAACCGCTGGATGGACTCCGGCTTGTTGGACTCAACACCGATCACCGCGTGCTCGGCGCCAAGTGCCCGCGCAATGAGCGCCGTACCCTGAAGAATCTCGTCCGTACGCTCCACCATCAGGCGGTGATCTGAGCTGAGGTAGGGCTCGCATTCCGTCCCGTTGACAATGAAGTGCTTGACTTCAGCGCCGGCGGGAATCTTGTACTTCACGTGTGTGGGAAAGGTTGCTCCACCCATGCCCACAATCCCGGCTTCCCGGATTGCGTCCAGCAGCTCGGGGAGTCCCAGCTCCGGCATGGGTACCGGCTCGGTGTCTTTGCCAAGCTGGTCAAAGGTCCCGGCAAGGGCAATGACCACCGCATCCGTAGACGCACCGTTCGGCAGGTAGATCCGCCGGATCTCCGTCACCTCACCAGGAATGGGCGAATGCACGTTTGCGCTTACAAAGCCCTGCGCTTCCCCGATGAGCTGACCCTCCCGGACGGTGTCGCCAACTTCCACCAGAAGCTTCGCCGGCGCGCCGATGTGCTGCTGCAGGGGAACCACCGCTTCCGCCGGGAGGGAGGCGTTGAAAATCGGTCGGTCCCGTGTGCTCTGTATGTCCTCGTGCGGGTGAATCCCGCCAATCGGAAACGTTGTTTTTCTAGCCATATTTTGATACACCGCCAGCCGCTGGTACCGGAAGGCGGGGCGCAAGTCGCCGGATCTGCCGCCAAAGCAGCAGGCTCCAGGCAAGAAGCACCACCACCGCGTGTACCCACGTGGTTGTGTTGCTTGAGTATAGAGCGTGATTTGTCGTGAACGCAAGGACAACATTTACGCCTTCTGCAAGAATTACGTTCACGAATTCGGTAGAATGTGGCTCCTGAAGCACATTGGCCAGCCACTCGTCCCCAAACTCCAGGACAACTTCCTCTTCTGTTATCAGCCTGCCGTCAACGTCACGGATCCGCGGGACGATGATGACCTCGCCACGGCGGGGAAGTCCATCCAGGGGCCGGTACCAGAGACTGGCCTGGCGCGCGCGGTGGGCAACGTAATCCCGCAGGCTCAGGGGCCGGCTCACATCGCCTTCCGCTTCCGCAGGAGACTGCTCAAGGTCCGACAGGAGCTCCCAGCTATTGCTCCCGGTGGAGTCAGGGCTGGCCACCGGAAGTGCCTGTGGCAGTGGCGCAGGCAGGGTGACCCGGACCAGGCCAAGCAGGAGGAGAATCCCAAGAGCAAAAACCGCAGCGCTGAACGCAAGGCTCTCATGGATGAGTGGTGGCTTCTCCATGATTCGGACCGCCGCAAAGCCGCGGTGCATCTGCCGCTGCTCCGTCAGCACCTGCTGCAGGCCAGCAATGAGCGCCGGCAGCCCAATGATCAGGGGTGCAAGGAGGATTCCGGGACCAACGGTGAAGAGGCTCACCAGCAGGCTGACGGCCGTTGCAGCAGCGCGGACCAGCATGGGCTCCGGGATGCCTTCGTCCGCACCTGCGTCCCAGTAGCGGTTGCGCCGCCGCTGTTCGATCCATACCCGCACGTCCACCGCCAGCACAACCAGAAGCGCGAGCGTGACGAGCGCTTCCACTCCAAGCCAGCGAAACATGAAGAGCCCGCCTCCCCCCGTGGCCAGACGAAAGAGGTTGATTCGCGGACCGTGGACGGGAATGGCCGCACCAATAAGCACCAGGACGGCAAGGGGAAGAAGCCACGGTGCGCTTGCCCCGGCGCCGCGGGGTCGCGAGGATTCCTCTGGAAACAGCCGGACGAGGTCACGCTCCATCGATCCGGAGACCTGCTCCCGGGGCACCAGCGCAAACTCCGGGAATACGTTACCACGCGGCAGGACAAAGAAATCTTCGGCGGCGTTGATCCAGGGGTCACGCCGGGGGTCTGCGGGATCCAATCGATTCTCAAGGTCGCTGATACGGAGCAGGGCTTCCGGGCCAAACGTCGTGAGACGGACGGTACTGGTGTAGCGGGAGTGAACCACTCCCCACTCAGCCTGCATCCGTTCCACGGCGACTCGGGCCTCCGGCCCTGGCGGGAGAAGGAGGAGGTGATGAGCGTCCAGTGGTTCGGACTCGGGGACCGGGGGCTGCACCACCAGGAGTCCAGCGGCCAGGCACAGCAGGAGCGGAATCTGCAGAAGCTGACCCCGGAGGCGGGGCGAGGTCATGCGGTGAGCAGCACCGTAAGCAGGCTCAACACGGCACCGATGGCGACGCCCGCGCCAACCTCAAGCGGCGTGTGGCCCTGGACCTCGCGCACGCTGGCCCACTCGGTCTCATGGCGGCGGGCGTGTTCGCTGCCAAGTTCATTCAGGCTCCGCGCAATCTGACCGGCGGCCCGGCGGACTCCCATGGCGTCCCGCAGCACTACCAGCGCAAAGAACACGGAGAGCACAAAAACCGGGTCGTCCACGCCGGTTGAAAACCCGATGGAAATTGCAAGTGAGGTCACCAGCGAGGAGTGGCTGGACGGCATCCCGCCGGTCCTCCACAGGAAACTGCGCAGGACAGTAGGTAAGGTTCTGGCCTCGCCCCTGAGCACGTCCAGAATGGTCTTGATCAGCTGGGCCGTGAACCAACTCAGCGCGCCGGCCAGGAAGATCGGATTGGTCAGCAGACGCCCGTCCATGGCTTCTGCAGCAGAATGCGCCCGGGGATAGGCACTGTCAACGCCGGCCTGATCGTTGACCGCCACAGTGGCGCGGCTTAGCATGCGCCGCAGTGCTGGACCTCCGGCGTGTTCAGTCGAGGTGGATTCGCGAAACCCTCGAAATGGGACGCCTCTACGGAATGATGATCTTCTGGACCTACGTGGCGGCACCGGACTGGCGGGAGGTCGGCGCGCAGTTTCGTGCGCTGGTCCTGAAGACCTCGTCTACCGTTGCCGGCGGCGGGTTGATGCAGGGTCTGCTGCTGGCATGGGTCACTGGCCTGTACGCAGAGCAGCTCGGCGCCGGAAGCCTGGTTGCGCCGATCACGGTACAAATCATCATCAGTGTGACTGCGGTGCTCTTTGTGTCCCTGCTCTTTGCCTCGCAGATCGGCTCTGCATTCACGGTTGAAATCGGGTCCATGCAGATGAGCGGGCAGCTGGAAGCGCTACACCTGATGAACGTGGAGCCCATGGTCTACGTGGTGAACAGCAGGGTAATCGCAAGTCTGCTAGCCGTTCCCACCATGCTCGGAATCTCCCTCGGCGTGTCCATTGTGTCCACGGGGGTGATGCTCAACATCTGGCTGGAGCTGCCCTTCCCCCAGTTCATTGAGTACTCCTTCAGTCTTGTCAGCGTCCGCGGAACCCTGATCTCCACCCTGAAGGCCTTCATCATGATCTTTGTGGTTGCATCCCAGGCCTGCTTCTACGGCCTGCTTGAGGTCCGCGGCGCAAGACACCTCGGCCAGCGAACCACGCAGGCACTGGTCCTCAACTTTTTCAGCGTTCTCATCATTGAGCTGGTCTTTGGAATTGTGACAACCCGGCTGGGAATCACGTGAGCAGGAAAGAATGCCGGGCCGCTCATCTCCGGTGCGCGACATGATTGAAACCAGGGACGTCTCCCTATCCTTCAGCCATCCCATCCTGGACCAGGTGAGCCTGCGTATTGCGGACGAGTCGGTAACTGTGGTCATGGGGCGCAGCGGGGTGGGCAAATCCGTGCTGCTGCGGGTCATCACCGGCATCTACCCGCCGGACGAAGGCGATGTGATCATTGACGGAACAAGCCTGTACTCCCGGCGTGCACCCCGCCGAATGGAACTGCTGTCCCGGATCGGGATGGTGAGCCAGGAGGGGGGTCTCTTCGATGATCTGACGGTGCAGGAGAACATCGCATTTCCGGTGCTCAAATCCGCCCATGAGCGGGGTGAGAGCCAGCGGAGGGCTGAGGCACGATCCCTCAACCAGGTGCTGGCAATGGCAGACACTTCCGGCCTCACCGAGCACCTGGAGAAGTACCCGGCGCAGCTCTCCGGAGGGCTGCGCCGGAAGGTGGCGCTGGCGCGCGCACTCGTCCGCGAACCTCGCTACATCTTCTTCGATGAGCCAACGGCGGGCCTGGATCCCATCAGCAGCGCAACCATTGAACAGATGATCCTTGACACGGTGCGGGTACACGGCGTGACCTCGCTGGTAGTGACCCACGACGTGGAGCTGGCCATCACCGTTGGTGACAGCATTTCGCTCCTGGACTCCGGACGGATCAGGTATACCGAGACCGGTGAAGAGCTGCGCTCGGCAGACTCAAACATCCGGCGGGAATTCTTTGAGGCAAGACAGCGAATGAGGAGCCAGCAATGAAGCGCCGAAACCTGGGAACGGTCATCACCCTGATCGTCCTGTCGCTTGCGTTGTTCGCCGCGGTGATTCTGCTTGCGGGAGATGTTGTGATCATCGGCGGCGCCAGGTACACAGCGCGCTTTGACAACGTCGGCGGGATTACCCGCGGCTCGGCAATCCGGGTCAGTGGCCTCCGAGTAGGCACGGTGGGGCGGGTTGTCCTGGACCCGGTGGATCAGGTGAGCGTACTGGTGGAGCTCATCATGGTCCCGGATCGCTACATTCGGGTTGAGGATCAGGTGGCAATTGGCTCGGCCGGCCTGCTCGGTGATCAGATCATCCAGATCACCCCCGGACCGATAGATGCAGACCGATGGCCGACGAACCGGGAAATTGACGGAATTGAAGCTGCGGATCTAACCACCCTGCTGGACGATGTGCCAGCCCTTGCTGCACAGGTTCGGGATGCCCTGGGTTCTCTGGCGGCACTCCTGGACGCAAGCGGACCGCTGGTAGCGGAGTCACTGACAGGCATTTCGGAGGCGGCGGAAAGCGTCTCCCGCATTGGCCAGGAACTGGAGGGTCTGGTGGCAGACGCCCGCGGACTCACCTCCCCCCTGCAGTCCGGTATAGCGTCTGTGGATGCACTGGCAGCGGAACTGGGAACAGCGGTGCGCGAGCTTTCCCGCCTGACGGCGACCCTTTCATCCGAGGAATCGGTGGCAGCAATTGGCACCACCATTCAGCAATTGCAGGCGGTGTCGGAGAATCTCCTGATTACCTCTCAGGCGGTGCGGGAACTGTTTGGAGAGCTGGAGGATTCCCGGCCCCAGGACTAGCCGGCCGGCGAATCCGGCGCAGCAGGGAAAGCGAGTAGAGCACCAGGCCCAGCCAGACCAGCACAAAGCCGACCAGCCGGTCCCGGGAGAATGGCTCGTCAAACACCAGGGTCCCAATGGCAAGGATCATGGTTGGTGCGATGTACTGCAGGAAGCCAATGCTTGAGAGCCGAATCCGGAGGGCGGCAGCGCCAAAGAACAGCAGGGGCAACACCGTGACGGCGCCGGCGCTCAAGACCAGGAGCCAGCTTTCGCCGCCCAGGCCCAGGCCCGCGAGTGGAAGCCCACCGGACAGGGCCGCGAGCACCAGACCAAGGGCCGCAAAGGGCGCGAGGAGCGTGAGCTCGGTGGTGAGGCTTGCGATTGAGCGTACGGCCACGCGCTTCTTTATCAGGCCGTAGAGCCCGAAAGAAAAGGCGAGAATGAGGCTGAACCAGGGCACGCTTGCCAGTCGGAAACTCAGATAGAGCACTCCGGCAGCGGCACTTGTGATTGCAAGCTGCTCCATCCGGTTCAGCCGTTCTCCCAGCACCACAGTCCCCAGAAAGACACTCACCAGCGGGTTGATGTAATAGCCCAGGCTTGCGTCCACCACTCTGCCGCTGCTCACCGCCACCAGGTAGGTGAACCAGTTCAGCGCGTTCAGCACGGCGGCCAGCAGGAGCCTTCTCCGGAGCTGCGGGTCGGCGATGGCAGCGCGCTGACCCGCAAGTTCGCCATAGAGCCATCCCGCAATCCAGAGGGTCAGCGCACCAAGCAGGATCCGCCACGCCAAAAGTGATGCCGGCGGAACGCTTCCGAGAAAGGACCAGTACAGCGGGGTGGTCCCCCAGAACACAAAAGCGGTGAGCCCGGCGAGTACGCCTCGGCGTCTGGTTACGGGGTCGGAGGGGTCAATCACGTGCGCCGAGGTGTATCATGGAGGAAGTGCTGTTTGACAGAGCCCGCTGGTTCATGCGGGGCGTGCAGGTGATCGCTCTCGTTGGAAAGGCCGGGACCGGCAAGAGTTTCCGCGCACGCCTGGTGGCCGAGCGCCGCGGCGTAGACCTCATTATTGACGACGGCCTGCTCATTCGGGGAGACCGGATCGTCGCGGGAAAGTCCGCGAAACGGGCGGACGCCTACCTCGCCGCGGTCCGGACGGCGATCTTTGCGGATGCCGGGCACCGGGAAACCGTGCGCCGTGCCATCCAGGAGGAACGCTTCAAACGGATTCTGATCCTCGGTACATCCGAACGCATGGTCCGGCGGATCGCCAGCACGCTCAAGCTCCCCCAGCCCCACGAGCTAATCCAGATTGAGGACGTGGCCAGCGCCGACGAGATTGAGGTGGCCCGTCACACGCGCAAGCACCACGGGAGTCACGTGATTCCGGTGCCATCGATTGAGGTACGCAAGACCTATCCTCAGATGGTAGCGGATTCGGTCCGGGTCATGTTCCGCAGCGGATTCGGGCTCTTCGGGCGCCGAAAGACCGTGGAGAAAGCGGTAGTGCGGCCGAGTTTCAGTCAGCGAGGGAGCGTTACAATCACCGAGTCCGCCATTGCGGAGCTCATAATGCACGCAACGGACGAGTACGCACCGGGTTCGCATGTGAAGCGCCTGGTGGTCAGAAACTCTGCCGACGGCTACGAGATCCAAGCCCAGCTGCAGGTACTACCGGGTTCGGACCTGGTGACCCGCATGCACGAGCTGCAGGGCTCCACGGTGCGCCATCTGGAACAGTTCACCGGCATTGTGGTGAAGCGCCTGGACATTCTGGTAGCCGGATTCGTAGGTGAAGAAGGCCGAAGGTAGGCCTGCCCGTGCTTTGACAGGGCTATGGGCAGCGGATAATTTTGCCGATGGAGGAAGTATGCGCCGTTCTGTCTCTGCCGTAGTACTGATTGTGCTGCTTTCCGCGGTTGCCGCCGCGCAGAGCGATGGTTTCTTTGAGCACCGAAGTGACCACTACCTGGTCCTGAGCGAATTCAGTGCGGACCACGCTGAGGACACTGCTGGCATGCTGGAGGCCTACTTCCAGCTGTTCAACGGCTACTTCCGGTTTGATCCTGCTGAGCTCAGCGCACCCCTGAGGGTACGGGTTTTTTCGTCCCAGGCACGCTCGGACCGCTACCTGACGCGGCTCATCAGCGAAACCCGGGACAATTTTGTGTACCTGCACTACAACAACCCGGAACGCAGTGAGCTGGTTGGCTATCTGGACAGCGCCGAGGACACCGAGGTGTCCATGGTGCACCAGTCCTTCATCCAGTATCTCCGCGCCTTTGTCCCGAACCCGCCGCTGTGGATGCGGGAGGGATTCGCGGTCTTCTTTGAGAACGCCGTCTACGACCCCGAGTTTGACGCGGTGGTTCACCGGGAGAACCTGAGCTGGCTGGACACCTTGCAGGACATTGTCCTTGGTGAGACATCCAGCACCCCGATACCGTTTGACCAGCTGCTCAGAGTCGATCTGGAAACCGCACGCCAGCGAATTGATGTATTCTACCCCCAGGCGTGGGGCGCCGTTTCGTTCCTGCTCAACAGCGAGGATCGTGAGCACAACCGAATCATATGGGACAGCATGTCTGCTCTGGAGCCGGAGAACTCGCTGGCACAGAACATTGCGGCCATTGAGGACGAGGTGCTCCGCTTTGTAGACGAGGATCTGCTGATTGAGGACTTCGTCACCTACGTAGCGGATCGCCGCTCCTTCCGCGGCCTGATTGAAGACGGAATTGCCGCCTACGACACGCAGGACCTGGACGCCGCAGAGCAGGCCTTTGTGACGGCGCTCAATCTGCGGCAGACGAGCTTCATCCCCTACTACTACCTGGGACTGATCAACTACGACCGCGCCAACTACAGCCTTGCAGAGTTCTACTACCAGTCAGCGCTGGAGCGGGGCGTGGAGCAGGCAACCGTCTACTACGCGCTCGGCGTGAATGCTTTTGCGGACAACCGCATTGAAGACGCAGAAGGCTTCCTCCTGCTCACGCAGCAACTGGATCCGGAGGGCTTCGGTGTTGATGCGGAAGAGCTGCTGGAGCGCATTCAGAATCAAGGCTGAGGCCGGGTCTCAGCTACTCTCCCCTGTCTGACCCCCCGGAGTGGTGGCCACCCCCGGGCTGACCGGCGCGTGGGAGGTTGCCGGCTGCAACGCCGGTTGCTGGGCGTCTTCCCCTCCCGCCTGATGAGCGCCGCCTTCGGGGACGGTCGATCGTTGGCTCATCGCCAATGAGCGGAAGCCGCCCGTCCCGTTTGTAGGACTTGCGGCGCCGGATGAGATGCCTGAGCGCAAGTTCCACTTCCCGGTTTGGCGGGGTGATCGGCTGGAGGAACTCCTTCAGGCGGGCAAAAGCATCCCCCTGCGGGATCGAGTCCATCTGCGCCTCGGGTGCCCGGCGGTAGAACCAGTCCGCGCAGAGGTAGGCGAGCATCCGGGAGCGCTGGGTCTCCGGCTGGGAGGCTACGGACCGGTCCAGGGTCTCCAGGCTGGTTTCCATGGCTCCCCGGAGCTCACGGTTGGCGTAGGCGTCGGCAACCATAGGCAGCATCTGCTTCAGCGCTCCAACTCGGTCCAGCGCAGAAAAGATGTCCCGCGAACGACCGCTTCCCAGGATTTTCATAACCTCTTCGGTGATCCGGGAAGTGGACTCCCCGGCGAGTAGTGGGGAATCCCGGCGCATACGCCCACGGAGCCGAAACGGGATCCGAAAGCCGGTAGTAGCGGCGTACTTCACACCCCGGATAATACGCACCGGATCCTCTGCAAAGATCTTGGGCAGGGGAATCACTGGCCGAAGAACCTGCTTCTGAATGTCGCCGAAGCCGCCGGTAAAATCAACGATCTGTTCTTCCGTCGGGTCAAAGTAGAGAGCGTTCAGGCTGAAGTCCCGTCTGCGGGCATCCTCTTCAATAGTGCCAAAGACATTGTGAAAGGTTCCCGCTTCCAGACTCCGGAAGGTTGAGACCTCAATGGTCTTGTCCCGGAAGAAGATGTGAGCCAGCCGGAACCGCTTCCCGATGATCCGGGAATTGCGAAAGAGCTTCCGGATCTCCTCCGGCTTTGCATCGGTCACCAGGTCAAAGTCCTTGGGGCTCCGGCCCAGGAGCAGGTCCCGGACCGCACCACCAACAACGTAGCAGCTGTGGCCGTATCGTCGGAGCCGCCGGACAATCTTGACCGCGTCCGGGTCTATGTCCTGTCGCCGGATCGGATGTTCGTCCGCCGTATAGACAAAGGCGGCGCGGGCGGCCGCGCCGGACTCATCCCTTACGTAGCGGGTCAGCACCTACTCTCGACCGGTCCGATACCACACCGCGCCCGGAGCCATGAGCGCGCGGCGCCGCGAGATGAACAGGAACCCCACAATCACAAACAGCAGGTAGCCTGCCGCCACCAGGACACCCAGCCAGAAGAACCTCATGTCTCCGGTGGCAAAGGTGCGGGCAGAGAGGTTGATGGACAGGATGAAGGGGATAGCCAGTACAAAGGTGAGGCTTGCGGCGTAGGCGTAGTCGGTTGCAACGGGAGTGTCAAACTCGGGGTCAACAATCCGCAGGAGCGCGAGTCCGCTGGAGAGCGTTCCGGTACTCACGCCAAAGATCACAAGCATCCGCGCAAAGCGATGGTCCCGGAAGATGCGGCTGCAGAACCATGGTATTACCAGGATTGCGCCGAGGGTTCCGGTCGCGGCGATTATCAGGATGGGAAGCCAGAAACGCCCAACTATAATGAGACTGATGGATGCGACCGCAGCGGTCACCATCATGTCCACGCTGAAACCGCTGATACGTGTCAACGTGGGGCTGTCCAGGACGTAGTCCACTTTTAGTGCGTTGAGGATAGCCTTGACAGCCAGTGCGGTGATCACTGCAAAGATGAAGCTGATCCCCCACAGGTTGGTTGCAAGCTCGGTGCCAGTAGGGCCGGCAAAGGCAAGGGCCCACTGCAGGAGATTCAGCAACAGGTAGGTGAGGAAGTAAACAAGCAGCACCAACCCTGCGTGAAGGCTCATGGAGTCAATGGCTTCGGATTCGGTGGTGAGGCGTCCCGCCGCAGGAAGCTCGGAACCCTCCGGGCGAATTCCGGTCTTGAACTCGGCCTGCTTCATCCGCTCCTGCGCTGCGCGGCTCATCCACCCCCGCCGGATACCAACATTGATGATTGCAACGCCGCCAAAACAGGCAACCAGATAGCCAACGGCAGCAAAGGTGAGTCCAACGCTTCCGGCATCTTCAATGCCGAACACCGTCCAGCCCTGCCCGATCGCCAGCGCCTGCCCGGGGCCAAGCGCAAAGCCCAGGGGCATGAGGAGCCCAAAGGAGTGGAACAGCTCCGGGAATATGGTGTTGATGAGCAGCAACGTGACCAGGAGGCCGAGGAGCGCCTGTATGGCGTACTGGCTGAGAACGGAGACTGAAGTTGCCAGGATTCGGCTGTCCCGTGTCTTTTCCCGCGGTGCGGATTTCCGCAACGCAATCGCCACGAATGATATGCTGAGGAGATGGTACACCAGGTTCTCAAGGCCACTGGTATCCACGCCAACAAGCGGGGCGACGTAATTGTACACCGGAAGCAGAATGAAGCCCGCCGTCAGCGCGTTGGGAATCAGGTAGCGCTGAAAGAAGCCAAAGCGTTTGCGAAGCACGGTGGCAAGCAGCAGGCCCCCAGACAGCAGACCGAAGTCCACAAAAATAGCCCAGGAGAAATCCATGAGCGAAGAGCATAGCACAGGAACGCGGGGGCGCGCGCAAGGATCAGGACTCCTGTCTGCCGTCGTTCCCCTTATTGCCAGAGCTACCCTTGGGTGGTGGATGCGAATTCACTTCCGGATGAAGGCCCGGGGAATTTCAACCGTGCGTAGTCTGGAGCCGCCGTGGCTCCTGTTAGGCAATCATGTGAGTTACTGGGATCCCATACTGGCAAACGTCTACGTCCCGCACACCGTTGCATGGGTTTCGGCAGATGCCAACTACCGGTCGGCCTTCCTGCGCTTTGCGCTCACGGTCACCGGCGCGATTGCCAAGACGCAGGCTCGAGCAGACCTGGGTGCGGTAATTCAGATTGTGAGCGCGGCGCGGGCGGGGCGGGTTGTCGGCCTGTTTCCAGAGGGCAGGAGAACCTGGAGTGGCCGTACCATGCCGATCCTGACGGCAAGCGCAAAGCTGGTGAAACTGCTCCGGATCCCGGTGGTGACCTGTACCACCCGGGGAGGCTTCCTCTCGGACCCTCGCTGGAGTCCGGAAACCCGGCCCGGAACGATGGAGTTGCACTACCGGCTGGTGTTTCGCCCGGAGGAACTCCGGCGGATGCCACTGGAAGAGGTTGAGGCGCGTCTGAACGAGGCGCTGTTCCAGGATGACTGGGAGTGGGCAGCGCTCCACCCGGAGCTCAGCTACCGGAGCAAGAACCCCGCGGAGCATGCCCACATTGCCTTCCACAGCTGCCCGAATTGCAGCACCACGGGTGCGCTCCTGAGCTTCGGAGACGAGCTGACCTGCGCGAACTGCGGATTCCAGGTGCTGTTTACCGGCCGCTCGGTTGAGATTCCACCCAACACCGCCGGAATCACAGACCTGCACGCCTGGTTTCTCTGGCAGCGGGAGCTGCTGGAGGAGCGGCATCAGTCTGGTCATATCGCCACGTTGCGGGCCGGGCCGGTTCGGCTCAGCCTTGGCAAACGCAGCATGGATGCAAAACGGGTCTGCTACGGATACATTGAGTTGGAGAAGGACCGACTTGTGTTCCGGTCTCATCGGAACCGGCAGCTTGTGAAGGTGCTGAAGGAACGCAAGGTGCCCGCCGAACACCTGGATGCGCAGGGCATCTCCATACCGCTGTCGCTGCTTGAGTCACCGAACGTTCACGATCACGAGAAGATTGAGTGCTACGCACGCCGTGGAAGCTCCCCGGATTCCGAGCGGGAGTTCTATTCATTCCGACCGCGCGGCACGGTCCTCAACGGGCTGCTGTGGTACGATACACTGCTGCTCCGCAGCCAATACGCGCGCCAGGCGGAAGAGGATGAGTCTACGGAACCGGGAATGCTCGCGGGCGCGCGCTGAGCTTGTCCGCGGGCCGCATCATCCGTAGGCTGGGATACAGTGATTGAGCCAAGACTCCTCAAGGGCTTCCGAGACAGCCTCCCGGATACGGAAGTTCGCCGACGAGACCTGGTAGCCGTATTCCAGCGCGTATTCGCCGCTTTCGGCTATCTCCCTATCGACACCCCGATCCTGGAGTACCGCGATGTGCTACTGGGAAAGGGCGGGGGCGAGACGGACAAACAGGTCTTCGGATTCACCGATGATGGCGGCCGCGAAGTTGCCATGCGCTTTGACCTCACCGTGCCCCTGGCACGATTTGTGGCGCAGCACCAGGCCGAGCTGAGCTTTCCCTTCCGCCGCTACCACATCGCCAAGGTGTTCCGCGGAGAGAAGCCCCAGCGTGGCCGCTACCGTGAGTTTTTCCAGTGTGATTTTGACATCGTTGGTACGGAGAGCCGCTCGGCGGACCTGGAGATCCTCCTCCTGGCCGCCGCAAGCCTGGAGTCCGTTACGTCCCGGGGATTCCGGCTGCACATCTCAGATCGGCGTATCCTTCCTGCGCTACTCCCGCAGGGTAGCAACTCGGTGGAGGTGCTTCGGGCCATTGATCGGCTCCCGAGAGCAGGGGCAGAGGCAAGCGCCGCGCGGCTTGCAGAAGCGCTCGGGACCGAGGATGTGGAGAGAATCCTTGGCTTTGTAACGCGGGGCACCGACAACGCGGATACGCTTTCCCGGATGCAACAGGCCGCGGCAAACACGGCGGCAGCCCCCCTGGTGGATGACCTCGCTGGCTTCCTGGAAGACTGCCGCACCGCGGGCCTGGGGAGCCGAATCGTGTTGGACCCGGCAATCACCCGGGGCCTGGACTACTACACTGGCCTGGTGTTTGAGACCTTCCTGGATGATCTGCCGGACCTGGGAAGCGTGTGCTCCGGCGGCCGCTACGATGACCTGACCTCCCTGTACACAAAGCAGCGCTTCCCGGGGGTTGGCGGCGCAGTCGGGCTGGACCGGCTGCTTGCCGGACTTGAAGAGCTGGATGCCCTCCCTCCCGCCGAAGGACCGGCGGACCTGGTGGTCTGCTGCCTGGCAGATGAACTGGGGGGCCACTACCACGCAGTAGCTGCTCGGGTTCGGGCTGCGGGCCTTCGCGTCCTGGTGAACACCGAATCACGCAAGCTGGACAAGCAGCTTGTGGCAGCAGATCGCGCGGGTATCCGATGGGCCCTGGTGATCGGCCCCGAGGAAGCAGCTGCGGGCACCATGAACCTCAACCGGTTGGACAGCCGGGAACGCTTCAACGGACTTGTGCTGGAGCAGGCACTGGAAACAATCGCGGATGCGTGAACTCCGGATGGATCCGCACTCGCTTCCGGTCTACCGGGAACGGGAGCGCATTGTCGGCGCGCTTGAGGATCACCAGGTGGTGGTTGTGGAAAGCCCCACGGGATCGGGAAAGACTACGCAGCTTCCCATCATCCTGCATGAGGCCGGATACGCGCAGCGTGGGATGATCGGGGTGACCCAACCACGGAGGATCGCAACCCTCTCGGTGAGTGAGTTCATTGCGGCGCAGATCGACCCCGCCATCGTGGGTTACAAGATGCGCTTTGACGACCAGACCAGCCCGGAGACGCTGCTCAAGATCCTCACGGACGGCACCCTCCTGCAGGAGATCAAGGCCGATCCGGATCTTTCACGGTACTCAGTGATCATGATCGATGAGGCGCACGAGCGCAGCCTCAACATCGATTTCATCCTTGGCCTTCTCAAGCAGATCCTCCGCCGACGGCCCGAGTTCCGGGTCATTGTCAGTTCCGCCACCATCAACGCAGAGATCTTCAGCACCTACTTTGACGGTGCTCCGGTCATTCGCATTGACAGCCAGATGTTCCCGGTGGGCATCCACTACCGGCCGCTCCCCGCAGAGGGGGAAGATGACGCGCTGATCGCCACCGTGGTCTCTGCCATTGGCGAGGCACTGGAGCAGGTGCCGGAAGGCGACTTCCTGGTCTTCCTTTCGGGAGAACGCGCCATCCGCAACTGCATCGATTCCCTGAACTTCGCTCCGTTCCGGAAGCACCTCCATCCGATCCCACTGTTTGGCAGGCTCAGCAAGGATGAGCAGGAGCTGGTGTTTGAGCCCGCGCCGGAAGGCAAGCGGAAGGTGGTTGTATCCACCAACATCGCGGAGACCAGCATCACCATTGACGGCGTGACCGTGGTGGTGGACTCCGGCCTCTCCAAGGTCAACTACTACAGTCCAAGGACCTACACCGCATCTCTGGTGGAGGGTCCCATTTCACGGGCCAGTGCCGAGCAACGAAAGGGCCGCGCCGGAAGGACGCAGCCGGGAATCTGTTATCGGCTGTACTCGGAAGAGGATCTGGAGCACCGGAACCTGTTCACAACCGAGGAGATCTTCCGGACGGACCTCTCAGAGGTTGTGCTGCGGATGGCGGAGCTGGGTATCCGGGACTTTGATCGATTCGACTTCATCTCACCGCCGAACCAGGCAGGCCTTGGTGCTGCGGTGGAAACCCTGCGCCTCCTGCAGGCGATTGATGACCAGAACGGGCTTACAGATATCGGCCGAACGATGTCCCCATTCCCTCTGAGCCCCCGCCACTCGCGGATCATTGTGGAGGCGGTGCGCCGCTTCCCGGAGGTCACCTACGAGGCGGTCTGCGCCTGCGCTTTCCTGACAACCGAAAACCCCTTCCTCCTCCCGGAAGGTCTGGAAATGGAGGCGAGACGGGCGCACCACCGATTCCGTGACCCAGCGGGCGATTTCACCAGCCACCTCCGCCTCCTGCAGGCCTACGAGTCCAGCAACCAGCGCAAACGGTTCGCTGACCGGCACTACCTGGAAAAAGAGGCGCTGGACGAAATCATCAATGTCCGGGACCAGCTTCTGGAAATCGTCTCATCCCTTGGGGTCCCCATCGGGCGCGGCGGAAGCGTTGCGGACTTCCTCACGGCGGTGGCAACCGGGCTTGTCCAGTTTGTGTGCATCCGGGACGGCAAGCGGAGCTACCGCAGCCTCACCGCTAACCGAATCCAGATCCACCCGGGCTCCGTACTGTTCCGTGAGGCACCCGAGTACATTGTGGCAGGAGAGATTGTGCGGACGAGCAGGACCTACGCTCGCACCGTGAGTCCGCTGGAACGGAGCTGGATCCGCTCGGTATCCGCGGAGCTGGAACGGGGACTGTCCCGGCAGGGCGGCAGAGCCTCTGGTGAGCGGCCGGCACGGGACACCGCGTGGCAGGTCAGTATTGGCGGCCGGGTATTCCCTATGCGGGCGGTCAAGGGGAAGAAGAAGGAAGCCGTTCTCGATTGGCGGGACTTTCGGCGGGTTGTCAGCGAGCTGGACGCCCAGGTTCCCCCGCACCTCGCAGGGCTCAAGGGTGTCCTGATCCACGATGGTGCAGAAGTCGCCCCCGGAAGCCGCCTGCGGGAACTCATGCTCATTGCCGCCTCCCTGGACCCCGAACGGCACCGCAGACCCATGGGAATCCGGCGGGGGAGCCTGGATGCGTTCAGAAATCCCGGCGAGCTCTGCGACCTCATCAAATCCGTGTTCCACCTGTTCCGAATGAAGAAAAGCGTAAACGGCCTCGGGTTCCTTGCTCTGCACGCCACCCGAGCCGGTCAGTACTGGCTTGCGCCGGCCAAGACGCTCAGCGGCGCTGCGTCCGAGACCCTGTCTTCACTGGAACAGCTCGCGGATGACCTGCCAAGAGAGACTCCGGAAGCCTGCCTGGACCGGCTGAGCCGGCTGTACCGGGTTGCAAGTGACATTCTGGAGGGACGACCCACCCCACTTCCGGATTGAGATCCGCCGCCGGTGCTACGCGGACTTGTGCGGCTGGAGCACCTGCAGGAGCACCTCCGGCGGGACCGGGTAAACGCCCGTGCTACCCGGTTTGTCTTGCAGGACAATGCGAATCACACCGTCCCGATTCTTCTTGTCCATGAACACTCGCTGCAGGATCTGCTCAGGTGAAACCGCCAATCCTGCCGGAACCGAAGGCCCAACGCCATAGCCGAATCCGGAGAGGACGGACCCAACCCTGCCGTGCCAGTCCGCGCCGGTGATCCCAAGCCGAACTCCCGCGGCAAGTTCCCGCTCCATTCCCCAGGCAACCGCGTCCCCGTGGGACAGCGATCCTGCGGCAAGCGCCTCCAGGGCATGGCCGAGGCTGTGGCCGAGGTTCAGATGCTCACGAATCCCGCTTTCCCGGAAGTCTTCTTCCACAACCCGGACCTTGACCCCTGCCGCTGCGCGAATGAGGCCGGAAAGAGCCGGATCATCCGGTCCGGGAACGCTGTCCCGCGCCTCCACAATGCTGAGGAGTTCCCCGCCGGAAAGGAACGCTGCCTTCACCAACTCGGCCCAACCCGCCCGCATCAGCGAGTGTGGAAGCGTGGACAGAAGTCCGGGGCAGGTCACAACAGCCGCGGCGGGATGAAAGGTGCCAACCAGGTTCTTGATCTCCCCAAAGTCAATGGCGGTTTTTCCTCCGATCGCAGCGTCCACCATGGCTAGAAGTGTGGTTGGAACCAGCACCACCGAGACGCCGCGCATGTACAGGCTTGCGGCAAGTGCTCCAACGTCGCAAGCGGCACCGCCGCCGAGGACCAGCACCTGCCCGTCCCTTCCCAGCCCGAATTGTGTCAGCCGTTCCAGGATCCGCTCCAACACGGTCCAGGACTTAGCTTGCTCACCGGGAGGGAGCACAAGCACTCGCTCTCGTGACCCACGGCTCAACTCGGCGAAGCCGCGGATACCAGACAGGGCGCCAAGCGCTCCGCCGTCTGCCAAAAGCACCGCGCCGCTGTCCACTACGCCAGATAGCCAGGCGCCAAGGACCTGCGGGTCCTCAAGCTCCCGAATCTCCGTTTGGCCTGCAGGAGTGGAAAGAACCGCGTCCAGGTTTCCGGGGATTGTCATTGAGCCAGAGCGTAGCAGACCCGCCGAATTGACGCCCCCGGCCAGCGCGACTACGCTCCGCGCGATGCGCGTCATTCGTCTATTTCTGTTGCCGGCATTCCTGCTGCTTCTGTCCAGTGCTCCAGCCGTCAGCCAGTCCCTGCCCAGTGATGTCTCCCGCCGAATTCTTCACGTGTCCGACTATGAGAGCGTTCCGGGAGATGTGTACCAGCTTGCGGTTGATTTCTCCCGCCCGGGTGCAATCGGTACGGCAGGGGCGTCAGCCAGTACAAGCTTTCCGATCATCCTTGCCGATGACCTCACTCTTGAGGTTCCCTTCATTGGGCGCGTGAGCGCGGAGGGGAGAGCCTTCCGGGACCTGCAGCTGGACGTTGAGCGCCGGGTGCGCTCGGTAACCGGGGCATCCTTTGTGCAGTTCACGCTGGAGGCGCCGGCTCTCTTTGATGTCTTTGTCTACGGTGCCGCCGGGCGCCCGGGAATCATCCGCGTGAACTCGCTCAACCGCCTTGCAGACATGATCGAGGCCGCACAAGTTAGCGGAGGGGCCAGCACCCGGCGATTGCTTCTTGCGCGCAACGGAAGCGTGATCAGCTACGATCTGCTGCGCTACTTAGCGTTTGGAGAGGAAGAACAGAACCCCTTCCTCCGCCCGGGTGACCGCATTGAGGTCCAGCCCGTGGACGTCTCGGTGACAGTCAGCGGAGCGGTATTCCGGCCCGGTGCCTTTGAGATGCTGCCCGGAGAGACGGGGGCAGATCTGCTGGACTACGCCGGGGGCCTGCAACCAACCGCCCGGGAGGACGCAATAACCCTGGAGCGGGTGGACGCGCAAGGTGAGTACCAGCGCCGCACGCTAGGCCTTGCTGATCTGGATGAGCTGCGGCTGGAGGACGGGGATCGGCTCACGGTTGGCAGCAGCCTGGTCAACGCCGCGCAAGTGATTGTGGAAGGCGCGGTGTTCGGTGCTCCGCTTACCGGGGAGGAACCCGGGACAATCCCGGGGCAGGTGGTGCGGGTCAGACTTCCCCACCGGGACGGCACGGGAGTCCTGGATGTTCTCTCCCGGGTCGGGGGGATTACCCCCTTTGCGGAGACTGAGACCAGCTTCATCCTGCGCGCAGAAAGCGGAGAGCGGGAAATGCTTCCGGATCTCCGGGTGATTTGGCAGACCCGGGACCGGAGCCGGGATCCGGGGCTCATGCCCGGTGACATCCTGGTGATCCCAATCCTGCCGCCGGAGGTGTTCGTGACTGGCGAAGTCAACGCACCGGATCGATACCCCTTTCTCTCCGGAGCCCTTGTTGCCGACTACATTGGTTTTGCGAGGGGTGTTACCGAGGACCGCGGGAGCATCAATCGCGTCTTCTTTGTGGATGAGGCGGGCAATCGCCGGCGCATCAGTCTGGACAGCCCGGTGCAGCCGGGATCAACAATCCTGGTGGGCACCAACCTGATCGGCGGCCTCGATCGTGTGTTCAACCGGAATGTATTTGTCGTTACGGGGATTGTGACGACGGTTGTTGGGGTGGTGGATCTCTTCCTCGGAGACGGCTGGCTGCAGAGCCTCTTCGGCGGCTGAGCGCTTCCGGTCCGGCGCCAGCGCATTAAGCGCGAGCCTCCCAGGCGCCAGCCTCCTACGCGCCAGCGCCTGTGGCTTTGGGAGCTTCCACTTGGAGCGGGCGGAGCCGCGGAACCAGGGGCCGATCTGCGTGGCGGTGAAGCATGGCGATGAGATCGGAGATGAGCTGATCGCTGATGTGGTAGACCCGCTTGTTCCCGCGAACCTCGCTGGAGACGATCCCCCGCTCCTTGAGAACCGCCAGATGCTGCGAGACCACCGGCTGCGGCTGGTTCAGGCACTCCCACAACTCGGAGACGCAAGGGTCCTCTCCCTGCTCAATGAGGCAGAGCAGCCGCAGGCGAAGCGGATGACCGAGAACCTTCAGCTTGCTCGCGTAGCCGTCAACAACGGCATCATCACAACTGAATTCCACTGCTATATAGCCTAAACCCAAATACGCGGTCGGGCAATTGGCGGGGCGCAGGTCAATCCTTGCCCACGGAAATGCTCCCGGCGTGCGCGGGAATGCTAACTTGCCTTCCGGTCCCGGTTTCCCTTGCGGGCGGTGTTCTGTGGCTTCGTCGCCGGCTTGTCAGCGCTACCCTTTGCTCCGGACCCAGGCGGCGATGGCGAAGACTCTGTGGCACCAGAGGTACTTCCCGTTCCGGTGTCAGCCGAGCTCCCGGAGCTGCTGCCAGAATCACTTCCCGAGTCGCCAACGGCGGCAGTCTTTTCCGCTTTGCGCTTTCCGTTGGCAGTGGCGCGGCTGTCGGTGACATAGAAGCCGCCACCACGGAAGATGACCCCCGTACCGCCGCTGATCAGTCGGCGTAGCTTTGGGGTGCCACAGTTCGGACAATCGGTGAGCGGATCCTCGCTCATGGCCTGGAAGGCTTCAAGTTCATGGCCGCAGTTGCTGCAGCGATAGTCGTACGTTGGCACGACGCATCTCCCTGTTGTCGGACTGATCGGAAATATAGTCGTGTGCGGTGGGGTGGACAATCAGACGCATCGGCTTCAACCGCTTATCCCGTCCGTCCGTACCGGAATTCCGGCGCCCTTCAGGTGCTCCTTGATAGCACCAACGGTGAAGTCCCCGAAATGAACCATGCTTGCAATGAGTGCAGCGTGGGCGTGCCCCTCACGGAACACCTCCACCAGGTGCTCCGGGACCCCGGCACCACCGCTGGCCACAACCGGGATTCGGACGGCATCTGCAACGGCCCGGGTGACGGTGATCTCGTAACCGCTGCGCACCCCATCAGCGTCAATGGAGTTAAGCACAATCTCACCCGCGCCCAGGGTCTCCGCCTCTTGCGCCCATGCCACTGCGTCCAGGCCCGTATCCACCCGGCCCCCGTCAATCACCACGCGGTATCCGGACGGCATCTGGGAGTCCGCCCTCACGTCCATGCCGAGGACCACGGCCTGACTCCCGTACATTTCCGCCCCGGTCCGGAGCAGTTCCGGATTGCGGACTGCCTGGCTGTTCAGGCTGACCTTCTCCGCCCCCGCCAGAATCACGTCCCGGATGTCCTCTGCGCTACCCAGGCCTCCGCCAACGGCGAAAGGGATGAAGACCTCCGCCGCCACGCGTTCCACCAGGTCCAGCACAATCCGCCGCCGCTCAGCGCTGGCAGTGATGTCATAAAAAACGAGCTCGTCGGCTCCGGCCTGGTAGTAGCGCCGAGCCATGGCAACCGGATCTCCTACATCTATGTTGTCCTGAAAGCGCACTCCCTTGGTTGTGCGTCCTTCCCGCACATCAAGACAGACAACAATTCGTCGTCGGATCATCGTCTGGCTCCTGTATCCGGGGTCACGTCCATAGAGACTGACTGCGTGCCGCGCATCTCAGCCGGCCTCCGCAAAGTTCTGCAGAAGCCGCAAACCGTGTTCGCCGCTTTTCTCCGGGTGAAACTGCGTGGCAAGGAAGCTGCCCTGCTCCAGCGCAGAGGTAAAGCGAACTCCGTAGTCCGTGTGGGCAATTCCCTGCACCGACTCCTGGGGGTCCGGGTAGTAGCTATGGACAAAGTAGAATGTGCTCCCGGAAGGAATGCCGGCAAACAGCCAGTGTCCCGAGTGGTGGACCTCGTTCCATCCCATGTGGGGGACCTTTAGGTCCTGGTCATCCGGAAAGCGCCGGACCTCTCCCGGCACCAGTCCGATGCACCGCGTATCTGACTCCTCGCTGTGATCCAGGGCAACCTGCATGCCAATGCAGATGCCCAGCATCGGTCGTTCGCGCTGCACCCACTCGGCAACCGCCGCGTCCAGCCCGCGCCCGCGCAGGACCGCCATCGCCTGACCGGCAGCGCCTACGCCGGGAAACAGCAACCTGTCATAGCTGGACAGCGAATCCGGATCATCCGTCACCTGGTAGGCAAGTCGGAGAAACCGTAGCGCAGTCTCCACGCTGCCCAGGTTGCCCGCCTGGTAGTCAATGACGCCAATCACTCGGCGCTGTCTCCAGATTCCGGTTGCTGTTCCGATCCGCCCTCCGCCCCGGGTGCTGTAAGTGTTGTTGCCACAAAGCCAGCAAACTCAGGCTCGGTGATCCGGAGTGGCCCGATCAGAACCGTGGAGTCCTCGGGGATCACGGGGATCTCAGCGGCAGCTGCGCGGCCCCGCTCGGCAATGAGGCTCAGCCGGATCACGCCGGAGAGCGCCCGTGCATCCCCACGGCTGCGAGTGTCAATGCTTGCGGTTACCAGCAGCGCATCCTCGGCGGTGTCCGGCTGGTCCCGGACTGCGCTTGCGCGAATCTCCCGGATGGAGAGCCCGGCGCTTGCATCCGGGCTCACCGGCAGGAGCGCCGCAATTCCACCGCTTGCGATGGCAAACAGATCTACCTGCTCACGCTCGGTTCGTGCTTCCGGGCTCAGCGGAATGGTCCCGCGCTCCATGCTGTTGATTCCTGTCCCCAGCTCCAGGAGAACGACATCCCGGGACAGCGGCGCAATGCGAACGCGCTCGGCACCTTCACCGGATTCCCACACCGTGCCCGGCAGGCCGGTCCTCCGGGCAACGCGAAAGTCCCGGCTAAAGCGGAGGGCAAGCCGGAGGGTTCCGCGGGCAATCCGGCCCTCGGCCACAATGCTTGCACCAAAGGTGCAACCAATCGGATCTCGGGCTGCCACGGTCACCCGCTCAATGCGCCCAAGGATTCTGTCGGCTAGGACCGCGTCGAGGCCAGTAATCACAGTTACTGCGCTGAGGAGATAGTCGTCCAGTGCCACGGTATCTGCCTCGGCGTAGATGCTTGTGCCAACCGGGACATCCAGCGCATCCGGGCCCGCGATGGGCTCCGGGAGCGTTGCGCAGGATGCAAGGATGGCCAGCAACAGAGCCGGCACCGGGACCCTGGTCCACAGCTGCTCGCGCCTACTTTCTGGAAACACTGATCTGTACCGGTTCACCGTCCACCATCACCTCTCCCCCGCCTTCTGCCGAGTAGTCCAGGCGGACACACAGGGTCTCGTCCATCAGAAACTCGCGGTGGGACTCCACCGCATGGATGATGCGTTGCGGTCCCTGGATCCCGATCACCACGCGGTCGGTCACTTCAAGCCCCGTGTCTTTGCGGAGCTGCTGGATTGCGCGGATGAGATCCCGGACGAGCCCTTCATCGCGCAGCTCCTCCCCGATCTCCGGATCCAGAGCCACGGTGAGGGCACCTTCATTGAGGACCTTCAGCCCGTCCTTTTCGTCCCGTTCTACCAGAACTTCGTCGCTGGTGAGCTCCAGGTTCTCGCCACCGATCTCCAGGGACAGGGTGTTGCCATCCAAAAGGGTCTGGATCTCAGCAGGCGAGAACTCCGATATCCGCGCCGCTGCCTCCGGCATCGCTTTGCCCAGCTTCCGACCCAGAACCCGATAGTTCGCCTTGGCGCGATACTCCACCAGCTCTTCCTCGTTCCCCCGGAAAATCACGTCTTTCACGTTAAGTTCGTCACGGATCAGGTCTTCCATCTCCCGGAGGGAACGCCGCTGGTCAGCGTCCCTGGTAACCAGGTGCACCGCACGCAAGGGCTGGCGAACCTTAAGGTTCTGCGTGCTGCGAAGCGCGCGTCCCAGGCTGACCGCCGTCTGCGCGTGATCCATGCGAGCTTCCAGGTCCGGGACACGGCGGGACTGCTGCACTTCCGGCCAGTCAACGAGGTGCACGCTCTCCGGCTGATCCTCCCGTCGAAGGTTTCGGTAGATGGCCTCGGTGGTGAAGGGCATGAAGGGTGCAGCTACGGTCACCAGGGTCATGAGCACCGAGCGGAGCGTTGCGTAGGCCTCGCGCTTGTCCGAATCGCTTTCACTCTTCCAGAAACGCCGGCGGCTTCGGCGGATGTACCAGTTGTTGAGCTGCTCAATGAACCGTACGATGGCGCCGATTGCCTTCTGCATCTCATAGGCATCCAGCTGCGCTTCCACCTCCGCCACCAGGGTCTGGGCTGCGCTCAGAATCCAGCGATCCAAAGGATTCATCAGCTGGGCGGGCGGATCATCGGGCTGAATCCCGTCGATGTTTGCGTAGGTCACGTAGAAGCTGTAGGCGTTCCACAACGGGATGATTACCTGCTTCAGAACATCGCGGACCCCGTCATCGGAGTACTTCAGGTCCTCCGCCTTCACCACGCTCGAGTTCATGAGAAACAGCCGCAGCGCGTCTGCACCGTAGGTGTTGATGATCTCAACCGGATCCGTGTAGTTGCGGAGGCTCTTGCTCATCTTGCGGCCGTCCTCCGCGAGGACCAGCCCGTTGACAATCACGTTTCGGAAGGCCGGGCAATCTCGGAGCGCGGAGGCGATGATGGTGAGCGTGTAGAACCAGCCGCGGGTCTGATCCAGACCCTCGGCAATGAAGTCAGCCGGGAAGTTGGCGTCAAAACGCTCGCGGTTTGCAAACGGGTAGTGCGCCTGCGCAAACGGCATGGCGCCGCTTTCAAACCAGCAGTCCAGGACCTGCGGTACCCGACGCATTGTTCCCGAGCCATCCGACGCTTCCCATGTGAGCTCATCCACGTACTGCTTGTGGAGATCCGGCACCGGGTGGCCTACCTTGGCCTCCAATTCCTCCCGACTGCTGATCACCTCGGTGTAACCGCTTTCGTTCCGCCAGATTGGCAGCGGGTTACCCCAGTAGCGGTTGCGGCTGATTGCCCAGGCCCGGGCTCCCTCCAGCCACTTGCCAAAGCGGCCATCGCGCAGGTGATCCGGGATCCAGTTGATTGTGCTGTTGTGGGCAAGCATTCGATCCTTGATCTTGTCCACGTCCACAAACCAGGAACTGACAGCGCGATAGATCAGCGGGGTGTTGGTCCGGTAGTCAAACGGATAGGGGTGCCGGTAGTTCTCCCGCCGCACCAGCAGGCCCTGTTCCCGGAGCCACGCGATGATGGGCTTGTCTGCGTCCTTCACAAACTGGCCCTGGAAGTCCGGGACTTCGGCTGTGAAGCGGCAGTCGTCGTCAATCGGAACGAGGATGGGGACGTCGCTGTCCTTGAGAATCTGGTAGTCGTCTTCGCCGAAGCCGGGAGCAATGTGCACAATCCCGGTGCCGTCCTCCGTGGTGACGTAGTCAGCGGTCCAGGTCTGGAATGCATCCTGGGCTTCAATCTCAGCAAAGTACGGAAAGACCGGGACGTAGCGGACTCCCGCCAGATCACGGCCCGAGTACTCCGCGAGCACGGTGCAGTCAGCGGGATCCTTGTAGTAATGCCCCAGCCGTTCCCGCGCAAGGATGAACTGCTCTTCCCCATCTGCGATGCGGACGTAGCTGACCTCCGGCCCCAGGGCCAGGCCCAGGTTGGACGGCAGGGTCCAGGGGGTGGTGGTCCACGCGAGGAAGGACACCTTGTCCGTGGAGGATGCACCAAGCGTGGTGGGATCCTTCAGCTGGAAGCGAACCGTCACGGCGGGGTCGTCCACCTCCCGGTAGCCGCCGAGATTCACCTCAAAGTTGGACAGCGGGGTTGCGAGCTTCCAGCTGTAGGGCAGGATGTAGTACCCCTCGTAGACCAGGCCCTGGTCCCACAACTGGCGGAAGACCCACCAGATGCTCTCCATGTAGTCGGGGTCCATGGTCTTGTAGTCGTTGCGGAAGTCCACCCAACGGCCCATGCGGCTGACAATGCGTTCCCACTCGCCGGTGTAGCGCAGAACAATGGAGCGGCACTTGTCGTTGAACGCGCCTACTCCGTACGCCTCAATCTCTGCTCGGCCGGAGATTCCAAGCTCTTTCTCAATCTCATACTCAACGGGCAGCCCGTGACAGTCCCAGCCAAAGCGGCGCTCCACGCGGCGGCCTTTCATGGTCTGGTAGCGGGGAATGACGTCCTTGATGGTTCCCGGCACAAAGTGCCCGAAGTGCGGAAGCCCCGTGGCAAATGGAGGACCGTCATAGAAGACGTATTCCGCTTGCCCGGACCTGGCATCAACGGATTTCTGAAAGATCCCGCGCTCGTTCCAGAAGGCAAGAACAGATTCCTCCATCTGAGGAAAGCTCACCTTTGGATCAACCGGCTCGTACACGTACCGCCCCCTGAAATGGAAAAGGGCCCGTCACGCCCGCGTGGAGCGAGCGCCGGGCCCCGATTCGGCCGAAGAGTACAAACGCCCCGGAGGGCTGTCAATCAGCGCGGATTGCGCCTAGAGCTCCACCGCGGTGGCCTCAACAATCACAACCCGGCTGGTAATGAAGCCAGCGGTAACTGTTGTGATCGCCCAGTCAATGATTCCCGTCCGCGTGATGATCTCCACGTTCACAAACCCGTCGGCGCCGCGGCCTTCCCGGATGAGAACGGAACGGACATCCGGCTGTACCAGCGGGAAGCCGAGAATCCACACCCCGCGGACAGTGCCACGAATGGTATCAATCACCTCGTAGGGCTGGCCCGCAATGGTTCCAGTCATGCTGACCGTTTCATCAAGGCCTACCGCGCTGAGCTCCAGGGTGGTACACCCGGCAAATACCACCAGGGCCAGCACGCCGAGAACAACGAGCTTTGCGCGCGAGTTCCGTGTCATAGAATTCCTCCTTTGACATCCAAGGCTGCAGGGCGGAGTCTATGCCTATCGGGTATGCTGTGCACAGTGTGAATCCCCGGACCGGAGATTCAATGCCCACAGAACGCATCCTCTTCACCTACCTGCAGACCGGTGCCGGGCACCTTGGTCCGTGCCGGTCCATTGCAGCGGCAATGGAGACGCTGGCTCCGGGCACAGAGACCCTGCTGCTGAACGCCATCAACCCCCGGGAACCGGGCCGTAGGCGACTCATTGAGAACGGCTATCGCGTGGCAGCATCAACCCTGCCGTTCCTGTGGACGCTCATCTACGAGCTCAGCATGTCCAAAGCGGTGATGACCTGGAATCAGGAGAGCATCGATCGTCTTACGCGCCGCTGCCTGCGGGATGTCATCGCCGACTTCCGACCAACCCGAATAGTCAACGCGCACAGCCTCCTGACGGTGCCACTGCAGCGGGCTCAGCGGGACCTGGGAACCCGAATCCCGGCCTGGACTCTGGTGACCGATCCGTTCTCCGTTCACCCCTTCTGGTTTCACCGGAGCCGCACGCCCACTATCGTGATGTCACCGGGGATCCGCAAGGTGGCGGACCGTGTGAAGAGCTACCACGCGCCCCTCCTGGTCCGCGCGCCGGTGATTCAGCCGCGCTTTGAGCGAGAGCCGGATCCGCAGGAGATCAGCGCCTTCCGCGAGCGGGAAGGCTTTCGGCCGGAGCGCAGATTGGTGCTCATCGCGGGTGGCGGCGAGGGAATCTTTGGCGGCGAACGTTTCCTGCACGCAATCCTGGAAAGCGGAGCAGACTGTGATGTTGCCCTAGTGGCCGGGAGAAACGAGCTCCTCAAGCTGCAGTCCCGCCTGATCCTGAAGTTACCGCATATCCGGCCCAAGCTCGCCGGACGTACGGTGAAGATCTACGGCTTTGTGGACTTCATGTACGAACTCCTGCACGCCTCCGACCTCATCCTCACCAAGGGCGGCGCGAGCACCATCTGGGAGATCCTGCTCAGCGCCACGCCGGCGATTGTCTGCCAGTTCATCCACGGGCAGGAGCTTGGCAACGTGCAGTTTGTGGTGCAGTCCGGAAGCGGCTTCTACGAGCCCTCCCCGCCCCGTGCGGGACAGCTGGTTCGCGAGCTGGTGGCAGACCCGGGACGCCTGGCCGCGCTGAGCCAGCATATTCGGAACCTTGGCCTGTCAAACGGTACGTCGCGGGTTGCCCAAACCATTCTGGAAGGCCGCCTGAGCGACGCAGAGCATGCCCGTTCACCGGGCGCCCCCGCCCGCTGAATGGGCATGCTGTCCACCTGCGGTGCAACCTACCGGTGGACGCGCAGCGCGGCGTAGAGGCCCTGGTTGGTCTGTGCATCCGTGCTGCTGCTGAGCAGGATCCGGTACTCGGTCTCCATCACCAGCCGGAACGATCCAAGCGGCAGCTCCCAGTCCAGCATCAGCGCCGCAAGCTGACGGGTCTCGGCAGTCCCCGACGGGGTCTGCAAGGAGGTGGCATCCGGCCCCTCATCGTAGGCACTGAGAACCGTCTGCTCGCCGTGTTCCGAAATCTCCAGCTGCGCGGCAAGTCCCACGAAGCCTTCCCGCCCCACGCGGGACTCAAGCGCCAGACGCCCGACAATTCCCCGGCTGTCCGGGCCCCAGCGGTGGCCCAGCGGAAGGGTCTGTAGCCGGCGTCCCCGCAGGTAGTTGGACGTGTAGCGGTGCCTCCAGGTGAAGCTGCGGAGCTGGGTCTCCCGGATGTACATCCAGGGATTGAGCCAGGCGTACTCCAGGTCCAGGCGCAGGGCAAACGCGTTCTCCAGCGCTCGGGCAGCCTGAAGACCACCGAGGGCCGCAAGCGCGTTGGGGATTCCATCCGCTCCGTAGGTCCGGATTTCAAACGGGGACTGCAGCTGATTCATTGCCGCAGATCCGTACAGCGCAACCCCGGGCGCGATCGCAAAGCTGAGGTCCAACGCGGACAGCGAGGCGGCATACTCCCAGAGATAGAAGTTGTGGAGGATGGAGGCCGGGTTCAGGCGCGCCACATCCAGGCGCTGCCCGGAGAACATCAATCCTTCTGTCAGGCCGATGAGCAGCCTGTCCCCCGGTGCGTACTCAAATCGATGGAGAAGCAGGTTCTTAGCGCGTTCTTCCGGCTCACCGTCCCGTGTTCGCTCGGCCTCCGTCAGCCAGGGCTCAATGCCAACAACCCAGGTCTGAAACTGCATGACCTGGTTCCACAGGCTGAGGCGGGCGTGATCTACGAAAGGCAGATGCGAGCCCAACACAAGCTGTCCGGACAAGCCAGGCCCCACCCGGACACGATCCCGCGCCAGGGTAAATTGCCAGCCGTCTCCGCCGGCAATGATGCCGCTTCGGAAGGGGAACTCGTAGTCTATCCAGCTGCCGCTGTTGGGAATGGTGCTGAGGTTCTCCGGATCATCTGCGGCAAAGCGCTCCTCCCGGATTCCGAGATCTCCGTACATGCGCAGGGACTGTCCAAAGTCCAGCCGGATTCCCAGATCCAGGACCGGCGCACGATCGGCGTAGGATGGCAGCACCAGGTCCCGGCGCCCGCTGGCCCACACAAGGCCCAGTCCAACGCCGGGTTGGAGGGATACCGGCACGCTCTCCACCGGTTCCAATGCTGCGGTGCTTGACGCGGCTGCGGTGCTTGACGCGGCTGCGGTGCTGAAAGTGGGCACCAACGCGGCGGCGGGTGCCGGCAGGCTGAGCGTCCGCGGAACCCGGCCCTGGAGGAGGAGCTCGGTTTCCAGCGCGCGGAACGCGCCAGGAAGCAGCATGTCCCGAGGATCTGCTTGCGCACGCGAACGGGGTGACTGCGCGGGGAGGCCGGCAGCCAGAAACAGCGCTGCCACGGCAAGTGCCACCAGACGCCGAGGTGCTATATTGGCAGGAGTGTCAGGTCTCCATTTCGCAGCTCGCACATCGGCAACTGTCTCTGAACGAATAGCTCCAGTGATCCTGGCCCGTGGTCCAAGCGGCCCACGGCTGGCGGTAACGGCTCTGCGTGTGGCTTGGGTCCTCGTCATCACCTTGATCCTGGGAACAGCAGGCATTGCCGCCCAGGATAGTGAAGCCGACGGTTTTGGCACCTCGGGGAGTGTCCTGTTTGGCGGCAACGCGGGCCTGGGTGACCAGTCCGCGAGTGGCGGCCTCTCGCTGATCCATCGCGCAGCGAACTTTGCCTTCCAGACCGAGTTTGAGATGCGGAGCACCGGCGTCTTCACCTCCTCCCACAGCAACTTCTACGGAGAGTATACCTTCCTGGTAGACAGTGCCGGGCTTGAGCTGGGAATCGGGGACTTCCAATTCAGCGGCGGGCGCCTGCGGCACCGGGATGCGGTTGATTCCCGCTACAGCCTGTTCGTCAATTCTCGTGGCCTTCCGGCAACGCTTCTGGACCTGAGCTATGACGGCGGCAGGTTCTTTGCTGCAAGCAGGTGGCTGCAGCTCAATCTCAATTCCGCCCTGGACTCGGAGCTTGCTCCGGTTCCAAATCGCGGCGCGGTGATCAAGACCATTGGCGTGAGAGTTGGAAGGCAGGAGCGCTTTACACTGGCCTTTCAGGACGCAACGGTCTTTACCCAGCCGCGGTCCTCAATTCCGCCGCTGGAGATTGGCTACTGGCTCACCCCAATCCCCAGCTTTTTCCTCCAGTACGAGGACCGCACCACGGGCAAGCCCTGGGGCCGCAGCGGCAACGACAACAGCATCGTTGGATTCCTGGGGATCGCCGAGCTGGGTTCGCTTGATCTCATCGGCCAGGTCCTGGTGGATGACGCCAATGCCAATGCCGTCCTGAACCCGGAAGGGGCCCAGAACCCCAACAAGGTCGCGGCGATGCTTGAGCTCCGTAGCATCCTGGGAGGCTGGGAGTTCCGCCTTGGCGCAGCCATGGCCACCAAGTACACGTTCCAGTCCATCGGGACCGGAAACACGGAGAGCGCAACGGACGCCCGCTACGGTTACAGCTACCTGCCCCTGCATTCCTGGACCGGCGGGGGCGAGCTACAGGAACTCTGGGTTGAGGACAATATGGTTGGCTTTCTGCACGGGGAGAACAGCCTTGCCCTTGGTCTGGAGTTGGCGAGCCCCGCGCTTGCCAGCAGCCTTGGTGAGCTCCGCGCCGGGGGTCTGCTGGAGCTTGTCCTCCGGGGTGCGCAGTCTCCGGGCAATCCCTGGCACGAGTTCAGCCGGTACGCGCAGGGCGGTCAGGGAACGAGATGGCTGGGCGCGGGCCCGGTAGAGACAATGGTACAGATAGCACCGACTGTTCGCCTGGACCGGCCGGGCATGTTCGCCGTGCTGGATGCGGAAGTCGGCTATCGATTCAACGCGAGCAGCCTGGTTCCCGTACCCGGGAATCTATTTGTGGAACCAAACAACAGTATCCCCTATTTTTCACCCGGTACGGACGGGCGCTGGCGCTTCCGGGCGGGCTTGAGGATTGGCCTGCGGCTTGCGGAGGGGAATCCAGCGAGCATCCGGCCTGGCCTGGATCTGAGCCGGAGCGGGCAGTTCAGCGCGCTCAACTCCGGGCGGCTCCTGCACTGGGGCAGAACCGGAGAGGTGGAGTGAGGCAACTGCGCACGCGCTGCACACAGCCGGAAGCGGCAAGCTGGTGCGCTACGTATACACACGGAGGAACGCAATGAACGCTACTGGAGCCCGCACCGGGGTTTCCCGCGCAAGACTGGCACGGCGCCTGACTGGGTCTTTTGCCCTGCTGCTATTTCTGGGCTCCTGCAGCCTCTTCTACACCGGTCCTGCGGATGTGATTGTGGAGACCCGCAATGACGCCGAGGAGACGGTCCGTGTCCGCGGCTACGAACTTAACGGCGCTGCCAAGGACGTGTACTTCGTCTTCACCAACCCACGGTCCCAGACAGCCAGTGATGCGCCGGACGTGAGCCTCCGAAGCGGACAGACCGTTGCCGGGGCCGCGCCAGCACCAATATCGAGCATTCTTTCCCAGAGCCGGAGCGGAAGCGTGTTCGGCACGGGTCCGGTTTCTGACCCTGCGGGGGGCCTGATTCCCATCCGCGGCCGGAACGAGTCTGCCGCAGAGACCATGCGCCTGCAGGCCCAGCGGACCGCCCAGATCGCCCCCGAACCGCAGACCGGGAGGCTTGGGAGTACCCGGGGCGACAATGACTACGACCCTGCACACGTTGGCTCAGCGGAGTGGACGGTCAACACCTTTGATTTCATTGACAACAGCTTACAGACCGTCGAGCGGCCTTCCGGGTTGGTGGGAATTGCGGATGAGGTGCAGACCGAATTCGGCCCCAAGACCCTGGAAGTCTGGGCGGATGACGAGTTCTGGGAGAACAGCCCTGCCTTCTGGGCGGTGAACGGTGGTGCCACGCGGCGCGAAGCCATTGTGGACGCTGTCCTGGAGAGCTTCCTCCTGTCCGGTGATGGCAACGACATCTATGACCTGATCACCGGCATCTACGGAGAAGAATGGGGCGACCACGACTACGCTAACCTCATCTCGGAGACCGACCGGATCACGGTCTACCTCTACGATATCGATGAGGACTATTCCCCGTCCCTTTCGGGTCCGGTGGTGCTCGGCTACTTCTACTCGCTGAATAACTTTGATCCGGATCAAGCCGACCCCGAGAACCCGTTTGATCTAACCGTCGACTCCAACGGCGAGTTGATCTTCTATCTGGATGCACCGCTCTTTGCGCTGGAAGACACCGCTGACACAGACGATGAGTGGGAGCCATCGGACTATTGGCCCCGGGAAATGATCAGCACCCTGGCACACGAGTTCCAGCACATGATCCACTTCTATCAGCGGGACGTCCTGCGTCTGGCTCCGTCCGAGTCCAGCGATGTCTGGCTCAACGAAGGGCTGTCCATGCTCGCAGAAGACTTTGCGTCGTCCGAGCTCCTGGCAAGCTACGGTGTGACGGGTCCCCGTGGAGTTTTGGAAAGCACGGACAACGCTGGCGCGCCGGGCTCACCACCTATTGTTGAGGGCCGGCTTCCCCGCTTCAACGCCTACCCAACCCGCCGAACGGACAGCTTTGACCAGATTGGCCCCGAGGTGCTGGAGAGCTACGCTACCGCCTATGCCTTCACCGCCTGGCTCGCGCGCACCTACGGTGGGGCAGCGCTGGTGCGGGAAATCATGCAGCAGCCCTACGGAGATGAGACCGCGGTGGTCAGGGCGTTGGAGGCGCTTGAGCTTCTGCCGATCAGCGGGACCCCCGAGCAGATCTTTGGTCATCTGATCGGGGAATGGGGAGTTTCCGTCATCACCAGCCAGATCCAGCCCGCCGGGGACGTGCCATCCCTGAACAACGGTGGCTTCTTTGAATCCACGGTGGACGGGACCATATACAGCCTGGGAAGCATCAACCACTTCAACTACGTGCAGGCGGACAGCGGCGGGGTCGATGTGGGGCCCTTCCTGGTTGGCGTGCATGGCCCGTCGCTGACCGCAAGCCAGCCGGCCTTCTCCAATCAGTTCTACTACGCCGGAAGGCTGGCGGCAGGCGACTCAGCAACCTGGGGGATCACCCTGCCCGTGGATGGTAAGAGTGAGACGGAACTGCAGATGTCCCTGGTGGTAATTGCGGTTGGAGACTGATCCCCGAATCCAAGTGTGGGGCACGTCTCCGGAGCTCCACGCCCGAAGCTCGGCGCGCCGATCCCTCCTGCACGGAGCAGGAATTGCCCTGCTGCTTGTTGTGTGTGGGGCTATTCCCACGGTTGCGGCCGGCCTCCGGGAGAACAGCGTTGAGCCCGAGCCAGCGGATACCGCGGAGGAGGCTGTAATGGCTGCAGAAGGCTTGCTTCCCGGTGTTCTTTCACTCACCGGGACTGCCCGGAACCCGCAGCTCCTGTTCCGTCCGGATGATGGCAGCAGTTCCCGCCCGGTGGGCGGGTCCCTGGTTTCTGCCATGGGCGCACTGGATGGCTGGCGCGCGGCTATCCCCGGGGACCCGGGCGGCAGCGGCTCAGACGGCACCGGTGCGGACAATGGCCCCGCGCAGCGGGCCGGAGTAGCGGTACAACAGCTTGCCCAGATGGAACTCCGAAGTCGGGTGGTTGCAGCGCCACCGGATGAGCGGGTTCCGGGAGACATTTCCCGGATGTCGCTGGTTCTGCCGGAAGGCAACCGGGTGAACGCCGGAACCGCGGTGCGGATCCTGCTTGCCGCAGATGCGGCGGGAGCAATTGTGGTGGAGGTGATCCTGGCAAGCGAGTTCGGGATCAGGTGGTTCGGAACCCCCGGCCGCGCTCAGATTGGGGGTGGCAGCCCGGAGCCCGTCGGGCGGGACGCCGCCCCAGAGGCCGCGCCACCAGACCCCGCTGGCAATCAGGATACTGAACTCGCCTGGATTGAGGTTCCGCAAGGAAGCCTGCTGGACGGACTCAGCCTGCTCCCGAAAGCTCGGTGAGATAGCCCGCAGTCAGGGAACGTTGCCGTTCCAGCTCCGCGGCCTTTTCTTCCTCCTGCGCCACCACCGAGGGATCCGCGTTCTGCCGGAACTTGGGATTTTCAAGCTTCGCGCGGGCAGCGCTGAGCTGTTTGTCCAACTTGCCCAGTGATTTCTGCAGGCGCAGCACCTGTGCCTGCAGGTCAATCAGCTCCCGGATATCGGCGGCAATCTCTGCGCCCGGTACGGCAGTCTTGATTGCTCCCGGCTCAGCTTTTTCTGCCTCCCCGGTCCGCACGGTAGCACCGGCAAGAAACTCCATGAGCCCGGTCTGCTTGCGTACAAATGCTGCGTGCGCGAAGCCCTCTTCAAGAACAACGGTGGCGGGAATGTTGGTGTTACGGTCAATGCCAAACTCGCTCCGAAGGGTGCGGATAGCCCGGACAACGTCCTTGACGGCGGTGAAACCCGCATCCAGTTCCGGATCTCTCCGGGCCGGGTCCGGCTCTGGATAGCTTGCGGAGATACAGACCCCCCGGTCCTCTCCCGCCTGGGGAAGCAGTCCGTACAGCTCCTCGGTCACAAATGGGAGGAAGGGGTGCAGCAGCCGAAGGCTCTCATCCAGGACGGCCACAAGCACGCTTGCCTGGCGGTCCTGCTCTGGCGGGTCGCCGGACTGCATAGCTGGCTTGGTGCCTTCCAGATACCAGTCACAGAACTCGTTCCAGAAGTACTCGTAGACCGCCCGCGACGCCTCGTCAAAGCGATAGTCAGCCATGGCCTGCTGCACCGCTGTGGCAGCGGAGTCCAGCTGGTGAATGATCCAACGATCCAGCGGCCGGAGGTCCCCATCTGCCGGACGACGAACGGTCCGGCCCTCCACGTTGATAAGCAGATAGCGGGATGCGTTCCAGATCTTGTTCGCAAATCGGGAGCCAATAGCGAACGTGTCTTTCCCCAGCGGAATGTCCTGTCCCAGAGCACTGAGGAAGCTCAGGGTGAAGCGCAGCGCGTCCGCTCCGTACTCTTCAACCACTTCCAGCGGATCAATGCCGTTGCCGGCGCTCTTGGACATCTTCCGGCCCTGCTTGTCCCGGATCAGACCGGTGATGTAGATATCCCGGAACGGGACCTCATCCATTACCAGGAGACTGGCCATGATCATCCGGGCTACCCAGAAGAAGATGATGTCGTAGCCGGTAACAAGAGCTGAGGTAGGGAAGAAATCCCGGAGATCCGCGGTCTCGTCCGGCCAGCCCAAAGTTGAGAAGGGCCAGAGCCAGGAACTGAACCAGGTGTCCAGCACGTCCTCGTCCTGCACCAGGTTTCTCCCCGCGTACTCTGGCAGGTTGTCCGGATCCTCCCGCGAGACAATGACCTCACCGCTGTCGGTGTCATACCAGACCGGGATTCGGTGGCCCCACCACAGCTGCCTGCTGATACACCAATCGCGGATGTTGCGGAGCCAGTGGGTGTAGGTGTTCTCCCAGCGGCGCGGGTGAAATTCAATCGCGCCGTTCTCCCACGCGGCAAGCGCCCGCTCGGCAAGGGGTTGCATCCGGACGAACCACTGTTCGCTGAGGAGAGGCTCCACCACCGTGTCGGTTCGGTAGCAGTGGCCCACCTGGTGCACGTAGTCCCGGGAGCCGATAAACGCGTCCGCCTCCTCAAGCGCGGCAACCACTGCCTTACGGGCTTGCTTCACCGAAAGTCCGCGGAAGGGCTCGGGAACCTCCGCGTTGAGCGTTCCGTCCGGGTTGAGAATGTTGATCAGAGGCAGCTCATGCCGGAGCCCAAGCTCGTAGTCGTTGAAGTCGTGGGCGGGCGTGATCTTCACTGCTCCGGTACCAAACTCCCGGTCCACGTAGTCGTCTGCCACCACCGGGACTTCACGGCCGGTGAGCGGCAGGGTGACGGTCTTGCCCACGAATGCGGCAAAGCGCTCGTCATCCGGGTGCACCGCAATGGCGGTGTCCCCAAGCATCGTCTCCGGGCGGGTGGTCTCCACTTCCACGAAACCGCTTCCGTCACTCAGGGGATATCGGAGGCGATACATCTTGCCATTGACCTGCTTAAACTCCACCTCGTCATCGCTGAGCGCTGTCTGTGCACCAACAGACCAGTTGATGAGGTACGAACCGCGATAGATCAGGCCCTGCTCATAAAGGCGCACAAACACTTCGCGAACCGCTTTGGAAAGCCCGTCATCAAGGGTGAATCGCTCGCGGGACCAGTCCGCGGATGCGCCGATCCGCCGGAGCTGCTCGGTGATGATTCCGTGGTGGAACTCCTTCACCTCCCATGTGCGCGAAAGGAAGGCTTCCCGACCAACGCCTTCCCGACTGCTACCCTCGGCAAGGAGCATGCGCTCAACCACGGTCTGCGTAGCGATCCCGGCATGGTCGGTCCCGGGAATCCAGAGCGTCGGGATTGCGCGCATGCGGTGATAGCGGATGAGGATGTCCTGGATGCTGTTGTTCAGACCGTGCCCGAGGTGCAGGACGCCGGTTACGTTCGGCGGCGGAATGACAATTACAAAGGGCTTCTCTCCGGCTCCGGGACGCCGTGGCACAAACGCTCCGGCCTCTTCCCATTGTTCATAGATCCGCCGCTCAAAGGACTGAGGATCGTACCTGGTTGCGATGTCCGCCGCCTGCATGGTCGGCGATAGTACCGAAAGGGCCGCAGCACCGCCAAGTGACGTGTGCTTGGCAGGGACAAAGGACCCGGGGCCTCCCGGGGGCTTCGACTGGGCCTCGCTGAGGCCTTAGCCGCGGGTTCTTGCCTTCCGCGCCGCCTCTATTCGCTGCATTTTGCGGTAATACTCGGCCTGTTTCTTGAGTTCGTCCACATCAGAGGTGTGGAGTTTCTGATCCATGCTCTTGATCTTGCTGTTCTTCAGCAGTTCGCGAACCAGGGGCTGAGCCTCGGAAGCGGACATTCCAACCATTCCAATGAGCTCCTTGGTACCAAAGTCAAAGGTGTAGGCCTCACCCGGGCGGATTGGCACGCGGTTCTTCTCAAGCTGGAGGTACAGGGTGTCGTAGAGGCGCCCAAGCTTGTCCGGAAGCAATGTGTTTGCCAGCTGGCGGTAGATCAGCCAGATCCGTTCTGCGAGCATCTGGGTGAGCCGCGCAATGATCTGTGGCTGCTGCTGGACCATCCGGGCGAAGTTTTCTTTGTTCACCGCCAACAGCTTGCTGTCTTCCATGGTGATAGCGCTTGCGCTCCGTGGTTTCTCCTCCAGGAGTGCCATCTCGCCAAAGATGTCGCTGGACTTCAGGATGGCGAGGACCACCTCGGCGTCATTGATGATCTTTGTGATCTTCACCTGCCCCTTCTGGATGATGTACAGCTCACGGCCGGGCATCCCCTCGCAGAAGATCATGGTCTTCTCCGGATACTCCCTATTGAAATTGCTGTTGTCACCATCGAGGTAGACCGCGTTTGCGTATGGCTTGATCTTGGCAATGCGCTCCCGAGCCTTTGGCACATCATGGCCGTTGGGGCAGAACCTCACGTAATTGTAATACGCGTAGTATGCCTGATTGTACTGGTTCTGCTTGGCGTAGTACTCGGCCACGGTGAAAAGCTGGCCGATGTCGATCTCCGACGTATGCCCCTTTACCGTCAGCCGGGCAAGCGCGTCATCCAGGTGACGCATCCGCTGGGAGAACTTCTGGATGATCTTCATGGCAACCGGGGTGTTGCGCTCAATCAGCAGATGGAAGTTCTCCCGCTGCACCTGAATCAGCGAGCAGTTGGTCAGCGCGCGTGCGGTCTCTATGTGGGAATGGGAGGACATGGTAGAGACAACGCCAAAGAAGTCGCCGGGTCCGAGGACGTTCCCGCCCTCTTCCTCCACTATCTCGGTCTCTTTGGAGATCTGGACCTTGCCCTCACGAATGATGAAGAACGCGTTTGCGTTCTCCTTGCCTTCAACGACGATGTAGGCGCCCGCCGAGAAGTTGACCATTGTGAGCTGCAGCTGTGCACTACTCATCGAAAGCCGGGGGCTCCTTTACGAATCTTGAGCATAGGACCCGGGTTCTTGCGCCGTCAATACTGGACCTCCAAAGAGTACCGCGAAGTCAGGTCGGATACCTGCTCCAGTACCCGTTCTTTGACGTCATCATCGCCCGGATTACGCAGAATCTTGAGGATAGCACCAGCAATGGTTTGCATCTCCTCCGTGCCCATTCCTCGGGTGGTGAGTGCCGGCGTTCCCAGCCGGATTCCACTGGTGACCAGTGGGCTCCGCTTGTCAAAAGGGATGCCGTTCTTGTTGCACGTGATTCCTGCATCATCCAGGAGCTGCTCCGCATCCTTTCCCGAGAGATCAAAGGGCGTCACGTCAACCAGGACCAGGTGATTGTCTGTACCACCGGTGATCAGGCGGGCTCCACCATCGGCGAGCGCTTCTGCCAAAGCTCGGGCGTTCTCCCGGATTCGCACCTGATAGGCGGCGAACTCCGGCCGAAGCGCCTCCAGGAATGCCACGCCCTTGGCGGCAATGATGTGCATCAGGGGCCCGCCCTGCACACCGGGCATGACGCTTGTGTCAATCACCTCGCTCCACCGGCGAGTCCGTCCGCTCTTTGGCGCAACGATTCCGGCGTTGTTCTCCGTGTCTGAGCCCACCAGAATCAGACCGCCGCGGGGTCCCCGCAGCGTCTTGTGGGTAGTTGTGGTGACAAAGTGGGCATGGGGAACGGGCGAAGGATGCTCTCCGGCGGCAACAAGCCCAGCGATGTGGGCCATGTCCACCAGGAACCAGGCACCGACCTCATCCGCAATTGCGCGGAATCCCGCAAAGTCAATGATTCTGGGGTAGGCGCTGGCACCGGCTATGATCAGGCGTGGCCGGGTCCGGAGTGCAAGCTCCCGGACCGCATCCAGGTCTATCCGCTCGTCGGTCTCGTGCACGCCGTAGCTGGCGATGTTGTAGAGCTGCCCGGAGAAATTTACCGGAGAGCCATGGGTGAGGTGACCACCGTGAGCCAGGTCCATCCCAAGGATGGTGTCTCCGGGCTTGAGAATGGCCATGTAGACCGCGAGGTTGGCGTTGCTGCCGGAGTGCGGTTGAACATTGGCGTACTCAGCGCCAAAGAGCTCGCAGGCACGGTCCCTGGCCAGGTTCTCCGCCACATCAACAAACTCACAGCCGCCGTAGTAGCGCTTTCCGGGATACCCCTCTGCGTACTTGTTGGTCAGGACCGAGCCGGCGGTCTGCAGAACCGCCTCACTGGTGAAGTTCTCGCTGGCTATCATTTCCAGCTTGCCGTGCTGCCGAAGGCTCTCGTTCCGGACCGCCGCGAACATTTGGGGATCCGTTACCTGCAGGGCGGAAAGCGGATGTATTCCGATCATGTGACGCATTGTAGGGGAGTACGCGGGCCGATGTCACGGCGAATCACCAGTTCCGCCCTCAGAGGCTGAACAGGTAGGAAACGTTGATCTCAGCAGCCGCCTCACCCGCCATTCCAAGCGGAACGGGATCGCGATCATCGGGCGCCGCGAGGGTCACCCGCATTGCATCCAGGGAACCCAAATAATAGGCACCGGGGTCTTCCAGATCTGTTACGAGGGCAGGAAATGCCCCATCTCCGGCAGCCGGATCCATCGGCATCCACCCGAAGTCCGCGAGATACACTTCCACCCATCGGTGCTGCCGCGCGGACTCTCCGTCGGCAACCACCCCGTGAACACTCCGCGCAGGAAAGCCGAGGCCCCGGAGATAGGTCACCAGCAGCAGCGCATAGTCACGGGGCATGGCCGGTCCGCCTTCCAGAAGCTCCAGCGCGCTCCGGGCTTCCGCTTCCGGATCGGGTTCCAGAATGGCGCGGACCGCGTCATAGCTCCGTTGGAGCTGAACCCAGGCAGAGCTGCTGGCCGCGGGTCCCAGGCGCAGGGCGCGCTGGACAGCCGCGTCGTCTCCGGGATACTGCGCATCTGACCGCGTCCACGATGCTACCGAGTCCGGATAGGGTCCGGCGGTCAGGGCTCCCGGCACAACCTGGGTCCGGATTGGATAACGTCGCACCACCCGGAGCAGCGCCTGGCCGGGCTGGGCCGGGATCCACGCCGTTGCGCCGGCAGGCTCAACGACCGCTTCTGAGCTGCCGGCGGGATCCTGAACCCGTGGTTGCAGCCGGGTTCGGACCGGGAGCGGGAGCAGGGTCCGGTCCGGATCCACGGCCGAGTACCCGATTACCAGGTCAACCGGCTCCCCCAGATCCCATCTCCCAACGCGTTCTGGTGGCAGGAAGGGCACCGGATTGCTCTCTCCGGCCAGAGCAACAACCCGGAGTTCTCCCGCACCAATACCGTCCGGCAGGTCCACCACAATTCTCGTGTCATCCCAGTCATGGACGCGCTCCGCAGATGCCGCCCATCCGTCTTCATTCCAGGGATTGCCGGGCTCTACGCTACTAATGGAAAACGGCAGCGTGATGCGGGAGCGTCCCGGCATTGTACCGAACCCCGTGCCGGAAATGGTCAGGGTCTCCCCCATTCCGGGCCGCTCGGGACTTATGGACGCAATCTCCGCGGCTGCGGCTTCTCCACTGGAAAACGGCAGACGGGACGGGTTTGTGATCAGCGCAGGGTTACTGAACCCGGCGCGGGTTTGTACCTGCACCAGACTGGAGGGGTCTTCCGCAAGCCTGCGGAATCGAATCTCGGTATCCGTCCAGGACACGTATCGCTCCGGGGGTAGCCGCCGTCCGGCTACCAGAACAACCGCGGGACCCCGCCTCTGGCCAAAGCCTTCTCCAATTATGCGGACGAGCCCTCCTCCAATGACCTGAGACGGCTCAAGCCGAGCAATCCGGGGCACGCTTCCGATGATGGCGGATACCGCTATGAATCCGGCAAGGAACAGGGTGCTGGAAGCCAGGAGGATTCTGCCGGTGAGCTGTTTCATCTGCGGCGGTGGTTCAGAGATGGTCTGCGACGTAGGGCCGGACGCGAACTTCAAGCTCAATGTTGAAGACGGCCTCGCCATGTTCCAACGACTGCCCGAGCGGATAGAAGATCACCGGCTCGTCCGGTTGTATCGGGGTGCTCCGGATTGCCGGGATGTAGCGAATCTCGGTTTCCTCACCCCCGCTGAGCCAGGTCTGGCCTTGGGCCACAAGATAGATCTCCTGGCCTTCATCCCGGTATGGCGTGAACTCCGCTGCCACGGTGACGTTACTCCCCTCCAGCCGGATTGCGACTCCTCGCCCGGAAACGGTGAGTTCGCGCAGCCGGAAGTCCCACACCGTTGCAACACCGTTCTCTGTAATGCGCGCCGTGATGTCCACGGTGAGCGCGCGGTCAACAACCAGATTCAGCAAATCCCGGAGTTCTTCCTCGGTTGGTACTGCGGCTTCCTCCTGGGCGCGGACAGCCGATGGCCCAAGCAAGCTCATCCCGACTAGCATGGCAACAGATACCAGGGAAGCTCGGGGCCGGAATGACATCAGGGCGATCCCTCCCCGCTTGCTTCTTGCGCAGGCCGACGGATCAGCGTTGGGTCTCCAATGATCTCAAAGCGCGGTGTTTCCGGTAGCTCAATGCGGAGCTCGGTGATACCGCTGCGGGCGTTGAGAATCTGCAACAGCTGCTCCACGTCCTGAACCCCAACGGTGACGGCAACGCCTCTCTCACCGGCATCAGCGGCGCTCTGAGAGATCGGAGTCCCGGACTGTGCAGCGCCGGCAATGTCCGGGATTTCGGTCCGGGCAATCCCCTGGAGTCCCAGGATGAAGGCAGCGGTTGCTGCGGCAGCACCGAGGGCACCAAGCACCGCGGTCCGCCGGGTGACGCGGGGCTCGACAGACAGGAGTTCTGCAGTTTGGGGGAGCGAGTCCAATGCGGAACGCACGCGCGCCGCCGCCGCCGTGACTTCCGGGTCATCAGTCATTGCCTTGAGGTCTGACGCAAGCGCGGATCGGACGGCCTGTTCGCGATTAAGGACTTCGCGCAATACGGGGTCGTGCTCCAGCCGCGCTTCAAAGGCGAGGGAGAGATCCGGCGGAAGTTCGTGGTCCAGGTAGGCGTACAGCAGCCTGTCGTCAGCCTTCAGCATAGCCAAGGTCTCCCAGGATTACAGCAAGCTTCTTCCGGGCGCGGTAAGCCCGTACCTTCACGGTTCCTTCGGTAGTGCCAAGAACGGCTGCAATCTCCCGGTAGCTCAGGCCTCCGTACTCCCTCATAACGATAATCTCGCGAGCATCCAGAGGTAAGCGCTGTATCGCAATTTGCACGGCTTCCTGCGTGTTCTGCCGGTCCAGTGGACGCGTGACCGAATCGCCGGCATCCCCCGAGGTGTCGTTCAGCAGCCGCTCGTAGGCCCGCCGTTCCCGCGCACTCCGCTTTACCCGATTGAACGCCAGATTTTTGGCAACGCGGATCAGCCAGTACCGCGCAGACTGTTCGTCGGATAGCTCGTGCTGGTGCCTGAGGTACCGTACAAAGGCCTCCTGGCAGATCTCTTCCGCTGCCTCTCCGGACCCGGTGATCCGCGCGGTCACCCGATAGATGATCGGGAAAACGTCCCGGTACACGAAGTCAAACAGTGCATTGGACGAACCCGTTGGTAACAAAGACAACCTCGGACCCCGGGTGGTTACAGTTCCCGTTTCCAGCGGGTACCCTCGGGACCATCTTCCAGGATAATCCCGCGTGCTGCCAGAGCGTCCCGGATCTGGTCCGCGCGTGCAAAGTTCCGATCCTTGCGTGACTGATTGCGCTCATCAATCAGCGCCTGGATATCATCCTCAATGGTATCGCTGTTGATCGCCTCTGCCCGTTCGCGGAGCTTCAGACCAAAGACCGCGTCCATCGCATACAGGTCTGAAAGGATCTCCGCGGGGTCCCGGTCCGACTTCACGGTTGTCCACAGGGCGGCGAGTGCGCGCGGGATGTTCAGGTCGTCTTCCAGCGCATCGCAGAACTCCGCAATCCGCCGGGCATTTGCGTGAACCTCGGCGCCCGCGGTCTTCTGCAGATGGGCAACCCGCTCAATGAGATTGTGGTAGGCCACCTGCGCGGACTCCAGGGCCTCAAAGGAGAACTGCAGCTGGGTACGGTAGTGAGCACCAAGCGCGTAGTAGCGATACGCAAGAGGATCAATTCCGTGTTCACGGAGCTTCTGCACCGTGATGAAGCCGCCCGATGACTTGGACATCTTTGCGTTGTCCATGACAAGGAACTCACCATGCATCCAGTGCTGGACTACGGGATGCTTGCCGGTTGCACCCTCGGATTGGGCAACTTCGTTGGTATGGTGTACCGCCGTGAGGTCGACCCCACCACAGTGGATATCAAAGCGGTCCCCAAGATACTTCATGCTCATGGCGGAGCACTCAATATGCCAGCCGGGATAGCCTCGCCCCCACGGGGAGTCCCACACCATCGCCTGCTTGGAGAACTTGCTGTTGGTGAACCACAGGACAAAGTCCTGCGGGTTCCGCTTGTTGTGGTCAACGTCGGTGCTGATGCCGTGGATCATGTCATCCATGTTCAGCCGCGCGAGCTCCGGATAGCGCTCAAACATGGTAACGTCAAAGTACACGTTCCCGGCGGCCTGATAGGTGAACCCGTTTTCTTCCAGCCGCTGAATGAGCTCGATCATGTCGGAGATATGGTCAGTCGCCTTGCTGGTAATGATCGGCCTCAGAATGTTCAGCTGGTCTGTGTCAGCAAAGAAGGCATCGGTGAAGAATGCGGCGATCTCCCACACCGTCTTTCCCTGCTCACGGGCGCTGCGAATCATCTTGTCTTCGCCCTCGTCGCCGTCATCACTGAGGTGCCCGACGTCCGTGAGGTTCATGACGTGTCGAACGTTGTACCCAAGGTGTTCCAGGGCCCGCCGGAGCAGGTCTACAAAAATGAAAGTACGAAGGTTGCCGATGTGCGTGTAGTTGTAGACCGTGGGTCCGCAACAGTACATGCCGACCGCGTTTTGCTGCAGCGGTTGAAAATCAAAGACGTCGCGTCTCCGCGTGTCAAACAGGCGCAGGCCCATGTATCCCCCGTTCACTGTCCGCCTGGGAGGCGAACCGATATAGTCAGCGCGTTGGGTGCAATTTGCGAACCTTAGGCGAAGTACTGGCACAAATCAATGAGCCGCGCGTCGTGCAACGGGATGTGCCGCTTGCTCCCCTGACAACCTTTGCAGTGGGTGGGCCAGCGGAGTATTACGCACGGCCGGAGTCAACGCGGACGCTTGCCTCCCTCCTCTCAGCCACCGCAGCGGCCGGCATCACACCCTTCATTCTGGGGGACGGCGCGAACATCGTGGTGGCTGACCGCGGGATTCCCGGGCTCACCATTGACCTGCGGGGGCTTACCGGCTGCAGGCGGGAGGGCTCCGATGTTGTCTGCGCTGCGGGTGATCGGATCTCCGCGGTAAGTGCGTGGGCGGCAGAGCACGAGCTGGGCGGCCTGGACTTTATCTTTCGCATGCCCGGGACGGTTGGGGGTGCGCTGTGGATGAACGCACGCTGTTACGACGCGGAGATCAGCGCGGTGTTTGTGTCTGCACAATGCCTTTCGCTGGATGGAAGCCCGGTCAATATCGCCTACCGGGAGGAGGACTGGGGCTACAAACGCAGTCCCTTCCAGGGTGGCGAACTGGTTATTACCGGGAGCCGCCTGCGCCTGCATCAGGCAGAGCGGGAGAGCCTCTGGGACCGCATGCGTGCCATCGAGTCCGACCGATACGCCAAAGGACACTTCCTGGGTCCATGCGCCGGAAGCGTGTTCAAGAATGACCGCAGATTCGGGGCGCCGTCTGGCAAGCTGCTGGACAGCCTGGGCGCTCGCGGATGGACGGAAGGCGGTGCGCAGGTCTCCCCGAAGCACGCCAACATCATTCTGAACGCGAAAGGAGCACGTGCTTCCGACATTGCCCGCCTGGCCCGGCGCATGCAGGAGCAGGCGGAGCGCGCGCTGGGGTATCGCCTGGAACCGGAAATCCGCTTTGTCGGAGACTGGGACGAAGCAGACCTTCCGCTGATAGCCTGAGTGCTATGGCCTCCATTGTTGATCACATTCGGGAGTACGGTGATTTCCATAAGGAAGCGGAGTTGCGCGAGCTCCTGGCTCAAACCCCGCCCTTTGAGCTTGCCGAGTCCTGGGACGAACTATCGGAGGATGAGGCGACCCGGATCTTCCGGCTGCTGGGCCTGGAGGCCAAGGCACAGCTACTCAGCGAGCTGGAGCCGCGGGAGCAGGAACACATCATTCGCGGTCTTCAGCTGGAAAACATGCGGCGCCTGCTGCAGGAGATGGACCCGGACGATCTGGTAGACCTGATGCAGCAGGTCAGTCCGTCCGTTCGGCAGGCCGTCTGGGATGGGCTGGACGATCACTCCAAGCAAAGCACGCTCTTTCTACTGCGCTTTGATTCGGACGACGCGGCTGGGCTGATGACGCCGCGCTACGTTGCGCTCCGCCCTAACATCACCGTAGCGCAGGCACTGAACATGGTTCGCCGGACGGCCAAGAGCACGGAGACCATCTACTACCTGTACGTGGTGGATGAGCTGAAGCGGGTTCTGGGGGTGCTCAGCCTCCGAGACCTGATGGTGGCCAAAGACGAGGTGCCAATTCGGGAGATCATGCGTCACCAGGTTGTGACAGTCCTTGAGGACACCGATCAGGAGGAGGTTGCACGGACGCTGGAGGCCTGGGACCTGATTGCGCTTCCGGTTGTTGACCGGCACAACCGGCTCCTTGGCATTGTCACCTTTGATGACGTAATTGACATCATCCGGAGCGAGCAGACCGAGGACCTCTACAAGATGGGAGCGATGGAGGGTTCGGACGATTCGTACACCGCATCCTCGGTCTTCAAACTGTTCCGCAAGCGAGTTCCCTGGCTTATTGTGCTGCTCCTCGCCGGAACCATCACAACCAACCTCCTGAACTTCTTTGAGCCGGTCTTTCTGAGCGCAGCCTTTCTGGTCTGGTTTGTTCCGGTGATAACACAGACGGGCGGAAACTCGGGCACCCAATCATCCACCCTGATGATCCGGGGAATCGCGATGGGTCAGATCGACTTTGGGGACCTGGGACGCGTGCTCCTGAAGGAGCTGGCGGTAGGCTTGCTTCTGGGCGTAATCCTGGGCGCTGTGATCATGCTACGGGGATTGTTCCTCCCGCCAGGGATTGAGCTGTATCCCGCGATGGTTGTGGGGGTGTCCCTGGTGTTTGTGGTGCTGTTCTCCAGCATCATCGGTGTGCTTGCACCCCTGGTGATCCACCGGCTCGGCTTTGATCCCACGGTCATGGCGGGCCCGCTGATGGCAACGGTGATTGACGTTGTGGGACTCACCATCTATTTCCGGACCGCGGGAATCCTGCTGAACCTGTAGCGGGGCCCTTGGCCTCCAGAGTGCGCCGCGGGCGTTCCAGATGCCCGCTTTGCCGACCGTGCACTCGTCACGCTGCATCTCAGTAGCGGAGGGTAAGCCGGCTTTCTATGGTATCAGTCGTGCGCTCCACGGAGACGGAGAAGCGCGGACCCGCCAACTCCAGCCCCAGCCTGCGACCGACATGCGGCTGGGGCAACTCCGGATCCGGGAGCAGTTCCACGCCTGCCACCAGTTCCACGGAGTTATCTGCACCGGGTCCCCATTCGCCGGTCAGGGACAACTGCCCGCCCGAACTGGTCCAGGATGGCACATCCGCTTGTGACTCCGCCGCGGTACCGCCGCTTGGACCGGGATCCTGCACGGCTTCCCAGTGAAGCCATCCTTCCGCCGATGCGCTGAATTGCAGGCGGCGCTGCGGGGTTTCCGGTGTCTGCAGCTCAAGAGTAAGTCCTGTCTGGTGCTCCGGCGGGGCGGCGTCTCCGCCGTTCTCAACCGCGCGGGCAAACTCCAGGCCAGCGTGAACCGCGCGCCGTGAATCTGAGAACAGCCTAAGCTCCAGGTCCCGGACTCCGGGATAGTACCCGCGGGGCGGATTGGGCGGGTGCTGAAGCTCAGCGGAGAACCGGGCCGATGCCGCCGGCCCCTCCTCCGGTCCGATACGTGCGCGGACTGCTCCTGCAAGCCAGCCGCTGTCCGGCTTGCCGTCCAGACCGCGCCATTCCGGATGTGCGGCACCAATGCCCGCGCCAAGGAGGAATCGTTGCGGTGTCATGGCCAGGTTGAAGCGGAGCGCGCCTGCACCAACAAGCGGTTCGGCGCCGAGAGTCTGCGCACTCCACGGGCGGAGCATCTGCGCGGCAGACAGCCGTAAGCGAAGGTTTCCCGGGCGGGCAAGCAGGATGCTACCGACGTGGAGGACAGTTCCGCCGGCGTCCGGAGCCGCGGGAAACCATTCATCGTCTGGCTTGTCCGGTGGCAGTTCACCGGCGTGGAGTCCGACTGCAAAGACCACGAACCGCCCCCCGCGCTCCACCAGCAGGGCCAGGTGATCCCCGGACTCGGGGCTCCTCCAGCCCACGGAGTCCGCCGAGAGTCCCGGAACATTCAGGCCCAGTCCAAAGGAGGGCCGTCTTGGATTCCAGGAGCAGTCCCCGGGCCCCGGTCCGGTGGGCGGATCCAGCGTGGACGGGGCCAGCCCGGGTCCGACCGGGTTGTCCAGGAACCCCAGGAGCGCACCTGCCTCAAGCGGCGCCCGATACAGCCGCAGCGCGCCAAGTTCCAGCAACAGGCGCGCCGCCGAGCGGGACTCCGGCGGGCCCGCGAGGGGTCCCCGGATCTGCAGGTCCGCATCAAGCCGGATCGGGATGCCGGAATCTCCCGCTTCTTCCTCAAGTCGGATGCTGAGGTCAGCCAGCACCTTCGCTTCTTCCGCTTCATGCGCGGCGAGGTGGCTGATCTGCAAAGTGACGCCCGGGCTGGCGCAGAGCGGTAGTCCTGCCAAGAGCAGAACGCAAATCAGGAGCACACCGAGGTATCGAGGTGGCCGGAACACAGTCACACCCGGCTCTATTCCGGAATGAACGCTTCTGCTTCAAGCCCGGAAGCTTGCGGGTGCCGAATGACGCGTGAAATACTGGGAAGCCCACGATGATTGTGCTCACGTTGAATTCAGGAAGCTCCTCGGCAAAGTACCAGGTCTCAGATCAGGAAACCGGCCGTGTTCTTGCAAGCGGACAGGTAGAACGGATTGCCCAGGACGGAAGCCGCATCATCCACGAGCCCAGCGGCGGCGAGAAGATGGTACAGGAGGAAGATTGTCCCAGCCACCGGGAAGCGATCGGGCTGATCCTGCATACCATCGCAGAGGGCGATGCCGCGGTGATTTCCTCCATCTCAGACGTCAAGGCCGTTGGACACCGGGTCGTCCACGGAGGAGAGAAGTTTGCGCAGTCGGCGCTGGTCACGGATGAAACCCTGGCCGCCTTTCGCGAGATTCAGGATCTCGCGCCCCTGCACAATCCGGCCAACATCATGGGAATTGAGGCGGCGCGCGCGGTCCTGCCGGATGTGCCGCACGCTGCAATCATGGACACCGCCTGGCACCAGACAATGCCGGCGCGCGCATGGCTCTACGCGCTTCCGTACGAGTGGTACGAGCAGCACGGGGTTCGCCGCTACGGATTTCACGGCACCTCCTTTCTCTACACGGCAAAGCGAGCAGCGGTCCTCCTGGGCAAGGACCCCTTTGACTGCAACCTGATCATCGCCCACATCGGCAACGGCTCCAGCATCAACGCGGTGCACAACGGCGTATCCATAGATACCTCGATGGGGCTGACTCCCCTTGAGGGACTGGTCATGGGGACCCGCAGTGGAGACCACGATCCAGCCATCGTGTTTCACATGATGCGAACGGCGCGGATGAGCGCGGATGCGGTGGAAGCGGCCCTCAACCGAAAGAGCGGAATCCTGGGGATCACCGGTTCCCACATAGACAGGCGGGACGCCAAGACTGCCGCGGATGCCGGCGATGAGCGCAGCAGACTTTCCATTGAGATTGAGGCCTACCGTATCCGCAAATATCTCGGCGCGTACTCGGCGGCCCTCGGCCGGGTGGACGCTGTGGTGTTCACGGCGGGCGTTGGTGAGATGGGCACCCACATTCGCGAGGCGGCAACCGAGGGCCTGGGAAACCTGGGCATGGTGCTGGATCCCAAACGGAACGCTGGGAGCCGCACACGCAACGCGGAGACCATCGTCTCCACGGACGAAAGCCCGGTGAAGCTGCTGGTCGTCCCCACCAACGAGGAACTGGTGATGACCGAAGACACTGTCGCGCTCGTGCGTGGCAGCTACGCGGAGCACCGGAAGTTCCGCTACGGCTTTCAGGATCCCGGCTATCGGAACGAGGCGCGGGAAGAGGAACTTTCGCAGGAAATCATCTCCGGGCGGACTCCGGAGGACATCATCGTTCGTCCCGGCCGATTCGGCTGAAACCAGCATACAAGCGGAGCACGTCCATGCAGGAACTCAATCGGGAGGACATCATTGCCGCAGCGCGGATGATGGGTCTTCAGTACAGCGGCGCAGAGGCTGAGCTTGCGCAGGCCCGGGTGCAGCAGATGCGGGACACGCTGGCCGAGCTGCGGAGCTCGGCGCTGTTTTCGCTTCACGACCCGCCGGCGTCCCGCTACCATCCGCACCCCGCACCCGTCACGGACTCTGCCCCACCGCGCACAATCCTGTTTCCGCCCTCCGCTCCCGGGCCCTCGGGCACTGATGATCTGGTGTGGGCCAGCATCAGCGATCTCCGCGGCTGGATGGATAACGGTGCCGTTTCTGCTGAAGAGGTGCTGGAGGCCTTTGAGCAGCGCATGGAACGGGTGAACCCGACCATCAACGCCGTAGTCACCAGGCTTGGGGAACACGCCCGGTCCCTGCTCCGTGCCCTGCGGGCGCGACTTCCCGAGCCGGGGCCCTCCGCGCCGGTGCTTTCTGGAATTCCCTGGGGCGCAAAGGACTTGCTGGACACCGCGGGCACCCTCACCACCTTTGGCGCGGAACCCTACCGGAATCGAGTAGCAGAATCGGACGCCTGGGTTGTCTCCCAGCTCCGGGAAGCCGGCGCCTTGCTGCTGGCGAAGCTCAGCCTGGGAGAGCTTGCCGTCAACGACGTGTGGTTTGGAGGACGGACCAACAACCCCTGGAAACCGGAAGTTGGGAGCAGCGGCAGCAGCGCGGGACCGGCGTCCGCGGTAGCCGCCGGGGCCGTACCGTTTGCCCTGGGGAGCGAGACCGCAGGCTCCATCATCAGCCCCTCCACCCGCTGCGGTGTGGTCGGGCTTCGGCCGACCTTTGGACGTGTCCCGCGGACCGGGGCAATGCCGCTGAGCTGGTCCTTTGACAAGCTGGGTCCGATTGCAAGGACGCCGCGGGACACCGGAATCGTTCTATCGGCAATCGCGGGCTACGATCCCGGAGATCCCTGGGGCGTACCAAACACCTTCCCCACAACGCAAGACGTTGCAGTCCTGACATCGCCGGAGCCGCGCTTCCGCGTTGGCTTCCACCCCGACTGGTTTGCTGAGCGCGAGGATGAAACGGATGGCTTCGACCCACCGACATCGCTGAAGCGAACGGTGCTTGGTGCGGTGGAACGGATGCCCGGGGTGAGCATGCGGGAAGTCTCGCTTCCCGAACTCCCGATCCGCAGTCTCTCATTGCTGCTGTCGGCAGACGCAGCGGCAGTGTTTGAAGAACTCACTCTCTCAGACCGGGATGACCTGCTTGCAGTGCAGTCCGCGGAGGGATGGGCCAACACCTTCCGGGTAGCGCGAATGCTGAGCGCGGTGGACTACGTACAGCTGGACCGCATGCGACAGAAGCTGGTCAGCGCAATGGCAGCAATGATGGAACCCGTGGACTGCCTGATCGCGCCGGCCTATGCCGACGGAGCACGCCTGCTGTTCGCTACCACGGCAACCGGACACCCCTCGCTCACCTTCCCCATTGGTTTGCGAAAGGACGGTCTACCGGACTCGCTCACGCTGTGGGGGAAGCCATGGGGTGAGGCATTACTGATCCGCCTTGCTGAAGAGATACAGAAAGACTTTTCACTGGGAGCAACGCGCCCGCTTCTGGATTCCTGAGGAAGCACCTGCGGCCCGCGCAACAGCTTGCCCGGGCCCGGTGCACCGGAGCCAGGCAGACGGAACAAACCGCCTGCCCGCCCCGCGGAGGACCTAGCGGTCCTCCAGGATGAACTCTACGCGACGGTTGATCCGGGATGATCCCGGCCTGCTCGGCGGTACTACAGGCTGGCTTCCGCCAAGCCCAACCGCGGTCAACCGATCGCGCTCAACACCCAGAATTATGAGTGCCTCACGGACCTCCGCCGCGCGCTGCCTTGAAAGCGGAAGCAATGCCGTCCGCTCCTCAATCTCGGCACGGTCGTCAAAGAGTTGCTGGGCAGCGTGCCCCTCAATCCGGACATCGGTATCCGGGAAGCGGTTCAGGATTACGGCCAGCCGCCGCAGGACGTCCAGGTTGGCCAACAGATCGGCCTCCGCTACGTCAAACAGGTTAGGTGAGTTTGCGGCAAATACAATGCTTGGGACCTGTATCCGTCGGCGGTTGCCTTCCACAATGACAAGAATGTCAGTGGTGATCTCGGTGCCGGCGGATACCGTCTGTCCGTCCGCGGTCTGTGCGGTCAGGGAAACCAGGTAATCCTCTGCGGACTGTACAAGTTCGTCGTCATCGGAAAGACCGTCCCACTCAATGGTGTCCGGGATCTCGCCGCTCCCGCTGAAGGTCCGGAAGGGCTGTCCCACCGGATCAAAGATCTGGATTTCCCAGGAAGCGATCTCGGCATTGAGCTCGTCGTCAATCACACGAATTCGGGCGACGTCCGCCTCACCATCGTTGTCCGGGCTGAAGGGGTTGGGAACGGCGCTGATGCGGGGGGGGCCTGTGTCGACCACGGTTGCAGCACGGTCAACCACAATCGGCTCCGCAGAGACCAGCTCCACGGTATCTCCGTTGAGATACTCAATTGTGACCCGAGCGCGGTACTCGCCGTCCGGAACCGCGGCCCCGTTGTTTCTGGTTCCGTTCCACTCAACACGCGGCAGGAGTGTCTGGACACCGCGACTGTTGTAAACCCGGTCATCCGGCCCAACAAACTCAATGGCAAAGACGCTCACGTTGTCAGCGGGTGCATTGACCCGAACGACCGCCGGGACGACCCCACCGTCGCTCGCCTGCCCAACCAGTCGATTCTCCAGGCTGATGTCCGCATTCCCCAGGTCAGTGCTGTCCTTGATGAAGCGCACCTGGATTGGCGGGCTCTGGTTGCCGGCAGCATCGGTTCCCTGCAGTTGCACGGTGTAGCGGCCGTCCGGCAGCGGGTTTCCGTCAAAGCCGGTGCCGTCCCACTCAAACGGGAAGCGATACCCGGCCTGTGCCAGCGCGCCGAGGCTGAAGGGCTCGGTAGTGGCGCCTTCCAGACGGAATGTACCGGTCCATTCGCCCGAAACGGTGCCGTCAGGATTGACCGCGTCGCCGCTGGCGCTGATTCGGACCCGAGGCCGTGCCTGGCCGCCAAAGGCAAATGGTGCGCCTTCTTCAATCGGGTCCGGCAGGCCCTGCACGCTGATGCTCAGCTGGGGTGGGGTTGTATCTATTGCCAGTGAAACCGGAGCGGACTCGGCGATGCTTCCGTTCTCATACTCAACCACAGTCCGCACCTCGTAGGTGCCGTCCGGAAGGACAGCCTCGGTAGGACTTTCCGGCCGGAGCGGGTTGCCCGTGCCGTCAAAGCTGATCGGCTGGCTGGGCAGACCGCTTCCGCTCAGCCTGCGAACCACAAAGCCGTCTGTGGAGCGTACCTCCAGGATCCAGCCTGATACACCCTCGGGTTCCTCAAGAATGACCGCGAATGACGCACTCCCGCTTGCCGCCGGGGAGAAGAACTCTGGTCCGTTAATCTGCACCAGCCCGGATGCATTGGACAGACGAAGAGTGACCGGCTGCGACTCTGCGGTGTTTCCGGCGCGGTCCGTACCAGTGAGAACGTAGCTGTAGGCTCCATCCGGGAGCGGCTCGCCGCTGTCCTCATCCAGGCCGTCCCACTCAACGCGTGCGGGAATGCTTGGATCGTCCAGGGGATTCCCCCCGGTGTTCTGCCAGCCGCTCAGCCCTTCACTGGTCCACACAACCGTGCCAGCGGAATCGGTGATCTGAGCGGACCACTGGACCGCCCGTCCGCCGTTCTGCTGGATCACTGCCAGGTCCCGGCTCCCGTCCCCGTTGGGGCTGAAGATCCCAACCTGTGCGTTCACATCGCCAATCTGCGGCGGCACCGTGTCAACGGTGACCGCGAACGGCGCCGACCTCGCGGTATTCCGGTTGCCATCTTCTATTGTGAGGACATAGGCGTATTCGCCGTCGGGCACGAACTCGCCAGCATCGTTGCGGCCGTCCCATGCCAGCTCATCCGGCAGCGTCACGCTGGGATCTCCGCCAGCCCCGATTGACTGCAGGAACGTTGCTTCCTCCGCGGTCTCGGAGATGTTCCGGACCCGGGCACCGCTTGCGGCGTAGATCTCCAACGAATAGGACCGGATTCCACCACCTTCGGGCAGCTCAACGGTCACTCCCCCGAGGGTGAGCTCGCGGATTGCGACGTTCTCGTTGGATGGTGCGATGTAGGCTCGCTCAACGCCTTCAACGGCGAGAACGGGCACCTCCTGACCGCCGCGGCCGAATCCGGATGCAGCAACCAGCAGAATGAGAATAATTGTTGTTAGGTGTCTTCTGTTCACGACAGGTATCCACTCCCTTTCTTGATCAGAGTACCACCGCTGCGCTGAACCGACCAATGTGAAGCGGCAGGGACTGCGCACAGGTTTCTCCTGGTATGACCAGCGGATACTCCCCGAGGTTACAGGACTGGGTTGGGGAGCGCCCTCGGGAGCGCTTGTTGAGCGCCGGCGCAGAAGCGCTTGCGGACGCGGATCTGGTGGCGCTGGTACTGGGGAGCGGTCTGGCTGGAAGACCGGTCGGGCAACTGGCTGGCGAGGTCCTCGCACAGCTTGACCGCAGCAGCGGCCGCGCGGAACCCGGCGCACTGCAGGCAATCGCCGGAGTCGGCCCGGCGCGGGCAGCAAGCCTTGCCGCAGCGCTGGAGCTTGCCCGCCGCTACCTGCCGGACCAGGCGCTGCGTATCCGCTCACCGGCTGATGTGTACCCGCTCATCCGCCACTTTGCGGACCGGCCGCAGGAGATGTTTGTGTCTGTGAGCCTCAACGGAGCCCACCAGGTTGTGCGGGTGGAAGTGGTATCGCTTGGGCTGGTCAATCGAACCGTGGTGCACCCCAGAGAGGTCTTTGCCCCCGCAATTGCCGCACGAGCTGCAGCGCTGGTGGTTGCTCACAACCACCCCAGCGGGATCCTGGACCCAAGTGAGGAAGACCAGCGCGTCACCAGCCGCCTCCGCGCAGCCGGCGAACTCATCGGGATCCCCGTCCTGGATCACCTGATCTTCAGCGACCGCGCCTTCTACAGCTTTCTGGAGGCAGGAAGGCTGTAGCCGTCCTCATTCGCCAGGCGGGCCAGGCCGGGGGAAGAGTAGACTCGCGGGCAGCGTGCTTTCCTGGCTATCGCTTCCGCGCGCTCACCGTGATTGATCGGGCAACCATGGCGATGTGCGCCGCATCGTTCTCCGATATCCCGGCTTCTACGGCGAGCGAGGCGATTTGATCGGTCTTCAGCGTTGACGAGGAGGATTCAATCCGTATGTCACCAAACCCAGCAGCTTGCATAGCGCCGAGGTATTCGCTTTGACGGCTGGCGCCGGACACGCAGCCGGTCAGGAGCGCCGCATTCTTCTTGTGCTCCGGCGCTAGTTCTTCCGTGAGAACGATGTCGGACACCGACAACCGCCCGCCGGACTTCAGTGCTCGGAAGGCTTCGCGGAAGACCCGTGGCTTGTCTGGGGACAGGTTCACCACACAGTTGGATATGATCAGGTCGGCCACTCCATCCGCCACCGGCAGGTACTCAATCTCGCCCATGCGGAACTCCACGTTCGTATAGCCTCCGGACCTGGCGTTTGCTCGGGCACGCTCCAGCATCTGCAGAGTCATATCAACGCCGATGACCCGTCCCGCCTCGCCTACGCGTTTCGCTGCGAGAAAGCAGTCGATCCCCGCACCAGACCCCAGATCCACTACCGTTTCGCCCTCCGAGATCGAGGCAAGGGCCGTTGGATTGCCGCAACCCAGACCGAGGTCAGCGCCATCGGGAAGTGCCTTCAACTCTTCTATCCCGTATCCAAAGTTTGTGCTGTTGGTCTTGTTGCCGCAGCAACTCGAGCCACCTCCACAGCAGTCGGAGGCGGAGTCGTCCAGGGTCACCAGTACTTCTCCCCTCCGCAGGCCCTCTGCGACCTTCGCGTACCGATCGCGCACGATTGCTCGTATGTCATCGCTCATTTCTCTCTCCTCCGGGTGCCGGTCCCGAGCTCGGGGCGAACGCCAGCTCGATGATTTCGCTGACGTGTTTCGAAAGGCTCGCAACCGGCATCAGTGACATGCAGCACGGGGTGCCTGCCGAACGCATGACCACAACGGCAAGCTTGCCGCCTCCAGGCAGACCAGACCGTTCTCGGACAGACTTCTGCACCACAATCTGTCCGCGGGTGTCCACCCGTGCGATCCGCTCAACATCCCGGTGACTCATCAGTAGCCTTCGTGATGTAAGCGGGACCATCGTAGTCAGAAGTCACTGAGAAGGGAAGTTGCGAGCGTGCAAGACGGGTCGCGTCCGGTGACCGACATCGGTTGCCGAAGGGAAGACTCAATTCCTGCAGCGAGTACATCCGCTGGTTGATTCCACTGCGCTGAACGATTGGGGCGATTGCCCCGGACCGCGTGGTCGGCTTCTTGCCAGGTGCTGGTCACATGGCTTGCGGGCTTCCGATATTGCACGCATGGCAACCAACGTTCTCGGAACCCCGCTGCAGGGTTGCTCGGATGATCCGCTGACCGGGTTCTATCGTGATGGCTTCTGCCACACCGGTGAACAGGACACCGGCACCCACGTGGTTTGTGCTGAGGTGGACGAAGCCTTCCTGCGCTACACGCGCTCCCGCGGTAACGATCTCTCCACTCCCATCCCCGCGTTCCGCTTCCCCGGCCTCAAGCCCGGGGACCGCTGGTGCCTCTGCGCGCTGCGCTGGAGGGAGGCCCTGGACGCGGGCCTTGCACCTCCGCTGGTGCTGGAGGCAACCCACTGGCGGGCGCTGGACTACCTGGACCGGGCAACGCTGCAGAAGCACGCCGTGGCATAGGTGGACGGGCGGACCGGCACGGTGGGGCGCTGGTCCCTACGCGTTCCCTCTCCACACGCCGTGGAAGCCAAGATGTACGGGTTGCGGAAGGCGCAGCCTGGCAACGGTTGCAAGGCTATCCGCCTCCAGGATGAGGAGCGCTCCCGAGTTGTCCGCGGGATCGTAGGCCAGGACCAGTAGCCACGCATCGTCCTCCTCAGAGCCACGTGGGACCACCAAGGGTTCTCCCACGATCAGGGGATAGAAGTCGCGGAATCGGCTCATTCCAAGCGCGGTGTCCACTTTCACAAGCGCATGCATCACCGTGTGCATCCCGCGGTCCGGCTGCTCGGACACGCCCCAGACGTAGCGGTGCTTCTGACCACGGCGGTCCTCGTTGATGCTGGTCAGCTCTATCGGGTACTCGCTGATGACCTCCGCGGAGTGTGAACCGCGCTCAGGATCAACGCGATGCCTCGTCAACCTGGGAAGAAAATCGTGGACCGGGGTCTCGTCCTGAAGCAGCGCAGCAAAGTCATCCGTGTCCGGGAAGTGCTGGAGCCAGCAGGTGTCCACAATCAGTTTCCGGTCCTCCCGAAAACCATTTGGGATATGGAATACATACCCGCTTGGCGCAGAGACGGTGGACTGAGGCTGGTTCGGCGCAAAGACCCGGACCAGGGTCTCCCGGGAATCATCTCCGCGAATGGAGGCAGCGGGAGGGATGGTGCCCAGGAGCGGGCCGGCGAGGTGAAAGGCAACCCCGGGATCAAAGAAGAGCGCGGTACCGTCTGCGGTCAGGGCAAAGTCATGGATGAAGGTCAGCCGGGGAAGACGTTCCTCGGAAATGGTCTGAACGGTGCCGCTCCGGGTGTCCAGGGAGTAGCGGAGGAGGTGCTGAACCATCCCCGGCGAAAGCCCAAAGCTCTGGCCGCTCCCGTCCGGGAGAATCTTTGGGTGAGCGGCAAAGGGACGCCCGTTGGCCATCATCCGCTCCACGCTGGACCGGGCTGCAAGCTCGCCGCTGCCTTCCCAGGGGCCAAGGCAGGCAAGCGAATCGGGATCGATTGCGTAGGGACCACCGCCCTCCCAAAGAGCCAACAGATTATCGCCCATCCACAGCAGGTTGGTGTTGGCGGTGTTCTTGAAGTGGAAACGCAGGAAATTCCGCCGCAGCCCGCCGGGAAGGTTTGTGCCAAAGCCGCGGAAGAGCATTTTGCCTGCGGCCTGCTCCTTCAGGTACTCAGGGGTCTCAACGTATCGGGACCGGTACTGCACGCCGTTGGAGCCAAACTCAATGCGCTGGATGAAGCCATCCCCGTCAAACAGGTGCTGGTAGTCCACACCGTAGGCGGACAGGCGACCCGGGCCGTTTCGGAACAACACACCGTGGAGCTCAGCGGGCACCCGCCCTTCGGTGACGGCAAGGGTGAGCGATTCGGGGCCCGTTCCAGTGGCTCCGCGGCGAGCCATGGAATTGAACAGAGCAAGAGGGCGTTGTGGCATATGGCGGAAGGTACCCACGAGCGGGCCCAAGCGTCTGCCGTATGGTAGACCTGCGTGGCAGGCCCGGATTTCCGGGGCCTATAACTGAGCGTGGCTCAGCAGGTTTGCCCTGAGTCCATCGACATCCTGCAACCCGGTCTGCGTGTCTACCAGCGTGCCGTCTCCAGAGAAGTAGAGCAGGGTTACCCTGCGGGCATCCGTGTAGCGCGCGGCAAACTCCAGACCCTCGGGAGTGTTGACATCAGCGATCCGGACAATCAGGGCAGAGGGCTCAAGGCCACGGATCGCCCGGTCCAGATTCCGCCGGAGCTCAGAGCAAACGGGACAGGTGGTGTCGTGCACCTGCACAACCGCGGGGATGCCCTGCCCGACTGAACTGAGATCACTGAACCGCGCGGACCGCGCGTTGCCAGCGGCGACCGCTACAAGCGCGGAAACAAGCAGTACCGCCGCAATTGCGGCAATGAGAAGGCTCCGCCGGTTTCTCCGTGTCCGCTCCGCTGCTTCCTTGTGCTCTTTCTTTCGTTGGCGGGCCGATGCGTCCTGCCGGGATCTGGCCACTGAGTGCTCCTTCCGCCGGGAAGATACAAAGCAGTGCCGGAAGCCGGATAGCAGGGGTCCTTGGGGGTCCTTGGGGGTCCTTGCTGGTGCTGCGTCAAGGTGGATAGCCTGCAAGCCGTGACCGACTTGATTTACTACCGTCAGCCTCTGCAAATGGAAGCAGAGGCCAGACTGTCCGAGCTTGAACCAGCGGAGGGCGGAGCCTTCTGGGCGCGCCTTGACCGAACGGTGATCTACCCCGGTGGCGGCGGTCAGCCGGCTGATCTGGCGCGTATTGGGGAGGTTGCAGTCACGGAGATCTCCGTGGAGGACAAGCACAACCCGCGCTACCTCCTTGCGGCGGGAGCGGAAGCGCTGGAGCTCGGTGGGACCGTGCGAGTCAGTGTTGAACGCGAACACCGCACTGACTACATGGAGCAGCATAGCGGACAGCATCTGCTCTCCGCAGCGCTCAAGCGGACGCTTGACCTGAACACGGTTGCGGTACACCAGGGAGCCGATCTGACCACGATTGAACTGGACCGGGACGCGCCGGCGGACGAACTGGCGGAGGCGGTGGCTGAGGCTGCAGCGGCGGTGATCGCGGAGAACCGGCCAATCACCATGCGGGAAGTGGACGAAGGGGAGCTGGCCAGCCTTCCGCTTCGCCGGCCGACCAAGCGGACCGGCCGAATCCGGATTGTGGAAATCGGTAACTATGACTGCGCCGCGTGCGGTGGCGTCCACCTGCCTTCCACCGGCCTCATCGGCGCCATCGCGCTGGCCACAACGGAGCGGATCCGGGGCCGGACCCGCAGCGCCTGGTACATCGGGCGACGCGCCCGGGAGGAGTTCCGGCGCCGAATCTCTGAGGGACAGCAGCTCTCTGATCTGCTTTCGGCGGCGCCTGGCCTGCAGGCAGCCGGAGTGGAACAGCTTCTGCAAAGCGTGAAGGACCGGGAAACCGAGATCCGTCGGCTGCAGGCCACCATCGCTGAATTCCGAGCCCGCGAACTCTCGGGCCGCACCGGTGCACTTGTGGCCGCCTTCCCGGCGGCTGCAGCGGAGCTCCGGGCAACGGCAGAGGTATGGCTGGCAAGCGCCATTGGAATGGACGCCCCTGCCGCGCTCTTCCTGATCGGCTCCACCGACGAGGCTGGCCGGCATCCCATCCTGCTGGCCATTCCGGAGCCGCACGGATCCCGGCTGGCACCGCGGATCACGGATGAGGTGCTACAGCCCCTTGGAGTCCGTGGCGGCGGAAGACCTCCGTTCTGGCAGGGGGTTGTGGAAGGCACACTCGATGCGGGGACGGCAGAATCGCAGTTGCAAGGTTTCCTTGGGGGATTTCACCTGAGCAGATAGGAGAGGCCGAAGGCTGCGCGCGAAGTGGCCAGTTAGGCTGACCTGCAATGAGCTCTGGCGCTCGCTCTGGCGGTACAGCAAACCGCGCGGACCGGTTTGATGATCTACGATGCTTGTTACACTCTTGTCCTAGAGCAGTTGAACTGTAAGATCCGGCACGGAGGGCATAGTGGCGATCCCAGACTATCAGGCATTTATGCTTCCCATACTGCGTTTGGCAGCCGACGGCGCCGAGACAAGCAGGCAAGCCACAGCTCTGAAGATGAGAGTGAGCGGGCAGCTGTGGCGACGCCTGAGGATGCAATGTCATCCGCGTACCGAGCTCTACGAGACGAAGTTGAGTCACAGCTGCTAGATGAGATATCGCAGCTGTCGCAAGACGTGGGGACGATGGAATCGATGGAATAATCAACGAAGACAGGCTCGGGCTCGACGTCATCTACCTCCAGGCGAAACGATGGGCTGGCGTCGTGGGCCGCCCGGAGATACAGAAATTCGCGGGGGCGTTGCAAGGCTTTCGCGCCAGGAAGGGTGTGTTTATCACGACGTCCTCGTTCAGCGCTGAAGCGATTGACTACGCAAAGCGCATTGATAGCCGCCTTGTTCTCATTGACGGAGCTCGGCTGACGAGCCTGATGTTTGATCACAGTCTTGGGGTGTCAACGACTGGCACATACGAGGTAAAGCGTATCGACTCCGACTACTTCGCCGAAGACTGACCAGATCCGGCCACACGACCCCACACTACTCGGCGCCAAGGGCCACCCGCAGGGCTTGATTCAGCTCCCGAACCCGTTCCGGACGGAGTGTCCCGATGAACTTTTGGAGCCGATCCTGGCGGATGCTGAGCAGCCCGTCACAGTGGATGGCGCTGTCATGCTTGAGGCCTTCGGCTTCCCCGACTGGAACCTGCATTGCCAGCTCAAGGTAGCGCGAGTAGACCGGTGCACAGACAACCGACACATAACTGGAATCGATGAGGGCCTGACTGCCTACGACGACAAACGCTCGCTCCCGCCTTGGATCGTCCGAATCAGGCCTCCGAACCAGGTAGAGATCACCGCGTTTCACGGGCCGTCCTGAAAGCCTGTTGCCTCATCCGCTTCCCGGTTCAGCTCCGCTGAATTTGCGTTGATGATGGCAAGCTCCCGTTCGTCGCGGAGCGTGCGTCGCCGCGTGGCAAGGTAGTCCCATACAGCTGTCTCAATGAACTCGGAACGGCTCTGCGTGTTCGCCTCCGCGGAAATTGCGCGAAGGAGTTCACTGGAGAGTGTTACGGAGGTCTTGACTTTCATACCACCAAAACACCACCACAACGGGATACTCACAGCTTGGGTCCCGTGACACAACGCGGGTCTGGGCCAAAGCGCCCAGGGTCCTGTGATAGTCCTTCCTACCCGCCGTACCAGGGGCGGAGGTCTCTGACAACTCCGTCGTAGTCCAGGCCGGTGAAGATCCCGTGGATGATGAGGTTGGCGGCTTTGGGTGCCCACCATTCCCATTCGTTGACGCCCTCAATCATGACGGCAACAACCACCCGGTCCCGCGTGTCGGCGGGATCCGCGGGAGCGTAGGCCACAAACCAGGAGTGCTCCCGGTCCTCAACGCCGGTTTCCGCTGTGCCGGTCTTCCCGGCAACGGTAACCTCCCTGGTGGTTATGACAGACCCGGGAGTTCCACGGCGCACCACGTCCCACATCGCTTCCTGCGCCTGCCGCATGGTGTCCTCGTCAAAGGCGGGCGCGTGCAGAAGCTCGGGTTCCCTGCGTTCCACAACTTCGCCCGTCTCTGGATCGCGGGTTTCCAGGACCACAAAGGGGCGATAGGTGTAGCCGCCGTTGGCGATCATCGCCCCCATCTGCGCAACCTGGATCAGGCTGGTGGAGACAAAGCCCTGGCCAATAGACATGTTGACCGTATCTCCGCCGACCCACTGGGACCCGTAGGTCTCCTGCTTCCACTCCGGGGTGGGAATGTGACCGGGTGTCTCTCCGGGCAGGTCAATGCCGGTCAGCTGCCCAAACCCAAAGGCTCTGGCGTACTCGGCAATGGTCTCCGGACCGAGGTACTCGTAGCCCATGGTGTAGAAGTACTGGTTGGAGGACATGGCAAGCGCGCCGTAGAGGTCCAGCGGTCCAAAGCCATTGGGGCGCCAGTCCCGCCAGATTCGGTTACCCACGCGATAGAACCCAACCGTGTTGATCCGCTGGTCCACGGGGAAGGCGTCAGTGTCCAGGACCGCCGTGCTCATCACCAGCTTGAAGGTGCTGGCTGGCGGATAGGCAGTCTGGATTGCGCGATTGAGGAAGGGTGCGCGCTGGTCCCGGCTGATCTCGGCGATGCGTGCGTCTTCTCCGGGCAGCACAAAGGCGTTGGGGTCAAAGTCCGGCCAGGATGCCATCGCAAGGATTTCCCCACTATCCGGCCGCATGACCAGAGCCGATCCAACCCGGTCTCCGAGGGCCCGTTCAACCAGTTCCTGAATCCGTAGATCTACTGTCAGAACAATATCGTTCCCGAGTTGGGGCTCAACCACCCGTTCCTCGCTGCCAGGAACACGGCGGCCGCGGGCATCTACGGTGGTGATGGCAAGACCATCGCTCCCGCGGAGCACTCCATCGTAGCCGCGCTCAACACCGCTCTTTCCCAGGATGGATCCAGGCGTGTAGCCGAGGTTGAAGAGCACCTGCAGCTCTTCCGGCGTGACCTCGCCCACGTAGCCGATTACGTGGGCAAGCTGCGTTCCCAGCGGATACTCCCGCATTGGTCGCTCAACCCACCGCACGCCGGGAAAGGCCCGCGGCTGCTCGGCGATCGGAATGATGTCGTCAAACTCCAGACCAAATGCTACCTGCCGCCACTCGTACTGGCCTGCGGGCCGCGGAACGCGGGTGGCAAAGCTTGCGGGATCCTCCCCAAGGAGCTCGGCAAGCCGGTTCACCACCTCGTCATACTCAGAGCGCGGGATCTCCGCGGGATTGATCTCCACCGCGAAGCGCCGCACGTTGGTGGCCACTTCCGTGAGATAGCTTCGGTCAAAGATTTCTCCGCGTTGCGTAGGCAGGGGTATGGTCCGCTCGGCTACCTGCTGAGCGCGCTGCTCATAGAGTGTGCCTTCCAGAATCTGCAGGCGGAACAGGTGCCACAGCAGCAGCAGGATTCCGAGCGCCATTATGGCCGCGAGCACAACCAGGCGTGGACGGATATTTCCTGCAAGCGGATCAGTCATCGGCGGAGAGGGTAAACGGATGTGGAAGCAGCTCGTCAAATCGATAGATCTGCTTCACTCCATTGGGGTCTGCAAGGTAGACCGGCATGTCGGGGTCGGCGAACTCGGCAATCACCTGCAGACACTGGGCGCAGGGCGGAGCGGGCGGGTCGCTCTCTGTCAACACAATGACAAATTCAAGCCGACCGGGTCCCTGCTGCGCAATCATGGACAGGATAGCGGAGCGTTCCGCGCAGATGGACGCACCATAGCTGGCGTTTTCCACATTGGCTCCGCCGTAGATGCGGTCTGATTCCTTTGCCTTGACCGCCGAGCCAACCCTGTAGTGGCTGTAGGGAACCCAAGCATGGTCCCTCGCGCGGGCAGCTTCCTTCAGAGCCGGCCCGAGAAGCGCCTCTTCTGCGGGGTTCAGCGTGGTTCTTGGCATCAGCCAGCCCTCCTACAGGTAGCGCTTGGCTTCGTCACCGGGGACTTCGGCAACAAGCTGCACGTGTTCGCGCGCCGGGCTGGCGTTCAGCTTTGGGAACAACACTTCCTCAATCTGAAAGTACCCGGCGCGCTCGCTCATCCGGATTGTGATGCAGATCGGCCGGTCTTCGCCGGGTCCAATCTCAATGCGTTCCACCGCTGCGCTTGAGTACTTGTGGATATCGCCGACCTTCGCTGCTCTGCTGATAAGCATGGGGATCCGGGCCCTGCCCTTTTCCATGTCACAGCCGTCTGCAATGAGGATGAGGCCGGCTTCCAGCGAGTGAACCCGCACGGTTGCCATGTGGCCGACAATACACTCGGCCACCATGCTGCGGATCACCACCTGGCGCGCAGGATCATCGGGGAATGCCATCTCCGCGTACTTGCGGACCATTGGGGCCGCCAGTTCAGCGCTGTAGTTCTCGTGATTCTCCCGGGTGACGGCCATTCCTATGTCGTGCATGAAGCCGGCGAGCAGCAGCGAAAGCACGCTGTCCTCGTAGGTGCCGGCTTCCTCGGCTTCCAGGCTCAGTGGTACCCCCGCCTCACGGAGGAGGCGCGCCATTTTGAGCGCATGGATCACCACCTTTCGCATATGAACCGGACCGTGGTCGTTGTAGCCAAGGCGGCGGATGGCAACGGTGTTGGCGTAGTCCTGGAAGCCCTTGATCTCCGGATCGGCCAGAAGGCGCTCCGTTAGCTCATGAAGCACCGGCGGAACGCGATCGAGGATTGCCTGATCCAGGCTCACCTCTTTGGGCGATTTCATCCCTGCATCCTAGGGCATCGGCCGGTCTGCCGACCAGACGGAAGCAAAGGCGTCAATGGCACGCTGCAGATGTTCGCGGGTATGCGCGGCGCTGAGCTGTACCCGAATCCTGGCCCGCCCCCGAGGGACAACCGGATGGGCAAAGCCAATCACGTAGATCCCGTGGTCAAGCAGGGCATCCGCGAGGCGGAGCGCATCCGCCTCATCGTAGATCATCACCGGGAGAATAGCGGACTCTCCGGGCAATACCTCCAGCCCGATTTCTTCCAGGCCGCCGCGGAGATAGGCAACGTTGTCCCTCAGGCGCTGCAAACGCTCGGGTTCAGCGTCCAGGATGTCCAGCGCGGCAAGCGTTGCGGCGGCAACCGGTGGAGCCAGGGTGTTGGAGAACAGGTATGGTCGGGAACGCTGGCGGAGCAGGTCCACAAGATCCCCAGCCCCTGCGATGCAGCCACCGCTTGCGCCCGAGAGGGCCTTTCCGAAGGTAGTGGTAACAATGTCCACCTTGCCGTCAACGCCAAAATGCTCGGCAGTGCCACGCCCCCGGGCACCGAGTACACCGGACCCGTGACAGTCATCAATCATCACCATGGCTCCGTGGGCCTGCGCTCGCTCCACAATTCCCGGCAGCGGTGCGAGGTCTCCGTCCATGCTGAACACCGCATCAGTACAGATCAGGGCGCGGCGAGCACTGGAGGCGGCATGGAGCTGCGCCTCCAGGTCGGCCAGGTCCGCGTGCGCGTAGCGGTGGCGCGCGGCCTTGGAGAGGCGTACGCCATCAATGATGGAGGCGTGATTGAGCTGGTCGGAGATGATGGCGTCACCCTCTCCAAGCAGCGGCTCAAAGACCCCGCCATTGGCGTCAAAGCACGCGGCGTACAGGATGGCGTCCTCACAGGAGAGCCAATCGGCAATGCGTTCTTCCAGTTGGCGGTGGAGGACGGTGGTACCGCAGATGAAGCGGACGCTCCCCATTCCCACTCCCCAGCGAGCGGCGGCGTCCTGGGCCGCCGAAACGACCCGCGGATCTGAAGCCAGCCCCAGATAGTTGTTGGCGCAGAAATTGACGACCTTCCGGGTCTGACCGTCACGTCCGCGAACGGTGATTTCCGCCGCCTGGGGGCTGTCCAGGATCCGCTCCGTCTTGTACAGGCCCTGATCTCTGAGCTCGGCCAGCTCGGCTGCAAGCTCGCTGCGGGTTTGCTCTGTCATCGAGATTCCCTCCCTACAAGTCCCCAGCCTGATGCCGCTTCCCAAGGACCGCAAGCATGTCCCGCGTCATGGCATCCAGGTCAAAGTGCGGCTCCCAGCCCCATTCCACCCTGGCGGCGTAGTCCTCCATGGCGTTGGGCCAGGAATCCGCAATGGCCTGGCGGACCGGGTCTACATCGTAGCTGAGGTCAAAGTGGGGGATGTGCGTTCGGATGTAGGCCGCCTGATCCTCCGGACAGAAGCTCATTGCCGAGATGTTGAACGCGTTGCGATGGCGCAAGCGTTCGGGGTCCGCCTCCATGATATCAATGGCCGCACGGACGGCATCCGGCATATAGATCATGTCCAGATAGGTGTCACCCTTCAGAAAGCAGGTGTAACGTCCGTCCCTGACTGCCGCGTAGTAGATGTCCACGGCATAGTCGGTTGTCCCGCCCCCCGGGAGGGTCCGGTTGGAAATGATCCCCGGATAGCGGACCCCCCTGGTGTCCACGTTGTAGCGGCGGTAGTAGTAGTTGCACAGCAGCTCGCCGGCAACCTTGGTAATCCCGTACATGCTGGTTGGCTGCTGGAGCGTATCCTGGGGGGTGAAGTCCTTTGGCGTGTTTGGACCAAAAGCGCCGATGGAGCTTGGCGTGAAGACGCTGCAGCCTTCCTGCCGCGCAACTTCCAGCACGCTGATGAGGGCGGACATATTCAGGTCCCAGGCGTGCAGCGGCTGCCCCTCCGCCGTTGCCGAAAGCAGCGCAGCAAGGTGGTAGAGGCGCCGGATCCGGTAGCGCTGCACCAGGGAGAGGAGGGCATTCCCGTCGGTGGCGTCCAGGACGTGGAATGGACCGCTGGACACCGACTCATCCCCGGGATCTCGGACGTCGGTGACGATGACCGCGTCCGTCCCGTATCGTTCGCGGAGCGCAGGAACCAGCTCGCTGCCAAGCTGGCCAAGGGCCCCGGTGACAAGAACCTGCATACGGGTTCAGTATGAAGCAACTGGTTCGGTATAGTGAACACAGGAGCGCGAGGAATGCAGGAAGATCAGGCCCCGGATGTGGGCGCAAATATCAGGCGAATCCGGAGGGAACAGGGCCTGACCCTGGAAACGCTGTCGGAAAAGAGCGGCGTCTCAAAGTCCATGCTCTCTCAGATTGAGGGAGACAAGGTGAACCCAACGCTGGCAACGGTGTGGAAAATCGCGCGCGGGCTGGACGTGGACCTGGACAGCCTGATTGCCGGGGGTAACCGGCCGGTGCGGCGTTTCAGCATCACCCACCATGGTGACCTCACCATCCTGGACCGGCACGACGGTGGACCGATCCTCCGGGTGCTCACCCCGCTGGAAATGGCCGAGGATCTGGAGATGTACGACCTGAGATTTCCCCCAGGGTCTGCCCTGAGATCCCGGGCCCACGCTCCGCGGACCACCGAGCACGTGACCGTCATTTCCGGGAGCATCCGGGTCACCGCCGGCGACCGGAGCGCGGACCTGGAAACCGGCGACTTCATCCTCTACAGCTGTGACGTGGACCACGACATTGCGAATCGCGGGAGCGATGAGGCGCGCGTCCATCTGGTAGTTCGCTTCGATCGGCCAAGCCTCGGCTGAACAGCCCTCAGGTTTCCTCGTCCACGATACTTGCCGCGCTGCTGCTTGCCTCGGTGAGTTCCGCCACAATGTCGTCAATGGCGCCCTGCTGGATGTTTCCGGCGCGCTCAAAGGCAAGCTCCAGGTTGGCCGCGCGCAGCTTGGAGAGCAGTCCGTGGATCATCACAAAGAGCAGGCGAACCCCCGCATTCGGGCGAGTCTTGAGCGCGCGAATGAAGCCAGTCCGATCAATTCGCACCGCCATCACGTGATCCTGGGCGCAAACCTCTGCGGTCCGGTGGGCGTTGGTGAACAGACCCGCCTCCCCCACAATCTGCCCCTCGCCCAGCGCGGCCAAGTAGGTGCGGTTCCCGTCATGCAGGCTGTTTACCGAGACTGTCCCCTCCAGGATGACGTACATCTCGTCGCAGGAGCCCTCCGGGTCAATGATGACCTCATCCGGGCGAAAGGCGAGGACGCGGGCTTGGTCCAGGAACACCGCAACATCCGCGGGACTGAGAACCCGGAAGAGGCTGGAGGTATGTACCATCGCGGTCAGCCGCGCGGGATCAATGCTCGCTTCCTGCATACTGGGTCAGTATAGTCCCACAGTGAGCTCGGCACCTACCGGCAGCTCCGTCGCCTCGTACTACGACCGGAACACCGCCAGTTTCTTCACAATGCTCCTGGGCCGCACGGCGATCCACCGCCCGGTCCGCCTGCCGGGGTTTCCGACCAATCAGACGGAGCGCAACGCCGAGCGCCTTATCCTGCAGCAGCTCCGCGCGCTGAATGCTCGGGAAGTCCGGGATCTCGGCTGCGGCGTTGGCGGAAGCATGGCCTGGCTGCAAGTCCGCCACCCGGCGCGCTACGCCGGCCTGACAATCAGCGCGGAGCAGGCACGAATTGCAGAGCAGCGCTTTGGGGGGAAGGGCTTCCGTGTTCTGCACGGGGACTACCAGAACAGGGATGATCTGCAGGCGCTTGGCAGCCCCGTGGACTGCGTGTACTTCATAGAGTCCCTGGTTCACAGCAGCCATCCCGCCGGCACCATCCAGTCTGCGGCGAAACTCCTACGGCCCGGTGGCCGGCTGTTGGTGCTGGATGACTTTGTGGCGGGCCCCCACGGCCCGGCCGCCGGACCTGGCGAACGGTTGCTGCTACAACGGTTTCGGGATGGCTGGCGCATCCCCGGCTTGCGGCCGCTTGACCAGGCGCTGGAGGAGGGACGGGCCGCGGGCCTCCGGGCCCTCCGGGTACTGGACCTTTCCGGGTTTGCGCGGCCGGGAATCCGTGTGGACCTCCTGGCACCGCTGCTTCGTCCCAACCTGGTGAATCACGGTCTGTCTCGTCCTGCGCTTGCGAACGTGATCGGAGGGCTCGCGCTGCGGCGGACGCAGGAACTCGGGCTCACGCGCTACTGCTTCCTGGTTTTTGAGCGTACAGGTCCCCGCCACCACGCATGATTTCCTGGGACAAGTGACGGAGGGCCTCCAGCATCCGCGGAAGCTCCTCAATTGTGGGAGGAAGCACTTCCAGCGAGATGAGGCGCGGTGCTCGCAGGATTCCGGCGAGCACGGCAAGCTCCGCGTCCCGCGGTGAGCTCCAATGTCCAGAACCCTATGGCCCAGGCGAAACAGGGGGCGGTGGAGGCGGTACAGTCCGCCAAACATCGGTACCAGCACGCGGTACACAAGGATGCTGTACAGTCCGCCAAAGGCGCGGCTCAGTGTCCCGGGCACGTCACCGCCAGATGAATGCAAGACTCCTCGGCACCCCTTATAGTGTAACAGGCATGTCCGGGCAGAGCGTGATCATTGTGGATGACGATGTGACAACATCCATCGCCCTCAAGCTGCAGCTTGGGGAGCGCGGATTTCAGGTTCTAGGCACGGCTCGGAGCCCTGCAGACGCGGAGCGGCTGGTTCGCACCGAGAAGCCGGATCTTGTGCTAACGGACATTCTGTTTGGTACCAACCGGGAAGAGTCCGGCATATCACTTGCACGCAAGATCAGGGGCTTCTTTGCCGGTCGGATCGTGTTCATGAGCGGGCTCAGCGATGACGATACGCTCGCCGAATGCCGGAGCATTCCCAACTCGGATCTCATCCGCAAGCCCTTTGGCGTCGCAGACCTCGTGAGTCGGCTCAGCGTCGCCAGAAGCGTCGGCTGAACAGCACCAGCACGGTGTAAAGTTCAAGGCGCCCCAGCATCATTACAATGCTCAGAATCCATTTGATGTGGCCCGGGAAGAACGCATAGTTCCCGGTTGGGCCGATGGCGTCCAGACCCGGACCGATGTTTCCAAGGGTGGCGAGAGCAGTGGTCAGCGAGGTCTCCAGGGACGCGCCCGTACTTGCAACGATCACCGTTGTCACAATGATCAGGAAGAGGTACAGCGCCACAAAGCCGCTGACGGCATAGACGATGTTCTTCCGGACCGGCAGCCCGTTCAGCCGAATGCTGAACACACCCCTTGGCTGCATCAGGTAGTTCAGCTCGTTCCAGCCCTGCTTGAAGAGCGTTACGATCCGCATGACCTTGATCCCGCCTCCGGTTGAGCCGGTGGATCCCCCGATGAACATGAGGGCAAAGAGCGCTGTTCTGGCGATTGCAGGCCAGGCGTTGAAGTCCGCGGTGGCATAGCCCGTAGTGGTGAGGATACTCGCGGCCTGGAAGCTTCCAAAGCGCAGACTCTCACGGAAGCTCTCGGAAACGCTGCCGTTGAGATCCCAGGCGATGAGCAAGCTTGCCACCACAAAGATGACGAGGTAGGCGCGGAGCTCGGTGTTCCGCGTCAGTGAATGCAGACGGCCCGTCAGCAGGCGGTAGTACAGGGCAAAGTTGATTCCGGCAGCAACCATGAACACCGTGATCACAAGGTCCACGTAGGCGGAATCAAAAGCGGCAACGCTTGCGTTTCTGGGCGAAAAACCCCCGGTAGCCAGGGTCCCGAAGGTGTGAGTCAGCGAGTCAAACAGGTCCAGGCCGCCGAGGAGGAGGAGGAGCGTCTGCAGCACGGTCAACCCGAGGTAGATGAGCCAAAGGATCTTTGCCGTTGCCGCAACCTTGGGCGCAAACTTGTCCACCGTGGGGCCGGGGGACTCCGCGCCGATGAGCTGAAGACCGCCAACACCGAGGAGCGGCAGGATTGCCACGGTGAGCACGACAATTCCCATCCCCCCAAGCCAGTGGGTCAGTGATCGCCAGAACAGCAGGGATCTGGGCAGGGACTCGATGTCGGTGAGGATGGATGCTCCGGTTGTCGTGAACCCGGACATGGTCTCAAAGAAGGCATCGGTGTAGCTGGGGATTGCGCCACCGAGGACAAAGGGAATGGCGCCCAGTGCGGCGACGCTCAGCCAGCCAATGCTGACCAGCAGGTAGCCCTGCCGCGTCACGAAGGGTCGGGGGTCCGGGCGCACCAGCACCAGGACCAGTCCGGAAACGACCCCAATTCCGCCCATGGACAGCAGCAGACCGCGAACCGCGTCAGCTTCTCCGTAGGCAAGCCCAAAGAGGAGCGGCGCGATCATGAAGGCCGCCACAATCAGCCAGAGCAACGCGATGACGCGAACGACCGTGCTCCCGTTCACGGTGCCGGCAGGAAGGCACGCTGGACGCGTCCGGAGTCGTCACGGGAGGTGATGGCAATCACCTCGTCCTCAGGCTGAACCACCAGCGTGCCGTCCGGAATTCGCGCCTGGCCATCTCTGAGGACGGAAATGACCAGGGATGAGGCCGGGAGCCGGAGTTCAGCCAGGGAGCGCCCCACTGACGGTGCGCCGGTTGCCACAGCAAGCTGCAGCACCTCCAGCCTCCCGTCAGACAGGCTGTGCACGCTGCGGACAATTCCGGTGCGCACATGGCGCAGAATTGAGCGGGCAACCGTCTGCTTAAGGCTGATGGAAACGTCTATCCCGAGCTGGGCGGCAATCTGGGTGTAGCTCAGCTTGTTCACCAGAGCCAGCACCCGGCCCGCTCCCAGCCGGCGCGCGTAGATTGCGCTGACTATGTTGAGTTCCTGGTTTCCGGTGACGGCGCACAGAAGGTCCGTCTCCTGGAAGCCTTCTTCTTCAAAGGCACCCTCGTCACTGACATCTGCGTTGATCACCAGTGCCTGGGGAAACCGTTCGGAGAGGGCCTTGCATACGCGGTAGTCGCGGTCAATCACACGGATGACCCGCCGGCGATCCTTGCGGGCGCGGAACAGCCGGGCAAAGAAGCCGGGGCGGTCACTGGCTTCTCCGGAAAGGTCCTCCAGCAGCTGCTGCCCGATCTTCCCTCCACCAACAATGGTTATTCGCCGGAAGTCACGCCGGGCGTTGCCAAAGTCGGCCAGAAGCTGGTCAAAGTCGGGTTCGCGTGCCGCGATGTATATCACGTCGCCGGGCTGGATTCGGCTTGCACCGCCGGGCACCTCAACGTCTCCGTCCCGCACAATCAGGGAAACCAGAAAACTACGCTCGGTCATACGGGAGAGATCCCGCAGGCTGCGGTCGGTCCAGCGACTGCCGTCGGGCACCACCATGCTGCGCAGCTGGATGTCTGTGTCGGCAAACTCCAGAACGTCGCTCATCGCGCCGTGCTGGATGCTGGTCAGCATGGAGCGGGCCGCTTCAAATTCCGGGTTGATGACGTAGTCAATGCCCAGAAACCCGCCTTTGCGGTCCCGAAATCGGTTGTACTCAATGTTCCGGATCCGGGCGATAGTGCGAATGCTGTCACCGACTTCTCCGGTGACCATCCCGCAGGTGATCATGTTGACCTCATCGCTTCCGGTGACGCTGATGAAGATGTCGGCACTTGCAATGTCTGCCTGCGCCAGCCCCGTGTAGTTGGTGGCGTCCTCGTTGACCATCATGCAGTCCAGGCGAGCGGAGGTTCGCTCCGCGATGTCCCGGTCCCGCTCGATGATGACAACGTCCAGCTTCTCGTCAATCAGCTGGCGGGCAACTTCGTAGCCGACGGCACCGGCCCCGACAATGACGACTTTCACGCCGCAAGGATGCCTCTGAACGCGGACAACGGCAAACAGCTCTTAAACAGCGGGGCGCTTCGGTCCACAATGCGGCCATGGATCTGCTCTTTGCATCCGAGGAGTGCGCCTACCCGCAGCTTTCAATCTTTGAGGGTGACTTTGGAGGCCTGACCGATCCGCCGGAAAACGCGGATCGCTATGCGGTGTTGCGCGATGCATTGGGAACAGACGCCGGGACGGTGGGCCCACTGCCCGCCGCAGAACCTGCGCTTGTCCGGGACATCCTCTCCCGTATTCACGATCCGGGGTACGTGGACTTTGTGATGCGGGTACTTGATCCTGACAGCGGAATCCCGCCCTTCCCGGACAGCTTCCCCTACCGCCGCTCGGACCCGGACATGGCTGACGTCCAGGATGGCACCCGCGCCGCCGGGTGGTACGCCACAGACACCCAGACTCCGTGGCATCCCGGGTCGGTCCGCGCCGCGTTTGCAGCGGTGGAAGCGGGGCTCTCCGGCGCAGAGCGGATACTGGATGAGCGCAGCAGGGCGCTATTGTGCGTTCTGCGGCCACCGGGACACCACGCCGGGAGGGACTACGCAGGTGGGTTCTGCTACCTCAACAGCGCTGCGGCGGCCGCGCGCTGCATCGCGGAGCGCAGTCCCGGAAAGCAGGTTGTGATCCTGGACGTGGACTTCCACCATGGGAACGGGACGCAGGACATTGTGGACCACCCGCACCCCTACTCTGACAGCGCTTGCGTTCCGCTGCACTACTGCTCGCTGCACGCGGATACCCGCGTTGCCTATCCCTTCTACGGTGGGCTTCTGGACGGGAAGCACACCACAAACGTGCCTCTTGGACTGCAAACTGACATCGGGAGCTACCGGAAGGCGCTGGAGTCAGCACTGGCGCGAGTCCCTGGGGCAGACTACCTGGTGGTGAGCTACGGAACCGACTGTCTCAGGAGCGATCCCGTTGGCGGGATGCGGCTGGTCCCGGAGGATTTTCGGGGTATCGGTGAGATCATCGGAGGGATGGGCCTGCCGGTTCTGGCAATACTTGAGGGTGGCTACGACCGCAGCGGACTGGTGGCAGCAACGCGGGAGTTCCGGGAGGGGATTGCCTCTGGTCAGGGGAGGGCCCCGCGGTCCGGGCAAGAGAAGGAATGAAGATCGGCACCTGCAGCTGGAAGTTTCCGGAATGGCGCTGGATCTACGGCGAGTCCGGCGAGGAGAAGGGATTCAACCACCTGGAGCACTACAGCCAGTTCTACTCCGCGGTGGAGATTGACCAGTGGTTCTGGTCCTTGTTCCGGGATGATCACGCCGTCCTCCCGGACCCGGTGACAGTAGCCGGCTATCTTGCTTCCGTGGACCCGGAGTTCCGCTTTGCGATCAAGGCGCCGAACTCATTGACGCTCACGCACTTCTACCCACGCTACACCCGCGGTGAGCTGCGGGCCAATCCGCACTTCCTGCAGATGGGCCTGATGGAGGCCTTTGTTGAGCGCATCTCGCCGATGCTTCCGCAGACGGATGCTATCATGTTCCAGTTTGAGTACCTAAATCGCAAGAAAGTGGCCGGTGCAGGCGAGTTTCGCGCAGCGCTTGGATCCTTTCTGGCGGAATGTCGGTCCCGGTGGCCCGAGCTCCCGCTTGCGGTTGAGTGCCGGAACGGGAAGTGGCTGGACCGGGGGTGGTTCACCATGCTCCGGGAACGGTCCACCGGCCCTGTCTTCACACAGGGCTACTTCCTCCCGCCGGTACGGGAAGTGGTTGACCGCAATGGCCTGTCAGCGGAGTCCTGCGCCGATCCCGTGGTATTTCGGTTGATGGGACCGGATCGGGCGGACATTGAACGGCGCAGCGGACGGAAGTGGGACCGGCGCCTGAATGACAGAAGCGATGAGCTTGCAGAAATTGCCGCGCTGGCGGAGCTGTTTGCGTCCGGCGGCCGCAGCGTGAGCATCTACGTCAACAATCACTTTGAGGGCGCCGCGCCCCTGACCATTGCAACCTTTCAGCGGATCTTCGGTCGGATTCTCACGCGCACCGCCATCCTGACCTGAGACATGGCGCGGGCTAGATCGGATAGAAGTCGCTGACCTGGTTGACATACACGGCAAGCTCGGTGAGTTCGTCGTCCACGTCGTCAACCCGGAGCGGGTTCTTCTCTCCGCCGTAGAGCCTGCGCCCAAGCCAGTCACGCATGTGTTGGATTCGTCCGGTCACGTAGCGGCTGAGGAACAGGTTCAGCACAACAATGATGGCCGCCGCTGCAAGAATGGCGGCGGTCATGATTGTCAGCTCCAGCGTGTCTATCAGCTGAAGTTCCGCGGTTCGGCTGACCCAGATGGTCCACTGACCCGCGTCTGCACTTCCTGCAGCGTCCGCTTGGGGAAACACTGCAAACGCTTCCGGGGCCAGCTGCGCGCTCACCGCAGCGCCGGTCAGACCCCAGGACCGCCGCTGTCCGTTCCCGGAGTTGACCGCGCCCAGGATACTGCCCCGCTCAACGAGGCGCGGGGCGGTCTCCGGCGTGATGAGTTCCAGGATAAGCGCGGCCTGGTTATCCGCCTGTCGGGCGGTGTAGCGCTCAACGGCCACCGAGAGGCCCACCGCGCCCAGCAGCACAAACATCATGGTAATGGAGGAGATTCCCAGAAAGAAGCGAGTCTTCAGCCCCAGGTGTCCGGGTTCTCGCCGCTCATCCAGGGATCGGAAGAGCCGCACAATACGAATTACGCGTAGGAACCTCACAATCCGGGCCATCCGCAGCGTCCGGAGCTGGGCAAAGCTCTCAAACAGCGGTGCCAGAATCGGGAGGGCAGTGAGCAGATCAATCCATCCGAGATCCCGGAAAAAGTAGTTCCGGCCGAAGGCGACAAGCTTCAGGACAAACTCAAGCGCAAACAGCCCCAGGATGATCAGGTCAATGCGCTCCAGTAGCAGGAGCGTTTCTCTGGCCAGGCCCCCTAGCTTGGTGACGAACAGCAGAACAATGGAAACCGGCACCAGCAGGCCGAAAACCAAACCAAATGTAGTGCTGGCAAGCACCCCGCGCAGTCTGTCCATGGTCCTGGAAATCCTAACCCATCCGCCGCGAATGGCCTATTCGCTGCAGACCCCGGGCAGCGCAGATGCAACCCGGGATAGCGCACCGGATGGAAACTGCTCCGCCGGATCAGACCGGGAGGCGTACCCGATTCTGCTGAAGGTCCGGTAGCTCTCCTGATGCGCTGTCCAGCGCAGCAGGTCCTCCAAGTACAGCGGTCAGCCGCTGGTCCCATGCCTGCTGCAGCCGCTGGCCCACCCGGCGGACATCCGCGGTCGTGGTCGCGATGAGGGCATCCCGTCGGGCCTGTCGCACCTGGTCACTGACACCGTAGAGATAGCGGCGGAAACTGGCAGATGCCTTCTCCGAGGGAACGAGGGGCCTCGCGTCACGGCCGACCGCACCGATGACCGCAAGCTCCACATCCCGGTCGGTGATGTCCTGGGAATCCAGCCATTGCAGCCCGGACTCGTAGGCAGCCAGCGTCTGCAGAAGGTTTGGATCCCGGTAGCTGCCAAAGTCAAAGCTCGCCGGGAGCCCGGAGGACCGCGCAAAGCCACCGTAGGCACCGCCCTTCATGCGGACATGCTCCCACAGAAACGATGTGCTCAGCAGGGCAGAGGCAATCATTTCGTGCGCCTGCTCGGCTTCGCCCAGGCGGGAAGCCGGGAGGTTGACGGCAACGTAGTTGACCTGGGATGTGATCTCAAAGGCCTGGGTCCGGTTTATGGCGGCGCCGGCCGCGGAGGCCGCTACCGGGTCGCTGCCGAGGGTTCCACCAACGCGGCCCTGGCCCATCGATGAGCCCCGGGGCGTCCCGCTTGGTTCTCCCCCTGCTTCGCCACCGGGGAAGCGGAGCACAAACTCCTCGGCGGCTTGCATTGCGGGCGTAAGAGCGTGACCACCGCCGGTTACAGACAGCGTCAGCCGGGATCGGGAGAGCAGCTTCTGCTGGATGTGACGCAGCCGAGTGCCGAGCAGTGAAAGTTCTTTCTCCGGTTCTATGGCAGATAGCGCAAGCAGCTGGTTGGGCCCGCGCCAGAGCTCTTCTACAACCCCAACGGAACTCCGGCCGCGCCGTGCCTGCAGTACGGCCATCTGGTGACCGGCGGGCAACATAGCGGAGCGAAGGTCATTCCTTGCCTCGGCGAGCAGGTCACGGAGGCGGGTATGGTTATCCACATTCGCCTCGGCAAAGAGCCGGGCCACCAGGTCTGCTGCATCGCCAATCCGGTCCTCAAGCGCAGCGATGCGGAACCCAAGGTGCATCTGCAGGGTACCGTCCAGGCGCTCGGAGACCTCGGGATTCACGCCAAAGCGGCCCAGCCTGAGGTCCATCTCTACCGCAAGACGATCGTAATCCATGTCCGGGAGGCCTGATCCGGAGAGCATGCTGGTGTACAGGGGAAGGAGGACCAGCTCTTCGGCGGAGAGCCCCGAGATGTCCACCACGCCGTCCAGATAGACGAGTCCCTCGGTGAACAGATCGTGCACAAGGACCGGCCTGCCAAGAACGGACTCGGTTGAGAAGGGAACCCGCTCGACCTCGGCGGGCGCGTCCGTGCGACTCAGGAACGGAATCTTTGCAAGATCCTCGGGCCGGTCCGGGCTGGACTGGAACTCGGCCAGGGCGCGATTCGCCGCCTCCAGCTGTTCGCGGTCCTCTGCTGACATGGCGGAAGCGATGCCCTGCATCTCTGAGGACTCCTCGGCCGACCAGGCTTCAGCAAGCCCGGGCTTTGGCTTGACGGTGAGATCAAGGCGGTGCGGGTTCTCCAGGAGCCAGGGTGTGATCAGGTCAGATATCAACGATGGCGAGTGCTGGAGCTGTCGCTTGAGCTCACCGATGACGGGGTCAAATCTAAGACCATTGGCTGGCGGAAGGCCGTGGAGCCACCCGCGCATCACCCGGTTGAGGAGTCGCATCCCGTAGGGACCGCCCTTGATCTCCCGATGGTGGAACTCAAACTGCCGCAGCCCGGCTTCCACAAGGTCCGGATGAAAGCCATTGCGCGCAAGATCGGTGAGCGTCTTTGTCACCAGCTCCCGGATAGCCTCCGCACGCTCGGGATCAGTTCCGCGGAGCCCTGCTCCAAATGTCAGCTCCCGCAGGTGCCCGGCAAGCCCGCTTGCGGAGGACAGATCCTCGCCGAGGTGGGACTCAATCAATGCCTTCTGCAAAGGAGATCCGTCCCCGCCAAGCAAAAGCTCAGAGAGCAGACTGGCCTTGAGGCGCTCAAGCGGCTCATCCTCGGTGGGGAGCAACCACAGCATGGTGAAGGAGCTCCGGCCTTCGGCGCTGTCTTCCGCGCTAACCGGGTACTCCCCAAGCTCGGCCCTTGGAGCGTCCCAGCGGGGCTGAACGAGCGTCTTGAGTGCCGGTGACCCGGCCTCTCCCTCAGGCAGACGCTCTAATCGGCTGAGAAACTGGTCGTGCAGAAACTGGAAGTAGTCGGCGCTGGGGATGTCTCCGTAGAGGTAGATCAGGCAGTTGGAGGGATGGTAGTTCCGCCGGTGAAAGGCAATGAACTCCTCATACGTGAGCGCGGGAATCGCGCGGGGATCACCGCCGGAATCCACGCCGTAGGCGGTGTCTGGAAGGAGCTTCTGCTGGGCCAGCTCACCCACGGCATTATCCTCGGTGGCGTAGTTTCCTTTCATCTCGTTGAAAACAATTCCCGCGCGCTGCAGCAATCCGTCCGGGCCCGGTTCAATGCGGTGACCTTCCTGCCGGAAGGCTTCCTGCTTCAACAGCGGAAAGAACACCGCGTCTCCGTAGACGGCCATCAGATTAAAAAGATCTTGGCGCACCGGTGATGCAGCGGGATACACGGTCTTGTCCGGATAGGTCAGCGCATTAAGGAACGTATTCATGCTTCCGCGAGCGAGCTGAATGAAGGGATCCTTCACCGGATATCGCTCGGAGCCGCAGAGCACGGTGTGCTCCAGAATGTGAGCTACACCGTTGCTGCTTTCCGGCAGGGTCCGGAAGGCGAACGCGAACACGTTTTCCGGATCATCACGGACGATGTGGTATGCGCGGGCACCGCTGGCCTCATGGTGAGCCAGTACTCCCCATGCCTGGAGCTCTGCAAGATCGTCTATCTGCTCAACGTGGAAGCCGGAGACCAGGTCGCCGACTGACAGTGGGTTCCGTGGTTGCTTGCCGGTCACGGTCAGCGCTCAAGGGTGCCGGGCCAGTCGGCGATCGCGCCGAAATTGACCACGTGGTGATAGCCGATGTCCTGCAGAATCGCCTTGGCAACGGCAGAACGTCCGCCGCTCTGGCAATAGAGCACCATCAACACATCCCTGTCTGTGGTGGGGACGCGCTCCTCAATCAGCTGAAACGGAATGTTGACGGCCGTGGGAATGTGACCGTCGGCAAACTCTTCCGGAGACCGGACGTCAATCAGATGGAGGGGCTCTGAGCCATCCTGCACCAGCCGAAACAATTCCTGGGGATCGGTCAGCCGGTCCAGTGGGGTCGGCGAAGTATCCTGCACCCCCGAAAAATGGACACTGCTCGGTCCGGGGTCAAGTGACGAGCAACCGTATGCAATGCTCATATTTCTTGACCGGGCAGGTAGCTCATGGTACACCGACCGGCATACCTGCATCAGGAGGCCTGCATGCGCGAAATGATGCGCCACAGACCCGGCCGGATTTATCTGCTTCTGCTCCTGCTCTCGGTGATTGGATACATCGTATTCATCGCCATCGGTGGAATGGAGGCGGGAGCCGACGGGGAACCCTTCATCGCATTTGGCTGGATGACAATGACATTGTTCTCCGGCGTTCTGTTCACGATTTTCTGGCTTGTTGCCTACATCGTGTATTTCTTCTTCTTCTGGCCGTATCGGTAAGAAAGGAGCCCAATGATGGCATTTACCGTCGCCGCACTGACGGGCTTTGGCCTGATCATCGTGCTGATGGCCGCATACGGCTATCGAATCTCTGCCAAGACCGCAGAGGATTACATGCTCGGGGGCCGAACCATCGGCGTCGTGGTCATGTTCTTCTTTGTTCTCTTTGCAATCTCCTCCGCGTGGACCTTCTACGGATTCCCCGGCCTCCTCTACACCGAGGGACCGGGATACGTGATGTTCATCTGGGGAAGTGTTGCCGGCTTCGCCGGTCTGTACATGTTCTTTGGTCCTCGCCTCTGGGCGCTTGCAAAGATCAACCGCTTCCTTTCCCCCGTTGAGGTAGTCAGCGAGCGCTACGAGTCCAAGACGCTCCGACTCGTCCTGTCCATAAGCATTCTGGCATTCATGGTGCCCTACGTCGGAATTCAGCCCCTGGGAGTTGGCGCGGGCTTTGAGGCCCTCACCGGTCTGCCGGCAATCTGGGGAGCCATCTATACCGCTGTCATTCTCATCATTCTGGTTTTGCTGGGCGGAATGCGGATGGTCGCATGGGTCAATATCTTCCTCGGCACCGTCTACATGACCGCACTGCTGGGCAGTCTGATCTGGGCTGTTGCCGTACTCTTCCCGGACGGCGGGCTTACCCAGGCGGTAGCCGAACTGGCGGCAAATCGGCCCTCAATGCTGAGCGCCCCCGGCCCTGTTGGCGAGTACACCCCGCTTGTCCTTGGCGGAACCTTTGTTGTTGGCCTGCTGGCCTTTGCCTGGCCGCACGTTGCGGTTGGCTGCATGACCGCGCGGGACAAGAGCCTGTTCAAATGGTTCCCGCTGCTGATCTTCATCTTTGGCGGTCTGTTCTTCTACATCATTCCCTACATTTGGGGCTCTATCATTGCCCCGGCTACCATTCCGGTTGAGGAGCTGCAGGAACTCGCCACGGCAAACGGCGTTGGACTGCAGGAAGAGGCAGACCGGGTAGTCCAGACCATCATTGGACGCACGCTTCCACAGTGGTTTGGCGTGTTTGTACTGCTGGGAGTGATTGCTGCTGCTGTCAGTACCGCGGCGGTTCAGCTAATGACCTCGAGCGTGATCGTGAGCCGTGACGTGATTCAGGGAATCTTCAAACCCGATGCGACGGACCAGGAAATCACCACCTGGGCTCGGTGGGCGGTTGTTGTGATAGTGCTCCTGAGCATGGGCATCAGCTTCCTGAACCAGAGCGCAATGGCGCTCTACCTCACCGATGTCAGCGTCCCGGGCTTTGCGCAATGGTCGCCGGCCCTGGTAGGAGGCCTGATGTGGCGGCGAGCTACCAAACAGGGAGCGGTTGCCGGAACAGTTGCGGGCGTGGTCTACCTCGTGCTTTCACTGCTGATTGTGGTGAACGGCGAGCGGCCGCTGGTGGTCGGTCACCCGGTAATCCTGAGCCTGGTTGTGAACACCGTTGTGTACATCGGAGTCAGCCTTGCAACACCGCGGCCAAGCGAACAGATTGAAACCCAGTTCTTTGACGAGGTAGACGAATACCTCAAGGTTGAGGCTGGTAGCTGAGAGGCGTATGCCAAAGAAATGGAGACTTGTATTCAACCCCGACGGAGACGCCGCTGACGTAATTGCCTACGGAGCGGGCGTCGCCGAAGGACGAATTGCCGGAAAGTACCAGCTGTCAAACGAGCAGGTCCCTGACACGGTCATTGTGCAGGGCATGCGGCAGAAGGGAATCATTGCCGGCGCGGACGTGAAGATAGCGTCCGAGGCAGCGGAGGAGGTCGGCGTGCAGGTTGCACGCCAGGCCCGATCCGGCAGAAACAGCGCAAAACCCGTTGGCACCGTGAACCTCGGGGACGTGGTGGCGAAGGGCTCCCGGAGCTACGATGCCAAGGAAGTGTCCATGGATGACCCCGCGGTTATTCTGTACACCTCCGGCACCACCGGGAATCCCAAGGGCGTCACGCTCACCCACGGCAACTTTGACTTCCAGGTCAACACCATCGTCAGTTCTATGGTGAACTTCACACCAGAGGACCGGGTTGTTGCAGTCCTGCCGCTGTACCACGTTTACGGACTTGCGAACTGCATGATCCCCACGCTCTCCCACGGGGCAGCTGCATGCCTGGTCCCGAGCTACAGTCCGCAGAACCTGCTGGATGCGATTGCAGAGAATGAAGCCACCATCCTGCCGGCAATCCCATCGATGTATGGTCATCTGCTGACGGTGGCCCGCGCGCGCAAGATTCAAATGCCCAAGAGCCTGAGGCAATGTGTTTCCGGCGGAGCGCCGCTCTCCCGGTCCGCCATGCAGGACTTCATCACGGCGTTTGATACCCAGATTACGGAGGGCTACGGCCTTACCGAGACAACGTCCAGCGTCTGCCTGAATGGTAGCGGAGAGGGCTACAAGGAAGGGTCCATCGGTCCGCCGGCCAAGGGCGTTGAGATGGGCATTGTGGATGACGGCGACAATTTCCTCGGTAACAACGAGGAGGGGGAGATCGTCATCCGCAGCAAAACCGTCACGCCAGGCTACTGGAACAATCCGGAAGCCACCGCCGAATCCATCAACACGGATGGTTGGTTTCACACCGGTGACCTCGGCTACCGTGACGGCGACGGATACTACTTCATTACTGACCGCAAGAAGGACCTGATCATTCGCGGTGGCTTCAACATCAGCCCCCGGGAAGTGGAAGAGGTGCTGATGAGCCACAAGGCCGTGACGGATGCCGCTGTTGTGGCTGTGCCGGACAAGCGGGGGCGGGAAATGGTGAAGGCCTTTGTGGTGCTGAAGGAGGGCGCTCCCCTGCAGGCTCCGGAACTCATGGACTACGCCAGGGACAACCTTGCGCCCTACAAACTGCCCAAGCAGATTGAGTTTGTGGAAACGCTGCCAAAGAGTGCAACGGGCAAGGTGCTCCGCAAGGAGCTGCGAGGTGAGGCGGAGGATCGTCGGCTCATCACCAGGGAGGACGCCTGATGTTTGGCCGCGCACGAAAGCAGCAGGAAGCTGCGCAGAGTACCGAGGGCCTTGGGCTTGGCCGTACGCTTGAAACCATTACCAGGCAGTACAAGCGGAAGGAGGCCCTTCGGTTTGAGGGCAAGATTTACAGCTACCAGGAAGTTGATGAAAGTGTGAACCGGATTGCCAGCGGCCTGGAGCAGCTCGGCATCCGGCAGGGAGACCGGGTTGCGCTGATGTTGCCGAACATCCCGGAGTTTGTGTTCGCGTTCTTTGGAATACAAAAGCTCGGTTGCGTGGCAGTGCCCTTCAACACCATGTACAAGGGCCGTGAGATCAGTTTCATTCTCCGGGACTCTGGGGCCAAGGCAATTATCTGCCTCAGCAACTTTGCCAACCTCATCAATGAGATCAAGGAAGACTGCCCGGATCTGGAGCACGTCATCATCACCGGGCAGCGGAGCCTGATCTTTGTGGATCCGGAGTCCACGGCAAACGTGCAGCTGGTGTTTGAACAGAGCCACTTCCCGGACACGGATGCACTGTTCCACAAACTCGGTGCGGTCATGGTGGATACCTTCCGAGGACTGGGCGTTGAAGGCGCGTGGTACAAGCACCAGGGTGCTGTTCGCGCTGAGAACGGCAGGAAGCTCGCAACGATACTGCTGACAACGATTGAGAACCTGTACGTGGTGAACATCGTTGGCTTCATTGGACCTATGGATCAGGAGTCCCTGTTCCGAATCGTCTACGTCCCACCGGAAATCAAGGACAAGGCGCTGGAGCCCATGGCCAGCGTTCAGGAACTCACGGGAAAGTCCGTTTCGCTGGAAGACTTCCGAGCTGCCCTCAGCACGGCTCTGCTTGAGCACATGGATGTGGAGCTGGAACCGGGCAAGCTGACCCGGGATGAGACAATGGCCTATGAGAAGAACCGGAGTCTCGCCTCTCGGATCTGAGCCAGGCATCATCCAGGAGCCAGCGCTCAACCAAGCCAAACCGATCACGGCCTTCTGCTCTTTGAGCAGCAGGCCGATTTTGTCGAAACTATAAGCAGAAGTATGGGTAGCCTCCTGCAGCGCGCCACCCGGTATCGGGAGGAGCAGCGCAACGCTCGCGACGACGGTCACCTCATCCCCGCTTCCGAAACGGAGATGGAAGCGGTCTCCATGTCCGCTGCTGATGAGGATGAAGCGCGGGAGATTGAACAGGAGATTGAGGAGCGTACCCGGCGCCAACGGATGGAAATCACGCCTGAGCTCTTCCGTGTAAGTCCCCGGAGGAAGCGGTTCTGGCTTGCCGCGGTGGTCAACCTGACGGCGATTCTGGTTCTGGCAGGTGGAATCTGGGGAGCAATTCTACTGTTTGAGAGCCAGGAAGAGAGCAGGCAGGCGGAAGTGTCGCTGCTTGCAAGCACGGAGGGCAGAATCCTCGCCGCCGTCCGGGAAGAGGCAGAAGCAAGCCTTGCAGAAGCGGAGGCCGAGATCCGCAACGCGCAGAGCCAGCTGGAGCAAATTGCAGCGGAGCGGAACGCGCTTGCCCAGGACTTTGACAGCCGGATAGCAGACCGCGAGGCAGAGCTGGAGTCCGAACTCCAGGCACAGCTTGCGGCCGAGCGCGATCGCCTCCAGGGGGCCGGCCTCAGTGAAGAACAGATCGCCGCGGAGCTCGCCGAATTTGAAGCACAGCGGCAGCAGCAGTTTGACGCACAGCTTGCGTCGTTCCGGGCAGAGGCGGAGGCGGAGCGGGATGCTCTTGAGGCCAGCCTCAACGCGTTGGAGTCCGAGCTTGCCAGCGCCATAGACCAGGCAAACGTGGAGCGACAGCGCCTGGTGCAGGAGGCTGCAGCGCGGGAGGCCGAGCTCCTTGCGGAATTGGAGGCGCAGCAACAGCAGTCTGCAACCGAGCTCACGGCAGCCCAGGCCGAGCTTCAGCGACTCTCTGCCCAACGCGAGCGGAGCGTTTCACTCGGGCAGCAGATCACCGGTTTCTACGCGAGTACCCGCCGCGCGGTGAATGAAGAGGATTATGCGCGTGCCCTGCAGCAGCTGGATCTGCTGGACCAGTTCCTGACGGCCAACGCGGCAACGGATGCAGTTGCCGACCGGCAGGGGATAGATCGCTTCCTGATTGCCTCACTCAGAAGCCGCATTAACTCGGAGGCCAATCGGCAGGACACAACAGAGATCCTGGAAACCGTAACGGTTGTCACCGAAATCCGGAACGCCGTGGCCGAGGCGCAGGACTTTGCGCGGGCTGGAGCAACCGCACAGGCGGAGGAACGTTACCTCAGCGCCCTCCAGACTCTGCCCGAGCTCCGGGAATCCCTTGCATTTGTGGAAGGGCAGCGCGCAGAGGAGACCGCTGACAGCATCCAGCAGATTCAGACAGACCTTCAGGCGCGGATCTCTGAGCTGCAGCGAGAGCTTTCTCAGCGGGAGTCGGCCCTTGAAGAGCGCAACGCAGAACTGGTCGGCCTCACCAACCTTACCGCCAGCCTGCAACAGCAGGTAGACGAACAGATCCAGAATCTGGTGGAGCGTGACGCACGGATTGCGGAACTTGAGGCGGGCCTTGGTGCTGAAACAGAGGCCAGGGAAGCGGCGGAAGCCAGGGTCTCGGACCTGGAAGCGGCCATGGCTGAAGCGCGAGCAACCGGGGGTACTGCGGCTGAGACGCTGAACTGGGTTCGGGAGCTGCTTGCCCGGGTTGCAGAAGGTGACGCCCCGTCTGAATCAATCCCGGCTGGCGCGCGGGCCGATGAGCTGGCAACCGAGATTGCACAGCTCACCGCAATTCGGAGGGACATCGGCGCACAAGCCCGTGCTGCCACGCTACGGGAGGTTGCGCAGGCAGCTGTTGTGGTTCAGCAGGGACGGGTTCCGGCAGCTTCGGAGTTGCGGGAAGCGATGCAACCGGTCATTGAGGGACGACGAGAGCTTGAAACCCAGCTTACGGAGATCGCAGGCATCCTGGCGTCCGGTCTGGCCCTGGACGGCGGGGATCCGGTAGAGCTGGCCGAGGCAGTGGTTGCTGCGCTGGAAGAAGCCGGAGGGCAACTCACGGAGGAGCAGCGCGCAGCAGATCAGGCTGCGGAGCAGGCAGAGGCAAGCGCGCAGGCGTCGGCGGAGACGGTCGGGGAACTGTCAGCGTTGCGCCGGCAGAACACAGCGCTGCGGACGCAGGCGGAAGAATTGCAGGAACTGCAGTCGCGCTACCGAGAGTTCCGGCAGCGGGCGGATTCTCTGCTGGAGGATGGCGGCGCGGTCAACCTGGTGAACTTCTACGGCCAGTATCTGGCCTTCCTTGGCGACCTGGGAGGTTTCTTCCCCGGAATTTCGGATGACCTCCGCGAATTCGGAGTCCGCTATGAAGAGATTCTTGCACAAGACGTTGTTCGTGAGATCGCCAATCTGGATGAGTTCCAGTCAGAAGTTGCAGACCTGGCATTCGATTCCACCGAACGCCCGCTGGACTTTGTGGAACGTCGGCTGGCAGAACTGAATCCCGAGAACCCTGACGAGGCCGAGATCCGAGACTTCTATCTCACCCTGCAGGAGGTGCTGCTAAGGGAGTTGGACGAGGCCGAGCGCTGAACCCGGGGTCATAGCACCGGTCACTCAGCAAACAGATCTATCAACTGATTGCCGCTCACGAGGTAGCTGCGGATAGTCAGGGCAATGATGTCGCCGCCAATGCTGGCGGAGATTGTCTGCTGAACCAGGTACTTGCGCTCACGTGCTCCGTCCAGCGGAAACTGGCCGATAACCTCAAGACCGGGCGCTGCTATCGGTTCCGACACAGCCCGGTCATCCGGCAGGAAGCGGTACCACAGTCCTTCACCGGGCTCAGACAACACAACGGAGCCGTCCGGAAGCAACGCCTCCACCCTGGATCCAACAGCTATCCCATTGACCGGTGTATCCACACCCGCAGGCCCTGTCGGACCGCTATGCCGCCAGTACAGTACGCGGTCATCACGCGCCTGGAAGTTCACCTCTCCCGAGTCTGGATCATTGGGAAAGAAGGCAGCCGAGAGATAGCTCCAGCCACCCGCAGAGTCCACCACATAGCGGATGGTGTCCTCTACAAGGACACCGCTCGGGTTCCCGCCCGCGTCCGGTTGCAGCAGATCGAGGTAATTGTTGCGTTGGTTCACTTCTGTGTATTCAGACGTACCGTCCGGCCGGACCCGGAGCAGCCCTTCGTAGACCTCATTGTTCCGCACGGGATCCGCGCCATCCACGTTCCGCGTAAGCAGGGGAATAATGAGTTCCGGATCCCCGGATCCAGAAGCGAGGCCCCAGCGCATTGCGCCGAGCCCGATCACCCAGAGTTCTTCCGTGCCGGTGGGAAGTCCGCCGTCTTCGTTGGCCTGCACCAGGCTGTTCACAAAGTGCAGGATGGAGAAGTCCGCTGTGAACGGGGTGTCCGGGGGGGCGCCGTCTACGCCGCCAAGGATCAGGACGTCGCCATCCGGCCAATTCGGACCAACAAGAACTACCACATAGCGGTCAGGAAGCCCGCTGTTCCCCGAGTAGAACGGCAGGACCTGTGGGTAGGCGACTTCAGATGGCGTGCCCAAGAGGAAGCCCTCCGTTGAGCCGCTGTTAGTCAGCCGCACGGAGGACTGATCGGTGACAAGCAAACGGAGGACCTGGAAGTCATCACTGAAGACCATCAGGCCCCGGGCTTCTGAAGAAGCCTCGCTGCGCGGATACCATGTGCTTCGGAAGAAGCCATCGGGGAGAAAGGCATCTGCGGCATCCACCACCTGAAGGGTCCCCACCGGGTCCCAGTCCCGGGTAAGAGCGGTGGTCTGCGTCAGACCCGCATTGAACACGGGCTGGGTGCAGGCGCTCAGCACCAGGCCGGTACAGAGAATCCGGCCCAGCCGACGGCGTGCGCGTGTTACACCCGAGAACACTGCGGCTGGCAGCATCGTGTGGACTCCCATCAGAACGCCATCCGGAAACCGAAGCTGGGATCGGCTATCTGGAGACCTACGGGCCCAACCGCAATAGGCTGGGGTCCAACCGTCTGTGCGGAAGACAGCAACACCGCGGCTGCGTCCGGATCTGCGAGGAAGAAGAGCGCAGGTGCGATGCGCAGCCAGAACGCCCGGCCCCTGCGGACCTGAAGCTCCAGGTCCAGGGGAAGGCGGAGCACGGCCGGTATGACTGCGTCAACAAACGGTCCACCGCCTACGTTCAGCCTGAGACCGAACTCAAGGGCAGGCTGCACGGCGAGGGCAGCGCCCTCTGCCCCCGCGCCCGCCGCAAGCACACCAGGCCCGAGTGGTGGAACAGCGAGAGTGGCAAGGATCTCCAGCAGGGGAACTGCGGTAAAGGGAAGGTCAAGTCCAGAAGTGAAGAAGGGGTTGAGTCCGCCGGCATAGCTCAGAAGCCCAATTCCAAGGGCAAACTCGCTCCCGCGGGGAATCCAGGAAAGCGTCGCACGCGGAAACCCAAGGGAGTGAAGACCAAGATCCAGAATGACACTCGGGAGCTGAACCGACTCCGGTGCCAGATCCACCGCTGTTCCCGGTTCCAGCAGCAGTGAGATGGATTCCGGGTAGTACCCATCCCGATTGACAGTAACTCGATAGCTCGCAGGTGCGGAAAGCTGGAACTCGGCCGGTTCCGCAGGTGACGCCCGTCGCCGACCGACGCCCTCCACCACCACAAGGCCTTCCCCTTCCAGCGCAACACGGAGTACCGCAGTGCTGCTGATAGCAGGAAGCTCAGCCAGGAAGTTTGGGAGATCATTCCAGAAGCGCCCAAACAGAATGCGATATGCGCTGTCCAGCCGATCGGCAAAGGTCGCGGTTCGGAGCACGGACCCGCTGAGGGAATCCAGGGCCTGGAGATCAACGGCGATCTCCGCATCAGTGCCGGCAACGGTGGCGAGCAGAAGGACGTCAGCACCGGCGTTTGCAGCAATCGCCCGGAGTGTTTCCGGATCCGCCGGCCCGGTGTAGGCGCTGAGCACAAGGGTCACCGGGGAATCCGGAACTGCCGATACCATACTGTCCGCCACCAGGCGGAGCGTCAGAGGCCTACGGATCTCTGAGGTTTCCCCCTCACGCACGACCACTGCAAGGGTTGTAACCCGCTCTGTCCCCTGAGCCAGCAGTAGGCCGGGCGCCCCAAGTCCAAGCAGAACCAGCAGCACGGGAGCGCAAAGCGCGGTGTGGCGACGTCGTCCCGCTCGCATCATTGGCTCTCCCACCAGGGACTAAGGCGGAACAGCATCTCGGAGCCGGGATCCCAGGTGAACCATGCTGTTCCGTCCGGCCGCACCGCCACGCGGCGGTCGAGCTCATCAAGGTTGTCAGATTGCGGGCCGAACAAGGTGTCCACGCTGCGTTCGTCCAGCGGAACAACGGAAACAGCCACGCCGGGTTCTGCTGGTTGCAGTTCAAAAACCGACAGCCTGAGGCCCGCGGGTGAATCCTGATCTGAAACCAGCAGCAGATCGCCAAGCCTCTGGAGCGAGCCCTCTATCGCCTCCCGACCAATCCGGAAGTAGTCAACTGGATAGCCATCAGCCGGGGGGCTTGCGGGCAGGGTGGAGAAGGGCATCGGCACGCTTATCCTTGCCAGAGTATCCCGATCACCGAGATTCACGTAGGCCTGCAAGACCGCCACATCTCCTACAACGGCACCGTGGGCTCCGGCGATGCTCGCGTTGAAGGTGAAGGTCTCGTTATCCGGATACAGCTCGCTGTCCGCCGCTAGCTGATCCAGGTCTGCAACCAGCACTCGCTCCCCTCCCAGCTTTGCAGGGAGTGTCACATCAGCCGTCTCAACAGGACCGGACTCCAGAAAGAGCGCCAGGGGTTCGGCAAGTAGCTCGATGTTACCGGGGCTTGTGTCAAGGCGAAGGGAAAACAGCCCGATCCCGCCGTCCGTGGGAACTACGACCGTTGTTCCCCCGGCATTGATCCTGGCTTCATCCCCGGTGATGGTACCGGTCTCGGCGTCGAGATACCGGTCCCCGGCCCAGATTCGGCCGTCCGGCAAGCCGAGCCAGTCCTGAGGATTACGGAACTGGAAGCTGTTCAGCGAAAATGCTTCCTGAAGCTCGGAGTCATAGAATCGGGCGCGCGGCTCGCTCCCCGCCCCCTCCTCCAGTATCACCAGGTACTCCCGCTCAACGCCGCCCACCGTTGGGGTGACCAGGCTAATGGAGACAGCGCCTGCGGACTGCCGGGTAACCGACGCGGCGCGTTCCGCGAGCGCCAGGAATCCCGGATAGGGGCTGTTCTGCAGCAGCTCACAGCCCCCGATGCCAAGTCCCCCAAGGGCAAGTCCGCCGAGGACGAGGATCAGAGGGAGCCTGGGACGGGCTGGGACTGCGCGGTCCCGCTTCCCGGGGTTCCGCCTATACGAACCGGTCCCCCGGAGGCTCTGCCTTCTACTGCGGTAGGAAGCGCTTCCCATCACCATCGGTATCCCAGCTCCATGCTTACCTGCAGACCAAGACCGGAGGAGTACAGCCCGGAACCTGCTGCCCGTGCGTTGCCCAGGGGAATCCTCACGCTGAGCGCTGAGGAGAGTCCGAGTATCAGACGCTGACCAAAGCGCTGGACCGTAGCATCCACAATGACCAGCCGTGGATCCAGAAGCAGGCCCGCTTCCGTGAAGAGGGTCCGGACCGCAACCCCGCTTTCCAGCCGCAGGCGCAGGGGTGCAGTACGGTTTGGCAATGGATAGACTCCCGCCCGGATTGCGGTCTCAAGCTCCGGAACGCCCAGGTCCAGGTCATCTATTGACGGGGCCTGAAATCCCAGTCCAATCCTTGCGCCGATGACGGTGCGGTCGGGCACAAGGTGCCAAAGAAAGCCAAGTTGCCCACCCAGCGGCATCGTTGTGTCATATCGGATCTCAGCAACCGCGCGCGTTCGCCGAGGCGGTACTGGTAGAACAACGGTACTGTCCTCGGCGTTGATTCTCACGCTGGCGGTCTGGGTGTAGTGATCGGGGTGGGAAAGCTCAAAAATGACCTCCTGGCCCGCCACAAAGGGCTGCCGGGGAAGGGAGAGGGTTCCATTGCTGATAGTCCCAAGCTTGCCGCGGCCGGGAGCGCTCACGGACATCCCATCAAGATCCGCCCAAAGCTCAAGTGCCACAAACACCGGCTCTCCGGTCACCCCGTCCCTGCCTGCCACGAGCGTGTCCGCGGATTCCGCGATTGCCTGGTTGAGCGCAATAGCAAGGTCATCAAGTTCTGTGGTGAAGCGGATCCCGGCCCGGGGACGCTCTATTCGCGCAGCGATGATTCGTCCACGCCACGCATCGTAGGCAAGGACCAGCACCAGCATCCGGATGGACTGGGGTTCGTAGAAGCTGAGGAGAAGCACGTCCCCGCCGAGCTCCCTGGAAACATCCAACGCCGCTGCATCCAGCCCAGCGGTCTCACCGCTGAACACACCCTGGTCTTGCCCAGTGCCGACGATGTCCTCCCAAGCCGGGGCATCCAGCGTAGTCAGGGATATCGGAGCCGCGGGGCTGTCCAGGGAAGCGGCGAGGAGCGGCGCAATGGACTCGGCAAGCCGGGTTGCGTCGGTGTCGCTGGCGGTCTGCGGGGAGAACGGTAGCGCCGGCAAGACAAGCACCTGAATGTTGGTGGACTGCACTCCGCCCAGATCTTCACCGGGTCTACCCTCTGTACCGGCGCCAGCCTGCGCAAACGCGCCAGGTCCGGAGATCCCTCCGAGGAGCAGGGACAGGAGAATGAGCGCACGCATGTCAGTGTCCACCGGCCCCGGCTGCGCCGGTCCAGCCTGCAGGCTCCCCATCATTGATGAGCTGCTCGCAGCGTTCGCGGATGAGGAAAGCTGCCCGGTCCCGAGGCAGGATTCCGGAGACCTTGTTCAGCAACCCAATGGCCTGACGGAACTGCTTGTTGAAGTACGCGGTCATCGCCTGATTGTGCAGTCCCCATGCTTCCTGTTCCGTAACATTGAGCATCCGAGAAACCGAGTAGATTCGGATTCCGTCAGGTCGGTCCCGGGTTGCCACCATGTCCAGGAGGCGCCACGGGTAGCGGCCGTCTATCTTGCGTTGGAGGCTCTCAGAGATGATGAGCGGCTCTCCGTAGTCCTTGGTGAGCGCCTCCAGCGTGCTCGCAAAGTCCGCGTTGGGACCAATGACCGTGTAGTCCATCTTTCGCTGCGTACCAACGTTCCCGATGGTAACCGCTCCGTAGTTGACTCCAACACCGTGATGAAACTCGGGAAGCCCACGCCGATTCTGGTCAGCGTTGAAGGCCTCAATGGCGTCCACCATGTCCAGGGCCGCCTCCACGCTCTGCACGTGGAAGTCCGGGGCCGGATTCCGTCCGCCGCCAAACACCGCAATGATTGCGTCACCGATGTACTTGTCTATGAAGGCGTCCCGACGGAGGATCGGAGCAACCATAAGCTCAAAGTAGCGGTTGAGACTGTTGACCAGATCCTCCGGATGCATGCTGCTGCTGATGGTGGTGAAGCCCCGGATGTCGCTGGAAAGAACACAGGCAGCCCGAGCCACCGGCTCAAGGACCGTTTCCTCGCTGTCTGAAACGCTGTCAACGACTTCCGCTGGCACATACTTCTGGAACACGCTCCGCAGCCTCCTCTCGCGCCGGCGTGCGAGCACAGCGCTCGTGGCTTCCTGCTTCACCAACTGCTGGGCGTGGTCCAGCTGTTGCAGCATCACGTTGAAGGTCTGGGCGAGCTGCCCGGTTTCATCATCGTACTCCGGTTCCACACGCTCGCTGAGGGCGTTCTCCCGGATTACGCGCTCCATGGAGTCTGCCACCTGACCGAGCGGCCGGGTCAGCGCTGAAGCAAAGGACAGCAGCAACAAACTGATCAGCAGCACCGAGACCGCGAGCATGACGGCCGCGCGAACTGTGAGGGTTGTCAGATCCCGGTAGAAGGCTTCGCTGGTATCACTGGTGATGAAATACCAGTCAAAGGGCTCAAAGCGGAATCCGGTTCCAACCCGGCTGACCCCGCCAACGTTAAACTCAATCAAACCGGCCGGGAGCTCCTCGTAGAAGGTGGAGAGCACCGTCTGTTCCGCCTCGTCCGGCGTCGGAGCATCCGCGTCCGAGTCGGCTTCCGCACCAAGAGCATCCAGGACCACTCGCCCCTGCGAATCAACAGCAAAGATCCGCCCCGTCTCCCCGCGCAGGATGCTCCTGGCGAAGCCCCGGATGCTCTCCTGGGTGGCGGAGATCAATTCGTCCTCGCTCAGTCCCGGTATTCCGCCGGCCTGCAAGGTCTCGTCAACCAGTGCCCATTCGCTGACGGCAAACTTCTCAAGCTCGCCGGACTTGAAGCCCAGAAAATCACGCGCAAGCCGGTTAATTCCCGTTGAAGCCGAGAAATAGCTCACGGCCGCCACAAGAACTATGGCAACCACCACAATCGGGAGTACAACCAGGACAAACTTGGCGCGGATTCGCATTCTCAGGCCTTGAGTGTAGCGCAGGAGAAAGCGCCCACACATCGGGATTGCACAGCCGTACGCCTGGCACTCACTTGCTTGTCATGACCTCTACGCCGGACCAGTCTGCCGGAGGCGGCTGAATGCGGAAGGTCTCTGCCCGGTCCCGGATTACCGTGGCCGCGTAGTCCTCAGGTTGAATCCGCAGGGCCTGGTTGAGCATTCTGATTGCCTGGGTGAAGTGCCTGTTGTAGTAGGCAGTCATCGCCTGATTGTGGAGCTCCCACAGCTCCCTGCGCTCCGCGTCCAGCTCCTCGGCCACGGTGTAGACCCGCACCGGGTCAGCTCGCCCCTTCACCGCAACCGTGTCCAGCGCCCTCCAGGGGAGTAATCCATCAATCTTACGCTGCAGGCTCTCGGAGATGACAATCGGTTGCCGGTACTGGCGGCTGAGGCCCTGGAGGCGGCTGGCAAGGTTCACCGTATCGCCGATAACGGTGTAGTCCATTTTGTCATCCGTGCCCATGTTTCCAATGGTTACCGCTCCGTAGTGCAGACCAAGGCCATGGTGGAACTCCGGCAATCCCTTCTTGCGCTGGAAGGCGTTGAAGCGGGGGAGCTCCTCGTTCATTTCCAGTGCGGCGTGGAGGCTGTCCAGTTGGAACCGGTCGTAGGCCTTTGGGGCGCCGAAGACCGCCATGATCGCATCACCGATGTACTTGTCGATGATTCCACTGCGGCCAAAGATGGGCTCGCCAACCATGGCGAAGTAGCGATTGAGGCTTTCCACCATAATGTCCGGTGGAAGCTGCGCAGTGACCTCGTCAAATCCGTTGACGTGACTGAAGAGAACACTGACAACAGCAACCTTTCCCACCAGCGCGTTGTCCGGCTGATTGACCACCTCTTCAATCACATCCCCCGGCACGTAGCGTTCAAAAAGCGTCCGCAGTCGACGCTCTTCCCGTTGCGCCATCACCGCATCCATCGCCTCCTGCTTGATTGCCTGGTTCGCGCGATCCAGCCCAGCGAGCATGATGTTGAACGTGTGTGCGAGTCGTCCGGTTTCATCGTTGTACTCAACGTCCACCCGGGAGCTGAGCTCGCCGCTGGAGATCACGGCCTTCATTGACTCAACCATCCGGCCAAGCGGCCGGGTCAGGCGGCCGGAGAAGAAGAGCAGAACCAGCGTGATGATGAGTACAGCGCCACCGAGCACGGCGGCGGTTCGCACCGTGATGGCGTTTACATCTGAATAGAATGCAGCGTCGGTCTTACTAACCAGGAAGTACCAGTCAAAGGGATCAAAGAAGAAGCCGCTGCCTGTCCGGGCCTCGCCTGCCAGGCTGAACTCGATCAGGCCCGGGGGACGTTCAGCGTAGAACGCCGAGAGCGCCTGCTGCTCGGCATCGCTGGGATCCGGAGGGTTGCCGTCGCTGGCCATGACAATCTCGCCATTGGAATTCACGGCAAAAATAATCTCTGTCTGGCTTCCAACGATGCTTGCGGCGTAGATCTCAACGCTGCTCTGCGCCGCCGCCGAGAGTTCCTCAACCCCAAGACCGGGAATTCCCCCGCCGGCAGTGGTCTCAAGAACCAGGGCCCATTCGCTGTTGGCAAACTTCTCAAGCTCGGTGAGCTTGAAGCCCAGAAAATCGCGAGCCAGGCGATTGATGGCGGAAGATGCGGAGAGAAAGCCTACCGCACCTACCAGCACGATGACCGAGACCACAACGGGAAGCACCACCAGGACAATCTTGGCGCGGATCCGCATTCCAGTTTCCAAGTGTAGCTGACGGGGGCCGGGGCGCACAGTGGAAGCTTGTCCCCTTCTGCCAGGGATAGCGGCGTGCTACCCTCCCGGCTGGCGGCATGAGCGGAATCGGAGCCTCCGGGCAGCAGAGCAGACCACCTATCCGGATGTCCACCTCGGTCGTGCTTACACCAAAGGGCGCGGAGGAGTTCCGCCGACGGAAAGCTCGGGTGGCGCGAATCCGAACCATGGACGGTACGGACGGCCTGGGCATGCAGGTCAGCAACTTCTCACCTCGGATTCTGCAGCAGCTGATCACAACCGGACTGGTCAGAGCCTCGGAAATCCGGATTGACGATCTCCGGGAACAGCGGCGTGATCTCATTGATCTGACCAAGGCCATCACCTTTGCGCTGGTGTACAGCTCGGTGTCTTCCCGTGCGTTTCGCTGTGTATCGGACTCCCAGCTTCTTGATTCCTGGCACCGGGCCCAACCGCGGTTCCCCATCAGCGAGGATCATCTGCTCCTCCCTGCGGCGGCGGAGCTCCTGGAACGCCGCTTCGGAGATGAACTGATGTCCATGCGCCGCTCCATCCTGGAGGCGGTATCCGCCGAGATCCGACAGGAATCCGGGCTTGACGATGCGGATCGGATGAAGCGGGAAGCAGCGGCGGCGCGAATGATCCGGATGGTCCGGTCTGAGGTCTGGATTCTGCTTGCGGTCTTTGAACAGCATCCGGAGCGTGCGGGGTGCTTACAGAACATCCAGAAGATTGTCCGGGAGGCAGAAGCACGAAGTGACCTGGCAGACATCCTGGCCAGCCTGCTGGTTGAACTTGTAGCCTCCATTCATTCACTGCTGCCCCGGGATCGCCCTCCGGAGCCCACGGCCGTGACCTGGTACTTTGGGAATCAACGGGGAACGGGGACCCGGCCGAGGATGAAGATTGCCATCACCAACCCTTCGCTTCCCTTTGCACGGATCAAAACGGACATAGAACAGAAGGGCCAATCCATGGCTGCCGCCCACAGCATTGAAGACTTCTATCGTGCTACCGGCGGGGAGAGCGAGATGGGCCTCTTCTACCTCAGCGCAGCCAGGAAGGCGTTCCGAAAGGCGGGTGCGTCCTTTGATTCGTTTGCCAATTACATGCCCGGAAGCGAACGGGCACCCCTGAATCTGGCTATCGCGCTGTAGACCTCACTGAGCGCGGACACCACCCACGTGGCACCCGCAGCGCGCGGTCCTCCGACGTCGGCCACAGCCTGCGGAGGTCGGCGCGAGGCGCTTTAGTCCTCTACGTTGAACTCTTCTTTTGGCGCACCGCATACCGGGCACACCCAGTCCTCTGGCAGATCCTCAAAGGACGTGCCCGCCGGAATATCCGCGTCGGGATCGCCTTCTTCGGGATCGTAGATGTACCCGCACACGTTACAGACGTACTTCGTCATGTTCAGGGCCACTCCGAATCAGTCAGCAGGGCGAGGCGATCTCGTGCGCGCTCGTCCTCCGGGTTTATTTCCAGCGCCCGGCGGAAATGCCGGATCGCCTCGGTTGGCTGGTGCATCCCCTGGGCCGTAATTCCCAGGAGGTACTCCACCTCGGCAAATCGGGGGTTTCGCTCCGCGAGGTCTTGAAGCAGAGGTTGTGCTTCTTCCCACTCGTTTCGCTTCACAAAGAGCTGCGCCAGGTAGAGGTTGGCGATGTAGGAGCCCGGGCTGACCGCGCGGAACTGCATGAAGCCGGTAACCGCCTCGTCATCCCGTCCCAGGAAGTAATTGATGAGACCAATGAAGTAGGCGGCCATGGCGTGGGACTGGCTGTTGAGCTCAATGACGCGGTTGAAGGATTCCAGCGCAGTTTCCAGGCGGCCAAGACGGTGATGACAGACGCCGCGCTTGTACCAGGCAAGCCCGTAGTCGTGCTTCAGCGCAATTGCCCGCTCATAGGCCTGCACGGCCTCCCCCAGACGGCCAAGCGCGTAGCGGGTTTCGCCAAGCTGCAGCTGGAGAAAGTGGCTCTCGGGGTATTTCTCGGCGAGCGAGCCCAGCTGCGCCTCGGCGGTATCCCAGTTTCCTGCAAAGCTCTCTGTGAGCGCCGCCACAACGCCAGGATCGTTCAGATCAAGACTGTTCATGCGTTCCACAACCTTGCATCCATCTGTGGCTCAGCGCAAGCCGTTCGCACCCCGGGATAGCGCTCCGGTCATTCCGGAGGGGTTCAGGATGCTGTCCAGCTCGGATTCCGGCAACACCTGTTCCTCGCTACAGATGTCCCGGATGGTCCGCTTTTCCCGGTATGCGCGATACGCGAGCCTGGCCGCCTCATCGTAGCCGATCCGGGTTGCCAGCGGGGTGACCAGGGCAAGGCTCCAGTCAATCCAGTAGCGGCAGCGCTCTACATCCGCCTCAATGCCAATCACACAGCGCTCGGCAAAGGTCCGGCATGCCTGATCCAGAACGGAAATTGCGCTGCAGGTCTCGTGCAGGATCAGCGGGTTCATCATGTTCAGCTGCAAAGGGCCGTTCTGACTGCCGAGCGTCACGGAGAAGACCTTGCCCTGCACGTGGGCGGCAACCTGGATGACCATCTCCGGGATCACCGGGTTCACCTTTCCCGGCATGATGGAGCTTCCCGGCTGCAGGCTGGGAAGCACAATCTCTCCGAGGGCGCCACGAGGTCCGCTGGCAAGGATCCGCAGATCGTTGGCGATCTTCATCAGCGCGCCCGCGAGCACGTTGACTGCTCCCATGAGTTCCACCTGGGCATCACGCGAGCCGATGGCTTCAAAGCGGTTGTCCGCTACCCGGAACGGAATCCCGGTTTCCGCGGAGATGCCGGCAATGGCTCGTTCGCCAAAGTCCGGGTGCGCGTTCAGACCCGTGCCGATGGCGGTCCCACCCAGCGCAAGCTCTTCCAGTGAGCCCTGGCAGGACTCCAGCCGCTTCCTTGCTTTGGCAATCTGGGTCTGAAAGGCACCAAACTCCTGGCCGAGCGTCATGGGCACCGCGTCCTGCAGATGCGTCCGGCCCAGCTTCACCACGTCGGCGAAGGCAGCACTCCGGTCACGGAACGCGGACTCCAGCACGTCAAGCGCGGACAGGAGACGAGGGAGCATCAGCCGATCGGCGATGTGAACAGCGCTGGGAATGACGTCATTGCTGGACTGCCCCCGGTTGACGTGGTCGTTGGGATGCACCGGAGACTTGCTCCCGCGCTCCGCCCCAAGGATCTCATTGGCCCTGTTGGCAATGATCTCATTGGCGTTCATGTTCCAGGAGGTACCACTGCCGGTCTGAAAGACATCAACAGGGAAGTGGGCGTCAAAGCTGCCGTCAACCATCTCGGTTGCGGCCTGCTCAATCGCATCTGCTATACCGGCATCCAGCACACCCAGCTCTCGGTTTGCGATGGCTGCGTGCTTCTTGATCAGGCCAAGCGCGCGGATCCCGGCAGACGGAATTCTCAGCTCGGATATCGGGAAGTTCTGCACGGCACGCATTGTCTGAGCGCCGTAGTAGGCGTCCTGGGGCACGCGCACGGTTCCCATGGTGTCAGATTCTTCGCGGAACGCGATTTCGCTCATGGCGGCAGTGTAGCAGGAATGTGGCGGGGGATTGAGCTGTCCGGTATCATTGCAGGCACACTTGAATCCACAGGAGTCCACATGAAACGAGTCGGCATTCTTGGGGCCGGCAACGTCGGAGCCAACGCGGCCTTCTTCATCGCCGAGCGCCGCGTTGCGGACGTGATCCTCTACGACGCACAGGAAGGGCTCTCCACGGGCAAGGCCCTGGATCTCATGGAAGCCGCACCAGTGCGGTCTTACCGTTCCTGGCTGCACGGCACCGACGCGCCGGACAGCGCCGCCTACTGTGACGTTGTTGTCATTGCCGCCGGGGAATCCCGCAAACCCGGGGAGGAACGCGCAACCCTGGCAAAGCGCAACCGGAACGCGGTTGCAGCGCTGGCCCGCGGCCTGCACGGCAGCGACGCGGTGGTGGTGGTTGCAACGGAACCCGTTGACGAGATGACCGCGGTGGTACAGAAGGAAAGCGGCCTTCCACGGTCCCGGGTGCTCGGCATTGGCGGAATTCTGGACGCCGCTCGGCTACGCACCGAGATTGCTGAAGCCATTGGCGTCAGCGCTGAGGATGTGGACGCGCGGGTGATTGGTCCGCACAACGCGCAGATGATTCCAATGCTGCAGTACACCGCTGTCAGTGGAATCCCGGTTGCGGATCTGCTCACTGAGACCGAACTGGAAGCGGCCGTTGCGCGAACGCTCACCGCGGGAGACCGGATCCTGGAAGGTCTGCAACGGACCGCAGGGTTTTATGGCTCTGCCGCCGCGATCACGGACGTTGTGGAAGCGGTGTGCCGGAACTCGGGCCGCATCCTTGACCTTTCCTGCCGCCTGGAAGGCGAGTACGGAATCCGCGGAGTGACCATGAGTGTTCCGGTGATAGTAGGGAAGAACGGAGCCGAGCAGATCCTGGATCTGGACCGAACACCGGAACAGCAACAGCAGCTCGATGTTCTTGCAAAGGAGGCGCAGCGATGAAGGTATCCGTCATAGGTGCAGGAAACGTCGGCGCGAGCACGGCTTATTTCCTTGCACGCATGGGCCTGGCCGATGTGGTGATGGTTGATGTGGTTCCCGGAATGCCGCAGGCCAAGGCGGAAGACTTCCGTCACGCTGCCCGCAGCGAGGGCATTCGGGTGAACATCACGGGTACCAACGACTACTCCGGGATCGCGGGGTCAGATGTTGTGGTCCACACTGCTGGAATTGCGCGCAAGCCGGGCATGGACCGGATGGACCTGCTGAAGACCAACGTCGGCATTGCGCGCAGCGCATCCCAGGCAATCCGGACCCACGCCCCGGACTCCGTGCTTGTTGTCGTTTCCAATCCCCTTGATGTAATCGCCATGGTCTGTCTCCGGGAGACTGGATTTCCGCCGGAGCGCGTGGTTGGAATGGCAGGAATCCTGGACTCCACCCGCTTCCGCTACTTCATCGCAGAGCAGCTGAACGTCTGGCCCAGCGACGTGCAGGCCATGGTGCTCGGCGGTCACGGGGACAGCATGGTTCCCCTCCCCCGCTACACGCGCGTTGCCGGCGTTCCCCTGTCTCAGCTTCTGGACGCGGAGACCATCACCAAACTCTCAGACCGAACCCGCGTTGGTGGCGGAGAGATTGTGAAGTACCTGAAGACCGGGAGCGCATACTACGCCCCGGCAGCCAGCGTGGCGCGGATGGTAGAGGCCATTCTCACCGGGCGGGAGATCATCGCGCCGGCGTCCGCCTACCTCCAGGGAGCCTACGGCTATCAGGATCTGTACCTTGGCGTACCGGTTCGCCTGGGCAGCGGTGGCCTCAAGGAGATCCTTTCCCTGGAGCTCAGCGCAGAAGAGAAGACGGCGCTGGACAAATCGGTGGAAGCGGTGAAGAAGGGGCTTGCGGACCTGGCAAGCCTGTAGAAGGCGTTGCCGGCGAGTTCGAACGGCGGCGGCGGAAGCGCACGCAAAATCGTACCGGAGCGAACGCTAGGAGTCGTCTCCGGTGCGGATTCCGTACTCGTCAAGCTTGTTGTAGAGGGTACGGCGACTAATGCCGAGCGCCCGGGCTGCGCGGGTTCGGTTTCCTCCAAGGCTGCGCAACGCGTTCACTATAGCGTCTTTCTCAAGATCTCGGAGTGGCCGCACTGCCTGATCATTACCTGGACCGGCCTCAGGACCGTGGTGTCCATCGTGGATGTCGAGGGGCTGGCGATCCTTGCCCCCAGCGCTTGAATCGGCTGAATCGGCTGAATCGGGATCGAAACCCTGGTCCCCGACCGGCGCACGCGGACGCGGTGGGTTCATTGCCGGAGGTCCTTCGGCTACCGGTGGGAGCGCAAAGTCCCGGGCGGTGAGGAGGGGACCGTTGGCAAAGATGCAGGCACGCTCAATGGTGTTGGCAAGCTCGCGGACATTGCCGGGATACTCCTGCTGCTTGATGCGCTGAAGGACGCCTGGTTCAAAGCCCTCAAAGCGACGGCCGAGCCGCTCGTTGATCTGCTTCAGTATTTGAACCGCCAGAAGTGGCAGATCATCCAGGCGCTCGCGGAGCGGTGGTATCCGAACTGGGACCACATTTATCCGGTAGTACAGGTCCTCGCGGAATCTCCCTTCTCGCACAAGGTTGACCAGATCCCGATTGGTGGCGGCAAGTACCCGTGCGTCAACCGGAATGTCGCTGAGGCCGCCGACCCGCCGAACCCGCCGCTCCTGGAGGACCCTGAGCAGCTTGGACTGGAGATCCATCGGCATCTCTCCAATCTCGTCCAGGAGGATGGTGCCCCCGGAGGCGATCTCAAAGAGACCCTGCTTGGCCCTGTCGGCACCGGTAAAAGCGCCCTTCTGATGACCAAAGAGCTCGCTCTCAAGCAGGTCCCGGGGCAGAGCGGCGACGTTGATGGCCACAAACTGACCTTCCGAGCGATTGCTGCGGCGGTGGAGTTCCCGCGCAATCACCTCTTTCCCGGTTCCGCTCTCTCCGGTGATGAGCACCGTGGTTGGCGTGTCTGCGAGCCGTGACAGCAGCGCGTCTATCTCCCGCATTGCCGGGCTCTCACCCAGCAGGACCGGTCCGGAAAGATCCCTGAGGCCACGGAGAATGTGGCGCCGGCGTTCGTCTTCAATGACGGTCCGGAGCCGGATCAGGAGCTCCTCAGGGTCAAAGGGCTTCACCAGGTAGTCCCGAGCACCAAGCTGTAGTGCACCAACGGCATCCGCAATCTCACCGTGGGCGCTAATCATCAGGACCGGTGTGGCGGGTCCATCTGTCATCAGCCAGCGAAGCAACTCCAGTCCATCCATCCCGGGAAGGCGGAGATCCAGCACTACGGCGGCAAAGAACTCTTCCTTGAGCCTGGCCTGCGCCTGCTCGGCATCCGGTGTTACCTGCGGGTCAAATCCCTCCTGCCGGAGCAGCTCCGCAATTGCCTCCCGGATGTTCTTCTCGTCATCCACAATCAGGACGCGCATGGACCCTCCCCTGCAACCGGGAGCCGAATGGAGACCTGGGTGCCGCCACCTTGCCGTCGGCGCAGAGTGATTCGCCCACCGGCCCCTTCCACAAAGCGGCGGCTCAGACTCAGGCCAATACCGGAACCGCTGGACTTGGTGGTGTAGAAGGGATCAAAGAGCTTGGCATCGCGAACTCTGGGAAGCCCGGATCCACGGTCCGTGATGCGAATCTCTACGCGGCGTCCCCGCGGAATCACCGCCAGCTTGACCGTGTCCGCCGGACTCCCGGACTCAATGGCGTTGTTCAGGATGTTGTCCAGCACGCTTCTCAGATGATCCTCGTCCATGCAGATCTGGGGGGAAGAATCCGGCGCTTCTATTGTCAGATCCGGACGACGGCGGCCCGTGTGCTCGCGTATCCACGGACAGATCGCCAGCAATTTGGGGCGGCCTGTCGGATTGCGGAGCGTTGTGCTGATCCGTGAGCTGAGATCCGCGAGGCGGCCGATCTCGCTGTCGATTACATCCAGGTGGCTGGAAATCCCCGGGTCACGGGCAGCCCGCCGCAGCAGCGCGGTCTGTATTCTCATTGCGCTCAGGGGGTTCTTGATTTCGTGACTGATGGTACGAGATGCCTCACCCAGCTCAACAAGGCGCGCGTTCTCAGCAATCGTCCGCTGGAACTCACGGTTCCGCATGACAACAAACCACAATCCGCTGACCAGGAACAGAAAAGTCACGGGAATCGCCAGAGCGCCGGTTCTATACAGCTCCAGGCGCTCGGTGAGCATCCGGGAGCTCGCGGCGAGGTACACGTAAGGAGGCTGCGTGGACACAAGTGCTGCGGAGCTCCCTCTCGCAGCTTCGGAACGGTCCCGGTTCGCGCTCACGCCAATCCCGTCCAGGACAAGATCTATGCCACCGGAATTGCGGGGACCGGCGGCCGGGGCCTCAGGCGGCGGAGGAACGAACGCACGAGGGAGCAGCGGGCGGTTGGCTGATGCCGGGAGGACCGCGTCAGGGTCCGTGGGATAGTCACCGAGCCGAAAGGCTACGGACAGCACGCCGTGATCGTGGACAATTGCCCGCGAGCGCTCTGCATCCGAACGTGCCTTCTCGTCCAGGTGCTCCGGGGCATTCCCGTGGTGGGTCAGGGGCTGGCCGTCCGGACCGTAGAGCGCAAATCCCTCAACAGGTTCCGGGAGCGAATCCAGCGCAAAGTCAGCCTGCCGCATCCGATACAGAAGGCCGCTGACCAGTTGCTCGGCCTGCACTCGGGCAAGCAGGGATGCTTGCGTGCCAAGAAAACGGAGTGTGGCGACGCCGAGCACACTGGTCAGAACGAACACCAGGAGAAAGGCGAGAGTGATGTGCCAGTCCCGTCTGAGGTTCATCTGCTACTCGTAGCTGAGCGCCTGCACCGGGTCAAGCCGACTGGCACGCCAGGCCGGGTAGAGCCCGAAGAACAACCCGACTGCGGCAGAAAAGCCCAAGGCCAGGCCGTAGGACCAGTACGCGGGTGCCAGGCTGATGTCCAGGAGCCGCACGCCCAGTGCAGAGATTCCGGTTCCCAGGGCAACGCCGAGGCCCCCACCAATGAGGGTCAGACTGATTGCCTCCGTGAGAAACTGCCCGCGGATGACTGCAGGCGTTGCACCCAGCGCCTTGCGAATGCCTATCTCACGGGTCCGCTCCACTACGGCAACCAGCATGATGTTCATGATGCCGATTCCTCCCACCAGGAGACTGATTGCAGCGATACCGGCGAGGAACGTGCTCAAGGTTCCGGTGACTTCGCTGAAGGTCTCCGCAATAGTGCTGGGAGACAGCACGTTGAACGCGTTCTCGTCTCCCGTCAGACCCGAAAGGTACTCATCCACGCCTTCACCGACGGCAATTGGATCAGCATCGGGCGAAATCTCTACAACGTAGGCGCCGACCTGTTCCACGCGGGCAAGTCTGGTGGCATAGGTCTGATAGGGTACAAACACGCGATCGTCAAAGCTCACACCGATAGATGCGCTTCGCTCGGCCATGACCCCGGTGACCCGGAAGCTGCTCAGCGTGCCGCCGAGGGACAGGCGAATGACCCGCCCCACGGGATCCTCGTCACCGAAGAAGTCCTCCGCCACCTGGGCACCAAGAACCACCGAGCGCCGTCTGCGAGCGTTGTCTTCCTCGGTCACAAAGCTCCCGAGGGTCGCGCCCCAGTCAAATACCTCGGCATACGCGGGCGTAGTCGCAATCGCAGTTGCTCCAAGCGAATCGTCCCGGTAGATGGCGCGGACCTGCCCCTGTTGAAGCGGGATGACCTGGGCCACGCCGGGCACCGCATTGCTGATGTCTTCAGCAAGCTCCAGCGTGAAGAAGCGCTCAGCCTGATCGGCTGACCGCCCGGGGAACACCGTAAGCGTTTCCAGGCCTGCCTCGGCAAAGTTGCTCTCAATGGAGGCGGTTGCAGACTCGCCGAGGGTGGTAATCACTATGACGGAAGACACGCCAATTACGATTCCCAAGAGTGAAAGCGCTGTCCGGAGCTTGTTTGCTGCAAGATCCCGGAACGCGAGACGGATGTTCTCCCAGATCATACTGCCTCCGGCCACACGCGCAGATTCATCGCCGGTCCTCCTGGATCTCGCCATCCAGCAGGTGAATCTGCCGCCTGCTCCGCTCCGCCACCACTGGATCGTGGGTAACAACGATCACGGTTGTACCTCCAGCGTTGATGCCGGCAAAGAGCTCCAGGATGCTTTCACCCGTCTTCTGGTCCAGCGCACCGGTGGGCTCGTCTGCGAGCAGGATCGCCGGGTTGGTAACCAGCGCCCTCGCAATCGCCACCCGCTGGCGCTGGCCTCCGGAGAGCTCGGTGGGCCGGTGTCTGAGCCGATCCGAGAGCCCAACGCGCTCCAGTTCTTCCTCCGCACGCTCCCTTCGCTCAGCCATTGGTACGCCTGCGTACATCAGCGGGGTCATCACGTTGTCCAGGACGTTGATCTTGTTCAGCAGATTGAACTGCTGAAACACAAACCCGATCTTCTCGTTGCGGATCAGCGCAAGTCCTGTCTCGTCCAGGTCCGAGACATCCTCTCCCTCAATGAGGATGGCACCGTCGCTCGGTGTATCCAGGCAGCCGATGAGGTGCATCATGGTGCTCTTGCCGCTGCCGGAAGGTCCCATGATCGCAACGCTCTCCCCGCCGTCTATCCGCAGAGACACTCCACGGAGGGCGCGGACCACGGATTCCCCGACGGTGTAGTTTCGGTGGACTCCCGCAAGCTGAACGACAACCTCGGCTTCAGTCATGCTCCCGCTCACCTGTCGCCGCCGCCGGGGCCTCCCCCGGGTGCCACTCGCAGCGCTCTGCCTGCTCCCGGCGGAAGTGCAGCGGGAGCACCAAAGAGCCCGGCCTGCCTGGCCGCGCCGCGCTCCCCAGCTGCTTCGGCAATAGCACTCGCATCCAGAATTTCGTCCCCGGCTTCCAGTCCGGAGAGAACACGAACCATTCCGCCATCCAGTTCTTCTACCCGAACCGGCACCAGGCGCTGCTCTCCTTCTGCGGCGTCGGCCCGGATTGCAAGGGTTCGGCCTGCGCGTTCCAGGATCGCAGCCTGCTCTACTGCGAGCACTTCCTCAGCGTCGCTGATGATGATGTCCGCAAGGAAGCTGTAGGACGGCCGAACCCGTGGATCAGCGTTGTCAATGCGCAACTCTGCCGGCACCTGCGCCAGTCCGGCGTTGCTGACAGTTCCCTCCAGGGCAATGTCACTGAGGTACCCGGTGAAAACGGAGTCCGGCAAAGCCTCAAAGACAAACTCAACCGGCATTCCCACCTCCAGAAGCTCAACGTCAAACTCGCTGATCTGCACTTCTGCGATCAGCGAGCTTGTATCAATGACCCGCACAACGGGGCTTCCTGCCGCTACGCGATCGCCGGGTTCTACCGGGACATTCACGACAACGCCGCTGAACTCCGCGCGCAGCTCGGTGTCTGACAGCGCGTCCTGGAGCAGCGCCTGCTGCAGGCGGAGCACCTCCACCTGCCGCGTGTTTCCAGCAAGCTCCTGCTCCTCAATGGTCAACTCCAGATTGGCAAGGTTGTAGCGCGCCTGGGTGTCATCCTGCCTGGCGAGCAGATCTCCTTCCTGCACGCGCTGTCCTTCTGAGACCAGCAACTCCACCACTTCTCCCGCACCCGGAAAGCCGTGGTTGTGGGCACGAACAGCCTGAATGTTGCCCGTTACATCAACGGTGTCCCGACTGCTGATGTTGCGGACTACGTAGGTCCGGGAAGCCGTCGCCGCTAGTCCCCCTGCAGCAGCCCTGCTTCGCCCCCGGAGGACTATCGCAGTAATCCCGACTGCTGCCACCACAAGCACCAGTACAAGGACCAGAATCCGCCGACGCCGCTGTTTCTTCTTGCGCTGCGCCCGGCGCTCCGCCCGGGTGCTGTTCTGCTCGCTCATTCGCTTCCTTCCTCACCTGCGAGGCGTGATGCCTCTGCGTTGTAATTCATAATGTCCAGCTGAAGGAGTACGCGGTCGTACTCCATGAGTTCCCGCTGCTCTTCCAGGGTCTCCAACAGCTCCGTTGCAGCCAGACCGCGCTCCACCCGTCGCGTTGCCTCGGCTATGCGGAGATCCAGCAACTCCGCGTCTTCACTGTGGCGGGCAATTGCGTCCTCCAGGACCCGACGCTCGCTCAGCAGGCCCTCCCGCTCGTCCCGGAGCTGCCGAAGGACTTGCGCATAGCTCAACTCGGCGAGCTCCGTAGATGCGCTCTCCAGTGCAAGATCCAGCGAATCAGCCCGTCTGTCGGGAAGCTGCCACTGCACGGTCAGCCGCGTGGTGGTTGGCACGTCGCCACCACCGAGCGCCAGATCCGTGTCCAGTCCCAGCGTGAAGCGCTCCCACAGCAATCCGACTCCCGCGCCAAGCTGCTGACGGGGCCCGCTGAGCTCCGTGCCGGGACTTCGGCTCCACCGTGCTGACGCCGATAGACTGGGAGGGGTTGCGCCGTTCTCATCGGCCTCTTCTGTCAAGCGCGCCTCAGCCAACTCCACGCTTCGGAGCGCCGCCAGGTGTGTGTGTGAGTTCAGTCCGGATTCCGGCACCTCTGCCAGCGCCGGCATCCCGGTTGTGAGGAGCAGCGGAGGAAAGCCGCCGTCAACCGAGATACCGGTGAGTTGCTCCAGGTCCCTCAGAGCATCATCAAGCGCCAGCTCCCGGAGCTGGAGGCTTCTCGTCGCCTGGGCAAGCTCCAGCTGGAGTTCCCGGTAGTCGGCACTCTGTGGGGATGGACTCCCGAGTGTGTCCGCATCAGAAAGAGCATCCCGAGCTGTTTCCAGAGCGCTTGCTGCCTGGTCGCGCTGGCGCTGAGCCTGAGTCAGGTTTCTCAGCGCGGCGCGGACGAGATTACCGATGACATGCTCACGGGTCGCAAGCGCCTCGGCGGAGGCGAGCCGCGCATCCGTCCGTTCGAGCTCCTGCAGACGGTCCGCACTGGTTTGCCCGATCGGTCCGGGGTTCCAGCCGTAGTTAACTGATGGGGTGACCTGCAAGTCATCGGCGCCGGATTCCACGGTTGCCTGGAGGTTCACGCTATGCGAATCCCCAAGCCCAAGACTGGCACGCGGAACAACTTGCAAAGAGACCGCCCGATCGGGATCACCGCCAGGTTCCACACCGCCTGCCGTGCGCAGACTCACGCTGCCGGCCGTGGCAGAGCCGAGTGTCAGCGACAGCGCGGGAGAATGATCCGCACGCCGGTACTGAAGCTCCAGTCGCTCCTGCATCACCTGGAGGCGCCGATATTCCGGATCCGAGGCCCGCGCCGCCCGGATCAAATCATCTACCGATTGAGCACCTGCCGGTGCGCTCAAGAGCACCACAAGGGCTGCCACCAACGCTTTCATTAGGTAATGAGGTGCGATTAGCGTGCCATTCCCCTCAGGGCACAGCCCAGCCTTGTTCCGCCGTGGAAACAATGCAATTGCTGCACACAATCGGTGGCTTGCTTCATGACGTCACCGGGCAGGCGGCAAATTTTTGCGCAACTACAGGGAATCCAACCAGTTTTCGCAGACAGTGCGCGCCAACGGCGCAAGTCGGGGAGTCCATCGCTCGGCCTGCTCGCGCAGTTCAGTCACGGAGATCCCATGGATGCCCAGCTCCGCGGCGTGTCCGACGTACCAGGCCTCGAGGGCAGCTGCTTCCACCTCCAGGTGAAACTGCAGACCAAGGGCTCGGCCGCGCGTGAACGCCTGCACCGCTCCCACGTCGGTCTGTGCCAGCGAGGGAAGCTCGCTGCTTTGTGCGACATGATCCCCGTGCCAGTGCAACACGGGTACCCCGTGCAGGGGAGAGAGTACCGAGCTCTGCCCGGTGGGCGTCAGGGAGATTGGCTTCCACCCGACCTCAACGGGCCCCGGCTCCACCGGGACATCCAGGGCCCGGGCCATGATCTGCGCTCCAAGACAGATCCCGAGAAGCGGACCGTCCTCCTGCATCCGCGTTCGCAGGATCTCACGCTCCAGCGCAAGGAAGGGAAACAGCTCCGTCTGATCAACGTTGATCGGGCCGCCGAGAACTACCAACAAGTCCGCTTTGGACGCGGCTGTCATCCAGTCCGGATCAACCGCCACGTCCCGTACGGAGAGCCGCGCCCCTCGGCGCTGCAGGATGTCGGTGAGGATACCGGGACCCTCAAATGGGACGTGACGGAGTACGCAAACGTCCCTCATATCAGCGGATCAGCCCCGGGCGGCCAGCGGCACAAAGCTCTGGCCTTCAACTCCCACATAGAGGGCCTTGGGCCGGAACAGGCGGTTGTCCTTGCGCTGCTCAAGGATGTGTGCGAGCCATCCAGATGCGCGAGCCATGGCAAATATCGGCGTGAAGAGAACGGACGGGATTCCAAGGAGCCGGTACACGGCGCCGCTGAAGAAATCAACATTGGGATAGATAGGCTTACCCTTCTCTTCCATCTGCTCCCGGAACGTGTTCTCAACGGTCTTCAGGATCTCAAAGTAGCTTCGGTCCCCGGATGCGTCCGACAGGTTCTTGAGATACTCCTCAATGACCTTTGCCCGCGGGTCCTTGGCGCGGTACACGCGGTGTCCCATCCCCATGACCTTCTGTTTACGCTTCAGAACATCCAGTACCCAGTCTCGCGCTCGATCCGGCGCCCCAATCTCATCCACCATGTGCATTACCCGCTCGTTGGCACCGCCGTGGAGAGAACCGTACAGGGCGCCGATTGCGGCCGAGATTGAGGCATAGCAGGTGGACATGGTGCTTGCTACCACGCGCGCGGTGAAGGTGCTTGCGTTGAAGCTGTGCTCCGCGTGGAGGATGAGGCACTGGTCCATGATCCGGCCTTCCAGTTCGGTGGGTTCTTCACCGCGGAGCATGTACAGGAAGTTGGCGCCGTGCGAAAGGTCCTGCCGCGGTTCCACGTACTCCTTGCCGGACCGCAGCCGGTGCAGCGCAGCAACAACGGTTGCCAGCTGAACAACCTGGTGAAGGGTATCCCGGCAATTGCAGTGCGGCCCGTGGTGGATCTTGTGATCCGTGTAACCGCTGAGATACCCCACGACCGCCTGCAGGAGCTCCATGGGGTGGGCGTGCGCCGGAAACTGCCGGACCATGTCCAGGATTGGACCGGACACCGGGCGCGATGCCCGCATCCGTGCGGAGAACACGCTGAGCTCGTCCGAGTCCGGCAATTCGCCGTAGAGCAGCAGATAGGTGACTTCCTCAAAGCTGGTGTTTGCCACCAGGTCTTCAATGGAGTAGCCGTAGTAGTAGAGTCGGCCGTTTTCGCCGTCGATCTTGCAGATCTGGCTTTCCGCTGCGATGACCCCTTCTAGGCCTCGCGCGTACTGGACTTCCGCCATGGTTGAGACGCTCCTGCGGGTGTTGAGATCAGGGTTTGATGCTAAACGGTTCGGAGCCGCCGGTCAAAAGAATGTGTGCTGAGTGCGGGCAGGATGGCATCGGGGTTTTTTGCTGCGCTACACTCCAACCCATGAAGCGAACTGTCCTGTTGGTTCTTCTTGCCGCCCTGTACGCAGCCGGGCTTGGAGCACAAGCGGAGGAAGTGTGGACACTCCTGGATCCCGTGGCGCTGTTTGAGAGCTACACCGCGGAAGATCTCATCCTCGTTGATGTTCGCTCGCGTGCCAGCTGGGAGCAGGCGCGTGTTGCCGGCTCCCTGTCTCTGCCCTACCCGGAGTTGGCTTCCGGCGCTTCAAGCGTCTTGCGGTCCGGCCGGATCCCGGTTCTGTACTGCACCTGTCCCAATGAAATCACCAGTGTTGCCGCTGCCCGGGAGCTGCAGCGCCTGGGTGCCCGGGAGGTGATTGTCCTGGTCGGAGGCCTCCGCGCCTGGGCTACCGCCGGACTCCCAATGGCCTTCGGTCCGGCCGAGGATCAGTCGTGAGCCTGATCTTCCCAAAGGGTTTTGTGTTTGGAAGCGCCACAGCCAGCTACCAGATTGAAGGCGCTGCAACGGAGGACGGCAAGGGCGAGTCCATCTGGGACCGCTTCTCCGCTACTCCGGGCAGGATCAGCGATGGGTCCACCGGAGCGGAAGCCTGCGACCACTACCATCGATACGGTGCAGATGTTGCCCTGATGCAGCAGCTGGGCCTGCAGGCCTACCGGTTCTCGGTGTCCTGGCCGCGAATCCTCCCGCGAGGTACCGGACCCGTAGAAGAGCGCGGGCTTGATTTCTACTCCCGACTGGTAGACGAGCTCCTCACCGCCAACCTCACGCCCTTTGTCACCCTCTACCACTGGGACCTGCCACAGGAAATACAGTACAGAGGCGGCTGGGAGAACCGGGACATCGCTGGATGGTTCACCGAGTACGTGTCCCACGTGGTGGCCCGGCTCGGCGATCGGGTGAAGCACTGGATTACGCTGAACGAGCCGTTCGTCATTGCGTTTCTTGGCAACTACACCGGTGAACACGCGCCCGGCAAGAAGAGTCGTCGTGCGGCCTTTCGGGTAACGCACAATCTCCACCGCGCACACGGCGCGGCAGTTGATGCCATTCGCGGGCAGCACTCGGACGCCCTGGTCGGAATCACACACGCGGTGTCCCTGGTCCACCCTGCTTCCCCGCGGGACACCACCGCAGCAAAGCGCGGTGACGCACTCATGAACCGGATCTTCCTGGATCCGCTGTTCGGCCGAGGCTATCCGGCGGAAGTGGAAGGGCTCATTTCCCGGGCCAATCCGGACCGGAAGCCGGAAGACCTGGAGCTCGCGGCGCGGCCCGTGGACTTTGTAGGACTGAACAACTACACACGCCAGGTTGCCAGGCGCACACTCCTCCCAATTCCCGGCTTCCGCTTTGTAGACAAAGCTATCCCGAACGCCGAGTACACGGAGATGGGCTGGGAGGTCTACCCGCAGGGGCTTGCGGAGCTGTGTATCCGCATGAGGGATGAGTACGGAAACCCGCCGGTCTACATCACGGAAAACGGCGCGGCATTTCCTGATCAGCTGGAGGGAGACCGTGTTGCGGACGAGCGCAGGGTCGCCTTCCTGGATGCGTACCTGACCGAGTTGTCAGGGGCAATTGCCGGCGGATGTGATGTCCGCGGCTACTTTGTGTGGTCCTTCATGGACAACTTTGAATGGGCCCACGGCTATACCAAGCGCTTTGGCGTAGTCTACGTGGACTACCCCACCCAGCGCAGGGTCCCAAAGGACTCAGCGCGCTGGTACGCGGCGCTGATCGCATCACAGAAGGAACAAGGCTAGCTTCCGGGCTGCAGCAGCTCGGGGAAGCTGTAGTGCATTACCCCGTCGGAGTCTATGTCGCTGCGGATGTGACCACGTGCGGCGAGCGCATCCAGGGCTCCCTGCAGCGTGGCGGTGTCCTCGTTCAGATCATGGGCAAGCTGCACTACGGTTACGGATCCCCCACGCTGTGCCGCAACCTTGATGATGTTTCGCTCCAGGATTCGCGGACGGTTCCGCCGTTCCTCGCCCCGTTTCTGAACTGCGCGCAGGAGTGCACCGACCCGCGTCAGGAATGCAAAACCGGAGAAGACTGCGAGGATCAGCCAGAAGTTGGATCCGTTCTGGAAGTACAGGAACGTGCTCAAGCCGCCGAGCACAAATGGCGGAGCCATGGTCTGTGCGGCTCTACGAATCTGGCCCGAGTCCCTCTCCTCCCCTCCGCTCACATCCAGTTCGGCCTTGCCGACCTTTCCGTCTCCAATGTTGATAGTCACGGCTTTCCCGGATTTCTTGGAACGCACAACCAGCTTCTCACCGCTTGCGTCCAGCTCCGGTTCCATGTCCTCAATTTTCTCAATCGCCTTGTCCATGATTCGGTCAACCATGGTCAGGACACTGGACTCAATGGAGTGCTCCATCCGCGGTGAGCCGCCGTCGCTTTCGAGCTTCTGGGTGACATTCTCCTTCTCCCGGAGGATCTGCTCCTTGGCTTCGGCAAGTGCTCCAAGGGCGTCTTCCCTGGATCCTGCCTTCTTGGCCCCGGAAGCTGGGGCGGGAAGGGTACGCTCTTCCCTCAATTCAACCCCGGTACGGACGCGGAACACTTCAATCGGCCGGCTGATGTTGCGCAACTGCGGCCGCCCGATGCTTTCGGCATCCAGACGCATCTTGGAGCGTACCTGCTGGTAGGCGTACTCGGTGATGCAGAGTCCCCCAGGCTGTGCGAGCGGCTGGACCCGGGCGGCGATGTTCACACCATTCCCGTAGATCCGTCCGTCCTCTTCCAGGACCTCGCCCAGGTGGATACCAATTCGGAGCTGGAAGCGGAGGTCCTGGCCCTCGGCACTGTTGTGGGTCGCAACCGCCTGGTGCACATCCAGGGCGCACTGCACCGCGTTCTGTACACTCGGGAACATGACAAACAGCGCATCACCGATCGTGTCCACCACCTCGCCCGAATGCGCGGCAACGATCGGCAGGACAACATCGTTGTGAGCGTGAAGCACTCGTATAGTGCGCGGCTCGTCCTCCTCCATCATGCGTGAATACGCCGCAATGTCGGTAAACATGATGGCCGCAAGCCGGCTACCCATATGGTGCTCCTCCGCCAGAGTTCTATCCGCGCCGGTTTGCGATGTTCAAGGCCCGGTTGTCCACCGCCAGCGCGGCCTCCCGCACGGCCTCCGGCAAGGTGGGGTGCGCGTGGACAATGCGCGCAATGTCTTCCGAGCTCGCCGCAAAGTGCATTGCCGTCACAATCTCGCTGATCAGGTCGCTCGCCCAGGGTCCAACGATGTGGGCACCAAGGATCCGGTCCGTCTCCTCGTGCGCGAGGATCTTGACAAAGCCGAACGTCGCCTCCATCGCCAGACCGCGTCCGTTTGCCGCAAAGGGGAAAGATCCCTTGCGGTAGGGAGTACCCGCTTCTTTCAGCTGCTCTTCCGTCTTGCCAACGCTCGCCGCTTCCGGCCACGTGTAGACCACGTTTGGCACCAGGCCGTAGTCAACGTGCCCGGGTTTCCCCGCGATGATCTCCGCCACTGCTACTGCGTCTTCCTCCGCCTTGTGGGCGAGCATCGGACCGGAGACGATATCGCCAACTGCGTAAATCCCCGGAACGCTCGTGGCAAAGTGCTCATCCACGCGGATTCGCTTGCCATCCATGGAAATGTCCAGGGCTTCCAGTCCAAGCCCTTCGATGTAGGGGCTCCGCCCCGCTGCCACCAGGACCCGATCTGAGGTGAACTCCTCCGGATCACCGTCTTCCGGCTTGAGCACGAGCTTCACGGCGTTCTTCTGGACTTTCAGGCCTTCACAGGCGGTCTTTCGCCGGAAACTGATGCCCTGTTTTTCCAGCTCCCGGCGCATGGTCTGCTGCACCTGCCGGTCCCATCCGGTCAGGATCTCCGGCATGATCTCAATCACGGTGACCTCGCTGCCGAGGCGGCTCCACACGCTGCCAAGCTCCAGCCCAATTGCGCCGCCACCAATGACGGCGAGGCGCTTTGGAACGTCCGGGAATGCGAGGGCTCCTGTGCTGTCCACCACGCGGTCTCCGTCCACAGGCGCAACAGACAGAGCGCTTGGAACGCTCCCGGTGGCAAGCACAATGGAGTGTGCACAAATGCGTTCCTCACCGTCGGGACCCTGCGCCAGAACCTCACCGGCCTTGGGCACAGATCCGGTGCCCGCGATGACGGTGACCCCATTGCTCTTCATCAGCCCGCGGAGGCCGCCAGTGAGCTTGTCTACCACGCTCTGCTTGCGCGCATGCATAACGGACAGGTCAAGCTTAGGCTTTCCCAGCCCAATACCGTGAACTTCCGCCTCATGGGCGGCCCGAGCGTAGAGCTCGGAGCTGTCCAGCAGGGCCTTTGAGGGGATGCACCCGATGTTCAGACAGGTGCCGCCGAGGGTTGGGTTCTTTTCCACCAGCGCAGTCTCAAGCCCCAGCTGGCTTGCGCGGACGGCACAAGTATATCCGGCCGGCCCGGATCCGATTATGACAAGGTCAAACTCTCGCTGCTCAGCCATTGTGTCCTGCCTTCTCAGAGTTCAAACAGCATAGACGCGGGATCTTCAATCGCCTCTTTGATGGTGACAAGGAAGCCGATCGCATCGCGGCCATCCAGGATTCGGTGGTCGTAGGTCAGGGCAAGATACATCATCGGCCTCGCAACAATCTGCCCGTCGCGAACCACGGGGCGCTGCTGGATACTGTGCATGCCCAGCACTGCAGTCTGCGGCGGATTGGGAATAGGCGTGGAGAGCATGGACCCAAAGATGCCGCCATTTGAGATGGTGAAGGTGCCGCCCATCAGCTCGTTGGGCAGGATGCGCTTGTTCTGCGCGCGGGTCGAAAAATCGGTGATGGCGGACTCAATCCTGGCAAAGCTCATGCGGTCCGCGTCCCGGAGCACAGGGGTGAGGAGGCCACGGTCTGTGCTCACGGCCACCGAGATGTCGTAAAAGTGGTTGTACACGATATTGGTGGCATCCACGTAGGCGTTGACCTGCGGGTACTTCTGCAGCGCAAGCACCGAGGCCTTCACAAAGAAGCTCATGAACCCGAGTCGGGTCCCGTACTTCTTCTCAAAGCCTTCCTTGTGGGCGCTTCGCAGAGACATGACGCCGGACATGTCCACCTCGTTGAACGTGGTGAGCTGCGCGGCCTCTGCCTGGCTGGCAACGAGTCGTTCGGCAACCCGCTTCCGCAAGGAGGTCATTGCAACAATCTCCTGCCGCTCGCCAGCGGTCATGCTTGGCTGGGCCAAACTGGGTTGACCGCCGGACCCCGAATCCGCACCAGCCGCTGCGCCCGATGCGGAGCCTGCCTGTGAAGGCGCCGCCTTCCCGGCAGAAGCCTCTCCTGCTGCACGCAGCGCGTCTTCCTTGGTGATCCTCCCACCCGGGCCGGTTCCCCGGATGGCACCGGGATCCAGTCCGTGTTCCGTGACCACCCTCCGGACTGCCGGGGACAGTTCCTCCAGGCTCACGGCGGTGTCACGCGGTGATGGTGCTGACTGCTGTGGGGGCTCCGGCTGTGGGGCCTGCGGCTGTGGGGCAGCCGGTGTTGGAGCAGCTTGTGGTGGAGCGGCTGGCTTTTGACGCGCCGCTTGCGGCGCCGACAGTTGCTGATAACCGGCCGCGCCGTTCTGAGCTCCCGCGCTGGAATCACCCGACGTCGCGGTATCTGAGCTGATGCTGCCGACAACCTGACCCACCTCTACCTCGGAGCCCTCACTGATGCTGACCTTCAGGACTCCGTCGCCCGGAGAAGGAACCGCGAGCGTTGCCTTGTCAGTTTCCAGCTCAAAGAGCTCGTCACCCGTGCTGACGCTTTCGCCGTCTTGTTTCAGCCACGCCGCAAGTATTCCGGAGCTGATGGATTCGCCGACTTCCGGGACTATGATGTCCTGTGCCATTTACGAGACTCCTGAAAATGCCTGGTCAAGCAGCTGCTTCAGCTCGCTTGCATGCTGATTGTGAGAGCCGGTTGCCGGACTTGCGCTCCGGATTCGCCCGACGTAGCTGATCTCTCGGTCTGCCTGAAGCTCCACGAACCGATCGTAGACAAAGGTCCAGCCCCCACGGTTCCGGCTTTCTTCCTGCACCCACCGCAGAGGGGCCGCGGTTGGATAGGAGGCAATGACCTCTTGGAGTTGCTCAGCCGGGAAGGGGTAGAACTGTTCCAGCCGGACAATTGCTACGCGATTTTCTGCGCCCATCTCCGCGCGGCGCGCCAGAAGGTCATAGTAGATCTTTCCGGAGCACAGAAGGACCAGCTCCACGCTGTCCGGGCGCGCCGGGTCATCAATGACGTTCTGAAAGGAACCGCTCGTCATTTCATCCACGGAGCTGACGGCCTGCTTGTGCCGCAGCAGACTCTTTGGCGTCATGATGATGAGCGGTTTTCGGTGCGGCTGATGCATCTGCCTCCGGAGCACGTGGAAATACTGCGCCGGGGTTGTGGCGTTGATGATCTGCAGGTTGTCCTCCGCACACAGCAGAAGGAAGCGCTCCAGGTGGGCGCTGGAATGCTCCGGACCCTGCCCCTCGTACCCGTGGGGCAAGAGCATCACCAGGCCGGAGGCACGGAACCACTTGGTTTCCGCTGCCGCAATAAAGGTGTCAATGATCACCTGCGCACCGTTCACGAAGTCGCCGAACTGGGCTTCCCAAATGGTCAGGGTATCCGGCTGGGCCAAGCTGTACCCGTAGTCAAAGCCCAGAACTCCAAACTCGGAAAGCGGGCTGTCGTAGATTGAGACCCAGCCCTGGCCCTGGCGCAGGTGACGAAGGGGCATGTGAGTTCGCGGCACCGGGGAGTTCACGTCCCACCAGATTGCGTGGCGCTGGCTGAAGGTTCCGCGCCCGCAGTCCTCGCCGGAAAGGCGAATGCTGTACCCGTCCAGAAGCAGGGACCCAAAGGCAAGGGACTCGCCAAGGGCCCAGTCCACGGCGTTCCGCTCAAAGTAGCCCTTCTCCTTGTCCTGCACAAATCGCTTGAGCTTTGAGTGCAGACCAAAGCCCTCGGGAACCGTCACCAGTCGGCGTGCGATATCGTCCAGATCCTCGCGTCCCACGCCGGTGGGAACCGGCTCAAACGAATACCTGGCGGTGAAAGGCTCCCAGCCCTTTCCCTGGAAGGCGTCGTTCATCCGGGGCTGATAGCCACCCTTGGCAAGCTCCAGCTCTTTCCGGAGATGCTCCCGGTACGTCTGGCGATACTCCTGCTGCGCCGCGGCCGGATACTCGCCGGAATCTGCCAGGCGCTGCCCGTACAGAGTAGCGGTTGTAGGGTGGCTCTTGATGATGTCGTACATCAGCGGGTGCGTGAACGAGGGCTCATCTGCCTCGTTGTGGCCAAGCCGCCGGTAGCAGATCAGGTCAACAATGACATCGTATCCGAATTTCTGGCGCCATCGCATAGCCAGGTCAATAGCCTGGCAGACTGCCTCGGGATCGTCCGCGTTGACGTGGAAAATCGGAACTGAGATTGCCTTTGCAACGTCGGTGGCAAAGAAGGTGCTCCTCGCATCCCGGCTTGCGGTGGTGAACCCGATCTGGTTGTTGGTAATGATGTGGACGGTTCCGCCCGTCTTGTAGCCCTTGAGCTGAGAAAGATTGAAGGTCTCTGCTACAACTCCTTGCCCGCTGAAGGCCGCGTCTCCGTGGATGAGGACTGGCACAACCTTCTTTCGGTTGCGGTCCCCCCGCCGACGCTGGATCCCGCGAGCCTTGCCCTCAACCACGGGATCAACCGCCTCCAGGTGGCTAGGGTTGGCAACCATGCTGATGTGAATGCGCGCCCCGTTGTCGGCTTCGTAGTCAAAGCTGTAGCCCAGGTGATACTTCACGTCTCCACTGCCGCCGAAGTCGTGCGGTTTGTAGTTGTCAATGAAGCGCGCAAAGATATCGGCTGGCTGGCGATTCAACGCGTTGGTGAATACGTTCAGACGGCCACGGTGGGCCATTCCCAGGACAACTTCCTGGATGTTGTGCTGAGCTGCAGAAGCAATCAGGTAGTGCAGAGCGGGTATCAGCGAGTCTCCGCCCTCCAGGCTGAAGCGCTTCTGTCCAATGAAATTGGTGTGGATGAAGTGCTCAAATTCCTCGGCGCGGATCAGATCGTTCTGAAACACCCGCTTGTCTTCTGCCGACCACACCTTTCGCCGATCCGCTTTTTCCAGCCGCTCAATGACCCATCGGCGCATTGGCTTGTTCTGGATGTGCATGAACTCGCTGCCAAGCGTCCCGCAGTAAATCCGGTTCAGGCCCGCAAGCAGATCACGGAGGGGCATTCGCTCCGGCTTGATGTAGCGGCCCGCGTGGACCTCGCGTTCCAGGTCCTCCTCGGAGAGGCCAAACTCCTGCAGATCCAGGTGCTCGGCTGCGCCTTCCACCGTGAGCATCATGTAGCGGAGCTCGGGAGTGGTGTACTTCAGCGGGTTCAGGTCGGCGTACAGGTATCCAATATCACGGTAGGCCCAATGCATGCTGGTGACGCGGCTTTGCTTGTGGATGGCATCCACATCTGTCACCTGGCCTTCGGAGCCTTCCTCGTCCGCGCGGACAGGTTCCCGGTAGACGGGCGGACCGTCGTCCGTGCCCACCGCGTCATTTTGCCCGGGCTTGCTACCGTTCACAGCCGGAGGTGCCGCACCGTTGGCGGAAGTCACGCCGTGGCCAGCCGTATGCACCGCACCGTTAGAACGCACCAGGTGATGCCCGGGCGCTCGGCCCTCTTCAAACGCAGTGAAGAAGGCCTGCCACTCCGCTTCTACGGAAGCCGGGTCAGCCTTCCACTGCCGGTACAATTCATCGGCAAAGAGGGCGTTGAAGACGCTGACTTCCGGTGACGTCATAGCCGTTCGGCGATCAGGCCGGGAATCTCGTCCGGCTTGTCTGCAACCGGGATTCCAGCCGCCTGCAGCGCCTCTACCTTGGCCTGCGGTGTGCCCTTCCCGCCGGAGATGATGGCCCCGGCATGCCCCATACGCTTGCCGGGAGGAGCGGTGCGGCCTGAGATAAATGACACAACCGGCTTGGTCATGTGTTCCTTCACAAAGGCCGCGGCACGCTCTTCGTCCTCTCCACCAATCTCACCAATAACCACCACGCCGGCAGTCTCGGGGTCGTCCTGGAAGAGTCGGAGGATGTCAATGAAGTTGCTGCCGATTACGGGGTCACCGCCGATTCCAACACAGGTGCTCTGCCCGAGGCCTGCGTTCGTCAGAGCGTTGACGACCTCGTAGGTGAGGGTCCCGCTCCGGCTGATCACCCCGATTCCACCGGGCTTGTGAATCTTGGCGGGCATGATGCCAATCTTGCACTTCCCCGGGGAGATAAGGCCCGGACAGTTTGGCCCGATCATCCGCAGCCCCTTCTCCCGTACTCGGTGGTAGTGCTGAAGCATCTGGAGCACCGGCATCCCTTCGGTGATCACAATGATGAGCGGGATGTCGTTGTCGATGGCATCCGTGATTGCCGTGGATGCGAACTTCGCCGGCACGAAGATGACCGTTGCGTCTATCCGATGGGCAGCCTTGGCCTCCGCCACGCTCCCGTAGACCGGGACGTCGTCCATCTTCTCACCACTTTTTCCGGGAGTTACACCGGCTACCACGTTGGTGCCGTCGGCAATCATGGTGCGGGCGTGAAATGAGCCGTCCCGGCCGGTAATGCCCTGAACCAGGACCTGTGTCTGCTCGTTGATGAGAATGCTCATTCAGCCCTTCCCTCCATAGGCAACTTCAACCACCTTCTGCACCGCGGTGGACAGGTCAGTCTCCGCCTCAAAGCCCGCGCCCTGGAGAATCTGCCGACCTTCTTCATCGTTGGTTCCAATGAGTCGGATGACCATGGGCACGCTCAGATCAATCTCCCTGGAAGCCTGCAGAATCCCGTTGGCGATGTCGTCACCCCTTGTGATTCCACCAAAGATGTTGATCAGGATTGCCTTCACCTTCGGATTGCCCAGGATGATCTTGAGCGCGCTCACCATCTTCTGAGGGTTGGAGCTGCCGCCAACATCCAGAAAGTTTGCGGGGTTTCCCCCGTACAGCTTGATGATGTCCATGGTAGCCATGGCGAGCCCGGCACCGTTGACGATGCAGCCGATATCCCCTTCCATGCTGACAAAGCTAAGCCCGGCGGCCTTTGCCGCCTTCTCATCGTCCGAATCCTCTTCCGGGTTCCGCATGGCCTCGGCATCGGTGTGCTTGAACAGCGCGTTGTCGTCAAAGTTGACCTTTGCGTCCAAGGCAATCATCCGATTGTCACCGATCCGCGCGTAGGGGTTGATCTCCACCAGGGAGAAATCCTTCTCCTGGTACAGTGCAAGCAGCTTGTGCACCGCATCCTTTGCCTGATCCACAAGCTCATACGAGCCAAAGACCTTCTTCAGCTCTGGAAGCAACTCGGAGTCCGACAGGCCGGCCTTTGGATCAACCGGTACGCGAACAATCGCATCCGGGCGCTCCACCGCAAGCTCCTCAATGTCCACCCCGCCCTCGGCACTCATCATCAGCACCAGTTTCTTGGTGGTACGGTCCAGGGTCAGGCCAACGTAGAACTCTTGCTCAATGTCCACCGCCCGCGTGACCAGCACCTTCTCCACCGGATAACTCTTGATAGTCAGGGCAAGAATATCCTTGGCGCGAGCCTCGGCTTCTTCCTCGCTGTGCGCGAGCTTCACACCTCCCGCCTTCCCGCGCCCGCCCGCAAGCACCTGCGCCTTGATGACGACCGGGAGACCGAGCTTCTGCGCGGCATCGCGGGCCTCGGCGGGTGTGGTTGCAAGGATCTGGTCCTGCACCGGAATCCCTGCAGCACCAAAGAGCTCCTTGGCCTGGTATTCATGGATGTTCACGACGCGCTTCCATCGTTGACGGTTTCGCCGCGCTCTTCGCGATATTTTTTGATTGCACGCTTTGTCTGGTTGATGAGCTTGGTAACCTTGATTTCCCGGGGACAGGCCTTGGTGCACTCAAAGTGATTTTCGCAGGGCCAGACTCCGTTCGGTGAATCCAGGACGTCAATCCGCGCCCCCAACCCGGCATCCCTGCTGTCAAAGACAAAGCGGGCCGCCTGCACGATTGCCGCCGGACCTATGAAGTCCGGGTTCTTGTCCAGCACCGGGCACGCCGAATAACAGGCTGAACAGAGGATGCACTTGGTGGCCTCATCAAACAGCGCACGATCCTCAGGGCTCTGGACGTACTCTGCGTGCTCGGGTGCCTTCTCCGCCTTTGGGATGAAGAAGGGCTTCACGCTCCGGTACTTCTCAAAGAAGCGGTCCTGGCTGACCATCAGGTCCCGTTGGACCTGCATGTGGTTCAGCGGCTGGATCCGCACCGTAGCGCCGTCCCGATCCGTTACATCCTGGATCAGGGTCTTGCACGCCAGTCGATTCTTTCCGTCAATCAGCATTGCGTCTGAGCCGCACACCCCATGGGCGCAGCTCCGGCGGAATGCGAGGGAACCGTCCTGGTTCCGCTTGATATCCATCAGCGCGTCCAGGACCCGATCGGTTGGCTCAACGCTGACATCGTACTTCTGGAAGTAGGGGTCAGTGTCGGCGCCGGGGTTGAGGCGCTGGATCTCCAGGGTGAGTTTCATTCGTCCTCCGTTCTTTCTCTGTGGTGCTGTTTGGTAGTGCTGCTTCAGTAGACTCGTGGCTTGGGTTCCCAGATGCTGATGTCCACTTCCTTGTAGTCCACGCGCACCCGATCCTTCTCCAGATACGCAAGGGTGTGCTTCAGCCACTTGTCGTCGTCCCGGTCCGGGAAGTCCTCGCGCGAGTGTGCCCCCCGGCTTTCTTTCCGGTTCAGTGCACTGGCGGCGGTCAGCAGAGACAGATCCAGAAGGCTTTCCAGTTCCAGGATTCCCAGGACGTCGGAGTTGAACGCACTTGCGCCGTCTTCCACCCGAACCTCGGCAAAGCGCTCGCGAAGATCCTGCACAGCATCCACGGCCGCCTGCATGTCGGTCTCGTTCCGGTAGACGCCAACCTTGCTCATCATCACTTCCTGCATATCCTTGAAGAAGGGCCCGGGATGGGGTCCCTTCTTCCCGTCCGTCAGGCGATCCAGCTGTGCCTTGGCACGGTCCAGATGGCCATCCGGCAGCGCTGGGAGATCCGCGTTCCTGACAAAGTCTGCGATGTGCCGGCCTGCACGCCGGCCAAACACGACCAGGTCCACAAGGCTGTTGGTTCCCAGACGGTTTGCGCCATGAACGCTGACACATGCGCATTCACCGGCGGCGTAGAGCCCCTGGTAGCGAACCGAGCCGGTATCAACCTGCCCGTTCACATCGGTCGGAATACCGCCCATGGCGTAGTGCGCTGTGGGCTGTACGGGCATCGGCTTCTCCGCCGGATCCACCGCAAGGTAGGTGCGGCAGAAATCAGCGATGTCCGGGATCTTCTGCTCAATGGTCTCCCGGCCAAGGTGGGTGGCATCCAGGTAGACATAGTCGTCTATTTTCCGGTCGCCACGAATTCCCTTGCCCTGGGAAATCTCGGTCATGATGGCTCGGCTGACCATGTCACGCGGAGCAAGGTCCAGGAGGGTTGGCGCGTAGCGCTCCATGAAGCGCTCGCCCCCGTTGTTTCGCAGGATTCCACCTTCGCCCCGCACGCCCTCGGTAATCAGGATTCCCATCCCGTAAATGCCGGTGGGATGGAACTGGTAGAACTCCATGTCTTCCATTGGCACGCCCGCGCGCGCGAGGAGTGCCGGTCCGTCTCCGGTATTTGCGTAGGCGTTGCTTGTTACCTTGAACATTCGCCCGAACCCGCCGGTTGCAAACAGGACGGCCTTGCTGCGGAAAACGTGGAGCTCGCCGGTAGCAAGCTCAATCGCCACAATTCCGCAGACGGTGTTGCCGTCCAGGATCACGTCCAAGGTCTGGAACTCGTCGAAGAAGGTCACGCCGTTCTTGATGCACTGCTGGTAGAGCGTTTGCAGAATCATGTGACCGGTGCGGTCGGCCGCGTAGCAGCTCCGACGAACCGCGGCTTCCCCAAAGTTGCGGGTATGACCGCCAAAGCGCCGCTGGGCAATCTTGCCATCCTCGGTCCGGCTGAACGGCAGACCACGGTTTTCCAGGTCATAGACAGCCTGCACTGCTTCTTCTGCCAGGATCTTGGCCGCCTGCTGGTCTACCAGGTAGTCGCCGCCTTTAACCGTGTCAAATGCGTGCCATTCCGGTTTGTCTTCTTCATAGTTGCCGAGGGCCGCGCCAATGCCACCCTGGGCAGCACCGGTGTGACTCCGGGTGGGATACAGCTTTGAAACCACAGCGGTTCGCGCGGTCTTGCTCGCCTCGAGCGCGGCGTAGAGACCGGACCCGCCGGCGCCGACGATTACCGCGTCGTACTCGTGAACCAAGGACTCACCTCTCTTTCTCGGCCTATAGTAACCCGCATGCGGAGGGGCTCCAAGAGAAAGGAGGGGATCAGACGATGAGCCCCTTCGAAATTGTAATGCTCGTGTGCTTTGGACTGGCCTGGCCGTTCTCTATCTATCGTTCCTACACATCAAGGAGCGTTGCGGGGAAGAGCGTGGTATTCCTGTTCGCGCTCCTGCTGGGCTACATCTCCGGAATCCTGCACAAGATTTTCTTCAATCCGGACCCGGTTATCTGGTTCTACGTGCTGAACGGTACGATGGTTTCAATCGATATCGGACTGTACTTCCGCAACCGGCTCTATCAGATCCGTGCAAGCTACCAGGAGAACGAATGAAGTACTGGACAGCCTACGCAAGCAGGTATGGAAGTTCGGCAGACGTGGCGCAGCGGATAGCCGGTTCACTCGGCTGCGAGGCTGTAGACGTAGCCGGTCACGGAGCTCAGCTGCCAGCGAACACTGACGCGCTGGCGATCGGGGGCCCGACCTATGGCGGGCTCCTCTACCGGCCCCTTCGGGACTTTCTGGACCGGCACCAGCGGGAGATCCTCGGGGTGCCACGCGTTGGGGTCTTTGTGCTGGGACTGCAGAGCGGGCTTGCTGCCGAGCGGCAATTGGCAGACGCAGTTCCCGCCTGGCTCAGCGTCCACGCAAGCATTGTTGTCTCCTGTGGAGGGCGCTCAGACCCGGCGAGAATGCGCGCAACGGATCGGCTCCTGCTCAGGGTGGTTGGTGGACACGCAGGAGTTGTTGACCGCCTGAACCTGGAAGCCGTGGATCAGCTGGTCGCCACCCTGCAAGGCAGCTGAGCGGAGCGGCGGATCAGGAGCCTGCTCGGTCGGGACGGCCCTTAGTCGCCGGCAACAGGCCCGCGCCGGAGATCTGCTGCAAGCTGCCTGCTGTACTCGTAGTAGCGCTGTGCAGAAAGCGGGAGATCCGCAAGTTCGTCATCGCTGAGCTTTCGCAGGGGCTTTGCGGGGATACCCGCAACAATGACCCCGGAGGGGACCACGGTTCCCGGAGAGACCACCGCTCCGGCGGCAACCATGCTCCGGTCCTGCATCACCGCCCCGTCCAGTACGGTCGCGCCCATTCCCACCAGGCATTCGTCTCCAATTGTGCAGCCGTGCACTATCGCGCTGTGTCCGATTGTGACCCGGTTCCCGATCTGCAGCGGTGCTGTGTCGTGGGTGACGTGCAGAACAGCCCCGTCCTGCACATTGGTCATTTGTCCAATGCGGACCCAGTGGACATCACCGCGGATTGTGGCATTGAACCACACGCTGCTTCCTGCGCCGATCTGGATGGCTCCGTAGAGTACTGCACCCGGGGCCACCAGCACGTCGGCTGCGAGCTGCGGGCGAAGATCACCACAAGCGTAGATCGGAGAGAACTGAAAGCGCTCCATATCCCCAGTGTATCAGTTTGCCGAGCCGTCGACCTCGGCTCTGCTCCCGTGGAATGCCGCCCGAACCAGTCGGTCCCGATCTGCTTCCCGCAGGTCGGTGAAGCGCACGTGCAGGGTGCCATCCGAGCGGCGCAGGACCTCCGCGGCAAGCGCGGTGATACCGTACTCCGGTAGAGCAAGACGGACCCGATCCTCCTCCAGATTCCCAAACCCGGAGATTGCCGCTCCCCCACCGCTGAGGTCCACCAGCGTTCCTTCCGCGCGTGTCTCACCCTCAGGGTCCAGAAGCAACACCGCGCCGGTCAGACTTCTCCGGTACCAGGCCCGGCGCTGTGTTCGCACAGGGTTGCGGCTGTGCGAAAGGAGAATGTCGGCTCCGCTGGCATGGATAACCGCGCTGTTCCACTGGTAGAGCCCGGCGCCGCTGAAGTGCTTGAGTATCACGGAACGTCCCTCCGGTATTGTCCCGCCCGAGCCTCCGGACGATCCCGCTTGGTCAAGGTTAACCTGCAATCCGCTGGTCAGGACCTGTCCCACGACTGCCTTGTACTCCCGTCCGCGAACCCGCAGGGAAACCTCCGCGCCTTCCGGAATTCCCGCGGTAGAGCGGGTAGGGGCTCCGTCCCGTTCAGCGCGGTGGCCGAGCTGCACGCGGAGGGCGGTGATGGCTGCTGCGGATGAAACCTGATCGGATATCGCACGGTCAGCAACCCGCTCAAAGGTTGCGGACTCTTCTATCAGGCGCCGGAGGTGAGCCGGCCTCCGCTGATAGGAGTGCAGACGCCGGAGGGTCTCCACCTGTGATGGGGAAAGCAAGCGGTCAGCAGTAACCCGGCTCATGAGCGCCTCAGCGCGGCTCCGCTCTGCTTCCGTGGTTGCCCGTCTGTGCTTGATGCCGAAGACCGCCGCAAGCCCAACAAGCACAGCGGTGAATGCGATGATTCCGGCAATCTCAAGTGGCGAGGCACGAAGTGCCTCGCTCATCAGGGAGCGGACGTATGAACTGGGGGAATAGATAAGCTGCAGCACGCGTTGTGGAGTATAGTACGCAGGTGTCAGTGCAAACGGCGCGCTGGACAATAAATCAATATTTTACTATATAGGATGCATATGAGCGAGACACGTGAGGTCATCATCATCGGGAGCGGACCGGCGGGGCACACCGCAGCCATTTACGCTGCCCGAGCAGATCTGAAGCCGCTGATGTTCGAAGGCTTCATGGCAGGAGGCGTTGCCGCCGGTGGCCAGCTGACAACTACAACGGACGTTGAAAACTACCCCGGCTTCCCCGAAGGGATCCTGGGTCCGACCCTCATGGAGGAGATGCGGGCCCAGTCCCAGCACCACGGTGCGGAGATTAAGACAGAAAACGTGAGCGCCGTGGATCTTTCCCGGCGGCCGTTTCGGGTCACCGCAGACAGTGGCGAGTACCTCGCAAAGACCGTGATCATCGCTACTGGTGCAACGGCAAAGCGGCTGGCAATTGAGGGGGAAGACCTTTTCTGGCAGCGTGGGATTTCCGCTTGTGCGGTCTGCGACGGAGCGCTTCCGATCTTCCGCAACAAACCACTGGTGGTGATTGGCGGCGGAGACTCAGCGGTGGAAGAGGCCACCTACCTTGCCAAGTTCGGAAGTGAAGTCCACATGCTTGTCCGCCGGGACAAGCTACGGGCCAGCAAAGCAATGCAGAAGCGGGCCTTCTCCAACGAGAAAATCCACATTCACTGGGATACCAGCGCAGCTCGTGCGGAAGGTGAGCAGCTTCTCAAGCGGGTTGTGATCCGCAACAACAACACCGGAGAAGAGGATTCAATTGAGGCTAGTGGACTTTTCTATGCGATCGGTCATAAGCCAAACACGGACTTCCTATCCGGTCAGCTGCCCATGGACGAAAACGGCTACCTCCATACGGAAGACGGCAGCACCAGGACGGCGGTTGAAGGCGTCTTTGCCTGCGGCGATGTGCAGGATCACGTGTACCGGCAGGCGGTGACTGCCGCCGGAAGCGGATGCATGGCAGCACTGGACGCAGAGAGATTCCTGGCGGCGGCCGAGGACTAGTCGGCGGATTCCAGAAGCAGCTCAGATCCGAGCCAGTCGTCCAGGTCTGCGCCAGGGATCCCAAGCGCGGCAAGAATCGCGTGGTGGAGAAGCTGCCGGTCCGCAACGGATCCGATGCGCGGGTCCCGGCCAAAGAGCCGTTCCCACGGAGCCGGCAGAACAAGCGGCTCGCTCACGGCAAGCGCACCCGGTCGGCCTCCAAGGAGTACGGCGGAGATCCCCGGATTCGGCAGGGAACCCAGAAGCCCGCTCCCTACCGCGTGCGCCGCGGGGTAGAACACGGAGACACGGGATCCGCCCAGCGCAGCACGGCGAGCATCCTGCAGCAGGGCGAGCACGGCGGCAGGGTCAATCAGAACCAGCTCCCGGGCCTGAAGACCAGGTGCAACAAGGGACGCATGGAGCGCCCCTTCTCCCAGACCAACAACTGAGAACGGCGGGGCCAGGCGCTCCAGGAATTCCCCGGTGATCGTCACGGCGCTGGACGACAGGCCCGTGACCGCCTCTTCGGATGCGCTTTCGGCCACAAGGCTCTCCCGGGCGCGAGCCAGATTGTCGGCTGTGGGCGCAAGTCCGATCTCCGCCACCAGCCGTTGGGGCAGCGCAGACCAATTCGGCAAGAGCAGCCCATCCAGCCCCGCAATCTCGGCACCGGCGTCCGGCAGGAACACAACGGTCCGGCCGCTTGCCACGAGGTCCGCAGCAATTGACCGGTAGCCCTGCCAGGGATGACCAGCCGGAAGCACCATGACCACGGTACCAGCGTCCGCAAGCAACGCGGACCCCGGGCTGACTCCTGCACCGGCATCCGCAGGCCGCAGTCTGCCAGAGGGTGTGCTGAGGTGACCTACAAGCCAACCCGGCAGTCCTGTCTCCCGCCGAATGTCCGCGGCGGAGAGCCCAAGGGCAGGGAGGGTCTCCCGGCCATCCTGCGGGACCAGAAAGCGCACCCAGGCGCGCGGACCCTCTGGAGTTGGCAGCGGCCGCAATAAAGGAAGCGTCCCCCCCGTGCCCCCGACCCCCGGAACACTAAGTTCGGACAGGTACAGCGGCGGACCGGGCTCAAGAGCGGGCGGCGAAGCAAGCCATGCCGGCAGCAAGGCAAGCAGGATCGGCAGGAGCACAAGTGGTCTGCCCCGGCGTGGTCCGGGACCGCGGCGGGACAGCGTGCGAACAAGCCCCAAGGCGAACAGTAGTACAGTGGCCGCAGCGGAGGGAACCAGTCCGGGCCAGAACCGCTGCCGGATCAGCGCAAGGACCAGGAGCAGCCCCGTCCCCGCGGCAATTGGCAGCAGGGAGACTCGCCTCAGCCGTGGGGCAGGAAGAGCAAGTACAAGCCCGGCGAGAATCAGCAGACCGGACAGCGTGAACAGGAACGGAGGGAATCCCGCGTGCCAGCTCACCGGAGAACCAGATCCCGGATTCGGTGAAGCACAGCTTCCAGCGCCTCCTTGCCGGTAGCAACATTCATGCGGAGGAAGCCCTCGCCTTCCGGACCAAACTCAGTCCCCGTGGACAGCCAGGCTCGGGCGTGCCGGGCAATGCGATGACGCCAGTCCCTGCTGCTGCCACCAAGGGCGCGGAAGTCCAACCAGGCAAGATAGGAGGCCTCTGCATCCGCAACGCGCACCGGAGTATCGGCCATTACCTCCCGTACAAGCTCGTGGTGCTCCGCAATCTCGGCACGGACCTGATTCAGCCAATTGTCGGCACCGAGGAGCGCTGCCTGTGCGCCGGCCATGGAAAGCGGGTTGGGAAGCTCCGGACCGTCCTTGCCGCGCTCTCGGGCTAGTGCCGTCAGGAGGTCCGGGTCCGGGCTGCAGACCATTGCGGTGCTGAGGCTGGGAATATTGAAGGTCTTGTTGGGCGACTGCACCACCGCAATCCGGACTCCGCCATCAAACCACCTCGCCAGTGAGGGGAAGGGTTTCCCGTTCAGCACCAGGTCACCGTGGATCTCGTCGCTGACAACCAGGACATCGTGTTTCTGCGCCAGGTCAAGCAGCGCGGTAATCTCAGTCTCGGACCATACGCGGCCAACCGGATTGTGTGGCTGGCACAACAGCAACACCCGGGCTCCGGCCATCGCCGTATCCAGCTTCTCCAGGTCCAGCTCCCAGGAACCAGGCTGCCCCGGGGCCGGTCCCGTCAATGCTACCCTGCGCAGCTCCCGGTCCCGCGCGGTAACCGCATGGTAGAAGGGTCCGTAGACCGGTGCGGGGACGACAACCGGCTCCCCAGGCTGGGTAGTTGTACTGACGATGAGGCGAATTGCGGACATGGTCCCTTCGCTCCAGCGCATCCACTCCCGTGCGAGCACTATCCCATGGACGCGCTGGCACCAGGAGATGTGGGCCCGGTAGAGAGACTCCGGCACATAGCCGTAGCCGAAGACAGGGTGCGCAAGGCGCTCTGCTATCGCATCAGTCACAACCGCGGGAACCGCAGCGTCCATATCCGCCACCCACATCGGCAGCATGTCTTCCGGGACTGCGGAATCGGGCATGACAAGCTGCCCGTCCCGCAAGTGGGCACCCATCAGATCCCATTTCACGCTCGCCGTTCCCTTTCGATTTACCGCGCCAAGCATCGCCCCATTGCTGTCTGCAGGTGCCATTCGGGGAAGAATAGCCCGTGCTCCGGAGCTCCTGCTATCCTCCGGTTGCGTGGACATCCAGGCCAAAGCGGAGATGCGCAGCAGGACCTCCTCCATCATCCGCCAGACACTGACCGATAGCGGGTTCCTGGAAGTGGAAACCCCGCGTCTGGTGAAGACTCCGATCCCGGAGCCCGAAATCTCTCATTTCCGGACCACACAGTGCCGGTCCACCGGAATCGCCGATCTTCACCTGATTCCCTCGCCGGAGGTCTGGCTCAAGCGACTGCTCGCGAGTGGCAGCGGAAGCATCTTTGAGATTGCCCGCTGTTATCGCAACGCGGACCAGCAGGGGCGCCTGCACAACTCAGAGTTCACAATGCTGGAGGCCTACGGAGTGGGACGGTCCAGCATCGGGATGCTGGAACTCACGCTGGATCTGTGCCGAGCGGTCGGGCGGGACCGGCCCGGGGAAGCTTCCCTGTCGGCAGTACCCCTGATCCTTCCCGTAGCCAAGGCATTCCGGGACTACGCTTCTGTTGATCTGGAACGGATTCTACCGGAAAGCAGCTCGGCAAGCGGAGGACCTCCTAAGCCGCGGGAGGAACGGCAGGCCTTTGCAGCGCTGAAGAGCGCAGCTCCCGCCCTCCGGTCCGACAACTTTCGGGATGGCTTCCACGAACTGCTGGTCTCTCGAGTTGAGCCACAGCTCCCGTTCGGCACCGTGGTTCTGAAGGACTACCCCGCTCTGATTCCTGCGCTGGCACGTCCGGCGGTGGACCCGCGGTTCCGGGACCGTTGGGAGCTCTACGTTGACGGTGTCGAGCTGTGCAACACCTATGCTGAACTCACGGATCCGGTAGCCCTCCACTCGCTCCTGGTGGATGAGGCACAGAGGTCCGGACTCCCCGAGCCGCCCGAGCATCCATTCGGCGGTCCGCTTCCGGAGTGCAGCGGGATTGCCATGGGCGTGGACCGGCTCATCATGCTTGCGGAGCAGATTCCAAGCATCTCCGGGGTGATCTTGTTCCCCGATAGTGCTATTCTCGCGTGACCCAATGATAAAAGCTGGCGCTATTGGCAAAGGGATGGCTCTCCTGATTAAGGGAGAGCCCTATCTGGTTACCGAGCGGGAGTTTGTGAACCCGGGCAAAGGAGCGGCCTTTGTCCGCGTGAAGCTAAAGAGCCTCACCTCCGGGCAGGTGCTTCGGGAGACGATCAAGACGGCAGAATCGGTGGAAGAAGCCGACATCTCTGACCGCGACGGGCAGTACCTGTATCCGGATGATGAGCTCTTCCACTTCATGGATGCGGAGACCTTTGAGCAGTTCACCGTTGCCAGGGATGGGCTGGAAGACAAGGGCACCTTCATGCGGGAGGGGGAGACATTCCGCCTGAAGTTCTGGGAAGACAAGCCGATTGATATCGTACTTCCCACCAAGATGGTGTTTGAGGTCACAGAGGCGGAAGAGGCAGTGAAAGGTGACACCGTAACGGGCGCAACCAAGATTGTGACGATTGAGACCGGGCTGCAGGTCCGTGTGCCGATCTTCATCAAGCAGGGCGAACGGATCATGGTGAACACGGAGACCGGCGAGTATGTGGAACGGGTGAATCAATAATGCGAATCACAACGCGCGGCCGTTACGCGCTTCGGGCGATGGCAAATCTGGCGGTAAGTCGGACCAGCAAACCAAAATCCATTCGGGTGATCGCAGAGGAAGAAGAGATCAGCCCGGAATTTCTGGAGCAGATCTTTTTCCGACTGAAGAAGAGCGGGATCGTCGCCAGCACGCGCGGACCGGGCGGAGGCTTCCGCCTGGTGGTTGATCCCGCTGAGATTACGGTTCGCCAGATCTTTGACGCCGTGGATGAAGGAATCAACCTCACGCCGTGCAGCTCCGAGGAACAGGACTGTGACCGCATGGATGTCTGCCTGGTCCACGACCTGTGGCGGGAAGCCAGCGAACACTTCCGCAGCTACTTTGACGCGATCAGCTTGCAGGACATCATGGACCGCAACGAGGGTCGCCCCTACGCAGACATGCTGGTAACCGGAGAAGTCGGAAGCCTTCGCGACTCCTAAGACGCTCGTGCCGGAGCCCTTAGCCTGCTGGCCCCTTCTGTGCCGGGTTGTTTCCGGCAGGCTCGCCGAGCTTCTGCATGACTGCCTCAATCGGGGAATCAACGTGCAGGTCCAGCTGTGGAAACGGGATGGTAATTCCACCGTCCCGAAGTGCGCGGTAGATCCTTAGGTTCATCCAGGACATGGCCACAATTCGGTCCTTTGCGCTTCTGATTTGGCAGAGCACGGTGAGACTGATTCCGCTGGAGTCAAAGGACTTCACCAGAACCCGGGTTTCCGCTGCTTCCACCGCGTAGGGGCTCTCGGCAGCCGCGCTTGCCAACAGGCCGACGGCGAGCTCCAGATCTGTTCCGTAGGCAACCTGAACATCGTTGGCGGTGATGATGGATGGATCGTCATAGGAGTAGTTGAAAACCTGGTTTTCCACGATCCTGGCGTTGGGCAGGATGATGGATTCATTGCGGAGGGTGTTGACCACGCTGTTGAGGATTCGGATCTGCACCACATCCCCCTCAATGTCACCAACCAGGATCCTGTCCCCCTCCTTGATCGGCTGCGTCAGAATGATGATGAGCCCGGCAAAGAAGTTTGCCACCGTGTTCTGCAGACCAAAGCCTACGCCAATGCCCAGGGCCCCGATCAGAACGGAGATGGTGCTGAGATTCAGCCCGATGATGCTCAGACCCACAATGACCGCGATTGCAAGGACCGCGTAGCGGAACAGGCTTGAGATTCCAAAGCGCCGCGATGGGTCCATGGAGAGCCGGTTCAGCAGTGCATCATCTATGAAGCGTCTGCCCAGCAGACTCAGCCAGTTGGCAACCCAGAAGACCGGGATCAGCAGTAGCAGCGTGGCGAGTGAGACACCCGTGCCATCTTCGCTGTTGATCAGGGGCTGGTTGAGGAAGACCAGGACCTCCCGCATCCAGGTGAAGGTCTGGGCGCCGGCCAAACTGCCACCGGTTGCCAGGATCACGATCAGCAGGAGCAGGCGACGGGTGATCCGCACGCCGCGCCTGATCCGGTTCTGTGTCTTCTCCTGCAGTTCGGAGCGCTCCAGCCGGCTGTTGATCACCCGACCGACTATCCGGAGCAGAAGCCAGGTCCCCAGAACCGGCAGCACAAACACCAGCATAAGGCGCAGCAGGGTGAACCCGAGATCCGCGCCACCAAGGACAAGAGGCTGGAGAATGACCCGTTCCAGCGCCTGAAGTGCGGCTTCCATCTGTGGCGCGGACCGTAGCACCGCGGTATCGGGGGGTCAACGCAAGCGACACCTGCTCTCGCTGCTGGTATGCTGGTTCGAATGAAGCGCAGGAATATCGGGTTTCTTTCGTTCAGGATATCCGGCACAGACGGGGTGTCTCTGGAGACCAAGAAGTGGGCGGAGGTCCTGGAGCGCAATGGCCACCGCTGCTTCTACTTTGCCGGTGAGCTGGACACTCCGGACAACGTTTCCATGGTTGCCGAGGAAGCGCACTTCCAGACGGATACTCCCCGGGACATCTACCAACGGAGTTTCCAGGATGGCGTGCGCCCGGAGTCACTGACTCGGGATATCCACTCCTCTCGGAAGCGATTGAAGCAGGAGCTTCGGCGTTTCATCACCGAGTTCTCCCTGGATGTGCTGGTTCCACAGAACACGCTTACCATCCCGCTGAATCCCCCGCTTGCCATGGCAATCACGGAGGTGATTGCGGAGACCGGGATTGCAACAATTGCCCACCACCATGACTTCTTCTGGGAGCGAACCCGGTTCATCAACAGCAATATTCCGGACATTCTGCAGTACTGCTATCCTCCCCGCCTGCCGTCTGTGGAGCACGTGGTAATCAACAGCGCGGCGCGTGACCAGGTGGGTCTGCGAACCGGAATCGCCGCAACATTGATCCCGAACGTGATGGATTTCGCGAGACCGCCCCAGGGCATTGACGAGTACAATCGCGATGTCCGGCAGGCTCTGGGGATCGGCGAAGATGACCTCCTGGTCCTGCAACCAACCCGCGTTGTCCAGCGCAAGGGAATAGAGCAGGCAATTGAGCTGGTGGCCAGGCTGGGGCGCAATGCTCGGCTTGTGATCTCCCACGCCTCCGGCGACGAGGGATACGAGTACGAACAACGGGTCCGCGAGTTTGCCGATCTGCTGGGGGTGCAGGCGCTGTTCGTGGACGAGCTGGTTGACGAGCAACGCGGAACAACTGCAGACGGACGCAAGGTGTACCGCCTCCAGGACCTGTACCCGCACGCGGATCTCGTCACCTACCCGTCCCTGTATGAAGGCTTTGGCAATGCGTTCCTGGAGGCCGTCTATTTCCGCAAACCCCTGGTGGTCAACAACTACTCTATCTACGCAAGCGATATTCGCCCCAAAGGATTCCGTGTGATTGAGTTTGACAACTTCATTTCGGCAAAGACCGTGAAGGAAACCCAGGACCTGCTGCAGGACCCGAAGAAGATTCAGGCATGGGTTGACCACAACTACGCCATTGCCCGCAGGTTCTTCAGCTATGAAGTGCTGGAAACCCGGCTCAACACGTTGCTGGGGATGTTCTACGGCGAAGGTGGGCGGTCGGGCAGTGGCACCTAGCCGCGCAGCGCTTGGGCGGGGCGCGCACCGGCTCAGCGGACACATTGCTGTTATCGCCGTGCTTCTTTCGTCTGCCGTAGTCGCCACCGCGCAGAATCCGGAGGCACCGCCGGCGGACGCCCGGTTGACGCTGAACCTGGGCTTCAGCCCTGACCCGCAGGAGATCATCCTGCTGGCCGGCGGGCCTACCCGCCTGCAGCGCACGGATACAAACGGGGGTGTGTTCCGTGGACGGATAGATGAGGCCAGACCGGACATTGTGCTTCAGTACCAGGGAGAGGGGCTGCTCTCGCTGTACGTCTGGGTGGAGTCCCAGGCAGACACGTCTCTGCTGATTCACGCGCCGGACGGGACCTGGTACGCCAGCAACAACTACCCCTTGCGCAACACCACCGCCAACCTCAACCCCGGAGTTTCCATCCCCCGGGCTCAGAGCGGCGCGTACGCCATCTGGGTGGGAACCGTGGAAGAGGCGCCCGCCGAGGCGCGGCTCTCTGTCAGCGAGCTCGGCCTCTTTCTGGATCGTCGCTAGTTCAGGACGTGGTCATTCTTCTTCACCTGAAGAATCGCCGAACACGTCTTCATCGCTCGCCTCATCCTCCAGTGCGCTGAGCCACAACACCTCCCACGGGGCCAGCTGAAGGCTGAATCCTTGCCCCCCCTCGGCCGCGGGAAGCACCCGGTCGCCGGAGATGAGATCACGGAACGCTGGGCCCCCGCCGAGGTGTTTTCCGGAGAAGTGAAACTCGGTTTCCTCCCGGCTGACGCTGGCAATGCAGAGCACCGGGGATCCTGCAGTGTCCGGGTGTGGCCGCCGCAACACCGCAAGGACGGACGGGTTTCCCTCCACCACATCCTGTGGCGCCGTTGGGTGGAAGGCATTGTGCCCCTGCCTGGCAGCCAGCATGCGCCGGATGCCGTGGGACACGGTTCCGCGAATACTGTCGCTTGAATGCAGCTCGGTGATGAGGTCTTCGTAGTCGAGCTTTTCTCGGTTGATGGTCCGGTTGCGGCCGGTCTGCTCCACACCCTCGGTCCAGTTCTGTGAGCCGACAACGGAGTGGTAGTACAGCGCCGGAATGCCGCGGAACGCGAGCAGGATGCTCTGGCTTGCTAGAAAGATGCGGGCGCGCTGCCCATCCGGAAGTGCGGGGTTGGCGATGGCGCTGAGGTAGCTCACGTTCATCTCGTAGGGAACCTCGCCATCGGCGGTGGCCTTGTAGCTGACTCTCCCACCCCGATCCAGGACGGTCTGAATCATCGAATCAATGTGCTCGTCGGCGAGGATGCCCCGCGCCGGGAGCACGCCGATGCCATCATGACTCGCGCAGAAGTTGAAGAAGCTGGCCAGTGGCCCCGGGTCCTCCAGGCTGTCCGCCCAGGATGCAAGCGTTGAGGCGTCTTCCCGGAGGAAAGCATCCATGAGAAGAGGCGGCAGCGAGAAATTGTAGACCATGTGCGCCTCGTTCCTGCCGTCACCGAAGTAGCTGACGTTCTCCCGGTGGGGAACGTTGGTCTCCGTGATGATGATGACCCAGGGCGCAACCGCGTCAAGGACTGCGCGCATAAGCTGAACGGCAGCGTGGGTCCGAGGATGGTGAATGCACGGAGTTCCCAACTCCTTCCAGAGATAGGCGATGGCATCCAGGCGAACCAGCCCGGCGCCACGGGAGACATAGCCAAGGAGCACGTCCAGCATTTCCAGCATGACATCGGGCTCGGCGAAATTGAGGTCCACCTGGTCCCGGCTGAAGGTTGTCCATACCAGGGCCGTGCCGTTGCTGGTGGGAAACTCGTGGAGCAGGGGAAGGGCGCGGGGCCGGAACACCATGCTGGTGTCGGTCCCCGGAGCCACGGTGATGAAGTATCGGGAGTAGGGCTCCTCCCCACGGAGAAAGGCCTGGAACCAGGGGCTCTCCTGCGAGCAGTGATTGAGCACCAGATCAGCCATCAGGTGGAACTCGGCGGCGATGCGTTCCACGTCGTCCCAGGTTCCCAGGTCCTCTGCCACCTTCCGGTAGTCAATCACGGAGAATCCGTCATCGCTGGACCAGGGTGAGAACGGCAGAATGTGCACCCCACTCAGAAGGCCATCCATTTCTTCGCTGAGGAAGCGGTGGAGGTACGACAGCGGTGGCCCCTCGTCTCCACGGAACGAGTCACCGTAGGCGATGAGAATGGCGTCGTCGGAGCCGAGTGGGAACTCTCCATCACGGTAGCCCTCCGGCCTGGCCATCCGACCGCGATACGCCTCCACCAGCTCCGATATCCGCTCGGCTACCTGGCGTCCTCGCTCCTCATAGATGGTCCTGCATAATCCCGTGATGTCTGACATGGCTTGAGTATCCGCCCAAAGCCGCTGCACGGGTAGGGCGAATGGGCCTATGCTCGGAGGAACAGCATGAAACTCGCGTTGATCCACTACCACGCAGAACCCGGGGGTGTGACCACCGTTCTGATTCAGTCCGCCATTGCCCTGCTTGCGGCACAAGGCGGCCCGTCCGAGCTGCTTCTGGTAAGCGGACGGGACGGAGGGGTTATGGATGCGCGCCTGCGGATTCTGGAGGGGCTCGGCCTGCCATCTTCCAGCACCGCCTGCAGTGTCCGCGTCATGCCGGAGATAGATTACCGCGCGCACACCCGGGAGTTTGACGCGGCGCGCTCCGCTCAGATCCGGAAGGACCTGCAGGAAATAAGCGCGGACCACGTGCTGGTGATTCACAACTTCCACCTTGGAAAGAATGCCGAATTTACGGACGCGGTGCTGAGACTTGCAGCCAATGGCGGGCATCGGGGCCTGGTGTTCTACATTCACGACTTTCCGGAAGCGGGGCGTCCGGTAAACCTCGCATACCTGAGGCGCCACATCTCGGGATCCTGGTACCCGATCGGGCCGGGAATCCGGTGGGTGGTAATCAACGAGCGGGACTTGGGCCTGCTACGGGCTGCGGGCGTACCGACGGACCACAGCGCGGTTCTGTTCAACCCAATGAACACAGAAGTCGCGGATCCAACTGATCCAAGCGAACGGGAGCACAGACGGACGCTTCTCACCCGGGCCGCACGCGCGCTCGGATTCAGGACTGGCTCTGACAGCATTTGGCTCTACCCTGTTCGGGCCATCCGGAGAAAGAACGTGCTGGAGTCAGCGCTGCTTTGCGGAATGCTGGACGGCACGGAACTCTGGCTCACTCTCCCCGGCTCTTCTCCAACGGAACAACGCTACTCGGACATGCTCCTGGAGCTGTACCGGGACGGAGTGATCCACGGAGCCTTCCCCACGGCCGCAATTTCGGAGGAAGCCACCCTGTCGTTTCCGCAATTGCTGGAAACGGCCGATCTCGTGATATCCAGCAGCGTCCAGGAAGGATTCGGGCTCACCTTTGTAGAGGCGATGAGAGCAGGAAGGCCGCTGGCAGCGCGCTACCTGGACGTGATTGGTGATCCGGCTCGGGTCTTTGCGGATCACCCGGTTCACTTCTGGAACAGCGTGATGGTGCCGCTGAGCACGCCGTCGCTGTCGGATCCCAGGCCATACCTGCGGATGCGCTACCTCCAGCTCCTGAAGGAGCAACTGGGTCCCGGACACCCCGGCTACGACCGTCTGCGCTCCGAGGTTGAGAAACTGCTTGACGGTGATGCGATCGACTTCTCATTCCTGCCGCCGGACATGCAGCAGGTCTATCTCCGTGATCTGGGCAGAGCCCGGAGGACCGGCGGCGGGGAATGGGTGATGGAACTGGGCGCCCCTAACGCCCAGACACTCGCCGCAATACAGCAAGTTCAGGAGTTGCCAGTGCCGGAGCCCCAGGCGCGGCAACAAGCGCTTGCGGCCCGTTTTGGTCTCTCCCGGTACGCGGAGGACTTTCTGCGCCTCGTTGACGGTCTATCCGGCGATCCGGCATCCGGAAACGCGGACGGAGATTTCATCGCAGATCAATTCACTGACCTGGGGTACTATCGCCTGCTCTTCCAGTTCTGAAACCCGCAAGACGCCGCGGCTCGCCCCCGCCGCGGCTGGATTCTTGTGAAACCGAGAACTTTTTCTCGCTTGAGCGGGCCTTTTGCTTGAGCGGTGCTCCTTTCACGCACTATAGTGACATCAGATAGTCAACCGTTGCGGACGACGCGTCCGCCGAGCAATACAGGAAGGCACAGGCATGGCTGAACACAAGCTGGTAATGATTGACGGGAACGCTGCCGCCGCGCACGTCGCCCACGCTACAAACGAGGTCATTGCGATCTACCCCATCACCCCCTCCTCTCCCATGGGCGAGCTGTCGGATCAGTTCTCGTCTCAGGGGCGTCCTAACGTGTGGGGAACAATTCCGGAAGTAGTGGAGTTGCAGAGCGAGGCCGGCGCTTCCGGCGCAGTCCACGGCGCGCTGACAACCGGTGCACTCACGACAACGTTTACGGCCAGCCAGGGACTCCTTCTGATGATCCCGAACATGTTCAAGATCTCGGGCGAGCTGACCAGCACGGTGTTTCATATCGCCGCGCGCGCAGTGGCGGGCCAGGCTCTGAGCATCTTTGGCGACCACTCGGACGTGATGGCCACTCGCTCCACCGGCTGGGCGATGCTTGCAAGCAACAGCGTGCAGGAAGTTATGGACAACGCCCTCATCGCACAGATGGCAACGTTGAAGGCGCGGATTCCGTTTCTGCATTTCTTTGACGGCTTCCGCACAAGCCACGAGATCCAGAAAGTCACCGAGGTCCCCTACGAGGTGATGAAGGAACTCATCGATCCTGACCTCGTCAGGGCGCATCGCCTCCGGGGTCTGAATCCCGAGCATCCCTCCATTCGCGGAACCAGCCAGAACCCGGACGTGTTCTTTGCCGCGCGGGAGACGGTGAACCGCTACTACAACGCCACCCCGGGAATTGTGCAGGAAGCAATGAACGCCTTTGCTGCTGCTACCGGGCGCCAGTACCACCTCTTTGACTACGTCGGTGCAGAGAATCCGGAGCACGTCACTATGCTGATGGGCTCCGGTGCGGAGACCATGGAAGAGACCGTGGAGCACCTGGTCAGCAAGGGCGAGAAGGTGGGCATGATCAAGGTTCGCCTCTTCCGGCCCTTTGATACCGCTGCCTTCCTCGCTGCACTTCCGGACTCCGTTCGGGGAATTGCGGTATTGGACCGCACCAAGGAACCCGGTGCATCCGGCGAGCCGATGTACCAGGATGTCCGGGCCGCGGTCGGAGAGTCCGGACGGTCACTGGAAGTGATTGGCGGACGCTATGGTCTGGGAAGCAATGAGTTCACCCCGGCAATGTGCAAGAGTGTCTTTGACAACCTCGCCGCCAGGAGTCCCCGCAACCACTTCACGGTGGGAATCCGGGACGATGTGACACACACAAGCCTGGAATGGGATCCGGACTTCTCCACGGAGGCAGACGATGTCTTCCGCGGACTCTTCTACGGGCTTGGAAGTGACGGTACCGTCGGCGCAAACAAGAACAGCATCAAGATCATCGGCGACAACACGGACAACTTTGCCCAGGGCTACTTTGTCTACGACTCCAAGAAGGCCGGCGCAACTACGGTAAGCCACCTCCGCTTTGGCACCCGCCCGATCCGGAGCACCTACCTCATCAGCAAGGCGCGGTTCCTCGCCTGCCACAAGTTTGCCTTTGTGGAAAAGCTGGACATGCTCTCCAACCTGGAAGCGGGCGGAACCTTCCTGCTTGCCAGCCCATACCCGGCCGACACGGTTTGGGCTCAGCTACCGGTGCAGGTCCAGAAGCAGATCATTGACCGCAAGATTCGGTTCTTCGTTCTTGACGCCGTCCGGATTGCGGACGAGATGGGGATGGGAAGCCGCATCAACGTCATCATGCAGACCGCGTTCTTCAAGATTTCCGGGGTTCTGCCGGAAGATCAGGCGGTGGAACTCATCCGCAACGCTATCCGCAAGACCTACGGCAAGAAGGGCGAGGAAATCGTCAATCGCAACATCGCAACAATAGATAAGGCGCTTGAGTCCATTGCAGAGGTGAAGGTCCCAGCTGCCCCCAGCGGTGACCGCCAGATGCTCCCGCCGGTGCCGGCCGATGCACCCGAGTTCGTTCGCAAGGTCACTGGTGAGATTATTGCCGGGCGGGGACACCTGCTGCCGGTGAGTGCGCTGCCAGATGACGGCACCTACCCCACGGGAACCACCAAGTACGAAAAGCGGAACATTGCAGAGCAGATTCCCGTCTGGGATCCGGAGGTCTGCATCCAGTGCGGTGACTGTGCTGCCGTGTGCCCCCACGGAACCATCCGGCTGAAGGCTTACGATGACGCAGCACTCAGCGGTGCGCCGGATACCTTCAAGACAACCGCGGCAAACGACCGACGCCTGGAAGGCATGAAGTTCACCATCCAGGTCGCTCCGGAGGACTGCACCGGTTGCGGGGCCTGTGTCCACATCTGCCCGGCACACCGCAAGGTTGATGGAGTCAAGACCGAGTTCAAGGCCATCAACATGGAGCCACAGGCTCCGCTGCGGGAGAAGGAAGCCGAGAACTGGGACTTCTTCCTCAAGATTCCCAACACTCCGCGGGAGAAGCTCAACATCGCAACCACACGCGGAAGCCAGATGCTGGAGCCCCTGTTTGAGTTCTCTGGCGCATGCGCGGGCTGCGGCGAAACACCGTACGTGAAGCTGCTGTCCCAGCTGTACGGAGATCGCGCGGTCATTGCCAACGCCACCGGCTGTTCCAGCATCTACGGCGGAAACCTGCCCACCACTCCCTACACCACCCGTGCAGACGGGCGGGGTCCGGTATGGTCCAACAGCCTGTTTGAGGATGCAGCAGAGTTTGGCTTTGGCATGCGGCTCACCTCTGACAAGCTGGCTGACTACGCGCGGGAACTGGTGCAGGCGATGATCACGGCACAGGATCCGGCGGTGGACGCAGGCGTGCTCCGGGACATCCTGGACAACCAGCAGCTTGAGCAGGAAGACATCGAGAAGCAGCGCGCCCTCGTTGCCTCCCTGAAGGAGATGCTTCCCAAGGCCAAGGCAGCGCCCGCCGCTGAGCTGCTGTCACTGGCTGATCAGCTTGTGCGCAAAAGCGTTTGGGTCCTCGGTGGAGACGGCTGGGCGTATGACATCGGCTTTGGAGGCGTGGACCACGTTCTTGCCAGCGGACGCAACATCAACATGCTGGTCATGGACACCGAGGTGTACTCCAACACCGGCGGACAGATGAGCAAGGCAACGCCCATCGGGGCAATTGCCAAGTTTGCCGCGGGCGGCAAGCCGATCCGCAAGAAGGATCTGGGAATGATGGCGATGTCCTACGGCTACGTGTACGTGGCCCGCATCGCCATGGGATACAACCGGGCGCAGACACTGAAGGCCTTCCTGGAGGCGGAGAGCTATCCGGGACCAAGCATCATCATCGCGTACAGCCACTGCATCGCGCATGGAATTGACATGGCAAAGGGCATGAGCCAGCAGAAGTCGGCGGTGACCAGCGGGCTGTGGCCGCTCTATCGCTATGATCCCCGGCTTGCGGACGAGGGTAAGAATCCCCTGCAGCTGGACAGCCGGGAGCCAAAGACTCCGGTAGCGGACTACGTCTACAATGAACTCCGCTATCGCTCACTGCAGCAGGCAAAGCCGGAAATCGCGCAGAACTACCTTGCGCAGGCAGAGAAGCAGGCGCGCGAGCAGTACCGCTACTACAAGTACCTCGCGGACATGCCGGGTAGCGCTGACACGGCGGATGGACCTGCCGCTGGTGAGGCAACAGAAGAATAGTTGCATCCCCGGCCGAAGGGTGCCCTGAGGCGCCCTTCGGTCCGGCGGTGCTATGATCCCCGGGTGAGCGACAGCCTCTATTCATTTCGGCGGAAGCTCTTTGAACTGCTGGAGCCGGCGCGCGCGGGACGCTTTGGCAGCGACGTTGTTGACCGCTTCCTCATTGTCCTGATCGTTGCCAACGTTCTTGCGGTAGTCGCGGAGAGCTTCGCGGGGCTCCGTACCTCCTACGCGGTCTGGTTTGACCGTTTTGAGCTCTTCAGCGTCATCGTGTTTGTCACGGAGTACCTGCTCCGCCTGTGGACTGCGGACTTCAAGTATCCCGGCAGGAGCTGGGGCGGAGCACTGTGGCGGCAGATCCGCTCGCCAATGGCGATCATTGATCTTGCAGCCATCCTTCCCTTCTTCATTCCGCTGGTCATTCGGCTTGACCTCCGGACACTCAGGCTCCTCCGGCTCACACGGCTCCTGCGGATCCTGAAGATCAACCGCTACACAGAAGCACTCGCGCTCATTGGCCGGGTACTGAAGCGGAAATCCCAGGAGCTGCTGGTCACCGTGTTCGTGACAATGCTCCTGCTCCTGCTTGCGGCATCGGTCATGTACTACCTGGAAACGGACGACCAGCCGGAGTCCTTCCCCAACATCATCTCCTCCTTCTGGTGGGCGGTTGCAACGCTGACCACGGTTGGATATGGCGATGTGTTCCCGGTCACTCCCCCCGGTCGGCTGCTTGCGGGAATCATCGCGCTTCTTGGGATAGGCATAGTTGCGCTCCCGGCGGGAATCCTCGGCTCCGGGTTCCTGGAAGAGGTGCAGCAGCACGGTTCCATCGGCGCCCGCCACGCGAGGAACCGCATCGCGCAGCGGAAGCGATACCGAAAGACCCGGGGCCGGAAAACCCGCTTGCGCACACCGGAGGCTGGGCGTACAAGAAAGCATGCTCATCGGGTGCGTACGCGAAATCAAGGAACATGAATACCGGGTTGGCCTGACACCGTCAGACGTCAGAGAGTACCAGCGTCATGGCCACACCGTGATGATGGAACGGGGAGCCGGCATAGAGTCCGGGTATGCCGACGACGTTTATGCCGCAGCGGGCGCGACAATTGCACCAGACGCGGATACGGTCTTTGCCGAAGCCGGCATGATTGTGAAGGTGAAGGAACCCCAGCCGGACGAGGTCAACAAGCTGCGGAAGGGCCAACTGCTGTACACCTACCTTCATCTGGCCGCTGACGAGGCGCTGACCCGGGGACTGGTGGAGCGGGGCGTGAACTGCGTCGCCTACGAGACGATACAGGAAGGCGGTGGGCAGCTTCCCTGCCTGCATCCCATGAGCGAGATTGCCGGAAAGCTCAGCGTGCAGGAAGGCGCCAAGTACCTCGAACGCGCCATGGGAGGGAAAGGCATCCTGCTCGGCGGGGTTCCCGGTGTCCGGCGCGGGCGTGTTGCCATCGTTGGCGCGGGAACGGTGGGCTTCAGCGCGTGCCGTGTGGCTGTTGGCATGGGAGCGGACGTATGGATCCTGGACATCGATCGGCCCAAACTCCTGCACGTGGAAGATGTGCTGGGGTCTGCGGTGACACCGCTGTTCAGCACACACGAGCACATAGAGGAAGCACTTGAGTGGTGCGATCTCCTCATCGGCGCGGTCCTGATTCCCGGCGCGCGAGCTCCCCGTCTGGTACGTCGTGAGGATCTTAGCCGAATGGCCAAGGGCTCGGTTCTGGTTGACGTTGCCATTGATCAGGGTGGCTTTGCAGAGACCTCACGGCCGACAACGCACTCCCAGCCAACCTACGTTGAAGACGGCGTGGTCCACTACTGTGTCACCAACATGCCCGGGACCGTCAGCGAGACAGCCACCCGTGCGCTCACCGCAACCACCCTCCGCTACGGCCTACAACTCGCCGCAAAGGGTCCGCGCAAGGCCGCAGCAGATTCACCGGCAATCCGCCACGGGCTCAACATCCTTGACGGGCAGCTCACCAACCGGGCGGTAGCCGAGAGCTTCGGGCTGGCGTGGCACGAGCCGCTGAGCGTCCACAGCCGACCCAGCTGATTCCGCTGGCGGCCCTACGGAATCGCAGTCGCTTCCCGCAGCCGCGCGAGCTCGGAAGAGCCGGGAGCAAGGACCGAGAGACGGAGCAGCGTATCCAGTGCGGCTCCGGTCTCCCCGCGCTCCAGATGGAGCCGCAGGCGAGCAGCAAGGAGCGGAGGCCAGTCCTCCTGGGCGCGGAGCATGCTGTCCAGGATGCGCTCTGCTCCGGCAAGCTCGCCCGCCAACAGGAGCGATAGCGCCCGGTCCAGATCCGGATCCATGGACATCATGCGGACGTAGAGCACTGAATCCGGTGCGCTCCGCCCAAGCCGAAACGACACCGGCCACACCCCCGGCGCCCGGATCTCCACCGTCGCCGGACTTCCTCTATGGGGCAGCAGAAAGCGGCCATCAGCTCCCGTCACCGCAACAACCGAGCCCTCCAGGTGGAGGACAGCTCCGGCCACGGGTTGATGCCGCTCGTTATAGACCATCCCGGGTATGGTTCGGCCTCGGAGTGACCCGATGCGCGAGAGCCCGGGGCTTGCACAGCCCACAACCAGGACGAGCAAAGCAAGGCAGATGCTGCACAGCCAATGAGCTCCGACGCCCTGCCGTTTCATGGGGACTTCTCACCCGACTGCTGGTCCAGCAGCACCCGGATCCCCCCGGGAAGTATGGCGGTCTCCGTTCCTGGGGTGCACTGGGCGCGCCTGACCAATCCGTCAGCAAGGCGCACGTAGCAGTCCTGAACGGCACCGGAATCCCGCATCACCGCGACAAGCGAGCCGCGAAGTGCCGGACCGGCGTCCGGTACTGCCGTGGAGGGAGCTGCCGAGGAGGTTGATTGACCCGGCACGGATTCGGGCCGGAACAGGTCTGCCGGGTGCTGATCTGAGTCATTGCCCTGAAACTGTGCGATGTGCCCCTGTGCGTCCCCAGCCTCACCGTGGGGTGCTTCGATGTTGGCGGCCCTGGTGAGCTGAAGGATCACAGCCCCGGTCGCTTCCGAGCGATCCTGGCTTCCAAGCGCGGTGAGGCCACTGAGAGCCAGTACGGCCAGCAAGACGACGGGCAGAATTCTGTCGGGCTGATCGCGGGGAACCCGCGCGAGGAATGCAGACACGGGTACGAGAACCTGCCGCCCGAGCAGGCTGAATCGGACACCGCGCGGAAGGCGGGCAGCAAGGAGGCGACGCGCGCTGACATAGAGCCCAAGGTCCAGAATCGGCCTTCCACGCGCCAGCCTGCGGGCGTGAGACAGTAGATCACGGGAGCAGATCAATCCGAATCGGCGATGACCCAGCCTGCGAAACCACACCTGCACGGTGGGGTCTCGGTGGAGCGGATGCCGGTGCTGTGGGGTGCCGGTGATTGCCGGGTGACTGGCGGTGGCATCGGGCATGAAACAGGAGAAGCAGACCCGGTCTTCCGGCCGAAGGTAGACCGCCAATGCCCCGAATACGAGTGACGTGCGTGGTCGCTGTCTGACGAGCGTCATGGGTCCCGCCTCCAGCTGACAATGTCTGCTGCACTGTCCAAACCACCCGGCGCACCGTCTGCGCCAAGGCTCACGATTTCCCAGTCCAGGCCGTTGGGACCGGGTACGTGGTACCGGTACTCATTCCCCCAGGGATCGCGCGGAACCTCCCCGTCAAGGTATGGGCCAGCCCACGCATTCGAGTGTCCCCCGGGTGGCCTGGCCCACAGAGCGTGGAGCCCGTCAGTCGGGCCGGGAGGTGCGCCGCAGTCGGCGGCGTACTCGTGCAGCGCATCGGCAAACACCCGAATCTGGGTTCGTGCCGCTGCAGTTCGCGCGCGCTCAAGCTGGCGAAGTCCGGCCTGGCCCACGGTGGCACTCATCATCAGGACAATCGCCACGGCAATCAGGACTTCCACCAGGCTCCACCCGTCATCCGGGTGTGGCCGGGCAAGTGACCGGGATGCATACATGCTTTGCGTCTCCTTGAGACTTCGGTGTTGCATTACAGCGTTGGCAACAGGGATATCAGCACTGGCGTGACCACCGCCCGAAGGAGTACCACGCAGTTCAGGCCTGCAAGGAGCAGGTACGCAGTCCCAACAAGGCGGGGTCGGCGTTCGCGGCGGACGGCGAGGGTCCGAGTCGACATCTCGGCGATCTGTTCCAGCAACAGAACCGGAGTGGAGCCAAGCGGCTGCCGACACGCGGGAATCGTGTGTAGTGCTGCGGCGCAATCCACCCCGGCCGCCATTGCCCGGCATGCATTACGAAGTGAGCCCGCGAGGGATCCGCGCGGGAGAGACAGAGGAATTACGGCAAAGCGGAGCAACCCACTGGGAATCTCCCGCTTTCCGGCACTGGCAATCAGGGCAAAGTCGCGGAGAAGGACAAGGCCGCTGTCCGGAACAAGGCTGAGGGGAAGCCGCGATGCACGGCGGGCGGGCCCGGACGTCCCGGGAGACAGAAGCATCAGCGCAGCCACGCCGGTCATCACAAGGAGCACGCTCATGCCAAGCCCGAGGACCAACCCGGAAGCTCCGACTATCGGCACCAGCCGGGAAAGTACGGGAATCGCCGCGGTGCACAAGCCGCTTATGAACATCGGATACCCGACTCGGCCGAGGATTTCAGCTTTCATCTTATGTCCCGCATCCCGATCGGAGCGGAGGCGGTGCAAGTGAGCTGAGCCACTTCCAGCCTGAAGTGCGCAATCCAGCAGTGCCGCCGGCAGCGCGCCTAGGAGACGGCTGCCGCGCGCCGCAGATCCCGGGCTCGCACCAGCCGCCAGAAGCCGCAGGAATCGAGCCCGCTTCCCGGGTGCAGCCATCCGGACACCAAGTGAAGCGCAGAGTTCCTCCCAGTCTGCACGGGAAGGCAGACCTGTTGCCGTTCCTGTCATCAACGTCTCCAGGCCGCGAGCTGCCGCAGAGCATCCGTGTGGAAGCACGCGTATTCCCGGGCAAGTTCAAGCGCGGCCGCAAGGTCCACGCTGGGAAAGTCGGCTGGCGCGAGGGGACCTGGCATCAGGGTGCAGACCGGCGACCGGCCCGGGCGCTCACCGCCGGTTGCCAATAGATGCTGGTGCACGCACGCGAGCAGACGAGGCTCAACACGAGACCACCTCTGACCAAGGTCACCGAGTCTCCCTGGTATAGCGGCAAGTGATTCGGCGTGGAGGGTGGCAAGGACCAGCCGCCCGAGCAGCGCCAGCTCCAGAGCAAGGGACAGCCCGTCGGGGTCTCGAATCTCACCGACCATGATCACATCGGGATCATGGCGGACCAGATGCCGGAGCAATCGGGTTACCGGCTCCCGTCCAGGCAGCAGAGGCACATGGAGAACCCCGGGAAGGGGAACCTCCACCGGTTCCTCCAAGGTGATGCAACGTGAACCTGTGCGCGCGCGCCTCAGGAGCAGCGCGCGCACGGTAGTGGACTTGCCGGCACCCATGGCACCGGCAACACACAGAAGTCCGGAAGGCGCAGAGGAGGCGGCTGTCAAAGCAGCTGCAACCGGCGGGGCAAAGCCTAGGTCAGCAATCCCACGCAACAGATGATCGCTTGAGAAGATTCTAAGGCTGGCAGCTTCGCCGTCCGGTGTTGGCATCGTTGCAACGCGGACACGGTTATCCCGCGGACGGCCCGCGATCCGGAGCCTGCAGGTGAGCGCGTAGTCACCCGGATGTCCCGGCTCCAGAACCGCACCCGCTGCAAGGTACTTCAACCGTCGGATCACCGCGGCCCCACGGCCGGCGGACAGCTCGGTGAGTACGGAGAGTTGTCCGTACGTCCGCAAGCGAACCTGGTAGCCGGTGGATTCGGGCACCAGGTGAATGTCACTGGCGCCGGCGCTGATGCCGGTCCGCACGATATCTGCGAGGGTCACGCTCGCAGCACCGCTCGGGGCACTGTCCAGGTCCAGGACACCGGCTCCGATCTCGCCAGCTTCAGCCGAGGCTTGCACACCGGACTCCTGGCTGCCCGTGCCCAATTGTCCTCCGGGAGTTTGGCGTGGCGCCTGTCCCTGCTCGCCGCGCTCCCCCAGACCTGCAAGGCGGGCAAGCACGGACTGCAGCAGATCTGCTCGCAGCGGCAACAGGGCGACAGATGCAGGGAGGAGGGGCACCAGGAGTCGACGGATCTCCCGGTAATCCCCGGGCGGGCAGAGCAGCGTTATTGCACCGGCTTTGCCAGAACGCGGAGCACCCGCCGGCGCGCTGGGTGTGGCACCAGCCGTGGCCCCGGGCGAGGTGCGATGCGAAGAGTCAGGAGACGCGCCGCTTGCTGGAGCGCGCTCGCGGACGAGCACGCATCGGAAGTGGCGGCGAACCTCAGCCGGAAGCTGCAGCGGCTCAGGCAGAACTGCAAAGCGACGCCGGACAGCCGCACCCTTCATGGCCATCGGACCCCGGCAAGGATGCTGTTCACACGGGCGCTATGGTCCACACGATCGGGTTCATCAACTCTCGGCAGGATGTAGATGGTCAGCTCACTTCGTTCACGGTCTTGCCTCCGGGTCCCGCCGAGCAGTCGCAGAATAGGGATGACAGCAAAGGGACCACCGTGGCGGGAGGAGCGCATTTCGGATTCCAGTATCAGCCCGCCAATGACAATCGGGACCCCAGGCTGGGTGCGTACCCGTGTTTGTACCAGCCGCTCGCTGGTTGCCGGTGGATTCACGTCCGTTGCGTCGTCACTTCCGCGAGCGGAGATGGACGCCCGCACGGCTATCTCCACTGCGCCGCTCCCGGTCAACTCACCGTGGAGTTCCAAAACCAGGCCGGAGCTGATTTCGCGCGTCGCTGAAGCGGTGGATCCGGCGTCTGAAGAACTGGATTCCCGATAGCGGAAGGTCTCCAGGGAAGACAGGGTGAGCGCTTCTCCCGCCAGTCCGGTGATGGAGGTGTCGGCCAGAACCTGCATTGCGTCACCGGCAAGTCCGGCGCTGATCTGCACCGCAAAGAGCCAGCCAAAGGTGGCAAACAGGTCCAGATCAATGTCCAGGAGCTCACCAAACGCACCCTGAAGCACGGTGGCCCCATCTGAGGCCTGATCGGGTGTTCCAAGCAGCTGGTCAACTCCAATGCTTGAGTCCCAGCTCACGCGGTTCTGCCTGCTCCGCTGGACAACCAGAACCTGGTAGCGGATCTGGGGAACCGGCGAATCCAGCTGGCGCACCCTAGCCTGCAGGGCAAGGATGCGTTCTGGTGTCCCGGTGAGGAGCAGGCTCCACGGATCCGGAGTTCCCCGGACCTCGCCGGGTCGGACCCAGTCCGGCAGGCGCAGAAGAACGGCGTCGGCGGTCTGATGAGAAAGCCGATGCAGCTCCGCTTCACTCTCACGGTCCAGGACCGCAATCTCTGCCCGGAGTCTGTCGTGCAAGGGATCCGGCAGCCGCACCGTTATGCTACGATGGCCAATGCTCCGTGGCTGAAAGGGACCGAGCCAGTCGTCCATTGCCGCCAGAACGGCATCGGCATCCCGGTGATGAAGGTCAACCCGCAGCAGCGGAAGCGCTTCAGCGGGAGTATCAAGGGCCGCAAGCCGGGCCATGAGGGAAGGGAGCTGGGCGAGGCTCGCGGTCATCTCCAGGGCGTTCGCCGCGGGGTCCACCCGGCAGTGCCACCCGCCGGCTGCCGCGACCCGGGATAGAATGTCCAGGGCAGCCTGTGCCGGGCGGTACCGAAACGATAGACGCTCGGTCCCAAAGAATCGAGCATCTGACGCGGCCTCTGCCGGGGCAACCACCCGGAGATCAGCTTCATCACGCACCCAAAGAAGGCCCAGTGATTCCAGCACCCGAATAATCAGGCGCTCCGGGCTTTGCGCCACAAGCTCGGCCGCGGCAAGCGGTGGATCGGCGGCAGGCACCTGTATCAGGTTGAGTCCGGCATAGCGTGCGAGCTCGGAAAGCAGCACCCGCTGCTGAAGACGTCCGAATCGAACCCCGTGTTCTCCCGCCACGGTCTGAAAGAAGTGCGGACCGGGATCGCCAGGAATCTGACCCGGCTCCCGGATGAGCCAGGCCGCGCCGCGGCGTTCCAGGGTGAGATCGGGCACCTGCTGTAAAAGCTGCTGCAGCGTGTCCTGCAGTCCCAGGGAGCGCAGGTGGAGCGTGATCCGCGGATCCCTGTGCAGCGCAAGCTGTATCGGAACCCCAGAGGTTGCCATGAGATCTCTGACAACAGCTGAGAACGGTGCATCCCGCGCATCCAGGTCCAGCCGAGTCCGATCGTGCGGGGAAGGTGCAACGCGCACCCGCCCCACAAACGCGCGCCCGTCCACCCAGTCAACAAAGCAGCCTGCTTCTTCCGCGATCTGCTCAAACAGCACACGAGGGCTGCTGACATCCGCTGAAAGACTGATGGTGCCGATCACGGTGTGGTCCAGGTGTGCGGTGAAGCCGCCGATCTCGGCGATCACACCAAGCACCACGGCAAGTGGCTGCTCGCTCACGTGAAGTCGCGGAGCGGCAACGGACTCGGGCGATTCTGCGGCTATCGCCGGAGGCAGGACCACCATGACCCCCAGGAGCAGTGCGCTTGCCAGCGGAAGCCGACGAGTCGCCGGCTGGGACGTCGCACGGTCCTGCCCGGCAGGAGCCAGCCGAGACAGGAGAACCGGCAGGGCCAGCAGGGAAAGCAGGAGCCCGCCGACCAGCAGGACCCACGCCACAGTCAGCAACCCGATCAGCGCAGCCAGAGCTGCGGTAACAACAGCATCAGCTGGCAGGAGCCTGATCCGTGCCGGGATCCACGGTGCCGCAAGGCAGAGGACAAACGCAGACCCCGTTATGTGAAGGGGATGGCCGACTAGTGCGGCGGCGCATGCCACAAGCAGGGCCCACCGGCGTGCACCCTGTGGGATCTTCAGCGAGTGCGCATCTGTCAGGGCCGCAGGGAAGAGAAGCAGCGTGGTGAGCAGCGGCAGGAAAGCGGGGAACCGGGTGGCATCCACGCCGGCTGATACCCCCCAGTTTTCCGCACTGCTTCAGCCCCTGGGCAGCTCCGCGCCAATGCGGGTTGCAAAGCGCCTCACTCGCTGATCCGCCGAGTGCACAATCGGCCGCCCGTGGCCAAATCCGGCGATCTGATAGTCCAGAACCGCCAGGAGCCCGATGGACCGGATGCCAACACTTCTGTCCTCCCAGATCAGGGGCTCCCGAAGCCGGGGAATGGTCATCATCGCATCACCGCCAATGAGAACCCCGCCCTCGTGTGGCCAGTGAAGTGCCATCTGTCCTGCCTCGTGCCCTGGAGCCGCAATCACCCGGAGCCCACCAAGCACATCCAGCTCCTCTCCGTCCCCGAGGATCCGGGCTGCTTCCACCGGCTCCACGCCGGGGTCCGGGTTGGCAATCGTGAACCTCACCAGGGCCCGAGAGATAACGCCAGGCGCAGGAAGCCAATCCCGGAGGCTCCTGCCCTCGCGGAGAAGCCCGGCCGACTCCGCGGAGGTCCATACCGGAATCCCTGCTTCCCGGGAGATAGACGCGGCTGATCCGGAGTGGTCGTAGTGAGAGTGGGTGAGAATAATTGCATCCAGGTCCTTCAACATCAGTCCAACGTGCTGGAGCCCGGCACGGATCCGCTCCGTAGATCCGGGAGATCCGGTATCAATGAGGATCCGGTCCTCCCGCACAAACAGCCAGGCGTTCACACCTCCAAGCGGCAGCTGATACAGGCTTTCGCTGATCCGGGTAATCGGTTCGGTCACAGCGCATCCTACCCTGTGTGGCGCTGTGTTTCTCCAGCGCTGCTGCTATGATTGGAATCATGAGAGCGAGGATCCTGGCTGCCCTGCTTCTTGTAAGCGCCGTTGCCTTTGGAGACCCGGGAGATGAGCTCATCATCTCCGTGGAGTCGGTACCGCTTCGTCGGACTGCGTCCTTCCTCGGACAGGTCGGCACAACGCTGCTGTACGAGGACGTGGTGACCGAGGTCAGCCGACAGCCCTCCTGGATTCAGGTTGAGCTTCCGGATGGAACCCGCGGCTGGATTCCGGAAACCGCGGTCATTGAACCGCGGAGCGGCGGGCTCTTCGGTGGCGCTCTTGCCGGCGGTGCAGCTCGGGACGTAGAGGCTGACGAGGTCGCCCTCGCCGGGCGCGGTTTCAGTGCAGGCGTGGAGGCCGAGTATGCGGAGCAAAACCCGGACATACGCGGGGCGCTTGCTCTGGTAGACCGGATTGAAGCGAGCCAGGTGTCCATTGAGAAGGTCCAGGCCTTCTTTGAGGCCGGAGGAGGGTCACTGTGATGAACAGGAACGCATCACTACTCCGGCCCTTCAGCTCGTTGCGCGTGATTCTTGCCACGGTGATGGTCCTGGCCTTTGCATCCTGCGAGACCATCTCCGGGTTGATAGACTCCGCTGCCGAAATCGGAATCCTGGATGAAGCAACGCGGGGTGAGCTCCAGGCCGTGGTCCAGAGCGATACCGCCGTTGCCCTTGCAGAGACCGCCCGTGCAGTGACCGAGGATTTCACTCCGGAGCAGGAGTACTACATCGGACGATCGGTTGCAGCGCAGATTCTGGCACAGTATCCGCTCCTGGACGCGCCTGCAGCGGAGGAGTACCTGCAGACCCTCGGGCAGCTCATCGCGCTCTCCTCTCCACGTCCCGTGGTTTTCCGTGGCTACAGCTTTGCCATCCTGGACAGCGCTGAGGTCAACGCGATCGCCACGCCTGGAGGGCACGTTCTGGTGAGCCGCGGACTCCTTGAACTGGCAGAGTCTGAGGATGACCTGGCTGGCATCCTTGCGCACGAGGTAGCGCACGTGGTCCTGGCCCACGGGCTTGCCTCAATCCGCACCGGCCGCGTGACAGAATCCGTGCTTGCCCTCGCGGGTGCGGCAGCAAGCGACCTGACGGGCTCCCAGCTCTCCGAGCTCACCGACACCTTCGGCGGATCGGTCCAGGACATTGTTCAGACCGTTGCCGTTAACGGCTACTCACGCAACAGCGAGCGGGACGCTGACCTGATGGCCGTTGAGCTAATGCTGGCCCTCGGCTACAACCCTCGCGCCCTGATCAACGTGCTCCAGCGAATGGACCAGCTCTACGAGCAGTCTCCCGGCGGGCCGGGATTCTTCCAGACCCATCCGGACCCCTCTGACCGGGTAGCGGATCTGGAGCGCGAGCTGCGTCGAGATGAGCTCCCCAGCATCGCAGCACCGGTGCTCACAATCAGACAGCAGCGCTTTGAAGAGTTCAGACGCGCGCTGGAAGGCTGAGCGGGACCTGTGAAGCAGTTCCAGTCGGCCCTCCGCGGCGCAGTTGTCGGTCTTGTTGCGGCTGCCGTGGTGCTGGCCCTGGCCCTCCCGGGGCTCCTGGATGGCTTTGAGAACCGGACCTATGACGCCCGCGCCCGCCTGCTGGTCCGGGAAACACCCGCAACCGATCGGGTTCGGCTCGTCCTCGTAGACCAGGCAACCCTGGATCACGTAGCCCAGGCATACGGAATAAGTTGGCCCTGGCCGCGGGAGGTTCACGGTGTGATCGTGGACTTCCTTACCCGTTCGGGAGCCGCGGCTGTCGGCTACGACGTCATCTTTGAGACGCCATCCCTGTACGGCGTTACGGATGACCGCGCATTCGGCGTATCTGCGGCACGGAACGGCTCGCTTGCGGCTGCTGTCTTTGGCAGCCTACAACAGAGCGATGATCAGCGGCTCCCGGTTTTTTCCGTGGAAACCGGCCTTATCCCACAGCTAGAAGAGGGTGCCCGGCAAATCGGTCACGTGCGCGCATCCCTGGACTCTGACGGAATCGTCCGGCGACTGGCAGTCGCAGCGGCCACCGAGGACGGCGGCTTTGTCCCCTCGCTCGGAATGGCAATCTATCTGGCCGCAGAGCCGGATACGGAAGTGTCGGTTTCCGGGGATGTGCTGCTGGTAGGCAACGCTGAGGTTCCGTTGCTTCCAGACGGGCGCAGCCTGCTTCGCTACAACCGGGCCGACGGTATCCACCAGAGCATCTCCGCCGCAGCCATCATAGACAGCGAGATTGCGATCAGAAGTGGTACCGAGCCTACGGTCCAGCCCTCAGAGCTCACGGGGAAGTACGTAATTGTCGGCTACTCCGCGCCGGGACTCTTTGACTTGCGCCCGAACCCCATGAATGACAGCGCTCCGGGGGCAACCGCGCACGCAACCACGCTGGAGAACCTGCTGGCCGGTGGGGATTTCATCAGACGCCCCGGCTTCTGGGCGGACGTCGTGCTGATTCTTCTTGTTGCGCTTGGCGCAGGAACAATCGCGGGAATCTGGAAGTCCGCCGTAGGTGACCTGATCATGATCATTGTTGGCGTTGCCATTCCAACGGGGATTGCGTTCTGGGCGTACGCGGCCGGGGTCTGGCTGCCGCTGGTGGGACCGGCGCTTGCGGGGGCGCTTGCCGCAGTTGGCGCGGCGTTGGTTGACTACTTCACGGAGGGCAAGGACCGCCGCTTCATTGAGGGGGCGCTGGGACAGTACCTCTCGCCCAAGATGGTGGCTCGGCTCAAGGACAACCCACGGCTGCTAGCCCTCGGCGGCGAGGAACGCGAGCTGTCCATCTTCTTCAGTGATCTTCAGGGCTTCACCAGCATCAGCGAAAAGCTCACACCGACGGACCTGACCTCATTGCTGAACGAGTACCTCAGTGAGATGACCGACATCATCACCGACAGCGACGGCACCATCGACAAATATGAAGGCGATGCAATCATCGCGTTCTGGAATGCTCCGCTGGATGTGGTAGAGCACGCCGTCCGCGGAGTCCGCGCGGCCATTCATTGCCAGACACGGCTGACACAACTGCGGCCGGACTATCAGGCGCGCTACGGCTCCGAGCTGCGAATGCGGATTGGCATGAACACCGGACTCGCCGTTGTGGGAAACCTGGGGAGCCGAACTCGCTTTGACTACACCATGCTCAGTGACGCGGTGAACCTTGCAGCACGGCTTGAGGGCGTCAACAAGGTCTTTGGAACCTTCACCATGATCAGTGAGGACACGCGTTCGGCCCTGCAGAAATCCGGCGCAACGGTGGAGGTAACGCCGGAGGGAACGCTCGCCGGAGCCGGTGACATCGGTCTGCGGCGCCTTGGAAGCGTCCGCGTAGTGGGCCGGGTTCAGCCGGTCTCTGTGTACGAGGCAATGGAGCCCGCAGACCTCCGGGCAGGTTCGGAGCGATTCGGTACCTTTGCGCGCGCTCTTGCATCGCTTGAAGCGGGCAATATCGACACAGCCCTGGGGCTTCTGGAGCAGGTACGGGATGCCGATCCCGCGGCACAGAAGTACCTTGCGCGATATGCCACTGCGGCGGCCGGAGAGTCGCCCGTGTGGAATCTGACAAGCAAATAGCAGAGGGCCACGGGGTCCGGCAGACAGGAGAATCCGGTGTCATCAACTCAGGCAGACAGAGAGCAGGCGCTCGGCCATCAACCCATGCGCGCCCTTCTCAGGCGCATGGCCATTCCTACCACCATCGGAATGGCAACCACCGCAATCTACAACGTGGTGGACGGAATCTTTGTCGGTCAGGGCGTGGGTACCCTCGGGCTGGGCGGCCTGAGCGTTGCGTTTCCGGTCCAGATGATCGTGCTGTCCATTGCGCTGATGGTTGGAATTGGAAGTGGAAGCATCGTTTCCCGTGCCCTTGGTGCAGGAGACCGAGAGACTGCGGCAGCAACCGTCGGTACCGGCTTCACCACGCTCACAATTCTCGCAATCAGCGTCAGCGCACTTGGGCTTGTGTTTATTGACCCGATCCTGCGTCTGTTTGGTGCAACGCCGGACATTCTTCCCTTTGCCCGGGAGTATCTCGCGGTCATCCTCCCGGGAACTCTGTTCATTGCCGTGGCTATCGGCTCAAACGCCGTGGTTCGCGCAGAGGGCCAGGCAACGTTTTCCATGCTGATTGTGGGTTCCGGGGCGCTGCTGAACATCGTTCTGGACCCCATATTCATCTTTGGTCTGGACATGGGTCTCCGTGGTGCGGCGCTCGCAACGGTCCTGGCGCAGGCTGTGTCCTTTGTGATCGCGCTGCGATTCTATGCGGGCCCCCACAGTGGCCTGAACCTCAAGCTCCACCACCTCAGGCCGCGCCTGGAAATCCTCCGGCAATCGCTCAGCCTCGGGGTCTCTGCCTTTGTTCGGCAGTTTGGCGCAAGCATCTTTGTGATTTTCACCAACAACGCGCTGGGTCTATACGCGGGGGACACCGGCATCGCGGCATTCGGGGTGATCTTCCGGATCCTCACGCTCGCGCTCATGCCTCTCATCGGGATTGCGCAGGGATTCCAGCCTATTGCGGGCTTCAACTACGGCGCAGGCAACTACGGGCGGGTTGTCCAGAGCATCAGAGAGGCTCTGAGGGCGTCCGTGCTCGTTGCCCTCATTGGCTTTGCCATCATGTTTGCGTTCCCCGGAGCCCTGTTCCGGATCTTCACCAGTGATCCGGCGCTGCTCGCCACCGGCACCCGTGCGTTGCGTATTGTGGTTCTGGTGGTACCGCTTGTTGGCATTCAGATCACGGGAGCAATCATGTTTCTTGCCATCGGCAAGCCGCTCCCAGCGCTCATGCTGAGCATGCTCCGGCAGATCATCCTGCTGATTCCGATGGTCATTGTGCTACCGATGGTCTTTGGCGAGACCGGAATTTGGGCAGCCTTCCCGGTGGCCGACGGGCTCTCTGTCATCATCACCGCCACGGTGATGTTCCGGGAGGTGCAGCGCCTGCGCGCCCTGCCATGTGGCGGGAATGCCCCGAATCCGGAGGGGTGCGTGGATGAAGAAGTGTTGGTGGCGAAGCAAAGCACCCACGCACTCGGCTCGCCGGGGGTGGTCTAGCCCAGCGGAAGCGGGCCCGTCCCCGAACCTCGGGGACTCCCGGTATTGCTATTCGCCCCCCGGCAGGCTATCGCGCCTACTGGAAGTCTATGTCGCGGTTTTCGGTGTAGCGGATCATGGAGCCCTGGAAGAAAGATGGAACTCCACTGTCACCCAGGATCGAGTGTCGGACTCCGGTGACAATATCAATATCCCCGTCACCGTCAACATCAGCCGCAATTGCTATCGGGCGGTAGAGATCGCCGATCTCTACCACCTCTACGCTGGCCCCGAGCCCGCTTTGGTTGACCACAACGGAAGAGACTGCAAAATCGGGCTCTTGGGCGGTTCCCTCATTGGGAAACACTCTGAACTTGGAGTAATAGGCACCGTAGGTTGGGTCAGTGGGTGAGAAGGCGTCATAGTCACCGACCAAAGCGACAACCAGGTCGTAGTCTCCATCGCCATCAATATCCAGCACCGCTGAGTCGCTGAGGTACTCGGCGGAATCGTCGCCCTCGGCGTAGAGGTCTTGCGCGCTTACAAGCCATGCCGGCGTAGCAACCCGGAGGGCCCCCTCAACGTTCTCAACAAAGACGAGGCCAAAGACATCGATTGGGGGATCGTTCGAATAGTCGTTGACGCCGCCAAGTCCAAGGAAGTCAACGTCGCCATCGCCATCCACATCAGCCGCCGTTAGTCCACCGTAGAGGTACAGGCTGCCGGTGTCGCCGGTATCTCCCTGGATAGGAACAACGACTGGTGTGTTGAACTGGGGCGCTGTATCCGTCCCGGTGTTCTCAAAGAAGCGCAGCTGCTGGAATTCGGCCGGATAGTAGCCTTCGCCGGCAATTACGTAGCTGGTCTGAACAACGGCGTCCAGATCGCCATCTCCGTCCACGTCCCCGAAGGCAGGACGTGTGTTCAGTCGACTGTACACGTAGCCTTCGCCGGACCCGAGAGTAAGTGTCTGGTTAACGGTTTCTACGGCGGGCAAGCCAGTGAGAGGCTCAGCAACCCCAGCAACCAGGCTCCCGCCATCATTGTCGACAATGCGGAAGGACGGGTTATAGGGATCGGTCAGGGAGTAGTAGTCGTAGTCACCGTAGTTGTAGAGCGCGGTGGCTAAACCGGCGAAGTGCAGGTCCGGATCCCCGTCTCCGTCCAGATCCGCGAATCCAGGCATCCCTGCGAATGTCCACCCAGAGCCCAGCGAAATGCCGGTGACCGGCGCCCCGAACTGGCTCTGTCCGCCGGCACCCGAGCCATCCAGTACCTGCACCTGCACGGTGATCTCTTCGGTCACCGGATCGTTGCGCCCGTCACTAACGCTGACGGCAATGAGGAAGTCGCGGTCCTCGGTAACGTTGAACAAATAGTCAAAGGTGGGACCGCTGAAACCAGCCTGCTCAAGCCCATCCACGCTCCACGTGTACAAGATGTCACGTTCCTCTGGATCCAGCGCCTGGGCCGTGAAGGTCACGGACTGCCCCGCCACCACCTGCACGGCCGCATCAACAAAGGACACCGTTGGTGGCTGGCCACCCGTCAGCGCCGTGCAGGAGGCAAGAATTGCCAGGGTTCCTGCGGCGGCAAGCGCCGTGTGGAGCTTTGCCGGGCCGAGGGGGCCAATAAGTTTCCGATACAGCCGAGTGATACGGCGAACCTTTGCACGCCTGCGCAGGAAGCTTTGCCGGTAGAAGCTCCCGTCCTCCATAGCACGGTGCAGCTGGCTGCTGTAGCGCTGGATGAGCTCCAGCTGACGCCGAACAATTGCGTTATCCATGGACGGGCCCCCAGGGTACGTGTGTTACCCCGGACTGTAGCCGACTCCGCAATCGCTGTCACGCTCGGAACTCGGCTACGTGCGCGGAACCTGGATTCCCGCCCGAGTCAA
>CAZPXH010000004.1:23546-216489 GCA_964591085.1 uncultured Spirochaetaceae bacterium | reverse complement strand
CCTACCACCTCCCCCGCGCTACCCTCACCGCGCGCCGGATTCTCCGCGGTGCAAACATCTACCCCATCTCCTCCTCCAACACCGCTTCCCGATCTGACCTTCCCTGGTACGAACACTCTCGTTTCATCGCCTACTGGTTCCTGACTCTGCTCCCGATCCCGGTGATGGACTCAATTGCTGAGCGCTGGCTGTAGCGGTGCTCTTGGTGCGCCTTTGCTCCGCACCCCGGGGCACCGAGGGCTTGAAATTGCGGTCATTCCGGCTACACTTGGGAGCATGAAGACAATCAAGCAAGCCGTTGTGCTCCTGTTCCTGCTGGTCTTTGCCGGCGTTAGTGTCATGGCGCAGCAGGCAGTTGTACCCGGGACAAGCAATACCCGTGGAGTGAGTTTTGGATTTGAGCGGAATGACTACGATTTCCTGCTTGATCCCGCACGCATGGACATGCTGGGAGGCCCAACGCTGGTACTTGCGTTGGACAACGCATTCAGCGGCTTTGCGGAAGACAATGTAGGAGACGGGTTCCGTCTGGCGTGGGCAAACCCGGAGCTTCCCTTTGCACCCAACCTGGCCCTGAACTACTTCCCCGCGGCAAGCACCAACACGGATCCGGATGAAGAAAACACGGACACACAGTTCACCAACTTCACTGATGCACCGCCGCAGTATGCCACCATCACGGATGATCTTGGCGGCAGGGATGACAGCGCAAACCGGCGGAGCGGGCTTTTTGTCCATGTTGGCGGGACAATCGCGGACGGTCTTGGCCTTGCCGCTCAGGTCCGGATCCGACGCGCAGTGGAAACCAACGTGGAAGACACCGGCCTGGATTCCTTCTCAGACACAATAGCGCCGAATGACACGGACCTCACCACGGTTGGCGATCGCGTAATCCACGACTTTCCGCTGGTCCAGCGCCAGGAGGCAGGCGGCGTGTTTGCGGATCTTGAGCTTGGTCTGCAGCTGCCGACCGCTCCGACCCGGGTTGTGCTGAGCTTCCAGCAGCAGCCTGGCACGGACGCTGCGGATCTGGTGGGTAGCCGTACGGTTGAGACCTATGACGGCGGCGCGGATGCCACCCTCATTGATACCCGGGTCACCACTGAGTACCTCGGTGCCTGGCTCGTGTCCAACCTCCGCACGACCGATGCCACACCGGTGGACCGCGTTGTGGACATGGACACCGTCTTCCCCGCCTTTGTGGAGTCCAGCGCCGTTGGCCTGTTCGGCGAGAGCCAGATTGAGCTGAACGAACTCTATACGCTGGACGTGTCCGGTGGCGGAAGCTATCGCTTTGCACCGGAAGGGGTGCAATCCATCAGCCGCGAGCGGGACCAGACCTTCGATGACGGGCTCGGCGCCAACTCCGTCCTGACGGATGATGTAACCACCGTCCGCACTACCACGTTGGATTCGGCAACAGACTTTGACGCTAACGTGGGCGGCACGCTGCGGAAGACCCGGGTGCTTGATCCTCGGGTGTCCGTACACATGGGAATTGGCCTCCGCGGCTTCCTGAGCCAGTCCTCCTTCTCTATGAGTGACAGCGAGGTGGTGACTACCCTCATTGACGCAGACGACGACCAGGTCTACGAGACCGCCGGCGTTGACACCAATCAGGTTGTGACCCGCACGGGTTACAGCACCAGCGGAGAGACCTCAATCTTTACCGTTGCGTTGGAAGCCCCCGCGGTCTTCACCTATGAGCCGCTTCCGGGTCTGCGCTTCCTGGCTGGTATTGAAATGGGGCTCAACTACAGCAGTGAGGTCTTCATTGAGCGGGAATCCGGGGATGCCGGATACACCACACAGACCATTGTGGACACGCTGGTTCCTGGAAACAACGTCACGGACGAAACCATCCCGGGTAGTGACAGCCTGACCTTTGTGGCTACCAACCGCTCAAGCAACTTTGTGCCCACCAGCGGCGCCACCTTTGGCTTCACCCTGGATCTCAATGACCAGGTGACCATTGATGCACGGGCCACGAATGCCCAGGTGAGCTTCACCACCTTCAACGTTGCGGCGATCTACCGCTACTAGGCAGTAGCCGTTAACCCAGGCGAGCCGGCCGACGGTCAACCCGTGGCCGTCCCGCCTCCATTCAGCCCGGTCTCCCCTTGAGGGGGATCGGGCTTTTTTGTGCCCGAGAGCAACCACTGACTCAAGCCGTGGTACCATGTATTCAGGAGCGCAGAGACACCCAACATGAAAACCTATACAGCAGTCATCGAGCGGGACCGCGAGACAGGCTACTACGTTGGATATGTGCCAGGCCTCCCGGGAGCTCACTCGCAGGGTGAGACTCTGGACGAGCTGAGAGACAATCTCCGTGAAGCGATCGAGCTGATCATGGAAGGACGACAAACCGCTCGTCGGCTCACCGGTTGACGAGCCCGGATCCGGCCGGCCGCCGGAGCCCCCCGGCTCGCTGTCCACCCAGGTGATCGGCGTTGACCTGCAGCTCATTTGGGATGATGTGATCTCGGTGAATGATAGCTATCAGCTCCAGTGGAGGCCGTACGGTTCGGATGCCTGGGAAACGCTTGGTGAGGCAGGCGAATCCGCCACAAGCTACACCCACGCCGGGGCGGCAACGGCTGGAAACGAGTACCGAATCCGTGCCGTGAACGAGTTCGGACCGGCAGGAGCTGACGAAGGATGGGTGGAGTATCCTGTGGTGAGTATCAGCCCGACGCCCGGGGAATACAGCACCGGCTTTGACCTCGTCATGGAAAGCTCGACCGATGCCAGCATTTACTACACAACCAACGGTGACGCCCCGGACGCGACCGCCACGCACCACACCGCGCCGGCCACGTATGACGTGGTGTTGACGGCGGATCGTCCGTTCGTGGCGGGTCCATCCGAGTTGACAACTCGGCCGCTGGGACAGGCGAGAGCAGGTGGGCGGTCGTGGGAGAGTTCGATGGGCGCTAAGTGGTGGATGTTCGGGATCTCTGCCATGGCGATTCTGCTTCACGGGACAGGCTGCCGTAGTCGTCATCGTCACTGCCCCAGGCTCCGTCAGGGCCGGCTACGGGATCACGCCCCGGCCGTGGTCCGCCCGGCCGAGCTGCTCAGTTCTTAGAAGCGCCGGGCAGCGCGTACCGTGAGAGCGTTATCCTTGTTTGTGGCGAACCCCCCAATATTGGTTCTCTGAATATTCATCTGGTTCAATGCATCCTGTGAGGGCAGGAACCAATCTAATCGTGTACGGATTTAGCTGCCGCAAGAGCGATGCCGGCGGACTCGATGTACCGGGTAGCCGGCGCTGTTGCCGCCGCTATCGGCTGCCCGAAGGCCGCGCCTTTCTGCGTATCGACCTTTGGAGTGCACAATTGGGGACCGTCCAGCCGGATGGCTTCATCTGTCTCATGCGAAGCCAATGCAGAAGAGCGGGACTCGTTGGCCGGGAACGGGCGGCTTCGAGCCGTCGGCATTGTCATACAGTACGACTTTGCGCTCATAGTCGAGCTCCTTGAACTGCGAGCGGCCCTTGCCCTTCCCGCCGATCTCGACAACCACCGACGTTCCCGCCAGGTCCAAGAGGTAGTCGGGCGTCTTGGCTCCGCGGGTCGACTTGGCGTAGGTGAAGGTGTAGCCGTGTTGACGCATGGCGTGGGCGAAGAAGTCTTCTCGGATCGCCCCGACTGCATCGTCCCAGTCTCGGAAGAGGAGGCGGTAGGGAAGCTGCATGAGCACCTTCGGCTCCTTTGTGACGTTGGTTCCGGCAGGGAAGATGCGCGTGAGGATGAAGCTTCGCTCGAGGTACTCCAGGTACTTCTCCGCCTTGTACTTCGTGAACCCGACGTTGGCCGCCACCGATGAGTAGTTAATGCCGTCCACCGGAGACCGGCCGATGAAGCGAACGACCTTCCGCATGTTGTCGAGGTCTTCCACGCGTAAGGACGGATCGTAGCTAGGAATGTCGCTGGTGATCACCTTCTCGAGCATGTTCTCAAAGACACCGCGCTCGGCTCCCGGCGCGAGTTGAAACGGGTGCAACCCACCTTCGAGATACGACGTGAAACGCCACCCCAACCTCAGGTAGTCCGGAGGGATCGGCTCTGAGAGGCAGCGTTCGAGCGGCAGAGGCTGTGTTTCCTGGTCGTGGGCGAACCAGAGATACTCGCGATAGCTGAAAGGCTCGAGGGCAATCGAGACGACACGTCGGGAGAGGTCCCAGTTGGTGGCGGTAAGAGATAGCGCAACCGAGCTCGTGAACCAGAGCTTCACCGGCAGGAAGTCGTGAATCAGCTTGAGGTGTTGCGCGTAGTCGCGGACGAAATGGATCTCATCTATGCACAGGGCGGTGACGCCGTAGACCTCATGCAGCCGCCGCGTAAGCCCGAACAGGTCAACGTCGGCTTCCAGCGCGTCCGCCGACAGGTAGAGCGCATCCGTCAGCCTCGCACGAAGTTGTCTGAGGAGTACCGTCTTTCCTGACCCACGCGGACCAAGGACGGCGACGAAGGGCCGCCCTTCGCTCTGCGCAAGCCTATCCCACGCGAAGCGCCGCTTGTCCAGCTTCCGCACCGACTCGACCGCCCGGGCATCCAGCTCAAAGAGACGATCGACATCCATGATGTGGGATTATCGTTGATAAAGTGTCATTTCGTCAAACGATTCGACGAAATAACACACAGTTCGTTCAATGAATGAACGGACTGCGGATTCGTGGGCGCCGGAGCGCCGAGCAGGGGCGGCGGCCGCCCCTGCTCGCCTTGCTGCCGGTGCCCCGTGTGCCGCCGCCTCAGACGCTCAGATCATACAGGTACGCAGCCCCCGAACCATTGCTAATGCACCCATCGTCGTCAAAGGGGGCCCTGACCAGAGCCGTGTCTCCATCAATGGAAACGCCGAAGCCGAACATGTCATTGGTGCCCGAATCGCCGACCGGGATCCGTCGTCCTCGCCATCCCCCCAGATAGAATTGGAGTCTCAGCTTGAGACCATTTTGATTGACAACCCGGGACTCATACGCCACCCTGCACGCATGAAGACGATATCCATACGGGAGCTTAAGGCCCATTGGCCGGAGGTTGAGCGCCAGATAGCCGAAGGCGAGACCTTTGAAGTTCTCAACCGCGGCAGACCGGCAGCCATGATCGTTCCCCCGCGAGCCCGCCGAGTACTTCTGTGGGATGACCACCTGGCTAGCGCGGCGGAAGGTAGCGGCATGGCAAGCCAGGAGGTGGTCCGGGCGGATCGTGATGGACGTTCGTGATCTACCTGGACACTAGCGCATTTCTCAAGCTCTATGTTCGCGAAGCGGAGTCCCAGAACGTCCAGGATCTGGTTCAATCTCAGGATGAGCCAATCCCCGTCTGGGATATCCTTGAGGCGGAGTTCACGAATGCGCTGAGACTGAAGGTGTTCAGAAATGAGCTCCTGCCGGAAGAGGCCGTTCGGCTCAGCGACTTGTTTGAGGATCGCTTGAGGCGAGGGCAGTACCAGGCGCCCGAGATTGATCGTCATCTTCTCCGCAAAGACTTCAAGGAACTCAGCGAGCAGACCGCTCTTCATGGGTACCGCACCCTGGACCTGCTTCACGTTGCGTGCGCGGTTCAGCTGAAGCCAGCCGCCTTTCTTACCTTTGACGCCAGGCAGAAGCAGCTCGCCGTTGCTGCCGGACTTACCCTTCCCTGAAGCCCACTGCGTTGCCCTGCGCGCTATGCCCTCGCTATTGTCTTGCCACACATGCCTGAACTGAGTACCCCGCAGGCGCGGCAGGAGCTGCTTGCCACACTGCCGACACAGCGGATTGTCATACTGGACGGAGCAATGGGCACGAGCCTGCAGCAGGCGGGCCTGTCAGAGGAAGACTACCGGGGGAGCGGGCGCCCGGTTGGCCCGGAAATTCTGGGCGATGACGGGCTGCCTCGCCCCACGCAGGAGGTCCTGCGCGCGGTGGGAGAGGCGGTGGATGCCGGGTCTTCCATGCGCGGGAACCACGATCTGCTGAACATTACCCGCCCAGACGTGATCCGGGACGTGCACCTGAGCTTCCTCCGTGTGGGTGCTGACATCATTGAAACCAACACCTTCAACTCCACGGTGATCAGCCAGGCGGACTACCGGTTGCAGCCCATTGTGTGGGAGCTCAACTACGCCGGTGCCGTAGCGGCGCGGGCTGCCGCGCGGGATGCAGAGGCAGAGGACGGAAAGCCCCGCTACGTGGCCGGGGTCCTGGGGCCAACCAATAGAACGCTGTCCATATCTCCGGATGTGAACGATCCGGGCTACCGCGCCATTGAGTTCACCGAGCTTGCGGATGCCTACACCCAGGCAACGCGGGGGCTTGTGGCCGGTGGCAGTGACCTCATTCTCATTGAAACCATCTTTGACACACTCAACGCCAAGGCCGCCATCTACGCCCTGATGACGCTGTTTGATGCGGAGCCGGAGCTCCGCAGGCCCATCATGATCAGCGGCACCATAACGGACGCAAGCGGCCGAACGCTCACGGGCCAGACACCAAGCGCATTCTGGTACTCGGTGCAGCACGCACGGCCCTGGAGCATTGGGCTGAACTGCGCGTTGGGCGCGGATCAGCTGCGGGAGCACGTTGCAGAGATTGCCGGCGTTGCACCCTATCCGGTGAGTACACACCCCAACGCAGGGCTTCCCAACGAGTTTGGCGAGTACGACCACACACCGGAGTTCATGGCCCGCACGCTTGAGGGATTTGCCCGGGACGGCCTGATCAACATCATCGGCGGTTGCTGCGGCACCACGCCGGAACACCTGCGGCAGATCCGGGAGGCAGTGGAGCCCTACCCGGCGCGTAAGCTGCCGGAAGAGAAGCACTACACGGTGCTCAGCGGGCTGGAGCCCCTGCGCCTGGGTGACGGGACGGTGCGCTTTGCCAACATTGGGGAGCGCACCAACGTCACCGGAAGCCGCCGATTTGCGCGCCTGATAACGGATGGAGATCTGGCCACCGCGTTGGACGTGGCTCGGGAGCAGGTTGAGGGCGGCGCGCAGGTGGTTGACGTCAACATGGATGAGGGCCTCCTGGACTCGGCCAAAGAGATGCGCGGCTTCCTCCGGCTGCTTGCCGCAGAGCCGGACATCTCGCGCGTACCCGTTGTCATTGACAGCTCCAAGTGGGAGGTCATTGAAGCTGGGCTTCAGTGGGTGCAGGGCCGCAGCGTAGTCAACTCCATCAGCATGAAGGAGGGCGAGGAGGCCTTCCTCCACCAGGCGCGGGAAGCAATGAAGTACGGCGCCGCGGTCATTGTCATGGCCTTTGATGAGGAGGGGCAGGCAGACTCGGTGGAACGCAAGGTGTCTATCTGTACGCGCGCCTATCGCCTGCTGACCGATCGCCTGGGAATGGACCCCCAGGACATCATCTTTGACCCCAACATCTTTGCGATCGGCACCGGCATCGCCGCGCACGCCGACTACGCCAATGCCTTCATCTCCGCCATCCGGCAGATCAAGGAAACCCTCCCCTACGCCAAGATCAGCGGCGGGGTCTCCAACGTGAGCTTCAGCTTCCGCGGCAATGACGCGGTGCGGGAAGCAATCCACGCGGTCTTCCTCTACCACGCGGTGAACGCCGGGATGGACATGGGAATTGTGAACGCGGGTCAGCTTGCGGTGTACGCAGACATCGAACCGGAACTGCTGGAACGCGTGGAGGACCTGGTTCTCAACCGCCGGGAAGACGCAACCGAGCGGCTGCTGGAACTTGCCGAAGGGCTGCAGGGACAGGGCAGGAGCCGCGAACAGGACCTGTCATGGAGAGAGCAGGACGTTGGTGGCCGGATTTCCCACTCCCTGATCAAGGGCATCACCGCCTTTGTTGAGCAGGACGTGGAGGAGGCCAGAGCCGGACTCCCGCGCGCGCTCAACGTGATTGAAGGGCCCCTGATGGACGGCATGAACATTGTGGGAGACCTCTTCGGCTCCGGAAAGATGTTCCTCCCGCAGGTGGTCAAGAGTGCGCGGGTGATGAAGCAGGCGGTTGCCTACCTGGAGCCCTTCATTGACGAAGAGACCGCCGGCTCCGGCGAAAGCCACAGCGCGGGGAAGATCCTCCTTGCCACCGTGAAGGGTGACGTTCACGACATCGGGAAGAACATCGTTGGCGTGGTTCTGCAGTGCAACAACTATGAAGTGATAGACCTCGGGGTGATGGTCCCCGCTTCAGACATCCTGAAGGCCGCTCAGGAACACAAGGTGGACACCATCGGGCTGTCCGGCCTGATCACCCCCAGCCTGGATGAGATGGTGCACGTGGCAAAGGAGATGGAGCGGCAGGGCTTCACGGTGCCACTCCTGATTGGCGGGGCCACAACCAGCCAGATTCACACCTCGGTCAAGATTGCGCCGGAGTACAGTTCTCCCGTGGTCCACGTCCGGGACGCATCCCTGGCCGTAGGGGTTGTGAGCAACCTGCTCTCTGATGAGCGGCGTGATGCCTTTGTGAAGCGCAATGATGAGCTCCACGAGGAGACCCGCCGCAAGCGCGCCGCCCACAACGAGGAGAAGGAGTACCTGCCCATCGCCGAGGTGCGGAGCAAGCGCTTCAATGCCTTTGCCAACGGCTACCAGCCGGAGACTCCTTCCACTATTGGGGTGGTGCGAATGGAAGATGCGGACCTGCGGACCATTGCCACCTACATTGATTGGGCCTACTTCTTTGTAGCCTGGGACATGAAGGGCAGTTTTCCCGCAATGCTGGATGACCCCGTCATGGGAGAGCAGGCGCGCAGCCTCTACGCAGATGCGCAGGAGATGCTTGAGCTCATCATTGAGCAGAAGCTGCTGAAGGCAAACGGTGCCTGCGGCATCTTTCCCGCGCACTCCACCACGGATGACACCATTGAGATCTTTGCTGACCCGCAGAAGGAGCAGCTCATCACCCGCCTGCCCGCGCTCCGGCAACAGCGCCGGAAGTCTGAGACGCCCTATTACCTGTCACTGGCTGACTACATTGCGCCAGCGGACTCCGGACAGCTGGACTACATCGGAGCCTTTGCGGTGACTGCCGGGGTCGGTCTCCCGGACCTGGTTGCGCGCTACCAGGCGGACAACGATGACTACCGGGTGATCCTGGCCAAGGTGCTGGCGGACCGCCTGGCGGAGGCCTTTGCGGAGTATCTCCATGAGCTCATGCGCAAGGAGATCTGGGGCTACGCTCCGGATGAGGACCTCTCACGGGAAGACCTGCTGCACATTCGCTACCGGGGAATCCGCCCGGCCCCCGGCTACCCGCCCTGCCCGGACCACACGGACAAGGACCGGATCTGGGAGCTGCTGCATCCGGATGAGCTGGGAATCAACCTGACGGAGAGCAAAATGATGACCCCGGCCGCAAGCGTGAGCGGCTTTGTCTTTGCGCACCCGGAGAGCAGGTACTTCAGCGTGGGCAAGGTTGCGCGGGACCAGGTGGAGGACTTTGCCCGCCGCCGCGCGGAGCCGGTGGAAGAAGCCGAACGCTGGCTTCAATCCGTCCTGGCCTATTAGGCCGTCGCGGGTCTCGCCGCTGTGCTTGCGGAAGGGTTGGCCATGCGGCCCGTCCACCACCGCAACCCCGCCCGGCGTCTCTCCAACTACTTCTTGGTCAGATTGTACACGCCGTCCCAGTCCGATTGCGGTGACTTACGGGAATAGCCGTTGGCGCGCTCGGCGTAGAACTTGGCCGGCCCATCATCCGGGAATCGGCTGAGCACCTCTGCAAAGGCTTCCTGGGCCGCCTTCCACTGCCGGCTCTCAAACGCGTTGAGGCCGGCGTTGAACGTACGGAGCTTCCAGATGATGTCCTCATCAATGTCCTTCCGGGGGCCAATCAGTTCATAGATGCGGATGGGCTCGGCAACGCCAACCACGCGTACGCGGTCCAGCTTCCGCACCGCAAACTGGCGTCCAGTAGCCTCGTAGGTCATTTCGCTGATCAGCAGCCTGGTACCGTACTGCTTGTTCACACCTTCCAGCCGGGAGGCGAGGTTGATGGTGTGGCCCATCGCCGTGTAGTCCATCCGGGTGGTCGTACCCATGTTCCCCACAACCGCATCACCGGTGTTGATGCCAATCCGCGTGACCAGCGGGAAGGGAGTGAGATCCCGGTCTGCCAGGAACTGGTTGAGCTCCTTTTCCCGGTCCCGCATCCGAATTGCGGCGTGGCAGGCACGGACCGCGTGGTCCTCCAGCGCGTTTGGCGCACCAAAGAAGGCGATGATCGCGTCCCCTTCGTACTTGTCTATTGTCCCGCGCTGCTGAATGACCTGATCGCTCATCACCGTGAGATACTGGTTCAACAGCTCAACAAGCTTGGGGGCCGTCAGCGCCTCTGAAATGCTGGAGAAGCCCTGAACGTCGGTGAACATGGAAGTGATGTTCCGCTCTCGGCCGCCGAGCCCCAGCGCGTCCGGATTTTCCATCAGCTCGTTGATGACGTCCTCGCTGAGGTAACGCCCGAAAGCATTGCGGATCTCACCCTTCTCCTGGCTCTCCGCAATGAACTTGATCACCGTCAGGCTGAGGAAGGTGACCGCGACAATGAGGGTTGGCGTGAAGAGGGGGATGAAGAGGAGCCGGGTCACAAAGATCAGCCCCAGGCCTCCAAGGACCAGGAACACCGCCAGGATTCCCGCCAGAAGCGAGCGGCCGGGGCTCAGCTGCCTGCTGGCCACGGCAAGGAGGAGAGCAACCACCAAGCCAATGAGGGAACTCACCCAGATTGGCGTGTCATCAATGAAGGCTTGCTGGAGGATGGTGTTGGCAACCGCCATGTGGGTTCCAACATTCATGTACTCTTCCTCAAACGGGTTGACGCCAACGTCAGTGGTGGAGGTTCCCGTCCACCCGATGATTGCAAAGCTGCCCGGCACGGCCTCCGCCAGGTTGGCGCGGGTGGTCATCAGGGATTCCACGTTTGTCCGGAGCGCCGCAAAGGTTGGGGTTACCTCATCCCGCACCGAACGCGCTTCCACCAGGGCAGGATCGTCTTCCGGGAACCCGAACTGGTTAATGGCGTTGTCTATCTGTGCGTTGATATCCGCAATGATTGCTGACTCGGTCCCGGTCCCGGAGAAGCGCTCCACCTCCGTGAAGAAGAACTCCCGGACTTCCCGCCATTCAGCAACCAGGGCTTCATCCGGCTCGCCGGCATCCGCGCTCGCGAGCATTTCTGCTTCCAGCTCCTGCGTGTAGCTGTAGACGTCCAGAAGCGGAGTGCTCGCGTCGTAGTATCCGAGGTATCCGCTGTCCTCCAGCGCGCGCAGGTTGGATAGCAGCCGAGCCTCCTCCTCATCGTGGAGGACAAGCTCGTAGTAGGTGATATGGCGGAAGCTGTCCAGAAAGACGGCGCTCGGCCAGTTGATGAGCAGGCGTCCGTCTGTGGCGCGCGGAATCACGATGTCTGTTGGCTCGGTGGCATCCGGAAGGAGGGCACCGCGGAGCTCAACCCGGTTTTCAAACGGAACTACCTCCGGATTGCCCAGCCAGGAGAGGAGCGGAGAGAGGATGAGCTGGGGGATGTAGCGGTCCTCGTAAAGCCACAGCAGCTCAATTCGCCGCCGCACCCCGTCCGGGTCAACAACAACGTTAGGGAAACCGGCGCCCGCAGAGCGGGTGAGCACCTCCGGGATTGCCGGACGAACCGCCGGGGAGCTCGGATAGGACTCGGTGAGGGCTTCCGCACCGCTTGCCACCCGGATCTCGGAGAGGACCCATTGCTCGGAGGCCGGGAAGAGAACCGCTTCTTCCTGCTCCAGCATGTTCACGGTGAAGAAGGCCTCCCGGTGCACGGCTGCGGCGCGCCCGAGGAAATCGTCGTTGTCTCTGAGGGTGTCCTGCACGGATGCGAGCAGGCGGGCCTCGGTATCGTCGGCAAGCGCGACCAGCTGCGCGGCAAAGTCCTGCGCATCCGCAACGCTGATCTGTCCGGCGGCCAGTGCGTCCACCAGTGCAACAATGTTGTCCTGCACAAAGCCGATTTCGCTGTCAAAGATGAGGGGGAGATCGTTCTCTATGTAGCCGGGAATCACCCCCTGCCGGGATGGCTCCACGTACTCGATATCGAAGGTGACGACCTCGTTCTCAAACTCGCGGAGACGGAGGAGTCCGCGCGCCATGAAATCCCGGCTCCAGGGCCAGATGCCCACTTCCGCGATAGCGGTGTCATCCACGTCCAGGAACAGGATGTCCGGGTGTTCCTCAATTGGTGGCTTGATCCGGAGCAGGGCGTCATACAGGCGGTTCTCAATCCCGCTTGTCACGCCAAACGCACCGAGCAGGAACAGCACAAGCGCCACCCCTGCGGGAATGGCGATTTCTAGCAGGCGGCGGGTATTCACGTCCTCTATTCTACCCCAGACCCGCGGGACTGCGAATTGCCAGCGGCCAGAAGGACTCCTATACTGCGCCCGATGAAACGGACCGCACTTGCTCTGGCCATTGGTTGTCTGGTGGCCGTCGGGCTGTCGGGCCAGTCGAACGATCTCATAGATGAGATCCTCGGGCAGGATCCTGCAGCCCGAGAGGCTGTGCTTGTCATTGCACTGCAGGGGAACGGCGTTGACTTCAGCGGTTCCGCAACTGCCTACGCGGTTGCGGAGGGCTGGCTGGACGATAGCGATGCGCAGGCTCCCGTCACACTTGGAGAGCTGAGCCACGTGCTCCTGCAGGCCGGGGGCGGGGGCGGAAGCCTCCTGTACCGGCTCTTCAGCGGTCCGCGTTACGCCGCGCGAGAGGCCTTCTACAACGGATGGATCCCGTCCCGCAGAGCGCCGGGCTCTCAGTTGTCCGGCGAGGAGGCAATCCAGCTCATCGGCAACTTCCTCTCCGCCCGCGATCAGGAGGACCTCTGATGAAGCGACTCACCATCACGCTGATAGTTCTTGTGCTGCTCTCCGCTTCTGCCACCGCATTTGACTGGGGCGGACAGCTAACAAATACCAGCGGTCTCTCCGCCGGGAGCTACCTGCAGCGGAACAGCCTCACGCTGGATTTCGGCACCCTGTTTGTGGACAACTTTGCCTCTGAGGGCGAGGTCCGCCGCTCAACTCAGCTGGGCTTTGACGGCAGACTTGCCTACCGGTTCAGCCTGGACACGCCGGTTGCGGTGGACATTGCACAGATCCGCCTGCGCTGGTCCCGAGGTGACAGCGGTCTTGCGCTCCGCAGGCAGGAAGTTGAGCTCGGGCGGATCACCATGTCAGACCCCACCCGGCTGATTGTGGTTCACCCGATAGACGGAGGGCGCTTCACCTTTGGCTTTGGCCTGGGAAGCGGCGCCTTCCAGCGCACCGTCACCTCCCGGACAACCATTGGCTACAGCGGATTTGTGTTTGAGCCGAGCTCCGCCATCAACATGACGCGATCAGACCAGGCGGATTACGCCAGCGTGACCGATCTCGGTCCCTTTGAGCCCGGTATCCCCCGCATCCTGGGCATGAGCACTCTTCAGGTCGCACCGCTCTTTGGCCTGCAGCGCCTGACCAGCTTCTGGGTCTTCCAGGAGGACTTGCGCCCGGAGGCCCAGCGGATTCAGCCCGGTGCAACTACCGAGGATCCCGGCCGCGGCGGCCAGCTGGACAGCCAGTACCTTGGCGTTCAGCTGGACGGTCCCATCGGTCCCTTGTCCTATCGAAGCTACTACGTCCTGAACACCGGCCGGATGCTCAGCTACGTGGAGGACGCCGAATCGCCCACGGGTCGCGCTTATCAGTATGCGCCGATCAGCGCCCACCTAGCCGGAGCCCAGGTGGCATACACTAACCGGAATCTGCTGCTGCTCCGCGTGGTGCTCAGCGGCTTCTTCTCAACCGGTGATGCGGACTTCACCGGCTTGAGAGAGGGCAACAGCGCAGGAAACGCAACAGCCTTTGTCCCGATTGCCGCGTCCCCCTCCGGGACCCTGGCTCCGGCAATCCCGGGCAATCTCTCCGCGCTCCGGCTTGGCGCGTCATTCCGGCCGATTGACCTGCTCCGCGTGGAAGGCGCGGCCCAGATGCTGTTCCGGATGCAGGAAGCGCCGGTTGCCATTTCCGGCGTGGATCCGGGAATTCCGGGAAACTACCTGGGAACTGAGCTATCTTTGCGAGCAGAAGCAGAAGTCTTCTCCGATCTTTCGATCAACTTCCGCAGCGCGTATCTGATCGTCTCAGATCCGTTTGCGGTCAGCGAATCGATTCTTGAGCTTGGGCTCGGAATCACCTTGCTCTTCTGAGGGAGGGAGCAGTGAAGCAGAGAATCACAGTTGCAGCCATGATGATGTTGCTTGGCGCGGGTCTCCTGGCCGCACAGAGCGCCGAAGTCATATCTGTCAGCGGACAGGTGCAGGTGAACAGCGGAGCCGGATGGGTCGTCGCCGGTGTTGGCGATGTGGTGGACCGCAACACGCGGATCTCCACCGGCTTTGGCGCCACAGCCGAGATTGCCATTCTGGTTGGTGGTCAGCGGCAGTCGGTCCTCTCGGTCGGCCAGCTGACCCGCCTGACCATCGCTGAGCTTGCCGAGCGCGAAGGCGGAAGTGTGCAGACCGGCCTCAACCTTCGGGTTGGCCGGGTGGGCGCAAACGTTGAGAGCTCGGACGGGCGTCCGCAGCAGTTTGAGATCAGAACGGCGCGTTCAACGGCTGCGGCGCGGGGAACCGTGTTCACGGTGACACCGGTGAGCGTGCAGGTAAACGAGGGTTCGGTGACCTTCATTGATGCAAGCGGACTGAGCGTGACGGTTCCCACCGGACAGCTCAGCAAGCTCACCGATGATGGCAACGCCACTGATCCGGAAGAGGAACTCGCGGCAGAGTTCGGCGGTGACGAAGCCGGCGATGTCGAAGGCGGAGAAGCGGTCCAAACCGGCTCGCTCCGCGTGATCTGGAGGGACTGATGAAGAAGACCAAGAACGCCGTGCTCCTCGGCTTTGGCGTACTGTTGCTGGCGCTACTCACCGCCTGTGAACCGATTGTCTCGGAGCCGACCGGAACGGTGGAAGTACCGCTTCCGGAAGTGCCAACTGATCCCGTCCCGGATGCCGGTACGGGTGAGATACCGGAGCCAACCGGCGATGTACAGAACGTTCGGGTCTACCTCTACCTGCAGGACCGGGCCGTCACCTTCGGACCGGATATCGAGTATCTGGAGGCCAGCACGGACCTTGGGCAGCTGGTAATTGAGGGACTGGTCCCGGGCGCGGACTACCGTCTGCTCCTCCTCATTGACGGGGATGGCGGCGAGACCTTTGGCGCGACACAGTACCGGCTCAGTGACTTCTTTGACATTGAGCCCGGCGTTGAAACCGTTGTGGAGCTGGAACCGATTGCCAATCCCTTTACCGCAAGCTCTGTGGCTACCGGAAACGTCGTTGGGGTCAACCTGATTGGGAGCACCCTCTACGCCGCAACTTCCGGGACGCTCTACAGTGGCACTTTCGGGAGTCTTGGCTCCACCAGCGTCCCCACCGGCTATCAGGTTCGGAACCTCTCCGTTGGCGTGGATATTGAGACGCTGCCCACGGTGAACTCGGAGCTGTGGCTGGACACCAATCGGGGCATCCTCCCCTACGACGGCGGCTTTGAGACCGACTACACCGCTGGTTTTGGTGATGGAACCTACGAGGTCAGCCAGTCGGGCGCCCTCTATGACGGGTCCGAAGGAATTGCGTTCTTCCAGGGACCGGAACGGATTGGTGGCGCGGTCATTGCGCCGGGGACTGATGCCGGAGACATCGTCTGGTATCAGGCGGATCTCAGCCAGCTGGACTTCTTTGCTGGAGATCCGGTAAGCGACTTTGCCATCCTGGACACCGACGGCTACTTTGCCACCGCGCTCGGTGCGTTCCGCCTGGACCGCGCCCTGTTTGAGGGCCTGACCCCAACGGAGAACCCTGATCTGGACACGCTGTTCACCGAGGCGGAGTTCTTTGACACCGAAGCGGCGGGACTCCCCAATGCAAGAATCCAGTCCCTCGGGCTTTCCGGTACTTTCATTATCATTGGCACTGACCGGGGCGCGGTGATTGGCTCCGTAGTCGCTGGCGAGGATGTCTACACCGGAGGCACCATCATTGCCGGAACACGCAACCGCAACATCCGCTTTGTGGAGATCAGCGGAAGCCAGATCCTGCTGGTCAGTGATGAGTTCATCATCTACAGCACGGATGGCGGCAGCACCTTCAGCGATCCGGTTCCTGCGATCGTCGGCTTTGACGGCAGTATCAATGGAGTGGTGCTTGGAAGCGGGGTAGCATACCTTGCCACCAGCAGCGGGCTTGTGGAGTTGAGCCTGGACTAAACCCGGGGACTACTGTCCCGGACGTTAACTGAATGAATGGCCCCGCCGGAAGGCGGGGCTTTTTTGTGATTGCAGGGAGAAGCTGCTCTACAGAGCGAAGATGGTGGAGAGGGTGAAACCCGGGTATGCGTTCTGGGGATCAATGCTTCCGGTCAGGTTCAGGCCAAAGCGGCCAAAGCGGATATCCAGGCCGGTAGCAAAGACCACGGTGAAGTCATTGATCAGGGAATTCACGCTCGGTTCGTCCTCATCCGGGAAGTCAATGTCCGTGCCACCTTCCAGGGTGATAGCCAGATCAAAGGCCTCGTTGGCACCACCGGTGAAGTCCCCAAACTGGTAGACCGGGGTGAAGACGGCAAAGGGCCGGAGCGCGCCCTGCGTCCGGGCCATTCGGAACTCACCGCCAATAGAGTTCACCGTAGCGGCGAGTTCCAGGGCGCTGTCGGTGAAGGTGAGAGTACCGAACCCGGCGAGCTCAACGGTCTCCGGAAGCGGGAAGGCAAACGTGAACCCGGTCCGGGAATAGGCGGCACCAACGGAGAAGGCCCAGGGGCGATCTGCCGGGGTCAGCGGAAGAGAGGCGCGTCCGGTGATATTGGACAGGCTGAAAACAGCGTCGCCGGCCACGCCCGCAACCGCCGGTATGGCCGTGATGGCATTCGTCAGGCCTCCTGGCCACAGGAAGCCGCTGACCATGAGCTGGATCCGTGCTGGAAGCCTGAGGCCAACGTGGCCACGCAGCACCGGAAGCGCCAGGGGATTGATCCCGAATCGGTTGAGGAAGTCGTCAGTTTCTGCGGCGATGTCGTCTCCATCATCCGCGCCGTCCTCAATGCCAAGCTGCGGACCGAGGAGCGCGCTGGGAACCACCAGGTCGTAGTCTGCCGCCGCGTCCGAAAGCAGAAAGCCGATTGCATCAGGCGCGAGCACCGCGCCAAAGCCTGCTCCCGCGGTGAACGGCGTGTCTCCAACTGCACCGCCTTGCAGGGACTGCGTTCCGGCAAGCTGGACCCCCGGAACAATGGCGTCACGCAGCCCGCGGATCACGGTTTCCAGATCACTGCCCAGCAGCGAGACATCCTGGGCAAAGAGCCCCGTGGACAGAAGCAGAAGCAGGACCAGCAGACCGACACGGTGGAGGCTACGCATGGCCAGACGATATCCCCGGTTCACAAGCCCGGTCAACGAAGCCCGGCCGCAAGGCGGGACGCTGTTTCCGACTCGTTGAGGGTGTAGAGGTGAACGCCCGGCACGCCTTCCGCTAGGAGGCCGTCTATCTGGTCAAGGGCCCAGTCCAGCCCGATTCGTGCGACTTCATTATCGTCTTTTGCCTTCTCTATGGCGCCAAGCAGGCGGGCGGGATACCGGGCGCCCAGCGCAAGGCCGGGTATTCGCTCAAAGGATTTCCGGTTCCCGATGGCCATGATTCCCGGGAGAATGGGAACGCGAATTCCGGCGATCCTGCAGCGGTCCCGGAAATCCAGAAAGTCACGGTTGTCAAAGAAGAGCTGGGTGCAGATGTAGTCCGCACCGGCCTCCACCTTCTCCCGGAGATACAGCATCTCCGCCATTCGGTCCGGGGTTGCGGGGTGGCCTTCCGGAAAGCCGGCAACACCAATCGCCAGGCCCTGCCGCCAGGCGCCAGGGTTCTCCGCCTGGTGTGTTCGCGCAAACTCCACCAGGTCCCGGGCACGGCGGAAGCGGTCTGAGCCGCGGTCATAGTCCGGGAGTGATTTCGGGGGATCCCCACCGAGGGCAAGGATCGTTTCCACGCCTACTTGTGCGTACCGGTCCAGGATGTGACTGATTTCTGCTTCCGAGTGGCTGACGCAGGTCAGGTGGGGCACAGGGTGCATATCGCCCCGCTGTTCCAGCTCTTCCACCAGCTGGTGTGTCCGCTCCCGGGTTCCGCCTCCTGCCCCGTAGGTGACGGACACAAAGTCCGGGGTTAGCGCGGAGAGTTCCTCCATGGTTTTTCGGAGCTGGTACCAGCCGGACTCCGTCTTGGGCGGGAAGAACTCAAAGCTGAGGCTTGGCCTCTCGGCCCTCAAGGCCTGCAGAACCGTCATGACCCCGGGATGGTGCGGTTCTGGCGTGGTCCTTGCAAGAGCCACCGCTGCATCAGTATGTTCCCCAGCGATGGTACAGCGTGATCTTCCCTTCACTGTTGAGGATATAGACCGGATTGCCTCCGAACACCCGACCCCTTTCCATCTCTACGATGAGGAAGGCATCCGCAGGACCTGCCGGGACTTTCGGACTGCGTTCTCCTGGGCTCCCGGTTTCATGAACTACTACGCCGTCAAGGCGCTGCCAAACCCCTGGGTCCTTCGGATTGTGCGTGAAGAAGGCATGGGATTTGACGCAAGCTCGCTGGCAGAGCTGGAGCTCTCTGATCGCATCGGTGTCTCCGGTGAGGACATCATGCTGACCTCCAACAACACCCCTGCGGAGTATTTCCAGCGGGCGCGTGAGTTGGGAGCGGTGATCAACCTGGACGATGAGAGCCACATTGACTACCTCGCGGAGCACGCGGGAATGCCGGATCTCATCTGCTTCCGCTACAACCCCGGCCCCCTGAAGGAAGGCAACACCATCATCGGGCGCCCGGAAGAGGCCAAGTACGGGTTCACCCGCGAGCAGCTGTTCAGCGGCTATCAGCGCGCCCGAGAACTCGGCGCAACCCGCTTTGGCCTGCACACCATGGTGGCCTCCAATGAGCTGGATCCCGCCTACTTTGCGGAGACCGCGCGGATTCTCTTTGAGCTTGCCCTGGATCTGGAGCGGGAGATTGGGATTCGGATTGAGTTTGTGAACCTGGGTGGGGGGATCGGTATTCCCTACCGGCCGGAGGACAAGGCCGTTGATCTCTACGAGGTCTCCCGCGGGATCCGCGCCCACTACAACCAGCTCATATCCGGAAGCCTGCTGGATCCCCTGCGGATTGTGATGGAAAACGGGCGAGCCATTACCGGACCCCACGGCTATCTGGTGAGCAGGGTCCGGCACGAAAAGAACATCTATCGGCGCTATCTGGGGCTGGATGCTGACATGGCCCACCTGATGCGACCCGGGATGTACGGCGCGTACCACCACATCTCGGTGCTGGGAACGCCCGGCCGCGAGCCGTCCGGGAGCGCCGTCTATGACGTCACGGGTTCCCTGTGTGAAAACAACGACAAGTTTGCCATCCAGCGGGTGCTACCGGAGGCCCGGATCGGGGACTACGTGGTCATCCACGATACCGGCGCCCACGGGCATTCGATGGGGTTCAACTACAACGGAAAGCTTCGTTCGGCAGAGCTGCTTCTCAAAACGGATGGGAGTTCACAGCTGATTCGGCGCGCAGAAACACTGCAGGATTACTTTCGGACCATCGAGGATACCGAGCTTCCGGCTGATGACCCGCTGAAGGCGGACTACGCGCCTACCCCGTAGCGGGCAAGGCTCTGCTGGACCCTGGGGAGCAGCATCTGGTGCAGGTCATGTGGACTTGTACAAGAAAGCAGCTGGCCGCGGAATCTGTCGTCCCGAACTACTGATACCAGGCTTGCAAGGATCCGGAGGTAGTCAATCTGGCGATCCGGGTTTGACGCAACCACAAACAGCATGTGCACCGGGTTTCCGTCGGCCGCGTGGAACTCAATGCCGTCCCGGGCGACGCCGAGGGCAACAACGCAGCGGCCGACCCGATCTGAGCGTCCGTGAGCAACCGCAACCCCGTGCCCGAAGCCCGTGGTCTGCAACATTTCCCGCTGAATAACGGACGCGCACAATTCATCCAGATTCAGGCCGGGCACGCGCGCAAAGGCCGGTGCCCGATAGATCACTTCCCGAATAGCTGAGAGCTTGTCCAAGCTGGACAGACCCCAGATGACGCTGTCTGGCGTCAGATGTTCGGATTCCCCTTGTTTCACCGTCGGTTTTGTTACTGCGATGCAGCGGCAAAGGTCAAGTGTGTATTTCACTCCGCGACAGCTACAGCAATGCAGCTTCCCGTTTGCTTTCACTTCACCGCAGGGGTACCCTTCCAATGTAGTCCATGGGAAACATCATGCTCGTAGAATCGGAAATCTGGCAGGTTGCCCGGACCGACAAAGGGCACGCGGTTCTTGTGAAGCCGCTTGCATCAGATCGGGCTGTTCCGATATTCATTGGGCCGCTTGAATCGCAGTCCATTCTCATCGGCCTGGGCGAGGTTCCGGTTCCCCGTCCACTCACCCACGATCTGTTCATAAGCATGCTGGAACGCCTGAGCGTCACGGTGGATCGCGTGGAAATCACTGACCTTAAGGACAGCGTGTTTTACTCCCGCCTCATCCTCAAGCAGGGGCTGAAGAAGGTTGTGATAGACAGCCGTCCATCCGATGCGCTGGGAATCGCGGCGCGGCTCAAGTGCCCGGTTTTCATAGCCGAATACATCGTGGATGACGCCGGGGTCGCGGTCAGCATGCTCGGCGAAGACACCGAAGAAAGCGAAGATTCACCCTCGCCCCGGGAGCTGGAGCGGGAGCGTCTGGAAGAGCAGCTTGCCAAGGCCGTGGAAGACGAAGACTACGAACAGGCCGCAGAGATCCGCGACCAGATCAAGGGTCTCTGACATTTTTCGGCGGCACTGGTTCCTCTTTGGCATCCTCGGGGTACTGCTGCTTGCCGCCGTGCTTCCCCAGGCCGGGTTGTGGCTCTCCGCGGGAGGACTGACGCGGCGAATCCTGTTGCTCCTGTTGTTTTGCGGCATCGGCTTCACCCTCCCCCTTGAGTCCATTTGGTATGCATTCCGGAACCTCCGGCTTCTATTGATCATTCAGGCGAGCATCTGGCTGCTGTACCCCCTGCTTACGCTGGGGCTGCTTGTGATTGCCGGACAGAGTCTTGCCGCGCCGCTGCGTACCGGGATACTCGCCCTCGCGGTGCTGCCGACAACGGTGTCCAGCTGCATTGTCTACACCCGCTCGGCTGGCGGAGATACCGCAGGCGCACTGGTCAACGCGGCAATTGCAAACGTGCTGGGAATTATGATGACGCCAGCCTTGCTTGCGCTCTTGCTCGCGGAGGCCGGCGCACCTATGGGGCGGCAGCAGATCAGCAGCGTGTTCCAGAGCCTGCTTGTGAACATGGTGCTGCCCCTTGCTCTCGGCCAAGTGCTCCGATGGCTAGCCCCCACAGCCGCAGCCGCCGGGAAGAAGGCCGTGAGCACGGCAAGCAGCATTGCCATCCTGTTTGTCCTGCTGTTCACCCTGTCCGAGAGTGTTGCTGACGGCACCCTGGCGGAATGGCTGGACCAGTTGTTGCCCGCCATCCTCCTGATGATAGCCCTGCATGCACTGATCCTTGGCCTCATCCTGACTCTCGGCCGACTCCTGCGCCTGAATGCCCCGCAACGGGTTGCAGCGCTGTACACCGGGTCCCAAAAGACCCTTGCCTTTGGTGTGCCGCTTCTCAGCCTGTTTTTTGCCGACAGACCCGAGGTTCTCGCCGTAGCGCTGTTGCCCCTGCTGTTCTATCACCCGTTCCAGCTTGCCGCCGGGGCGCTGTTCCGGCCGCTGATAACCGTGGAAGGAGAGCCCGAATGAATCTCTTGTCCAGCCGAAGCTACCAGTCCCGCCGCAGCCCCATCATCGGCCGCCGGGGAATGGTGGCCAGCAGCCAACCGCTTGCGAGCCTGGCCGGGATCACGGTGCTGGAGCAGGGTGGCAGTGCCGCAGACGCCGCCGTTGCCTGCGCCGCTGCGCTGCAGGTGACACAGCCATGCTCCACGGGGCTTGGCGGAGATGCCTTTATGCTCTACCGGGACGCCGCGACCGGGGAGGTTCACGCGCTCAACGGTTCCGGCCGCTCTGCCCGTGCCCTCACTCATGAGCGTGCTTCCGCAATTGCCACCGCCGGGGGCGGCATAGACGAGCTGCTCCGGCTCCCCGCGCTTCACCCGGACACCGTCACGGTTCCCGGCGCGCCCGCCGCCTGGGCAGATACCCTTTCCCGATTTGGGCGGCTGAAGCGCGCTGCCGTGATTGAGCCCGCACTGCGGCTTGCCCGTGACGGGTTTCCGGTTGCGCCGGTTACCGCAGGCTGGTGGGCGCGCGGTGCCGAACGGCAGCTCTCCCGCCACCGGCACGGTGCGGAACTCATGATTGACGGGCGCGGTCCGCGCGCCGGGGAGGTGTTCCGCAACCCCGGTCTCGCCTCCGCGCTGGATGCCTTTGCGGACTCCGGCGCCGAGCCGTTCTACCGCGGCTGGATTGCCCAGGTCATTGTTGCCGAGATGGAGCACGAGGGCGGTGCACTCACCGCAGCGGACCTTGCTGAGCACCGCTCCGAGTGGGTTGAGCCAATCAGCATGGCGTACCGCGGCTCCCGGCTTTGGGAGTGCCCCCCTAACGGGCAGGGACTGATTGCGCTGGTGGCCCTGGGCATCCTGTTGCGGCTGGAAGAGCGTTGGGGAATCCCGGATGCCCAGGACTATCCTGACGGGCTTCTCCTGCACGCTATGGCGGAAGCCCTGCGCCGCGCCTTTGCCACAGGGCGCCGGGCCGTGGGAGAGCCGGAGTCCGGAGGTTCATGGCGGGAGCTCCTCACCGATGGCGCGCTGGACGAGCTTGCAGCTCCGCTCTCGCCGGACCGGAGCAAGGCGCCGGAGGCGGGAGGCCTATCTGCGGCGGGAACGGACACCGTGTATCTGTGCGCGGTAGACCGCTGGGGAAACTCCTGCTCCTTCATCAACAGCAATTTCATGGGCTTTGGTACCGGCATTGTCCCCGAGGGCTGCGGCTACACTCTGCAGAACCGCGGGCACGGCTTTGTGCTGGAGCAGGGATTGCCCAACAGCATTGGTCCCGGCCGAAGGCCCTACCACACTATCATTCCCGGAATGCTGACCGCAGATGCACCTGGCGGAATCACCGCTCCCCTTGGGGTAATGGGCGGAATGATGCAGCCCCAGGGGCACCTGCAGGTGGTTCGGGCGTTGTGTGCAGATGCGCTTGATCCGCAGGCCGCGCTGGACCGTGCGCGGATACAGCTTGCCGACGGGCGGCCGGACGGCGCTGTGCAGTGCGAGGCAGAGGCCGATGCGGTTGCGCTGAGTGCTCGCGGACATGAGGTGCAGGTGCTCCCTCCCGAATCCCGCGCATCATTCGGGCTTGGTCAGATCATCCTGCAGGACCGCAAAAGCAATTGGGCGGGTTCGGACCCGCGGGGAGATGGTTTGGCCCTGGCCGAAGGATAGGCCTATACTGCCCCCGGCCATGGAGTATCCTTTCCGTTCGCAGCGTGAGCTGGGCATTGTGGTTCCGGTGGCCGGGCTACGAAGTGCCCGATCTGCCGGCGTCGGTGACTTCGCGGATCTTTCAGGGTTTGCGGCGTACCTGGGGAGCAACGATGTCAGAGTTCTCCAGCTCCTTCCGGTCAATGATTCCGGCGGACAGAGTTCGCCATACTCCTCCCTGACAGCCTTCGCACTTCACCCCATCTATGCGGCCATAGACAAGCTCCCGGAGTGGAAGCTTGCTACCAAGGGAATCAAAACGGAGCTGGAAGCTCTCCAGGAGCCGGAGGCCGCCCTTGGGGCGCGAACCGATCGCTTTGATTATGACGCGGTGCTCAAGGCCAAACTGGACATCCTTCGCAAGCTTTTCCTCCGGCGAAAGACCGAACTCTCCGCCGACGGTCCCTGCATGGACTGGATTGAGGCGAACCCGTGGGTCCCGATCTACTCCGTTTACCGGTCCATCAAGCAGCAACACGACGAGCTTCCCTGGATGCAGTGGCCGGATCGGCAGCAGCGCCTGGACGCACCTACACTTGCAGCGATCTGGAAGGATGGCATGGAAGGCAAGGGGGACGCACCGGACGCCGGATTCTACGCGTGGCTGCAGTGGCGCCTGGTGGCGCAGCTGGTTGATGCGCGGGCCACCGCGGATTCCGCCGGGGTGGTCATCAAGGGTGACCTCCCCATCCTGATCAACGAGGACAGTGCCGACGTCTGGTACCATCGGGACATCTTCATCCCGGAACTCCGCGCCGGTGCTCCGCCGGACATGTTTGCGCCGGACGGCCAGAACTGGCAGTTTCCGCTCTACGACTGGGATGTTCTTTCGTCCCAGGACTATGCCTGGTGGCGGGATCGCCTCCGGCTTGCCGATCAGTTCTTTGGCGCCTATCGAATTGACCATGTCCTTGGGTTCTTCCGGATCTGGGCATCCCCGGAGGAAGACATTGGTGGACGCCGCGGGCGATTTGTGCCGGCGGTTCGTCTCAGTACCTCCGAGCTGAACCAGGTTGGTCTGGACGAGGGCCGTATTCGCTGGCTTGCCGAGCCACACATTCCCGGAGATGTCCTGCGGGACGCGCTTGGCCCGGAGGCCGAGGCTGTGATGCAGGAGGTCCTCCACCAGCTTCCCGGCGAGGATCTCTGGCTGTTCCGCCCCCACATCACCGGCGAGCGGGACATCCAGGGGTTTGAGTACAGTCAGCTTGCCCGGGACGTACTTCGAGCGGCCTTCCTTGACCGCGCCCTGATCGCAACCGGTCCCGGAGAATACGCTCCCGGCTGGTTCTTCCGTAAAACCCCGCGCTACGCGGCAATGCCGGATGACGTTCGCCACAGCTTTGAGCAGCTGCTCGGCAGCAAGGAGGCGGAGAGCCACCAGATCTGGCGCGAACAGGGGCGCAGGCTCCTGGGCTTCATGACCCAAACCGTGCCGATGCTCGCCTGCGCTGAAGACCTGGGGGTGATTCCGCCCGTAGTGCCGGAGGTGCTGGGGAAACTCGGAGTGCTTGGTCTGCGGGTCTGCCGCTGGAATCGGCGGTTTGGCGAGGAAGGCGAGCCCTACATAGGGCTTGAGGACTACGAGTTTGCCACCGTCACCAGCCCGAGCGTTCATGACAGCTCCACACTCCGCGAATGGTGGGAACGGGACGAGGACCCCACAGCCTTTGCGGCAATGCTCGGACTTTCCGAGGTGGTAAAGGTGGAGACCCGCGAATACCCCGCCGGAACGGCCGTGAAGGCGCTGGAAGCACTGGCCCGGGTGAACTCCTGGCTGCTGGTGCTGCTACCCCAGGATCTCTTTGACGCGGTTCCGGAGCTCCGCTCCGAGGATAGCCGGCAGGACCGCATCAACATTCCGGGTACGGTAACGCGCTTCAACTGGACCTGGCGAATGCCGGTATCGCTGGAGCACCTGGAGAAGAACGCCGAAGTGGGCAACCTGCTGGTGCGCCTGGCTGGGATACGCGCAGCGCAGGAGCTCTCTGAACGTCAGGCGGCTGCGCTCGCCGCCGGGAGCATGGCTCCATGAGCAGTCCGCTTCTCACAGAGGTTGCAGCAGAACTCGGGTTTGCCGCAGTTCCGCGAATCCGGGGATCAAATCCCAGCCTGGGTACACCCGCGGGTGTTCGGGCCCTGGCTCCGCGGCTGGAGGGAATCCTCGGGGAGCAGCCGCCCACCGCTGAGCTGCTGTGCCTGTTGCTCATCCACGAGTCCTACCGGAGGGTTATTGATACCTACGAGGATCAGAAGCTGTCTGGGGTGTTTGGCGTCTTTGCGTCTCTGTTGGACGATGCTGGCGCAGAGACCGGCGCTCTCATTGATCCTGCTGATGCTCCCTGGGTCCTGCCGGAAGATGCGCGCCCGGATGATCCGGGCGACTCCTGGCGGGAAGTCCTGGTTGTGCGCCTTGCAAACGAAAACCCCGCCGCCGCACGCTACCGCGCCCTCTACGATGACTCCACCCTTGAGCCGGAGTCGTGGGAGCGGAGCATTGGCCGCCTGGACAGTTTCTTTGGAGCTCGCCCCCGCTTTGGCCCGGACCATGAACCGCTTTCGGCAATGCTGCGCAGGCCAATGCGCGAACACCCGGAGTCGCTTGCTGCGCAACTCGCTTACATCCGGCACAAGTGGGCCTCCCTCGTCGGCGAGCTGGCAGGAATGATGCTGCTGGCGGAAGCGCTGGCTGAGGAAGAGACCGCGGCGCGGATCGGCGGCCCCGGACCGGTACAACCGCTGCACTTTGGCGGCGAGGGTGACGATGAGAACTTCACCGCAGACCGGGACTGGATGCCGCAGGTAGTCCTCATTGCCAAGAGCACGCTGGTCTATCTGGATCAACTGAGCCAGGAGTACGACGCCACCATCACCCGTCTGGACCAGATTCCGGACCAGGAGCTGCAGCGGCTTGCTGCGCTGGGAGTGAACGCGCTTTGGCTGATTGGTCTGTGGGAGCGCAGCCCGGCCTCTCGCCGGATCAAGCACCTGACGGGGAACCCCGATGCCGAGGCCTCTGCCTACAGTCTGCTGGACTACGACATTGCCGGCGAGCTCGGTGGCTGGGAAGCGCTCGGTCGGCTCCGCGAGAAGGCCTGGCAGTACGGTATTCGGCTTGCGAGCGACATGGTGCCCAATCACACCGGAATTGATTCCCGGTGGATGAGCGAGCATCCCAACTGGTTTATCCAGACACGCCAGCCGCCCTATCCCGGCTACTCCTACACCGGAGAGAACCTGTCCCAGGACCCCAACCTGGTGATTCAGCTGGAAGACCATTACTGGGACCGTAGCGATGCCGCCGTCAGCTTCCGGAGGGAAGAGCGGAGCAGCGGAGATGTCAGGTACATCTATCACGGCAACGACGGAACCCACCTGCCCTGGAACGACACCGGGCAGCTGAACTTCCTGGACCCTGCGGTGCGACGGGCCGTATCCGACACCATTCTCCACGTTGCTCGAAACTTCCCCATCATTCGCTTTGACGCGGCCATGGTCCTGGCCCGAAAGCACGTGCAGCGACTGTGGTACCCGCTTCCCGGTAGCGGTGGTGGTGTCCCCTCCCGCGCGGAGCACGCGCTGACCCAGGCTGAGTTTGACGCTGCCATGCCGCAAGAATTCTGGCGCGAAGTGGTGGACCGATGCGCCACCGAGGCTCCCGACACCCTGTTGCTGGCGGAAGCCTTCTGGATGATGGAAGGCTACTTTGTTCGCACGCTTGGCATGCACCGCGTGTACAACAGCGCCTTCATGAACATGCTGAAGGACGAGAAGAACGCCGAGTTCCGCCAGACAATCCGGAACACCCTGTCCTTTGATCCCGAGATTCTCAAACGATTCGTGAACTTCATGAGCAATCCGGACGAGGAGACCGCTCGCGATCAGTTTGGAGACGGGGACAAGTACTTCGGTGTCTTCACCCTGATGGCCACGCTCCCGGGCCTGCCGATGATCGGGCACGGCCAGTTTGAGGGCTACCGCGAGAAGTACGGCATGGAGTTCCGGCGTGCCTATCGGGGAGAGGTCCTGGATCAGGGGCTGTTGGAGGCCCACCGCCGTCACGTGGTTCCGCTGCTGCAGCGCCGGGATCAGTTTGCGCACGCAGACGAGTTCATGCTCTACGATCTGGTGGCACCCGGCGATGGAATCAATGAGAACGTGATCGCCTACTCAAACGATCGCAATGGACTCCGCAGCCTGGTGGTCTACAACAACGCCTACGCTCAGGCTGCAGGCCACATCAACAGATCAGCGCCGGTGCTGAGGCGGGACGGCCAGCGTCGGTCCCTGTGGCAAAGCAGTATTGCCGGAGCCTTCGGCCTCTCAGGTCGGGACGACGCGTTCTGTATTCTGCGGGAGCAGGTCAGCGGCCTGACCTACCTGTATCCAAGCGGCCTGATTCAGCACGAAGGGCTGTACCTTGATCTAAGCGGCTACGAGCGTCGTGTCTACCTGGACATCTACGAAGACTACGATCGCCCGGATCGACCACTCGCGCTGCTCTGGTCACAGATCGGGGCGTCCGGTTGCCCGGACCTGGAAGCAGAGCTTCGCCGCGCTCGGCACCGGCCCTTGCTGAACGCCTGGGACACGCTCATGACTTCCCCCGGTTTCTCCTGGTGGTATGGGCTTCCCGGCTCGGAGTCGCTGCCGGAACCGGGCGTAGTAGCAGACTTTGCGCGACGCGTCCGGGATCTGGCACGACAGCTGCCCCGTACCAGCGACCCCGCGATCCGACTGGCGGAGGCCTACTCGGTGTTGCGGACCGCTCCCGTGCGAGGTGACGAGGCCGAACGGCGGCGACGATTGGCGCTCCGTGGGCTCCGCTGGATCCTTGGCCCGGGGGTTGAAAAAGATGATCTGGAGCCCCTGGGAGAGCCCGAGTTGGGGATGGCGCACGGGAGTGACCCGTCCGGGATTCTCAGACCGCCGGCTACGGCTGAGCCGACTCCGGCCCCTCAGCAGGACGAAAAACAGCAATAGCCTCAATCGGCTGGCCCGTCAGGCGAGCCAGGGTGATTATCGCCTGGCTCAGCTGAAACCGCGCCTCAATCACGGACAACCGGGACTGCAGGAGCAGGATCTCTGCGCCCCGAACAGCAGACTGGGTGATCAGTTGATTCTCACTTGCAACCTGCGCGGCCCGGAGTTGCTCCCGCTGAAGCGCCAGACTCGATTCATTCTGAGCGAGCCTCGCCTGGGCTGACTCAAGTGCTTCAAGCGACTGTCTCAGCTCCAGGTCCAGCGCTTCTGCTTGCGCCTCCAGGCCTTCCCGCGCCAGCTCAAGCTGCTCCTCAGCGCTCTCCAGCCGGGCGCCGCGGGCCGGGTCGTAGAGGGTTACCTGGCCCGCCAGCGTGATGATGAGGTTTGCGTCCCAGGACTCGCGCCAATCCAGCTGGACCAGGGGAAGCCGCTCACCGGAGAGCTCCAGGCGCAGGTTCAGGCCGAGATCCACGTTCCAGGGACCGGACGCAAGCTCAACTTCCCGCCCGATCTCTGCAAGCCTGGCTTCCTGACCCCTCCGGGCCAGGTCCGGCGAGCTGGAGCGCGCCGCACGGGACAGCGACGCCTCTGACAAGACATCCCCTTCAGTTGGAAACAGGAAGGCTGCGGCCAGCTCGTCAGTTCCGCCGGGCACCAGCAGCGCGAATACGGCTTCCGCAGTTCTCAGCCCTTGCTGGGCCTGTCTCTGCCCCGTGCGGGCCTGCTGCGTCTGGGATTCACTGGCAAGGATTTCCTCACGCGTGACCAGGCCCTCTGCAAACTCGGCCCGGCGATCCGCCAGGTTCTGCTCTGCAAGCTCAACAATTCGCTGCGTAAGAGCCACGCTCTGCCGGGCTGCAGAGAGGCCGAAGTAGGCGGATGCGGTGTCTGCCGCAAGCTGTCTTCTGGCAGCCTCAAGCGATATCCCGGCAATCCGCGCCTCGGCCTCTGCGGCTGCAATTCCCTGCAGAAGCTTGCCCCAGCTGAAGACCGCCTGATCCACTGTTGAGACCACCTGGTACTGTGTTGCAGCCGGATCCGGCACAAGCACGGTCGGCGTTGGTGGAAGCGGGGTAGGGAAAGTGTCTCCGGGGTTCTGCTGCGCGCCCAGGATACCCGCAGGGAGAGTGATGCCCTCCGGTGGGTTTGTGAGCAGGGATGCGCTGGCCTGTGCGGAAACTGTGGGCAGCCGGGAAGCCTCTGCCTCCTGAACCCCCAGCCGAGCCGTCTGCGCCTGAAGCTCCGCCAGGCGCACCCGCCGGGAAGCGGCTTCCGCTCGTTGGATCGCGTCCGAAAGCGCAAGCGGCTGCGCGGCAAGCTGCGCCGGCAGAACAAGCGAGGCCAGCGAGAGCGCCGCCACGGCACCGAATCCCAGCACGCGGACCAGCGCCGGGCCCGGCGTCCCGCCAAACCCACGGCGGGTTGTGGCGCTACGCCGCATCAGTCGGCATCAAAGCTGGCGTCCGGCAGGCGGTTGGGGGTGATCCAGCTCTTCACTCGGAAATCAGTCACATTCAGGCCGGCCGGGTTGAACGGTGGAGTGGACCACGTGCCCGCCGGATCGTAGTCAATGCTGATCAGCAGACCATCTTCACCGTCCGGAATCTGGGCATCCTCTGCAACAACGTCCGGGCTACCGTCATCAAAGTTGCCGGGAGTGTTGTCCGTCCAGTCGATCGTAAACTGAAAGCTTCCATCCCCTCCGGTTGTTGTGAGCTGTTGCACCGTGGTTCCGTCACCGTCCGTGAAGGTCAGCAGCACCTCCAGCCCAACCGCTGGCCTGTCCGGCTTGTCTGGAGCGCCACCACCGGCGCCATCACCGTCGTAGTAGCTGTACGCACTACCGGTGACAACGGCGTCAAAGTCTGTGCGCGCTTGCCGGTTGGCGTTGATGGGATTTGTAAAGTCCCGGTCCTGACCGGATGTCAATGTGTCGCTGATCTGCTCGGTGCTCTCCCACTCGTCGTCATCAACAACCGCGATCACAATTTCTTCTTCGTCTGTGTCCTCGCCGGCGGACTCCTCATCGTTCCACACGAGATCAGTGAAGGTGAAGATGCCATCTTCTCCCGTCACGTCGTCTGTGTCGCTGAGAACCACTTCATCCTCGGGATCCTCCGTACGGGTGAAATCCAGGACCACGCGGACCCCGTTGACCCCGTCACCATTGGTATCAACAACCTGGCCTCGCACCTCGTCCACGCGGAAGGCGGTGCTGTCCAGGAAGGTGGTGGCAAGGGTGTTTGTTTCATCCGAGAGGATTCCCACCGCCTCCACCACTCGTTCTGTGTAGTCCGGGTGGCTTATTCCCAGCCAGATCTCGCCGGTGCTTGCCTCTGCGCCAAAGCGGCTGAACACCGAGCGCCAGAGCACCGCGGAGCCAAAGAAGCCGGCATTTCCGCCCTGGGTTACGGTACTGGTTAGGGCAAAGAAGCCTTCATCCGCTGCTGAGGAGGGTTCCCGGTCGTACAGCCTCACCTCCGCATCATTGATTCCGGCGTCCGTAACACCGTCCCGGACAAAGCCCTGGATGCTTGCGCGATACACGTTTGCACCGCAACTGGTCAGAAAGACCACTGCCGCGGTGCCGATAAGAACGATGCGATTCATGCGCTGTGCGCCTCCTCTGCGCCATTGAGGCCGTTCTTCAGGCGGTTTGCGGCCCGCGCCGCAGCCGGTTTCAGTCGGGATTCCACCAGGTAGTACAGGGCGGGAATCAGAATGAGGGTGATGAGGGTGGAGGTTGTCAGCCCGCCGACAACCGCCCGCCCGATTGGATAGCGGAGCTCGGCTCCGGGCCCGATTCCCAGGGCCATGGGGATGAGCCCGAGGATGGTTGTCAGCGATGTCATCAGGATCGGCTTGAGCCGGGTTTTCCCGCCCTTCACGATTGCATCCACCAGGCTAAGCCCCCTGGTCCGCAGCAGCATGGTGTAGTCAATAAGGACGATGGCGTTGTTCACCACAATGCCCACCAGCAGGATTGCTCCGACAAAGGCCAGAATGCTGAAGGTTGTGTTGGTGACCAGAAGCGCCCCAACCAGGCCGATGACCGCAAAGGGCACCGATGCCATGACAATCAACGGATTGATGAAGTCCTCAAACTGGCTGGCCATGACCATGTAGACCAGAGCGGCGGCGAGCATCAGCGCGACAATCAGCGATCCAAATGACTCGACCATCTCGTTGGAAGAGCCCGCAATCTCCAGGTCAATGCCAACCGGCGGTGGACCGAGCTCTGCGAGGAGGGCTTCAATGTCCGCACTCACGCGGTTCAGCGGCCGCTGACCGTCAAGATCACCGAGGACCCGAACCATACGCGTCCGGTCCCGGCGCGAGATCTGACCCGGTCCCTGCTCGGTCTCCAGGTCCACCACGTTTTCAATCGGGATTCGCGCGCCGCCGCCGTTCACAAAGAACAGGCTGCGGAATCGATTGAGGTTGTTTCGGTCTTCTTCCTGCAGCAGAACAATGACGTCCTCATCCTCGTTGTCTGCGCGGTAGCGGGAGACGGTTGTGCCGTTGTAGGCGGTCCGAACGGTGGTAGCAATTTCCCGTGGGGAGAGCGCAAAGCTCGTGGCGCGTTCCCGGTCAACCAGGAACTGCAGCTCGGGGGTACCCGGCTCGTAGTCTGTGCGAACACTGCGGGTTCCCGGCACCTCGGAAATGCGTGCCGCCAGGAACTGGGCGTACTCTCCCATTTGCTCCAGGTCAGCTCCGCGGAGCTGCAACTCGATGGCACCACCCCCGCCGCCGGAAGCCTGTGCCGCCAGGTTGGACATTCCTTCAATCTGAATGTTGTGCTCCACGTCCAGGACCTCGGCGGAAATCCGGCCGTCTATCTCCCGGACTATCTGGAACACATCCCGTCGGCGCTCCGTAACGTCTGTCAGGGCAACCTGCACCTGTCCCACGTGACTTCCGCCGCCGCCGCCGCCACCACCGCCACCGGATCCGCCAATGCCAGCGGCGATTGACTGCAGGTCGGTTCCCGCCACGTCCCGTACGATCCGCTCAATGGCAATTGCCTTTACGCTGGTCTCGCTGTAAGGGCTCCCGATACGGGTCTCAAAGTTCACGGTGAACCGGCCCTCGTCGGCCTCCGGAAGGAACTCCATTCCCAGCAGCAGGACGGAGAGTACGCTGACTATCAACAGGCCAACCGCAGTTGCCAGCACCGCGCCAACGTGTTTCAGGGTCCACCGAAGCGCAGCCTCGTATGCGCCGTCCATGCTGCGGAGCACCCTGCTGATCCAGGCGGCGATGCCGTCAATCCAGGGCCTCCCGGTCTGCACGTTCACGTCAGCAAGCGACACCTCAAAGTCCGTGTGCTGCACCCCGTCGTCCAGCGGGGTGACGGCCAGGAAGCGTGAAGACAGCATGGGGATGAACGCGAGCGCCGTGAGCAGGGACATTGCCAGTGAGAAGGAAATGGTCAGGGACAGGTCCTGGAACAGGGCGCCCGCAAGGCCTTCCACAAACAGCATGGGTACAAACACGGCCATGGAGGTGAGGGTGCTCGCGGTGATTGCCTTGCTTACCTCTTCTGCGCCCTCAATGGCGGCTGTTTCCCGGTCATAACCGGCCAGTGCCTTTCGGTAGATGCTTTCCAGGACGACAATCGCGTTGTCCACGAACATCCCGATTGCCAGGGTGATGCCCATCAGCGATGTGATGTTCAGCGTCATTCCGCCAAAGTCGATGAGGCTCATGGTGGCGATGACGGCAAGCGGAATTGCGGTACTCACAATGATGGTAGAGCGCACGTTCCGCAGGAAGAACAGCAGCACCACGATTGCCAGCAGGCCGCCCTGCCAGCCGGCGCTCGCCACGCCGCCGATAGCGTCTCTTACAGACTCTGCCTGGTTGGTCTGGATCTCAATCCTCAGGGACGGTGGGAGCAGTTCCCTGAGCTTGGTCAGGCGCTCCAGGACTGCATCGTTTACATCAACGGTGTTGTAGCCTGACTGCTTTTGGATCTGCAGCCGGATGCCTTCTGCACCTTCAGCTCGAACAAACTCGTCCTGCGGCAGGAAGTCCAGGCGGACTCCGCCGAGATCGCGAAGGTAGATCGGCACGCCATCAGTCACTCCAACGAGGACGTTCTCAATGTCCGAAAGGTCTCGGAACTCACCGACCGTCCTGACGACGATGTTCTCGTCCTCCTGGGCAATCCGGCCACCCGGCAGGGATGTGTTCTCCCCCTGGAATGCGTTGAGGACCTGGGTAATGGGAACGCCTGTCTTTGCCAGATCAGAAAGGTTCAACTCCACCAGAACCGCGCGGTCCTGGCCGCCGAATATCTCCGCGGCAGCAACCCCGGGGATCCGCTCCAGCTGCGGCACAATCTCATCTTCCACAAGCGCGCGGATGTCTATGCCGCTGCTCTCGGTGAAGATGTTCATGGTGAGGGTCGGCAGCTGGGTTGCGCTGAACGGGAAGATCCCCGGACGCTCGGTGCCCTCCGGAAGATCGGCCTCAATGGCATTCACGGCCTCCCGGATGTCAATGACTGCGTCATCCGTGTCTGTGCCCTCTGCAAAGCCTAGGACTACCTGGCTGGCGCTTTCCCGGGATACCGAGCTTATGCTTTGTACTCCGTCAATGGAGGCGACCGCTGCCTCGATGGGCCGGGTGATTCCGGACTCAATATCGAATGGACCGACCCCCGGGTTGATCGTGATCACTCCAACGGTGGGGATCTGTACGTCCGGGAACAGGTCCTGTCCGATCCGCGCGAGGCCCAGGATTCCGAGGGCCGCAAGCGCGGCAAAGATCATGGTGGTGGTTACCGGGTGCTTGACCGCAAAGCGCGGAATACTCATTCCGAGCCCCCCGTGATCACCACGTCCTGGCCATCTTCAAGGAAGGAGTTGCCCCGGGAGATCACCCGGCTCCCGGGAGCAACCCCGCGCACAGCTGTCCGTTGACCATCTTCCAGACCGAACTCCGCGGCTGCGAAACGCGCCACCAGGCGCCCATCTTCCATCTCTTCCACCAGAAAAAGGCCCTGTTCACCGTCCCGGTTCACTTCCGCCGAAGAGGGGACCGTAGGCGTGTCTTCTTCCACCTCCACCACAAAGTCCACCGTCACGAACATTCCGGGGCGGAGAAAGCGCTCCGGATCCTCTGCAACCACATCCACCTTGAAGGTTCTGGTAGCGGCATCAATTACCGGCGCCACGGCCGTGATTCGTCCGCCAAAGACCAGGCGCTGGTCTGCCGCGGGCCGCATGGTGACGGTGATCTCGTCTTCCCTATCCCGAAACAGCCCGTAGTGCCGCTCCGGAATGGCAACAGTGGCAAATGTCTGCTCATCGTTCACCACCGCGGCAATCGCGGACTGGGTCCCAACGGTGTCTCCGCGGTCAACCATAACGCTTGCCACGGTCCCACCAATGGGAGTGGTCACACGAGCGTAGCTCAGCTGCAGCTGGGCGAGTTCCAGCTGGCGGCGTGCGGCGTCTGCATTGGCACGCAGACCATCCAGCTCATCCCCGCTGGCACCCTCTTCCAGGAGGCGAAGGGAGCGCTCCGCGTTTTGCACCTGGGTGCGGGCCGAATCAACCTGGTCCCGCGCGTCTTCAAAGGTGGCCTGCGCAACCGTGCCGGCCTCATAGAGACGTTCCGTCCGCGCAAGGTCTGATTCCGCCGCCGCGAGGTCCGCCCGGGACTGCTCCACCGATGCCCGCGCATTCTCAATCTCCTCCGGGCGCGCGCCGCTCTCAGCACGCCTGAGCTGGGCCTCGGCACCAGCAACAGCGGCCCTCGCCTGATCAACCTGGAGGCGGAGAACGGCATCATCAATGGTGGCGATGACCTGGTCCTCGGTTACCGCATCGCCCTCGTCCACCAGCACCCCGGTTACCGTCCCTGATACTTTGGGGAGCACCGCGGTGGTGGATTCCGCCCGAATCGTTCCCGGATAACCCAGGACCCGCTCTATCCGGCTTACGGCAACGGTGTCTACCTCAACCGGAATCGCGCGGACCTGCTGTTCCTCAACCGGGGGACGAAGCAGGAATTGCACCACCGGGATACCAACAAAGATCGCCGGAATCACCAGCAGCCACAGACGACGCCGGTTTGGCCGTGGCGGGGTATCTGTCTCGGTGGCAGTGTTTTCTGCCGCCGGGCTCTGCTCAACTGCTGCGCTCACGAGAATGCTCCTCCAAAGAAGCCGTCCAGGACGGCAATGCGGATACGTTCCATTTCCGCGGGGTACTCGCTCTCCGGCACCATTGCCATGGAGAACAGGATGCCGGTTCCGATGATTCGGATCTGCGTCTCAACTACCGCGTGATCCTTTGGAAATTGATGAGGAAGCTCATCCGATCGGTCCAGAAAGAAGTCGGTCAGCCGGGTAACAATCCGGTTCAGGTTCTCACGCAGGATTCCAGCCCGGTTTGACTCGTGCGCCATCCCGCCCACCAGCGGACTGAATCGCCCCAGTAGCCGGAATCCAAGCTGAGCTATGAGCTGTACGGCTTCCCGCAGACTGGTTCCCGCCTCCAGAATCCGGTCAAAGCCGGCGTGGAACTGTTCCCAGCCCCAGCGAACGCTAGCCAGGAACAGCTCTTCCTTGTCGGAGAAGTAGGTGTAAACCCCGCCCTGGGAGATCCCCGCATGATCCGCGATCTCCCGAATTGTTGTCTGCGCAAACCCACGCCGGCCAAACTCGTCAATTGCCGACTCAATGATCCGTTCGCGCTTCTCTGTGTCCAGGGGACGTGACATTGGCCCTCGCTAAAATGAATGAACGGTCGTTCACTTATAGTATTGCGCGAGAGGGCGGCTAACAAGCCTTTCGCTCACGCCCGCGAAGATTTCTTACCGGCGTGCAAAGGTTGCGCGAACTCGCGCTCGTAGAATGCCCGTGCCACGGGAATCCTCCGCCCGGTTCCAAAGGCTCGTGGCGACACCTTCAGGACCGGCGGGGCCTGCCGACGCTTGTACTCGCTGCGGGCAACCAATCCCAGAACCTGCTGCACGGTCTCCGCATCCAGACCTCGCTCTGCGATTCCTGCGGCATCCAGGTTGTCAAGTAGATGGTACTCAAGGATCTGGTCCAGTTCGTCGTAGGGCGGCAGGTTATCCTGATCCGTCTGGTCCGGACGCAGCTCCGCTGAAGGCGGTTTCTCAATAATTGCCTGAGGCACAAGCTCGCGCTCCGTGTTGAAGAAGCGCGCGAGGCCGTAGACCTCCGTCTTCAGCACGTCCCCAATGACGCTCAGGCTTCCCGCCATGTCCCCGTAGAGTGTGCAGTATCCCACCGCAAGCTCGGACTTGTTCCCGGTGGTCAGAACCAGCGAACCAAACTTGTTGGACCATGCCATGAGCAGCAGGCCGCGCATCCGCGCCTGGATGTTCTCCTCCGCAAGGCCCGGCTCCTCGGTGGAAAACCATTCCGAGAGGCTCTGCTCAACCGCGGACACCGGCGCCGCAATAGAAATGGTGTGGGTAGCTATTCCCAGACGTGCGGCAAGATCAGCGGCGTCATCGATGCTTCCCCTGGAGCTGTAGGTGGACGGAAGCAGGAAGCCGGTGACCCGGTCTGCACCAAGGGCCCGAACCGCGAGCACCGCCACCACCGCGGAGTCTATGCCACCGGACAGTCCGAGGTGGACACGTTCAAAACCGGTCTTGTCCAGATAGTCCCGGATTCCCAGCTCCAGCGCGCCGCTCAGCACGCTCAGGTCTTCCGCTTCCTCCGCCGCTTCCAGCGCGGTGGCTGCCGTTCCGCCGTAGGGATCCGGAACCCGCACCACCTGCTCCCGGAATCTCGGCAGCTGACACACGATCTTTCCGCTGGGCGCGGCAACAAAGGACGCGCCGTCAAAGATCAGGTTGTCGTTGGCGCCCACCGTGTTGCAGTAGACCACCGGAATGCCCGATTCCCGTGCGATCCCGGATGCAATCCGGTGCCGGATTCCGAGCTTTCCGCGATGGTAGGGAGAAGCAGACGGCACCAGCAGCATCTGGGCCTCGTCTGCAAGGAGGTCCCGCACCGGATCCACCGCATAGGTTGTTCCCGGGACGGGCTCCGTCTCGTACCAGATGTCCTCGCAGATAGCGATGCCAAGGCGCACACCATCGAGATCAACGCAGCTCCGGTGGGATGCCGGCTGGAAGTACCGGGTCTCGTCAAACACGTCGTAGGTGGGAAGCAGGGTCTTGGATTGCCGGTGGAGCACAACGCCGTCCCGCACCAGCACCACGCTGTTCTGAAGAGCCTTGCCGCTACCCTCGCTGCTGCGGTCAACAAGGCCTAGCAGTACCGCCATGCCCGCTGGGAGCCGGGACAAAAGCTCCGCGAGGGCTCGTTGATTCGCCGACACAAAGGCTTCCTGGTCCAGCAGATCCAGGGGAGGGTATCCGCAGATCCCGAGCTCCGGCGTCACCAGCAGCGTAGCGCCGGCATCAGCTGCTTCAGCCGCGGCGTGGAGAATTCGCTCTGTGTTGCGGGGGAAGTCTGCGATTCGGGGATTGATCTGTGCTATGGCCAGCTTCACCTATAACTATCCTTTCCCGATACAATACGAACTCAATGGCGCATCGGGTGCTTATCGCGGGACAGAGTTCCCCGCTTCTTTACCAGCTCTCCCGGGAGGCTCACGCCGCCGGTCATCAGGTTGTGGTGACCCGTGAACCGGACGAGCAGCTGCCTCCCCAGACCGAGGTGCACCATGTGGTCTGGAACCGGCGCTCTCCGCTGGGTCCAAGGACCGTCTTGCTGGAAACCCGCAAGCGCATCGGCAATCCGGACTGGGTAGTGATCTGTCACGCCGATCCGGGTCAGCACCCCGAATTCCACCTCAGTCCGCCGTCCCGGATTGAGCACCAGACAGACAACACAATCAAGGCCTATCTGTTCATGGCCCGCGAGGTTGTCGGGCAGTTCCTGGCTGCAGGCGGCGGCGCACTGACAGTGGTGGAGATGCATCCGGGCGCGCAGGCTCATGCGCCAATGGCCGGGCTGGTTTCCGGTGCACTGGCACACTTCACCGACGCGCTGGGCCGCGCATACGAGTCCCGCGGCATTTACGTGCAGGGCTTTGGCGGTGACGATGTTGATCCGGAAGGCTTTGCCGCCTTTGTGATGGAGGCGGACTCCGGGCGGACCGCTCGCTGGCAGCAGTTCAGCGGCCGTTTGCGCCGCTCGCGTCCGCCCCGCTAAGCTCGCGTGACATGCGTATATGGCTTCGCACGCTCCTTGGCACCGCAATAGGTGTTGTCCTTGGGCTGTTCCTTCCGGTGCTCGGCGGAGACGTGCCGGCCCTCTTTGATTCCATTGGGCAGGTGGTCATTCAGGTCGGGCGATACGCACTGATTCCGTTGGTGTTCTTTGCGGCAATTCACGGGACGGAGGAGCTTCGGCAGTATCGCCTCCTCTCCAGGGCCGCCGCCATCCTGGTCGTGGTTCTACTGTCCACCATGGCAGCCAGCGTGCTGGTAAGCCTCATTGCTGTTGCCATTGCGTCCCCGGACCGCATCCCCATTATCGTGGGTGACGCCCCTGCACCTGAGCTACCGTCTCTCGGGCTTCAGCTTTCGGAAGCAATACCCACAAACCTGTTTGAGGCCGTCTCCTCCGGAGGAGACAGCCTCCTGCCAGTCTACATTTTGGCTCTTGTGCTGGGCATTGCGCTGGCTTCCCAGGATATCGGCTCGCCGGTTCTCATTGAGCTCACGAACGCGGCAATGCGCCTGTTTAGCGGCATTGCCCGTGCCATTGTGGCGGTGCTGGGGATTGGGCTGATTGCCGTAGCAGCATCTACTGTCTTCTCTGTCCGCCTGATTCCGGAGTTCTCCCTGTACCGGCAGATGATTCGGCTGATGCTGGTGGTGGGCGTGCTGGTGGCTGTGCTTGGTGCGGGGACGGCGGTTTACTTCCTGTCCGGACGTCCCAATCCCCTGCTGTGGGCCTACGCTTCGGTCGCGCCCCTCCTGGTGGCCGCGTCTTCCGGGGACCTGCATTTCAGCTATCTCACCCAGATGCGCATGCTGGAGGAGAACCTGGGAGTCCCGCGTCGGATCAGTGCGGTTGGAATGCCACTGCTGAGCATCTTCGGTCGCGCCGGGACCGCGGCGGTGGCAACCGTAGCCTTTGTGGTGATTCTCCGGTCCTATTCCAGTCTGGAACTCACGGTTGGGCAGTACCTCTGGACAGCCGGTGCTGCAGTTGTCGCATCACTCCTGCTGGGGGGTGTTCCGCGCGGAGGCATTGTTGCCACGCTGACACTGATGTGCACCTGGTACGGGCTTGGCCTGGAAGAGGCCTACATCATTCTGCTCCCCTCTGCGCCGCTGATGATCATGCTTTCTTCGGGGATGAACGTAATGCTGCAGGGGGCAGCCATGGTGATTTCCGCCGAGCACGCGGACCGACTCAGGCCGGTTACTGCTCCGGAGTTTGTGTAGTCCGGCGGAAACGGATTCCCAGTTCTGCAGACACAACCAGGCCGTCGGTCAGGGGAACCTGCCCGACGGCGAACAGCGCTCCTTCCGCCGACCACAGTGCATGCAGCGGCCAGTAGGACCGGAGGCGCAAGGACACAACCGTGCGTTCACTCAGCGAGTAACTCGCACCGGCGCCAAGTTCCCCGTACAGAAACCGTCCGCCGCCCAGCAGATAGCTGGCAATTCCGTTCATTGAGGTTCCGCCGCTTCCCTCCGGGATCCACACCGGCACCCGAACCAGGAATGCCGGGCCCACCCGGAGATCCGCGCCAAAACGTCCGGCCCCTCTGGTCCCTGTGGGGTCTGCGAGGTCCGCTTGTGCCCTTGCACCAGTCCCGGCTGCGGGGCCGAACTCCAGCAGGAAGGGAGCGGGAATCAGCAGGTGCGCCACCTGCGCAAGCTCGGACCCCGCGCTTTGGGCAATGACGGCAGACTCAGCGCTTGCAGGAAAGGCCTTGCCCGAGGTGCCGAGGATGTATTCCTGCAGCGCGACCTGCAGCCCCGGTCCCATGCGCAGCCAGCGGCCAAAGTCCAGCCGAAACCCCAGGCCTGCCGCGCCGGGATAGGACCGCGCCTGTGAGAAAGGAACGTTGACGGGATCAGCGCCAGAGAAGTCCTGCGTGAACCGGTTGACGATGGTCCAGCTTGCAAGTTGTGCTTCTATTGTCACAGGGCCCTGGGCAGAAAGAGAGTCCGCACCCGTCAGGATGAGGGCGGACGCCAGGAGGACTGTCACCGGGCTGAAGCGGACGGCTCTTCTGTACAGCACGAAGCCCCCGTGATGCCCGGTCAGTAGGCGCGGGCGAAGTAGGCGACCTGCCTGGCCTCCTTGCCCGTAACAATACAGCGTTTGCCCGCCGGATTCGCGTCAAAAGGGATGACCCGCGCCGTGGCACGAGTCTCCGCCTTGATCTGCTGTTCCACCTCTTCGCTGCCATCCCAGGCTAGGATGGCGTAGCCCGCTCCGCCGTCACCGCTGAACAGCTCGCGGAGCTCTTCCATGCTGCGGACTTCCCGGGTTCGCTCCGTACGGAAGTCCAGGGCCTTTTGAAACATGTTCGTCTGCATGTAGGCCAGCAGCTCCGGGATGCGCTTGTCCAGCTCTGACAGTGGCAGCGACGCTTTCTCGCCGCTGTCCCTCCGAGCAAGCATGCACGCGTCTTTGTCCAGATCCCGTGGACCAAGCTCAATCCGGAGCGGCACACCCCGGAGCTCCCACTCCGCAAACTTCCACCCGGGGCTGTTGTTGCCGTCATCGTCCAGCTTTACTGAGAGTTTGCGTCCCCAGGGGTCGGTCAGTCCCCGCAGCCTGTCACGGAGCCGTGCGGCCGCGGCAAGTACTTCCTCCGAGCGGGCGCCCTTGAGAATGGGGATGATAACCACGTGATCAGGGGCAAGGCGGGGCGGCAGGACCAAACCTTTGTCATCTGAGTGCGTCATGATCAGTCCGCCGATCAGGCGGGTGGAAACTCCCCAGGAGGTTGCCCAGACGTGTTCCATCTGCCCGCTGTCAGACTGATAGGTCACGTCAAAGGCGCGCGCAAAGTTCTGGCCAAGGAAGTGGCTGGTTCCAGCCTGGAGCGCTCGGGCGTCTTGCATCAAGGCTTCAATGGCGTAGGTTTCCACGGCACCTGCAAACTTCTCAGACTCCGTCTTGAGCCCGCGGATGACAGGCATTGCCATGTAGTCCTCTGCAAACTCGCGGTAGATGTCCAGCATTCGCAGGGTCTCTTCCCGCGCTTCGGCCTCGGTTGCGTGGGCGGTGTGGCCTTCCTGCCACAGGAACTCAGTGGTCCTAAGGAAGAGGCGCGTTCGCTTTTCCCACCTGATTACGTTTGCCCACTGATTGATCAGAAGCGGAAGATCCCGGTAGGAGTGAATCCACTTCCGGTACATGCTCCAGATGATGGTCTCGCTCGTGGGCCGGACCACGAGGGGCTCTTCCAGCTCCTCGCCACCAGCATGGGTAACCACTGCCAGCTCAGGGGCAAAGCCTTCTACGTGTTCCGCCTCTTTCCTGAGAAAGCTCTCCGGGATGAGAACCGGGAAGTACGCGTTGGTGTGTCCGCTCTCCTTCAACAGGCCGTCAAGGCCGCTCTGCATGAGCTCCCACACCGCATATCCGCGAGGTCGGATGACCATGGAGCCGCGGACTGGACTGTAGTCAGCGAGTTGTGCGCGCGTAACGATATCCACGTACCAGTCAGCGAAGTTCTTGCTGCGTGCGGTGATCTGTTCGGCCAAACCGCCCTCCTCCGAATTTCCGGAGCGGCATCTCCGGAGCACCGGAGCTTAGGGCGAGTGAGCCTGAGCGTCAACGAATGCGGAAGGTCTCCACCATGTAGCGGATCTCCGGATCATCGGGATCAACCTCCCGTCTCTCAACCACCATCACCACGCTCTGATCCTGAGGGCCCATAAGGACTTGGCGGATCCGGTAGTCAATGACGCCGTCGCGGAAGGAGCCGGGACGGCCAACCGTGACCGGGCCGATGCTGGACGTCTCTCCCGTGATCTCCAGGCTGAGAGAGAACTGGGCGCGCGGGCCTCCCTCCATCGTCTGGGTGAGGTCGATTGCAAAGCGACGTGAGGTCAGGAAATCTCGAAATGATAGGCTTGGAAGCGGTTCGTCGCCGTCCACCAGCAGGTAAACGATCCGGCCAGGAATCCGGGGATCAATTTCATGGCGTTCAAACAGCTCGGCGTTCTGCTGCACCAGGAAGACCAGCGCGCCAAGCCCGGTTGTGCCGGGATCCACCGGATCCTCTGAGGACTCGCGGAGCACGCCTCCCGGAACAAAGGCGTTCCGAGCAACATCCACAATGTAGACTTCTGCGTAGGGCGTGCTCTCCGGGTTTTCTACACCGTACTGGCCGAACGCGTAGAACGCACCATCAGGCGAGAATCCCAGCGAAACAAAGCGTGCAAGATCACCCGCAACGGCCTTTGTTGCCGGTACGAGCAGTAGCGCGGCGCAGAACAGCAATGCAGCTCGCCTGGGCATGGATGCGCTTCCTCCCTCCTCCATAATATCGAGCGTCAGCAGGATTCCTGAAGCAAACATCGTATACTCCCACCGAAGATGACGGTCCTCCAGCGGCGCCTGATTTCCCTCCTGGGTGCCATCGGCAGCAGCGTTCCCGTGGGTCTCATGCTCGCTTCCGCCCTTTCCGGCGGAACTGACGTGCAGATCCGGCTTGCCCAGGGCTCTGCCGTGGTTTGGTTTGCCGCGCTCGGTCAGGCCTGGTACCTGCGACGGAGCTCGGACCGTGAGACTGTCTACCTCAGCCTTGCGGGCTTCAGCGCATGTTTCAGCGGAGCGGCAATGATTGCGCCTATGCTGCTGGATCCGGCATGGACGTCATTGCTGTCCCGTGTGGAGTGGTTTGGGCTGGTCCTTACCTGTTCGCTGCTGGTGGCGGCCGCGTTTGCCAGTGCAACTCCTCGGGGAACCCGACCCGCCTGGGGCCTCACGCTTGCGGCCGGTTCAAGCCTCACGGTTGCGCTTGCCGCCCCGCTTGCTTCAGCGAGCGGCACCTCAGCCAGGATGCTGCTCCCCCTGCTGTTTCACCGGGAGGTCCTGATTGCCCTGGGTGTTGCCGTTGCTGCCGCCAGCATGCTCCACCTTGCAGACCAGGCCAGACGCCGCAGAGGTGGAAGCGCGGTCACCATGGCCCTGGGAACACTGCTTCTGGCGGGCTCCCGGATTCCTCTGACCGTTGACCTGTGGAGTGCTGAAGCCTACCTGCTGGTCTCCCTGCTCGGGCCCGTCGGCATGCTGCTGCACAGTTTGCGTGCCGGTCGAGTAGATCTGCCTGCCTGAATCTGTGGTGTTTGCCTAGAAGAGTGACAGCGTTGCCACCAGACCCACGGTCATGGGTATGGCAACATTATCAAAGTCACCCAGCGGAAGAATCTCGGTGGCAGCTGCGGTCAGGCCAAGGACCATTGCAGCGCCGGGTTGTGCCCCGCTCATCCGCGCTGCCAGTGCAACCGCTCCAACACAGGCCAGGCTTCCTTCCAGGGACTTGCCGCCCGAACCTGGAATGCGGACTCGGCCAAACAGACGTCCAACCAGGCTGGACGCGCTGTCACCGAATGCCAGGGCAAAGATTGCAATCCGGGCAGCAACAGCCGGGTACAGCAGCAGCGCAAGCATTGCGCCAAGTGCAAGCGTTACCGGACCCAGCACGTAGCGGTCACGGTCCCGTGGGCGCGCCGCAAGGCGGGTGATCGCGCTGATGACGGCAACGTTTCCGCCACGGGTTCGAACCTCCTCGCTGGCCGCGTAGAACAGCGTGCCTGCGGCCAACAGCACAAAGGCAGAGACAAGGCCAATGGTGTCTGCGATGACGGGCACAAAGGCGATGAGCAGATGCAGCGACTTCCGGGTGAGCTCCCCGCGAACCACCGAAGAGTCAATGTTGCGCGTAAGCGCGCGAAGGCTGAGTTCGCTCATCCGGTGTTCATCAAGCAGTATCCATGCCATCTGCCCTCGGCTCTAGCTCAATTGTAAACTGTTATGAGCCAGTACATTACAGCGTAGTGAGTGAGATCCGCGAATGCGAGCTGGGGGAATGTGCACTTTTGTGTACCTTTGCCTTCGGTTCTGGGAAGGCTACCTTAGGGTCATGCGCATTGGCATTGTGGGGGCCGGTTTTGGCGGGCTCTCGGCGGCCGCTCGGCTTGCGGCTGCGGGCAACCAGGTAGACGTGTTTGAGAAGCAGCCGGGACCCGGCGGGAAGGCCTTTGAGGAGCGGATCAACGGATACCGATTTGATACCGGGCCCTCTCTGCTCACGATGCGGGAGGTGTTTCAGCATCTCTTCACTGAATGCCGTGAGGACTTCAGCGACTGGGTGCAGACCATTCCGCTGGATCCGATCTGCCACTACTTCTGGGATGACGGAACCCGGCTGCACTCACACTCCTCGGCGGAGGCGTTTTCCGCCGAACTGCAACGGGCCTTGGGCGAGGAGCCCGCTGCGCTCCATGCTCACCTGGAGCGCAGCCGTGAGATCTACGACATCACCGCCGATCTCTTCCTCTGGCACAGCCTTCACGAACGGAGCACGTTCACAAGCCCGGTATTCCGCCGCGCGCTTCGCCGCGTTGGACGCATTGATGCATTCCGGAGCATGGACGCGGCCAATCGCGCGCACTTCCGCAATCCCAAGGCGGTCCAGCTCTTCAACCGATACGCAACCTACAACGGGTCCAGTCCGTACCTCACTCCGGCAACGCTCAACATCATCCCCCACGTGGAGTACGGGATTGGCGCGTGGGCGATTCGTGGCGGGATCCACGCCCTTCCACAGGCAATGGCTCGCCTGGCGGAATCCCGCGGCGCGAGCCTCCACTACGGCACAACCGTTGATGCCATCCGGAGCTCCCGGACTGGCAGAAGCCGCCGTGTCCAGGGCCTGACGGTTGAGGGACGGGATCTGGACTACGACATCGTCATTTCCAACGCTGATGTCACGCCTACCTACGAGCACCTGCTCCGTGACACCGATGCGCGGCTGTACCGGCGCTACCAGAAGCTGGAGCCCTCCAGTTCGGGGATGGTCTTCTATTGGGGAACCAGGTCCAGCTACCCCGAGCTTGGCGTGCACAACATCCTGTTCTCCAACGACTATCCCGGGGAGTTCGCAGATCTCTTCAGAAATCAGCGCATGCCCAATGACCCCACGGTGTACATCAACATCACCAGTAAGGTGGACCCGGATGATGCGCCGAAGGGCGGGGAGAACTGGTTCATCCTGGTGAATGCTCCGGCGGACCGGGGCCAGGACTGGGAGGCGGAACGTGAACGGACCAGAGAGAATGTCCTGTCCCGTCTGAAAGCGGTGCTTGGAAGGGACGTGGAGGCGGATATTGCGGTGGAGTCCCACATGCTTCCGCCGGACATCCAGCGCAAGACTGACAGTCACCGGGGCAGCCTCTACGGGATTGCATCAAACGCGCGCCTCAGCGCCTTTCTCCGCCATCCCAATCGATCTCGCCGATACCGCGGGCTGTACTTTGCCGGCGGGAGCGCGCATCCCGGCGGGGGAATGCCCCTGGCAACGCTCTCCGGCAAGATCTGCGCCGATCTCATCCGCCGGGATGCCGGGCAGCAACCGAGTGCTGCCATCGTGGCGGGTGGAGCTACAGATCGGCCGGGTTGAGGGCGCGCATCCAGCGTCCGCTCCGCAATAGGCCAAAGGCTGCGATGGCAACGGCAAAGTTGGAGACAAACATGGATACCCAGATGGCGATGGGCCCTGCGCCGATCACAAAGGCCAGGAAGAACGCGAGCGGTACTCGAAGGCCCCATAACCTCGTCATATTGAGAATCATCACCGGCTTGGTGTCACCACCTCCCTGGAACGCGCCGTTTATGGTCGTGAACAGGATGAAGAGGATGACGGACGGAGAAACAATGCGGAACATCAGCGCTCCGTGGCTGATCACCTCCGGGTCGTTCACAAAGAAGCGCGTCACCTGGTTTCCCCACAAGAACATCACGGTCATGGCAGTTGTGATGAACACGGCCATGGTTGCCACGGAGTAGCGAACCACGGTGCGCGCCCGCTCCTGATCCCCCGCACCCAGGCTGCGTCCTACCATGCTCGCGGTGGCCTGACCGAACCCGATAGCCGGCATGTTGAAGAAGCCGATCACGCGGTTTCCAACGCCAAAGGCCGCAATGACGGCGGTTCCCATTGAGTTGACCACTCCCTGCAACACCGTGAAGCCGAGCGCGCTCACGGCCTGTCCCAGCGAGGCGGGGAGACCAATCCTCACGTAGTGATTAAAAGCCTCGCGCTCAACCCTCAAGTTGCTTGCGTGAAGCTGCACGCCCCTGCGCCCGCGAGCTACCACCAACAACGAGATGCCCGCTGCTGCCGCCCGGCTGATAAGCGTGGCGATCGCAGCCCCCTGAACTTCCATGGCCGGGATGGGGCCGAACCCAAAAATGAGAATCGGGTCCAGAATAATGTTGAGAATTATGGTGCTGCCCTCAATGAACAGCGGTGTGACCCCGTTGCCGGTTCCCTGCAGCGCGGTCCTCACCGCAAACGTGGTGTACATGAAGGGCACCGCCATGAACAGGATTCGCAGGTACTGCCGGGTGTAGCCTTCCACCTCCGGTGGAACCTGCAGCAGGCGAAGGATCCCGTTCAGGCCGAGCTGCCCGATACTCATGATCACCAGGGACATCGCGAGGAGCAGCGCAATTGTCTGGCCAAGGTAGAAATCAACCCGGTCCCGATCGCCCTTGCCGTTGGACTGGGCAACCAGGGTGCTTCCGGCATTGGCAAAGCCCATTCCAAACACGATCACAAAAAGCAGGATGTTCAGCCCTATGGATGGAGCTGCAAGCGCAGCGGCGCTGACCCGTCCGAGATAGATGGCGTCCACCAGGTTGTACATACTCTGGAGCGCGAAGCCGGCCATGATCGGCAGCGCAAGGTGAATGAGTTCGCCGTAAAGTGATCTGGTCTTTGGCGCGACGGTTTTGGTCAAGACTGGCAAAAATAAATGGATCGCCGCGTCGGGGCAACACGCTGCATTGGCTGCGCTCCCGGCATGGTCTATACTCCCCTCCACACCATGATCATTGGAATACCCAAAGAGGAACACCTCGGGGAAACCCGGGTTGCGCTGGTACCGGCGCACGTACCCAAGCTCACCAAGCTTGGGTATGAGGTTGTTGTTGAACCCGGCGCTGGCTTTGCCTCCGGCTACACCGATGCCGCCTACGAGGAAAAGGGCGCCCGCATTGCCAAGAGCCGGGCTGAGCTTCTGTCCGCTGCAGAGCTGCTGCTCACGGTGCGTGCCGCGGCGGCCACCGAGGGGTGGAAGGAACTGCACGCATCCGGCCCGTCCGGCCAGGTGGTGATCGGCCAGGCCGAACCCTGGGAACCCCACCCGGCATTCGGCGCGCTTGCGGATCGCGGAGCAACCCTGGTCTCCATGGAGCTGATGCCCCGCATCACCCGCGCGCAGAGCATGGACGTGCTGTCCTCCATGGCCAACCTGGCGGGCTACAAGGCCGCGTTGCTGGCCGCCGAGATGCTCCCCAAGATCTTCCCGATGCTCATGACCGCCGCGGGGACTGTAGTGCCGGCGCGCGTGCTGATTGTGGGTGTTGGTGTTGCCGGTCTGCAGGCAATTGCCACAACCAAACGCCTGGGAGCGCTGGTCAGTGCCTACGACATCCGACCGGCGGTGAAGGAGCAGGTGGAGAGTCTTGGTGCCAAGTTTGTGGAGCTGGACCTGGACACCGGAGATGCCGAAGGCTCCGGCGGCTACGCAAAGGAGATGGGCGAAGAGTTCTACCGTAAGCAGCGGGAAGAGATGCGCAAGGTAGTGGCGGAGATGGACTGTGTCATCACAACCGCAAACATCCCCGGCAAGAAGGCGCCGACGCTCATCACAACCGAGATGGTGGAAGCCATGCAGCCGGGCTCGGTTGTCATTGACCTTGCCGCTGAGCGCGGCGGCAACTGCGAGCTGACCGAGGCCGGAAAGACCGTTGACCGCAACGGGGTGCGGGTTCACGGCCCGGTCAACCTTCCGGCAACCATGGCATTCCACGCGAGCCAGCTGTACTCCAGCAACCTGCTGAACTTCATCACCGCCATGACCAAGGACGGCACGCTGGGTCTGGATCCGGAAGATGAGCTGGTTTCAGCAACCACGGTCATCCGGGAGGGCACGGCAAGCAGTCCCGAATTCGCCGAGCGCCTGGGCGTTCCGGCTGCAAGCTGAGGAGCAGGACATGGAATCCATAGATACGCTTATCAACGTCATCACCATCTTTGTGCTGGCCATTTTTGTGGGCTTTGAGCTCATTACCAAGGTTCCGCCCATCCTGCACACACCGCTGATGTCCGGGTCCAACGCCATCTCCGGAATCACCATTGTTGGTGCCCTGGTGGCGGTCAACGTGGCCGGGGACCAGCCCTTCACCCGGTGGTTGGGCTTTGCGGCTCTGGTGTTTGCCACCATCAACGTGGTCGGGGGCTTTGTGGTCACCCATCGCATGCTCTCCAAGTTCCGGAAGAAGGACTAAGCAGTGAACCCTGAACTCATCCCCTCATTGGCAAACCTCGGCTATCTCATTGCAGCCGTACTCTTCATCTTGGGACTGAAAAACCTGGGCAGCCCCCGAACGGCGGTGCGGGGAAACCTGCTGGGCGCCCTGGGCATGCTCCTCGCAATCATCGTGACCCTCCTGGTTTCCGGCATTCTCAGCCCCGCCATGCTCATTGCCGGCCTGGCTATCGGAAGCGCAGTAGGCGTGATCCTTGCCGTGGGCATTCAGATGACGGCGATGCCGCAGCTGGTTGGGCTGTTCAACGGCTTTGGCGGAATTGCGAGCGTCCTGGTAGCAGCCGGTGCCCTCTTTGGTGCAATCAACGAACAGGGTGCTACCATTGTGTCTGACTACCAGTTCACCATCAGCACCGGACTCTCCGGCCTGATCGGTGCGGTCACCTTTCTCGGCAGCCTCATTGCGTTTGGCAAGCTGCAGGGGATTGTCACGGAGAAGCCCGTCCGCTATCCCGGCGAGCAGATCGTGAAGATCCTCGTCGGCGCCGCCGCCCTAGCGATGGTGGTGCTGATTGTGCTTGAGCCCACCAACACCACGTACTACTGGATCCTCACCGGTGTGGCGTCACTCCTTGGGATCCTGCTGGTGATTCCCATTGGGGGCGCGGACATGCCGATTGTGATTGCGCTGCTGAACTCCTACTCTGGAATTGCGGCCGCAGCTACCGGATTTGTCCTGGACAACACTGTTCTGATCATCGCGGGATCCCTTGTCGGGGCGTCCGGAATCATCCTCACCCAGATCATGTGCAAGGCGATGAATCGATCTCTTGCCAACGTGCTCTTTGGTGGCTTGGGCGGAGTGGTGGAAGAGATCAGTAAGGACGACATCTATGCCGGTAAGGTGAAGAGCACGTCTGCGGAAGAAGTTGCCATGATCCTCCAGGCATCTCAGCGCGTCATCTTTGTGCCCGGCTATGGAATGGCCGTTGCGCGCGCCCAGACGGCGGTCCGCCGGCTGACGGAAATGCTTGAGGCCAACGGAATCGAGGTAGAGTTCGCCATCCATCCGGTAGCCGGACGTATGCCAGGTCACATGAACGTTCTTCTTGCCGAGGAGAACATCTCCTACGACAAGCTCAAGGAAATGGACCAGGTGAACCCGACCTTTCCCAACGCTGATGTCACGATTGTTATTGGCGCCAACGATGTGGTGAACCCGATGGCAAGAGAGTCCAGCGGCAACCCCATCTCCGGTATGCCTATCCTGGATGTGGACAAGTCCCGGACAGTGGTGGTGATCAAGCGGTCACTCAGCCCCGGGTTTGCGGGAATTCCCAACCCGCTGTTTATTGCGGACAACACCCTTATGCTCTTTGGAGATGGCAAGGCTGTGGTGGAGAATCTCGCATCCGCCTATCGGGAGGTGTGATGCACGGATGGCCCGGCCCCGCGCCGGGCTTCTGCGTACCGCCAGTCTTGGGTCCATTGCGGATCAGGAAGCGTCCGAGAACTTGTTCCCGATTGACTGAATAATGGGCAGGACTTCAAAGAAGACGTCTACCAGATCCGGATCAAAGTGTGTTCCGGCAAGGGTTCGGATTTCCTTCAGGACGTCTTCTTCATTCCACGGCTTCTTGTACACTCGCGGCGATCTGAGAGCATCGTAGACATCAGCAATGGCCACAATCCGGCCGAAGAGCGGAATCTCTTTGCCCCGTTTGCCCACCGCTGTTCCGTCAGGGTTCTTCTCAATCGGCTGACCATTTGCAAGATCCACATGGCCGGGATAGCCCGTGCCGTCCCATGCCTCGTGATGGTTCAGCGCGATGTCCAAGGCAAGATCATCAAAATCGCTCTCCTGCCCCTGAAACAGCTGCGCTCCCTGCCAGGTGTGGGACTGCATTATTGCTCGTTCGTCGTCATTGAAGCGGGCCGGCTTCTTGAGAATGGTGTCTGAAATGGCAACCTTACCCACATCGTGGAGCATGGCCGCCATTCGGAGGTTGTCCTTGGTCTTCTCAATCTTGCGCTGCGGGATGGCCATATGCCGCGCCCAGCGCTCGTAAATCTCCACGGCGTAACCTGCCACACGGTTAACGTGTGCTCCGGTCTCTCCCGGATCCCTCATTCTGGCCATGTTGATGGACCGGATGATCATGGAGCGAGTCAGCTTGGCGCGCTCCAGCGCAACGGTAGCGTTTGCCGCAAAGTGCTCAGCCAAGTGCTCGTCATCCGGACTGAAGGCCACCGTCTCTCCGTTCCCGTTGAGCCGGTTGAGAATCTGCAGGACGCCGAGCACCTCGCCTCCCGGGGTTTTCAACGGAAAACCAAGGACGGACTGGGTGTGGTAGTCGTTCTGCTCATCGTAGGAAGAAGCGAATCCGTAGGGGGCTGAAGCGGGGATGCCGTAGGCATCCGGAATGTTGACCGTCTTTCTGGTGTCTGCAACGTAGCCGGCAATGGAACTCGTGTTGATGGGAACTGTCACTGAGCTGTAGGGCAGCCGCTGGCCGGGTGGAAGGCGGCGCTGGATGGTGTCATTCTGGGCGTAGGTGATGACAATGCTGTCGCCCAGGCTTTCCCAGATGGACCCGGCATCCGCGTTCAGGATCTTGCGCGCCTCCGAAAGGATTCGCTCCAGCAGGATGTCTTTGTCTTTAATGGTGTTCAGCTCCGAGTCAATGCTGAGCACATCTCGGAGCCGTTCCAGTTCTGTCAGTTCCATCAGACCCCTACGAGCTTAGTTTTCGGCATATTCGCCGTCAACTTCCAGCGACCGGACGGGATCGGGCACAAAAAAGGCGGCACCCCGGTGCCGCCTTGTTCCGGTATGGCCCCAGCGGACCCACGAGTGCTACGCAAGCACGTCCTTCAGCGCGATTCCCCGCTTCCGGAGGAAGGCCGAGAGGCCAACGCGTGAAACACTCCGGAGTGCTGCGGCGGACAGACGAACACGAACGGTTCGCCCGAGCTCTGGATCGTAAATTCGCTTCAACTGAATGTTGGGCTTCTGCCAACGAGTCGTCTTGTTGTGGGCGTGGGAAACGTTGCGAGCGGCGCTTGCCTGCTTCCCGGTAATAGTGCACTTACGGGCCATGGTCAGCTCCTAAAACTTGCTGGTTTCCTTGTACAGGACGTGATGACGCACCACCGGGTCATACTTGCGGATCTCCATCTTGTCCGGCATGTTCCGCTTGTTTTTGGTGGTGTAGTAGCAGTGCGGGCTTTCCGTGCTCTTCAGCCGGACCCGGACAACACTTGTCTTTGCCTTGCTCGCCATACTTTGTCCTCCCCGCTATGGGAGCGGAGACAGTAGCCGATTCGATTCCGCACCGTCAAGTGTTCGTTTCCGAAGAATCACGTAGGCATCTAGATACTTCCGGGCGTTGTGGCGGCGCTCGGGAAAGCGCAGCTGGTACATGCGCTGCCCAACAAAGAACTCAATGCGCTCGTGGTGCTGCACATTGAAGCCGTCCATGGCGGAAAGCGGAATGATTCGCTCTCCACTGCCATCTGCCGCGCGCAGGAAGAATCCTTCCTCATCCATAGACATCACGTGCAGTCCCGCGCGCTTCATCGCGCCACGGCGCCGCCCGATCCGCACTTCCACGGCTTCTTCCGGGAACAACCCGGCGTCCGGATCGGTCTCCGTGGGAGTCTCCGCGCGGCGCCGAATGAGCTCAGCCACCGCGTTTTGCTGCCGGTCGGACCACTCTTGCAGCGTGCCCGGCTCCGGGCCATCGCTCTCTCTTTGCAGGTCGCCGCGAAGGGTGTAGCGCACGGTGTAGCCACAGTTCTGGCAGCGCAGGTGCGCGATTCTGCTTTGCAGGGTGCTGAAGCCGCTGCAGGACGGGCACCAGTACAGCGCCTCTTCGAGATACTCGGCGCGCCGCTTCCCAACGAACGGCTTGCGGTGCTTGCGCTGCCACGCCCCCTCATCGTGGTGAAGCGCCTCCTGAATCCGCTGGAATACTTCTTCCACGCTGAGGGACCGCAGCTCTCGGCTCCGGAACAGGTGGGTGAAGTACAAGTGGAGCTCTCCCCGCCGGCCGTCACGGGACCAGCGGGGACGGCTGAGGAACGCCCCGTTGCTGCGGCAGACAACCACATCCTGTTTCAGTGACTTGATCAACTTGGCTGTGGAATACACCAGGGGCAGTGTCCGGCCGTCCCAGGAGCTCTGGCCCTCCGGGAAGATACCGATCACCCCCGGCTCGTTCTTGACCTGCAGGATGTTCCTCACCGTCTCCAGGTCCGATACCGCCTTGGTCTTTGGGATGCTTCCTACCAGACCAAGGCCAAAGCGGAGGAGCCGGGACCGGAACTGGGTGTCCGAGACGATGTAGTGAATAGGCTCGGGAACACTGGCGTTGACAAGAAAGGGATCCCAGACGTTGGTATGGTTTCCCAACACGATGTACGGGGGCCTGATGGACTGGAACACCTCGGTTCCGTGCGACCGGATCCGGTACTTCCATCCGAGCAATCTCCCGAGCAAAGGCCGTAGTACCGGGTACAGCCATCGTGCGTGCCGGAGACGCGTACCACGGAATGAACGCGAAGCTTTCCGATCCGGAGTCTGAGAATGCGCCATAGACGAGCACACAGCATAGCCTATCCGCGCCGGGTATGGGGACTGCTGCTGATAAGCGCGGGATTCCTCACTCTCTACATCAGCTACGGCCTTCCCGGGATGGCTGTAGCGCTGTCTCTGTTTGAGTATCCCCGCCTCCTGCACGCACTGCTTGCTATCGGCATTGGCGCAGCGCTCGTGCTTTGCCCCGCTGTGGTGAGTCGGCGGCGGGTCAGGAGCTGGCTAGGCGCAATGGAAGTGCTGTTTGTCGCAGGCCTGATTCTCCTGCTGTTCCAGTACTTCTTTGCCCGGAATGCGGGACTTGAGTATGTGCAGCGCTTCCAGGACCAGACCGGGCGGGTGCAGCTTGCCCTGGACACCCGGAGTGAGCGCCTGGCGGCGGTAGGGCGGTCCCTGCCGCTGCTGTTGGCAAGCGGCCTACCGCTACTGGTTTTTCCAATTCGCCGCGGGTACCGCGTTGTTTCGGCCCGAATCGGCCGCGGGACCGAGCTGCCGCTGATGCTTCTTTCGGTTGTGCTGCTCACGCTCTCCCAACCGAATGGATGGAACCTGGAGGGGCTGGGATGGTTGGGCTGGATCGCCATGGTGCCACTGCTGGTGGTCATCCGCCTTGCGCGCCCGCACCGGGCCGTGCTCTTGGGGCTGGGCTGGGGCGTTTTGACGATTCTCACGCAGACCTTCTGGCTGGCTACCTTCAACCTGCTCTCCCTCCAGGTCACCACCGTGATCTACCTGGTCTACTACACGGTGTTCTTTGGTTTGCTGATTCTGTCCAGGACCGTGATCCGGCCCAATCTGCAATGGATTCTGTTTGCGCTGGGCTGGACGGTCTTTGAGTGGGTCCGCTCGCTGGGCTTTCTCGGCTTTCCCTGGGCGCTGGTCTCTCACAGCCTGGCAACCACGCCCGTGTTCATCCAGTCAGCGGATATCGGAGGGGTCTGGCTTGTCACCTTTGTTGTTGTGCTGGTCAATGCCGCGCTCGCGGAGCTCCTGGTCCGCAATGCGGATTCCCGCGGACTCCAGGACTACGGCACTCACGCCTACGGCATTCCCACCGCCTGGCGGCCGCTGCTGCTTGCCGGACTGGTGTTTGCGCTGAACGCCGGCTACGGAGCCGTGCAGATCCGCCGACACGACTCCGCGAGGGCAGCGTGGGTGAGATCGGAGCCGGAGTCCGTTCGCCTGGCGCTGATCCAGCAGAGCAATGATCCGAGGAAAGCAAGCTACCGCAGCACCTTCAACACACTGCAGGATCTGACCCTGGAAGCCCTCGCCGGCGCACCGGACATGGTGATCTGGAGCGAAACTGCCTTTGTGCCAAACATCCGCCGTTGGTCAGTGGATGACGGCAATCGCTTTCTTAACGCTGTGGTCCGCGATTTCCTGGAGTTTCAGCGGGACATCGGGACATGGCTGCTGACCGGCAATGACGACTATGAGGTGGTCCGCAACGCGGATGGCGGTGAGATTGATCGGCTGAACTACAACGCGGCGGTCCTGTTCTCTGATGAGGGGCAACGGGTAGCCACCTATCGAAAGATGCGGCTGGTGCCCTTCACCGAGAGCTTCCCGTTTGAGGAACAGTTTCCCGGGGTCTACGAGCTGCTGCAGAGCTTTGATGCCAATCTGTGGGAGCCCGGAACAGAGTACACCGTTTTCCAGCACCCCAGGTTCCGATTCACCACGCCTATCTGCTTTGAGGACGTGTTCCCCCAGGAGGTCCGGCGCGGTGTAAGGCAGGGCCTGGATGTCATTCTCAACATCTCCAACGACTACTGGTCACTCACGCCGGTTGAGGGCCGGCAGCACTTTGTTGCCGCACTCTTCCGCGCTGTGGAGACCCGCCGTCCCCTGGTCCGCGCAACTTCCAGCGGGCTTACCGGCACGGTGAGTCCGGTGGGGAGAATTGCACACACCCTCCCGTACTATGAGCCGGCCTGGGTCATGGCCGATGTGCCCCTGCCTGACTCGAGTCATCGGAGCCCGTACCTGCGCTTTGGTGACTGGTTCCCGGTTGCCACGGCCACCGGAATTCTCGCGCTGCTGCTAGCGTCCAGGCTTGTGGGTCGACGGGATCAGCACGCATGATCGAGCGCATGGCGGGCGGCTTCCGGATTGGCATAGTCAGCGGGAAACTTGGCGGTGTGGATGGCGTCTCACTGGAGGTGGACAAGTGGATCACCATTCTTAAGCGAATGGGCCACGACGTTGTCACCATCGCGGGGGCCTACACATCTCCACTGGAGTCCATTCCTGCCAGCAGCCAGCTTGCGCTCCCGGAGATTGCCTTTCAGACGGAGCAGCAGAAACACTACGAGCGCCTGTTCTTTCCCTACCTCAATGGTCACCCCACGCACGTCAGCCGGAAGGCAGTTGACGACGCGGTGGAGGCACTGGTGTCCGATGGAACCGACGTTGGGGAGCAGCTCGTCGAGTTTGTGAAGGGCCATGGACTGGATGCCCTTGTCGGCCAGAACACCAACGCCATGCCCATGACTCTGTTGGGCGGAATTGGAGTTCACCGAATGGCAACGCAGTACCGGGTGCCAACCATCTTCCACCACCATGACTTCTGGTGGGAGCGCAGCCGTTTCAGCAATGCGCGGATAGAGCCGCTGCTGAACCAGATCATGCCGCCGTCCGATCTGGGCCTTGAGCACATCGTCATCTCCAGCTACGCGCAGCATATCCTGACCTCCCTCAAGCGGGTGCAGCCGCACGTGGTTCCCAACTGCGAGGACTTTGACAATCCCGTCTGGGTGGACGACTACAACCGGGACTTCCGGTCCGAGCTTGGTTTCTCCGAACGGGATCTCCTGATTGTCCAGCCGACGCGCATTGTGCCCCGCAAGCGCATTGAGGACTCTATTCGCCTTCTGGCTCGCCTGCAGGAGCGCTTTGCGGACTTGCGTGGCCGCCTGCAGTACATCATCAGCCTGTACCAGGGTGACGAGCCGGACAACAACTACGTTGCGGAGATCCAGAGCCTGGCCGAGCGACTGGACATCCCCCTGCACATGATCAGCGATCGGGTTGCTGCTGTCCGCGGGACGGATGCCCATGGACGAAAGCTCTTCACCAATCGGGATGTTCTTGCTCACGCTGACCTTGTGACCTACCTCCCGATCTGGGAAGGCTTTGGGAACGCCCTTCTGGAGGCCGTTGCTGCCAAGGTTCCGGTCGTTACCACCACCTACCTGGTCTACAAGACGGATATCATGCCGGCGGGGTTCCTCAACATTGAGATTCGTGACAGCTACGACAAGGACGGTCATCTCGTCATCCCGGATCACGTCCTGGACGAGATCGAGCACCTCCTCCACAACCCGGAGGAGCGCCAGGAGATTGTTGAACACAACTTCCGGGTTGGACAGCGGGAGTTTGGCTACGACACTCTGCAGAAGAAGCTGGAGGCGGTAATGGAGCACTACGGGGACGAGATCCGCGCCGGCCGCCGCCGGATTGAGCGCGTGTCAGCCCGCTATTCCGTGTAGATATCCAGGGTCAGAAATCCCGGTCGGCGTCGGCGCTCCATTTCAGAAGCAATAGCTGCGCCTGCACCCAGTGTAGCAAAGATCAGGGCAGCCACCGCTGAGGGTACCGGGTGCATCGGGAGGCTAGCGGCATCGCCGATGATGAGGTTCAGCAGGCTTGCAAGCATTGCACCCGTGGCAATTCCGGCGGCAACAAGGCCCTGGCTTCCCTGCGCACGCGCCAGGATAAGGCCGGCAAGGCCTGAACTCCCTAGGAGCAGGGTGCCCAGCAGCACCATCAGCTGATCCGGAATCAGGGCTGGAAGCTGGCCAGTCAGGCCGGAGGCCCAGAGCCCTGCCATAGCGGGCGGGAGAACCGCGATCGCCAACGCGTCCAGGTGGCGCAGCCGATCTCCCGGACCGAGGCCACCCCTGACATCCGCCACCACAACCCACGCGATCACAGCTGCCATGGCGGGTGCTGCGGCGAACCCGGCCGAACCCCGCAGGCCGGAGCCATTCGGTGAGCGAAGGAGCAAAAGGGGTTCGGTCAGAAGCCGGTTGAGCCTGCTGCTCAGGATCCAGGCGCCGATGCGCCCGACGATAAGGCCGAGGATACCAAGAAGGCTGTACAGCGCAAGTGGATCCTTGTCCCGCCCGGGAATCCGCCGGGCAAGCGCACGATACACGAACGCTCCCACCGCCAGCCCGAGCGCAAGCGCAAGGCCAAAGGCGGGGAGCGGCCCGATCATGGGTCCTTCTTGCCGATCGGCTCGTCCAGGATTCGGCCGGTCTCCACATCAAACCATATCCGTACCGTTTTCAGGGGGCTGCCGATCTCCCGCGTCCGGCCGTGTGACTCAAAGACCGTACCCGGGAACACGGTTCCCCGAACCAGGATGTCACCGGCGAAATGCTGCTCAAACTTCTCCCGGAGAGCAAAGATCCGCAGGCCGCGCTTCTCCAGCACCTTCACCCGCTTTGCCTTCTCCGCAAACAGCTTACGGAGCTTGGCCTGGTTTGACCCGGCGATGCGCTTCATTTCCGCATCAATCTTGGTGACCTGTGACTTCAGTTTCTCAACTTCCCGCTCTTCCACCTCAATCCGGTCCTCAATCAGGAAGTCCTGGCCAAAGCGGATATGGGTGCTTGCTCCACGTTCTGCTCCGATGTTGGTCACCTCCATGCCCTGCCGCACCCGAATCTCGCCGCCAATGATGGAGCTCTTGTCCGCCGATCCGCGAATCCGGCCATTGCACTTCACGGTGCAGCGAAGCAATGGACCGCCAACGTGGATGTCCTGCACGGCAAAGATCGTCGACTGTTCGGCGAAGGCCATAGCCGCAGCCTGTTTGGTCCGAAGAAAGGCTTTGCCCCCGCCCTTAACGCCCTGTTTGATGTGGATATTGCCCTCGGCGGACAGCAGCGCAGCTTCCACGGCCTCGCCAATCTGGATATCGCCGCCGGAGATCACAAAGAAACCGGACAGCACGCTGCCGCTCACCGTGACCGGCCCGGGGAAACGGATATTGCCCTGCTTCATGTCAAGGTCACCCTTGATGGTGAGCCCTGCTTCCACGGAGAGCTGGTTGTTCTGGATTTTGAGTTCGCCACCAGCGGTGGCAATGACAAGCCGAGAGCCCTCTTCTTCCTCCCGGCCCTCCACGTTGTTCCCGAGCGTAATCTCCGTCTGCTGGTCTGCCGGTACGGGAATTTCTCTGCCGGTTACGTCGGTTCCCGGCTGCGGGTCGGATTCTGCGCGGTGGATTCGGGCAACTTCCTGCCCGGCTGTAACCGCTGTGATGCGGTCCGCAGTCCGGTAGTCGGCGCTCCCGTCCAGGCGGAAGGTGAATGACTGACCACTCGCCTTTCGCACAAGCAGTTCAAGGCGGGTTCCGCCGCTGCGGCTTGGAGGGGTGCCCTCGGCGATAACCTCATCGTCAACCGCAACTCCCGCCCGAACCCGCTCCAGCGCGCTGTACAGCACTTCCTCCCGGATTCCGTGCTTCACGCCAGCTGCTGCCAGATCGGCGCGGAGCCGTTCCTCGGCAATGGTTGCTGCACCCTCTTCCGGTGGCACCAGCGAGATCCGTGCCTCCATCCGATCCTCGCTGACCATCACCTGGATCTGTGGATCCCTGTGCGGGCGAATCCGCAGCTGGACGGTGCCCTCGTCGTCCGAGGCGTCCAGGATGCCGCCGGCCGTAGCGACTACAAAGGCGTCCTGCAGGCTTACGTTCTCGTAGAGCTGGATCGGCAGCTCGGGTGCCTCGGGCGGTGGGACGGGCTTGCCGTAGACATCCTGGCCAGGTTCGCCGGGAACGGCTGGCGTCACGGTGGCCAGGCGCTGGTCGCGCTCCACGTCTGCCATCCGTGTCACGTCAGAGATCGGGAACTCACGGAGCGAACCGAACCCCGCAAGAGCGGCCGGGTTTTCTACCGCCTCCATCCGGAGTTCTTCCGTCCTGGCCTCTGGAAGCCAGGTCACGGCCCACTCCACCTCTCGTGGTGGGGGCGATACCGGGGGCTTCCCCTCAACCAGAACGTAGTCCACGAGTTCCCGGGAAGTGCTCTTGTAGAACTCGGATACATCCTGCTGGATCTGCTGAAACTGAAGGCCCGCAATGCCGCTCTTCTTGATAGCCCCGCCGACCTCTTTCAGGTTCAGCGCGGCTCCTCTCCCGGTTGCCTTGCGGAGATACAGCGTGGCCCGCATCTGGTCCTCGCTGATATCAATCCGGAACGCGGAGTCCTCGTCACCGGTTACCGGCACCGCCTCAAGGGAACCCTGCTTCTCCACGGCAAAGGCGAGCAAAGACTCGATCTCGGTCTCCGGCAGGACCTGGGCTTCTTCTATCCCAAGCTCCATGGCGCGAGCCCGGATGTCTGCAGCCGACGGCTTGCCGGCGGGAACCGTTCCGGGGATGTAGTTGAGCAGCGCGGTGGTTCGGCTGTCGTTGAGTTCCACGTACCACTCGTGCTCAACATAGGGAACGATATCCACCCAATTGGTCCCGATGCGTACAAATCCGTCTGCTGCAGCCCAGAACGCGCCGTTCTTCCGCTCAACGTTGGGGCCTTCATAGAAGTGCGGATCCGCAAGAGCCTTGGGGTGGATAGTCTGGCCGAACACACTTCGTCCCGGCACACCCCCGGAGCCCGGCTCGATGCTTCCAAGCTCCATTCCGCTACTCGCGTAGCCCTCCGACTTCACCGTGGGGTCTATGTAGACGCGCTTCTGGCTGGTGACCACATCCGTGACGGTGCGCTCTTCCACCTTGTCCGGCAGGAAGGGTAGTGCCGCCTTGCGCCGCACCTTCTCCACCCGGCTGACCTTTTCCTGCTCTGTCCGGGTGATCACCGGCGGCCTGGCCTCTTTGAGGACGTACTCCGCGGCTTCCTTCAGCTCATCGGGGATGTTGAGGTCTGCGGGCACAAAGGTTTCCGGTGTGGGGTCATCCGGGGGAACGCCGCGAGCAAGGGTCACTGTTACCGGCGCATTGGATTCAGCCGCATCTGCCAGCGCTTTCTCCAGCGGGGCAAGGTCGATTCCTTCGCTGCAGGACTTGGCCTTCAGCGCGGCCTCCACCCGTTCCCGGGTGATCAATGTTGCGGTGGGGTCCGGTGTGATCGTTGCCCTAACCTGAACACCGCGCGGGTCAATCTGCAGGTGGATGGTGCCGCGTACTTCTGGCGGCCGGCCGGGCTCAGCGCCTGCGGAGCTCACAGGTCAGTCCTGGTAGCCGGCGCGGACCGCCCGCGCGAGCTTGATGCGCAGCAGGTTGTTTTCTTTCTTCAATCGATTGAGCTCCCACTGCTGGGTTTTTACGGTCTCAATCAGGTCTCCCTGCGTGAGCGCCCCAGAGTGCAACAGGTCTTCAACGTAGCTCAGCTTGCTCTGGAAATCCGCTGAAGCCTGCTCCTGCGCCTCATCGTAGGTGTCTCCGAAGTCCAGACCGTCGTCCTGATCGCCCTCATCCAGCGACTCCGCGGATACCAGCTTCTCCGCAATCCGGATGATCGCCTGAGACAGTACTGACTGCGGCTTGTACGCAATCACCGGCAGGCGCGAGGATAACGCGATGTCCTGAATCCCGTCGCGATACATGACCCCCAGGTGCTCCGGGTCAATCGCAAGGTACTGCATGCAGCTTCTGCGGAGGCGGGTCACCTTCTCTGCGTCTTTCGGATCATCCAGCAGGTTCATCACCAGCCGTGGCGTGAAGCGATCCAGCGCGGAACGGATTTTCTCCGTGGCATCCGGCTCCACTTCGGCAAAATGCTCAAGCAACGCGGTCACGTAGAGGGATTGCAGGCTGCCCGAGTGTTTGCGCTGCTCGTCCAGCCACTTTGTCCCGGGGCTGCCCCGCTTGAGGCTGTTGGTAATCACCCGGAATACCGCGGACTTGATGAACAGGTATGCGTTCACCATTGCGGTGGGAGTTGGTGCGGTCACGACAATCCCGCGGCGGCCCATGAGGAAGAAGTCCGTGGTGGTGAAATGAGTACCGGCGCCCAGGTCCAGCAACACATAATCCGCTTCCAGGTTGCGCAGGCGGGATATGAGGGAGCGCTTCTGGCCCGATTTCAGGTTTGCCAGCCCGGGTATCTCCCCGTCACCCGCTACCAGACGCACGCCCCGATACTCGGTGGCCTGCACAATCGTGTTGAAATCGGTTGACTGGTCGGACAGGAAGCGACCGATACCGCTGCCGGTCCGGCCGGATCCAAGCAGCAGGTGGAGATTGCTGCCGCCCAGATCAAGGTCCACCGCAATCACGGATCGCCCAAGGTCGCCCAGGGCAAGGGCGAGATTGGCTGTCAGAAGCGACTTGCCGACGCCGCCTTTGCCACTTGCGATGGGAATGATGCGCACGGGAACCTCGCCTCTTGTATAGCGGATGCCCGACTCCCTGTAAATTGCCGGGCCCAGACAGTATATTCCCGAAACAAGGAGAGTACTTCATGCCCCGACGGCAGCGGACGCGCGGCCTCCACGCACTAATCGCGATTGCCTTCGTCCTGATATCAGCAACAGCGCTTGCCCAGACGCTTTCCCAGCGTGAAAGCCTGAGTGCGTTGCGGACCTTTGACCAGGTGCTCCGCTTTGTGGAGCGCAACTACGTGGAGCCCGTTGATGAGGCTGCGCTCTACCTTGCCGCAACCGCCGCTTTGGAAGAGGCAATCGGCGAGGATCGTCCCTGGGAAAACGTGGACACCGGCGGGGAGTTCCGCCTCGCATACCTGGAAGCGCGGGAGGATCTATCTGACCTCAGCGGCGAGGCCGTATTGGAGATTGCCCTGGACGGGCTGTTTGAAGGCCTGGGGGATCCCTACTCGGAGTATCTGGACTCCAGCCAGCTTCGTCAGCTGGATGACCTGACCGAAGGCGAGTTCGGCGGCCTGGGCATGTACATTGCCAAGGAGCCGGTACCCGGCTCAGATGATCCGGTGTTTGTCACGGTTGTCTCTCCCATGCAGGGAACGCCCGCGCAGGCGGCGGGTCTGCGCTCTGGGGATCTCATCCTGGAGGTGGGCGGTGCGCGCACGGACGAGATCTCACTGGATGAGGCAGTAGCGCTGATCCGAGGAAGACCCGGAACGGACGTCAATCTCCGGATTCGCCGTGGGCGTGAGCTGGAGTTTGAGGTTTCCGTCACCCGGGACACCATTGAGCTGCCAGTTGTCTGGCACGACTTCATCACTCCTGATGTCGGCTACATCCGACTCATCACGTTCAACGGCTTCAGTGCCGAGCGGGTTCAGCAGGCGTATGACGAACTCCGTGCCGGGGGGATGGAACGACTGATACTGGACGTTCGCGGAAACGCCGGCGGGCTCCTTTCATCCGCCATTGATACCGCAAGCCTCTTCCTGGACGGCGGCGTGGTTGTGGAGACCCGCGGCCGCATGCAATCAGAGAACCGCGCCTACAACGCTCAGCCTGGCCAGGGAATTGATCTTGCTGTTCCCCTGGTCCTGATGATTGATGACGCCTCCGCATCCGCGTCTGAGATTCTGGCCGGCGCGCTCCGCGATACCGGGCGCGCAACCCTCATCGGCGTGACCACGTTCGGGAAGGGCTCGGTGCAGAGCTACTATCCGCTAAACACCCCCGAGCGGAGCGGCTTCAAGTTGACGCGGTCCCTGTTCTATTCGCCTGGGGGCCAGCGGATTGATGGCGCGGGAATTGATCCGGACGTGACGGCCGCAGAGCCCGAGCCGAGCGAGGAAGAGGAGGAGGCCTTGGCGCAACTTACCGAGGATCGCCGCATTCGCCGTTTCCTGGACGAGGTCCCGGATGCTGACTCTTCCGATATTCGCCGCTTCCATCGACAGCTGCAGACAGCGGGCTATGCGGTTTCCGAGCGGCAGATTTCGCAGCTGGTGCTTGCCGAACAGGACCGGAGATCCGGCTATATCCGTGTCTTTGATCTTGAGAACGATGTTGTCCTGCAGGAGGCACTGGACCTCGTCAGGAGTCTCTGACCCTGCAGCAACTGCTGCTTGCGGAGCGCCCGGGTCCTGACGGGCTGTTGGTGATCGGCGGCCGACAGGCCCATCACCTGGTTCGTGTGCTCCGAATGCGCGTTGGAGATAGCCTGCAGGCGCGGGACACCGGCGGTGGATCCTGGGTCTGCGAGGCTCGTGCCGTTTCGGAAGCTGAGCCGCTGACCGTGACACTCATCTGTCGGCAGAGCTCGGCAGCACATTCTGGTGAACCTGGTTTGCAGGTACACCTGCTCCAGGCCGTACCCAAGGGTAGAAAGCTGGACGGGATCTTCCGGAGTGCAACGGAGGCGGGCGTTGCTAGCATCACCGTCTTCTCCGCCGCGCGTAGCGTTGCCGGTATTCCGTCTACCGATCGTCTGGCCCGCCTGCAGACCATCATAACGGAGGCAGCGGAGCAGAGTGGTGCCATTCCCCCGAAGCTTACGGTTGCAGGAGAATTGCGAAGTGCACTCCAAGGCCTTCTGGGTGGGGGCGGTATCGTCTCCGGCCTTGTGCTCCATGCGGATCCGGGGCTGCCCGGGCCTGGATCCCTTCACCGGCTTCTGGCAGACCCCCCCGAGTCCGGAATGGCCCTGATTGTCGGCCCGGAGGGCGGGTTTTCCCCGGACGAACTTGACGAAGCACGAGCATCCGGAATGATACCGGTGTATCTGGGTCCACCGGTCCTCAGGACCGAACACGCGGCGCTGTATGCACTCGGGGCCCTCCGACAGATCGCAAGGGAGCGACCATTCTGGAGACCCGTGTCCGAATCCTCGGAAACCTGATCCACTCCTGGCCCCTGTCCAGTCTGCTTGGCCCGGAGCTGAAGCCACATCCCGGCTACGCGCTCAACCTCATCCCGGTCACCCTCTGGGACCTGACCTGTGCCGCGGTCCTGCCCGGGCGACGCGCGGTGCTGGCACAAAGTCATCCCGTTGCGGCCACCCGTGGTGTGGCCCGGTACTCGCGCCTTGCCCTTGGAAAGCCGCTCCGGTCCTATCGGCCCTTTCGCCTCCTTGTTCGCGTGCTGGCGCGCGCTGAGCGGAACGGCGGATCGGTAGCTCTGGTGGGGATGGACGGTGCCCTCCTTCGGAGCCTGGAGGAGCGTCTACTCAAGACCTATCCGGAGCTGCGGATCACCGGCAGGTTCAAGGGACGGCTCTCTGCAGCACAGTCCCGTCCCCTCGCAGTGGCCCTCCGGAAGTTGCAGCCGGACGTTGTAGTCTTTGGTCCTGCCATCCGGCACGCTCCCCGCTGGGTTGCAGCTCACCGCAGCATGCTTGGGGGCAGTACCTGCCTGTGGGTGCCGGATCTGGCGGCATCGTTGCGGGACAACAGCGGCCGGCGAAGCCGTTATCTCGTTTCAGTCGGATTCGTGCGACTCGGATTGCTCCCGCTGTATCTCCTGCTTTTGGTGCACGGGGGCATTAGCGCCCTCATTCGGCTGCTCACCGCCGGTCGCAGACCCAGGAGCTGACGTTGCTCGCACCCGCTCCCTGCGTTCCGGGGAGCGGTGTACACCGAGTGTCCGTACCAGATCCATGAGCGCGGGTTGCCTCGCAGCGACAGCCAGCCCCAGCCAGCGCGTCAGCGGACTCACGAGCCATAGCAAGCCAACGCAGGCAGCCGGTGCTCCGGGAACCCAGCAGACCGCGCTCAGCAACGCACGGCCAAGAATCTCCGCAGCTTCCTCCGGCGAGCGGGTGTCCTGTTGCTTCCGGAGCCGCACTGCCAGGCTGGCGATCAGCGATCCCTCCAGCACCAGTGTCACGCTCATGGCTGCCAGGAGGGACAGCACCAACCCGATCTCGGCCGCCAGGAGGGCGAGACTCAGCGTGCTGGCAACCGCCCACAAGGCTGCGGCGAGCACCGCGGAGAACAGGCGGCGTCCACCGGCAGGTGTGGAAGTAATCTCTATTATATCGTTAATTAATTTCAAGTAAGGGCTTTCGTTTTACGGCGTTTGCTCGTAAGCTGCGTCCAACTGAAATATCGCCAGGTGGGACCACGATGCAGCTGTTGTGCATTGATCCGTCGCCATCCAGAAGTGCGTCCATCCAAGCGCTGCTCCCCAGGGGATGGCGATGCAACGTCTACAACTCTTCCCGGAGCCTCGCTGGCTCGCTTGCACGCGCGCGCGCAGGGTTGCTCCTGGTATGGCACGAGGCATGCACCCCGGAGCTTGTGCGCCTGGTAGCCGCGGCCCTGCACAGGCCCGGCGGAATCCCCATCATCGCCTATGGAGAAATCGCACCCCACCGGAACGTGGTCTCTGCCATCCGAGGCGGAGCACGGGACTATCTGCCCTGGCCGTTTGCGGTCACCGAGCTGGCGGAGGCCATTGGCCGGATCCCGTCCCTTTCCGATTCTCAGGTGGAAGCGGCAGACGGGCTGGTCGGGACCAGCGCCGCGATGGTTGAGGTTCGCCGACAGATCAGGCTGTTCGCTCCACTGGATCTGCCGGTACTGATCACCGGTCCAAGCGGCAGCGGGAAGGAGCTGGTGGTCCGCGCTATCCACAACCAGTCCGCCCGCGCAGACGCAGAACTTGTAGCCGTGAACTGCGCTGCACTGCCGTCCGAGGTTTTTGAAGCCGAGATGTACGGCACGCGCGCGGGCGCCTTCACCGGCGCGGTCCGCCGAGACGGATGGGTGTCCGCAGCAGAGGGAGGAACACTGTTCCTGGACGAAGTTGGCGATCTTGCTCCGCGGTCCCAGGCCTCGGCCCTTCGGATGATTGAAACCGGTGACTACGTGCCGCTTGGTTCCACGAGTGTTACCCGGAGCAATGTTCGGATTGTCGCCGCTACCAACAGGAGGCTTCTGGGACAGGATTCGTTTCGGGAAGACCTGTACTGGAGGCTGAACGTGCTGCAGATTGACGTTCCTGGGCTTGCAGAGCGGAAGGAAGATGTCCGGGACCTGGCGCAGCATATGCTGAATCACAGCAACCTCCCGGGTTGCGTTCTGTCCGAGGACGCCGGCCAGCTTCTGCCCGAGCTGGATTGGCCGGGCAATGTGCGTCAGCTGCGGAATGCGCTCTTTCGGGCTTGCGCCCTGTCCGGCGGAAGTATCATCAGGCCGGAGCACCTGCTCCCCGGTTCCCGCCGGACTCCGGTCAGTTGAGCGGCCGGATGGTGAGCGCCTGGAAGATCGGTGCGAGGTTTCCGTCATCAAGCGGCGTAGCGTCCAGGTAGAGGGCGGAGATCAGAACCTCGGTCCCGGCGACCACCAGCCCTTCAGAGCTGTCCCGGGGCGGAGTTTCGGGAATCAGCTCCGCATAGAACGGATCATAAACGTTTACGAAGGCGCGGAAGATCCGAACGTTTTCCAGGCCGTCCCAGCGTCCCCCGACAATTTCCAACTCCACCCAGAACACCGCCGGGTCAGGGGTTGGATCCAGGTACGTAACCGCCGCAACCTGTCCGGTCAACAGGTAGATTCGCGTTGGGTCAACCGCGTCCGGACCCGCGGCGTTCAGCGCATCCGTGATTTCCTCAAGAGTGATATCTCCATCAACGGTGGCAAAGAACCCGTCAACCAGGGCTGCGGGGTCAAAGGCATCGGGGCCAGACTGACCAAGCGCAAGCCCCGCGGACAGGATACACAGCAACAGGAGCAAGACGCGACGCATGCCGCACTATAGCAGCGTGCTTGCGCTTCTGTCCAAAATGGAGCCATGGATGCGGACCTGCAGGGCCGAACAGCGCTTGTTGTAGGCGGAAGCGGAGGTATCGGGAGGGAAGTGGCCAGACGCCTTGCCGGCCGGGGTGCCTCCTTGCGGATTCATGGACGTCGGCAGGAGCGCATTGACGAACTGCTCGCCGACTTGCCGGGACCGGCTGAGCACTCTGGACTGGCCCTCGATCTCGCCGGCGAAGCCGGTCCCCGGCGCCTTGCCGAACTCCTGCAGTTTGCCGACTCACCGGACATCCTTGTGTATTCCCACGGGCCGGAGACCTTGCGTCCCCTCCCGGAGCTCGGCGCATCGGACTGGGTGAACGCCGCTCTGGCCAACCTTGCGCTTCCGGGGATTGCGGTCTCTGCCATCCTGCCGGGGATGTGTGCCAGAAACTGGGGCCGTATCGTGCTCTTCGGAGCCACGGGAACCGAGCGGATTCGCGGATTCCGGGATGATCCCGCATACGGTGCCGCAAAGACCGCACTCGCATCATTGGTACGCTCGGCCGATATGTCTGCCGAAGGTACGGATGTTGCGGTGAACTGCATTGCTCCGGGATATGTTGACACAGAGTACCGCCACTGGGGCCGTGGACTGACTGCCGGGGCGGTAGCGGACGTGGTGAGTTGGCTCTGTCCAGCCGTTTCTGCTTCTGTCAGAGGTGCCGTAGTGCCTGTTCGGAGTAGGGGGGTATCGGTTTGACAAAGCTTGGAGGGCGTCCGTACTATCGTAGACGGAGTCTGTCCGCTAATCCCTTGCACGGAAGGTTACCAGAGCCCAATGCCCAACAACGACATCGTTCCTGGATTTGACGAAGAAAAGGACGAAAGCCTTCGTATCAGGCTTGAGCAGGTGCCCGGCGCCGACGGGGTACTCATCCTCTGGCTCAGCGGCTATATCGATACGTTCAACTCCAACTTCTTTGGCAAGCGCGTGCAGCGTGCGATTGAGGCCGGCTACACCCGGCTGATCTTCCACTGCGGTGGGCTGAACTACGTGTCCAGTACCGGTATTGGATCCTTTACGGCCTTCCTGAAGAGCGTTCGCCCGCGGGGTGGAAACATCGTGCTGCTGGAGATCCAGCCAAAGGTGTACGAGGTCTTCCAGCTCCTCGGCTTTGCGCAGTTCTTCACGATCCGGGATAACCTGGATGAGGCAAAGGAGTTCTTCACCCGGGAAACGCAGGCGTCCGAGAGCGATATTTTCCCGCGGGTCTTCAAGTGCCCGATCTGCGGCACTCGGCTCCGTGCGGCAAAGGCGGGACGCTACCGATGCGCGAACTGCCGGACCATACTGGCGATCAACGCGACCGGGGAAGTGTTCCTGGGTTAGGAGAAGGCCGTGGATACCGCAGTACTCAAGGATCGAATTGAAGGATACCTCATCCATCTCTCACTGACGTTTGAGAGCGTGGGGGACAACGTCTGGGTGATCAACGATGAAGAGCGTGGCCTGGAGCACGTGGTGGTCTTTGCGGAAGAGCAGCTGGTGACCGTCCGCACAAAGGTTATGAGCATCCCGGAGGAACGCCGCGAAGACTTCTTTGAAACCTTGCTCCGACTCAATGCGGACATGGTGCATGGCGCCTACGCACTGGAAGACAACGACGTGATCCTGATTGATACCCTTGAATCCGAGGCGCTGGATCTGCTTGAGCTGCAGGCTTCCCTGGATTCCACCGGGCTCGCGCTTGCACAGCACTACCCGCGATTGAGCGAATTCCGCCACGCCGGCTAAGGGAGAGTCATCATGGCTGAAGGACTGTTCGCCCGGATTCGCCGGGTAGTCACCTCCAACATCAACGACATGGTCAGCCGGGCAGAAGACCCGGAGAAGATGCTGAACCAGCTCATCATTGAGATGAATCAGCAGCTTATTGAGTCCAAGAAGATGGTTGCCTCTTCCATTGCCGACGAGAAAAAGCTCGAGCGGCAGATGAACGAGCAGACGCGTCTGGGCAGTGAATGGGAGAAGAAGGCCATGCTCGCGTTGCGCGCTGCGGAGCGCGAACCTGAGAAGCAGGAGCACTACGAGAACCTGGCAAAGCAGGCACTTCTCCGAAAGAAGGAACACGACGCCAACGGGACCTCCTACCGTAACCAGTGGGAGCAGCAGCACGCGTCTGTAGAGCAGCTGAAGGAGGCCTTGCGCGGCCTTCAGCAGAAGATTGAAGAGGCTCAGCGCAAGAAGAACCTGCTCATTGCCCGCCAGCGCCGTGCCGAGGCACAGAAGCGCATCAACGAGCAGATCAAGGGACTGTCGGACACCTCCGCCTTTGATGCCTTTGACCGAATGACCACGAAAGTGGACCAGATTGAGGCCGAGGCGGACGCCGTCGGTGAACTGTCCGACCTCACCGGGTCCAGCTCGCTTGAGTCCGAATTCGCCAGGCTCGAGAGTAGCGGGGGCGGGGACGGTGACGCACTGCTGGAGGACCTCAAGTCACGTATGGCGCTTGAGGATCAGAGCGGTGGGGGCAAGTCCGGTTCCGGGGCGAAGTCAAAGTCTGGAGAAAAGCCCGCCCCGGATGACGGCGAGGTAGACTCCGATCTGGATTCCCTGAAGAAGAAGCTGGCAGACGAAGACTGAGCCGGGGATCCTGGTCATCGACGGCAACGCCATAAGGCGGGCTGCCGTTGCGGATCTGCTCTCAACGTCCCTGAGACGGCCAACCATTGCGCTGGCCTCTAATCCACACGATAAACAGGCGCGGTCGATCCCTCCGAGTCGGGCCGCCAACGCCTGGTCAATTCTGGTGGCCCCCGCACACGTGGCGGCCACCTGGGATTCCCGGATCCGCTTTGGGTACGGGAGCGCTGCAGAGTGCGCAACCTTCCTTTCTGTGCTGGACGATTTCCTGATTGAGCCGTGGATGGCGTCCGAACTCCTTCTGCGGATCCGCCGACTGTCCGCTCGAGGTATTCCCGGGCGCGGTGCCAGCGTGCTTCCGCCCTGGGTCCAGGGTCTGCAGCGGGAGCTCTACGAGCTGCTTTGGAGTGCCCCAATCCCCGTTTCCCGCCAAGTCATTGCTTCCGAGCTGAACCTGCCTGTGTTGCAGGGGTCCCGAGCGGTGGACATGCTGGTAGCCAGACTCCGCAAGACGCTTCGGGAGACAGACAGTCCGTGCTTCGTTCAGACCATTCGGGGTGTGGGGTACCGCCTCAACTGTGGATAACGTGTGGAAAACCGCGCTGTCTTTTGGCTGCGCTGCAAAGACTTGCAGGCAATCCTGTACAAATTCCAATTCCGGAGTAGTCCGAATCTGGCCCGACGGTGCTGCAAGTCATCATGATACAGGGATTTGGCGTGTGTAGTATGAATTAGTGCTCACACTGCGTCCACATGACCCGGTCGAAGTTGCTTGACGGTGCCGCCTCCCAGAGCCTGGCCGGTAGACGCGCCTGTGGACAAATTGTGTACTACTTTCCGTCAAGTGGCGCCAGGGCAACCGCGGTTCCATAGACCAGGATCTCCGCAGCTGACTGCATCACTGAAGCGGAACTGAAGCGTACACCCACGATGGCATCAGCGCCGAGCGCCCCGGCATCCTCAATCATCCGGTCCAGCGCCTGTTCCCGGCTTTCGGCTAGCATCTTGGTGTAGTCCGTGATTTCGCCGCCGGCCAGATTCTTGAATGCAGCCTTGACGTCCCGGCCAAAGCTTCGGGCGCGGATGGTGTTTCCCCGCACCAAACCCAGGCATTCGCGAACCTCGCGTCCCGGCACAACGTCTGTAGTGGCAATGATCATCGGATCACCTCGTCATAGCGATCTATCTTTCGTTCCCGTCTGCGGTCACGGATGGCGCCGGCAAGCAACAACAGAATACCACCAATGATTCCGCTCACACTCGCAATAATTGCAAGGGGGGTCCCGCGCACAATCAGGCTGTACAGGGCGTAGCCCAGCAACACCGCGTAGGATCCGCCGAAGACCGCCAGGCCGGCGCCGAAGGCAAGGCCGTAGCGCCGCGGGGGCGACGGTTCTGGACTTCCGGGCTCTCGGGCCTGGTGAATTCGAGCGTTGAGGCGCAGGAGCTCCGCATACTCGGTCCTGAGTTCGTAGTTGCCCTGAATCACTGTCAGGATCGCATGGATTTCTTGGGGCGGGAGCTCGCTGTCCGCCAATGCCTGTATTTTCAGACGCAGATCATCCTGGTCCAGTTGGTCTTCCGTTCGCTCACTCATCCTCACCCTCCTCAAGCAGGCCACGCAGCCGTCTCCGTGCGTGGTACAGCCGGGACATCACCGTACCCTTTGGGATTCCCAGTGCATCAGCGATCTCGGCGTACCGCATTTCGTGGAAGTGAAAGAGCTCAACAATTTGCCGATGCGCCTCCGGAAGTGCGGATACCGCAGCGCGGATGCGTTCACGCTCCGCTTCCCGGAGCGCTGTGCTCGCCGGTCCTTGCGCAGTATCAGCAAACGCCTCCGGCACCTGATCCGTTTCCCGTGTGCGCTGCGCTTCCGCGGCGGCACAGTTTCTTAGAATCTGGCTGAGCCAGGGATAGAACGGACGCCCGGGATCGTAGCTCCGCTGGTGACGCAGTGCACGCTCGATTGCGGTCTGCACCAGGTCCTCTGCGCGGTCAATATTGCGCACCAGCCATCTGGCGCTCCGGCTGAGACGTTCGTAGTGAGCTGCGATGAGTTCGCCAATGTCAGCCTGCGCCATTGCTCTCTTCCGCCCACTACTATCGCTGAAAGCGCCGGTGTATTCAGGTCCTGCCGCATGTTACCCTCGGAGACTGTGAAGGGCATTGGACGCAGCGCGCTTGCGGGTCTGGCGGCGCTGGCCGGAACGCTGCTGGTTATTGTTCCGCTGCGGGTACCCGGAATCCTTGCGTCTCAGCTTCTGTCCGCGTCTGAGGCTGTCCGCCTGGCCATCCGGGAAACTCTCCCCGTTGCAGGCGTTGTGGGGCTGGTGGTGCTGTCTGCCCGCGGGTGGCGGGAGCGCCCGGCCTTCCTGGCCAGCCTCCTTCTTGCTCCGGTGGGGCTTCTGCTGTTTGGCACCGGTGTGCTCCTCCCGAGATTCCTGAATGAGCCGGCCTTCCAGCGGGCGCGTCTTCCGCTGGAGAGCGATCGATTCTACGGATACTCCGACGGTCTCTTTGCTGCGAGATTCAGCGGTAATCAGGTCCTGGAGCAGCTGATACTCGTCAGTCCCGGAGGCAACGCATCCGTCACGATTGTGGACGACGTTTTCTATGACGCGCGGAGAGACCTTATTGTTCCGGCCGGCCAGAACCTGAGCATCCCGGTTGCAGAGGTAGCGGGCACCGGTCAGTCGCCGCCGGACAGAGCAGCTCCGCTACTCATACTCGCGGCAGAGCTCTCCGGTCTGGGACCAGCCCTGTTGGGCTCAGTACACGGTGAGAGCCTGGATCTTCTACTTGCCATCGCCTGGATAGCGCTGGTAGCCGTGCTGCCCGTCTGGGCGGGTGCTGCACCGAGCCGCGCCGCTGCCCTGCTTGCCCCTGGCGGAGCAGTGCTCGCGGCCATCGCAGCCCTCACTCTTGAACCCGTGGCGGCGGTGAGCAATCTCCTGCCTGGCCGCGCAGTAGCTATTGGGGTTCCCTTGGCGCTTGCCGGAATCGGTGCGATCACGGCGGCAATGAGGCGGACATGAAGACCGTTTCCTTCCTTGGCGGGCTGGTTGGCGCCCTCTTGTGGTCCCTGGTGCTTGCGTTGGCCTCTGTTGTGGTGCTGGAACCGGTGTCCGGGCCTCGCCTGCTCCCGGCCCTCACCGGCCTGCTGGAGCTCTTTGGTCCGGCGGCAGCTGCCGCTGCCCTGCTCTCCCTGGTGGACGATTCCGCGCGCGGAACCTCTGCTGCCAGAAGCGTGGTGGTCGTGGCTATTCTGATGGGTGTCATTGGCTTTGCCCTGCATGAAGGAATGCAGCCGGGCCTGCAGGCGCTGGAGCAGCGAATACGTGACGGCCAGACCGCGGAAAGTTCTGCTGATAACGAGTCTCTGGAAGAGGATGAGGGCGAGACGGAAGAAGACCCGGCGGATGATTCCTCCGTGTCCATCACCCCAATCGATGGTCCGAGCCTGGTAGAGCTTGTACTCCTCGCAGAGTCCGCATCTGCTGAGGAGAACTACTACTCTGCCTGGTACTACTACGACCTCGCCTTGCGGTCCGAGGAAGACCAGGATCGGCAGGACCTCGCGCAGCGCAGGTCAGAGATGCTGCGGATGATGGAAGAGCGGAGCCGTCCGGAAGATGACGCCCTCCGGGAGGAAATGGACACCAAGCGACAGGCACGGAGGGCCCAGGAGAACGGGGACGTGGTGACGGCATGGCGGCTCCTGCAGTCAATCCGACAGACAGATCCCGCTGATCCGGACGTCGCCGCTATCCTTCCGGAGGTGGAGGACGAGCTACGGGGGCAAGCCTTCTACCTGGAGGACGCCGAAAGCCTTGACGAGCAGCCCCGGGAAGGCCCCCTGGTATTTCTTCAGACCGCCTCCATACCCCTTCTGGATTCAGATAGCAACATCGACGGAATGCAGGAGTGGGTGGTCTACATCGGCGATATTGGCCCCAACGAAGCGCGCACCGCTCTGTTTGCGCGTGATGTTCTGATCACGAGCCGGGAGAACCCTGAGATTACAATTTCGGCGGAGCTGGCCCGCGTGGCTGAGGAAGCCCTGCTCTTTCAGGGGCTCAGCCGCGCCGAGCCGGGACAACCGGAAGACGCCCTGCAGCTAAGCGCGCAGACCAGCGGCCTCGAGTCCCAGGCTGGACCACCGCTGTTTCCCCTCCAGGTGGACCTGCAGCGCATGCCGGTACTCACTGGTACCGAGTTCTACGGCGGCCGGCTGAGCCTGCCGGAGCTTCTGCGCCTCCCGCTTTCGCAAGGATCGGCTGCAGACGCCCCCCTCGTGGCGGCTGGCGTTCCGGTGCGTGCCGTCCGCAATAACGCAGCGCTCCGGCTGCTCATGCCCCTGCAGATTGTGTTGCTGGTGCTCATTGGCGCGGCAATCGGCGCGGGCGGAGTCCGCGCCGTACCGCTCTCCCGATTCATGCAGGCACTTCCGGCGGTAGCGGTACTCAGCGTGCTGGATCAGGCGCTGACCCTGGGCTTGCAGGCAAGCGCCCGTCTTTTCCCGGCCTCCGAGAGCCTGCTGGGAGTGACGTTGGGCCTTGGAGCAAGCATGCTCCTGCCCCTCTTCCTGGCGCTTGCCCTCATGGTGGCGCGCGTCAGCGATATCACCGCTCTCGCTCGCCGCTGAGGCGAGCTGGCGCGGCGCGTTGCTGCTGCGCGGCGCTCCCCGGAAGGACTCTGCTGACTGACCCGGCCGGCAGACGCCCACCGTATGTAGTCCCGCTCTGCTCAGTCTTCCCGGGAGATTCGCGCGCCCAGGCTCTGCAGACGCTCCGCGAGTGATTCATAGCCCCGCTCTATCTGGTACACGTTCTGGATCACGCTCCTGCCGTCGGCGCACATTGCAGCAAGGACCATCGCCATACCGGCGCGCACATCCGGGCTAACCAGGTTGGCACCGCTCAGCCTGCTCGGTCCATTGACCACGGCCCGGTGCGGATCACAGAGAATGATCCGTGCGCCCATGTCTATGAGCTTGTCCACAAAGAACATTCGGGACTCAAACATCTTTTCGTGAATCAGGACGGTTCCGCTCACCTGCGTTGCCACCGTGATGGCAATGCTGATGAGGTCCGGCGGAAACCCGGGCCACGGGGCATCATCAATTTTTGGAATCATCCCGCCAAGGTCCGGGCTCACCGTCAGGTCCTGGGATGCCGGAACACGAACAACGTCTCCGCTCTGCTCCCAGCGGATCCCCATCCTGCCAAAGGCCAGGCGCGTCATCTTAAGGTGCCGCGTTCCGGCTGCCTCAATCTCCAGCTCCCCGCGTGTTACGGCGGCGAGCCCGATGAATGAGCCAACCTCCATGAAGTCCGCACCAATGACAAACTCCGTGCCGCGGAGGTGACGGACGCCATTGATCCGGAGGATGTTGGAGCCAATGCCCCCAATCCGGGCCCCCATAGAAACGAGCATTCGGCACAGGTCCTGAACGTGGGGCTCACTTGCCGCGTTCTCAATTGTGGTTTGACCCTCCGCGAGCACCGCTGCCATCACAGCGTTCTCTGTTGCGGTAACGGATGCCTCATCCAGGAATAGATCCACGCCGGCAAGTTTGTTGGCCGCAAGGTGGAAACTGCCATCGCGCTCAAATCGCGCGCCAAGTGCGGTAAGTGCCAGGAAGTGAGTGTCCAGGCGCCTCCGGCCGATCACGTCTCCACCGGGAGGGGGCAGGGTTACCGAGCCGGTCCTCGCAAGCAGCGGTCCCGCAAGCAGGATTGACGCACGTATCCGCCTGGCCTGTTCCGGTGCAATGTCCGCGGTTGCGATGTTTCTGGTCTGCAGCCGAACGGTGTGCTCCTCCGGAAGCCATTCCACGCTTGAGCCAAGCGATCTCATGATGTCCAGCATCACGGAGACATCTTCAATTGCCGGAACATTTTTGAGCACAATCGACTCATCCGTGAGGAGGCTTGCGGCAAGGCAGGGCAGGGCGGCGTTCTTGTTCCCGCTTGCGCGGATCTTCCCGCGAATGGGGTGACCGCCGTCAATCACGTACTGCGACATGTTCCCATGCTTCCCCACAGCCAATACGCTGTCAAATCAGAAATGAAGGTTCTCAAGTTCGGGGGGAGTTCGCTTCGCGATGCACAAGCGATCCGACGCTGTACCGCCATAGTTCTGCAAGCCCGAGAGTCCGGCCCGGTGACGGTGGTGTGCTCAGCGGTTGGCGGCGTTACCGACTCCCTGATCAGCGCAGCTCGAATGGCAGAGGCGGGCGATGAAGGTTACCAGCAGGCGTTTCGGGACCTGCAGGACCGTCACCAGCAGATATGTCGGGACCTGAGACTCGGGTCGGAGGACGCTGGGGAGGCCGGATCTCCTTTGGCGCAGCGTCATCCGGAACCCGGCGCCGCCAAAGTCGCCGTTGATCTCACGGAACTGCTATCCGAGCTCGCGCAGCTACTCCACGGGGTTAGCCTGATCCGCGATTGCTCCCGCCGAACCATGGACCTGCTCCTCAGCTTTGGCGAACGGCTCTCCTGCAGCATTGTTGCCGGCGCGCTCAGCGCTGCAAACTGTCCGGCCGAGATGGTGGACGCGCGGAGCATGGTAGTCACTGACGAGATTCACGGCTCGGCCGCGGTTCGACCGGACCTGACCCGGAAGCGATTGCGGGAAGCGCTGCTGAAACACAAGGCCGTGGCGGTGGTGACAGGCTTCATCGCCGCAACGGAGGCGGGGGTGACCACCACTCTTGGACGAAACGGGTCCGACCTTACCGCAACCCTTGTTGGTGCCGCGCTGGACGCGGAGGCGGTGGAAATCTGGACGGATGTGGACGGCGTCCTGAGCGCGGATCCCCGTGACGTTCCCGGGGCCTTCGTACTGCCGCGCCTGTCGGTGGGCGAAGCAATCGAGCTCGCGCACTTCGGAGCACGGGTCATTCATCCAGCCACCATGGAACCGGCCGCCGCGGAGGGTCTGCCGGTTTGGATCCGCAATACCGCGCGGCCCGAGCTTGCCGGGAGCGTCATTGCGGATAGTGGAGCCAAAATCTCTGGTGCGATTACAGGGCTTGCTTCCCTGGACCGTGTAGCGCTACTGACGGTTGAGGGGAGCGCAATGGTTGGAGTCCCCGGATCTGCTGCAAGGCTGTTCAGCGCGCTTGCCGCGGGTGGAATCAACATTCTGATGATCAGCCAGGGATCCAGCGAGCACAGCATCTGTTTTGTGGTGGAGGAGGGAGTCTGCCAGGCCGCGCGCCGCGCAATTGAAAAGTCCTTCCTGCCGGAGCTTGAGCGCCGGACCCTCCTCCCAGTGAAAATAGCCGATCCCGTGGCCATCATCGCCGTTGTGGGTCATCAGATGGCCGGGACTCCCGGACTGGCTGGAAGGGTGTTTGGCGCGCTCGGTCAGCAGAAGATCAATGTGCTTGCGATTGCGCAGGGCTCGAGCGAGATAAACATCTCCCTGGTGGTTGACAGCGCGGACCGGGTTTCGGCGCTCCGCTCCATTCACGATGCATTCTTCCCCAGCAGGACTTCCTGATGAAGTTGCGCTCTAGCCGCGGAGGACCGGCAGTCCCTTTCGCAGAGGCGGTGTTCCGGGGTCCGGCTCCGGACGGTGGACTCTACATCCCGGCGCACTTTTCCCAGCTGGATATCCCGGAGCCTTCCGGCACTGACTCCGAGTCCTTTGCCTGTTTTGCTGCGAACGTCCTGGTTCAGCTACTGGGAGACGAAATATCGCGAGCGGAACTTGAGGCCATTGCTGCTGAGGCCTTCACCTTTGCTCCGCAGCTCCATCCGATATCAGCTGGGCACTGGCTGCTGGAGCTCTTCCATGGGCCAACCCTGGCGTTCAAGGACTTTGGCGCCCGCTTCCTGGCGGCCACGCTGGACCGGATGCTCTCCCGCACCGGTGAGCACGCGCTGATTGTGGTTGCCACAAGTGGAGACACCGGCGGTGCCGTTGGGCACGCTTTTCTGGGACGGGAGCGCGTCCGAGTGGCAATCCTGTACCCCGAGTCCGGCGTCAGTCACGTGCAGGAGAAGCAGATTGCCGGACTCGGCGGCAACGTGCGCGCGCTCCGTGTTGCAGGAACCTTTGATGACTGCCAGCGCCTTGCGCGCTCAGCCCTCGCCGATTCCGTCATCACCGAGCGCATCCGCGTTGCCTCGGCCAATTCCATCAGCATCGGGCGGCTGTTGCCCCAGGCGCTGTACTATTTGTTTGCCTCCGCAACCCTCCGTGCAGCGGGCGAGCGTGCTGCCCCGCGGTGGTGTGTGCCCAGCGGGAACTTCGGGAACCTCACCGCAGGGCTACTGGCTGCCCGCTGGGGTGGATCCGCGGCCGGCTTTGTGGCGGCTACAAACGCCAACACCACGTTTGGAGATTACCTGGCATCCGGGACCTATCAAGCCCGCCCCAGTGTTGTAACGCTTGCCAATGCAATGGATGTGGGAGACCCCAGCAACTTTGAGCGCATCCACGCGCTCTTCGGCCGGAAGCACGGACGGATCGCGGACCAGATTTCTTCCGCCTCGGCAACTGATTCGGATATCGCCTCGGTGCTTTGCCGGCTTTCGGACGATCTCCACGACAGGGTCTGCCCCCACACCGCCGCGGGCCTTCACGCGCTTCAGACGCTCGGCCTGAGCACGGTGGACCACACCGAGAGCGGAGAGCTCCTGGTGACGCTCGCTACCGCTCATCCCGCCAAGTTTGGCGAGGTGATTCAGCAGGCCTGCGGGCATGAGCCCCAAATGCCCCCCCGGCTTGCAAAAGTGCTGGACCTGCCGCTTCGCTCCCGGCCGCTATCGCTGGACAGCGCGGCGCTCCGGAGCGAGCTCATTGATCTCATGGATTGACGCTCAACGCCCGTGCAGGGTTAGCCAGCACGCCTTGCCGCGGCAACTCACGACACCGGCGCTGTCAGGCCGGACGCGGAAACCGGACCTACCGGTCGTCAACGCCTGGTTGTGTTGCTAACCCGCGGCCACGTAGGTGTGCACAAGCTTCTTGCCGTCGGTATTCCGGAACGGGTTCCGCCGGTAGCGGAGAAACGCCCGGTAGATGGAACAGGCCTCGTAGTAGCTGTCCGGTCGGTGGAAGCTGCTGGCAAGGTCACAGCGGTGCAACTCAAGCAGGCGCGGAAACTCCGGAGATCCCATGATTGGATCCCGTCGGGTTCCCGGAAGCCGGGAAAGCGCTCCGGGGATCATGTGGTGCTCCACCATCCATACCACCGCTTCCCGCGTCTTCTGCGGCATCCTGAGCCGGGAGAGAAACGCGTTGGCAATCTCTGCGCCGCGCTCGGCATGGCCGTCAAAGGCCCGCTCTCGGGTGCGGGGTGAGTGCGGTTTGCCGATGTCGTGGAGGAGCACGGACAGCCCGATCAGCACATCGTCCGTCTTTCGCTCCCGGAGTGCGGCCAGCGTGTGGCGCCAGACATCGCCTTCCGGGTGGTGCTCTTTCCCCTGCTCGGTTCCCGCCATTTCCGCAAGCTCCGGCCACCACTCCTGCACCAGGCCCAGGCGATGGAGGAGGTCCAAAGCCCGGTCCGCTCCGGGGCCACCGACAATTCGGGTCAGCAGGACCCGCTGTTCATCCGGACTCGCAGCCGCAGCTGCATCTGCCGCCTCTGCCACCCGGCGGAGGAGTTCCCGCGTTGGCTCAATGTCCAGGGTTGCCACGGCGGTCACCAGGTCCTGTAGCAGGAGGACCGGTCTGCGGTCCGTACCCAGCCCTCGTGGGGTGGCAATTCCGGTGGTGACGCTCATCTCCCCCTTGCGAATCCGATAGTAGGCGTCCAGCGGATCGCGGAAGTCGCCGCTTGCACAGTGCTGATACAGGTTGAGTTCGGATATGTCGGACCAGCGCTGCCGCTCCGGGTTGAAGTCGCAGGTGACCAGCCACTCGCGGCCTCCGGCGAGCACCAGCGCATCCACCCCGTCAATGCCGGGAAAGGACAGATCATCCGCGATACCGGAGAGGTCAACGAGGGAGGCATCCGTCGCCAGATCAACCGGGTCGGGCAAGCCCGAGCGGAGGAGCAGTCGTACGGCCGCACTACCGGCAAACCACACTTGGTGGCCGGCGTCGGCGAGCAGGCTTGGCAGCGCCATAGCACCCAGAACGTAGCCTGGAGGCAGGCCTGCGGGCAACGGAAAGGATGCTCATTCCGTTCTAACGTGCAGCAACGTTACAATGCGCCATGAGCGACATCGCCAGCACCCGTCTGACCAAGACCGAGCGTTCGTGGATTCTCTACGATGTAGCCAACTCGGCCTTCACCCTCATTATCACAACCGCGCTGTTCAGCCTCTTCTACCAGCTGCTGGTGAGCCCTGAGCGTTACGTGCAGACCTGGGCCTACACCAACAGCCTGGCAAGCCTGGTGGTGGCGCTCCTCGCCCCGATCCTGGGCACCGTTGCTGACTTCCGGGGCTTCAAGAAACCGTTGTTTACCGGCTTCTTTGTGACGGGCGTGATTGCCACCTTTGCCATGTTCTTCCTCCGTGGGGCGGCGTGGTATGTGGCAATGGGAATCTATGCCGTGGGCTCAATCGGGTTCAGTGGGGCAAACATCTTCTACGACTCTTTCCTCACAGACGTTACCACAGAGGACCGCATGCACCGGATCAGCAGCAGCGGCTTTGCGTGGGGCTACATCGGGAGCGTGGTTCCGTTCATCGGAGCTATTGGGCTGGTTCAGTTCTGGGAAGCCATTGGCCTTCCGTCCCAGGAAGCCGGATTCCGCGTTGCCTTTCTGCTTACCGCAGTCTGGTGGGCCGTTTTCACCATACCCATCCTGCGCAACGTCCAGCAGGTTTACTTCATTGAGCGCACGCCCAATCCAATCCGGGCTACCTTCCGCCGCCTTGGACAGACCTTCTCCAAGATCCGGACCAGGCACCGTGCGGTATTCGTGTTCCTTGGCGCATACTTCTTCTACATTGAAGGCGTCAACGCCATCATTCGTAACGCCACACCCATCGCGGTGGACATGGGCTTTGGGCAGACGCTCCTCATTGTGGTGCTCCTGGTCTTGCAGATAGTGGCCTGGCCCTTTGCTATCATTTACGGGCGGCTTGCCAAGCGCTTTGGCGCGCGGGCCATGATCTTCACCGGAATTTTCACCTACGTTGGTGTGGTTATCCTGGCCTTCTTCCTCCCAGTCATGCCAATGGGGCTTTCCATCGCCATGTTCTGGGTTCTGGCAATGCTCATTGCCTCAGCCCAGGGTGGCATACAGGCGCTGAGCCGGAGCTATCTCGGCCGCATGATCCCGGAGGAAGCAAGCGCAGAGTTCTTTGGCTTCTACAACATCGTGGGGAAGTTCAGCTCCTTTGTGGGGAGCTTCATGATTGCTTTCACCACCCAGCTGACCGGCCAGTCCCGCTACGGAATCCTCAGCATTCTGTTGCTCTTCCTCATCGGCGGACTGATGCTCACCCGCACGAGCGAGGAGGAGGCTCGGAAAGAAGAAGGCAAGGTCTGAGCCGGGCTTGGCGAATCGGGGCGGGCCGGAGCGCGGTCGGCGGCCGGATGCCTCGCAACCCAACCCCTGCCCTCCCGTGCCCGGACGAAAATCCGGGCCGGTGAATCGCTTCGCGGGCGCCGCGGCGAGGGTCCGCTTGGGCGGATGCCTTTGGGGCGGGAGCTTCGCCTAGTTTCTGCGGCCGAAGATGCGCAGCATGAACAGGAAGAGGTTCACAAAGTCCAGGTAGAGTTTGAGCGCGCCCTGTATGCTGATCCGGACATAATCCCCTTCGCTCACATTGCCGGTCAGCTCTCGACTCCATCCAGCGATCATCTGGGTATCGTAGGCTGTCAGGCCAATGAAGATTGCAACGCCGGCGTAGGAGATGATCCAGTCCAGCCATCCGCTGGCGAAGAAGATGTTCACCACGGATGCAATGATCAGCCCAATCAAGCCCATCATCAGATAGCGGCCCATCCCCACCAGCGAACGAGGCGTGGTCATGGCCCACACGCTGACCGCGGCAAAGGTTCCAGCGGTCACAAAGAAGGTCTGCGCAACAACGGCAGCACCAGAGGGACTGCCGTAGACGTAGGCCGCAATGATCAGGCCCAGCGTAAGACCGTTCAGTCCGGCGTAGCCGCTAAATGCCAGAGCAGCGCCGCCTGGCGACATGTTCTGGATCCGCGCGCTGAGGAACCAGACCAGCGCAAACTCGCCGATGACAAGGAGGAGGAAGAACTGCGCCACGGCCTGCAACAGCGCAGGGCTGTTGGCCACCATCAGGGCCACGATTCCGCTGAGCGCAAGTCCGCCGCTCATCCAGAGATAGACGTTTCGAAGGATGGTTCGTTCGCGTACCTGTGCGGATGCGTACGCCTGCTGGTTATTACTCATGGGTAATGAAGTAGCGCTGCGGCAGCGAAGTGTCAATTCCGGGGCAGAACTTGCACGAGTGGGCCGTGGCTGCTACACCAGCAGGCGTATTGCTGCTGATTCCCGCCATAGACCTGATGGACGGTCAGGTGGTCCGCCTGAGACAGGGGGACTTTGCCCAGGCTTCCGGCTACTCGGCCGATCCTGTGGCGCTCGCGCGCAGCTATCACCGGGCTGGCGCGCCGCGCATCCACCTGGTTGACCTGGACGCCGCACGTGGCAAGCCGGACCGGAACGCGCCGGTAATCCGGACCCTATGTGCAGCGCTGCCTGGCGTGGTTCAGGTGGGCGGCGGAGTTCGTTCGGCCGCTGATGTGCGGCGGCTCCTGGATGCAGGTGCAGCAAGGGTGGTTGTGGGCACAACATTGGCGCGTGAGCCCGAGCGGGTTGAGAAGTGGATTTCTGACTTTGGGCGGGTCTTCATTGCCGCCATCGACAGCAGAGACGGGGAGGCCCGAATTGAGGGCTGGCGGCAGAGTTCCGGCATCCAGGATCACGAACTGGCGCGGGTTGCGGCAGACCTCGGGATCCTGGCGGTACTCCACACCGCAATTGCGCGAGATGGAATGATGAGCGGGCCGGATATCGCGGCCTCTGCGGCGCTGGCCGCGGCCTGTGGATTGCCGATCATTCTGAGTGGTGGCGTCTCGCGTCTGCAGGACCTGGAAGAGGCCGCAAAGCACTCTGGCATTGACGGTGCGGTCAGCGGGCGTGCGCTGCTTGACGGAGAACTGGACCTGGAGCTTGCTATCCGGCAGTTTGCAACGCGGAGTGACAATGAGTGGTAACGCGGACTCCCCGATCCCGCAGCCGGATCCGGAAATGGACGGCAAGATGGTGCTGCCCCTCGTCATTCGGGACGAGCACGCTCAGACCCTTGCAGTGAGCCGCACCTCTGACAAGGGGTTCCGGAAGAGCACCGAGCAGCGGAGGCTCTGGGTAATCCATCCGGAGACCGGGCGACTTGTTCCCGATGATGCCGATCTTCCGCTGCTCAGCATCAGCGCGGGACAGGGCTTCTACGATGCGATAGTCCGGACCGGACTCCCGGCAGCCGAAGGCAACGGCTCTGCGAGATCTCAACCCTTGGTGACCGGTGAAACCGGCGCAGCAACGGAATCGCCCGTGGGTGGGCACCACCGCGTTGGTGCTGCCGAATTCGGGCCGGGCCGAACAGCGGCCGCTGCGTCCGGGTCAGGCCAAACAGAGGCCGCTGCCATCCTCGGGGAATTGCAGGAACTCATCCGCGAGCGCGCCAGGACCCTGCCGGAAGGCTCCTACACTACCCACCTGCTGCAGTCCGGGCCCGACAAGATTCGCAAGAAGCTGGGCGAGGAGGCGGTGGAGCTGCTATTGGCAAAGGACAGCGGGGAGCTCCGCTACGAGGCAGCCGACCTGATCTACCACCTGCTGGTGCTGCTGGTTGCAGAAAATGCCGACATCATGGACGTGCTTCTGGAGCTTCGTCGGCGACACTGAGTTCGGCATCCGCTACACTTCTCGCCATGCTCGACAGCACATCATTAGAAGCAATCGCACTGTCCGTTCGTTCCTTGGCCATTGACCAGGTTGAAACGGCAAAGAACGGTCACCCCGGTCTTCCCATGGGCCTCGCCGAACTCGGCGCACTCCTGTACGGCGAGTTCATGACCTACAACCCGGCAGTCCCCACCTGGCCCGATCGAGACCGATTTGTGCTGTCCGCGGGCCACGGATCTGCCTTCGTCTATTCGCTGCTCCACCTCTCTGGCTTCCGGATGAGCGTTGATGACCTGCGGAACTTCCGGCAGGTTGGATCCCGGACGCCGGGTCACCCGGAGTACGGCGAGACCGACGGTGTGGAAACAACAACCGGCCCGCTCGGCCAGGGAATCTCCAACGCCGTCGGCATGGCAATTGCGGAGTCCCACCTTGCCTCCGTCTTCAACACGCGCAGCCATGACATTGTTGATCACTGGACCTACGTCATCGCCAGTGATGGCGACCTGATGGAGGGCGTGTCTTCCGAGGCATCCTCCCTCGCGGGCCACCTAGGGCTGGGCAAGCTCATTGTCTTCTACGATCAGAACAAGATCTCAATCGAGGGTTCCACGGACCTCGCCTTCACCGAGGACGTAGTAGCGCGCTACGCCGCCTACGGCTGGCACACCGAGAGCGTTGATGCGTATGACGCCGATGCCATCCGCCGCGCACATGCGGTTGCCCGCGCCGAGCACGACAAACCAAGTCTGATAGCGGTCCGGTCTGTCATCGGGAAGGGCTCTCCCAACAGGGCGGGGACCGCCGATGTACACGGTGCCGCGCTTGGGCCGGAGGAAGCCAAGCTCACCAAGCAGCAGCTTGGCCTGGACGAAACCCAGGAGTTTGTGGTGGCTCCGGAGGCCTACGCCTACTTCCAGCGCCGCCGTGACGAACTCAGCGCGCGCTTTGAACAGTGGACCAGCGACTTTGTTGAGTGGGGCGTGGCGAATCCCCGGCTGAAGTCCCTGTGGGACGCCTACCACGCCGACACCGCCGCGTTCCTTGCCAACGCCCAGTTCCCGGACTTTGCGGTGGGAGACAGCCTTGCAACCAGAAAGGCGAGCGGCGCTGTCCTCGCTGCCCTGACCCCCGCGGTCCCCAATCTGATTGGCGGGTCCGCGGATCTGCAGGGCAGCAACAACACCAAGATGCCGGATTCCGGTGATTTCAGCCGAGACAACCGCGCGGGGCGAATGTTCCACTTTGGTGTCCGCGAGCACGCCATGGGCTCAATCCTCAACGGAATCGTGGTTCACGGGGGGCTCAGGCCCTTTGGTGCAACCTTCCTGACCTTCAGCGACTACATGAAGCCGGCCATCCGCCTGGCTGCCCTGATGAAGCTCCCGGCCATCTACGTCTTCACTCACGATTCCATCTACCTTGGCGCTGACGGCCCAACCCACCAGCCTATTGAGCATCTGGCGGCGCTCCGTGCGATCCCGAACACGCTGGTTCTCCGCCCCGCAGACGCCCAGGAAACCGTGGAGGCATGGCGGATGGCCATCGCCCGGCCGGACGGGCCAACCGCTATTGTGCTTACCCGGCAGAATCTGGAGGTCTTCTCCAAGGGAGATCCGCAGTGGCAGACCGGAATTGAGCGCGGAGCGCACGTTGTGGTGGACGGCGGCAGCAACCCGGACATTGTGCTTGTTGCCACCGGCAGTGAGGTGAATCTTGCTCTGCGCGCCGCGGCCCTTGCCATTGAGGATCGCCCGGGGCTCCGGGTACGTGTCCTGAGCGTCATCAGCCGCGAGCTCTTTGCCGCTCAGCCCTCAGTTGTCCGCGAGACCCTCATCCCGGAGGGTTCCCGAGTGGTAGTAGCAGAGGCCGGGGTGGCCCAGGGCTGGGAAGGCTGGGTTGAGCGCCTCCAGGACCTGTTCGTGCTGGATCGATTCGGACTCAGCGGCCCCGGAGATGCCGTGGCCGAGGCAATGGGGTTCACCGCAGAGAAGCTGGCGGAGCTGCTCCTCGCTGAGCGCTAGGATACCCTTGGCGCTCTGCACCGGCATAGGGACTCTGACCGGCGAAATTGCCAGGTGAGTACTCGTACGTGGGGCCAGAGCACCCGCGTCAGCCGGGCACGTAGTTAACGAGGCTCCACCGGAGCACTGCGCCCGCCACGGATAAGCCCCCTGAGTCCTTCAGGCCAGGGTTGACCGCGTGCGCGTTCAGACGCCAGATCCCGCAGTTGTGCACCGGCATCAGGGGCATCCAGCTGTCCCAGCCGGATCGGAAGCTGCTGCGGAAGATCCACTGAAGCATTCCGCCGTGGCTCACGCTGATCACGATATCAACGCCTTCCTCCCGGTGGAGGCGGATCAGTTCCTTCCAGTGACCCGCGGCGCGCTCTTCCAGTTGGCTTATGGACTCTGCGCCCTCCACAGCCTCCCAGCTCCCGGCCTGGAAGCGATGGTACGCGTCGGGGTCCTCTTCCTGGATTGCCGGGATGGACTTGCCGGTGAATACACCGGTATCCAGCTCAAGGAGAGCATCAGCTTCTCGCGGAGATGAAAGCCCGCATGCCTTCGCAATGATCTCGGCCGTTTCCATGGTTCGCTGCAGAGGGCTTGAGAGGACCAGATGGGCCCCGCTGTCAGACAGAAAGTCTGCAGCGCGGCTTGCCTGGGAACGTCCTTCCTCCGTGAGGCCCGCGCCCTGCCTTCCCTGAACCAATCCAGCACGGTTGGCTTCCGTCTGGCCGTGGCGGACAAAGATCCAGGTTACCGGGCGCTCCAGCGCCCGACACTCGTGCGTCAGGTTCATAGTTGAATATCCTTGGCCGGTCCGGGTTAGTAGCGGATGACCACGTCCTCCGCCTGCGTGTCGTCAAAGTACTTGATGAGGAGGACCTGGCTGTTGCGGTCGTAGTGCCGACCTTTGCTGTAGCGTTCAAAGTTCGGGTCGTCCCGCCAGGTAATACCGAACAGCTCCATCCCGTCCAGCGGGGCGATGGCCTCCAGGCCAACCCAGATCAGGTAGTGGGTCCGGTTGCGCGGGTAGGCGATCCGTAGGCGAATCTCGGAAGGCGAAATGTCACGCTCCTGTATCTGTGCGAGCGTGTACAGCCAGGTCCCGGTACCCAGCTCTTCCGCAAAGCTCACGGTCCTTGGGATCCAGGGATTGTCGCTCACCCAGGGGTAGACGGTTTCCGGAAGCAGCGTGCCGCGTGGGGAACCGATATCACGTCCACTGATCTCCACGATTCTGGGTAGCAGGCCTTGGGGATCCCCCAGGCGGAGTGCGTCTCGGATCAGTAGTCGCCCGATCTCTTCGTCCGTCTCCCCTGTGAGGTCGGCACCCATCCGGAAGGCGGATCCCGCCAGGATGCTGTACCACAGATCCACCGAGCCCGGATCATCCTGCAGGAAGAGGCCGTCATCGGTGGGCTGGAGCCGGGTACGGAGCGCTTCTACCCAGGCCGAGAGGGTGCTTGAGTCCAGGCCCAGTTGATCGCGGACAACCTGTGACGTGCGGAACGCTCCGGCTGCCAGGGCCGCGAGAATGCGGGAGGGTTGTTCCGCCGGGTCAAGGGCATCCAACACGGCGCGGGTGTCCTGCAGGAGATCGGGTCCACCGCGGTCAACGGCAAACTGCAGGAAAGCCGGGTCAAGAAAGGCCTCCAGTTGTCCGCCGGCGAGCTGCTGACGTACGCGAGCAGCGTAGTCGCGGTCCGCGCGGAGCTGCTGCGGTACAATGCTCCGCAGGTTTCCCAGAAACACCGCCGAGTTCAGTGTCAGCGAATCGGCATGGAGCACCGCCGTGTTTCGCATTTCGCCAAAGGCCCGGTTGTACTCGTTTCGATTCCATGCCTCCGCAAGGTATGCAACAAGCGTCTCTTCCCGGAACCCGCTGACAGACCCGCCGACCGACCATCCGCCAACCTGGGGATCATACCGGGAAGAACTCCATCCAACGTATGCGCGCTCCACAAACTCGGCCCGGGCGCGTTGAAAGCTGTCAAGCGTGGCCTCCCCATCCTGTCCTTCAAGCCAGGTGGAAAGGCTGGGAAGCTCTTCCGCATCTGAAGAAACATAGCGGGCTACCGCCGCACCGGACTCAAGGGAGAGCACAATCCGGTCTTCTTTCAGGAAACTGGTGCCGGGGAGCAGGAGCCGCCACTCCTCTCCGCCCTCACGGATACTGATATCGCCGGATTCACTTGCTTCCACCGAGCTGCGCCGCAGGGTTCGAAAGGGGAGGGCGATCGCGTCGGGTGAGGCTCCGGCCTCCCGATCATCTGGGTTCTCCGCAACAATGGCACGTAGTGTAGCTCCAAGTTCGCCGGAGCTGGATTCAACCCTCGTGCCGTCCGAGAAGCGCACCAGGAAACCTTGGCCAAGATCCTCAAACCCGGTGACTGAGAGCGCCACCTCTTCCCCGTCCTGCAGCAGGGCCGCAGAGCGGTCTCCGTCCAGAAGGATTTCCATGCCGGGGTAGCGCAGGCTCAGGTCAGCGAATCCCGTATCCGGCTGTAGTTCGTCACGAGCTCCCCGAAGGCTCACCTCACCGCGGGCCAGTGCAAAGCTGTCCGTGCCCGAAAACTGCAAGAACAGCAGTCCAAGCAGGACCGTCACGTAGATCAGTGGTACCAGAAGGTAGGTGCGGAGAGCTCGATAGCGCATGCGTCAGACGATCTCCCTACACTATACGGCGTCCGGTGCTGTTGTAAAAAGCAAAGCCGCATAAGTATCATCCCGCCCGATGCTGCTCACCCGCCGCGCCGGCGCACTGCTGCTGCTGGCTTTCCTGTGGAGTTGCGCTACGCCCGCCCCAAGTGACCTTGCCCTGGTAGATGAACCGCCGGAGGTCATCCCGGAAGAGGAGCAACCCCAGGACTCATTTGACCAGATAAGCCTGGCCGTGACGCTCGGGGATCCGCAGTCTGCCATTGACGCCTACCGGGAGGCGGAGCTTGAGGATCCCGATTCCCCCGAGACCCGGCTCCTGCTTGCCGGACTTTACGCGATGGTTGGGGACTTTGCCGAGTCCGAGAACGTCCTGCAGGAGGTCTTGGAGCAGGATCAGTTGAACGTTGAGGCGTGGCTTCTTTCCGCGCTTATCGCTGGTGTACGCGGGGATGCCGAGCAGGAACGAAGCCTCCTTGAGGAAGCTGCCGAACTGAATCCGCAGAACAGCGCTGTGCAGGCCGCTCTGGGCGAGCGCTATCTCAGTGATGGCGATGTCCGGGAGGCACGCGCCGCCTTTGAGACCAGTCTTCAGTCAGATCCAGCAAACATCGTTGCTGTCATGGGCCTTGGATCCGTGCTCCTGCGGCAGAATGCTCCGGAGCAAGCGGAAGACATCCTGACTCGCGCCACCGAGCTTGATCCTGACTACAGCTTTGCGTGGGCGGACCGGAGCCGCGCCAGGATCGCGCAGGGGAATCTTGGTGGCGCAGAGGCGGACCTGAGTGCCGCAATTGAGCGCGATCCCGACTACATCTTTCACTATCTGGACCGCGGCTTGGTTCGCACACAGCGCCGCCGCTTTGCTGATGCAGAGGCAGACTTCACCGTGTTTCTGGACGCACGGCCCGAGGTCTTCATTGCCTGGGTGTACCGTGCCCGAGTTCGCGACGCGATGGACCGTCCGGAGGAGGCGATAGCGGACTTTGAGCGGGCCCTGTCCCTGCGGCCGGACTACCATCCGGCATACCTGCCCCTTGGTGCTGCCTACCTGGTGACCGGACGCTTTGCCGATGCCGCGGGCTACTTCCGCCGGGCGCGGGAAAACACTCCCATCACCGCCAGGGATGGGAGCACCGTGCTCCTGGAAAGCCTGGCGTGGAAACGCGCAGGTGACGAGGCCCGCGGGCGCACGGTGATCCGGGACAACTACACCGAGTTTGATCGGCAATCCATCTTCTGGCAGATGGCGCGCTACTACGAGCTCCCCTCAAACCCGGGGCTCCTGTTCCAGGACGTGCAGGCCATAGATGACCCCGCAACGCGTGCCCGGGCCCAGTTCTATCTTGGCGCCCAGCAGATGCTTGTAAACCTCCCGCAGACCGGCACAACGCTCTTGCAGGCCGCGGCAGACCCAATTGCCCTTGGCACCGTTGAGCAGCGCATTGCCCGCGGCTGGATAGCCGAGCTGTGAACGAGCCCTACCGCGCGCTGGAGCACGTGCTGGACCAGCGGGTCCCGGTCTATGTCCAGGCGCATGACTTCCCGGACCACGACGCTATCGGCAGTGGCTACGCACTCCAGCAGCTGCTGACAGCGCGCGGTTACACCGCCAGCCTGTGCTATGGAGGTCGTATCGATTCTCACAGCCTCCTGGACAGCATGGATCAACTTGGTGTGGATCCAATCCACGTCAAGAGCCTGCCGCGGGTCGCAAACGGTCAGCGGGTCCTGGTGGACGGCTTCAGCGGCAGCAGTTTGATGACGGAGCTGGACCATGCTCCGGTCCGCGCCGTTGTTGACCACCACCGACCACCCGCACCACCGGAGACCGAGTTCTCCGATATCCGCCCGGAGTATGGCAGCTGCTCCACCATCATATTCGAGTACTACAAGGAGGCGGGCGTGCCCTTTGGCCGGCGGGTGGCAACCGCACTTCTGATGGGCATCATGATGGACACCGCCTTCATGACTCGGGCGGTGCAGGAAGTGGACATGAACGCGTTCAGTGAGCTCTTCTTCCTGGCCGACTGGCAGTCCGGAAGCCGTCTACTGAAGAACTCGCTGTCCCTCAGCGATCTCACCGTCTACCGGGAAGCGTTTGAGCGAGCGGAAGTCAGCGGTGAGTTTTGTTTCATCCCGCTGTCACACGCCTGCACCCCGGAACTCTCCGCTCTCATTGCCGATTTCTTTCTCACATTCCGGGAGATCCGCTTTGTGGCGGTACTGGTCCCGGACCGGGACGGCCACCGAATACAGGTTCGCAGCGAGAACAACCACCTACCGGCTGACAGCGTCATCCGCATGGCAATGCAGGGAATCGGGACGGGCGGTGGCCATGTGCACATGGGCGGCGGCACGGTTCCAGCAGACCAGTATCCTGGCGCCAACGAAATTCGGCGGCGCTTTGAGTCCGCAATAACCGCCGGTGGAGGCAACATCCAGTGAATGAACCCATTGAGACCCTGGAGATCGGGGACCGCCGGATCACCGTCCTGGGAACGGCGCATGTATCCCAGGCAAGCGTGGACCAGGTTCGCACCCTGGTGCGGGAGGTTCGCCCGAACACCGTGTGCGTGGAGATTGATGAGGGACGATTTCGGAGCGTCACCGACCCCCGACGCTGGAAGTCCATAGATATTTACCAGGTGATACGGGAGAAGCGGGCATTCCTGATGCTTTCAAACCTGGTGCTGGCCGCCTTTCAGCGGCGAATCGGCGGTGAGACCGGCGTCTCCCCGGGTGCGGAGATGATCGCTGCGGTGGAGGCGGCGAAGGAGGAGGGTGCTGAACCCCGCTTCTGTGACCGGGAAGTGGAGGTCACTCTCCGGCGCGCCTGGTCCATGGCGGGGCTCTGGGGACGCGCCAAGCTCCTCGCCGCCCTCCTGTCCTCAGCGTTCTCTACCGAGACCGTTGACGCATCCGAGGTGGAAGCACTGAAGGAACGCAGCGAGCTGGATTCCATGATGGACGAGCTCGCCGACTACCTCCCCGGGGCCAAGCGCGTGCTCATTGACGAGCGGGACGAGTATCTCGCGCGCCGAATCTGGGAGTCCCCGGGTCCTGTGACGCTTGCCGTAGTGGGAGCAGGGCACCTCCCGGGAATCATGCGCTGGCTGGTCCGCCTGGCGGACGGTGAGGCGACTGTGGAGGATCCCGCGATGTCAAGGGTTCCACCGCCGGGACTGGTACGGAAGCTTGTCCCCTGGGTCATTCCCGCCATCGTGGCGGGACTCATCACCTGGGGCTTCATCCGCTCCGGTTGGGACGGCGGGCTGCAGGCCCTCTATCGTTGGGTTTTGGTAAACGGAACGCTCTCCGCCATTGGAGCTGCAATTGCACTGGCCCGCCCGGTCACCATCTTCCTGTCCTTTGTGGCCGCGCCAATCACCTCCATGAACCCCACGATCGGGGTTGGTTTTGTCAGCGGGCTCATTGAGGCGGTGTTCCGGAAGCCTCGTATTGAAGACATGGAAAACCTCATTGAGGATAGCGGGAGCGTCCGTGGGTTCTACCGGAACCGCATCACCCGGATTCTGCTGGTGTTCATTTTCTCAACAATCGGGAGCGCGATCGGGACCTTTGTAGCGCTGCCACTCCTGTTTCCCGGCGCCTGACGCGACCGGCCGGCATCACGTTCCGGCCGCGAACCTGCGACTCAGCTGCCGCGGGATCCGAACACCATGCGAAGGGCCTCCGGCAGGTCCCGAGCAGTCATCAGCTGTGTTCCGTCCGGGGCCTGTTGGTCCCCGGGACCGAGCACATGCCTGAAGCCGAGGTCCCGGGCAGCCCTGAGCCTGCGGTCCAGTCGCGCACCGGGCCGGAGCTCGCCGGTGAGGCTCACCTCACCAACGGCGGTAAGCCCGTCAGGCAGCGGCTTCCCGCTGTGGGCGGAGTACATGGCAAGGGCTAGCGGAAGGTCTGTTGCCACATCCCGGACCCGGAAGCCGCCGGCAACATTCACGTACAGGTCAGCAGATGCAGTGTCCGCTCCACTGGCGCGCTCCAGGACCGCGGCAACCCGGGCCACGCGCGAAACATCGATTCTGTCAGAGAAGATCCGGGGAACCCCCACACGCGCGGGTACCGTCAGGGCCTGCAGCTCAACGGGGATGACCCGTGAGCCCTCGTAGGCAAGGAAGAATGCAACTCCCGGGGGCAGGGGCATCCCCTCCGGTCTGAGCGTGGTGAAGACGCCGGCAGATTCGCCCAGGTCCTGCAGCCCGGATTCCGTCATTCGGAGGAGCCCGATCTCGCCGGTATCGCCGTATCGGTTCTTGGTTGCGCGGATGAAGCGATATTCGTCCTGCGTATCCTCAAAATGGATGACCGTATCCACCATGTGCTCCACCTGCTTGGGTCCGGCGATCAGGCCTTCCTTGGTGACGTGGGCAATCATCAGTACCGCCCTATCGCCGGCCCGGGCCCAGTCACACAGTGCGTCGCAGCATGCCTTCAGCTGGGACGGTGAGCCCACCGGATTCGTGAGGTCTTCGTCCACCAGCATCTGCAGGCTGTCCACAATGATGAGGCTGGGTTCCACCTTGCGCGCAAGGCCGAGAACCGCCTGCAGGCTCCGGTCCTCCAACACCTGCAGTTGACCCGTTGCCGTGGACACCCGGTCCGCACGGAGGCGTATATGACGGGCGGATTCCTCCGCGCTCACGTAGAGAACCGGTCCGCGGGAGTTGACGCTCAATCCCGCCTGCAGAAGGAGGGTGGACTTCCCGATTCCCGGTGCGCCCGCCACCAGAATCGCGGATGCTCGCGCGATTCCTCCCCCAAGCACACGGTCCAGCTCCTTCAGACCCGTCCTCAGGCGAACTTCTTCTTCCGCGCTGACCTCCGAGAGTGGGATTGCGGTGACGGAGCTCTGCGAAGGGGAGCGTCTTGCGCCCGGCCTGCCGGTGGGCCGGGCTGACGGAGCCGGTGAGGTCTCCGTCTCGAGGGTGTTCCAGCTCCCGCAGCTTGGGCATCTCCCCATCCACTTTGCCTCTGTGTGGCCGCAATTGCTGCAGCGGTACCCTGCTTTCCGTGCCACTTTCCGCCTCCGTTCGTTGACCCGCGTGGTGCCGGGCGATATCGTGACCTGCAGATGGATCATAAGGAGTACCGACTCGCAGCCATCATGTACACCGACATCGTCGGGTTCAGCCGCATGATGGAGCAGAACGAGGCGGCAACGCTCCGACTGCTTGAGTATCACAACCAGCTGGTGACCGAGCTCGCGGCCGATCACGGCGGGAAGGTAATCAAGACCGCCGGAGACGCGTTCCTCGTTGACTTCTCCAGTGCCCTACAGGCAGTGAAGTGCAGCGCGGCAATCCAGCGGGCAATAGCCCAGCATACTGCGGATGAAGATAGCGGTGAGATGCGGCTGCAGCTTCGGATTGGCGTTCACGTCGGAGATATCTACTTCCTGGAAAACGATGCCCTCGGAGATGGAATCAACATTGCGTCCCGACTTCAGTCTATTGCAAAGCCGGGGACCATCTGTATCAGCCAGGACGTCTACAACCTGATACAGGCCAAGCTGGATGAGAGAATCCGGCCCCGTGGAACCGTGCACCTCAAGAACATCACCAGAGAGGTTGCGGTCTACGAGATTGAACCCGGCGCGGGTAACGCCGGCGATCAGGATGATGTCAGCGCCCATGCTTCTGCAGAGATCCGCAAGGAGAACCAGCGGGAGGCCCTCAAGGCGAGGATTCTGCAGGAGATCAAGCGCGTGGGCAGGAGGATCTCCGTTGCGGAAGCGCGTGATCTCTTGGGAGACGCGCCGGAGAGAGATGCCTTGATTGGCGCTCTTGCGGACCGGGGCCTGCTTTCCACCGACCGGAGCGCACCCCCGGCTGCCCCCCCGAGCACCGCCCGGACCGGCGCGGGCGCTGTTCGCCCGATGTTCATCCCCTCCCATCGCGGATCCTCTTTGGATGACGACGATGACGGCTCCGCCGCAGAAGCCGAGTGGGACCGCGCGCTTTCACGGGAAGACGGACTTCCGCCCGAGACGGATCCGCTCATTGTTGAGTACCGGGAGCAGACGGAAGAAGCCTCGGAGAAGAACCAAGGATCCTTCCGCACCCACCTCGGAAGCTTCCTGGGCGTCAACGCCGGGCTCGTTGGAATCTGGGCATTTACCTCCGGCTTTGGGACCTTTCCATGGTTCCTCATCCCGCTGTCCGCCTGGGGAATCGGAATCGTCTCTCACTGGGGTGGGGTCCGGCGGCAGAACCGAGAAGTTCGAGAGATGCGCAACATGCGCAGGCTCACCAGAAAGCAGCTGAGAACCTACCGGAAACTCGTCAAGGCGAGGAATGGATGGGGCGGACACTTCCTGTCCACTACCATGGTATCCGTCATGCTCATGGTGATCTGGGGAACCACCGGGGGCGCAGGAGCCTTCTTCTGGCCGATCTTCCCGATTGGCGCAATGGCCATCGGTCTTCTGGCCCACTACCCCGCTTTCAAGGCGAACGAGCGCCGCATCGCGCGGCAGCTGCAATCCGAGGGCATTGAGTTGAGCACGGCCCCCGCACCACCGCAGATCTCCGGACCCAGTCTTGATGCCCCCCTTGCTGTGCAGGCGGAGCAGATCCGGTCCGGAATACTGGAAATGGTGCGGCGCTTTGGAAAGCAGTCACCCCTGGGCGATGACTTTGAGCCAATGCTGGACAACTACGTGAACCAGATTCGTGAGCTGTCACGCCGAGACTCCGAGATTGATCAGATCATCCAGAGCATCCCGGTTGGGGAACTGGACCGGGATCTGCTTCAGTTGGAGCGCAAAGCAGAGGATGCGAGTACGCAGGCAATGCGGGAAGAGTACGAGCACTCAGCTCAGCAGATCAGGCGGCAGCAGCGCTCGGTGCAGGATCTGCGACAGCAGCGGGAGCGACTGTCTCTCCGCCTTGGTTCGGCGCTCAACTCGCTGAAGCAACTGCAACTGGATCTTGCACGCATGCAGACAGCCGCGCCCGATGAGGACGATACCGCAACCCGTCTCCTCCGCGACAAGTCAGACGAGCTGACCCAGTACCTGGAAGACCTCAGGGAGGGCTACCGGGAGATAGAGCAGGTCTAAGCCTGCCGGAGGACGGAGAAGAATGCCTCCTGCGCCCGTTCTCCCGCTGCGAGGGCGGTGAATGGGCCCTCAGCGAACCTCCAGCAGCTCAATCCGGAACCACAGGTAAGCACCTGGCGGGACTACTCCACCTGCACCCTGTTCGCCGTAGGCAAGCTCCGGTGGAATGATCACCGTTCGGATTTCGCCGGGCTGCATCTCCAGCAGCGTCTCATCCCATCCCTGAATCACCCGGCCGGCGCCGACCGGAAACTCAATTGGCTCTCCCCGTTGGCGGGAGGAATCAAAGAGCTGGCCGTTGAGGAAGCGCCCCTCATAGTGAGCGATAACTGTCTGGCCGCGCTGCGGACGGGTGCCGCTGCCACTCTGTTCAACGGCAAAGCGGATCCCGCTATCGGTCACCTCGGCGTCCGGAAGGATCTGCTCGGCCGCGGTGAGCTGCTGCTGGCGGGCCGCTTCGGTCTCTGCCGCGTCGGCTGCCTGTGCCTCCTGCACAAGCTGCTGGAAGGACGCCTGGTCGGCCCGGAAGCGGCGGGCATCCCGACCAACTCGGATGATTTCCACGGACTCCATGGTGTCACCCTGCTCCACGCGGCGGACCACATCCATTCCCTGTATCACTTCTCCAAACACCGCGTGCCGGTCATCAAGCCATGGAGTTTCCGCCAGCGTGATGAAAAACTGGGATCCATTGGTGTCCGGTCCGCGGTTTGCCATGCTCAGAACGCCGGGTCCGCTGTGCCGGAGCTCGGGGTGGAACTCATCCGGGAAGGTGTAGCCCGGGCCGCCAGTCCCGTTCCCCGCGGGATCGCCACCCTGAATGACAAAGTCAGCCACCACCCGATGGAAGCGCAGACCATCGAAGAATCGCACGTCGTCCCCGCGGCTGGAATCGATGGTTCCCTCGGTAAGCCCCACAAAGTTTGTGACTGTGAGCGGTGCCCGTTCGTAGAACAGCCGGACCGTGATTTCGCCGCGGCTGGTGTCAATCCGGGCGTATAACCCGTTATCGAGATTCTGGGCACTCACCATCGTGGCGCCTCCAACAAGTAGCAGTAGATAAACAAAACGCCTCAACTCCGATCTCCTGTGGTTTGGATCACCCGGAGCATGAAGATGCCCGGGATCTCCGATAGTTCTTTCACAGCAGCATCAGCGGGCGCTGCGTCCAGATCAATGATGTTGTACGCAAGCTCGCCGCTGCCGCGGTTGTTCATGTTGCGGATGTTCAGCCCGGCGGATGCTAGAACACCGGTCACCTGACCCACCATGTTTGGCACGTTCTGATTGGCAAACACAATCCGGGCTTGTCCGCCGGGAGGTAAGGTACAGTCCGGGAAGTTCACCGAATTGCGAATGTTTCCGTGCTCCAGGAAGTCACGAATCTCGGCCGCTGCCATCACGGCGCAGTTCTCTTCCGCTTCCGGTGTGCTCGCGCCAAGGTGCGGGATGGGTATCACCGACGGGTGGCCCGCAAGGTCCGGCGTTGGGAAGTCCGTTGCGTAGGATGCGACCTTGCCTGAGTCCAGCGCAGCCTTCAGCGCTGCCTTATCCACCAGATCGCCCCGGGCAAAGTTGAGGATTCGCACCCCATCCTTCATCCCGGAGATTGCGTTCTGGTTGATCATTGCCCGGGTGTTCCCGTTGAGGGGCACATGGAGAGTTATGTAGTCCGAGCTGGACAGCAGAGCGTCCACGGAGTCGGCTCGCACTACGCCGTGGTGAAGACCCCATGCTGACTCGACGGAGATATAGGGATCAAAGCCGGTGACATCCATGTCCAGGCCGTAGGCCGCGTTCGCCACCATGACCCCGATTGAGCCCAGACCAATCACTCCCAGACGCTTGGTGGCAATCTCCGGTCCGGCAAACTGCTTCTTGCCCTGTTCCACAGCCTGCTCCAGCCCTTCGGCTGGAAGGCCGCGGGTCCAGAGGACTCCATCCACGATTTTCCGGGAAGACAGCAGCAATGCGCCGATTACCAGTTCCTTCACGCTGTTGGCGTTGGCTCCCGGCGTGTTGAACACCACGATTCCCTGCCGTGTGCAGTCTTCAACCGGGATGTTGTTTACACCCGCGCCGGCGCGGGCAATGGCTCGCAGGCCCTCCGGGAGCGGTTTTCCGTGCAGTTCCGCCGAGCGCAGCAAAATTCCGTCGGCGGGGCCATCTTCCAGCGCATGCAGCAGCGTGTAGCCGGAGTCCTGCAGGACCGCGAGGCCCCGGGCGGCGATGGTGTTGAGAGTCACAACGCGATACATCAGCGGGCCTCCGTGGTGGTGCCAGATTCAGCGGATTTGGTGGCGGTTTCCGGGTTTGAGCTTCCTCGCTCGCCCGGCTCAACGCCGGGAAGCAGGCTGAGGCCGAGCTCCGCGAGTTGTGAAGCGTCCACCGGGCCCGGCGAGAAATCAATGGCGGATACGCCGGTAGTGTTCTTGGGAAAGGCAATCACGTCCCGGATGGTTTGCTCGCCGGCCATGAGCATGACCAGGCGGTCCAAACCTGGCGCTATCCCGCCGTGGGGCGGCGGGCCAAAGCGGAAGGCTTCCAGCAGGAACCCGAACCTTCGTTGAGCCTCCTCCGGATCAAAGCCAACAATGCTGAAGATGCGGCGTTGCAGATCCGGATCGTGGATTCGGATGGAGCCACTTGCCAGTTCAAGCCCGTTGCAGACTAGGTCATACAGGTCTCCAAGGACTGCCCCAGGCTCCTGCTCAAGCGATTCCAGAAAGCGCTCCTGGGGCATGGTGAACATGTGGTGCGCGGCTTCCCATTTTTGCCCGTCTTGGTCCCACTCAAACATGGGGAAGTCCACAATCCAGGCAAAGTGGAACCCGTTTTCATGCAGGGAGAGCTGCTGTCCCAGCAGGCTGCGCACCGCGCCGAGGGCTGTGCACGCGCGCTTCCAGGAGGGATCAGCCACGAACAGCAGGAGGTCGCCGGGTTCCGCGTCCAGCACCCCGGTGATTTCCTCGGCCTTTGCGGAAAGGAAGCGGCCGATTCCGCCGTCCAGGCCGTTCTCGCCCAGCTTTGTCCAGGCAAGGCCTTTGGCACCGTACCGCTGTGCGTGGGACTCAAGCTCAGTGATCTGCTTTCTGGAGTAGTCCGCGCATCCGCGCGCAACCAGGGCTTTGATGGTGCCGCCTCCGGCCACTGTGTCCGCGAATACGCGGAACTCACTGTCTGCCATCAGGCTCCCGGCATCCTGCAGCTCCAGACCAAAGCGGAGATCAGGCTTATCGCTGCCGTACCGGTTCATTGCATCCGCGTAGGGCATTCGCGCGAAGGGTGTGTGCAGCTCAACGCCGATTCCCCGCTGGAAGGCGTCCGCGAGCATTCCCTCAACTACCTCAAACACGTCATCCGGCGAGACAAAGCTCATCTCGATATCGATCTGCGTGTGTTCCGGCTGCCGGTCGCCACGCGCGTCCTCATCCCTGAAGCAGTGCGCAATCTGGAAGTAGCGCTCAATCCCGCTGACCATCAGCAGCTGCTTGTACAGCTGCGGGGACTGGGGAAGGGCGTAGAACTCGCCGGGGTGGAGCCTGCTCGGCACCAGGAAATCTCTGGCGCCTTCCGGCGTGGAACGGATCATGGTGGGAGTTTCCACCTCATAGAAGCCGCGGGCTGCCAGATAGCTCCGGATGGCGCCGGTTACCCGGTGGCGAAGTGCGATGTTGTGCTGCATCCGGCTGGTACGCAGATCCAGGTAGCGGTACTGAAATCGGAGGTCTTCCCGAACGCTTCCCTCGTCTGCCACCACAAACGGGAGCTCCGCGCAGCGGGAGAGGATCTGGATGGAGTCCGCCAATACCTCCACCTCTCCGGTAGCCATGTCCGGATTCCGCATCTCCTGCGGACGCTCCCGCACGGCGCCGCTCAAGGCAATACAGAACTCCATTCGGAGCTCTGCGGCGAGCGAGCGAAGCTCCGCGCTTGCCGCATCATCCACCACCACCTGGACGATTCCCGAGCGGTCCCGGACATTGAGGAAGTAGATGCCACCGTGATCCCGGACACGGTGGACCCAGGCGTTGAGGGTGACCCGGCGGCCGGCGTCGCCGGCACGCAGCTCGCCGCAGTGGGCGTCGCGCTTGTGCTGAACCATACGAGACGCGGATGCTACCAAGGCACCCCGTGGCCAGCAAGCCGACCTTCCGGTGCTTACCCTCAGACCGGCAAGTCCATGAGGCTTCCAAGCAGCTGGTGGTCCGGCGGCGAATACTGGGCGGTAACCAGACTTGCTATGACAATGATCTCCGCGAGGATCCGGGCCCACAGCAGCATCACAATGGACCACGCCACCGGCCCGGAGCCGCCGAATCGTCCTGCAACGAGGCCTGCGAGTGCACCCAGCACTCCCAGGGTGACCTGCCAGGCCAGTGCGGCGCACAGCACGGTAATCAGTGTGGGCAGCGGCCTCAGCCGCCGTCTGGCAAAGAGCCGGAGCAGTCCCGCAAGAACAGCGGCAATCACCACGGTGGACATGGCGCGGCGGACCAGCCGCGTTCCGGTGATTGCGCCGATCATCGGAATCCACTCGCCAAGAAAGGTCAGCGCCGCAGCGGCATAGAACATGAGGATGCTTACTGCCAGGAGCAGCAGTCCACTAAGCCGGGACCACAGCGTGCGGCTCGGCGTGGTTTCCAGCATGGCGCTCATGACCTGGCGCAGCGCGGCAAAGGCCTGAAGAACATACAGCACCAACACCACGCCGGTGACAAGGTTGAATGCGCCGCGCTGCGCCTGCTGGCTGTCCAGGATGTCAATGACGCCGGGCTGGAGCTGGGCGGGCAGGGTTGCCAGTATGTCTCGCTCAAGGAGCATGACCACGCGGCTCCCGAGCTCGCCGGTTGCCAGCGCGTACAGCAGCATGGCCAGCGGGACCAGTCCCAGAACCAGGTTGTAGGCCAGACCCCGCGCCAGCAGGCTTCCCCGGTGCCTCCGGTAGCGCCCGATTGAGTCGGTCACTACCGAGCGGAGCTGCTGCGCTGGGTGTCGGGCGCCCATGCCCGGAGTATCGCGGCTTAGCGGTAGCTTTGCGAACCCGTGCTGCTCTCGCCCCGGATGGAAATCGGGCCCCGGCCGAAGATGAGTTCTCCCCTCCCGCTCACCGAGCCGACTTCTATTCCACCAACACTGCTTTCCAGGTCAAAGAAGAAGTCTTCCAACTGGTTGCGGAAATCCATGTGGATGCTGCCGGTTGTGCTCTCAAAACTGGAATCGCCCGTCACCAGGAGCTCCCGCCCCTGCTGCGATCCGGTACCGGTTTCCAGGGTGAATGATCCGGCACTGGACCGGATTGTGATGCTTCCCGTCGTGGTCTTCGCGTCAACAGAGCCGTTGATGTCTCGGAGATCCTGTGAACCGGTGCTCCCACGAACCCGGAGGTTTCCGGCGATGCGCTCCACCTGGATTTCTCCGGTATTGCTCTCCACGCGAGCGTCTCCGCTCAGATCAGCCAGATAGATTGCGCCGGTTGAAGACTCCAGGCGTACTTGCTCGCTCTCCATCAGCTCTACCTGAATACCACCCGTGCTGGTTTCCACATCCAGTTCAACTTCACTCGGTAGATCAATGATGATCACCGCATCTCTTCCGCCTGAAGGTAGCGGGAAGTATCGCTCCACCCACACCTCAAGCTCCGAACCGCGTTCGCGATACTCCAGGTCCATGCCCGGCGGGAGGTTCCGCGGGCGAACATCAACCCGGCTGCCGAGATTTCCGGTGATCTCTACGGCAACCGTCCCGGCGTCTACGCGGACCGAGGTGAATCCCCTCCCGCTGAAGTCGCGTGGTCCTTCTGCGCTTCCTTCTGCTGCCAGCGGGAGCGCTGTCGACATCCCGCACATGAATACGGCCATTCCGGCCAGGATGCTGCGCCTCATCATGCGTGTTTCATGTCCGGCTTCTGGGGCCCCTGTCCCCGGGCCGCCCCCGCCTGCAGCCGCGCCTGTGGGCGACACCCGCTGCAGCCCAGCACCCGGAGGTGGTCTTTGTGGCCTTCCCGCATAAACAGGCGAGCGAACACCACCTCTCCAGGCTGGAGTTCCCGCCTGCAGGAGGGGCAGCGAGCGTTGTGCCGAGTCTGCTCTCTTGCATCGCAGTGAGGACAGCCAAAGATGTGGACAAAGCTCTCCTCAATCGAGCCGCCGTGGCGTTGGATTTCAAAGACCCGGGTTCTCAACCGTTCTCCGGGACCAAGGCCTTCCCCGCAGAGGGGGCAGCTCCGCTGATCAACACTTGCGACCTTGCCGGATACCCCGCGCTGTCGATCCGTCATTCGGGAACTCAGGGCGTCCCGGGTTCCTGGCTGCGGTATCGGCCTGCCACGCGCCAGCAGCAACAGGCCCGCCACGATTCCGGCAACGAGGAACAGCACTGCAAACTGGGCCGCTGTCATGATGACAGGCGGCAGCATACACTGGCGTGGTGAGCACGGACACGGGAACGCTCTACGTTGCCGCCACGCCGATCGGCAATCTCGGTGACATCAGCGACAGGCTCAGGGAGGTTCTTCGCGGTGTGTCTGCAGTGGCGTGTGAGGACAGCCGCGTCACCGGAAGGCTTCTGCAGCATCTGGGCCTGAAGGTGCGGATGATTTCCTGCAGGCAGCAGGTGCAGGCCCGCTGCGCCGGGCAGTTACTTTCGATGCTCATGCGGGGGGAGTCTGTAGCTCTTGTCACGGACGCGGGTACTCCAGCCATCAGCGATCCGGGCGCCGCCGTGGTTGCGCAAGTTCACCAGGCGGGGCTGCCGGTATCTCCTCTGCCTGGCCCAAGTGCGCTGGCATCGGCACTCTGTGTGAGCGGTTGGTCCGTGCCCGCGCTGTTTGTGGGCTTTCTTTCTCCCCGGGCCGGGCGGCGGAAGCGGGCCCTGGAAACCTACCTGACGCATCCCTACCAGCTGGTTATCCTGGAATCGCCGCATCGGATTGCTGCACTCAGCGCGGAGCTGGCCGAACTGGTACCCGAGCGCGAGGTGGTGCTGTGCCGGGAGCTGACAAAGATGCATGAAGAAGTACGAAGGATGCGATGCAGCGAGCTTGCTGCCGATATAATGACAAGGGAGCGAATCCGTGGAGAATTTACCCTGGTGCTTGGTCCGGGAGAATAGTTTTCCCGGCGTTGCATCCAAAACGCCGGCGGGAGTAAACTGTCGTGGTTAGCTTGCCGATAGAGCAGGTAGAAGGATTGAGGAAGCGATGGCTATTGAAGGACTGGGTCCAGTAGATCCCATCTCCAACTACGGCAAGACGCAGAAGGTGGATGCAAACCGCCAGCGTCCCGCGCCGGATTCCGTGGATGTGACGGAAGAGGCTCGTCGGAAGGCTGAGATCTACCAGATCACCCAGGAAGTACAGTCCGCGCCCGATATTCGCACCGACCGCGTTGAAGAGGTTCGCCGTCGCCTTGAGGATCCAGGCTACGTTGACAGCGTGCTGGATGACCTGGCGGACCGGATCATAGACGCCTTCGGCGTCTGAACTCCGCGGCGGGGCCCGTAGCCTTGCGACCCCCTATCAGTTTTCCCAGACAGCTCTTTACCGGCCCTGATTCCCTGGAGAGCCTTGCATCCGTGATTCAGCCTCTCGGGCGCCGGGTTCTGGTAGCCGCGGATCCGGCGCTGCACGATGGGCCGACCGTGCTCACGCTGCTCTCGCTTCTGCAGATGGCCGGAATGGAGGCTCTGGTCTTTGATGAGCTGCCTCCCCACTGCACCACCTGGCACGTTGACACCATGACAAGCATGGCCCGGGCAAGCCGGACTCAGATGATTGTCGGGCTTGGTGGTATGCGAATCCAGTCGGTCGCCCGCCTTGCAGCAGCCCTCGCGCCAAGCAGGCTCAACATTGCTGATCTCATCCGTGGAAAATCCCTGGACGCGGCACCGCTGCCCTTTGTGGAAGTTCTGTCCTCCGTTCGCCATCACTCCCTGTTCTCCCGTACCGTTCTCCTGGCAAACGGAGATACCAGGCAGCCGGCGGTCCTGGAACTCCCTCCGGGCATGGTCTATGCGGCGGTGCTGGACCCTTCGCTGACGGTATCCATCCCGGCACGGACCAGCGCGCTTGCCGCTATGGATGCGTTGCTCGCCGCCGTTGAATCATGCACGGCTCCTCAGCCGGGATTTCTGTCGGATGCCGTTGCGCTGGATGCGGTAGCTCTGCTTTCTCGCTCTGTGGTGGATCTTGTCCGACGCCCCGGTGAACTGGAGCCCCGCATCATGGCAATGCGCGCGGCAGCCCTCAGCGCGCTCTCGGTAGCCTCCGCGGGGACGGGAATAGCCATGTCCCTTGTGTATGCCCTGCACGCGCGCGCCGCGGTACCAAAGTCCTGGCTGGCTGCGTCTCTGCTCCCCCACGTTCTTGACAGCATGGCAACCGCAATGCCGGAACCCACCCGAGCCGTTGCCCTTGCCCTTGGTGAGGACGCGGAAACCCTGCCGCCGCAGGAAGCTGCTGATCTCGCCGCGCGCTCGGTGCGCCGGATGATTGCGGCGACGGAAGTGCCGGCCCGCCTCCGAGAGTACGGGGTAACGCCGGATATGATTGAGGAAGCAGCCCAGGTTGCGTCGGGTATGCCGGCCTACGCCAACAGTCAGCTTGGCGTGGACGGCGGGGAACTGCTGCAGAGAGCCCTGTGATCGCCGGGACGCCTGCCGGCCCGTGATCGGCGCAGACCGCTACCGAGTGCTCTCCCGCGGCGTACGGCTTCGGAAGGCCTGGCGAGCCCTTGACGATCTTGCTGATAGTGCGGCGAGCACAAACTCGCCAGCCTCCGTCCCGGAGGCTCTGGAACAGCCGGAGGCGAACCGGCAAACGCCGACGCCCGAGGTCCGTAGGCTTTTGGAGTGCATTGCGGATGACCTTGCGCGGGGGCGGGACCAGGTCCTCAAGGACTCAGCCGCTAACCTGCAAACCATGCTCCATCGGGGCCTTCTCCTGCCCCAACTCCTGCATCGCTGTGCGCACGAACTCCGGATTGCTCTGGGGGACGGAGTCCGTGACCGGGACAGTCCGCCGCAGGCCGAGACCAGCGCTGATCCTCTGCCTCCCCGGCACGGTACCAGCGGTGAAGCTTCAGACCGGAGCCTTGGCGTACTCTATCTGGACGGAATTCGTGCACCCTGGAACGTTGGTGCTCTGTTTCGGGCCGCTGAGGCGTTTGGGATCAATCGGGTAGTACTTGGACCTGGTTCTGCGTCACCTTCTCACCCCCGTGCGCTTCGTGCGGCAGCGGGGACTGTGGAGCGGGTACGTTGGGAGGTCCGGGACTTGCCGGACCTGATCGTCGAGCTGGAGCCGGCACTGGACTGGGCTGCGCGGGTCTTTGCTCTTGAGACCGGCGGCAGGGCCTTAGACGACGTTGTCCTTCCGGTCCCGGGAATCATGGTTGTAGGACACGAGGAGCTTGGTGTCAGCCCGGCCGCGCTCCGCTGCGCGGAGGCGGGCCTGGGAAGGATCAGCATAGCCTTTCCCGGCAGAAAGGGCTCGCTCAACGTCTCGGTTGCAGCGGGGATCGCCCTTCACGCCTGGCAAAGGCAGTTTCAGTTGAGAATGACCTCGTAGCTGACGTCGGCAACCTGCTTGAGCATTGCCGAGACTCCGCAGTACTTGTCCTGGGAGAGCTTCACGGCCTTGTTGATCTTGGCCGCATCCAGCTCAGCGCCGGTGAAGATGTAGCGGAGATGGATTGTCTTGTAGACCTTGGGGTGTGAATCCGTGGTCTCTCCGTCCACCTCAATCCGGAAGCTGTCGTAGGGCATCTGCATCTTGCCCAGGATTGCTACCACGTCCATCCCGGTGCAGCCGGCGAGTGCTGAGAGCACAAAAGGCTTGGGCGCCGGGCCGTAGTCCTCTCCGCCAAACTCCTCATCCGCGTCCATGTGGATGGTGTGGCCGAGAAGCTCCACGTCAAACTTCATTCCGCCCTTGAATTCCGCGCTAGTGGTAACCATGTGATCCTGCTCCTTGCGGTGCGCTACTGCAGCGCCCGATCGAGTTCGGGCTTATTGAAACCCACGATGATTGTACCGTTGACGTCGATCACCGGCACGCCCATCTGCTTTGACTTTCGAAACATCTCGTCGGCTCTGCGTTCGTCCTTTGCCACGTTGTACTCGGTGAACTTCACGTGGTTCTCCCGCAGGTAGTTCTTCACCTTGGTGCAGAACGTGCAGGTTGGAGTTGTGTAGACTTTGATAGCCATTCGGCCCCTCCTGAGCGATTTACATAGAAATTTTACTATACAGTGGAGCCAGGGTCAATCTAACCAACACTGTGAGGCCGCGTTTCCCGGCTGGTGCGGGCTCAGGTTCGGGCGAGTTCCCGCTGGTAGGCCTGGTCAAAGCGATCCATCACGTGCTTCAGCCGCTCGAGATCCATGCCAAGGTAAGACAACACCTGCGGGTCCAGGCTTTCGGGTCCGATCATGCCTTCCTGGATGTTTGCCATGGAGTTGGCGAGGTAGACGGTGTAAACCACATCTCGGTGCTTCTCCGAGCAGCTGGTTGCATCGTGATGGTAGCGGATGGCTTCAATCAGGGGTTCGGGGAAGTTCCACTTCTCCGCAATGAGGCCGCCAATCTCCGCGTGGTTCAGCCCCTTTGCCAGGTCCTCAAAGAGCTGGGTGGTGATGCCCTTGTCCCGCGCAAAGGTGTTGATCCGGTCAATGAGCTCCGGCCGGGCGGCGGCAAAGATGATTTTCCCCATATCGTGCAGAATCCCGCCGACGTAGACATCGTCCAGGATCTTGGTGTTCTTGCTCACGCTGCGGGCAAAGCTGAAGGCGTAGAAGGCGGTGCGGTTGGAGTGCTCCCAAAGCTGCCGGGTTTCCGGCGTCTCTTCTCCCAGGACCTTCTCCGTTCCGTATCGGTACAGCAAGTTCTTCAGGCCGCGTGTCCCAACGAGGTTCACGGCCTGAACGATGTTGTCTACCTTCCCGCGCGCCGTGAGGTATGCCGCGGAGTTCACCAGCTTCAGCAGGTCCGCAGTGAGCGCAGGATCCGTGCTGATTCGCTTAGCGATCTGTGACATATGAACGTCCGGATCGTTCAGCATCTTCTGGAGCCTGGTGACGTTATCCGGGAACTGCGGGAGTTCGTCTATGCGGTCGGTGATTTCCTTGCTGACCTCTTCCAGGCTTTCCAGGCGGACCTGTGCCATCGGGAGGCGGATCCGCGCCACGGTTTCACTGGTCTTGTCTCGGGTGTCTATCTCAAAGGACTCCTCGTCCAGCCCGATCTTCTTCAGCATCAGTACCAGAATCACAATTCCCAGTCCGGCACCCTCGGAGTCATCAAGCACCTGCGTCAGCGCTTCTTCCAGCGAGCTGAACTGGCGCGATCTCGCGATCCGGTCGTGAACCCGCTTCTGTTCCGCAATAGTGATGAGCACGTTGTTGAGGACGTACAGGTTCAGCTCGTTTCCCTTGATGTGGAAAACAACCTTGGTGTAGAGCTCCTTCTCCTTGAGCTTGGCCATCCAGTGCGGCTGATTCTCAAGCATCTCGGTCTTGAAGGTCTCCATGCCCTGCTGGTACTGAGCTGGATCCTCAATAGAGAGGCCCTTCTCATCAAACATCGCGCGCTTGATGTTGGCCTTCTTGGCGTTCACCGCAAGCTCCCGGAGGCAGTAGCTGATTCCGTCCTTCAGTTTGTTCTGGCCCAGTTCCTGGAGAAAGACGGCAAGGATTTCCTCCAGGTACTCCTCCGTCTCATGAGGGAGGGTGTAGGTCTTGATGGTGAGGGGAACGTTGTTCCGCGCGGCTTGCCGAACCTTTTCAGGGTCTATTCTGGACATTAGCTGAGACTACCCTTTTGTCCCAAGCCACTGTCAAGATCGGAAAAGCGCTCAGGACCCCCCGTATTCCTTGGCCTGCTCTGCCATGGACAACAACCGATCCTTCACCAGGCGGTCAACGGCGGAGACCTTCTTCCCCGTAAGGATTTCGATGCCCTGGTCAATGTGGGAAACCGCGTAGATGTGGAACTGACCATCCGCCACTGCCTGCTGAATCTCCGTGCTCACCACCAGGCTCTCAATGTTGGTTCGTGGGATGATCACGCCCTGCTTGCCGGTCAGGCCCAGCTGCCGACAAACAGAGAAGAAGCCTTCCACTTTCTCGCTGACGCCGCCGACGGGTTGGATCTCGCCCATCTGGTTCACGCTGCCGGTGACCGCCAGATCCTGGCGGAGCGGCAGTCCCGCGATTGCCGACAGAAGGACGTAGATTTCGGTGCTGGACGCTGAATCTCCGTCCACCTCCACGTAGCTCTGCTCAAACACAATGCTCGCGCGGATTGCAAGCGGGAAGTTTCGCGCGTAGCGGGAAAGGAGGAAGCCTTCCAGGATGTAGACACCCTTGTCATGAATCTCGCCGGAGAGCCCACTCTCCCGCTCCACGTTCACGATTCCTTCACTGCCAGGCGCGGTGCGCGCTGTGATCACCATAGGGCGGGCGAACGCATAGTAGCCCCGGTCAATTACCGCAAGGCCGTTGATTCTCCCGACGTCCGTTCCATCAACCCGCAGGATGAGCTCGCCTCCGCGGATCTGTTCGTCAATCTTCTCCTCCGGCAGGTTGGAGAGGTACTGCCTCTGTGCCAGCGCTCGTTGCACAGCAGTGCGATCCAGCGGCCGGCCGCCATCCGAACTTGCCCAGTAGTCAGCTTCCCGTAGCAGGTCCGCAAGCAGAGAGAAGCGTGTACTCAGCTTGGAGCGGAGCTCGCTCAAGCGGACCGCGTACTCCATGACCGCGGCCATCCCGGACGGTGCAAGCTCCAGCAGACCTTCCTCCGACTGAATCATGCGCATAAAACCCAGATACTCGCGCATCGACTCCTCGTGCCGATCCATCATCCAGTCAAACTCCGCTGGAATCTTGAACAGGCGTTGAAATTCCTCATCCCGGTTGTAGAGGATCTCGTACAGGGGCTCGGTCCCCATGATCACAACCTTCACGTTCAGCGGAATCGGTTCCGGCCGGAGCTGGGGGACGTATATCGGGAACGGCCCGCTGGGATTCCGGATCTCTACCTCGCCGTCCCGCATCAGGCGGCGAAGCGTGTTCCAGCTCTCCTCGTTGGTGAGGATGTCCTCCGCCCGCAGCACCAGAAAGCCCCCGGAGGCCTGCATAGCACTTCCGGGGCGCAGTGATCGGAAGTCCGGCCTGGACTCCGCGGTGGGGTCTGGTCCGGCGTCAATGTAGCCAAAGAGCTTGTGGTGGTCTGCGGAGTTCTCAAAGACCACCGGTGCGGATCCGTCCGGATCCCGGGTGACCAGAACGTTGATCCCGTATCGGGCAAGGGGGTCCGGCCGCCCCGGGGTTTCGCCATCCGCACCGCCTTCCGGGAGGAAGTCAGAGAGTCCGCCGAGCATCTCCTGCCCGATCCGCTCCAGCCACTCGGATACTCGCGGTCCGGGAAAGCGGGTCCGGAGTTCCTCCACCTGCTGCTGAATCACCGGCTCCAGGATTTGCGCCTTTGCCTCGTTCAGTTGTGCCTCTGCCTGGGCGCGCGAATCGTGCAGGCGCTCAAACATGCCCTGCATCTCATCGATGTAGCGGAAATACCGCTGTCGAAGGTCCTGATAGTCGGCCTGGGGCATACGGCCCTCGCTGACCTGTCTTTGCAAGTCTTCAAAATTGGTAGGGCGGCCGCGTACTACCGGGACCAGATCCGGCATACGAGACTCGTCATCCAGCTCTACCAGGCGGAACCCCTCCGCCTCAATACGGGTCTCAAAGCGCTTGAGTGCGCTGTTTTCCTGTTCTTCCGCAGACAGAAGGATGTCGTCCCGGACGCTTCGAAAGCTCTGGGTTTCCACCGCCTCCTGGACGTGGTCCCCGACAAGCTCCACCAGGCCGGCTACGCCCGCGCGGAATAGGGGCGCAGTCCCCGGCGGAAGACGCAGGATGATCGGGGAATCCTCCTGCGCAAAGTTGTGCACACAGATGATGTCATCGTAGCCGGGACCGGGCGGGCTGTTCTCCAGGATCCGCTGCACCGCGGTGCGCTTTCCGGTACCGGAAGGCCCGGTCACAAAGAGGTTGTATCCCTTGGCGCGGATTCCGCGGGCCATTGTAATTGCCTGCAAGGCCCGCCCTTGCCCAATGATTCGGAAACTCGGTTCGCCGGGGTCAAGGCGCTGCATGTCGGCATCCGAGATGGTGAACGCCACCTCGCTGGCCGGCAGCTCGTACTGCAGGAGATCAACCCGGCTGTCAGAACTCATTCCCCTACTATAGTATGCGCGGACGTGAGGCTCGAAGCGCTGGACGAGTATTTCCGCTCCCTCTTTGACATTGATGGCTTTGCCGGCGCTGATCGATCCCTGAACGGGCTCCAGGTAGGCAGGCCTGGCATGGAGGTCAGCAAGGTGGCCTTTGCCGTTGATGGCGTGAAGGCTACCTTCGCCCGGGCCAGGGAACGTGGCGCGCAGCTGCTGTTTGTGCACCACGGGTTGTGGTGGGGGAGCCCCTATCCGCTGACCGGACCAACGTGGGGACGCTTTGCCGAGCTGTTCGCCGGTGATCTCGCGCTGTACGCGGTGCACCTGCCTCTGGATGCACACCCGGACCTGGGCAACAACCGCGGCATTGCAGAGGCCATTCAGCTCTCGGACCTGCAGCCCTTTGGCCGCTATCGGGGCAAGGTCATCGGCACGAGGGGCAGCCTCCCGGAGCCGAGGTCCGCGGAATGGCTTGCGTCCCGGATTGTGAGCCCCGGCGAGACGGCGCTTTCCATCCTGCCCTTTGGACCTCCGGAGATCACAAGCGTTGCGGTTATCTCCGGTGGAGCCCCCATGGAGGTGGAAGAAGCCGCTGCTGCCGGCGTAGACTGCTTCATCACCGGGGACGCCCTGCACACCTCCTACCATCTGGCCAGAGAAGCCGGCATCACCCTGATTTCCGCCGGCCACTACGCAACTGAAGTCTATGGGGTCCAGCGCACTGCCTCACGGTTGGCCGCGGAAACCGGACTGGAAACGGAGTTTATTGATGTCCCAACCGGGCTCTGAGCAGGGCAGCCTGAGACTCTACCTGCCCCTGCTCCTCTCCCTTGCCGTGGTGATCCTTGATCAGCTGACAAAGCTGTGGATTGTGAACACCATCCCGTACGGCACCATCGGTCACGCCTTTGGCGGAGACTTCCTGCGCATCATTCACGTGCAGAATACGGGCGCCGCCTTCAGCCTGGGTGCGGACGGCTCGCCGCTGTTCCGCATTGTTTTCGTGCTGCTGCTTCCGACAGCGCTCATCGGCTTTCTGGTTTACACTTTGTTTCGGACCAATGAGTGGACTCCGTTTCAGCGCTGGCTGATTGCGGGAATCATTGGCGGCGGGCTGGGCAACCTCATTGACCGCTACTTCCGGCCGGGCGGGGTTGTGGACTTCATTGACGTGAAGTTCTACGGCCTCTTCGGGCTGGAACGGTGGCCTACATTCAACGCGGCGGATTCCACCCTGGTTGTCTGCGCGCTGTTGCTGATGGCATCAATTCTATTCACTGGATCCCGGGAGAAAACGACATGAACAAGCGACTGAACACCGTGTTCTTCGTGATCGGCGCAACCATCTTCAACCTGTTCAGCATGGCGGTGATCTTCATTGCTCTGTTCATGCTGTATGCGCGCTTCATCGGACCTGCGCTGAGCCCGCGCATGAACCAGTTCCTCACGCTGTGGCTGTTTTTCGGCTCGGTGGTGCTGGCCTACTGGGTCTACAGCAGGATCATTCGATGGGCTGAGCAGCGGGTGGACTTCCACAAGTATCTGGAGCCCATTTTCGCCCGCAAGCAGCACGGCCATGGCCTTGCTCCGTCAGCTCGGCAGAAGTCGGCAGGGGACGCCGTCCAAGACAACGGTGCTGAACCACGGGGCAGGGAGCAACCCCTAGACGGTGCTGGCGCGGATGCCGCCGCGACGCCGGATGATGACTCTGATTCAGGTTCTGACGGGAAGGGCGGACCGGCCGGGGCATAGCCGGAAACCCGGCCGGTCAGTATCCGGCGCTCATTGAGCGGTTGATGTCTTTCTTGTATAGCTCGTTGTAGACGTAGCCGCGGTTTCGCAGGTCGTCTTTGCGTGCCTGGGGGAAGGGCATGTAGCGCCAGAAGATTCCGCGGACTTCCTTGTCCAGCTTCTGCGTCCCTTCCGATTCCTTGGTCAGCCACAGGACATAGTCCTGAATGAACTGGTCCTTCACGTCACCGCGCAGCTTCTTGTCCGTGAACCACTGGTAGTAGCGCCCGGTCAGCCCCTCTTCCATCCAGTAGTGTTGTGCTTTCTCTTTGGCCACCTGCCAGCGGAGGTCTCCGAGCGCCATGGCTACCGCGGCCCCGATATCCTTGGGGAACATCGGAATTGCCAGACGGCCCCGGCTGGTTGACCGGTTCTGTCGTTCAAAGGGTTCCCAGCAGATTCCGGATTCTCCGTAGCTCGGGATGAGGATGATGTTGGGGACAATTCGATTGGTATGATCCTTGAATGTCCGGAGGAACACACCGGGGTCCAGGTACTCGTAGTCGGCAAGAAGGTTGATCACGTTCTCCCGGGTTCCGAGCTCCCGGATGTTTGCTCGGAAGTACTGCTTCATCAGGATGGGGAAGTGGTTCCCCTGCTTGCCCGCGCACAGCTTATGCATCTGGCGGATGGTGCCGAGTTCCTCGGTCACCGCCTTCTCGTCCACCATGACAGCGGCGCCGAGATCCTGCTCCTTCTCTTCCGCCTCTTCCAGCTTCTCAGCAATGTCGTCCGCCTCCCGAATCCGGCGGTCCAGATCCCGGGCGATTGTGCTGAGCTTGCGCATGGTCTGGTTGATCTGGGTGAAGCGGCTCCGCTGCGCCTCGGTGTACCCCACGGGGACCCCACCAAGATCGTCCCTGCGTTCATGGAGGGTCAGCTCCCGAACGTGGTCGTGCAGCTCCGTTTCCAGCGCTTGCATCTGGCGAGCTTTTGCCTGCACCGCCTGCTGAAGCGCCTCAAACTTTCCGCGATACTGCTCCGCGATTGCGCCGGCGCGGCTTGCGTCACTCTGGCGCGGGCGCGCGGTTTCGTCACCGGCAGACTTGCTGACGCGACCACGTGAAACCAGCTCCAACCACTCATCCACGTAGTGAACAGGCTCGCCGTACGGATTGTTGAAAATTATCCGGGCAATGACCTGACGCTGTTCCTGGCTGATCATGGTCGGCAGAAGGACTCCGTACCGGAGCACCAGGCGCTTGGGCGTTGGGAGCTGCGGCCCGATCCTGGCAGATATGGAATCAAGGAGATCCCAGTACGCGGGAACCAGGCGCCCCCGGTAGAGGCTTCTATCCTGGGGATCCTCCGCCTTGAGGAACTGACCGAGTATGGAGTGAACCCGACGGTTCACGTCCTCTTCACCGGTGAGGATTTTTTCGTAGAACTTCTTGTCGATGAACAAGGGCTTGGGGTCTTCTCCAAGCTCGGTTGGGCGTTTGAATTCGCGGACAGAAAAATCGGCGGGACCTGTGCCCGCCTCTTCCTCAAAGAGTTGACCGAAATCCGGGGCGGCTTCGGCGTCCAGATCTACGTCAAAATCTTCTGTTTCCAGTTCCACAGCCCCTGTTCCCGTGAGTGGAGGTGACGGGAGTCGAACCCGTGACCCCTTGAATGCCATTCAAGTACTCTAGCCAGCTGAGCTACACCCCCACGGGACGGAGGATCTCCGTCCTTACCGAAGGTAAGATTACGCAGCGCTGACCGGGACTGTCAAGATTCGGCAGAGCGAACAGATTGTGCTCCGCCACGGCCCATTCAGCCGGCCGCTTTCATGGCGGGGGCGATCTCCGTGAGGTATCCGGTCCGAACACAGGTTTCCATGAGGTGGTAGGTCATGCGCTCGGTGTTGCTGCTGTGCTGCATCTCACTCTCGGTGGTGATCAGCACCAGCAGATCCTGGGGATCCACTCGGAGAATCTCCAGGTTGGTCTCAATGCGCGGGGCACTCTGTACGCGATATCGCTGTCCGATCTGAAAACTCATACCGGCCGTTCTCCTTCTGTTGGTGAGTATCGGAGCACTGGTGTTCGGCATAAGTGGTTTTGCTGTAGTCGGCCTCTATCCGGTTCGCGTCCGCCGGTCCCGGTGCTACGCTGTAGCTGGTGACCGATCTCCTGCTCAGCTATGCATCACGGAATCCCGTGGTGTTCCCGTCCCAGGTCCTTGCCGACCGCTGGCTGGAGGCCTGCCTCAAAGAAGACGGCCTGATCGCTATCCGGCGCGACCGGTTTATCAGCTGGGATGCCTACAAAGACCGGTGGTACCGTGATTCGCCGGCCCACCCGCCGGTGAACCGCACCGAGCGGCTCGTGCTTGCCGCAGCAATCATCTCCGAACAGGCCGATGCGCTGGGCACGCTGTTTGGTGAGGTGTCTGCCGGCAGCCTCATCCGCCCGGTAGCAGCGCTTCTGCCCAACGCACTCCGCACAGCGGCCAGTCCCGTGCTGGCTGATCAGCGACTGGCCCTCGCAGCCCTTGGAGCAGCGTGGGAGTCCCGCCTCTCCGAGCTGGATCTCTCTGACCCTGAGGCGGCTCCCGTCTCCGAGCTGCCACCCGCTCCAAGCGCGTGCCTGGTGTTTCCTGAGCTCCTGCTGGATGGCCCCCGCTACTTCGGCACGCGGGACAAGGCCCTGGCGCACCTGCCGGTTGTAAATCTGGACAGGTTCCCCGCAACCCCGGGATCCGGCCGATATTACCGCCACTTTCACACGGACCGGGACGAACGGTACGCGGCGCTCAGCCTTCTTCGGGACGAGCTGGAGACGGGTACCGTACTCTCCGATCTTGCGCTGTCCGTTTCCGGTCTTCAACAGTGCCGCGAGGATCTGGCCTCCGCTGCCAGGCTTGTAGGCGTTCCGCTTGTTTTCCGCAGTGGGACCGCGCTCTCCGGGAGCCTGCCGGGCCGCTGGCTCAACAGCCTGATTCGGGCTGCGCGGTCCGGTTTCCGCGCGGAGCTTGTGGCCGAACTGACAGGCTTTGCCACGGTACCGCTGCGCGACGGGCCAGCGCTGGAAGCTGCAATGAACCGCGTCCGCAAAAAGGGCCCCATCTCCGTACCGAGACCCGGTCAGACGGCACCCCTGCTTTTGGCCCTTGGATCAGACACGGCAGGACGGTCGGCGCTGTCCCGTCTCATGGAGCGGAGCTCCGCGCTGATCAGGGCGCGTGATGCGGTTGAGCTGCGCGGGGCGTGGTCCAGCGTTCTGGACCGCTGCGTGGACGGCCGGTCCTGGGGCAACGCGGATGAACGCGCACTCCAACGGATGAACGATCTCCTGAACGACCTCGCCTCTGCAGAGGGGCGCCTGGGTATCACCGTTTCTGACCCGCTTGCCAGGTGGACGGACCTTCTGGATCAGGAGCGCTACGTGCCCCAGTCATCCCAGGAAGGAGTGCCGGTGTTCGAGTACCGGGTGCTTGCTGGCGCTCCGCTGGCTGTCCACGTGTTGATTGGCGCGGATGCGGATGCGGTGAAGGTCCAGTCATCGCCGTATGGAATCCTGCCGCCCGTGCTTGAATCCGTCCTTGCGGACGGCATCCCGAATCTGACCTCGTCGTACCTGCGGGGCTATGGCGGAACGCGTGCGCTTCACCTCAGCATGGCCCGGTTCCGGCGAGGAACGGCCAGCGCGGTGCCGGCCCCGTTACTGAAGTGGGGATTTCCCACCAGCCCCGGAGCACCGTTTCCCGCGCCTGACGAGGCTGATTCTCACGCGGTAGCCCGGACCTTCGCCACGGCGGACGGCCAACAGGTTGGTGCGGATGGCATGCAGGAAGTGCTCGCCAGACCACCAGACAGCGGCAGAAGCCCGGTGCTCAACCGCGGCCTGCGCTTTGCCGCGGAGCGAGCACTCCAGTATCGGAAGGCGGACCTTGCGGACGCTCCGCTGTTCCTCAGCAGCGCAGAAGGCCTGCCGCCGGTAAGTGCGAGCGCGCTCGGGCGCCGTATTGGATGCCCCTTCGCGTGGCTTGTGGGGAGCGAATTTCGCGCCAGTGCGGCGGAAGCGCCGTCTTTGCATCCCTACATGGCCTTGGGGAGCGCAGTCCATTCGGCAGTCGCGGAATTTCTGCCGTCTGTACTTGAGGGTTCGGACCCCGAGGATGCCGCGCCGGCGATCCGGGATCACATCCGCGCCTACCTCTCCCGGGAGCTGTCCGTGTCGGAAGCGCTGCTTCCACTGTTGGCAGCGCGCGCCACAGAAACGGCGCGTGTTCTGCTCTCCGGCGTTGCGGAAGCCTGGCCGGGCGCGGTTTGTGCGGGGATAGAGCGTGTCCTGGAAGGTGCGATCGCGGGCCTCCCGATTCGGGGAAGGGTGGATGCCATGCTGCAGAGCGCCGACGGCCGCCTGGTGATTGTTGACTTCAAGACCGGACGCCCGGCTCGAATCCGTGGTGGGCTCAAGGTCATTGAAACTGATACTCGGGCCAGCTTCCCCGAGTACCAGCTTCAGGCCTACGTTCTGCTGGCATCCGGAGACGCTGAACTCGCCTCCAGCGCCCAAGGCTGGCAGGCCGAGTATCGTTTTGCTTTCGCAGACGAGGATTCCCGGGCGATTGCCAGTTCGGGGACGGAGCACCTGACCGAGGCTGCCGGCACAAGCAAGCTCGCACGCCTCCTCGCGGACTGCGAGCAGGCAGCAGCAGCGGCCCGAACGGGTACCTATGCAGTTCCCGGAGACGGCGAGGGCTGCGCCGAATGCCCCGCGCGCGCCGTTTGCCGGCAGCGCTACGTGGTCCGCTGATGGCCGAGCTTCGCAGAACTCTGAACCCTGAGCAGCAGGACGCGATCTCGGGAACCGGGAACATGGTGGTTACTGCAAGCGCTGGCACCGGCAAGACGGCCGTGCTTGTAGAGCGCTACCTCCGGCTGGTTTCTGACGGGGTTCCCCTTGAGCGAATCCTGGCGCTCACCTTTACGCGGAAGGCCGCCGCGGAGATGCGGGACCGGATAGTAACGGAACTGGTCGGGAGGAGCACCGGAACCGATAGCGAGCAGCTGGATCTGGAGCGCATCCGAATCGGAACCCTGGACAGCTTCTGTCTGGAGATCATCCGCCAGAATCCGGGTGCGCTCCAGCTTCCGCCGGAGATCGGTATGCTCGAGGAAGGCGGAGACGAGCGCACGCTGGACTTTGCGCGGGACTTCCTGCTTTCTAATGCGGAGGATCCGGGAATAGCGGGCTGGAATCCGGCCAGAAGCCTGGACGACCTGCTGCAACTCGGTTTGCTCCCTCTTGCCCGTTCGCGCCCACTGAGCCGGGTGCCCGACGCATCGGAGCTTCTTGAGCGCGACGACGAGGAGCTTGCGGAGCAGTTCGCCAAGGTGCGTGAAACCGCGCAACGTACCCTCTCGGAGATTCTTGCCCTGCTCTCCACGGAACGATCCGACAGCAAGACCTGGGAACGAGCCGGCGAGTACTTCCCCGCTGTGCAATCGCAGCTGGACAACGCTGGAGACTGGACCGAGGAAGTCTCTGTTCTGGCTTCCGCGGTCTTTCCGCTGCCAGGCGGCAAGATTACCAAGGAGCCGCTTATCAGCCTCAAGGAGCTCCTGACTCGATGGAAGGAGATGGTCGTGTTCCCCGCGGCCGAGCAGCAGCCCGACATTGAGAATCGCCCGAGGCGTGAGGCTGTCTACCGATTGTTAGGGCGCTTCTTGGGCGAATACTCGGCGCATCGTCGGGACCAGGGACTCCTGGGGTTTCAGGACCTCCTGTCCCTTGCCCTGGACCTGCTGCTGTCCCAGGAAGACTTGCTGCGGCGGGTACGTAACGGGATCAGCGCGTGCCTCATTGATGAGTTCCAGGACAACAACTCGCTGCAGCGGGATCTGCTCTACCTGATTGCCGGAAGGGAAGAGATTACAACCCGCATCCCCATGTCTGACGAGCTGCAGCCAGACCGCCTGTTCTTTGTTGGGGACGCGAAACAGAGCATCTATCGCTTCCGTGGGGCAGACGTGTCGGTGTTCAACGGCATGGCATCCAGTCTGGAGGAGCAGGGTGGGAGAACCGTCCAGCTCACGCGTACCTACCGCCTGAGCCCGCCACTGGTGGCATTCACCAACCATATCTTCTCTCGAGTCTTCCCGGAGCAACCGGAGGAGTGGGACACGAGCTTTGCGCCCGCTATCGCCGGTGTGGCGAACTCCGCCGCTGCCACAGACGAGGTCTGCGCGCGCCTGATTCTGGGAGTTCGGGACGATGACCGCGAACCGAACCGCTGGACGCCGGAGGACGAGGAGGCGGAGGCGGGCGTCCGGGCACTGAAGGAGGAGGCGGAAGCACGCGATATCCCGTACGCCGACTGCGCCATCCTCTTGCCCACCTACCGCCAACAGCATGCCTGGGAGCGCGCACTTCGCCGACACGGCGTCCCGTTCTCGGCGGCAATTGACCGCTCCATTCTGGCGGAGGCCCCCGCAAACGATTTGTGGGCAGTCTTGCGCACAATCTGCGGTCCGGCGGATCCCTACGCATGGGCGGTGCTGGTGCGCGGTCCGTTTACGGCGCTCAGCCCGGAGGCCGCTTCCGCACTCATGCAGCGCGGGCCGATCACCTCAGTGGAAGAACTACCGCCGGGACTCTCAGCTGTGGATCAGGAGCGGATGGGTGGCCTGCTTGGGCGTATCTCCGAGCTCCGCCGCGCGGATCTGAGTGCCGTGGAGCTGCTGGACCGCGCCTGGTATGACCTCGGCTACCGCTGGTTTGTGCTGGAGCGCCTGGATCTGCACCCCTACCTTGCGTCCTTCACCACTCTGAGGACGGAGGCCGCCCGCTTCAGCGGCAGAAGCCCGCGAGCCTTCCTGGACTGGCTGGAGCCGGAGCTTGCGGGAGGACAGCGGCTGGACGGGGACGAGGAGCCGGGCCGCGGGAACGCCCTGAGCATCCTCTCAATCCACAAGTCCAAGGGACTTGAGTATCGGCTTGTGCTGGTTGCGGGGCTTGGAACCGCCGAGAACACCCGGGAGTCACGGCTTGTGCAGGACAGCCCGGACCGTATCCGGGTCCATCTGGGCTCCAATCCGCCCGGCTATCTGTGGTCGAGCGCGGCCCGCGCCGCCGAGCAAGCTGTAGACGCGGAGCTCCGGCGCAAACTCTACGTTGCACTGACCCGCGCGAAAGATTCGTTGATCCTCTGCGCCTACTTTCGGGGCACGAACAAACAGGTTCCCGAGCTGAGCTACCTCTACCACGTGCTCTCCGCCATTGGCCTGCCAACATCCCGGGAAGACTTGCTGCACAATCTGGAGGCTGGCCTCAAGTCTCTTCCGGACATCCCCCAGCTTGCGCTTTCCGGTATTCCCCCGCAGGAGGGCCCCTGGAGGGCCCGACAGCTTGTAGACCGGGATCAGCTTCTGGCCATATCCGCCAGGGAGCCCGCCGAGCTTCGCGTTATGCCGGACACCTTTGCCGCGACCACGCTTCAAGACCTCCATCAGACTCTGCGGCATCAGTCCGGAGAACTGGATGCCGGTCCTCCCTCGGTTCCGGAACCGTTGCTTCCCTACCAGCCCAGTGGGCATGTGCAGGCCACCGAATTCGGCACGCGGGTCCATGAGTTGCTGGATTCACTGATTCGGCGGGACCTGGGAGCGGCTGTGAGCCTGCACGGTCCGGAACCGCAAGAGCCGGGCGAGGGAAGCCGAACACCGGAGATCCAAGCCTCTCTGGACCTGGTGGCCGAGGTGTACAGCGCCTCGGAGCTTCCGGTCTTGCTTGGGCAGATGGATTTGATTGAGCTAGAGCTTCCCGCCCTTGGGGCTGTGCCACTTCCGGATGGAAGGCGCTGGAAGGTTCGTGCGCAGCTGGACTGTGTCGGGTTCTGCCCTGCGCGCATTGTGATTGTGGACTTCAAGACCGATGCCGAGCTTCGTGCCGACTCTTATCGCTTGCAGCTATCCCTGTACGCCGCCTTTGCGCAGTACCTGCGCCCGCCGGAACTCCCGGAGAATCCCGGCGCGGAGGTGGAGTTGTATAGATATGCCGCGCGGAGCGGGCGGCTGGACCGGATCATGCCGTACTCCGCAGACGGTCCCCTGCAGCAGGAACTCGGGCGGATTGCGGCACACCTTGCCAATCACCAGACCAGGTAGTTGCCCCCGTAGCTCAGCCCCCCGCCGAAGCCCACGGTAATGATGCGCGAACCTGCCTGAAGCGCGCCATCCGCCTGCAGCTCTGCGAGGGCAATGGGAATGCTTGCAGCGGAAGTGTTTGCATAGCGCTCAATGTTCATGAAGAAGCGGGAACGGTCCCACCCGGCGCGCTTGCAGGCCGCGTCTATGATGCGGACGTTTGCCTGGTGTGGAACCACCCAGTCAATGTCATCAAAGTTCAGGTTGTTCCGCCGGAGCAGGCCTGTGATGGTGTCAATGATGGCCTGCACCGCAAAGTAGTAGACCTTCCGGCCATCCATGCTGAGCATAAGTTCCGCATTGGTGGTGACACCGGGTTCAAGAGGCTTTCTGGACCCTCCGGCCTCGCGCATCAGGCACTCGGCACCCGAGCCGTCGGATGCCAGAAGTGCCGATTGCAGTCCGCGTCCCGCTTCCGTGCCATCTCCGGCCGAACGGGACACAAGCACCGCGCCGGCGCCGTCGCCAAAGAGCACGCAGGAGCGGCGGTCCTCCCAGTTGAGAATCCGGCTGTACACCTCAGAACCGATCACCAGCACGGATTCCGCCGCTCCGGACTCCACGTACGCGCGGGCCGTCTCCAGGGCGTACACAAACCCACTGCAGGCCGCCACGATATCCATGGCGCCCGCTGCCCGCGCGCCAATCCGGTCCTGCACGATACTGGCGGTTGAAGGCAGTCCCGGGTGGTCGGGCGTGCTTGTAGCAAGCAGGATCAGATCCACTGCAGCCGGATCAACCGCGGTTCCGTCCAGGCTTACCAGACTCCGTACCGCCGCAACCGCCAGGTCACTCGCCGCCTCGTTGTCTGCGGCAATGTGCCGATAGCGGATTCCGGTGTGCGAGTAGATCCATTCGTCTGATGTGTCCACGATTGTTGCCAGATCATCGTTGGACATCCGGCGGGATGGCAGATACGTGCCGACCGCGCGGATAAGCGCTCCCATGGGCAGGTCCTTCCGGTGGGGTTGGCGGGATGATAGGGGCGCCGATGGAACGCGGTCAATTGACGGCGTCTTGACAGCTGCAGTACCCGGCCGTTCAAATGGCGGCTCAAGGAGTCCCCGTGAACATCGCCTTTCTGTTTCCCGGTCAGGGTGCTCAGTACCCCGGTATGGGACGCGACTTCCACGAATCCAGCCAGGCAGTGCGGGAGATCTTTCAGGAGGCCTCCGATGCAGCCGGCTTTGACATAGCTGATATCACCTTCAACGGCCCCGAGGAGCGGCTGAACACCACAGACGTAACCCAGCTGGCCATGACCGCAACCAGCCTTGCTGCGGCTGCCGTTCTGGCAGATCGCGGCATCTACCCGGACCTCTGCGCCGGGTTCAGCGTGGGCGAGTATGCCGCGCTTGTTGCTGCCGGGGTGATATCCCGCTCGGACGTGTTTCCGCTGGTACTGGAGCGCGGTCGGCTGACGGAAGCCGCAAGCCGCGCCAACGACAGTGATGCCGGCAAAGCCGGGATGGCCGCTGTCATGGGCCTGTCATTTGCCGAGGTCTCGGATATCTGCTCCGGCCTCTCAGACGTCTACCCTGCGCTCCACAACAGTCCGGTACAGACGGTCATTGCCGGCACCGCCGAAGGGCTCTCCGCGGCTGAGGGACCCCTCAAGGAGGCCGGTGCCAAGCGATTCATCCCGCTCAAGGTCTCCGGACCCTTCCACAGTCCGCTCCTTCAGTCCGCGGCAGACCAGTTTCGGGCGGTTCTGGAGGGCCTGAGCTTTGCCGATCCGCGAATTCCGGTGATGAGCAACGTCACCGGCGAGGTCGTTGAGACCGGGGCCGAGTGGAAGGATCTCTGCGTCCGCCAGCTTGTTTCGCCGGTGCAGTGGGTGGCCGTTGAGCACAGTATTCTGCGCCAGCGCCCGGAGATTCTCCTTGAGTGCGGTGCCGGGACCGTGCTTGCCGGCAACTGGCGGGCATTGGCAAAGGCAGAACCAGCGGCCGACGCATGTGATGTTCGGGCAGCGGGAACGCTGGCCGACGCACGGGAGTTCTCTGCCCCATGAGCGAGCCAACAGGAGATTCCATGCAAAGCAGCCTTCTGGCAGGCGCGCGCGCCGTGATTACCGGCGGTTCCCGGGGGATCGGTGCGGACATCGTGCGGACCTTCCTGAAAAACGGCGCGGAGGTACACTACTTCTCGCGCAGCCCCGGTGATTCCACCGACGAGTTCGCCGAGCTTGCCCGGGAACATGACACTTCCGTTCGCCACCATCCCGTTGACGTTGCCGATGAGACTGCCGTGGATGCTGCGGTCAAGGAGGTCCTTGATGAGGGTCCCCTGGACGTGCTGGTCAACAACGCGGGAGTCACACGGGACGGCCTGGTCATGCGGATGAAGCTGGAAGACTGGGACGCCGTGATGAACGTCAATCTCCGGAGCGCTTTTCTGTGTTCCCGCGCCGTCTCCCGTGCCATGATTCGCCAGCGCAAAGGCTCAATCATCAACATCACGAGTATTGTGGGTGTGATCGGGAACGGCGGGCAGGCAAACTACGCCAGCTCCAAGGCCGGCCTCATCGGGCTGACCAAGAGCCTGGCGCGGGAGCTGGCCAGCCGCTCGGTCCGCGTGAACGCAATTGCGCCGGGTTTCATTCAGACTGATATGACTGGCCAGCTCAACGACGAGCAGCGAAGCACCCTGACGGCCCAGATTCCTCTGGACCGTTTGGGCACCGGGGAGGACGTGGCTCGCGCCGCGCTCTTTCTTGCAAGCGATCTGTCCACCTACGTGACGGGACATGTCCTTCACGTGACCGGTGGTCTGGGCATGTAGCCCGCAGAGGAGGAAAAGCCATGACCGAAGTGGTGGTTAGCGGGATCGGTACCGTCAACTCGATTGCCCATAACGTCTCCCAGTACCGGGAAGCACTGCGCGCCGGTGTCAGTGGCGCGGGACCAATCACGCTCTTTGATCCGGAGGGCTTTGCCACGACGATTGCGGCCGAAGTGAAGGAATTTGATCCAAAGACGGTGATTGACCGCAAGGACGCCCGCAAGATGGATCGGTACAGCCACTTTGCGGTTGCCGCAGCAGTGGAAGCCTTCAACGATGCCGGACTGGCAGACGCCGGCTTTGATTCCGAGCGGGTGGGCGTGGTTCTTGGTGTGGGCATAGGGGGGTTTGAGTCACTGGAGGCGAGCTACTGGAGTCTCTTTCAGTCCGGACCAGACCGGGTTTCCCCCATGACCATCCCCAAGCTCATTGCAAACATCGCTCCCGCGCACGTTGCCATCATCCTGGACCTGCAGGGCCCGGTTCTCACCGTTACCACGGCATGTGCCAGCGGCACCGATGCGATAGGGGAGGGAAAGCGCCTGATTGAGAGCGGTGTGTGTGATGTGGTCCTGGCCGGGGGTGCGGAAGCGTCTATTACCAGGATCGGAATCGCCGGGTTCAACTCAATGAAGGCAATGACCACCAGCTACAACGACTCGCCGCAGCGCGCTAGCCGTCCCTTTGACCGGGACCGTGACGGCTTTCTGATGGGAGAAGGCGCCGGTGTCCTGGTCCTTGAGTCCGCTGAGCACGCAGCAAAGCGGGGCGCACGCTCACGCGCAAGGCTGCTCGGCTACGGCGTCAGCTGTGATGCCTATCACCTCACGGCGCCCCACCCGGAGGGCCGCGGGGCTATTGCGGCAATGAAAATGGCCCTTCGGGATGGAGGCATTGATCCGTCTGCAGTTGACTACATCAACGCGCACGGCACGTCCACCCCGCTGAATGACAAGGTTGAGACTGCCGCCATCAAGCAGGTCTTTGGCGAGCACGCCTACAAGCTCAAGGTGAGTTCCACCAAGAGTATGACCGGCCATGTCCTTGGTGGAGCCGGCGGAATTGAGGCGGTGGCGAGCATTGTGGCAATTGAAGATGGGTTTTTTCCGCCCACCATCAACATTGAGAATCAGGATCCGGAACTTGACCTGGACTACGTCCCTAACACTGCACAGGAGGGCGAGATATCCGTGGCAATGTCAAACACCTTTGGCTTCGGCGGACACAACGGCATCGCTCTGTTCGGAAAGGCGTAGCCAGTGAGATTGCCACTCTCAAGACTGTTTGCGTACGGATTCTGGGGCCTTGCCGGGATTTTGTTGTTGCTTTCGCTGCTGAACGCGGGATCTACCTGGTCGGCACTGCGTGCTGGGAGCAGCGTTCGCGGTACCGTGGTTGGATTGGAGATGCAGGATCGCAGCATTCCCTTCACAGACGCGGGAAGCGGCCTGCGATACGCGCCACGCATTCGCTACCAGGCCGGTGACGGTTCGCAGGAGTTTGTTGCTGACGCCGCCCGCCGTGCAGGTTTATTTGAAGAAGGTGATACCGTGGAGGTCCTCGTTACCGATTCCCGTGCCCGTCTCAACACCTTCTGGGGGCTCTGGGCGCGGTCGGTGGTTACCGCCGGGCTTGCACTTTTCTTCGTGATTGCGGGGCTCATTTCGCTTCTGGGCTACGAGAGGAAAAACTACTGAGGTTCCGGGGATGGGCGCCTGAGCAGGCATTGGGCCCAGCGCCGTCCGTCCTTCAGCAAGGTGCTCCGTGAGCGGAGCTTTTCGGCGGTTTCACACCCGGATCTCAAACTCCTGTGCGAGATGACCGGGCTGGATATCGTTGACTTCCGTCCCACGGACACGGGCTCCTGATGGTCCGTGTTCAAGCCACTCAATCATCTTTTGCACGGAGTCAGGGGGACCGGAGCAGACCAGCTCCACGGTGCCATCGGATCTGTTTCTGACCCAACCGGAAAGCTTCAGGGCGAGGGCCCGTCGCCATGCGGCATACCGGAATCCCACGCCCTGTACCAATCCGCGAACGATGATTTCTACCGCTCGCGTTTCCATCTTGGTCTCCAGCGCTGCGCCCTATCGGCGCTTCTTGTTCAGTTCCTTGATCAGATTCGGGAGCCCGGCAAAGTCCACCGGCTTGGCAAGGAATGCCTCAGCGCCGGCTTCCATGACCCGGGTTTCCAGCTCCGGCTCCGTCTTCCCGGATACCACGATGACAATTGGTGTGGTCATCTGACTCTCGTCCTTCATGGCCTGCAGGAGGCGCTCGCCATCAACACCGGGGAGATCAATGTCCAGAAACACCAGACCCGGCTTCTCTGCTGCCAGGTACTTCCCAGCCTCAAACCCGTCAAAGGCCTGGTGCACCTGATACTCCGGAAACTGCTGCTCCAGGTACTCACGGAGGCTGTCGTTGAACTCCTTGTTGTCATCAACAACAAGAACAGAGTGGATTACCAGTTCCTCGTCCAGGATCTTCTGCAGCTCTTCCGGGAGGCGCATTCCGCGGGAGTGCAGGAAGGCCACCAGGTCTTCCGCATAGACGCGATATTGCCCGCCGGGGGTTGTGAAGGCCTTGAGGTAGCCGTTCTTTATCCAATTGATTGCTGTCTGATTGACTACTCCACAGATGTTTGCGACTTCCAGCGCAGAGAAGATCCGTATCTTTCGATCAGTTCGTGCCATTCGTATTTTACCTCGCCTAAATGCTAAGCAAAAACGTCCATGATGTCAACGTCCTTGAGGAGGCGAACTGTTCTCCACGGATCGGATTGTTGCACGCGAAAAGCCCCACCGTTTGAGTGTCTGCCTGGTTTTTTCCGGGTTTCCCCCGGATCTGGCTGCGCGGAGCATGGCCAGACGGCACTCCTTCAACTCAAACTCGGGAGTCTCTGCAAGCAGCGCGTCCCGTGCCTCGGCGAAATCCTCCCTGCTCACCCCACGCTCCGCGCATTCCGCCGCAAGGAAGTGAAGTCCACGCGGCCTCCGTCCTCGGTGGGCAGCAATCCAGGAAGAAACAAAGCGCTGGTCGTCCAGTAGACCCGTTGAGTTCAGCTCCGCACACACTTCAGCGACCACATCAGCGCTGAAGCTCCGCTGCAGGAGCTTCCGCTGCAGTTCCCGTTCGGCATGATCCCGCCGCGACAACAAAGAAAGTGCCTTCTCCCTGCACTCACGCCGAAAAAGCGAACGTTGCAGGGCCTGAACCTGCGGCTCACTGAGCTCCATGCCATCTGTCAGGCCAAGCGCGTCATCCCGGTGGCAAGTGAGCACCTCCGGGTCGTCATTAATTTGGTGCTGTTCCACCACAGCGGTTGAGTGTGGCGGGGATTGGGAAATGCTGAGAAGAACCTGATCAGACCGGGCCGGATTCGGCTCCACCCGGCTGATCCATGGCACTTTATCGCTTTGAGAACTGGAACCGTCGGCGTGCGCCGCGCTGACCGTACTTCTTGCGTTCCACCATCCGGGGATCCCGCGTCATAAAGCCGTTTGCCCGAAGCGTGGCGTAGTTGGTGTCATCCACGGACACAAGCGCGCGGGACAGGCCATGGCGGATTGCGCCAGCCTGGCCGGTCAACCCGCCTCCGGAGACGGTCACCGCGATGTCGTATCGGCCAAGCCCATCGATCACTTCAAGCGGCTGGCGCACCACGTAAGCGCGCTCAGGACTGGCGAAGTACGCATCCACGTCCCGGCCGTTGACGATGATCTTCCCGCTGCCCCTTCGGACGTAGACGCGGGCAACGGAAGTTTTCCGGCGGCCAATGCCGCGCCCAAGTATACTGTCAGCCATTTAGACCTCTACCTTTTCCGGCTTCTGCGCGGCGTGTGGATGCTCTGAACCGGCGTACACCTTCAAGTGAGTGAACTGCTTCCGGCCCAGGCGGTTTCGGGGGAGCATTCCCCGGACAGCGTGCTCCATCGGCAGCGTGGGCTTCCGTTGAATCATGAGGCGGAAGGGAATCGCAGTGATTCCGCCGGGATAGCCGCTGTGCCGGACGTACTGCTTATCCTCCGGCTTGCGTCCGGTCACGCGAATCTTATCCGCGTTTACAATCACCACGAAGTCACCGAGATCCTGCCATCGCGTGAATTCAGGCTTGTGCTTCCCGCGCAGCAGGGTAGCCGCGCGGGTAGCTACCCGGCCGAGTACCTCGTCTGCGGCGTCAATCACGTACCACTTGCGTTCCACCGCCTCTGTCTTGGCGTATACCGTTTTCATCTGATCACCGTCACAGTCTTCCTTATTCCATTCATGCCGACCTCCGGCACGAAAGCGAAGGGGAAGTATACCGCTGGAATCGGCAACGTCAATAACTGCGCGAAATCGGGTATTCGGCCGCGGATCAGCTGTCCGACTTCTCTCCGGCTTCGGCTGCGGCCTGAGCCTGTTCTTCCTGCTCTTCCCGACGAGCCTCAATCCGGTCCTTGATGTCAGCAATACCGATAAACACAGCGATCAGGCCAATGAACACCGCGAGCAGCGGGAGTCCACCACGAAGAACCAGAAGGATGTCATCCCACCAGTTGAGCACCGCCCAGGAAAGGGATTCCGGCAGAGCGGCGTAGACGGCAAACAAAATGAAAACTAGCCCGACGATGAGTGCAACCATGCAATGTCCTCCAGGGAATATCTGAAAATGAGTTCCCGCAGTTTACGCGTGGTGCAGGCAGCTGTCCACCAGAGCGTCAGCGCCGTCTGTCAGGCACGGCGGACGCGCTGTCGTACGCGGAACGCCACGGTGAGGAGGGCAGCAGCCAGAAGAAGCGTTGGGATTGCATCAATTGCCGCATCCAGCAGACCGGCTATAAGCGGGTTGGTCGGTGCCAGCCCACCCAGATCCGCATCGTCCAGGATTCTATAGACCGTGCCCGCGTAGCGTAGCAGCGTGGCAAGGATTACCAGCATCCACGCGCTATCCCGCGTCCGCGCCCAGGCAAGGATTGCGCAGAAGGCCGCGAGGCCACCCGCGACCAATCTGATGATGATGGAAGCAAGAAGCGGTTCAGCCGCCATGCCGCACACTCTGCACATGCCCGAGATAGTGCGCAAGCTCGCCGGGGGACAGCTCCAGCGGGATGATCGCCGGGATAGCCCGATCCGCCGGGAAAAGGAATCCCGCATCTGCCATATGACGATGCAGCTCGGGGTAGGAATCCTCAGGGCCCCGATGAAACAGGTAGGGTCCAACACGATTGAAAGGTCCGACATCAAACCTGGACCACCAGGATTCTGACAGCGCATCCGGCGGCAGACCGGGCAGGGGATGCCCACCGTGACGGCGGCGCTCCGGTATCCCCGCAAGCACACCAGCCAAATGCTCGGCTGCCCGCAGCGCAACCCGCGGCACCGCGTCCGGGCACTCCTGCGGGCAAGGGGCCTGGGATTGCCCGGCGCTGGGTTGCCCGCCTTCTGCGTGCAGCAGATCCAGATGGAGGCCCGGCGGCAGCGGCAGGCGGACCACTACAGTGCCACCCGGTTGGGGCGCCGGCAGGAAGGGACGCCATAACTCCTGGCCCGGCACATCCTGGCTGGGGGCTGCGGGCCGGACAATCCAGTTGCCGCCGCACCCGGTCAGCGCTTGCAGGGCGCGAATCAAGCGCGGGGAAGGCGCGCTCTCCAGCAGGTACAGGCCGCCCCGGTCCAACTCGGCGCGCAGGACGCGCGCAAGCCCCCATGGTCTCAGCCCGAGCACCGCCCACGGCGCGAGTCCCCCCATATCCACCATGCGTCTCCCCGACCCGTCATAGCAGTAGCTGTTCCGAGAGCGCTGCATTTTCATCTCAGTCCAGAACAACGCGATCAAGCGGGGTGTAGCGCGTGAGGAAGCGGGCCTGCTGCCCGTTTTCAAAGCGTACTTCCACCACCGGCTCGTCGTCTGCCAGCCAGGAACGCGTAACCACGCCACGTCCGTAGTCGTCGTGGTAGACCCCGTCACCCCGAGAAAAGCCGGTCTCATCGGTGGAGGCGCTCTGCCTGCCCGAACGGGTCCCCAGGCGCGCGCCGTAGCGATCAATGACGGTGATCAGCTCCTCCGGGATCTCCTCCACAAACCGGGACGGTGACAGCTCGGACACGCGGCCCCGCAGACGACGGTAGCGGCATGAGGTCATGTGCAGCTCACGGCGCGCGCGCGTAACGGCAACGTAGAAGAGCCTGCGTTCTTCCTCCAGATCATCCAGGGAGAAGTCATCGGCTCTGGGGAAGAGTCCCTCCTCAAGGCCGGTGATGATCACCCTGTCAAACTCCAGGCCCTTGGTGTTGTGCATTGTGATCAAGGTTACCGCCGGCCCGCCGGCCTGCCCGGTTTCCCGAGAGCGGTCCAGATCAATGGCCTCCAGAAACTCCGCGAGTCCCTGCGGACCCGCCGGATACAGGGACGCTGCGTTGACCAGTTCCTCAATGTTTCCGATGCGCGCGGTTCCGCTGATCTCGTCCTCTGCCACGTAGTGTGAGCGCAGACCACTTTCATCCACCAGCTGCAGAATGAGATCACCCTGTGCCGTCTTCCCGTCCTGTAGCTGGGAGGACAGGCGCTGAAAGAGCACGCGGAAGCCGTCCCAGGCTGCAGATGCCTTCCGACTCAGACCCGTTACGGATGCCGCATCCACCGGGGGGTCTGCGCTCGTAAGGATTCGGTTCACGCTGACTTCGCCGAGCCCGCGGGATGGTTTGTTCACGATTCGCCGGAATGCCACCTCATCCCTGGGATTCAGCAGGAGCTTGAGAAAAGCAAGCGTGTCCCGGATCTCTTCCCGTTCATAGAATCGCACCGAACCCACGATTCGGTAGGGGACGCCATCAGCGAGGAATGCTGTCTCAAACAGCCTGCTTTGCGCGTTGGTCCGGTAGAGAATCGCAGTTTCCTGGTACTTGCCGTCCGCCAGCAGAGAGCGGACGTAGGCAACCTCGCCATCCTGGTCGTAGAGGAGGGCAAGGCGGGGGAGTGGTCCTTCCGGCCGGACCGGCCTCAGGGTCTTGCCCAGGCGTCCGGCGTTGTTTTTCACCACCGCGTTTGCAACAGCCAGGATCTCCGGAGTTGAACGGTAGTTCTGCTCCAGGCGGATGACCGTGGTCCCGGGAAACCGCTCCGGGAACGACAGGATGTTTGCGACCTCCGCCCCACGAAAGCGGTAGATGCTCTGGTCATCATCCCCCACAACGGCCACTCCGGTTTCCGGGCCCACCAGCTCGCGGAGGAGCTCATACTGTGCGACGTTTGAGTCCTGGTACTCGTCAACCAAAACCGTCCGGAAGCGTTGCTGCAGCCTGGTTCGAACCGCAGGATTCTCCTGCAGGAGCCTGATGGGGAGGGTGATCAGGTCTCCAAAGTCAGCGCTACCAATGGCCTGCTTTCGTGACTCGTAGTCCGAGTAGATCCTGCGAAACTCCGGGTCGCCGGAGACTCCGGATAAATCGTCTTCCGGCAGGAGGTTGAAGTCCTTGGCACGGGAAATCTGTTGGGCAATCACCCGGAGGCTTTGCCGCGGGAGATCCGGTCGCAGGCTCTTCAGGAGGCTCTGGACGTCATCGTCGTCGTAGATGGCAAAGGTTGAAGACAAGCCGGCTGCGCTGGCGTTTCGGCGCAGCAGCCAGGCGCCGAACGAGTGAAAGGTACGGATCAGGACTTCGCCTGCACCGGGCGCAATTGCTGCGGCGCGTTCCCGCATCTCCGCCGCGGCCCGGTTGGTGAAGGTCACGGCCAGAATGGATCGAGGGTCAGCCTGTCCCGTACGGATGAGGTGGGCAATCCGGACGGTGATCACGCGTGTCTTTCCAGACCCGGCCCCCGCGAGGATGAGCAGCGGCTGTTGGCCGTGGCGCACCGCTTCCTGCTGTTCCGGATTGAGGCCGTCCAGCCACGGGTAGTCCATCAGCCCGGCGGCCACTGAAGCTGTCGGCCTCCAATGATGTGGGCGTGCAGGTACTGAACCGTCTGCTGTCCGTGCGCACCGTGGTTGAACACAATTCGATATCCCGGCCCTGAAAGCCCCAGCTCCCGCGCAATCATGGACACGCGGGAAAAGAATCGTCCAATTGTCGCAGGATCCGCCTCCGCAAGCTCGTCAAAAGACGCCTTCCTGTCTCTGGGAATCACCAGGACATGGACCGGTGCAGCGGGATTGATGTCACGGAACGCATAGACGATGTCGTCGCTGTAGACGGGATCCGACGGAATCTCGCCGGCCAGAATGCGGTCAAAGATGGTGTCGGGCATGGCGTGGATCAGTATACCGGGACGATGCTCACCCGTGTCGCGCCATCATCACCGGTCCGGACCAGGCGGACACCGTCAATGCCACCGGGGCCGCCAAAGGGTACCCGGGTGCCATCTACCTGCACTGTCAGCGCTGCAGAGTTGGATGCGATGACGGATAACTCATTCCCAAAAGTAAGCGTGATGGAGTCGCCGCTCCCCAGGGTTTCCAACCGCTCGCCGGCGTCATCCGGGGCCAGCTGCACCAGCACGCTCCCGCTCGCGGCCAGGGTCACGCTGGAGCCGCCAGGCGGAGCCTCCACCGGAAGTCGCAGGACCTCCCGTTGCCGTGCACCAACCGACGTGCGGAACCGCGGCTCCAGCAATCCGGCAGGCCGGCTTCCTGCTGTACGTCCCGCCCCGACTTCCGTGCCATCTGCTTCGCCGCTTGCCGAGCCAGCTTCTGAATCCGCATCTGTGCCTGGCTGGTCCCCGCCATCAGCCGTCCCGGCCGCCAGGTCCAGCGTCTCAGAGACGGGTTCAAAGCGGAAAACGGCGGAGCCTCCGGCAACCTGGGAAGGATTCCTGGCGCTCACCTGCAAGCCCTCCAGCTCGGGACTCAGCTCGGCGAGATCCAGACGTTCCTCCGGGAGGAGAGACACCCTCGCCTCGCCAAACTCCAGCAGGATCTGTCCGTTCTCCAGGCCCGCAAAACGGATGGTCCGGGGCTCACCCCCAACGGTCACCTGCACCCGGTCTCCGGTCTGCAGGCGTTCGTCCAGGACCGTGCCCGCAAAGGGCAGCAGCCGACCACTCGGTTCCTCTGCCACCGGGCGTTCCCGATTGATGATGCGTGGAATCAGGAGAACCGAAGCCCCAATGACGAGCACGGCTGCGAGTCCGGCCAACAGAGGACCAAGCGGAAGGCTGGTTCTGGGCGGAATCAGCTGCTCAATAGGCGCCTCAGTTTCCTGCAGCCGCGTGTTTCGGTACAGCGAGACCATGGTTTTACCGTCAAGTCCGATGAAGTCCGAGTAGGTCCGCAGGAAGCCCAGGAGATATGTTTCCCCCGGAAGATCTGTGAAGCGTTCCTCTTCCAGCGCGAGGAGAAACCTCCGCGCGATGTGGGTCTCGCGGGACGCCTGATCCACGCTCAGACCCCGAGCCTCACGAGCGTGGGTCAGCTTTTCGCCGATGGACTCCATCGTGCGCTCCGTCCGTCCCTACTGTGGCCCGAACAGGAAGTTGTCCGTGGTGTTTGCGGTTCCGGGAGCGTCGTACTCGAATACCGTTGCAGCAATCGGTTGGTTCACTTCAATGTTCCGAAAGTCCATGGTTACCTGCTGGAAGCTGATGGTGGTGCCGGTGATTCGACGAATCAGCCCGTTCGCACCAAAGGCAAGCTCAATCTGGCGGAAGCCTTCATTGCTCCGGCGACGAGTGAGAGTCAGCTTTACTACCGGCTCCCGGGAACCGTTGACCACATCCGGGCCGTCCAGCGGCTGCGGATCCGGCCCCTGCGTGTAGGCAATGCTGTAACCCTGCCGCAGAAGAGCAAGACCCTCCGGGGTTGCCAGGCCGGTGAAGTCGTCCCCGCTTCTTGCCCGCAGCTGCTGCTGAAGCACTACGTTGTTCTGTGGAACAAATACGGAGAGGAGGGCGCCGTCGGAGACGATAACCTGCTCGGCCGGTTGGCTGAAGTCAATTCGGAGAAGGCTCGGGCGAAGGTACACCAGCTCGCCGACCATTTCTTCATCACTGACCGAGATGGTCACATCAGCGGAATAGCTCTGTATGCCGCTGTAGCGATCTGCGGCCTGCTCAAAGTATTGGGTGGCGGTAATGAACTCCTGCGCCGCCGCGCTCAAGCTCAGCGAAGCGAATACCAGACAGAGAACAGCTCGACGCATCATTGATGGGCGATGATGTTCCCCCGCCAGAGCGCTGTCAAGGCGAGCGGCTCCTACTCAAGCTCCTCCAGCCGATCACGGATCTCCGCTGCGCGCTCGTAGTTCTCCTCACTGACGGCTGCTTCCAGTTCCTGCTCCAGCTTTTCCCGGGGACCGGCGTAGTTCTCCCGAACCTGCTCCAATGCGGCGCGCAGGTAGCTTGCGGAGCGGGGGCGCTCAAACTGGAACGGTGGCGTGGGGATGTCGTCCAGGGCCTCTATCTCGGCAATTGCGCTCTCAAGCGTGCTGACCGCCTGTTCAACCAGGTTCTGCTGCACCGCTTCCATGCTCAAGGCCATGGCGTGCATTCGAAGAATGTAGGGCCGGTACTGGAGGACAGAAATCCGGTCTTCCTCGTGCTCGCAGTAGCGTTCCATGAGGTCACAGAGGCGGAGGTTATGCGATGTATCCCGGGCCACCCGCGGGAAGTCGTTGAGATGGAACAACAGGTAGTAGCGGTAATAGAACATCACGCCCTCGCCCTGAAGGCGCGCGGCATCCTCGCGTCCAATGCTGAACCCATCTTCCGAGCCGTGCTCGGACATCCATACGCTCAAGCGTGCATCAATCTCCTCCAGCACGGTGCTGTGGCCAAAGGACTCCCGCCCATCCGGACGCCCATCCAGCTCGTACTGCTCAATTCCCATTGGTTGACGAACCTGGAGCACGCTCCTGCCGTTGTCGGCGGTGATGATCCGGACTGAGTTCTCCGGATCGTAGTCCCATTCGTTCAGGATTCGCGAGATATCCGCTGCCATCTCCGTAAATATACCGGTCAGAGGCGCAGGCGTTTAGCCCATGTCCGCTACCTTGCCTTGTTGCCTCCCGTGACTGATCATGGCTGCATGAGCAGCACTGCCGTGATCTCCCTCGGGGGTTCTGTAGTTTCCCCTGAATGGCCCGACAGCGGAATGATCCGCGGATTCTCCGGCATGATTCGCGCCTACCTGGATTCTGACCCACAGCGCCGTTTGGTCATTGTTGTAGGCGGTGGCGCACCTGCCCGCCGCTACCAGGCTGCCGCGAGGGACCTCGGCGTAGCGGATGCGGGATGTCTTGACGCCGTTGGTATCCGCGCAACCCGGCTGAATGCAGAACTCCTGCGCGTGGTCCTGGCGGATCTGTGCATGGACCCGGTAGTGGAGGATCCCTCCGTGGCACCGGTATTCACCGGCAGCATCCTGATTGGTGCCGGTTGGAAACCCGGATTTTCCACCGACTACGACGCGGTGCTCCTTGCCGAGCACGCCGGTGCGCGAACACTGATCAATCTCAGCAACATTACCCAGCTGTTCACGGAGGATCCCAGACACAACCCGGATGCCCGTCCCGTCGCGCGCATCACCTGGCCGGAGTTTCGGCGAATGGTGGGCGATGAGTGGCAGCCGGGAACCAACGTCCCCTTTGACCCGGTTGCTTCCCGGCGGGCTGAGAGCGCCGACCTTCGGGTGGTGATCGCGAGCGGACGGGACACGGATAACACCCTCGCCATTCTGGAGGGTCGGCAGTTCACTGGATCGGAGATAGTTCCTGCAGACGGGTGACCAGGAGCCGTTCCGCGTCTCTGTCCAGCGCTGCAGACGCCAGCTGGGCGGCCGCAATGGCGGCAGCCGGTACCGCCATGGTTCTTGCGTCCGGCAGACTGGAAGCCAGCCCGGCTGCGGTGTCCGGGTTTCCTATTGCTGCCAGTGCTGCTGAAACCCCTGATCGGACTTCAGAGCCCGCCTGCGCAGCGGTCTCCCGCACAATTGTCACCACCTCCGCAGACAACCCGGCATCTGATCCTGCGATACGGCCGATGGTCTGCAGGCCGGATATCAGCCCCTGCAGCGGAAGCTCGGGACCGCTCAGTACCGCTTGCACCGCGTCAGCGGTTCCCCTCAGGAGCAGGGCCGCCATGATGTCTGCCCCGGCCGGCCCGGCAGCGGCACGCCGGATTGATTGTGCGCGATCCGCTTGCAGCCTGCGGAGCGCGTCTTCCGGCAGAGCAGAGCTACCCGCACTGATGTAGCTCAACAGAATCCGGGAGGCGGTGATGATCTCGGGGTCTGTGTCGGCAGACCCGGCCGTGGCCAGAGCAATGCTGTAGGCGGTGCCGGCGGACTCCTCCTGCTCCTGCGCAAGGAAGTAGTCGCCAAACACCCGATAGAGTTCCGCCGCCGTTGCCGAATCTCCAACACGGCCGATCAGTCGGGTGACGTAACCGATCTGTTGCTGCTGCAATTCGGTGACAACCAGGGATCGCAGCGCGTCGCTGGCCACGGAATCCAGGCTGCTCAGGTCCTGGAGTTCGGTGATCTGCCGCCCGCGTCCGGTGAAGGTCTCCGCGCGCTCGGCATCACCCTCCAGCGAGTACTCCCGCCCGATGCGCGTGAAAACCTCCGCCCGCTGCAGGGGTCGCTGGATTGCGGCGGCTGCCGCCGCGGCCTGACCGAACAGCTCCTCAACCGAGCCCGGGACCCCGTTGACCCGATACAGCGCAACAATGTCCAGGAGCACAATGGCGCGGTCCCGCGGATCGCCGAGAACAAAGGCAAGCTCTGCAACTTCCCGGACAACCCCAAGCCCCGTTTCACCCTGCTGGAATGATGCCGTGAGGATGGTACCGATACCACCGGTTGCCAGTTCCCGAGTCCGGCCGGTCTGACGCAATCGCAGGAGTGCGGCCTCCCAGAACGCTAGTGCCACCTCCGGCTGGCCGCTCGCGATGAGCATCGTGCCGATTCTGCTGATCCGATGCAGCGGACGCACGGGCGAATCAAGCTCCAGGAAGGCAGCAGGGAGTCCAAAGGTTGCGGCCAGATCGCGACTCAGTTCCAGAAAGCCCCGCTCACCGAGCGCGGCACCCAGCAGGACCAGGGGTTCTTCCCGTGTTTCCGGCGCGAGGTCTGACAGTAGCGGAACCAGCGCCTCTGCAACCGGAACCGGCATCCGGCCAGCGATATCAGCGAGTGGGTCTTCCGGGGTTGAGGCGCAGCCAAGGACAAAAAGCAAGAGCGCTGCGGGGAGCAGCCACAGTGGTGAAGCTCCGGTATTCCTGGCGACCTCGGGCTGCCGCCGGCACCGGCGACGGTCTTGGTCGCGCCACCTGTGGCGCATGCGGAGCCCGATTGCCCGGCTTAGGACGTCTTGGTCCCGACCGAATCCTGGCGACTGCGCCGCTTCAATTCCATCTGGTAGTCACGAATCTGAGAGAGCATTCTGTCTACTTCCGCCTGGTTCTCCGGGCTGAATTTCCGTGATGCCCAGAGAAAGCTGTAGTTGATGGCACCGCCCTGCATAACGGTTGCGTGGTGCAGCCTATGGGAGTTGATGATCCGCTTCAGGTAGGGGTGTTTCGGTTTGAGTTTCAGCCACCGAATTCGGCCGTGATACATGATGTCGTGAAACAGCACGTAGCCCACGCCGTACAGAGCTACGCCGAATCCCGCAGTCCACATCGGCATGATCTTGATCCGCATGCCAAAGTAGATCAGTACAAAACTCGTTCCGGCGAAGAACAGCGCGTAGAGATCGTTCTTCTGGAACTTGCGTCCGCTCTTGTTGTGGTGGTCGTAGTGCAGGCACCATCCGGTACCATGCATCACGTACTTGTGCATGAAGCGGGCGACAAATTCCATCCCGATAGCGGCACCGAGAAACGTGAGCACACTCAAGGCTGCGATCAGTGCAGGATGCAAAGCTTCCTCCTCGTCAGTATTCCATTCACAGCTGCTAAGATATAGCTTTAGGTATACCGGAAAAGCCCCGGTTGTTCCTACCGCCCCGCCGGCGTGGCGAAACTGGTAGACGCGCCAGACTCAAAATCTGGTAGTGGAGACACTGTGTCGGTTCGAGTCCGACCGCCGGCACAAAAAAAGGGCACCGCCGTGGCGGTGCCCTCCAAGTTTCCCGCAACGCGGGAGTGCTCTACCAGCGCGGTCCGCGGTCCCTGGACGATTGTGATCCGCGGTCACGAGGCTGTGACTCGTTGACCTTCAGCTGCCGTCCACCGAAGTCTGCCTGGTTCATAGCGGTGATCGCGTTTCTTCCTTCCGCATCATCCGACATCTCCACAAACCCAAACCCACGGCTGCGACCGGATTCCCGATCAATGATCACGCGGGCCGACGTAACGGTTCCGTGCTGCTCAAACGCGGCGCGAAGCCCGTCGTCGTCCATGCTGTAGGGAAGGTTCCCCACGTAAATATTCATCCGACAACTCCTCATGTGCCATTGGTATCTTTCCCCAGCGCAGCGTGGCACCACGAAGCGCTGAGAGAATCGATAGTCCGATTCCCGCGTATCATGAACCGAAATCCCAAAGAGCGCCAGTACCTCTTTGAAATTGTTCCTATACCTGCGGTTTCAGGCAATCAACGGTGTAGCGGCGGTCGCAGAGGCTCGCGCAGTTCGTATTGAAGCGGTACTTGCTGGTGACACTGCTGTGATAGTGCTCCACAAACTGCACAAGTCTGCACAGCACCGGACCCGGCAGGTCGTGCTCCATGTCCGCTGCCGCCAGCTCAGCAAGCTCTGCGCTCACGCCAAGCACGTTCTGCAGAAAATCCAGGGCTGCCCGGTGTCTCAGTACCAGGCTTCGTCCGGCCTCGGAACCCGCGGGGGTGAGGGTGATCTGCCCGTAGCGCGGGTACTCAACCAGACCGTGCTCCGCGAGGCTCTGTACTACGCCACGCGCGCTCGGTGCCGCCACCCCCAGGTCCGACGCAATCGCGCCCAGGCGTGCCTCCCCGTGCTCCACGCAGAGGCGGTAAATGCTCTCCAGATAGCGTTCCTGCGTATCGGTGAGTCCGGCAATGACGCTCACAATCACATGCTACGCCCGGGTGCGGGGTCCGTCCACCAGCGCCATCATGAGTTCCGCGGCGGCGTGCCCGGACTCCGCCGCGGACTCCACCCGTGCTCCGGCCAGGCCGTCTCCGGCAAGCACCAGGGGCAGCCCCGGTGCAGGCGCAAGGGCTACCGGGAGTCCGGCGGGATGGGTCCGTGGTCGCTCGGCCTGGCCGGCGGGTTCGCTGTATCGCCAACGCTTGACTGACACCACCTCCGCGCCGGCAAGCAGCTGTTCCAGGCTGTCAGCCAGGAATCCGATCAGTTGCTCGTCAGTCAGTTCGTACAGCTCCCTGCTGTCATCAGCGCGGACGAGGCAGGACCAGATATCTGAGCTGCGCCGATCCCGTCGGGTGCCGTGCTCGGAGAGCAGTCGGAATGGCGTGCTATGGCAGCGGAAGACGCCCGGGACCTGGTAGGACTCCCGGGTCAGGGATCCTGAAGGGACGCTGTGCGATCTCACCAGGAGAACAATGCAGGGGTCGTAGTGCTGCGATTCCAGCGCTTCCCCGCCGTCCTCGGCCACCAGATCGCCGGCCTCCATGAGCACCAGGGACTGCGGAAGCGGTGCGCTGAGCACCACAGCTCGCGCCTGCAGTGACTGCCCGTCCACTACATCCACGGTGAGCGAATCGGCCGGCCCCCCACCGCTTGTACTGCGGACAGCAGAGACGCGCGTCTCCAGGGACAGTTCCAGGTCCTGAGCAAGCCACTTCGCAAGCGCGGTCATGCCCGGCAGACCCACCCAGTGCTGTTCACCGACCTGGCGGACCACCCCGGCCTCTGCTGCCTGGCCGAGGAGCTCAGCAAACCAGGGAGACCGGGCGGAAATGGATTGTGCCCCCGTATCCCAGGTGTCCGCGCCCACACGCCGGGTTGCTAGTCTTCCCCCAAGGCCGCGGGACTTCTCCAGCACCCGAACGCTGTAGCCCGCCGAAACCAGCCTGCGTGCGGCGCAGAGTCCGGATATGCCAGCACCGACCACCACTATGGGTCCATTCTGCTGGGCTGTGCGGCGCGCGCTCATGCTTGAGTTCCGTGCTTCCCGGCCGTACCGGGTGTTCCGTGGGCAGCAACCAGGTCTGCCGCCGCGGTCAGTCCGGCACGCAGGTCCTCCGGGTGAGAGAGCAAACTGAAGACCAGCGCCCTGCCCGCAGGAAAATCGTAGAGGTAGCCGGGATGGCAGTAGATCTGCATGGTCCGGCAAAGCTCCACCGCTAGCGCCTCATCGTCAATGGGAACCTTTGCGGAAAGCAGGCAGGCAAAGTGAATCCCCGCCTGCGCTCCCTGTAGGCGGAGTGGTCCGAGGGAGGGTTCCAGCTCCCGTACGGCTCTCCGGTTTGCCTCCACCCGCGCATGGATGGGCGCAAGATCCGGCAAATCGGCAAACAGACCGAGAGCCGCGGCATCCGCAAGCGCGCTCACCGAAAGCTGGGCATCCAGGGCGATCTCCAGGCGTTCGAGGAATGCGGGAGACATTCCGGACATCAGCATCCAGGACAGCTTGATGTCTGGCGCTGCAAAGGCCTTTGAGAGCCCGCCAAGCCTGCAGACCGGCGCTGAGTCCGGCCAGGCGCAGAAACGCTCAGCGGCGCTATCCGCCGGACCCCAGGTCTCAAAGACCGAATCGTGAATGATGGCCGAGCCGGCACGCTCCGCTGCCTCAGCAATCAACGCACGCTCTGCCGGTGTCCGCAGCTCCCCGCCCGGGTTTCCCGGCGATATCACCACGGTCCAGCCGACATCATCGCGCAGCGCGTTCTGCAGTGAATCCACGTCCACTGTAAACCCTGACTCTGGAATCAGTTGGTAGTATCGCAGGCGCTTGCCCGCAGCTCGCGCGAGATCTGCGAACAATGGGTAGGAGGGGCGCGGGAGCAGAACAACCGGGCGTGGGTTCAGGCGGAAGAGCAGCTCATACGCAATGGACGTTCCCGGAGTCACGGCAACGGAAGCCGCGGACGCTGGGAGTCCGCGCGCCGAGTACCAGCCGGCAATGGCGGACCGCAGCCGCCCTGATCCCAGAGCCGCGGGGGAGTAGTGGCGGCTCTCCAGGTAGGCGAGCACCCCGGCACGGACTGCCTCAGTTCCCGGTGTGAAGCCGGCATCGTGAAACGAGGTCTGTATGCAGTTGCGGAGCAATGGACCGGCCGCGCGCCTCGCCGCCTCCAGGCGATTCAATCGCGGACTTTACGTTCCACCGCCACCCCGCCAAAGATGGCAACGCCACGGATCCGCAGGGTAGGCAGCGCAGGATCAACCTTTCGGGTATTCCTGGCGCTGAATCCGCCAAAGATTCCAACGCCGTTGACGTCCAGATTGATGCCCTCCGGCACTTTCACGGAGAGGCCACCGAAGACGCAGACTGCGTTGATCTCCGTGACACCTGGCGGAAAGATCGCGTCCCGGTAGTCCAGCTCGTGGCCGGCAAAGATGTCCACGATGTTGGACTTCCGCGCCGGCATCCACTCGCCTTCCCGCGACGCACCGGAGAAGAACCCGACCATGTTCTCCTCTTCTCTGACTTCCGCCGGGCCTTGAAGCCTGGGTGCGTCCGGGCTTCCGCCGGAGTAGCGCGCCGGGCTGTCATTAGGGTGCTGGTGTAAGGGGACCGGCGCAAAGAGACCGGTCTGCCGGTCTTCGGGAAGCTCCAGGATGATCCTCCGGAGATCTGTGAGGCTCTCTGCCGAATGGACGGAGGAGACCAGCGCCTCATAGCGCTGCATCTCCATCCGATCCGCACTATACAGCTCTGTCAGCTCGTCCGTGAGCCGACCGCGAAGTGCATCAAGTTCCCTGGGGTCCCCGTACTCAGCCATTTCAGCGCTTGATGGAGTAGAAGGCCTTGTCCCCGGGGTACTCCGCCATGCTCAGGAGTTCATCTTCAATCCGGAGCAGCTGGTTGTACTTGGCCAGCCGGTCCGAGCGGCTCATGCTCCCGGTCTTGATCTGGCCGGTGCCAAGGCCAACCACGAGGTCAGCAATGAAGGAGTCCTCAGTTTCACCGCTGCGGTGGGAAACAATGGCGGTGTAGCCGGCCTTCTTGGCCATGTCTACCGCTTCCCAGGTCTCGCTCAGGGTTCCGATCTGGTTCACCTTGATCAGGATGGAGTTCGCGATTCCCTGCTCAATTCCGCGTGCGAGGCGCGTGGTGTTGGTCACAAAGAGATCGTCACCAACAAGCTGGATACGGTCGCCGATCTTGTCCGTGAGAATCTTCCAGCCATCCCAATCGTCTTCGGCCATGCCATCCTCAATGGAGATGATCGGGTACTTGTTGCTCCACTCGGTCCAGTAGTCGGCCATTTCCTCGCTGGAAAGCTCGCGGCCGTCACTCTTGGCAAAGACGTACTTCTTCTTTTCCGCGTTGTAGAACTCGCTGCTCGCGGGATCCAGGGCCAGCCAGATCTGCTCACCCGGCTTGTAGCCGGCCTTCTCAATGGCGGTGAGGATGATCTCCGGAGCTTCCTCGTTGCTCTTGAGGTTTGGAGCAAAGCCACCCTCGTCACCAACGGCTGTGCTGTAGCCCTTGTCCTTCAAAACCTTCTTGAGATTGTGGAAAATCTCTGCGGTCATCCGAACCGCCTCGTGCATGCTGCTCGCGCCAACAGGCATGACCATGAACTCCTGGAAGTCCACCGAGTTGTCCGCGTGGGAGCCGCCGTTGATGATGTTGGCCATGGGAACCGGCAGCATTGTGCTGTGGAAACTGCCGAGATACCGATAGAGCGGAAGGGCAAGGTAGTTGGCAGCCGCGCGGGCAACCGCCAGGGAGACGCCAAGGATGGCGTTTGCACCCAGGCGCGCCTTGTTTTCTGTGCCATCCAGCTCAATCATCGTTCGGTCAATTTCCAGCTGATCCAGCGCATCCATGCCTTCCAGCGCTTCCTGGATCTGGCTGTCCACGTTCTCCACCGCCTGTTCCACACCCTTGCCGAGGTAGCGGCCCTTGTCTCCATCTCGGAGCTCCACCGCCTCGTGCTCGCCGGTGCTTGCACCGCTGGGGACCGCCGCGCGCCCGAAGGAGCCGTCCTCCAGGACCACGTCCACCTCCACGGTGGGATTTCCGCGGGAATCAAGGATTTCGCGGCCGACTACGTATTCAATTGCACTGGATTCCACTGTTCTTTCCTTTCCTGTGTTCAGGGACTGCGTTGCACCGGAACTATGGGAGCCGCCACAGGCGGTGTCAATGTCGCTTCCCCCGCGGGTGAGTCCATCGTTGACCGCAATCAGAAGCCATCCCCAGAATGTATATGTGCGGTACCGGCACCTTCTGGCCCAAACTCGTCGAGAACAAGCGCGCGGCGCGGTGTCTCCTGCCATGCAGCTGCTGTACCGCGGTGGGTTTGTCCGCCCCCACGGGTCGGGGATGTTCTCCTATCTGCCGCTCGGACTCCGCGTTCTGCGGAACCTCAAGCGAATCATCGCTGAGGAGATGGACGCCCTTGGTGGGCAGGAGGTTTCCATGCCCCTGGTTGCCCCGCTGGATCTCTTCCAGCGTAGCCGGCGGGCCGGGATCATCAACCGTGACATGGCCGGCTTTGTGGACCGCTCCGGCCGAAACCTGGTGCTGTCCCCCACCCACGAGGAGGCTGCGGTTGAGCTTGTCCGCCCGAGTCTCCACAGCTACCGCGATCTGCCGATCTTTGTGTATCAGTTCCAGGACAAGTTTCGGGATGAGGCGCGGGCGCACCACGGGCTGATGCGGGCGCGCGAGTTCCTGATGAAGGACGCCTATTCATTCCACCGCAGCTTTGCGGAGCTGAACAACTTCTTTCCGCGCGCGTTTGCAGCCTACGAGCGTGTGTTCCGCCGCTGTGCCGTGCCCGTTGTTGCCGCGGAAGCGGGTGTTGGATATATGGGTGGGGACCGCAGCTACGAGTTCCTCACCTACGTGGACTACGGGGACGACACGGTGGTGGAGTGCCCGCGTTGCAACTACCGCGCAAACTCGGAGGTGGCCGTTGCAGTCAGTGACGTCCACGCGGAGAGCCCGCTTCCGCCGGAGCTGGTGCAGACCGGGGCCGGGGGGCGGGTAGACGATCTCGCCACCAGCTTGGAGCTGGGGCCTTCCCGGATTGGAAAGACGATGCTCTTTGCCGCCGAGACCGGCCCGGTCATTGTGGTGGTTCGCGGAGACCGGGAAGTCAGCACCGAGAAGCTTGGACGGCTGCTGGGGGAACCGGTGCTTCGTCTGGCAAAGCGGGAAGAGGTCACCGCGCTTGGCCTGGAGCCCGAGTATCTCTCCCCGCTTGGCGATGTGATTCCAAACCTGCGTGCCGAGCACGGACTCCGAGTGGTGGTTGATCAGGCCGTCTCTGAGTCTTCCAACCTGGTCCTTGGGACAAACCAGCCCGGCGAGCGGATGATCAACGCGAACTTCGGACGCGACTACGGCGCTGACCTCGTTGGAGACGTTGCTCGTGTGATTCCCGGTCAGCGCTGCATGTTCTGCGGCACAACGCTGGACCATCGGCGCGCGATTGAGCTTGGCAACATTTTCCGGCTGGGAACCCATTACAGCAGACGGATGGGCCTGCACTTTCAGTCCGAGGCTGGTCCACCGGCAACACCGCACATGGGATCCTATGGCATCGGGTTGGGGCGCCTGTTGCTGGCTATTGTGGAGGCCAACCATGATGCCAGAGGGATCCGATGGCCGATGGAGATTGCGCCCTACCCCGTCTTCCTGATGGCTATCGGCCGCTCTCCGAAGGTTCGGGACCTGTGTGAAGACCTGTATCGCTCGCTGCCCGGAGAGGTCCTGCTGGACGATCGAACCGAGTCCATCTCCTCCAAGCTCAAGGATGCGGACCTCCTGGGCATTCCGGTCCGGATCATTGTTGGCGCAGAAAGCGTTGAGGACGGTCACGTGGAGATCATGAGACGCAACACCCGCACCGTAGACCGGGTCCCGATGTATGCACTTCCCCAGGTTCTCGCGGATCTGCAGGAGGAGGAAGCGCATGCTGTTTGACCTGGATCCGGAGCTGATGGATCAGATCATCTTTGGCATGGAGAACCAGGACCACGAGTACATTCTGGATGCCACGGACAGGAGAGTTGCTCCGCGAGGCGAGATTCCGCACACGAATCGGACCCACGAGCTGCCGGAGTGGAGCAGTGCCAACGGATACCAGCTTATGGAACGCTTTGTGGCGTCTCTTCAGAATCAGCCGGTTAAGGATGTCCTCCGCGGGATTCTGAGCTCCGGGCACCGGGTATTTCGTCGGTTCAAGGATGCTCTCCACGAACACCAGACCGCTGAGCGGCTGTTCTTTGCCTTCAAGCAGCGGGAGATGGGAAAGACAATCCTTGCCTGGTACAACGATCTCCGCGAACTCGATGGCCTGGAGCCGCTGGCCTCCGAGGACCTGTTGGATCAGACCGTGGATCTGCTGAGGTCTGATGTCTCGGTGGTGGTGCACGGTGCCGGAGAGATTCCTTTTCCCCTGGAGCAGGTGCACCGTACAGCGCTCTCCGAGTACTCGGCCATTCTGGCTCCATTGCAGGAGGATCGGGTCCGCGCTGTGCTGGAGGCCCGGGCAGCGGACGGGAGCCCGATCGGCATGGCTTTGCTCCTCGTAGATGAAGCAACCGTTGCAGTTCGTGGCCTGACCGTCCTGCCGGAGTTCCGCGGGATGGGCATCGGCACGCTGCTGGTGGAAGAAGCGCTTTTCTGGGCGGAGTCCAAGGGGCTGGGCCCGGTGGAAGTGCCGGTTCCGGTCGCCAACGAGCGATTCCAGCGGAGCATGGAGCGCAGAGGCTTTCAGCCGGTGCTGGTCTGGATGCGATTCGATCCGGACAGCCGGGCGCTTGACGGTTAGGCGTCCCCGGCCTGGCTGTTCTTCAGGGTCTCCTGCCGAATCTCGTCCCCGTGCGCGTGCAGCTCCGCAAGCCAATCCATTATTGCATCGGCAACACGTTGCTTGAGATCTTCATTCGCCGAAGCGCTGTCGCGGATACGGTTCCGCCAGTCCCGCGCACCAGTCATCTCTCCGCAGGTAAACACCATCACGTCCTCAATGCAGATATCCCGTTCCATGTTTGCTGGGTGATCAGGATCGATCGGGAGGATGTTCCCTGAGATGGCAATGGGGACGATGTAGTCATACTGCTTGATGTATGAGTCAACTTCCTTCAACCCCCGCCGCGTGGACGGATCACCGGGGCGGTACCGGGTACCGGAGGGGAAGACCAGAATCAGGTGGCCGTTGTGCTTCAGCCGGACCATGTGGTGGACCGCTGCGAGGTTGATGGCTTTGGAGCGCTTGAGCTCCCGGTCCTTCTCCGGCCCGTCCGGAACCCGGTTGAGGCTTCGGGACGGATAGATGACGAGGCGGGTGAAGGCCTCGGTGAATCCGCGAACAAACTGGCTCTCTTCGTTCAGCTTCAGCCCGGCAACCGCAATGATTCTCCGCGCCGCATCCATGCCCGCCGGTCCGCTCCTGTCCAGCAGGTAGAAGAGCGCGGGAATATCAAAGTTGCTGTAGTGCTCCATCAGGAGCAGGACGCTCCCGCCGGAAGCCGCGTGTGCTGCTGCCCGCTCCAGGTGCGCAATGCCCTCAATGCGGCTTCCCGGCTTCATCAGCTGATCAATCACGCTATCCACAATGCGGCGATTCTCCGGCACCGCCTCCTGGTAGACGGTCTCCGGGCCTACCGGACCGTGGTGCCGTGTGTTGTCCAGGAGCTGTCGTGCCGCTTCGCCGAATCGTTCCGTTACAGTCACCGGGCCGGCAGTATAGTCCCAAGTGCGGGTCCCTGGCGTCAGGAATCGCGGGGAATCTCCAGCACGGATGCCGGACGGAGCATGGGACCAGTGGCACCTGAGCCGTTGAGCGGGTCTGCAATCCACTCCCCATCAACCACAAACTGGTAGAAGTAGCGTCCCGGAGGCAGTACAAGGGTTATGGCGCGCGTCTGGGGATTGTCCGGAACTGGGCTCAAAACAAATCCGGTTGGGTCCCAGCTGTTGAAGCTTCCGGCAACCCGCACCGAGCGCACCAGAGGTCCGGCAATGAGCTGCAGTGTCACTTCTGCCGTACCGTCCGAGCGCAGCCCGACGATCACGGGCGAGGCGAGCCTCTGTGGCCGGGGCTTCAGGACAATGCGGGAGGCAAGGACACCGCCGCCGCCTTCAACTTCCATCAGGTCCGGGTTTCGCGGATCACTGTACAGATTTCCCGCCACCATGAAGCGATAGGTCACCGGCTCCGGCGCCGCCGGAAGCTGGTCCTGCGGCAGAACGAGATAGAAGATGCCGGCAGGGTTTCGCTCCATTGGGTGGATACGCGCGAAATCCTCGTGGCCAAAGGCGATTCCCACGCTGCTCACCGGCCAATGGAACTCCCGGTCGCCCCGCGCTGCCGGGAGCCACATGGGGGTCAGTTCGCGGGGGTCCAGCGAGAAGATGACTATGCCGTTCTGGACGTCTGGACCGAACGCTTCCTTGCGCGTTTCCAGGACCAGTTGCTGGCCAAGCGATAGCTGTGCCGGGAGCGCGGGGATCACGGTGCACACCAGGGAGAGCAGGAGTACCGGGCGGACGAAGCGTAGAATTGTTCGCATTCTCCTTCTATTGCATTCGGCGCGGGGAGCGGTGACATTTAGCAGCAGGCCCTGGCTACCGACATTAACAAAGGAACCGGTTCCGCAAGATGCCTGATCTCAGCGCCATCAACGACTTCAATGAAACGCTGTCCGGACTGGGCTCCGAATCGGAGTTCCTGGTTCGCCATGGCCGAAGCTCCGAGCCGCCACGTGAGCCGGAACCACAGGATGAGGCGGAATCCTCTCCCAGTACCGACGAGTTCCTTGCCGATCTTGGGCTGGGGGACGAGCCGGATACCGCTGCAGACGAGGCGGACGACCTCGGCGATGACTTCTCGGATGACTTTGCAGACGAGTTCTCCGATGCCTTCCCGGATGACGTTGGAGCACTGGATGACTCCGAGATTGCTGAACCGGTTCCGGACGACTTTGACGAGCCCACGGAAGCACCCCTAGATCCAGCACCTGCTCCGGAGACTCCCGAGGACATCGCTGCAGATGAGTTCAGCGGTGATTTCTCCGACGATCTCACGGATGACCTCGGCGATGATTTCTCGGATGACTTCTCGGATGAGTTCTCCGATGCCTTCCCGGATGACGGTGGAGCACTGGATGACACCGACTCGGGTTTGGACGACGAACCCCTCCCTGATGATGCCGCGCCGGAGGACGAGCAGCCCGCCCCCGGACAGATTGCCGACGACCCCCTGGGCGAGCTGGACGATGATCTGGCCGGTGCTATGGAGTTTGACGCCGACCTCGGTGAGTTCGCAGATGATGACATCGCCGAGCCGACAGAGGCGTCCCCCGCCGAAGATGCCGACCTGGATGATCTCAGCGAGCTCAGCTTTGACGACGAGAGCCTTGCTGGCGGTGGGGAACTCGCCGCAGAGGATGATCTCGGCGATGTAGACGACCTCGGCGATCTCGGAGACTTCGGTGATGACGCCCTGTCCGATGACCTCCCCGGGATCGGTGACGAGGGGCTGGACAGCATTGACGAGTTCAGCATGGGCGACTTCGGTGCCGAGTTTGGCGTGCTGGAGGAGGCGGAGACGCCCACCGCTCCGGAAGCCCAGCCGGAAGAATCGGCCACGCCAGCCGCCGCTGTCAGCGAGGAGGACTTCTCTCTCAGTGACGAGGAGTTCCGCCGGCTTCGCAGCACCCTCGCTGCCCTTCCGCTGAACATCAAGCTTGCCGTGGAGGAGTGTCTCGGCAGCGAGCAGTACAGCCTCCAGCAGACCCAGCCGCTTATCGAGCGCCTGGTCAACGGCGACGCCGCCCAGTCCATCGCTGGTGTAACCGGCCGAATCCTGGGCCGCAAGCTTCAGGTGCCCCGCGGGTACCGCCGCAGGACCGGCGTTGAGTTTGAGCAGGAACAGCAGTCGTTTGCCTACATCTTCCGTGAGCGGATCCTGCCGGTTCTGCAGGTTGCGCTGGCGGCGAGCCTGGCCGTTGCCGTGCTGACGTTTGCCGGAATCCGCTTTGTCTACCGGCCGATTCGCGCAAACGTGCTCTACCAGCGCGGATATGAGGCGGTCCAGCAGCAGCGGATCAGCGATGGTCGCCAGCTGTTCCAGGAGGCCACCGAAACCTGGCGGGTTCGCCGCTGGTTCTTCACCTACGCAGATGAGTTTATGCGGCAGCGCCGCTTTGGGCTGGCAGAGACCACCTACGAGGAACTGATTGGTCTTACATCGCCCTTGGAACAGACTTTTGAGCGGCGCGGAGGGCGGGACGTGCCGGTCACCGAGATCATGACTCGCGATGATCCCGAGGGCGTGCTCGCGCTTGGCAACCTGCTGGTTGGTCGGCTCGCGCGCTACGAGCGGGCCGTTGAGGTCTACAACCTCTACCTGAACACCCACGATAGGGATTCGGTACCCGTCCTTCTTGCGCGCGGCGATGCCCACCTTGCGTGGGGAGAAGTGGAGCCATCCCAGTACGAGAACGCGCGCCAGCGCTACGCCGAGCTTGCCGCCATGATCGGCCAGACCAACGAAATCATCTTCCGCATGCTTCGCTACGCCATGCGCACAGACCGCCACGATGATGTGGGGGCCATGGCGGATTACCTGCTGCAGGACGGCGTTCCGCCGGAGACTGATGCCATGGCCGAACTTGCCGGCTACTACCTCCGCAACGACATCCCCGGAGGACGGCAGCTTTCACCTGCCTTTGAGGCACTGGGCAGGAACCTGGATGTCCTGGAGGACGCCGCCCCAATCTCCGCTGAGGAGGCCAGACGAGAAGGCCTGGCGTATCCCGAGACCTACTACCAGTTTGCCCGCTACTACTCCGAGCTCAACGACCTGCCGGATCTGCGGGTTGCGCTGTCCAACGCCGAGCAATGGTATCGCGCGTGGGAGCCCCTGGACCGAAACCAGACCCGTCAGTTCCTGGACCTGCTCCGCCGCAAGGCCGGGCTGCGGGTCCGTGACGGTCAGCTCCTGCAGGCAGAAGAGGCCTTCCTCGAGGCGATTGATCGCCTCCAAAGGGCAGAGGCAACCGGTCTTCTGGAGCCGGGAATGACGGAGGGCTTGCTCTTCCGGGACTACGCAAACCTGCTGTACTACCAGAGCCGGGAGTTTGCAGCTGCTGGAGAATTCCTGGACAGGGCGGAGGAGCTTGGCATACCGGATCTGCTGCTTGACTTCCAGCAGGGCTACATTGATTACCTGGAGGGCCGCTATCGGGATGCGCTCGGCGAGTTTGTGGAAGCGGCCGGGCCCTTCAGCAGCAACCGCAACCTGCTCTTTGCTACCGCAACCGCAATGTACCGGGAGTCATCTCCAAACGCTGCCGCCGCCTACTACGGCGAACTGCTGGATGACGTGCGCCAGGATTTCCGGCTGCCCGAGGTTCCCTCAGAGGCCCGTAGTGACCAGGAGCGCGCGGTCACCGAGCTCCTGATCAAGGCGGCAAACAACCTCGGCGTGATCTCTTACGAGCGCTTCCTGCAAACGCTGGATATCACGCAGTACAACCGTGCTATTGATCTGTTGCAGCAAAGTAGCGAGGCCGCCCAGAACTATCGCCGGGACCCGAACACGCTGGAAGTGCTGGAACCCACCAACCTCGCAGACCTCAACCTGCGGGAAGTCCTCCGCTCGGAGGCGGATGCCACCGGGGGAGACTTCCAGCTGCAGATCTACGCGCAGATTCCCCGAGATTTCACCGAGGCACAGTTCTAGAAAACCGTGATTCCCGGAGCCGGCGCGAATCGCTACTTCGGGTCAGCGAGAATCCGGGTATCGTCAGACCCGGTGCATCCAGCCGAACTCGTCGTCTCGGACCCCGTACTGGATTCCCCGGAGCCAGGTCTGGAAGTGATGGCTCAACTCGCCGCTGCCCATGTCGTTGGTGCGCCCGTCGTGCGTGATTGAGCCGATCGGGGTCACGCCTGCGGCAGTTCCGGTGACAAAGCACTCCACCGCCTTGTCCATTACCTCATCAATGGACACCGGGCGTTCCTCAACGGGCACGCCCTCCTTGCGGGCAAGGTCCAACACGGACATCCGGTTGATCCCCGGGAGTACACGGTCAGCGAGCTCAGGTGTGACCAGGGTGCCGCCCTTGATGACGAAGAAGATGTTGCAGGATGATCCCTCTTCCACCCACTTCCGCTCCCGAGAATCCAGGAAGATGACCTCCATGTAGCCGTCCGCCATTCCCTGCTTTTTTGCCAGGATGGGAATCACGTAGTTCGCCGCGCATTTGATCCAGCCGGTCCCGTGCGGCGTTGCCCGGACCATGTTGGTGGTGACCGCGGCATTGCCCGCCTTGGGGTCAAAGTAGGCCGTCACCGGCGTGGTGATGATCACTACAAAGGGGTGGCTGCTGAGATTGAGGCCGATCCCCGCTTCCGAATAGCTGAAGGGGCGAATGTAGACGCTTGCGGCGTACACAAAGTCATCCGCCTCCCAGGAATCGTCCCAGGCTGGTGCAAATCCTGCTTCCTTGTTCAGGTGAACCACCTGCTTCACGGCGGTCAGGAACCGATCCTGGGGAAACGGCGGCATCTTCAGACCTTCCATACTCCGGTACAGGCGCGCCGCATTCTGATCCGGCCTGAACAGCGCAAGACTGCCGTCAGACTGGGGATAGGCCTTCAGCCCCTCAAAGCAGCCGAGCCCGTACTGGGTGGTGTAGTTGATCAGCGGGAGCTCCGGGAAGGAGTTGCGCTCTGCCATCAGTTCGGCTCGAGCCTCGGGGTCCATGCCGGCTTCGGCTTCCGGGGTGTCGTGACGTTTCTCTTCGTACTCCTCGGACCAGCTGCCGTCTTCGCGGTGACGGGACCGATACACCCACGGGTACATGGAAAGCGCGAATGCCATAGCCGCTTCAGTCTAGACCCGCTCGAAAAAGGCAGCAACTCGGGGTAGCGTTTCCACATGGCACTTCACGTGGTGATCATGGCCGGCGGGAGCGGAACCCGCTTGTGGCCGGCGAGTACGCGCGCTCGACCCAAGCAGTTTCTCAGGCTCGGTGGTGAGGAGTCCCTCCTGGTACAGACACTCCGCCGCGCGTTTGCCCTGGCACCGGACGGGGAGATCTGCGTTGTCACCGGGGAGCGGCTGGCCGCCCTCACAACAGCGGAAGTGGGAAGCGCGGACCTCCGGAATCGCGTATCCATCCTTGCCGAGCCGAGCCCACGCAATACCGCGCCGGCAATCATGCTCGCCGCTGTGTGGCTGGCGTCGCGCGGGTCACGGGAAGACCTGATGCTCGTGCTGACAGCGGATCATCTCGTTGGCCCGATTGACGCATTTGTGCTGGACGCGCAAACCGCCGCCACTCTCGCAGAAGCCGGGTACCTGGTCACCTTTGGCATTCGTCCGGACCGACCGGAGACCGGCTTCGGCTACATTGAGCGCGGGGAGGCTCTGAACCCGGCTTCGGGCAGCCAGCCCACGGGCGCCCGGGGCCATGCGGCGGGCACTGGCCAAAGGGCGTTCCGGGTCCACGCCTTCCGCGAGAAACCGGACACAGCCACCGCACAGACCTACCTGGAATCCGGAAGGCACTACTGGAACTCCGGCATGTTCACCTTCGGCATTGATAGCCTGCAGAAAGAGCTCTCCCGGCACGCGCCGGAACTCTGGCAGGCACTTGGTGCCCCACTGGACGCGCTTGCGGGGCCGGGCGGAGGGAATCAGGCAGGTGACGGAATTCACCGCACAGATGGGGGGTGGCTTTCATTGTCCGGGGAACTCCGCGAAGCCTGGGGCCGGGCACCCTCCATTTCCATAGACTACGCGGTCATGGAGCACACGGACCACGCTGCCGTGGTTCCCGCAAGCTTTGAGTGGAGCGACGTCGGCAGTTGGGATGAGGTTGCCGAGGCCTGGCCCCATGGCGATGGGCCGTCAGTGCTTGTTGAGTCTGACGGCGCGTGGGTCTCCAGCGACAGTCCCGTTACGGTGTGTGGTGCGCCCGGGGTGCGCGTTGTGGTCCGGGACGGCAAGGTCCTGGTGCTTGGCCCCGGTGCAGGCCAGCTGCTCAAACCCGCTCTGGCGGAATGGGAGAAGCGGGGGCGGTCAGACCTGCTTTGAGCCGGGGTTTCCTGAGGGGGGTCCCGGAGCGCCGCGCGGGTATCATCGCGGATAGCTACGCGGGCCTACTCCAGCCCGACGCGCTGGACGTGGATGGCGGTCTCCGCCGCGAGCGCCCGGGACAACGCCTGATCAGTTGGGAAGAAGTCGTCAGAGGCTCCCGAGAGCAGGCGAGGAAACGCGTGGTCTTCTTCCGTGATGGTTGCAAACACCGCATCGCGCGAGTCCGCAAGCGCAACCAACGTTTCCCGCACATCCTGCTGCTCTTCAAGCACAAAAAGCAGGCTCCCACGCACTCTGGCCAGCTGCCGCAGCTGCGAGTTGAGCACGGGAGTCAGCTCGGTGAGCGGAACTCGAACGAGGGGAGGGCGCGTGTCGGTCTCCTCCGCTTCCGGCGGAGCCACCAGAGCGTGATGCGCCCTGGCAATCCGCTCGGTCAGCTCAGCGACGTTTGTGCGGAAGCTCTCCACGTAGGCGTCCCGGGAGCGCGGGGCGGACGCAACCAGTTTCTGCAGGGTAGCCAGCTCTTCCCGATATTTCTGGACAGCGTTGACCAGCGTCTTGAATTCCTGCCGGCTGCGGATTCCGGGATCCTCGTTCACCAGGTTGGTGAGGTCCGCCATGATTGCCCGCAGGTCCAACGACGCCGGATCAGATTGCGTCTGCGGTGCTGGTCCCGTGCCGGTTGTCTGGCCTGCCTGCGGTTTCTGTGGGCGTGACCGGATCCGGAATTCGCCTTCGCAGATTCCGCGTTGAATCCCGATCACATAGACAGCGGAAGTCAGGTAGGTGAGTTGGCGCGTTATGCTGCCGTTATCGATGCCGCGGTATCTCGCGTTGTCCAGCAGAGAGAACACGGGATTGATCGCCCGGCGCTTGAAGTCAGTGATCCCATCTCCGCTTGAGGCTTCCAGATCCCCCAGCACCTGGGAAAGGTTGTCGCGGTCCACCTCAAGCAGACGGTCCATGTCATAGGGATTCCGGACCGCATGGTGAATGCGGGTCCATTCCGCCTTCGCGCGCGCGTCCTGCCCGGACATTCTCTGGATCCTAACACATTGTAAGCGGGTTTTCCGTCAGAAAACCGTTTCGTTGACAGCAAAAAAATGGCACTGCTATACTGCACGGCATCCTAAGGATAGGGGGATCACCCCGCGATCGTAGATCGCGCCCCCGTTACTTCAAGGAGGATAATCCGTGAAGAAGATTACTCTTCTATTGGTCGTCCTGCTCGTATTCGGCGCGTTCAACGTTGCTGCTCAGGAGATCGTTCCGACGGTCACCGCCAGCGCAACCCTGACCGCCGGGTATAGCTTGAACACCAATTACTTCGGCTTCAAGAATGAGTCGAGTGCAACCCTGGACGTGGCCATCTTCAGTGATTCCCCGTCCGCAGGCGAAGTTGGCCGGATCAGCGCCAGCTTCCTGTTCAGCGCTGAGGAGACGGACACCATCAAGGTTACCGCCGGCAGCGTGAGCGCAAGCCTGTTCTTTGATCCGATCGCCATCCAGATTTTTGGTGCTCCGAGCTTTGGCATCGGCAATGCAACTGCCGGCTTTGGCTATGAGGGAGCAGATCCGAAGAACGAAGTGGCGATCGGCATCAGCAACAACAACGGTACCAGCACCACCACCACTACCAACGAGCTTCTGATCGTTGACGATGCGGATGTGGATTCCGACACAGACACTGTTGTTGTCGATGATATTGACGGCACCACCTACAACGTAGTTGACCGCGCTACCGACACCACCGAGACCACCGACAGCGCATTCGGCGGTGTCATCGTCACCGTGCCCGCTGGCCCGATCAACGTGAGCCTCCACCTCGCCAGCGATGGCGACTGGGACAACAGTGAAAACGAGTTCGCCTTTGGTCTGACCGGTGCAGGAAGCCTTGCCGGCTTCAACACCAACTTCGGTGTTGTCTACGGCACCACCGATGCCACCGATGGTGGCGATCTCGGTGCAACCTTCGGTGTTGATGGCGCCGTTGGTCCGGCTACCGTTGACTTTGGTCTGGACTTTATTGATGGCGGCGACATTGACGTCAGCTTCGGCCTTGGTGCCGCGGTTGCTCCGGTTACCTTCGGAGCAGATGTCTACTTCTCCACCGTTGGTGGTACCGCTGACCTGGACGCCCAGGTTGCGCTTACCATTGCTGCCGGTCCCCTGACCAGTGACAACACCTTTGCTACGGTTGATGTTCTCACCGGGGCCGCGCTGGACTGGGATTTTGCCAGCAACAACACCATCGATCTTGGCAACGGCATTGCGCCTTACGTCAACGTCGGCCTCAACGACGCCAGCGTCATTGACCTGAGCGTTGGCGCGAACCTGACCGGTTTTGTGGACAACACCGCTTTCACGGTGGACTACACCAGCACCGATCTGGGCACCGACAACGGTCTCATCACCTTCGTCACCAAGATCACCCTTCCCTAAGCGGAATCAGATCTGACGAAATCTGGCGCAGGGCCTTCGGGCTCTGCGCCTTTTTTTGTGCCCGGAGCTGAAGCAGCGGACCACCGGTGCTGGTAGTGGAGGTGTCACGCAGTGGCGTGGCCTATCCGATTCCCGGGACTGCGGCGTCTGCACGCGGTTCTGGCGCATAAAAGGGGGCGCTGATGAACAGCCTCAATTCAATCCTGGTAGAAGGAAACCTCACGCGGGATCCCGAGCTCAGAAGCACACCGAAGGGGACTCCTGTCTGCACTTTCAGCGTTGCAAGCAACCGCTTCCGCAAGGTCGGTGAAGAGTACGAGAAGGAAGTCTCCTTCTTTGACGTAGAGACCTGGAACCGGCTTGCCGAGCGTTGTGGCGAGACCCTGGGCAAGGGTCGGGGGGTACGGGTGGTGGGCCACCTGAAGCAGGACCGATGGAAGGATTCCGAAGGCAGTTCCCGGAGCAGAGTGAAGATTGTGGCGGAGCACGTAGAGTTCAAGCCTATCTTCCAAAAGCCGGAGAGCGAGGCGCCGCAGGATGACGGAGCCTCCGCTATCGATGCGGCCGAACGCGAGACGGCGGAGGCTGCGCTTCCATTCTAGGTCCACGCTTGACAGGGCTGGCGGGCCTGCTTAGCCTGCCCGCCATGTCATTGTTCTATGGCACGACATACGCGTGGTGGACCGGTCGGTAGTCGGCCTGGTCGCGCGCGGCTCCGCCGCCAACACAGGGTCGTCTGCCGGGTGCTTCCGGTAGGGCGGCCCTTTTTTTGTGCCTGAGAGCTCTGGACACTCAAGTGGTGGAAGGGAAACAGAAGAGCGTGGAAAGTCTGATTCGTGTGGTGGGCGCCGCTCGCCTCAGCCCTCTGCTGATTGCCGAGCGTCTCGGAGCACGGGTGGTCCTGGAGTCCAGCAGCGTGGAGCACGGACGGGACCGCTACAGCCTGATGATGGTTGACGAGGCCTTCCGGCTGGTGGATACCGGTTCAGAGCTGCAACTGCACCGGTCCGGGCGGCGTTTCCTGGTCCGTAGCCGCGCCCGGGACATTCTTGACCTGCAGCTCTATTTCGCCAATCAGCACAGCGCGCCGCAGCAGGACTATCCCTTTCCCGCCGGAGGAATCGGCTGGCTCTCCTACGAGTTTGCGCGAAAGTGTGACCGGATCCGTTTCCGGGATCGGGAGGATCCGCTGGGCCTGCCGGATGCTGCGGTTCTTTTTGGTCACACCTTTGTGGTCTTTGACCACTTTGCCGAGCTCCTGTACCTGATCGGGCTGAACTACCGTGAAGCGGAAATTGATCTGCACAGCCGGCTTGATGAGCTTGAGGCGATGCTTCACGGAAGCAGTTCGCTGCGGTTACCGGAGTCTGGTGATACCGCAGGGGAGCGCGAGTCCGACCCCGACGATCGAGATCGCTTCCTGGAAGGCGTGACCCGGGTCCGGGAAGAGGTGATTGCCGGGAACCTCTTGCAGGGTGTGCTCAGCCGGCGCGTGAGCATTCGGACCGGGCTTAGTGGGTTTGACGCCTATCGTCGCTTGCGAGCGGCCAATCCTTCCCCGTATTTGTTCTACCTGGACTTTGGGGAGTACGAGTTGTTTGGAAGCTCTCCCGAACTGCACGTGAAGATTCGTGGCAAGCAGGCGACCGTCCGGCCGATCGCGGGTACGCGGAGGCGGGGTGCTGACGCTGCGGCGGACGAAGCGCTGGAGGCAGAGCTTCTGGCGGACGAGAAGGAACGCGCGGAGCACTTGATGCTGGTTGACCTGGCGCGCAATGACCTTGGCCGGGTGTGCCAGGCCGGAACCGTGACGGTAGACCGCTACATGACGGTGGAGCGATACAGCCACGTGATGCACATTGTGAGCGAGGTCAGCGGCTTGCTCCTCAGCGGCAGAAACGGGCTCTCCGCTCTGCGCGCTACCTTCCCGGCCGGAACCGTAAGTGGCGCTCCCAAGATCCGCGCTATTGAGACCATAGACCGGCTGGAGTCAGTTCCGCGCCGCTTCTACGCCGGGACCGTGGGCTACATGGAACCGGGCGGAAACCTGGATACCTGCATCACCCTCCGCAGCGCCCTTCGCAAAGATGGCAACATCATCTTGCAGGCCGGTGCTGGCGTAGTATTTGACAGCGTGCCCGAGCGGGAGTTTGCGGAGACGGAGGAGAAGCTCGGCGCGCTGTACCGCGCGCTAGGCATGGAGAGCACCGAATGATTGTGGTCATAGACAACTTTGATTCGTTCACCCACAACCTGGTGCAGTATTTCCGCAGCATCAGCGATCTACCGGTGCGGGTGTTCCGGAACGATGAGATCAGCGTGCAGGCTATCGGCGATCTCCGGCCAACCCACATCGTGATTTCGCCCGGGCCCGGAGATCCCGGGGATGCGGGAATCAGCGTGGAGATCGTTCGCCGCTACGCTGCCAGCATTCCCGTCCTGGGAGTCTGCCTGGGTCACCAGGTCATTGGAGAGGCATTCGGAGGGCGTATCGTAGCGGCACAGCGAATTGTGCACGGGAAGACCGACGCGATTCGCCATGATGGGCGCGGAGTCTTCCGATCCATTCCGGCAGGCGCGGAGTTCACCCGCTACCACAGTCTTGCCGTTGCGGCCGAGTCCCTGCCGCCAGAGCTGGAGATCTCCGCGCGCAGTGATGACGGGGAGATCATGGGGCTCCGGCATCGGGAGTACCAGGTGGAGGGCGTTCAGTTTCACCCGGAGAGTATCGCTAGCGGCGCAGGGATGAAGCTGCTCCGGAACTTCCTCAACTACCGCAGGGAGGCGTTTCCCGCGGCAGCCGTCCTCGGCCGCGTGATGGCCGGTGAGGACCTCCCGGCAGCCGATGCCCGAGCCTTCATGGAGGAACTCACGGACGGCAATCTCACCAACGCGCAGATAGCAGGCTTCCTCACCGCCATCACCACCAAGGGCGTTGCGGCAAGTGAACTTGTGGGCTGCGCCTCCGTTCTCCAGCGGAAGCGGACACCCCTGCCGACCCGAGCCGATGTGCTGGATACCTGCGGGACCGGGGGAGACGGCCTGGGCACTTTCAATATTTCGTCCCTGTCCGCGCTCGCTGCGGCCGCGTGCGGAGCACGGGTAGCCAAGCACGGAAACCGCGCCGTCACCAGCAGGTCCGGGAGTGCGGACTTTTATCGAGCGCTGGGAATCCCGGTGGACATCACTCCACTGGAAGCCGCCCGCCTCCTGGACGACAGCGGATTTGCCTTTCTGTTCGCGCCCCGCTACCACGGTGCAATGCGCCACGCTGGCCCTGCCCGGGCTGAGCTTGGAGTGAAAACGATCATGAACATGGTCGGGCCACTCTCCAACCCCGCGGGCGCAAAGTTCCAGCTCATCGGCGTCTTCTCCGGGGAGATCATGCGCCCCATGGCTGAAGCTGCGCGGGAGCTTGGGGTACAGCGTGCACTGGTGGTACACGGACTGGACGGGCAGGACGAGCTCTCGGTTTGCGGACCCACCCGGATTGTTCAGTTCAGCGAACAGGGCGCACTCACGGAGACCACCGTGGAGCCCGGGGATTTCGGCCTGGCCACCTGGCCAATAACCGATCTTGTGGGTGGGAACGCGGAGGAAAACGCGGCGATTGCCCGCGCAGTTCTCCAGGGTGTTGGCCGACCGGCTGTCCGGGACTCCATCTGCCTGAACGCCGGGGCAGCGTTGATGCTTGCGGGCGTTGCTGTGGATATCGGAGATGGCGTGGACCGGGTTCAGCAGGCTCTGGCGAACGGTACGGTAGCCGCGCTCGTGGAACGGCTGGGCGGTAACCTTACCGGGCACTCAGACGACGGCAGTCCCACGGCTTCCGCAGATGACGCGCAAGAGGCCGAACATGCCAGCGGTTCTGACACGGAGCCCGTGTCTCCGTGAGGCCAACCCATCAGTCCTCCAGGGATGCCCGAGCTGCTATGCAGGATCAACCCGCCGACATTCTGCAGCAGATTGTTTCGCGGCGGCGTGGACGGCTTCAAGCAGAGGGGGCAGATCAGGGCATTGCCCTGCCCTCCACACGCGTGCGAAATCGCGTCCCCCTCCTCGCGGGCGGACCGGTCATTGCGGAGATCAAACGCCGCAGCCCGAGCGCCGGCTCAATCGCAGATTTGCCGGACCCGGTTGCGCAGGCAGCGCGCTATCACGCCGCGGGCATCCGTGCGTTCAGCGTTCTCACTGAGCAGGATCACTTTGGGGGAGACCTTTCCGATCTCCTCGCCGTGCGTGCCGCCTTTCCGGATTGTGCAATCCTGCGAAAGGACTTTCTCCTGACCACTGAGGACATTCGAGTATCGGCGGATGCAGGTGCGGACGCGGTTCTCCTCATTGCGGCGATTCTGACGGACGCTGAACTCATGGCTCTGCACGTAGAGGCCGAGCGGCGTGGATTGCAGGCCCTCGTTGAGGTCCACACCCGTGCCGAACTTCAGCGGGTAGCCGCGCTGCATCCCGCTCTGCTTGGTATCAACGCCCGCGATCTCCGGGACTTCAGCGTGGATCTCCTCCGCCCTGTCGCCCTGCGCGCCGGAGTCACTTGGCGCGCCGATGTAGTCTTCGAAAGCGGGATACGCTCGGATGCCGGTGCAGAACTGGCGGGGGCGTCCGGCTTCACCGGAATCCTGGTTGGCGAGGCGGCCGTCCGAGATCCTGGTCTGCCCGCGCGCCTTGCTCCGGCGCACACGCGTGGCACAAGCGGTTCCGCCTCCGGGTTCTGGGGCAGAATTACCGAGCTCCTCCAACGGCGGTTGCCCGGGCTTCCCGCGCCACACAGCGGGCAGCCAGGCGCGCGCCCTGAGGGTTTTCCCCGGAGACCGCTGGTGAAGATTTGCGGACTCGCCCGCGTAGAAGACGCTCGGATGGCCGTTGAGCTTGGCGCGGATCTCCTGGGCTTTGTCTTTGCCGAGTCTCCGCGCAAGGTAGACGCTTCCGTGCTCCATACGCTCGGTGACATCGGCGTGCCAAGGGTTGCCGTTGTGGACGGACAGCAGGACATTCCGGCGGAGGTGGCCCGGCTTGCTGCAGACGGGCTCATTGACGCGGTGCAGCTGCACGGCGGACTTGCAGCTACGCCGCCCATGGACGCCGCTGGCAGGCTGATTCCGTGGTATCCGGCAATTCGCGTTGCTGGTGCCGCTGATCTGCAGAGCGCAGTCGGCAATGGCTCGGCGCGGGTGCTGCTGGACGCGTATTCGGAACGGGCAGCTGGCGGCACCGGCGAGCGCATTTCTCCGGAGGTGCTGGCTCAGCGTCCGGCCGGAACGCCACTTTGGCTTGCCGGTGGGCTATCGCCGGACAATATTGCGCAAGCCATCCGGGGCTTCCACCCGGAGCTGGTTGATGCCAGCAGCGGGCTGGAAGCAGAACCCGGAAGAAAGGATCCTGAATCACTTGAGCGCTACTTCACCGAGATCAACCGTGCAAGCAATTGAGACCACGTCCCCAGGCGGACCCCGCTACCTCAACCGCTACTTTGGCGAGTACGGCGGACGCTACGTTGCCGAGGTACTGTGGCCGGCTCTGGACGATCTTGAGCATAACTTTGCCGCCGCCATGGAAGACCCGGCCTTCCATGCGGAGTTCAATGGCCTACTCCGTGATTACGTCGGCAGACCGACACCCATGGTCTACGCGCGCAACCTCACCGAGGAGATCGGCGGCGCACAGATCTGGATCAAGCTGGAGGGTCTTGCCAACACCGGTGCCCACAAGATCAATAATGCCCTGGGCCAGGCGCTCCTTGCGAGGCGTGTGGGGAAGACCCGGATCATTGCGGAGACTGGCGCGGGCCAGCACGGTCTTGCAACAGCCTCCGTCTGCGCAAAGCTTGGCTTTGACTGCACCGTCTACATGGGTGAGCTGGACGTTCAGCGGCAGCAGCCGAACGTGTACTACATGGAAATGCTCGGGACCCGAGTAGTTCCGGTGTCTGGTGGCACACGCACACTAAAGGACGCGGTGAACGAGGCACTCCGGGATTGGAGTGCAAGCTTCCCCGACACCCACTACCTGATCGGGAGCGCGCTTGGGCCCTACCCGTTCCCCGACATTGTCCGAGAGTTTCAGAGTGTGATTGGGCGTGAAGTCCACGCTGAAGCACTGCAGCGAAACATAGACATCGCGGCCATGGTCACTTGCGTCGGTGGCGGGTCCAACGCCATCGGGTTCTTTGCGCCGTTTGTGGACCAGCCGTCTCCGCGACTGGTAGGCGCGGAGGCCGGTGGTACCGGTAGCGGCTCCGGGGAGCACGCGGCACGAATGACCGGGACCGGGCACGCGGGAATTGTTCAGGGATACAAGAGCCGCTTCCTGATGGATGAGGACGGCCAGGTGGAGGCAACCCACTCCATCAGTGCCGGCCTGGACTATCCCGGCATCGGGCCGCAACTCGCGCACCTCGGAGATACCGGCCGGATTGAGTTCCGATCGGTGACTGATTCCGTGGCGATGGAAGCACTGCAGAAGTTTGCACGCACAGAAGGGGTAATCTTTGCCCTGGAAAGCGCTCATGGCGCGGCGGTGGCCCTTGAGCTGGCCGCTGAGCTGCCACCGGAACGTTCAGTTGTGGTCAACATGTCCGGCCGCGGAGATAAGGACCTCTTCATCACCGCTCCACTTCTCCGGGGATCTGCCTGGCGGGATTTCCTTGAGTCCGAGATCCGGCGAATGGACGCCATGGCCCCTGTGGAGTCCGGTGCTTATTCTGCGAGCACCGAAAGTGCCGCCCAAAGCGATCCCAACCAGCGCGGGAGAGCCCACTAATGGCAGCTTCGCGTTCCACCGCTCGTTTGCCATTAAGCGAGGAAAACCGCGTCATGGCGCACTTTGTGTCCCATTATCCCAACCGGGAGCAGAGCGATGCCGTCGCACAGGCCCTCCTGGATGCAGGGGTAGGGGCCCTGGAGGTGCAGTTTCCCTTCAGCGATCCGTCTGCAGACGGACCTGCCATCCAGCAAGCCTGCCAGCGCGCGCTAGACGCTGGATTCCGCGTGGCCGACGGATTCAGTCAGGTATCTCGCGTTGCCGCTTCAGCGAACGTCCCGGTGTATCTCATGAGCTACGCAAGCATCCCCTTCCGGATTGGCACACGCGAGTTCTGCCGCCGGGCCGCAGATGCGGGAGTTCGCGGCCTGATTGTTCCAGACCTCCCCGTTGATGTGGATGAGGGCCTGTGGGAAGCCGCCGACGTTGCTGGGGTAGAGGTGACCCCGGTTGTGGTTTCGCCGGCTCCGGAGATTCGGCTGCGGGCCCTGGAAGCTCGCGGTCCGAAGTCCGTCTACGTGGCACTGCGGCGTGGCATTACCGGGTCCCGAACTGAGCTCAGCGAGGAAGCGCTGCAGCTTCTCACCCGGATCCGCGCGCTGGACCCAGTGGCTCATGGCGCCGCCCGTCCTGGCGCCGACACTGCAGAAGCAGCCGCGGGAGAGCGCGCAGCGGGCGCGGCGGACTCGTCCAGCGATGGGACCGTAGCAGCTGCGCAACGTCAGAGGCCTGCGATCATGGCCGGATTTGGGATTGAGCAGCCCGAACAGGTGAAGGCTCTCATGCCCTACGCTGACTGGGCGGTGGTGGGTAGCGCCTTTGTCCGGGCAATTGCTGAGCAGCCGGGATCACCCGCAGAAGCGGTTTCTATGCTCGCCCGGAACCTCATTGGCGGGTCCGGGGCTTGATCGGGGCAGGGGTTCCGACATAGCTTGCCAGCATGGCAACTGAAGTTGAGGTCACAACCGAGAACTTTGAGGCAGAAGTTGCATCGTCGGATGTCCCGGTCCTGGTGGACTTCTGGGCGGAGTGGTGCATGCCCTGCAAGATGATTGCTCCGGTGCTGCACGAACTCGCCGAGGAGTACGATGGACGCCTCAAAATTGGCAAGCTAGACGTTGATTCTTACCCGGAGGTGGCCAGCCGCTACAATGTGGTGAGCATTCCCACCCTCCTGCTGTTCCACAACGGAGAAATGGTTAAGCAGCACGTTGGTGCTGCCGCTCGGCCCACGCTGGAAGCCATCTTCAAAGACCTGGTGTAAGCGCCACAGACGTTCTCCTCTGACGGCCGCCGCGCTACGCCGCGTGGACGCAGAATCTACTCGTGGCGCTCGTCTGTATTGGTGGCACCGGGACTGGCGCCGCTGGTGGGGACCGTGTGCCAGTCTGTGGCGGTGTGGGTGTCCAGACTTGACGACCCGCGGCTCAGAGAGCGCGTAGAGGTTGTACTCCCGCTCCACACCGCATCTTCCGGAGCGAGCGCATCACCTGTCGCCGTCCAGCCGCCCATCTCTGACACCCAGTCCACGCGATTCATCGTCTTTCGTGAGCCAAAGCCGCGGTAGTCCGTGTCGCTCTCTGAGGTCCGATTGCTGTAGATCACGGCATCCAGCATCGTCCCGCCCGGGCTTGTCAGGAGAGCCAGTACCCCATTTGTGCCGACCAGGCCCCCGGGAGGATCAACCCAGAAGTCCCGTGCGGTATCGCTTGCGTCTCTGCCGCCGGAAGCAGAAATGGAAGCAAGCTCGCTGACTTCCTCCGGAATGCCTTCCGGCTTCCAATGCACCACCAGCCAGTCCCCCACCGCCACTTCCACATCCGGAAAGACGTAGCGGTTCTCCCAGTCCCAGGGACTGCCGTCCATGATGGTGACCCCGGCCAGGTTTCCGGGAGCAGTAACCAGAATCTCGGTCCAGTCCGGGCGGGTTCCCGAGCCCTTGACCACGAGTTCATTGATCAACAGACCCGGAATGCGACCGTTGTAGCCGGATACGGTGAAGCTGAGGTTGGTGAGGTTTCCGCGGGAGTCAGCCACCACAAGCATCCCCGTCGCCTCCGAACCCGCCGGCAGGGTGCTTGACAGCTCAAGCATGACCTCTGCGCCGCTTGCGGATGCGCTTGCCTCCACGGCCACCCCACCAAGACTCACCGCCTGGTCAATGATTTCCACCGACTCATCGAAGCTAACACGTATGCTGCGCTCGGACACCGCCTGCGCACCAAGGAAAGTGGGCGGCATCAGGTCCACCGCGGACCAGTCAACCACGTCCTGTAGCGGCGTGCAGCCAACGAGCAGTGCCACAAGTGCGAGAACTCCGGAGCAGACTGACTGCAGACCTGCGCTGTGCTTCATAATTGCCTATACCCGAACGTCGCCCGGGACGCTTCAGGGATTGTATCCGGGAAACCGACACTGGAAACGGAGAAACAGAACACATGGCGGACAACCAGCTGTTTGAGAAGTACGGTCAGACCTTTCGGGACGGGGAGCGTATTTTTGAGGAAAGCGCACCCGGTGATCGGATGTTCATTATTCAGGGCGGCGGCGTGCGCATCACCAAGATGTTTGATGGGAGGCCCCACGTGCTCGCTGTCCTGGGAAAGGGAGACTTCTTCGGGGAAATGGCAATTGTGTCCAGGATCCGCCGTACTGCAAGCGCAGAGGCGATCGGGGAGACCCGGCTCCTTGCCTTTGACCGTGACGGCTTCCAGAGCATGATTGAGAAGAATGCCCGCATTGCGCTGAACGTGATTGACAAGCTCAGCCGTCGATTGCAGCACGCTAACCACCAGATTCAGACGATGTTTGAGCGCAACAAGCAGAGCCTGGTTGCGCTGAACCTGTACCTCCGGTTTGCGGAACGCCCTCAGGACCAGCAGGTCCTAACCCTGGACCGAGCCGTGAATGAGATTGCTCTGACCATTGAGGTCCCGGAAGTCCGGGTGATGGAAGCGGTGAACGAGTTGGTGAAGGCTGGTGCTCTTGAGCAGTCGGGGAACGCTCTCCGACTCAAGGATCGCGCCCTGCTCACGCGCCTATCCCAGGACAATTGAGCCTCCGGCCTGCATGAACCAATGGGGCCGGTGGGATATAATCAAGGGTTAAATCAGGTCGATCAGGATAGGCATCATGTGCGGAATCATTGGCTACGCTGGACCACGGCGGGCCGCCCCCATTCTCATCGCAGGTCTCAAGCGGCTGGAGTACCGCGGTTACGACTCCTCTGGAATCTGTGTGGGCAACGACGGGCAACTTTCCCTCATCAAGAAGGAAGGGAAGATTCGCAATCTTGAGGGCGCTGTCCCCACGGATCTTGGCGGCACCTTTGGAATTGGCCACACCCGTTGGGCCACCCACGGAGAAGTCAGCGATCGCAACGCGCATCCACATGTGGACAAGACCGGTCGCCTTGCGATTGTGCACAACGGAATCATTGAGAACTACAGCGCGCTCCGGGAAAAGCTGGAAGACGACGGCTTCACCTTTGCCAGCGACACTGACAGTGAAGTGATCGCCCACCTGATCTCCAGCCTCTATGACGGTGACCTGGAGCAGGCAGTGCTGAAGGCGGTGCAGGTGCTGGAGGGAACCTATGGCCTTGTGGCTACGCACGCTGACGAGCCGGGTGTACTCATTGGCTGCAGGAACGGCTCGCCACTGGTTTTGGGAGTCGGGGACGATGAGATGTTCCTCGCTTCGGACGTCACCGCGATCATCGCGCACACCAAGCAGGTGCTCTACATAGAAGATGGCGAGGTAGTGCGGGTCACGGCGAACGACTACCACACGGTGGACTTCCGGTCCCGTCCAGTTGAGAAGTCCGTTGAGTTCATCACCTGGGAACTGCAGGAGATTGAGAAGGATGGCTTTGAGCACTTCATGCTCAAGGAGATCTTTGAGCAGCCGGAGTCCATTCGACGTGCGTTCCAGGGCCGGCTGGACACAGAGGCTGCCACCGCCCACCTCGGTGGCCTGAACATGAGCAACCAGGAGCTTCTGAATCTGGAGCGGGTGCGAATCATCGGCGCTGGCACCAGCTACCACGCCGGTCAGGTCGGAGCCTATCTCCTGGAAAGCCTCGGACGGATTCCTGCGCAGGCGGAACTTGCAAGCGAGCTCCGGTATCGGAATCCCGTGGTGGAGCGCAACAGCCTGTACTTCGCGATCAGCCAGTCCGGGGAGACCGCAGACACGCTGTACGCGCTGCGTGAACTGCAGCGGAAAGGCGCTCGGGTCCTGGGAATCTGCAACGTGGTCGGTGCCACCATTCCGCGCGAGTCTGATGGAGGGGTCTACATTCACTCCGGTCCGGAGATAGCCGTTGCGTCCACCAAGGCCTTCACCAGCCAGTTAACGGCCCTGCAGCTGTTCACGCTGCTCATTGCGCGGATGCGCCACATGTCTACCGAGGCCGGGCAGCGATTCATCCGCGCGCTTCAAGGCGTGCCGGATGCAGTTGCCCGGATCCTGGAGAGGGCAGACGAGGTTCGTGAGCTTGCCCACAAGTACTACAAGTCACCGGACTTCCTGTTCCTTGGACGCGGGATGAACTATCCCGTTGCCCTCGAGGGTGCCCTGAAGCTCAAGGAAGTGAGCTACATCCACGCGGAAGGCTACAGCTCCGCGGAAATCAAGCACGGTCCAATTGCGCTGGTGAACGAGGAGACTCCCAGTCTTTTCCTGGTTCCAGGCGATAACCTGCGGGAAAAGGTCATCACCAACATGAAGGAGGTGAAGGCACGCCGTGGACCGGTGATTGCAATTGCCTTTGAGGGTGACCGCGAAGTGGAGGCGGTGGCTGACGATGTCTTCTTCATCCCGCCAACGGATGAGATTGTGTCTCCCTTCTCCATGGTCATCCCGCTGCAGCTCCTGGCGTACTACACGGCCATTGAGCTGGGCCGGGACGTTGACCAGCCGAGGAACCTTGCCAAGAGCGTCACGGTGGAGTAAGGGCCCCGCCCGGCCCAACATCACCTCTGGACTGTCTGGTTCTCCCGCGGTGTGGGACCGCCCCCGCGGTATGGGGCTGCGTTGCATCTCGCGGCCGCCTGGTCTAGCCCGTGCGCTGGGGACGTCTGGGCTTGTGCTGTTTGTGCTCGTTCTCCTGTCCGGTGCTCAGCCAGCGGTAGCACAAGCGGCTGGGGCACAGGCCGGGTCATCCACCGTAGCGGATGCGAACTCGAACCGTCTGATTCTGACTCAGGGGCCTGAAAGCGGGCGTGGCGTGCCAGGGCTGCCGCCCAATGCGTGGCAGCGACTTATGGCAACCTATGACTACGCCGGCCTCGAGGTTCGGGTTCACCTGATCTCCGAGCCCCCGCTTCCCGCCGAAGATTTCACGGATGCCGGTTGCCGGGGAATCACGGCGCGCCAGCTTGCCGGTGCGCAGCGGCAGTTTGTCCTGGTACAACTGGGTCCCTTGCAGCAGCTCCTGGTGGATCTCCCGGCGGCTATCTCGGATCCCTGCCGAATCGTGTCCGCGTGGATCACTGGCTTTCTGCAATTCTCCGAGCGCTTTCCGGACGGTCGTACCGAGTTTCCTGCCATTGTTGGTGTGCCGGACTGAGGGCGCGCAGTACGGAAGCGGCGGTCCCGCGCCGACAATTGAAGTGCAATGCGAGTATTCCACCTGCTGCTGGCCATGCTGCTGGCGTCCGGGATGCCGCTTGCTGCCCAGCAGGCGATTGCACGAGCGGACTCCCGGCCGCAGCTGCGCCTCCGACCCGCCGATGTCATCGTTGAGCAGACACCGGAAGGCGGCTACTACCTCTGGGTCCGTCGCCTGCCCGGCATGGAATCCATTCTGCTGACCGAGTCCACCGAGGCTTCTGACAATCAACCAACTACCTACGCCTACCGATCCCCGGTTCCCCATCCAAGCTACGCCACCGAGCGCCGAATTCTGGACGGCGAGGTCCTCAATCTGAGTGACGGAACCTGGTCACTGGTGGATAGCACCGCTGAACCACACGCGACGCTGGGAGAGGCCTTCCGGATCTTTGTTCCGTGGGTGGTTCGCTACGGCTACGAGTGGACCCGGAACGGCGAGGTCCAGGTGCTGGACGGCACCTACCTCAGCATCCGGAGTTTCTCCGAGCGGGGAGCGGACTATCGCGGCAGCTTCCAGGACAACCCCTTTGTGCTCCGTGTCACCCAGCGGGCGGTCCAGCTGCCGGAGCCCTCACCGGAACCCACTCCCGAGGCACCAACCGAGCCGCCCTACATGCCGGCAACCGTGGACAGCTTCACCGGCATCGCACAGTCCAATGATGGACTGACCCGGAGCTCCCCGGGAGAGGCGGACCTTCCAGAGCAGATCCGGGACATCATCAACTCGATCTCCGCAGAAAGCCTGGACCTGGTACTCGTTGTGGATACCACACAGAGCATGGAGAACGACCTGCCACACGTGCAGCAGCGCCTGACGGAGATCCTGGCGGATGCCAGTGCGCGCTTTGCCAGCCTGCGCGTGGGCCTCGTTTACTACCGGGACTACTTTGAGGAGTACCTCAACGAGGTTCACGATTTCCAGTCTGACCTCAGCCGGGTTCAGGCGTCATTGGACCGAATTCGGGTAGCAGGTGGAAGAGACCTGCCGGAAGCGGTCTACGAGGCGCTCTACGCTGCCGTTATCCGCCCCAGCTGGACTGCACAGGCGCGCCGGATTGTGCTGATCGGAGACGCGCCTCCCCATCCCCAGCCCCGGGGAGCGGTCACAGCTTCAATGGTAGCCGAGGCGGCGCGGGAGCGGTCTATCAGCATTGACACCATTATTCTGCCCCCATAGGGGCAGCTCAGGTCCGGCAGCAGCCGATCACTCCTCCGTGTGGATCTCTTCCAGGATGATCTGTGCAAGAACCTCGGGCCATGCTGGCAGTCCGGGGATCTCGTCCGCCCCGTAGATCTGGAGCAGCTCCTCCAGGGTTGCCTCGGCGGCTTCCAGACGTCCATCCCGGTACTGCATCAGCCCAACGTTGTAACGAGCTGAACCGATCTGCTGGGGATCATTGGGAAATCGATCCAGAACTGTCTGGTAGTACACCTCTGCCGCGGCGTAATTGCCGCGATCCGCCTGTTCCTGCGCAAGCTGGAACAGCTCCTGGGGCGACAGATCGGTCGGAATGTCGGTGGGGACCGTCCGGCAGCCGAAGAGAATCGCAGATGCCAGCAAGGGCAGGAGCACAAGGGTTCTGGGCATGGTCCGAAGCATAGCACATGGCTACTATCACACCTTCATGATTGCAACCATCGTCAACGCGGCAGCAGTAATCGTCGGGGGAGTTCTTGGACTGCTGCTCCGCCGCTGGATTGCCGATAGCTTCCGGGATCCCGTCCTCATCGGCATCGGTACCTTCACGCTGGTTATTGGAATGAGCCTTGCCCTGGAAACCGGAAATCCCGTTCTCCTGGCCGTTTCTCTTGTTGCCGGCGGTCTTCTTGGCTACTGGATGCGCATTGAAGACGCGATCCATCGATTTGGCGCCTCGCTTGCCCGCTTCTCCGGGAGCGCGGAAGAGCACGGATTCGCCAGCGCCTTCCTCAACGCCACGGTGCTGTTCTGCGTAGGCGCCCTCGCTATTGTCGGATCCATTGAGGCGGGCGCATCCGGGGACTACACCCTCATCCTGACCAAGTCCCTGCTGGACGGAAACATGGCCATTCTCCTTACTGCCGCCCAGGGCCCCGGTGTGATTGCGAGTGCCCTCTCCATCCTGCTCTACCAGGGTACACTAACGCTCCTGGCAGGCTTCCTTCAGGACGCGGTCCCGCCGCCGCTGCTGACCGAAATCGGCGCGATCGGTGGAGTCCTCATTCTCATGATCGGGATCAATCTGCTGGACCTCCGGCGCATCCCCACAGCTAACTTTCTGCCTGCGCTGGTACTGCTTGTTGCCGGCTGGCTTTTGCTCCCGCTATTGGGACTCGGATAGCCCCGCGGGATCCTCCTGTTCATCCATCAGCGGGATGCACACCGGGCTTCCATGGACGCAGCCCAGCCCGGCAATGTCGGTGAGTGCTGCATCCATGGCGTCCCGCGCCGCGTGGTGGGTGGTGGAGACCACCGGAACCGGCACTCCGGGACTGCTTGCCCGGTGACGCTGCACCATGCTGTCAATGCTGATTCCCCGCCGTCCCAGCACACCGGTCAGACTTGCAAGGGATCCCGGTGCATCTGTCATGTCCGCGCGAAGGTAGAAGCGCGCACGCTCGGCAGACGCGGCCGCGAGTCCAACGCCCTGCTGTACTCCCCCCATCGCCAGCTCAGGCCCGAGCGCCGCTCTGCCGGCCGTTCCGCTTGCGAATGCCACAATATCTGACAGCACCGCGCTGGCCGTTGGTCGGGGTCCAGCGCCACGTCCGTAGTACAGCGTGTGGCCCGCAAACTCTGCGGAAACGCTCACCGCATTGAACGGCCCCTCAACCCAGGCCAAGGGATGGTGCTCCGGCAGAAACCGCGGCTCCACGCGAAGGCTTGGGCCCTCCGGAAGGTGCCGTGCCTCTGCAATGAGCTTCAGCTTGAGACCGAGGCCCGCTGCAAACCCGATGTCTTCCAGGTTCACGTCTGCAATGCCGATCCTTCGGATATCCTGAGGCGACACGTGGATCCCCATTGCAAGCATTGCGAGGATGGACAGCTTGTGCGCGCTGTCCAATCCGGTGATGTCCAGACTCGGATCCGCTTCCGCCAGACCCTCTTGCTGTGCCCGGGAAAGCGCCGTTGCAAAGTCCAGTCCATCACGGGCCATCTGCGTCAGGATCTGATTGCAGGTTCCGTTCACAATTCCTGAAACCGCCGTGACACGGTTTCCGGCAAGCCCATCCGAAATGGCGCGGATGACGGGCACCCCGGCGGTGACCGCTGCTTCAAACAGCAGGCGGCCACCCCCCTCCGCTGCTGCACGGATAAGCTCCGGTCCACGCTCAGCGATTAGGGCCTTGTTTGCGCTGACCACCGAGGTGCCTGCGCGGAGTGCCGCCAGGACCAGGTCTGCTGCCGCATCCGTGCCCCCGATGAGCTCAACCACGCAGTCAAGGTCCCTCCGCCCAACAAGTTGCAAGGGGTGGTCAACCCAGATCTCTTGCGGGATACCAAGCCGCCGGGGATTACGGAACGATCGGTCAGCCAATGCACGAAGCTCAATCTGCAACCCGGTTCGTTCGCCGATATCCGCCCCCGATTCTGTCAGCATCGATACAAGCGCCGAACCCACCTGTCCACAGCCCGCAAGGCCAATACCTATCGTCCGCATTGCGCGCCGAGCCTAGGCATCCGCGGCTCTGCTGTCAAAGTGCGCTCATCCGCCGATACTCCCAGAAGAGATGGACACACGCCGTTCTTGGGTTCGCTGCCGCAGGATCACCCCGCTGCATCGCGCACGGCTCTCAATTCTTCCGCTCCTGCTGTTTTCCGCGCTTGCCACGCCTGGGGCGGGGGCGCAACCGGTGGGGCAGATCCTCAGCGCGCGCCCGGCAGACATCACGATTGTGAGGGCAGGGACGGCACTCGCACCGTTGGAGGTGGCAGGACTGGAGCTCCGGGCCTGGGACCGGATCCTTGTACATGGAAGCGCTCCGGTGGACCTTCTTCTGGGGCAGACGCGCCTGCAGCTCACGGATGGCACAGAAATCCTCCTCGCCCGGCCAGCGCCAGAGGCGCCTGTGGAGATTCATCTCCTCATCGGGCGCGCCGTGATAGACCACGGTGGGTCACCGCGGATAACCGGGACGCCCGAAGCGCTGTTTCGGGTGAGCGCTGCGCGATCTCTGCTGCTCCGCAGCCAGGCTGAGAGCCGAATTGTTGTGCAGGCCGGGACCGTGGATCTGCTCCGGCCCGGGATTCGGTCCCTCACTGCAGGAGAAGATGCGCGCTGGCCCACGTCCTCGGGGGCGCTTGCCCTGTTTGCCGACTACCGGGACGCAGATGACGCCTTGCGTGCTGCGCTGGAGTCATCAAGCTTGTGGGCGGACCTCATCGAACGCTGGACACAGGCAGATCGGCAGCGGCAGCCCGTGCGACTGGATCAGGGGATGCCGGTCCCTCCCGGGCTCCGGGAAGACATGGACGCTCTCCGGGTGGCGGTTCGCAGGATTGATGCGCTTGCGCCGCTCGCTGATTCACTGATTGCCAGCGGAGACCCGTCTCTCCGGGGGCCACTCCGGGATGCCCGGCTCATTGCCGCCGACCGCGCGGAGGCGCACTACATCGTGTCCCTGTACCAGCTGGCCGCGGCCGGAGCGCCTGGGACCAACTAGACTCAAAGCTCAGGGCCGATCGCTTCGGGCAAAAAAACGGGCCGGCTCCAGTAGAGTCGGCCCGGAATCGCAGATCCGTCCTGCCGGACGCCAACGCCAGACGTCCGGTTCCCCAAGGCGCGCTAGGCGCCGACAGCAGCCTTCTCGGCGCCAATGGCAGCCTCAGTATCCAGGTCAAAGAAGATAACCTTCTCAAAGGTCGGCTCCAGGCGAAGGGTGTCGCCAACCGCAGGTGTCTTGTCCGGGCTGATCCGGGAAATGAACACATGCGAGCCGGTGTTGGCGTAGACGTGGGTCTCCGCACCAAGGGGCTCAACCACTTCCACGGTCGCCGGGATGCTCTTGTCCGAGTTGCCGGTTGCCGCGAGGTCCTCAGGCCGAACGCCAAAGGTGACCGATCGGCCGACGTAGGGCCGAAGCATCTCTGCCTTGTCGGCCGGAATGCCCAGCTTGAAGTTGCCTTCGTCCATGAAGATGGTTCCGGCCTCTTCCTTGATTGTGACGTTCATGAAATTCATCGGGGGGCTTCCGATGAAGCCGGCGACAAATCGGTTTGTCGGCATGTTGTACAGGCCCAGCGGATCACCAATCTGCTGGATCAGTCCGTCCTTCATGACAACGATCTTGTCGCCCATGGTCATGGCCTCAACCTGATCATGGGTAACGTAGATCATGGTTGCTTCCAGCCGATTGTGGAGGGCGGAAAGCTCCGCGCGCATCTGGACGCGGAGCTTGGCGTCCAGATTGGACAGCGGCTCATCGAAGAGGAAGACCTTTGGCTGGCGCACAATTGCGCGACCAACGGCAACACGCTGACGCTGACCACCGCTCAGGGCCTTTGGCTTGCGCTCCAGAAGCTGGCCGATGTCCAGAATCTTAGCCGCCTCCTTGACCCGGTTGTCGATCTCGTCCTTGGGGAACTTTCGGATCTTCAGTCCGAAGGCCATGTTGTCGTAGACAGACATGTGCGGGTACAGCGCGTAATTCTGGAAGACCATCGCAATGTCCCGATCCTTCGGCGGGATGTCGTTGACCAGCTTGCCGTCTATGTAGAGCTCACCGGCTGTAATGTCTTCCAGACCGGCCACCATTCTGAGGGTGGTGGTCTTTCCGCAACCGGAAGGCCCAACGAAAACCACAAACTCCCGGTCGTTGATTGAGATGTCGGCGCCCTTTACAGCCTGAACGCCGCCGTCGTACGTCTTGGAAATGCCCTTCAGTTCAACCGTTGCCACGGTTTCCTCCTGATAGAATTAGATTAGACCCCCATGGTGAGGGCAGATTTCACATCTGTCAAATCATGAGACTTCCGATCAGATTCAGCGGGGTACATCACCACGCTGGCGGGCGTAGCGCCCAATGGCGGCGTCCAGGGGCTCGGTAGGCTCCGCGAGCACCGCACTGGCCAGCCACGGCTCAATGACGGTGGCACGGGCACGATCCCAGTCTCGAGGTAGCTGCCTGGGGTAAAGCAGGAGTTGATCCGGTGGAATGGAGGGTGCAAGCCGGGGCGCATAGTCCGAAGTCAGATCTGCCAGTCCCGCGACACTTGTGGGCAGTGCACCGAGGAAGCCCGGCTCACCGGACTGCGTGACAAAGCTCCGCTCCATGACGGCTCGCTGAACCTCCGGCTCCAACAGAAGCGCAATGGTCTCCTCGGCTTCCCGGGCCCGTGGACGACCGGTCCGTACCCCCAGGCTGAGCACGTCCTCCCGGACCGCAACACGTCCCCCCGCCGAAAGGAGCCGAAAGCCCAGTTGTGACTGCAGGGATACCGGCAGCCGCAGAAAATCGGAGGCGGACAGAAACCAGAACCCGATCCGCCCGGATACCAGTAGGGACACCGGATCAGAGGTGAAGACCCGGCCTTCCGCGGCGATAGCCGCTTCCGGCTCCGTCGCCACCCAGTCCCTGAGTTCCATGACCGTTTCTTCCAGTTCCTCCCGATTCCAGGCTGCGTAGGTCTCCGGATCCGCGCGGAACCCGGCACCGGCCAACACCGCCGCATGATAGACAAACTGCGGCTGCCAGCGCGGCGAGTACCCGGGACCGCCGGTGAAGTCATTCGAGGCCTCCCTTAGCTCGTCCACTCCCAGAAGCATGCCCGGAGGTAGCAGCGCTTCGCTGTCCCTTCTGAACACGATGAGGTTGAAATCCATGCGGTACGGAATCGCACGCTGATCTCCCCCGATCCGCCCCAACAGCGCTGCGCCGGGTCTGAGCGCCTCACCGCTGGTGCTGAGAGCTCGCCAGGCCTCGGGATCCTCTGCATCCGGCAGGAAGTTGTCCAGGACCAGGTCCGCAGACGATTCAGAGAATTCAGGGATGATTCGTGGCAGACCCGGCTCCCGGCCCTCCGGTGACGCGGCAAGGTCTACCAGGAGCAGGCCCGCTGGATCCGGACTGTAGAGCCGCAGTGGTTCGGGCTCGCTGCCGCAGGAGGCAAGCAGGAGGGCAGCGAAGATCCGCAGGAGGGAGAACCGCCTGCTCACGGAACAGCCGTTCATCAACGCAGGTTCTGGTAGTGGCTCACGATGGCCCGGTACAGGCCGGGAATCTCATCTGCATCAACGGAGGCAAAGGCAATCCGCAGGATGTCATCCCCGATGCTGATGGTTCCGATTCCTGAATCAAGCAGGGCCTGCCTGAGTTGCTCCGCCACGGGTCGCCCGAGGCGGAGGCTCATGAAGTACCCGGAGTTGTGCGGCAGTGCAGTCAAGCCTCCGTCCGGATCCGGGAACGGGGAGCGCGGAATGCCGTGTCCGGACAGCTGCGCCTGAACCGCGGCGTAGCGCTCCCTCAGGGTCTCCGCCAGCGCCTGCTTTTGCTGAGCGTAGGCGGGATCACGATAGAGGCGCAGGACCAGCTGCTGGCTGATCATTGGCGCGTTGCTGACCACCGAGCGGATACCGCCGGCCATCTTCTGTTCAAGCGCGCGGCAGGCGGACTCCGGCAGGGATTGCGCAGCAAGCGTCACAAAGCCCACCCGCAGACCCCAGGCAAAGTCTTCCTTGGTAGCACCGTCAACCTTGGCCGCCAGGATGTTGGGATGGAGATCCGCTATCAGCGCGAAGAGCGACTCAGCGTAGATCCCGTCCTCGTAGACCAGGCCAAAGTACGCGTCATCGCTGAGGACAAGCAGACGGCACCCGCGTTCCGCGTGGGCCTTCAGCAGGGACGCGAGATCGGTAGCTTCCGACCTGGTCAGAGAGTAGCCACTGGGGTTGTTGGGTGTGTTGAGGAGGAGGATGGCCTTGGCGGTGAAGCGGGACAGCGCCGCATCCAGTGCGGCAAGGTCGAATCCCCCGTCTGCTGTGAAGAAGGGGAAGGGCTGGAGCCGCGCGCCAAAGCGGGTCTCCAGCATCAGGCGATAGTTCCCCCAGAACAGGTCCGGCACCAGGATCTGGTCACCCTGGTCCACAAACAGGGACGCAAGCTGGTAGATGCCATGGGTGAGGCCCGGAACCACCAGCGGGCGGAAGGGAAACTCGCCGAGGGAGGGATTCTTGGATCGGATCTCCTGCTTCCAGGTGTCGCGAAGCGCAGGAAGCCCGGGCGTTGGCGCGTAGGCAACGGACTCACCTGGGGACAGGGGCAGCACCAGCTCCCGCATCAGTTCCGTGGTCAGTGCTTCCCCGCCTGCCTTGGCCATGCCAACGGTTGCGTTGTAGCGGGTTGCCCGGCCGGAGGCCTCGGCGGTCTGCGCCACTATTCCGCGGGGGAAAAAGAGGCTGCGGCCGAGTTTGGAGAGGAGTGCTTCCGCAACCGTCCCGGCCAGCTGTTTGTTGAGTTCAGCAGCAAGCGGATTCATCGCCACAGCGTACAACATTGACAGCCCACGGGTCGTTGGGTAGCGTCCAACGACTACCATGCCGGATTCGTCCCGCGGGAAGCAAAAGCCGTCCGCGCAGTCGGGGGCTGCTGGCGGCGGACTGTTTTCCCGCCTACTGGAGATGGTCCTTGGCGGCGACGAATCAACCCGCCAGAAGAAGCGCCAGCTCCGACAGATAGAAAAGACTCTCAGTCGGTCCCGGCAGAAGCTCTACAAGCCCCGCCAGAAGGAAGCGCTGCCCGGACTCGCCCGGATGCTGTACGACATGTATCGGGTGATTGCGCCAGCATCCCAGCTGTTGTCCAACGCTGCGGACAGCGAAGCACTGAGGCAGATCATGGTGGAGCAGGGGATGAGCCCGGAGCAGCGGGAACTCGCCGCGGGCTTCAGCGAGGAGTCGATCCGGCAGCGGGCCAAGACCATGGACACCCGCGCCCTCGCCGACGCGCTCAAACAGCAGCTCCAGACCTTTGTTGCGGGCTTTGATCACAGTACCAACCAGCTCATCAACCAGCGCTACACCCTACTTAAAGCCTTCAGCGACTTTGTCCGCTACGACTGGTTCTTCACCCTGCGGAAGTTTGATTCATCCTTCCGGGAGGGAGACCCCTCCGCCAACCCCAGCTTTGAGGCCATCAGCGGCGAGTACATTTGCGATGACCTCAAGGACCTGATGGACGTCATGTTCGTCCTGGACAAGAACGCCGACTGGGCGGGCCTGCTGGACGCGCTTGCCGAGTACCGTGGCGTGGAGGTGGTGGATCGCGAACAGTGGAGGAAGCTGCTCTCCCAGATAGACCAGATCCGAAAGAGCGGCGTGCTGGTCCTCATTGTCCGGCATCTGGAGGGTGATCCCGCCTTCAACCCCCATCCCAAGCCTCGAGCAGAGCGCATTGTCCAGCCCTACCTGGAGCGAATCCGGAGTACCACGGAGGCAACCATCCGCAAACTGGTCTCAGAGAAGCGCGAGGCGAGGATTGAGCAGCTGGTGACCAAGGTGTTTGGTACCAGCGCCGTCTCCCGCTCACGCTACTACACCGACAAGGCCAACCTGATGTTTGCCAAGAAGGCGGTGGTTGGATACCAGCATACGCAGGCCTTCAACTACCTCAAGGCTTTTCTGGTGGACTATGCGCAGCGGGATATCCGGGAAGTGCACGATCTGCTCAGTGTTCGCGGCAAGTGGAGCACCAACATCGAATCCCAGAAGTTCAGCGATGCCTTCTACGAGGTGATGGACGCCAAAGAGAAGGTGGTCAAGTTTGACGAGGACCTTGCGGATGAGGGGGACATGGGCCAGAAAGTCCGCCGCGCGATGGGGCGGGTGATGCAGAGTGATCGGAGCACGGCCAAAACCCTGAATGAGCTGATTGAGCAGATCAACGCTTCGGCGCTGGCCATGATCCACCAGGCCGCCAGCGGCCTTATTGGCGTTGGGAAACAGCTGAAGGTGGCAATTGAGGATCACCAGAAGCCCCGGCCAGAACTGCTATTGAACTGGAAGGAACTGGAAAACCAGAACGAGGCAGACCTGAAACAGGTCCTGCCGGCGGTCTATACCCGGATCTTCTACTTTGTTCAGCTTATGCAAATGTTTGTGAAGCCGCCCCAGCCGGCAGCAAAGTCGGCTGACTGAGCCGATCAAAGGTGCCCTCAATTCGCAGCAGCTCCGCCTTCACCTGACGCCCGCGATAGGACCCCAGGCTTCTGGCGGCGTACTCCCCGATGTCACCGTCAGTGCGCACAACCCTGTGGCATGGGACGATGATCGGAATGGGGTTGGCGGCGACAGCATTTCCCACCGCTTGGGCCGCACGCTGGCGCCCGATTTTCTGGGCAACAACACCGTAGCTCATGACCTCGCCGTAGGGGATCTTGCGCAGCCGCTTCCAGACTTCTACCTGGAACGGCGTACCGTGAAGCGCCACGTCAACCGTGAAGTGTTCCAGCCGACCGGCGAAGTACTCGTCCAGTTGCCATGCGAGCTCGCCGCAGGCCCATCGATTCTCCTCGTACTTCACGCCACCGCCAATCTCTGGAGTGGACACAAAGCTGATTCCAAGAACCCGCCCCCCGCGATCCAAAGCGAGGTACAGCGGACCGATGGAAGAGCTGTAGGTGTGGGTGTAAACGACAGCGGGTTTGGAGTGTCGGAGCGGCCGACCAGCCATTTTGACCGTTAACGTAGCGCGCCAAGCCGCTGAATTGCAACGCTTGCCCCCGCCCCATGCACGAAAAGTGCCGCGGCGAGCAGAAATACGTCCGTTGCCAGCAGACCGCCGACCCCGGCAACAAGCCCGGCGAGAGATGCAAGGCCGAGCCCGAGTATCGCCATCAACCACACCAGCCAGCGCCACTCGGACAGGGCCTGCCGCCTGGTCATTCCGAGCCGCTGCAGGCTTGCAACATCAGCGGGGTCCGGAAGGTCACTGCAGAGCAGGGCCCACAGTGCAGCCGAGACGACGGCCACCGCAAGACCCAGCAGAATCCGCAACCAAGCGGCTGGATCATCCCCGGCAGCGGCGGAGCCAGCTTCCCGACGGGCAGGGCCACCGCCGAAGGAGCCGGGCCCGGTGGCGGACTGAAGCTCCATGTCCATGGCCGGAGTCGGCACAATCCTCAGGGGACCCTGGACCTGCAGGGCCTGCGCCCCGGGGGCCGGTGGGCTGACGAGGGGGAACACCACGCCCTCCGGTGTTTCAACTCCCGGTCCGGCAGCGGGGTCCACCGAGATGCCCGAACCTGGCTCCGAATCCGCAAGCACAAGCGCGAGGACCGTCACACCGTTCAGGGAGATCTCTGCAACTGGTCCACCAGTCTCTGCCGGCACCAGTTCCGCAGCAACCTGGACCGCGGTCCAGGAGCCGGCCGCAGCCAGAATGGTCAAGGCCACGTAACGCCAGACGGAGAACTGCAGGCGGCGGATGGCGCGTGGCAGGCCGTTCACGGTCTGCGGTCCGTTCGGTACAGGCCCCCGCCCAGTTCCCGCCGAGCCAGAATCATGGCGGACACGCTGGAAAGCCCGCCGAGCACCAGAACCGAGGAAAGCCAGGCGCTTATCAGGCCGGGGACAGCTCCACGTCCCACCAGCGCCAGGAGGAGCGAGAGACCCGTTGCCGGGGCGCCTATCCAGCCGGCCTGCAGGAAGAAGAGCAGGCGGAGCTCTGCCGTTGTCAGACCAAGCGCACGGAGCCGTCTGCGCTCCGCACCGGCTCCCTCAGCCACGCCTCGGACAGCACCAAGCAGCAGAACGCCCGTTGCTGCAAGCGCCGTAAGCCCACCAAGGCGCGCGGCCGATGAGTCCGGCGCGGTCCACTGCGGATCCAGATAGACGCGGGGCACAACCAGAACCGGCAGCTCTGCCAGCAGCTCCACGATGTCGGTGGCGGCGGCATCAACGCCAAATCCCCGCCTGGGTTCTGTCAACAGTTGCCGTGAGCCATCCGCTGTGCGCGCACTGCTCACCTGGTAGTCAAAGTCACTGAGGATGTCTTCCGCCCCTGCCAGATCTCTGGATGACAACACCACAATGGTAGTTTCCTGCGGCCCCCGCGGCGCCGCGCCAATGGCCAGAAGGAGCAGGGCAGCACACTGGAGGGCTGTGAGAACGGCGCTCCGGAGCACGGCGGCCCGACGAGGCCGGAAGCTCAGCTTCCGGGAGGTCTGTGCGAGGACTCCCCTCACTGCAGGTGGCCGTCCCGGATTTGATACACGACGTCACAGCGCTCCAGCGCCTCCGGGTCATGGGTGGCCACCAGGACCGCCGCGCCCTGCGCCCGGGCCGTCTCCGAGAGCAGGTCCATCACCATTCCGCCGGCAACCGAGTCCAGGCTGGCGGTAGGTTCGTCAGCCAGCACCACCGCGGGCCTCGGTGCCAGCGCCTGGCACACCGCAATCCGCTGCTGCTCTCCGCCGCTGAGCTCTCTGGCCAGGCGGCTCTGCAGGTAACCCAGACCGAGCAGTTCCAGAAGTTCCTGAACCCTCGCGTAGCGGTCCGCAGGAATCCACCCGGCAAGTTGCAGTGGCAGCTCCAGGTTCTCCGCAACCGAGAACAGTGGCAGCAGATTGGCCTGCTGCTCAACAATTCCCAGGAGCTCCCGCCGGATCTCGGCTCGAAGGTCTGGATCCTCCGGATCCATGGTCCGGCCGGCAACCTCAATGCTCCCCGAGTCCGGAACCGCAAGTCCCGCAGCAAGGCGGAGAAAGCTGGTCTTGCCGCTGCCGGACGGGCCGGAGAGGCCCGCCACAACGCCCGGCTCCAGCGCCAGGCTGATGCCGTTGACGGCCTGCACGGGACCGGACTGCGGCTGGTAGCGGAAGTGGAGCTCGGTACAGCGGAGTGCCGGGATTATCGATTCGCTCACGGGCTTGTACCCGCGATTGCGCGTTGTATCCTTGCCAGGTCTTCTTCCTGCAGGACCGCCTGCACCCGGATGCTCTCCCCGGTGTGGTCTTCCGCCAGGATCCGCCCGGAGCGATGGATGGCGGCAAGCAGGTCATAGCGGGCGGCGGGTATCTCCAGGTCTGTTGTGACGTTTCGGGACGCGATGGCCTGGCCGATGGCCGCCATCAGCTCTGGAATTCCTGAGCCCGTTGTGGCAGAGGTCCTGACCACTGCGATGTAGTCATCCAGCACCGATCGTGGCAGAGCTGGCAAAGCGGCGGCGGAATCCCGGTCTGCCTTGTTCAGCACCAGAATCATCGGCTGACCCACTGCGCCAATCCGCTGCAGAATCCCCCGGGTGACCAGCTCGTGTTCGGCGGCCTCATCGGTTGAGACATCCAGCACGTGCAGGAGGATGTCAGCCTCAGCCGCCTCCTCCAGCGTTGAGTGGAACGCATCAATGAGCTCGGTGGGCAGGCGGCGGAGGAATCCAACGGTGTCCGAAAGGAGGATGGGGCCGCCGGGCGTACGGACCCGCCTGAGGCGCGTGTCCAGGGTGGCAAAGGGACGGTTCTCACCACCGGGTCCGCTGTCCGCCAGAGCCCGCAGCAGGCTGGTCTTGCCCGCGTTGGTATAGCCGACAAGCGCAACCACCGGGATTCCGGTGCGGGCCCGCCTGCCCCGATTGAGCCTGCGGTCCCGCCCGACACGGGTGAGATCCCGCCGAAGCCGGGTAATCCGGTCCCGGACCGCGCGCCGGTCAATCTCCAGCTGGGTTTCACCCTCGCCCCGCGTTCCCTTCACGCTACCACGCTGCCGTGAGAGGTGGGTCCACTGCGCAGTGAGGCGGGGAAGCTGGTGCTCCAGACGGGCGAGCTCCACCTGCAGGCGCGCATCCCGGGTCTCCGCACGGCTTGCAAAGATCTCCAGGATCACATCCCGGCGATCCAGCACGGCACATTTGGCAATGCGCTCCCAATTCCGCTGCTGTGCGGGACTGAGCTCCTCATCTACAACAATGCAGTCCGCGTCCAGGCTGCGGGCATACTCACAGACCTGATCCACCGTGCCACTGCCAATGAGGTAGCGTGGTTGCGGAGCACCGGCCCTGACGGTGAAGACCGGGAGAGCGTCCATGTCCAGGGCGCGTACCAGCGCCTGCATTTCCGAACCATGTTGATCCAGTGCCAGCGAGTTGCCATTGTTCCAGTTGACTTCCACAGGAAGAGCGCGAAGCGCGGGAGGTTGTGCCTCGTACATGCAGATTCTGTCCGATTGCACGGAGCGTAATCGCTGGGATGCTCGGGGGCAAGTCCACCCGGCGCTGGATCATCAGCATGGCTGAAAGCGACCGCGGACCCTTTCCCAACTGCCTCAAGTGCAGGTTCCACCGGGTGAGCTGGGATCCCGGCTATCCTCACACCTGCAGTGTGTTTGGCATCAAGAGCCAGGCACTTCCATCCGTGGAGGTGTTCCGGAGCACCGGAAGGCATTGTCCGCGCTTTGAGAGGAACCCCAGGATCAAGGACTCTCCCGGCGGCCCCACTGAACCCGGTTGAGCTGGTCAGTCGCTGCCCACGCCCTCGCGTCGGTACTGCTCCCAGGTGCTCCTGACCAGGGTGCCCACATCGCTGAGGCGGCCTTCCCAGCCCAGAAGCTCGAACGCTGAACGGGAACTTGCCACCAGGCTGTCCGGATCACCCGGCCGGCGGTCCACCACCCGCGCGGGGACCGGTTTTCCGCTCACCCGTTCCACCGCGGCGCAGACGTCCCGGACGCTTGCACCGGACTCGCTCCCAAGGTTCACTGCAAAGCTGTGCCCGCCCCCGGCGAGGTGCTGGAGTGCGCGGAGATGTGCGTCGGCCAGATCGCTGGCGTGGACGTAGTCACGGACCCCGGTTCCGTCGTGGGTGTTGTAGTCATCGCCAAAGATCTGAAGCTCCGGCCGCAAGCCCCGGGCAGCTTCCATCACCACCGGCAGCAGGTTGGCCGGGTTTCGTTCTAGGCCGGAGATGCGACCATCCGGATTGTAGCCGGCGGCGTTGAAGTAGCGCAGGCGCGCGGAGCGGAAGCCCGCGAGCCGGTCAAACCAGTCCAGGTTCTGCTCAATCACCAGCTTGGTGTATCCGTAGTAGTTCAGCGGTTCTTTCGGGTGTTCCTCGTCAACGGGTAGGTACTGCGGAGCGCCGTAGACCGCAGCCGAAGAAGAGAAGACCAGGATGTTCACCCCGGCGTCCATCATGGCGCGGCAGAGCCCCAGGCTCGCCCCGATGTTTGCCGTGGCGTAGCGGCCGGGCTGCTCCATGCTTTCTCCCGCCGCCTTCAGCGCCGCCAGGTGAATCACCGCTTCCGCACCAGTGAGGAGCTTCTCCAGCAGGGCGGTGTCCGAAACGTCGCCAAGCACCAGTTCCGCACCAGGCGGTACCGCGGCCTTGCTCCCGGAAGACAGGTTGTCCAGGACCTGGACCTGGTGCCCCGCGTCCAGCAGCTGCAGGCATACGTGGCTTCCGATGTACCCGGCGCCGCCGGTCACAAGGACTTGCATGGCGGGCCGAAGCGTGGACCTTGCAGTCCGAAATGGCAAACGCCTACTCTCCGGGCGTGAGCACTTCCCTTGATTTCACCGTTGAGAACCTCGGTGAATGCCGGATTCCGTCACCCATCACCCTCTCCCGCACCGAGGGAGACACCGTGGCGAACTACGTGCAGGACTCGGATCGCATCATCTACCGGGTGGATGCCCGGGAGGGCGAGGAGTACTGCCTGGACCCGGAAAACCTGGTGGAGAAGGCCGGCCCGCGGGAGAACATCTACTTCCATCCCGGCCATGTTCACGCCGGCATTCTCACCTGCGGTGGCCTGTGCCCGGGCCTCAACGATGTGATCCGCGCCATCACCCGCTGCCTCTGGTATCGCTATAGTGTCCGGCGGATCAGCGGGATTCGCTTTGGCTACAAGGGTCTGTTGCCGGACTACAACCACCCGATTGTGCAGCTGGATCCCGAATACGTGGACGATATCCACAAGATGGGTGGCAGCGTGTTGGGCTCCAGTCGAGGTGGCGGTGAGCGCACGGCGGAGCTGGTGGACTCCATGGAGCGGCTCAACCTGAACATGCTGTTTGTGATCGGTGGAGATGGCACCCAGAAAGGTGCGCTCAAGATTGCGGAGGAGATCGGGCGCCGAGGCTTGAAAATCTCCGTGGTTGGCGTTCCCAAAACCATTGATAACGACTTCAGCTTCATTGAGCGGTCCTTTGGCTTTGAGACCGCCGTGGCCCGGGCTACGGAGGTGGTTACTGCTGCCCACGCGGAGGCGCACTCGGCCATTGATGGAATCGGGCTTGTGAAGGTGATGGGACGCGACAGCGGCTACATTGCGGCGCACACCGCGCTTGCCAGCAACGAGGTGAACTTTGTGCTGATCCCGGAGATCCGCTTTGACCTCCAGGGCCCTGGTGGACTGTTATCCGCGCTGGAGAAGCGCCTGGATAGACGGGGCCACGCGGTAATTGTGGTGGCAGAAGGCGCTGGTCAGGAGCATCTGGAGGCGGCGAAGTTGGCGGGCAAGGGTCTTGATGCCAGCGGCAACCGCAAGCTTGGGGATATCGGGGCCTTCCTGAAGGACGTGATCACCACCTACTTCACGGAGAAGGGTCGGGAACACACGGTCAAGTACATCGATCCGAGCTACGTGATCCGCTCTGCGCCGCCCGTTGCCAACGACGCCGTGTACTGCGCGCGCCTCGGTAACAACGCCGTACACGCGGCAATGGCGGGCAAGACCAAGCTTCTGCTCAGCCTGGTGCACAACCACTTTGCACACCTGCCGGTTGGTCTTGCGGTGCAGAAGCGCGCGCGGGTAGATCCGGAGAGCGCTCTCTGGCGGGATGTCATTGAGGCAACCCACCAGCCCCTCTTTCTCACCAACGACGTGCCGGAGTTCAGTTCGCGTGCCTGAACTCTTCCATCCAGGCCACCAGCGCCTGCACCGACTCGTAGGAAACTGCGTTGTACAGGCTGGCCCTGCAGCCGCCTACGCTCCGGTGACCGCCAAGGCCCAGGAACCCGCGCTCCTCGGCGCCGGCCAGGAAGGCCGGGGTCAGGGAATCCTTGGCTAGCGTGAACACCGCGTTCATCACGGAGCGGCTTCCGGGCTCCACCGGGCAGACGTAGAACCCGTCCGAAGTGTCAATGGCGGTGTAGACCAGGTCCGCCTTGGATGCGTTTCTCGCGCTGATTGCAGCCAATCCGCCCTCTTCCCTGATCCAGTCCAGAACCAGCGCCAGCGCGTAGATGGGGAAGACGGGAGGTGTGTTGTACAGGGACTGCTTGTCCGCGTGCGTATCGTAGCGGAGGTAGGCAGGGAGTGGCCGTACCGGAGCTTCTGCCAAGCTCCTGCGGATAATGACTACGGTGACTCCGGCGGGGCCCAGGTTCTTCTGTGCGCCGGCATATGCCAGATCAATGCGATCCCAGGGCAGGGGCCTGCTCATGATGTCACTGCTCATGTCCACCACCACCGGGATGGGGACGTCCGGGAAGTCGGCGAGCTGCGCGCCGTTGATGGTCTCATTGCTGGTGAGGTGGAGGTAGGCGTGATCGGGCTGCTGACGGATGGCGCGTTCGAGCTCCTCCCGGCGCGGCATTCGGGTGTAGCCGGCGGCTTTGCCGTCATAGACCACCGTGGCGGTACCGACCAGGCCGGCATCCTTGATGGCCTTCTGCGCCCATGCCCCGGTGTCAGCAAAAGCCGCAGACCCATCAGCCGGCAGGAAATTGAGCGCGGTCATCCCAAACTGCAAGGTTGCCCCTCCGGCGAGGAAGAGCACCTCGTGGGTCTGCGGGATGGCCAGCAATTCACGGATTCCTGCTGCCGCAGCGTGGTGCACGTCCTCGTAGAGCTGCCACCGGTGCGACGACTCCATGATTGAAAGGCCGCTGCTCTGGAAGTTCGGGAGGTCTTCCCGGATTCGCTCCAGGACCGGCAGGGGCATAGCCGCAGGGCCGGCCGAAAAGTTATGCGCTCGTTCCGCCATTACCGAATGATTATGCAGGCATGCGGTCGGATCCGCGCAAGGGGCTTTTCGGATGTTCAATCACGCGGCATAATTCGCATTTGCGCGCGAGCGTCGTATAATGGCATTACCCCAGCTTCCCAAGCTGGTGACGAGGGTTCGATTCCCTTCGCTCGCTTCCCCTTACAGTCTTCTGATCCTCGCGTGGTAGACTCCCTGCCTGTGGCACGGGTTTCTCGCACGCACGGCGTATCTCGCCTGGTTCGCACAGCGCTAGCACTCGTACTCCTGTGCGGATGCGCCTCTGCATGGGGACAGACCCTCAGCTTTGCACAGGGTAGCGTGGAGGCCGCGCCCGCAGGTGGAAGCTTTCGCCGTGTGGACCCCGGCGATGATCTCAGCGGCTTTGCCGTCCTTCGGCTGGGCGAGGGCGCCTACGCCGAGCTGCAGACGAGCCGCGGAGTTCTCCGCTTTGGCGCTGCCGGCGAGTACTCGCTCAACGATCTCCGGGACGCGTCGCCCCCGGCCGCACCTGCCGCCGGGACCGCCGGCCGCCTTTTGGGTCAGATGCAGAGCCGCCCGGACCCCCGGAACATCACCGCCGCTGGCGCGCGCGCGGTAAACCCCACCGCGCCGCCTCCCGTTGACTGGACCGGGCAGGAGATCATTCGGGCGCAGCTTGAGCAGGGTCTTAGTCTGCTGGAAGCGGGACAGCCTGAAGCGGCAATCCGCCCCCTCCGAGATGTGCTGGACTACGCCTACCTCACGCCGCTGGAGCCCTACGCCGGCTCCGTTCTTGCGCTTGCGCAGCACCGGGCAGGCAGGACGCCGGACGCGCTGCAGACGCTGCGGGACCTGCAGGAGTTTGCGGAGGTGGATCCACTGCAGGAGGGCGTGTATGCGCTGGCCGCGGCGGAGATCTACCTGGAGACCAACAACCCCTCGGCCGTTATTGACGCAACAGTCATTCTCACCGGAGATACAGCACTGGATGCCGCGGACTTCGCTGCCATCGGGATACCACGCTACCTGGCACTGCTTAGTCTTGGGCAAACCTCAGAGGCCCAGGCCCTCCGGGCCCAGCTGCTGGCGCTATCCTTGCCACCGGATCTAGCGGCTACTGTCGCCGGGCTGCCAGAGGCGGAGTAGGCGCCGTGGATGCAGGATTTACGCTCAGTTGACAAAAAGCAAGGGGGGGCGGGGTCGGTTCTGAACATGAAGAAATTCCCTATTGTTGTTGCGTTGTTGTTGGCACCAAGTAGCGGGGCTACTTCTGGATCCGAGAAGCGGTCCCTGCAGCCACGATCCCGTAACCCTACGGCGGCTGAACAATAGCGCTACAGAGATGCAGTGAACCTCGCAGCCATTGGAGTAGGTTGCGCCGTTGGCGGCTGCAATGCTGTACAAGTTGGTGTCGCTGTTGCCGCGTGGGCGTGGCCTCGGTAGCGCAAGTTTGGAACTCTTCCGGGCTTTAGTCTGGAAGAGACAGCGTACATGGATATGTGTCAAACAACAGATCGTGGACGATAACGGGTTGGCAGATTGTCGACTTTGCATATTGACGGGGCATGTTTCGTGACTGGGCGATTATGGCGAAGGCGGTTCTACTTCTACGGCGTATCTACCCCGGCATGAGGCACACTTGGGGTGCTCCTGCTTCTCGTCGGCTATGGCTGGGGCGCTATCTACATTATACCGCTTCCGGTAGTCGCCGCTGTGTTGCTGGACATGCTGGCGCTGCTTTCACGATTTCGCCATACACGAACCCGCGCGGCGGTCTACCTTGGCATCGGTGCAATGGACATTGCTTCCACGGCGCTGGGCATGCTCGGAACCACCGGACGTCTGGCCATTGAAGACATAACGCTCGGCGAGCTGAACCCATTGCTCCGTTCTGCCAGTGAGACCCAGTTCCCAGAGGTAGCCGTAGCCAGCGTCCTCTTGCTGAAGCTCGCTCTCCATGCGACGGGTGCCTATGCAGCAGAACTCGCTAAACGAGATCCATCCAGCGAAGCCTGGATGGTCCATCTGCTCAGTGTGTCTGGAAAGCTGAAACCACGGAGCAAGAGGTCCACGGTGGCTTCGTTTGTTGCACCTTTCAAGGCGTGGATTGACCCGCTACGCAGGTTCACGGAAGCCGACCGTTTCTACGTGTTCGCCGTCGCTCGGTGGGCAGGCGACGCAGTCCACGTGTTGGTTGCCGGGGTCGTGTGTGCCAACCTGATCGCGGCGTTGGTCCGAGTCCCAGCGGCAAGGGTCATCCAAGTAGTGATCTGGTTTGCTTCCGGGTTCCTTGCATGGATCTGGTGGGTGATCAGAAGGCGACACTGGGAAGCCCGCCTCAGCCCCAAAGCGGGTGGAATCTACTCTACCACTGAAGTAAGGAAGTCTCTTGATACATTTAATGCTACTCAGCCTGTTGGAACTGTCGGTGATGGTGGAATAATACGGTATAAATAACAGATAATATGGAATGACGGTCCAGCAACTATCGTTGGCAGTAGAACAAATGCGGGTAGTTGTGGCCCATTATGGAGATCCGTTGGGACACTTCGTTCTTGTTTGGGACGTGATTGACGACCAAGTTCTGGTTGCAGACCCGGCTGTGGGTACTCGCTGGTTGACGACTCGAGAGTTCGGCCGCCGTTGGACGGGGAACGTAATGGGTTTTGATACAACGGGGATATTTCGGCGCAACTCCGACAACGGGCGCCTACAGGCTGCTTATCTGCGATTGCGCACCGCTCACCGAAGGGGCTGGCTCTGAACAGAGCAAGAGTCTTTTCGACCGTAGCAGCAGTGGTCATCCTTTCTCCACATGCGGGCGCGCAAGCTCCGGTTTTGTTGTTCCCGTCGCCGTCTGTGGAGTTGACGATCTCGCTCGCCGGAGCGAGTAGCGTTCGTCTAGTGGAGACACATTCTCAGGGTTTCACCTATGGCTTTGACGTAGATGGGGAAGTGGGGCTGGGCTACCTCAGCGGCCCCTGGATATCCTCGGCAATCACGGTTCCCTTTCGTTTGGCCTTCTTCCCCAATGCCGGAGAGGGCGAGGAGGAGCCACTTAGTTTCGCGGGACCCATACTTTCGCTGTCGGGGGAGTTCTTCATGAGCTCTTGGGCACTCGGAGCAGACGCCGCCGCCTATCTCGGCGGAACTTCATCCGGGTGGGCCGAATGGGCTTGGGCTAGACCGACTGTCGCCATGATGGGGCTCCGACTAACGCGCCTTGTCGACCCGATGGTGTTTTTCTCGCGAGTTAGCGTCGACGCGACACGAATAGATGGGGCGCTCCGCTTTCTGGGAGGAGGAGAAGTTGCGGCCCAACTAGCTGTCAACGGGTCGCTCGCGATCATCCTCGGCATATCCGTCCGACAAGTAGAACCACCCGCGTTCACTGACTAACCGGGTGAGTCGGATCTGGACCGAGTACTCTCCACCCCTTATAGAATAAGCGTTGCGCGTGCTATTCCTGGGCGCAGGGTCTCAGTCGGCGTGCGTGAGACCATAACACCAATCAACCGTTGGGTTGAGACAACGGCTCAGGCCGGCTTCCGGATTTGGCCGATAGCTGTCTCCGATGCATGGTAGAGGTAATCCTCCGGTGATAGGGGTCTGCTGAAGTGCCGCATCTGCCTGCCACCGACCAGAATCGTATAAGGAGCGATTCACCCTCTCCCAGAGCGGCGCCAGCGAACTGATTCATCGCGTACGCCAATGACGGCCCCTCTACTCGTGGTGGGTCAGCAAAGTTGGGTAAAGCTGGACGACAGTGGATAGCAGCCCCTACTTCAGCAGGAAGTCTGCGATCAGGTTCTCCGCAACGGTCACGGATGTGGCGAAGTCATTGTGGCCGACGCCTTCGGCCGCCGGGATCACGTGAATCTTTGCGCCGATTCGTTCTCCCAGGGCCCGCGACTGCGCGGCAGGAACAACCTTGTCACCTTCGCTTGCTACAAGCAGCACATCGCCGGAAACCGGCCCTGGCAGCAGCGGCACGTGGAACCAGCGCGGGGCAAAGACCGCGTCCATCAGCGCCTCTGATTCCGGGACCGCCTTGCCAAAGATGCGCGCCTGTTCCGCGCGGTCCGTGTGGCGGCCAAAGAAGCGGCCGCGGATCAGGAAGCCCGGGAGCAGCCGCCTGCGGATGAGCCAGGTGACAATCGGCGGAGTTGAGCCCCGTTCTCCCCATGGAGGTGCAATGAGCACCGCGCGTTCAATCACCTTCGGACCAAGGTCCCGGAGGGTGATGGCTGCGAGTACCGCCCCCATGCTGTGTCCTACAAGCGTGACCGGGCCGCCGGCAGCGTGCGCGGCCTCCACCCTTCTGCGGGCATCGTCTATGGCGGAGGTAAGGGTGCTGAAGTCCAGGTCCGGGGCAGCTGCCTGCTGCCCCCGCGCGGCGAGTGCGTCCCGGAAACGATCCCAGAACCAGCCCCGGACACCGTAGCCGTGGTAGAGCAGCAGATTCACTGCTCTGTCCTCGCGCCCAGGAGGTGGGACAGCGCGTCCAGCGCCGGGTCAATTGAGCCGGTTCCCAGGACCTGCTTTGTGAGCACCTTGCCCAGCTGCACTCCCTCCTGGTCAAAGGAGTTGATGTTCCACAGGAAGCCCTGGAACATCACCTTGTTCTCAAAGTGTGCGAGGAGCGCACCCAGCGCCGCTGCGTTCAGGACCGGGGCGTAGATCAGTGAGACCGGCCGTCCGCCGGGGAAGTGCTTGTTCTGATTGCTGTTCTCCTGGCCGCGGGTAAGAGCCAGGATCTGCGCAGCCAGGTTGGCGTTCAGCTTCTGCTGGCTGCTGCTTCCGTCAAACTCCAGGTCATGACCACGCTGCGAGCGCAGGAATCCGATGAACTGCAGGGGCACCACCGTGGTTCCCTGGTGGAGTAGCTGGTAGAAGCTGTGCTGGCCATTGGTTCCCGGTTCGCCAAAGACGATCGGGCCGGTCTGGTAGGCAAGCGGCCGTCCGTCCCGGTTCACCCGCTTGCCGTTGCTCTCCATGTCCAGCTGCTGCAGGTGGGCGGGGAATCGATGCAGCGCCTGCGAGTAGGGAAGGATGGCGGTGCTGCTGTGCCCAAGGACGCTGCGTTCCCACAGCCCGAACAGCGCATCCAGGGCCGCGGCGTTCTTCCGCAGATCCGGCTCCATGGCCGCGAGGTCTGCGGCGTGAGCCCCGCCGAGGATTGTCTCTGCCGCCTCCGGTCCGCAGGTCAGTGCCAGTACCAGCAGGCCAACTGCGCTGGTTGCGGAGTAGCGACCACCAATGAAGTCATCAATGAAGAAGGCGTCCAGATAGCGCCCGGGTTCCGCCATGGGACTGCTTTCGCTGGTGACGGCCACCATCTGAGCGGCTGGATCCAGCCCGCGCTCCCGCAGGGCCTGCTCCACAAACGCCTGGTTGGTGAGAGTTTCCTGGGTGGTTCCGCTCTTGCTGACCACCACAAACAGGCTGTGCGCCGGATCAATGCGGGACAGCACGGAGGCCGCGTCGTCCGGGTCAACGTTGGAGATGAACTCCGCGCGGATCGGCATCTGCAGGCCGGACTCAGCGAGGGCGAGGTACAGCGCCCGTGGTCCCAGGTCAGAGCCACCGATGCCAACCTGCACCACGGTCCGGAACCGGGCTCCGTCCGGGGCCGAAATCTGTCCTGCGCGGACCGCGCGGGCAAAGTCCAGGACCCGGTCCCGCTGCTCCCGATAGAAGGCGCCAAGGTCCCGCTCACCATTCCGGACCGGTCCGGCAAGCTCCCCGCGGAGGAGGTGGTGGAGAACCCGGCGGCTCTCCCCGGTGTTCATCACCTCCCCGGATGCAAGCGCGCGGAACTTGGGGATGAGCTGCTGCTCTTCTCCCAGTAAGATCAGGAGCTGTAGCAGGCTCTCCGGGATTCCGCGCGCGCCCCAGTTGAAGCGCAGCCCACCGGCCTCCGGCGGGGTGATGGGACACTCGCGGGAGGCCAGGGCACTGGCGCTCAGCTCTTCTCCGGGATTCGGCTCCGGGTGGCGGACGAGATTGGCGTAGTTTTCACACTCGTCAAGGTCACGAAACTCCAGCTGCATGGCGCACCGTCACCCGCAGCACGGCCGGAGTCAAGCCCGCCCGCGCCGTGCTGCTGGGAATGCCTACTTCTCGCTGAAGCCGGCCATCTCCTGCATGGTTGCAGCGGGTCCGGACCGGTCCATCCGGCGCTGGTGCACCATTGCCTGCACGCCGGTTGCCAGCCCGTAGAGATTGATGAAGCCGGTGGCATCCGCGTGGTCGTAGGTGCTTTCGCCAAAGCTGGCCAGGTCCTCCAGGTACAGGGAGTAGTCACTCCTGCGGCCGACCACGCGGGCGCTGCCCTTGTAGAGCGCCAGGCGAACCGATCCGGTGCAGTATCGGGTGGCTTCCTGCATGTAGGCGTCCATGGACTCCCGGAACTGGGTGAACCACTTGCCGGCGTAGACAACGCTTGCGTATCGCAGCGCGAGCTGGTTCTTCATTGCCAGGGTGTCAAAGTCCATGGTGATCATCTCCAGCTCGCGGAGGGCCGTGTACAGGAGCGTTCCCCCCGGGGTCTCATAGACACCACGGCTCTTCATTCCCACCAGTCGGGTCTCCACCAGGTCCGCGCGTCCAACCCCGTGCCGACCACCGATGCGGTTGAGCTCGGTGAGCAGGGACAGTCCGTCCATTGCGGTCCCATTCAGACCAACGGGGCGACCGGCCGCAAAATCGATTGTGATTTCCTCTTCCTCGTCAGGGGCCTTCCGGGGATCCGTGGTCAGGCGGAACATCTCTTCCTTGGGGCGGTTCCACGGGTTCTCCAGGTCACCGCCCTCGTGGCTCATGTGCCACACGTTCCAGTCGCGGCTGTAGATGTTGGCCTTGCTGACATCGCCAATGGGGATGTTTCGTTCCCTGGCGTAGTCGATTGCCTGCTCCCGGCTGCGGATGTCCCACAGACGCCAGGGAGCAATCACGTGAAGGTCCGGCGCAAGTGCCTTGTAGGTCAGCTCAAAGCGAACCTGGTCGTTTCCCTTTCCGGTGCAGCCGTGGGCCACCGCATCCGCGCCCTCTTCCCGCGCAATTCTCACCTGGTGCATTGCCTGCAGGGGCCGCGCAATGGAGGTGCCCAGAAGGTACTTGCCCTCGTAAACGGCTCCCGCGCGGAGCATGGGGAAGAGGAAGTCCTCCACAAACTCTTTGCGCACATCCAGGATATGGAGCTTGGATGCACCGGAAGCCTTGGCCCTGGTCCGAACGGCATCCCAGTCTTCTTTCTGGCCCACGTCTGTGCAGACGCCGATGATTTCCGCGCCGTCGTAGTGTTCCTGCAGCCAGGGAATGATGATTGAGGTATCCAGGCCGCCAGAGTAGGCAAGCACGATCTTCTTGATTCCGCTCGCGTTCATTCTGTTTCTCCTTCCTGATCTTCCTGTGAGTTGTTATCTGCCGTGGCGGGCAGTAGTCCCGTTGCCCCAAGCACTTCGGCCAGTATCCCAACGCCGGTTTGGATTTCCTTGCTGCGAATCACCAGAGGTGGTGCAATCCGGATCACGTCGGCGCCGGAGGTCAGCAGCAGCAGCCGCCGATCTCGCGCGTCTGAGACGATCTGCTTGGGCAGGATGGAATCAACGCGAATCCCGGTTAGCAGACCGCGCCCCAGCGGGCCCCCAAGTGAGGGCCCACGCGCCACCAGGTCCTCCAGGGCAACACGGAGTTCTTCCGCCCGGGCCTGAACACCTGCGAGGAATCCCGGGTCCCGAACGATGTTCCATACCTTCAGCCCCACCGCGCAGGTCGCAGGGCCTCCGCCGAAGGTTGTCCCGTGGTCTCCGGGTTCCAATGAATCGTTGATGGCAGCGCTGATGATGGTGGCGGAGAGCGGGAGCCCGCCGGCGAGCGGCTTGGACAAGGTGATGATGTCCGGTTGCAGGCCAAAGGCTTCCGACCCAAAGAGGGTTCCCATTCTGCCGAGGCCGGTCTGCACCTCATCTGCAATCACCAGGAGCCCCTGTTCCCGCCGCAGGCGGGCCAGCAGGTCCACGGCTTCCGGGGAGAGCACATCCAGGCCGCCCTCACCCTGGACGGGTTCCACCATTACTGCCACCACATCGGCACCAATCGCTTCCGTGAGGGCCTGGACATCGTTCATGGGCACATGGCGGAAGCCTGGCAACATCGGTCGGAACGGCTCCTTGTAGCTTTCCCGGCCGCTTGCAGCCAGCGCGCCCATGGTTCTCCCGTGAAACGCGTTTTCCATTGCCACAATGACCGGGGCATCAATTCCGCGGACTCTGCGGCCGTAGGCGCGCGCGTACTTGATTGCCGCCTCGTTGGCCTCGGTCCCGCTGTTCCCGAAGTGAACGGCCGTATATCGATGCTCCGCCTCGCTTTGGGTGCCCGAGACAGAATTGGCGGATACACTCCTGCCGATGCGTTGATTTGCGTCTGCAAGGATCTGACGCGCGAGTTGCAGGGAAGGATCGGTCCCAAACAGGTTGCTGACGTGAACCAGCTTGCGCATCTGCCGTGCTGCAATGCGCGCCAAATCGCGTCTGCCGTAGCCCAGGGCATTGACCGCAATTCCGGCGCCAAAATCCAGATAGCGCACGCCCTCGCGGTCTTCCAGGTAGACGTGACGCCCGCTCTCCATCACAAGCAGCTCACGCGGAAACTGGCGGGGAAACGGTGAATTGCTGTCTATTGCGCGCTTGGCCACAGGTTCCTCCTTCAGGTCTGTATGGCG
>CAZPXH010000004.1:0-23446 GCA_964591085.1 uncultured Spirochaetaceae bacterium | reverse complement strand
GTCTGTATGGCGAATGCCGGCAGGCTTCAGTTGCCGGCCCGGACGAGCGTGCCGGTTGTACCACGACGGAGCTGGAGCAGGTCCTCCGAGGACGCAATGGTTCCGATCCGGACCACTTCACATCCGGCTGCCAGTGCCGCCAGCGCGGCCTCCACCTTCGGTACCATGCCTCCACTGATCACACCATCGGCAACGGCGGCGCGGATCTGGTCTGCGCTCATCTTGCCAATGAGCCGCCCGGAAGCGTCCCGGACTCCGGGCACGTCAGAACACATCAAAAGCTCAGTGACCGGCAACAGCTCCAGCAGACCACGGGCGCAGTCGTCGGCATTCACGTTGACTCCGGCTCCCGCGCCATCCCGGCTGACGGGACTCAGGACCGGCAGAAAGCCCGCGCCAAGGAGTGTCTGCAGGAGTGCGGAATTCCCGGAGTCGGGTACTCCGGTGTTGCTTCCAGCCGAGGGGTCCAGCACGCGGGCAATCTGCGTCCCGCCGTCAAAAGCGCGCAGACCCACCGCCGGGATTCCGCGGGCAAGAAGTCCGCGAACCAGAGCTGCATTGACTTCTCCACCAAGAATGCCGTCCACAAGCTGCATTTCCCGCGCGCTGGTCACTCGTCTGCCGCTTACAAAGGCGGGACTGAGTCCGGCTGCCTCCATTGCTGCGCTGAGCTGGGGCCCGGCCCCGTGCACAACAACACTCTGTCCCGCCGGGAGCGCTTCCGAGGCAGCAAGTGCGTTCAGCAGGGTAGGCAGGTCCCGCAGCAGCGCGCCGCCAACCTTGAGGAGAGTGATGCCCTGCGCCTTCATCAGAACTCGCCGTCCTGGGGCAGGCCTCGGGTCTCTTCCAGACCAAAGCGACAGTTGAAGGCCTGCACCGCCTGGCCCGCGGCGCCCTTGAGCAGATTGTCCAGCGCGCTGAAGAGCAGCAACAGCTCGCCATCACGGCCGGAGGGGGCCCAACCGATATCGCAGCGGTTGCTGTTGCGGACCCAGCGGGTCTGCGGAACGGTCTCTGCAGTCAACTGAACAAATGGTTCGGCTGCATAGCGTGCGCTCAGTGCGCGGCCCGCGGACTGGTGGTCCGCTCCGGGGGCAAGCCGCACCGTGGTGGTGACAAACATCCCCTGTTTCAGGGGCACCAGGTGGGGAGTGAACGAAAGCTCCAGCGGGCTTCCGCTGAAGTGGTCCAGGTACTCCTCCATTTCCTGCAGGTGCCGGTGGGATCGCCCCGGGAGGTAGGCGTTGGTGTTTTCGCTGCGTTCATCAAACAGCAGGTCAACCTTTGCCTTCCTGCCGGCCCCGGAGATGCCGGAAAGCGCGTTGACGATCGCCGGACCCTCAATGAGACCCGCGCTCCACAGCGGCAGCAGCGGAAGCAGGGTTGCCGTTGGGTAGCAGCCTGGCGATGCAATGAGATCACTGCGGCGAATTGCATCCCGGTTCCACTCCACAAGCCCGTACACAGCCTGCTCCTGGAGGTCACCCCGTGGCCGTGCAGTGCCGTACGCTGCGGTGAAGCGCTCCTCGCTGCGGTGGCGGAAGTCTGCGGAGAGATCAATGACTACGGTGGTTCCAAACAGAGGTCCGCAGACCTCGGCGGAGGTCAGGTGGGGGAGCGCGGCGAACACCGCATCTGCCTGGTGCCCAGCCATTTCCTCCGGCGGGACCAGTGCTTCGCTTCCGTTGGCGAGCTTGGCGCGTGCCTGATCCGAGCGCCCAATGCCCGGGTCTAGGGCCCATACCGGCTTCCCCGCGCGAGAAGATGAAGACGCCACCACCGCCTCAACGTCAGGGTGTGCCAGGAGCAGGCGGAGCAGGACGCTTCCGCTGTAGCCCGAGCTCCCCAGGATGCCAGCCTTCATCAGGAACTCCCTACCGTCACCCCGAGTCCCGGGATTCTGCTGTCCAGATTGGCAAGGATCTGGCTCCGGGACATGGATTCCTCCAGCACAATGATTACGGTGTCATCACCCGCCACCGTTCCCAGAATGGCCTCCAGCTCCAGGCTGTCCAGCGCAAGGGCAACACTGTCCGCATGCCCGGACAGCGTTCGCATCACCATCAGGTTTCCCGAGACGGCAAGCGAGAGAAATCCACGCTGAATGTCCTGCACGTAGCGCTCGGGGGCGTCATGGCCGTTTCCCTCCGGCAGGACGTATGCGTAGCTCCCGGATTCATCACTTCTCTTCCCCACCTTGAGCAACTTGAGGTCACGGGAAAGCGTGGCCTGGGTAATGGCTACACCGTGCGTACCGAGCTCCTTCAGCAGTTCATCCTGATTTCGAATCCGTCGCTCCCGGATGATCCGGGTGATCAGTTCCAGCCGGGACGGGCGATCCTTGGACACCGGCCACCTCTTTGGCGTTGTTGAGCTTCCGGACTCCGGGCGAGTTCCGCTCTGATGCATGATTATACGCTCCCGCGAATTCGTCCTCAAGCGCCGATGCGCCGGGTCCGGCTTGAGAACGCTCCCCGGACGGCATGTGCGGCGGGCCCGACAATTGCCGACAATAAGCGAGAGGACTACCGATGCGGGACGCGGATCAACTGTCCAGAATCCTCCGCCTTCGTGTAAGTGACGATTCCATGCTCGCGTCCCTGGACGTTCATCCTGCACCGGAGGATGAGGATGCCGTATCCGTGGATGAGGTCCTGGTCTGGCTGGAGGACCACGGAATTCGGGCGCCGGTGAACTCAGACGCAGTGACCGAAGCCATCTTTGAGGCACAGACCTCCCGCCGGGTGCAGACCGGGGTAGTGGTCAGCGGCGGAACACCTCCGCGCAACGGCATCCCCGCACACCTGGAGCTGGATGTGACCTGCAGCGATCCTGACGGAATCATCCGCATTGTCCGCGAGGGGCAGCAACTGGCCCATCAGGTTGAAGAGCAGGAGGCAGTCCCGGGGAGCGACGTTCACGGACAGGAGCTCCCGCCCCACATACAATCGCCACCTCAGTATCAAGGCGGTGCCGGTACCCGTATGAACGCTGCGTTTCTAACGGCAGGCTGGGCGGGGATGGTTCGACTGGATGGACTGCGGGTTGTAGTAGATGAGCAGCTTGAGCTGACCCCGGCCCGCTCAATTGCAAATCCGGTTGTGCGATTCCCGGGCTCGGTGGTGGTGGCCGAAGGCGTTCGGGATGGGCTGCGAATCCAGGCCGGGGGATCGGTGAGTGCTTCCGGTACCCTGGATGTTCGGGAACTGCTGTGCCGCGGCAGACTGGAGGCCAGCGGTCTCATTGGGCACGACGGTTCACCCGTACGCGCGGGCGAGTCCGTCCAGCTGAAGTTTGTAGAGCATTGCAGCCTGGAATGCCTGGGGCCTATCCAGATAGCGGATTCCATGTACCAGGCGGAGGCGCGGAGCCTGCAATCAATCACGTTTGGCAAGTCCGCCAAGGTGACGGGGGGCGCGATCATCGCCAGGGACCTCATAGATGCCAATGCGATTGGTAATGAGGTAGGGATCCCGGTTCAGGTCCGGGTGGGCGTTGACTTTGCGGTGGAGCGGCGCATCCTGGCACTCACAAATCGTCAGCGGCAGCTGGGAATGGGAATGCAGCGGCTCCGGCGGGAGATGCAGGAGCAGGTGACCCAGGACTTGCTTGAGGCCTTTCACGCAGCGGAGGCAGAGCAGCAGCAGCTTGCTGCGCAGATCGCGGAGCTCCTTCCCCAGCGCTTCCCCAAGCGAGACGCGGTGATCAGGGTTCGAGATCGGCTATGGCCCGGGGTGGTCCTGGAAATCGCGGGTGTGCAGCAGGAAATCACCGAGGTTACCGGCAAGCTGGAGGCCAAATTGGACCCGCAGACCGACCGGATGGTGTTTGAGTCTTGATTCTGAGCGCCAGCATGACTAACTTTAACCAGCCGTAGGCAAATTCAGAATTACATCCCTGTGTTTCAGTGAGGTGAACGAATGGCAAAGCAGCTTTCGTTCGACGAGGACGCGCGACGCCGCCTGCTTCGCGGTGTAGAGCAGCTGTCCAGCGCCGTGAAGGTGACGCTCGGCCCCAAGGGTCGCAACGTCCTACTCGACAAGAAGTTTGGTGCACCGACCGTTACCAAGGACGGTGTGTCAGTGGCCAAGGAGATCGAGCTTGAGGATCCCTATGAGAACATGGGTGCTCAGCTGGTCAAGGAAGTGGCCACCAAGACCAACGACGTAGCGGGAGACGGAACAACCACCGCTACGGTGCTGGCGTACAGCATGGTCAAGGAAGGTCTGAAGGCCGTTGCAGCCGGGATCAACCCGATGGGCATCAAGCGCGGCATGGACAAGGCGGTTGAGGAGGCTGTTGCAGAAATTTCCAAGCTCGCCAAGGAGATCAAAGACAAGGAGGAGATCGCCCAGGTCGCTTCCATTTCCGCAAACAACGACATGGAAATCGGCAACGAGATCGCCGGTGCCATGGAGAAGGTGGGCAAAGACGGTGTCATCACCGTTGAGGAGAGCAAGACCCTGGAGACTGCAACCGAGTTTGTTGAAGGTATGCAGTTTGATCGTGGGTACCTGTCTCCCTACTTCGCTACCAACCGGGACACCATGACCTGCGTTATGGAGGACCCCTTCCTGCTGATCCACGACAAGAAGATCAGTAGCATGAAGGACCTGCTTCCCATCCTTGAGAAGGTGGCCCAACAGAACAAGCCGATCCTGATCATCGCCGAGGACGTGGACGGCGAAGCTCTCGCCACCCTTGTGGTCAACACCATCCGGGGAACACTCAACGCCTGTGCTGTGAAGGCTCCGGGCTTTGGCGATCGCCGGAAGGCCATGCTTGAGGACATTGCGATTCTCACCGGCGGCCAGGTCATCAGCGAGGAGCTTGGCATGAAGCTGGAGAACGCCGACATGTCCATGCTCGGGCGCGCCAAGACCGTGAAGGTGGAGAAGGAAAACACCACCATGATTCAGGGCGCTGGCAAGGGCCAGGACATCAAGGATCGAATTGCCCAGATCAAGGCCCAGATTGAAGAGACCACCAGCGACTACGACCGGGAGAAGCTGCAGGAGCGGCTTGCCAAGCTCGCCGGTGGCGTTGCTGTCATCAACGTTGGTGCCGCAACCGAGGTTGAGCTCAAGGAAAAGAAGCACCGCGTAGAGGACGCCCTCAGCGCAACACGCGCAGCCATTGAGGAAGGCATCATTCCCGGTGGCGGAAGCTCACTCGCGCAGATCGTCCCGAGCCTGGACAAAGTGGACATTGAGTCCTACACCGAGGAAGAGAAGGTTGGTTTCCGGATTGTGAAGCGCGCCCTGGAAGAGCCGATCCGACAGATCGCTACCAATGCCGGCGTTGACGGTTCCATCGTTGCCGACCGCGCCAAGGGCGAGAAGAAGGGAATCGGATTCGACGCGGCCAAGGGCGAATGGGTGAACATGGTGAAGGCGGGGATCATTGATCCGGCCAAGGTCACCCGGTTCGCTCTGCAGAACGCGGCGTCAATCGCCGGCCTGCTGCTCACTACCGAGTGCGCAATCACCGACATCCCGGAACAGGAGAAGGCTCCTGCCGGCGGTGGCGGGATGGGCGGAATGGACATGATGTAAATCTCCCGAAATCAGGGAGACGGCGCCTCCGGTTTCGGCCGGAGGCGCTTTTGCAGGATCAGTACAGAGGGATGAATCGCGACGACTTCGTATTCACCATCGGCTACACCGGGAACACGGCAATCGTTGACCAGGATCTGCGCAGGAACTTCCGGAAGGCGAGTTCACGGAACCTGTTTGCGGCAGGCCTGTACAAGCCTGCATTTGCAGCGGCGTTGTTTGACGCGGACGAAGACAGCCAGCGGTGGATTGCTGAAGAGTACAGCAAGCTGTCAGGGACAAGCTACGGTGTGCGGGAGCTGCAGCGGCTCTTTGGTGTGTTCTCCGTTCCGGAGGGCGTCGACAAGGTTCGCGCGGTCTGAAGAGCCGGGCCTGGGCCCGTCGTTGACGGCTAAATGGGCCTGTGGTAGCTTCTCGGTCCAATTCTCTCTCAGACCCAGAAGGACGTTTTGCAATGAACACTCTTCCGTCCATGTTCCTCATGGCGCCCCCGGCTGGTGCAACGCCGGAACAGGGAACCGGTCAGCTCGTGACCACCCTCCTCATGTTCGGAGCCATTTTTCTCATTTTTTGGTTCCTCATCATTCGCCCCCAGAACAAGCGCCAGAAAGAACAAAAAGCGATGCTTGAGTCCCTGGATAAGGGCGACAAGGTAGTCAGCATCGGCGGAATTCACGGCACCATCGTCTCCCTGAATGAGAACACGGTGATCCTGAAAGTGGACGACAACACCAAGATGGAGATGAGCCGCAGCGCCGTTTCCAGCGTGACGCGCAAGAAGGGCCAGTCCGGTTCCAAGCCTGCCGACGACACCGCCCAATCCGGCGACTGATTCCGGCAGGCAATGAACAAACGTTTCCGTTTCCTGCTGGTTCTCCTCTTCATTGGCGTTGGCGTCCTGTTCCTGCTTCCAACGCTTCGCTGGTACTTCTTTGTCAGCGAAGCCCAGCAGCAGCTTGCACTGGCCCCCGCCACGGAAGTGCAGTCCTGGGCGCGCGAGCAGGGTGACCAGGTCCTTACGGATCTGCTCCAGCGCGCCGAGGCCAATGATCAGAGTGACGTGACTACGGACTATTCATTCCTGCGGGAGCTTGCCCGGAAGCGTTACCGTGATCTCGGTCGGGATCGCCCGGATACCTGGACGGCGGAGGCGGTACTGGCCGGTTATGCCGAACGGGATGCAGCAGCCCGAGCGCTGGAGAACCACTTCCGCGCGGAGATCCAGGCGCTGAAGGACCTCCAGGCAAGGATCATTCTCCTGGGACTGGACCTTTCCGGTGGCGTCAGCGTAACGCTGGAGGCTGACCGGGAGAGCCTTGCCGAGCGGCTTGGCCGCGAGCCCACCGAGGCCGAGCTCAGCGATGCCATTGATGTGGCTCTGGAAATACTGAACAACCGAATTGACCAGTTTGGCGTCACTGAGCCCCAGATCCGGCGGGCAGACGACACCGAGATCAGCATCGAGATTCCAGGTGAGGACGACCGGGAGCGGATTGACGCCTTCCTTTCCGGAAGGGGAACGCTCGCGCTCCACATTGTTGATGATGACGCCACCAACCAGCTGCTTTCGCTGCAACAGCAGGATCCGTTCTGGAACCCCGAGGACGACGGTGTTCCGGAATTCGTGCAGCTCGGCTCCATAGTGCTGCCCTTTGTGCAGCGGGACGAGTTTGGGGTGGAGGAGCTGGTCAACTACATCGCTGTCCGTGAGAACGTTGACGAAGACGGGCTGGATGGTCAGTACATCACCGAAGCCCAGGTTGGATCAGACCCGCTTACCGGGCGACCAACGGTGAACTTTGTCCTGGATAGCGAGGGCGCAGAGATCTTCCAGCAGCTTACGGCGGCAAACGTCAACGAGTCCCTGGCCATTGTACTGGATGGCCGGGTGCGGGCGCGGGCCGTGATCACTGAGGCAATTGCCGGTGGCCAGGTTCGCGTTACTGGCTTTGACCAGACCGAGGCGCAGAACATTGCCACGGTGCTGCGAACTGCGTCCCTGCCCATCAGCCTGGAGGTCACCAACCAGACCACCATCGGTTCAACCCTTGGTCAGGAGACCATCCGCGCCGGGCTCCTCGCGATCACCGCGGGATTCGGTCTGGTCATAGTCTTCATGGCTGTCTACTACCGGCGCGCGGGGCTGGTTGCAGCCCTTGCACTCTTACTGAACCTGTTTTTCATGGCGGCGCTTCTGTCCGCCTTCAACCTGACGCTGACTCTGACAAGCATCGCGGGAATTATCCTGACCGTGGGCATTGCGGTTGATGCCAACGTGATCATTTTTGAGCGGATTCGCGAAGAGATCGGATACGGAAAGGACGCCGCGGCCGCAATCAAAGCCGGGTTCCAGAAGGCTTTCTGGACGGTGATGGACGCCAACATCACCACGTTCATCGCTGCCGTCTTCCTTTGGCAGCTGGGAACCGGACCGGTTCGCGGCTTTGCGCTGACCCTGGCGGTGGGAATTGTGTCTTCCATGTTCACCGCGCTCTTTGTGTCGCGCCTGTTCTTTGATTTTGGAACCGACGTGCTTCGCAGGCAGCAGCTTCGTATCTCCTGGAGGGCCGCTCGATGAAGCGCGTGTATTCGATCATCCAGCGCCGCACCGTGATGCTGGTTCTCTCGGCCCTTGTGATTGCAGCCGGGATCGCTGGAACCGTCTTCCAGGGTGGATTCAACCTGGGCATAGATTTCCAGGCAGGTCTTGACGTGCGCGTGGCAATCAGTGGGGCCGATCAGCCGGACGCCCCGGCCCTTCGGGAACTGCTTTCCGAGCTGGGGGACGTTCAGGTGCAGAGCCTCGGTGATCCGGAACGCGGTCAGTTTCAGGTCCGTCTGCGTGATCCCGGCACGGATTCGGAATTCCGGAGCACCGCCGGAAACCTGGTTGTAAACACGCTCCGCAGCGCGTATGGCATCGACAATGTTGAAGAACTCGGCTTCACCTATGTAGGGCCTCGCTTCAGCGCATCGCTTGCGAGAAACGCGAGCGTACTCATCGTGCTGTCAATGCTGCTGATCCTGGTCTACATCTGGTTCCGTTTCCGCTTTGCCTACGCCATCAGCGCCATAGTAGCACTGCTTCATGACATAGCGGTGATGGTCGGAATCATCGGGGCGATCCAGATTGAGGTGAGCACGGCAACCATCGCCGCGGTGCTCACGGTGATCGGCTACTCGCTGAACGACACCATCGTTGTGTTTGATCGGGTCCGGGAAAACGAAGGGATTCTCCGGGAGGAGTCCCTGGAACGGGTTCTGAACGTATCCATCACGCAGAGCCTTTCGCGTACCATTATCACCTCGGTCACCACGCTGTTGGCCGTTGCGTCCATCTTTGTGTTTACCACCGGACAGATCCGGGATTTTGCCTTGAACTTGATGATTGGGGTTGTTGTGGGTACCTACTCCTCCATCTTCATTGCTTCACCAACCTTTTTTGCCATTGTCCGCCGCTCCGGCCGCAGGGCGGCCACGGACGCGGACACCGAAGCTGCAGACCGCAGTGGTCTTCGTCTTGTCACCGGCGGAGAGGACGCCTCCGAGCAGGCTGGCAGTCCCAGCGGGCAGATGAGCAAGGAAGCACAGCGGGAAGCGGAAGAGATCATCCGCCGCCGTCAGGCCCAGCCCAGAAAGGGAAGCTCCACCAGCCGGTCCCGGCGCAAGGGACGCAAGTAGTCGGCACCTGCGGGCCGCCTCGCTTGTCCGCGCAGCCTGCTGCCGGTACGATGCGCGGCATCCGGTGGATGAGGCACGCAACAGCCGCATAGTTTCCTCCCGTCCCTACGCCGCCGGGGCGGAGTCCCGTTCGCCCTACCGGCGCGTTTCGCTTGTAGCGCTCCTTGTGATAGGTCTGCTTGCTGGAGGGCTGATTCTGGCCGCGGTGCTGGATCGCCGCTCGCCGAGCCCGGAGGAACAACGACAGCTTGCCCTCCTTCTTGCCGGAACCCTGGCCTTCCTTGCGCTGTATCTGTCTCCGCGCTTTCCCGCTTCTCGGGAGCTGCAGCTTTTCCTGCTTGTAGGCGCTTCCTGCTATGGGGTGGTCAACCTGCCGCTTCTGGTACCCGCCGGCGAGCTCCTGCTGATGTTCGCCGTGTACGGCGCCTATCGCTACGGTCTGCTTGAGCGGCATGCGGGAGTCCGGGTTGGCTCAGTGATGGCCCTGTCACTGGTGATAGTCCTGCTCCACCCTGAGGTGCAGGCAGGCCTGGCTGCAGGTGCCTGGGATGATGCCGCTCGCGCTGTTGCGCTCAAGGTGGGGTTTCTGGTGAGCCTGGGCGCGGGGGTGGCGTTCTTCATTGAGGCCGAGGCACGTTCGCGAGCGGAAGCTACGGCGGCGCTGCAGCGGGAAATTGATGAGAACCGGACCCTCGCCCGCTTCGGCTCCAACTTCAACAACATCGTCCACGACTTCAAGAACCACCTGCAGGCTATCAGCAACCTCAGCCTGCTGGACGCTGAGCGGTTAAAGCCATCAGACCGGAAGCGGCTGGACCGTGCCGTTGCCCTCTCCCAACTCATGGTAGGGCAGATCCGGATGATCAACGATCTCGTGACCATGAGCCCTGACCTCCGGGAAGAGGCCCTGTCCGTGGTTGAGGCGATCAACGCATCAAACATGCTGATACTCGCCGCCTACGAGTACCGGCGGCGACCAAGCGTGGAGATCCAGTACACGGAAGACCATGAGTTTGCGGGCATCAAATACTTCCTGTTCCAGCTTGTGGATAACCTGTTGAAGAATGCCGTGGAGGCATCCCTGAAGACCGAACATCCGGAAGTGCTTGTAGAGCTGTCCGGCAGTATTCTCATCGTCTCAAATCGTGGCCCGAGAATCCGACTGGAAAACGATGTGTCAGATGGAATCAACATCCTTGTGCTCGGCGGGCCGACTGCCGTGCAAAGTACCACCACCGGCGGATCCGGCATCGGCCTGCGGGCCATTCGTAGTGCCGCCGGCAAACTCGGCGCAGATGTCAGCCTGTACAATGATGGTAACTGGGTCCGTGCCCGGGTTGTCTTTCCGGCGTAAGTGACATGAAAGGTCTCAACACGTTCTCCGGCGTCTTTGTTCCGTCCTTTGAGGCAATCCTTGGCGCGGTGCTGTTTCTCATTCTCCCGCTCCTGGTGGCGGCTCTCGGCTTCCAGGAAATGCTCATAGTTGTTCTCCTGGCCAACAGCGCAACGCTCGCTACCGCGTTCTCCATCGCCGACTGCGCCACCAACCTCAACCGTATCGGCGCCGGTGGCATGTACGCCATCAGCAAACGAAGCCTTGGGAAGGCCTTTGGCGGGAGCATTGGAATTCAGCTCTTTCTTGCGCAGGCCATCAGCATCGGATTCTACGCAATCGGCTTTGCAGAACCCCTGCAGCCGCTTCTGGCACAGATACCAGCGGTAGCGGAACTCATTGAATCAACCGGTCTTGCAGTGCTGACGCAGAAACAGATTCTCGCAAGCGTCATTGCTCTGGTCGCGCTCATGGTGGCTCTGGTCGGCGGAGACCTGGTCTCTCGGGTGCAGATGTTCATTTTTGTGGCGCTTGTCCTTGCGGTGGTCGCCGTCTTTGTCGCCCCGCTCCTCGGTCCGACGCTGGATGGGGCGCCGGTCTTCTCCACCCAGTTCAATCGGGACGGTGGACCAATCCGTCTTGGCTTCTGGGTGGCATTTGCCACGTTCTTTCCTGCAGTGACCGGAATTGATGCCGGGGTCGGGATGAGCGGTTCGCTCGCCAACCCCCGCAAGAGTCTGGGCAGGGGAACCTTCCTGGCCATTGGGGTCACCACAGTGGTCTACCTTGGGGTGACCTTTGTGTTTGGCTACCTGGATCCTGCCAGGGTGGAGGGACCCGGCGGGGCCACCCGAAACACGCTGGAGCTCTTCCTGCAGACGCCATTCATCCCCTGGGTGCTCCTGGCGGGTATCCTGCTGGCAACGGGATCCAGCGCGCTCTCCTATCTGGTCACCGCGCCCCGGACAGCGCAGGCGCTGGCGCGGGACAACCTTCTGCCGGGCTTCCTCACCTTCCTCGGGCGGGGAATCGGGGGCAGCGGTGAGCCCTTCTGGGCCACGCTTCTCACCTTTGCCATCACCATCGGCGTTGTCTGGAGCGGTGACATCGCCTTCATCAGCCTGGTCGTTGGAATCGCTTTCCTGGTGGTCTACGGCTGGATCAACCTAGCTGCGTTCTTTGAGCGCATCAGCGGGAATCCCAGCTTCCGCCCTACCAGTCGTGGGCACTGGCTGATAAGCCTCTACGGGTTCCTCATCTGCATGGCAGTCATTGCGCTGTTCAATCCCTGGGTAGGCCTCGGCGTGCTCGCGAGCCAGATGACCATTTTCTACCTGTTGCTTCGCTACCGCACCGGCAATCGCCTGGAAGGCGTGTGGTGGGGACTGATCTTCAAGGTGCTGCAGTGGGCGGTTCAACGCACCGTCCGGATCGTGCAGGGGACCAAAAACTGGAGGCCGGTTGTCGGTGTGTTTTCCTTCTGTGATGACGCCGTGGGTACGGAGGCCACGGCGGATCTCGCACACCGCATCAGTGACTTCAAGGGACTGACGCTTACCCACATCCTCCGGCCGGGGGATGTGGCCGACGTTACCAGCGGAATTCCGGAGGGGGCCGCGCTTGTGGACAGCCCGCCCGGCAGCCATGAGCGAACCATCCTTTCCCTGTCCCAGAGTCCCCTGCCCGGGAACCTGTCCATCAACACAGTGCTACTGACCATTGACCGTCGCCTTGAGCTGATGGACCTGATAGAGGCGCTGATGGGCCTGCAGCGCCACGTGCTGCTGTACAAGTATGATGGGACCACATCCGAAGGCGCCAGCCGCATTGACGTTTGGTGGAAGGGCGCCGAGAACGGGAACCTCATGGCACTGCTCGCCTTCATCATCACCCAGTCGGACAGGGCCTGGGGGCGACCGGTGCGCCCGATTCGACTGATCCGCAAGCTCATGCCGGAAGATGACTCCGAACAGGCTGATGTGGATCTGCAACGCCTGATGGACGGTGCGAGACTCGCGGGAGAGACCCTGGTTCTGCCGGCGGACGAGGAAGATTTTGTCCGCACGGTGCACAGATTCTCCGGGGATGCGGCTTTGGTTCTTCTGGGAATGCCGGGGAAGCCGGCCGCCGGCATCCGGAAGGTGTTCCGGCTGGACGAGCGCTTCCTCAAGCGCCAGTTTGGCCAGTACGCGGAGCTTCCCCCAACGCTGTTTGTGAAGGCTGCGAGTCTTATTGATCTGCTGGAGATTGACTGATCCGTGCAGGCAAGCCGGATACACTCTGCGGGACTGAAGCCACTTTTGGGCATTCATTGTTCCCTCATCCTTCAGCGAGTACCCTGCACCCGGATATGCAGAAGATTCTCAACGCAATCAGCTCCCGGCGAGCTCGCCGGGCCTTTGACCCTGACAAGCCGGTGCCGGAAGACGTGCTGGAACGGGTGCTTGGGGCGGCGCACCTGGCCCCGTCGTGCAGCAACAGCCAGTCCTGGCGCTTTCTGGTGCTCAGGGATGGCGATGCACTGGAGGCGGGGCGGGGCTCGCTTGCCGGTGGCAACTACTGGGCAAAGCGCGCACCGGTACTTATTGCCATCTGCACCAACCCGGAAGATGACTGCCAGCTTTCCGATGGCAGGGACTACGCACTCTTTGATACCGGGATGGCGACGGCGCTGCTCATGATCCAGGCAACGGAAGAGGGGCTGTACGCACACCCCATGGCGGGTTTCTCTCCCGGCAAGGTTCGGGAAGCATTCGGGATAACGCCTCCCACTATTGTGGTGACGATGCTGGCGCTTGGGTATCCGGGCGCAACGGAGGGACTCAGCGAGAAGCACCTGGAGCAGGAGAAGGCCGAGCGAGACCGGAAGCCGCCGGCTTCGGTAGTCTTCAAAAATTCCTGGCCAAATGGAGGCCCCACCAATGTCTGAATCTCCCGATCTGGGCTGGATGGAGGCAAAGGCCGGCTTCATCATTGACATGGACGGGGTCATCTACCACGGCAATCGCCTGTTGAAGGGCGTGGCCGAGTTTGTGAGCTGGCTGCAGGACAGCGGGAAGCAGTTCCTCTTCCTCACAAACTCCAGCGAGCGCAGTCCCAAGGAGCTGCAGGACAAGCTTGCCCGCCTCGGCCTCACGGTAACTCAGGATCACTTCTACACCAGCGCCCTGGCAACGGCGAGCTTCCTGGCTTCCCAGAAACCGGGGGGCACCTGCTATGCCATTGGCGAGGCAGGACTCATCAACGCCATGTATGAGGCTGGCTTCTCCATGAACGATGCCAATCCGGACTACGTTATCCTCGGTGACACCCGGACCTATGGCTTTGAGAAGATCACCCGCGCCGTGAACCTGGTGCGCGCCGGGGCCAAGCTGATAGGCACCAACCCGGATCTCACAGGACCCGCCGAGGATGGAATAGTCCCGTCCACCGGTGCCCTCATGGCGCCAATTGAGCTTGCAACCGGAAGCCGCGCCTACTACGTAGGGAAGCCAAACCCGCTGATGATGAGACAGGCACTTAAGCGGCTCGGGGTTCGCCGGGAGGATGCGGTCATCATTGGGGACAGGATGGACACTGATATCATTGCCGGCATTGAGGCGGAGATTGATACTGTACTTGTGCTCAGCGGAGTGACCGCCTTTGATGACCTGATCGGCTACGGGTTCCGGCCCTCAGTTGTGCTGGACGGAGTCTTTGACATTCCGCGCGGCGAAACAGCCCGGATTCCCTGAGGGCGATGCTGAATCAGCGGGTGTTCGGGCCGGAGCCAGACGCGGGGACCGTTCTGGTGCTTCTGCATGGCTTCCTGGGCTCCGGCGACAACTGGACCATGATCACTCGGCTCCTACCGGACGTGCCGCTGATGTTGGCCCTGGATCTTCCGTACCACGGGGAGAGTCCAGCGAAAGGGCACCTGAGCATTGCGGGTATGGCCGCCGAGGTCCAATCCCACCTGGAGGAAGCCTGGCCGAAGCGCCGCTACACGGTGCTCGGCCACAGCCTTGGTGGAAAGATTGCCATGGCCATGGCCCTGCAGGGCATGGAGGGCCTTGATTCCATCCTGGTGGAGGACATCGTCCCAAAGACTTACCCGCCGGAGCACCTGATCCTGATGGATGCCATGGCATCGGTTGATCTGAAAGCCATTGCCTCCCGGACAGATGCAAGTCGCGCCCTTGAGTCAGACATCCCGAACGCTGCGGTACGCGGCTTTCTGCTGAAGAACCTTGTCCGGGACGGGGAGCAGTGGCGCTGGCGAATTGATCTGGACCTGTTCCGCAGGCATTACGACACGTTGCGCGGCTGGGACATCGGGGGTAGCAGCTCCCTGGCGTGTCTCCTGCTCAGCGGGAGCCGCTCCGTCTACGTGCGGGACGGTGATCCGTCAATGCTGCAGGCACAGTTCCCGGAGATGGAGCACGTCCGCATTGACGGCGCCACTCACTGGGTGCACGCAGACAAGCCCCAGGAGTTTGCCTCGGCAGTCTCAGAATACCTCGGCAGGATCCCTCGCCCATGACCGGCCCGCGAAGGGCCCGGCACGTGCTGCAGCCGGATCCCGCTCGGTCTCCGGGAGGGGCCCGCCGAGCAGGGCCCCGCGGCGTGGTGGTTGAGTCCGGCAGCCCGCACAACCTTGGTGCCCAAGAGCGCGGTCACGCCGTGGAGTTTGCCCTCTTTGCCCGCAATGCGGGCTCGGTGTCCCTGCTTCTCTTTGATGCGCCGGAATCCGGAATCGCCTTTCTGGAGGTGGTCCTGGATCCCCGACACAATCGCACCGGGGATATCTGGCATTGCCGGATTGTGGGCGTTGGGGCAGGGACCTTCTACCTCTACCGTGTCACGCCACCCCCAAGTCCCCATCCCGCCAACCGCAGCAGCGAAGCTTTCCTGGTCCTGGATCCCTACGCTCACGCGCTTACCGGTGGCTTCCGCTGGGACCTTTCGCTCAGCACCCCGGACCGGGTGGCGAAGGAAGCACCGCCAGCCGAGCGCTTTCCCAAATGCGTGGTTGTTGATCAGCGATTCCACTGGCGCAACGATGCTCCGCTGGAGCGTCCGCTGACGGAGATGGTGATCTACGAGGCGCACGTGAAGGGCCTGAGTTTCCATCAGTCTGCGGACGTGCAGTTTCCGGGAACCTATCGGGGAGTCATTGAGCAGATCCCGTACCTGATTGAACTCGGGATTACCGCCCTGGAACTCCTGCCGATTCAGGAGTTTGACAGCTTTGAGTTTGGTAGAATCAATCCGCAGACCGGCCAGGAGTTGTCCAACTACTGGGGCTACAGCACCCTGGGCTTCTTTGCCCCCAAGGCCAGCTACGCCGCGGACGGCCGCAACGGCGAACAGGTGGGCGAATTCAAGGAAATGGTCCGTGAACTGCACGCAGCGGGGATAGAAGTCATCCTGGATGTGGTCTACAACCACACTGGCGAGGGCAACCACCGGGGGCCGGCGGTGTCATTTCGCGCCATAGACAACGAGATCTATTACCTGGTCTCTGAAGACGGAGGCCACTACAAGGACTTCACCGGAACCGGCAACACCACAAACGCCAACCACCCTGTGGTCAAACGCCTCATCCTGGACAGCCTCCGCTACTGGGTTACCGAGATGCACGTGGACGGCTTCCGCTTTGATCTGGCAAGCGCAATGGGGAGGCGGAGCAATGGCGAACCCTGGCCGGACAAACCCCTGATCACCGAGATTGCGGAAGACCCGGTGCTTCGCCGAACAAAGCTCATTGCCGAAGCCTGGGATACCGGTGGCCTGTACGAGGTCGGCCGCTTCCACGGACCGCGCTGGTGCGAGTGGAACGACAAGTACCGGGACACCTGTCGCCGGTTCTGGCGTGGAGATCCTAACAGCATGGCCGAGTTCGCCACCCGCATCACCGGCTCCAGCGACCTGTATCGCAATGGCGGACGAAAGCCTTTTCACTCAATCAACTTCCTCACCGCGCATGACGGTTTCACCCTGAATGACCTCGTCAGCTTCACCCGTAAGCACAACTACGCGAACGGGGAGCAGAACCGGGACGGGCATAACCACAACTACTCCGCCAACTACGGCATTGAGGGAAACACCCGGGATCCGGTGATTGATCCGGTCCGAAACCGGCAGGTGAAGAACTTCCTGACCACCCTGCTGCTCTCGGCCGGTACCCCCATGCTGCTCGCCGGCGATGAGTTCCGCCGGACGCAGAGCGGGAACAATAACGCCTACTGCCAGGACAACGCACTCTCGTGGATGAACTTTGAACTGTTGCGGTCACACGCTGACATTTTCCGTTTCACCCGCCTGCTCATCCGACTTCGCCGGAGCCACCCGGTCTTCCATCGAGCGGAGTTCTTCACCGGAGACGACCAGAACGGCGATCAGATGCCGGACATCACCTGGTTCGGTCCGGACGGCGAGCTCCGGTGGCGGGACAGCCCTAACGCGCTTGGTCTCATGATTGATGGAAGCGAGGCGGAGCCCGCGCACGGAGGGGATGCGGACTTTGTCCTTCTGTTCAACGCGTCCCGGAACAGCCAGCGCTTTTTCATCCCCGCCGCCAGGGAGGGTGCTGCCTGGGGCAACCTCATCAACACTGCGCTGGCCTCACCGGCCGATTTCCGGGAATCACCGGAAGCGCTGGAAGACAGCTCCGAGCTGACCGTCCCGGACCGGAGCTGTAGAGTGCTGTGCTCCGTGCCAGCGTTGACCAAGGCCACCGCCCGGCCTTAGGGTTCCTGCCACCAATGGCACAGGCGCAGGAAACCGCGGCCTTCTCCTCGCTGAGCGAGGACGACCGGCTGTACCGAATCAGGCACTCGGTGGCTCACGTGATGGCTGAAGCCGTTCTGGAGATGTTCCCGGACGCTCAGATCGCCATCGGTCCCCCGATTGAGAACGGCTTCTACTACGACTTTGAGCTCCCGCGTAGTCTCACTCCGGAGGACCTGGAGGCGATTGAGCAGCGGATGACCGAGATCATCCGGGGCAAGCACCCTTTTGTCCGGCAAGTGCACAGCCGGGAAGAGATCCGGACGATCTTTTCTGATCAGACGTACAAGCTGGAAATCCTTGAGGACCTGCCGGCGGATGAGGAAGTCAGCATCTATACCGTGGACCACTTTGTGGACCTCTGCCGCGGACCACACGTTGAGCATACCGGCCAGATTGTTCCCGGATCCTTCAAGCTGCAGAGCATCGCCGGTGCGTACTGGCGGGGTGATGAGAAGCGCCCGATGTTGCAGCGGATCTACGGTACCGCCTGGGAGACCCCCAAACAGCTGCGGGCGTGGCTTGAGCACCTCGCCGAGATTGAGAAGCGGGATCACCGTAAGGTTGGGCGGGAACTTGATCTGTTCAGCACCCACGAGGAGGCCGGAGCCGGGCTGATCTACTGGCATCCCAAGGGAGCGCGGATCCGCCTGACCATTGAAGATTTCTGGCGGAAGCAGCACCTGGAGGGGGGCTACGAACTCCTGTATACGCCGCACGTGGGCAAAAGCTGGCTGTGGGAAACCAGCGGTCACCTGGATTTCTACAAGGAGAGCATGTACCCGGCCATGGAAATGGACGCAACCGCGTACTACGCCAAGCCGATGAACTGCCCCTTCCACATCATGATCTACCAGACCCAGATCCGGAGTTATCGGGATCTGCCCCTGCGCTGGGGCGAGCTGGGCACCGTCTACCGCTACGAACAGTCCGGAGCCCTTCACGGCCTGCTCCGGGTGCGTGGCTTCACCCAGGATGACGCACACATCTTCTGCACTCCTGAGCAGGTCAATGATGAGATCCAGGAGGTTCTGCGCTTCAGCCTGGACATGTGGACAGCCTTCGGTTTCAGCGATGTTCACGCCTACCTCTCCACCCGGCCGGAAAAGTCTATTGGCGATCCCAAGGACTGGGACCGAGCCCAGGAAGCACTCCGGGCTGCGATTGAGAATGCCGGACTTGCCTATGACGTGGACGAGGGTGGCGGCGCCTTCTACGGACCCAAGATTGACTTGAAGATCCGGGATGCACTGGGCCGAGAGTGGCAAATGAGCACCATCCAGTTTGACTTCAACCTGCCTGAGCGCTTCAACATGACCTTTGTTGACCGGGACGGGCAGGAGAAGCGGCCCTACATGGTGCACCGAGCCCTGCTAGGGAGTCTGGAGCGCTTCTTTGGCGTGCTCATTGAGCACTACGGCGGCGCCTTCCCCGCCTGGTTGGCCCCCGTGCAGGCGATGGTGGTTCCGGTTGCTCCGGCCTTTGTTGAGTACGCGGACCAGGTGGCCCGTCGGCTGAAAGACGCTGGACTGCGCGCAGAGGCAGACGCCTCCGATGACCGAATGAATGCCAAGATCCGCAAAGCGCAGACCCAGAAAATCCCGTGGATCCTGGTGGTTGGCGAATCCGAGCAGCAGGCAGAAAGCGTGAACCTGCGCAAACGCGGCGGCGAGCGCGCGGGCACCATGGAGATTTCCGACTTCATCTCCTACGCCAACGCCGTGATGGTGGATCGCGGAATCGAATAGCGCAGAAGCGCGGCAGACCGCAGGCAGCAAACAGCAGACAACGGAGGAGACAGCAATGACTGCAGAACAGGCCCTTTCCCGGCTGCGGGAACTGGATAAGGAACGGAATCTGGTTGCCAGCGCGGCTGCCGTACTGGGCTGGGATCAGGAAACCTACATGCCGGGTGGTGCCGTGGGCTACCGCGCAGAGCAGCTTGGATTCCTTGCCGGTCTCGCTCATGAGAAGGGGACCAATCCGGAGATTGGCGAGCTGCTTGCGGTCCTTGGCGCGGATGACAGTAATACACGAGGAACGGCCTCCCTCAGCCCCGCAGACGCAGGGTACGTCCGCAAGCTCTTCCGCGACTACCGGGACGCTACTCGGCTACCCAAGGACCTGGTGGAACGCAGTACCCGCGCCACAGCACGCGGTCAGCACGCCTGGCAGGAAGCCCGGAAGGCCAATGACTTCTCTGCGTTTGCGCCGGTGCTGGATGAGATTCTCTCACTCACCCGGGAGACCGCGGATCTGCTGGGTTGGGAGGAGAGCCGCTATGACGCGCTCCTTGACCAGTACGAGCCGGATGCCCGCGCTTCCGAGGTGACCGCGGTGTTTGCGGACCTGCAGAGCAGCCTGGTCAGTCTCCTGGACCGGATCCGCGGAGCGGAGCAGGTCAATGCCCGAGTGTTCTCCCGCAACTTCCCCGTGGAGGGACAGAAGGAGTTCGGCAACCGGATCCTCACGGACCTGGGCTATGACTTCAACCGTGGCCGACTGGACGTGTCCGCTCACCCCTTCACCACAACGCTCGGCAGTGATGATGTCAGGATCACCACCCGCTTCCAGGAAGACTTCTTTGGCACCGGGCTGTTCGGAATCATCCACGAGTGTGGACACGCGCTCTACGAGCAGGGTGTGGCCGAGGAGATCCGGGGAACGGCAATCGGTGACGGGACCTCGCTGGGAATCCACGAGTCCCAGAGCAGGTTCTGGGAGAACGTGATCGGCCGAAGTCCCGAGTTCTGGCAGCGCTACTACCCGGACCTCAAAAAAATATTCCCCCAGCAGCTTGATGACATCTCCACGGATGAGTTCTTCCGCGCCATCAACATCGTGGAACCGTCGCTGATCCGGGTGGAGGCCGACGAAGTCACGTATGGGCTTCACATTATCCTCCGCTTCCGTCTCGAGCAGGAGTTGATGAACAACGGACTCAAGGTCTCCGACCTTCCGGAGGCGTGGAACGCCGGAATGCAGGAGCTCCTGGGAATTCGTCCGGACAAGGACGCAAACGGCGTCCTGCAGGACATCCACTGGTCAGCGGGTCTCATCGGCTACTTCCCGACCTACGCCCTTGGAAACCTCTACGCTGGAATGTTCACCCGCACCATGGAGGCAGAACTTCCGGAAATGCGGCAGAACGTGGCTTCCGGAGACTTTGCACCGATTCTTGGCTGGCTGCGGGACCGGATTCACCGTCACGGGGCAGCCCGGAGTGCGGAGGAGCTCGCCACGGAGATCACCGGTGGAACCCTGGACGCACAACCCTTTGTGGACTACCTGGAGGCGAAGTACGCGCAGGTCTATCTCCTGTAGGCCCTGATCTGGGGACCGTTGCGGTGACCGCCAACCCGTTTTTCTGGATGGCGCTGCTCCCCATCCTTCCTGGAGCCGCCATCGGAAATGCCCTTCGGCCGCCCGGTCTGTCGCGGCGGCCGGCACGTTTCCTTCGCATGCGGGTCCAGCTGGTGTTCTGGTCCCTTGCAGTTGTGCCTGTGATCGTTGCTTCCGGTGCAATCGGGACCGGCGCATGTCAGGCGCTGTTTCAGGGCCCGGTCCTCATTGGCTCCCTTGTCTCCCTGCTTCTCTCCGTCTTCGGCGGCCGGGTTCGCCTCGCCGGGGGGCTTCTGTTGCTGCTGGGGCTGGTCGCTGGCATTGCAAGCGGGCTCGTTGTCAGTGCCTATCCGGCAGGAGCCGGAGCTTCCCTGGGACAGATTCTGGCAGGTCCGGCCGGCAGCGGTACCGTCCAGGTTTCACTCGGCGGAGAGCCAATCGGCGAGCTCTCCGGGGAGTCCGCGGTACCGATTGTGGAACGGGTTCGTGTTGATCCGCGGTTGTTTGTAGCTCCGCGTCTTCAGGGCTTTCGTCTGGCGGGTGCGGCGGGCCTGGAGCGAGTCGGAGTCGGAGATCAGCGGCCCTCCGGAGAAGCGCTTCGTCGTCCCGTTCCCGGAGTTCCGGGAATTCTTATCGATCTAGCTCCGAGGTTGTTTCTGCGTGCGGATCTGCCTCTCCCTGCAGAGCTTCCCATCCCTGGGGTGCCCACTAGTGTCAGCCTGGACGCAGACGGTCGCCGCATCATCCTGCGTTGAGCTGCCCGCTTGTCCTGAGCTTGTCCCAGCCCCATTACGGGCCGATACTCCCAGAGATGATGCTGACCCTGTACAGGAGTGACCGGCGGGGCCGCACGCGCTACGTAACGGTTCACAACCGGCAGGGTTCGCTCTTCAGCCCGTATTGCTTCACCGTCATTGAGGGTGCCACTGTGACACATGGCCGCGAGCGGCTCTTCAGCTATGACTCTGCGGCCGCAATGGACCGCGCCATGCAGAGCTTTATTAATGAACGTCTGCAGCGTGGATATCGACTGCTCTACCAGTACTTCCGCCACCAGGAATACCCCGCAACCCGCCGGTTGCTGGAAACCGCAAGCTCAGCGTGACACCGGCTCCGGTTGTCGAAGTGCCCCCACGAACAGGACCAGTTTTTCCAGCCCGCTCAGGATGGCGAGCCCCGCAAGCAGGAGCGCCGCCACCAGGGCCAGGGGTTCCGCGGCAACGGGAATCAGGGCGCCAAGGGCGGCGCCGCTCATGAGTACCGCCACAAAGGCCTTTCCCAGGGGGCTGGGCCGGCTGGTGTGCTTCCGCAACACCAGCAGGAGCAGCGCAAAAAAGCCCTGCAACAGCAGCCGCGCAGCCAGCACCATTGCCAGCCAGGGTGCTATCCGGCGTATCGCCAGAAGCGCAATGCCAATGGAGCCAAGCAGAAGATAGTCCGTAGTGCTGTCCAGGACTCCGCCCAGACCGGTGGCGTAGCCGGCCCGCCGCGCGAGAATCCCGTCCGCCAGGTCCGTAAGGAAGACCAAGGAAATCGCCAGGACAAGCCAGGCGGGCGCTCCGAGATGATCGTTGAGGAGTACCAGCTGAGCGGTTGGTACCACCATTGCCGCGCGTAGCCACGTCAGGATGAGCGCCGGGTTGAGTCCTGCACTCCCATTTTCGGGGAGGACGAGCTCGGGCCGATGAGCGACTACTACAACGCAGGTGCCCACCAGGAGCAGTGATCCTGCTGTTGACAGCAGGGGCCACCACGCGGCGCAAGCAAGGCAGCCCTGTGGACTGGTGCCGGTCACAGCAACAGAGGCGAGCGGACCGACCGCAGCACTTGCCAGAAGCTGGAGCAGGGCTGAGCGGATGAGCCTGCCGTCCGGTATCGTCACCCCAAGAGCTTAGGGTGCTTCCCCAAGGAAGCGTCAATGGAAGGCCGCGTCATCGCAGACAGTGGCAGACAGTGGAAGTGGGCCGGCGAAGCCATCGTTCGGTGGAGTTGACAGCCCGCTACGCAGCTTCCACCCTCCCGGTGTGACCCTGCCTACGGCCATCACTGCCAGCCGCATCGTCCTTAGCCCGGTGTTTGTCCTTGTGCTGTTTGCCGGTGCCGCTGATGGGCTCCCGGTCCCGCGGCCGTGGCTATCCCTGCTCTGGGTGTTGTACGCCGCAATTGAGCTCTCGGATCTGCTGGACGGGTGGGTTGCGCGGCGAACCGGGACGGAGTCCGAGTTCGGGCGAGTGTTTGATCCCTTTGCGGATGTGGCCGCTCGCCTGGCGTACTTTGTCGGGATAGTCACGCGCGGCTTACTCCCCCTCGCGCCGGTTCTCATCATCCTCTACCGGGAGCTGGGCATGCTCTTCCTCCGCGGGGTTCTTGCGCAACGTGGAACGGTGATGGGCGCAGCGTGGTTCGGGAAGGCCAAGACCGTCGGTTACGCCATCACTGCGGGTCTGGTTCTTTCCTCCCTTGGGTTTCCCTCGTCTCCAGTGCTATCCGATGGGTTGGCGCAGGCGGCAACCGTTTCTGTTTGGTTGAGCGCCGCGGCGGCGGTGGCAAGTTTCGGGGCGTACGTCCGCAGGAGTCGCAACACCGCTTGACAGGCCAACTGCGGACCACTACCTTTCGCAAACCTTCAGACGCAGCAGGAATTCTGCTCAAAGGTGTTGACACCACTTCAACAGATGGTGTACACAAAGCGTCTGCGCTGGTGAGAACCGGCGGGGTTCTTTTGAGAGTGAAGCGAAGGGGGAGAAGCCGAGATTGAGCGGGC
>CAZPXH010000003.1:0-236765 GCA_964591085.1 uncultured Spirochaetaceae bacterium | reverse complement strand
CTTTTCTGCATCCCGCACCCACCGGTACAAGCTGTGATCCGACACGCCGAGTCGCAGCTACGGTGGCGCCTGATACCGACGCGACGGCATCGGAACATGGAGAGCTCGCCCGGCCGCGAACATAACGTGTCTTTTCAACTTGTCACCTGATCTGATTCAGGCAATGAAGGTGGTTCCCTCCATTCAACTCAAGACCGTATGGCTCTCACGGGCACGTCGACCGCCCCACACGGCGCAAGTTAAAAGGGCGTTATGTCGCTCTCGACATAGAACCCCGCAAATCGATCTCGAGCGCAACTCGCAATGCAGCGTCCAGCGCTTCGAGCTTCTTTGCGGCCAGCGCTCCCTTGTAGTCGGTGAGGCGGCTCTTGGCGAGACTCACCAGTCCGTCGCAATGAACTGCACTGGCGTGCTTGAGACCTTCGCCGTCCCCAACCTCTACTTGTGTCTGGAGTCCCACGTACTTGGCGTACACCGGAGCGCAGATGACGGACTCGTAACTCGAATCGATCAACGCCTGTCGGCTAACAATCACGAACGCTCGCTGCCGTTTCGGATCCGCCTTCGTTGGCTTCCGTACCAGATAGACGTCTCCTCGTTTCACTCGTCGTCCTGGAAATCCGCAGAATCAGCTGCCTCCGCGTTCAGATCATCCGCATTGGCATTGATCAGCTCGATCTCACGGCGATTCCGCACGGCTTTCTGCCGCAACTCCAAGTAGTCCCAAATCGCTGTCTCGATGAATGCTGATCGACTGCGGGCGTCCGTTTCAGCGGAGATTGCCTTGAGCAGCTCTTCTGAGAGTGTGACAGAAGTCTTGACCTTCATACTACTACTATACTCTCAACGGAGTGTCTTGTCCGGGTCCGCGCAGCCGAAAGGTCGAAACACGCGGTTCGCCGGAACAAGCGATTCAAGATGTTATGTCGCACCAGAAATCTGGTGAGGGTTTGTCTGGAAGGTCGGCTAGCCGTCTGTTGGTTAACTGAATGATAGGAAAACCTATCTCGGGGCGCAACCGCGAAACGCCAGTCAAGGACCAAGATTTCGCGAGAACTCAGCACCGACCGCCGTTCCCAGCCTTTAACGGCGGTGACGGCCGCCAGTTGAGCCGATCGGGATCGAATTCGGGCGGAGACCGCCCGATCTTGATTAGATGCCGGAGGATTCGCCCCAGTTCGTCTGGATCCTCGATGATCGCGATCACCTTCAACTCCGCGCCGCACTTCGGGCACACCATCGGATCGACCTCGTAGACCTTTGCCAACGTTCTCATAGAAGCGGCGTGCAGCATCGGGCGGGAAGGTGGCGATGAGGTCGACATCGCCAATCGGAAGGCGGTTCGCGTACCGGGAGTCGGCAAAGAGTACGGGATACTGCTCATCCAGCATTCGCTGCTGCGCGCTGCGGCGGAAACGCCACTCCTCAATGATGACGCCGCGTTCCCGGTCGATCTCCTCGGTCGACAGCGTCATCCGTCGGCACCGTCAGCTGGTAGACCGTCTCATCGAAACTCGTGTAGGCATTGATGTCGGGATCAAACTGCATCCCAAGCCCTTCGAGGAAGGCGACAATCTCGTTACTCGAGTAGTTCTCGGTCCCATTGAGCGCCATGTGTTCCACGAAGTGCGCGAGCCCAAGCTGGTCCTCGTCCTCCAGGATCGACCCCGCATCCACCGCGGGCCGCAGAAGGGCTCGATCCCGGGGTTCCTCTTTCTCCCGGATGTAGTAGGTGAGGCCGTTGGGAAGGATTCCTGTGACGATTGCCGGGTCGAGAAGGAGCTGCTCGCCGTCGGTGGCGCGCTCGAGGCGCAGGCCGCGAAGGCGAGGACGGTCGCTGTGATTGGGACAAGACGGGCAAGTCGATGAACACGGGTGTGGGGACGTATCCCAAGCTAAAGCTAGTCCCGCCGCTCCCGGCACGGCAAAGGATCTCAGATCGGTGGCCTGACGGGGCGGCGTCTATCCGGTACTCTGCCGCTCCCGGAACTTCTCCACCTCCCAGTTCCGCACGAAATCGATCTGGTCGTTGGGCATGAACTGTGAGCCACCGAAGCTCTCCGCGTAGGCGGCGATCTTGAGGGTGTCGAGGAAGAGCTGCTGCGCGACGTGCGTTTTCCGCTCCGTCGGGGTGATCGCCACGGCACCTGCCCCGGGGACGACGACGATCTTCGGGAGTACCCCCTCCGCCGCAACGTAGCGAGCGAGGGCCGCCCGCACCGCCTGTGCGCGTTCGTCCGGTGATGCGTCGGTCGAAGAGTCGACGTAGCACGGCGCGTGCCCACTGTAGACGATATGGTCCGGGCTGAACGCGGAGGAGATCGCCGCGAACGCGTCACGCGATCCGCTACGACGGGCCAGCTCCGGCACCGAGAACGCGCGCGCGACACCCCCACCCGGCTTCGCACCCGTGTCCGGCGCCGCGCGAGCGGCGGGCTGTGCCGCCGCGACCATCTCTGCGAGCGCCCGCAGCTCCGATGTATCCTCGACGAGGGGCTCCATTTCCGGCGCACGGGTCACCGCCACCCCGATCGCCGCGACGACCCGTTCGTGTAGCGCATGAATCCCATCCATCGTCTCGGACGCGACCACCAGCCCGTGATTTTGCATGATGACGATCGCAGGGACGACGCCGTGGTCGGCCCGATATGCGGCCACGCGGCGGTGCATATCGACGGCGAGCGTGTAGCCCGGATTGATCGTTGGAATCCACAGCGCGTCCTTGCCGAACAGGCGCCCAACGACTGACGCACCGTCGCGGGCGCACGTAACGCCGTTCACCACCGTCGGATGCGTGTGAACGACGAAGCGGTGGGGAAAGAGGGCGTGCATCATCGTCTCGACGCTCGGCCTGAGCCCACCATCCTGGTCTGCGCGCGCGTCCATCAGGTCGGCTAACGCTTCCGCCTCCCGCGCGTCGGTCTCTGTCGCGTACTGCGCATCCCAGATCCCGTCCAGACGTCCCCGGTCCATCGCGACGAACTGGTCGGCCGTGATCGTCCCCAGGGTCGTGCCCGACGCCTTGATCCACAGCGTCGCGCCCTCCTTGACCGAGGTATTTCCGCCGCCGGCGATGACCCACTCCGGACTGGCGCCGTAGTACCGCGAGACCGCTACCAGCTCCTCGATCGCATTCATCCTTCGTCCCTCCCACTCACTCTTCTCATACGCGCGCTGCCTGTACCGTGCGCTCGTACTCAGCAAGCTCGGTAAGCCACGCAGTCCCGATCGGCGCCTCGTAGCGCGCGCAGAATGCATCCCACACGGCGCCGAACGGGAGCAGCTTCGCCGCTTCCTGGAGCGCGAGCCGGTCGGCGAGTCGACCCGCAAGCTCGGCGTCGACGACTCGTTCGGTCGGCTCGAGCAGCGCGAAGAGCGCCGCCTGCAGCGTCGCCCGCAGGCCAATCACCCACGCCCCAATGCGGTTGATGCTCGCGTCGAAGAAGTCAACCGCCAGGAAGACACGTTCCCACGCGTCCGCGCGTGCGATCTCGCGCATAATCGCCGTCGTCTCCGTGTCGAACAGAACCACATGGTCACTGTCCCAGCGGACGGGGCGGGAAACGTGCAGGAGCAACTGGTCCAAGAACGGGAGAAGCGCGCTGATCTTTTCGCTGATCGATTCGGTCGGGTGGTAGTGTCCAGCGTCCATCGTGAGCGCCACGCCACGACTGAGTGCGTAGGCGAGGTAGAAGTCGTGGCTGCCGACGACGTAACTTTCGGAACCGATCCCGAAAAGCTTGCTCTCCACCGCGTCAACCGTCTCGGCGCTGTCGAGTTTCTCGGCGAAGATCGCATCGAGCGACTCCACCAGGACGCAGCGGTGGTAGAGCCGATCTGCGGGCGCATCTTTCCATCCGTCGGGAATCCAGAAGTTGTTTGTAGACGCGACACCCTGGGCCCGTCCCATCGCAGCGCTCACTGCACGCGAGCGCTTGCCGTGCTCGATCCAGAAGGCGCGTCGCGCCGGGTCGCGGTTGGCGAGCGTGAAGCCATCGTCCGCCTTCGGGTGTGAGAAGAAGGTCGGATTGAAGTCAAGGGGCAGTCGCCGGTCGCGTGCCCAGTCGATCCACCGCTGGTAGTGGCCTACCTCGATTGCGTCGCGATCGATCCGCGCGCCGTCGGTCTCCAGGTAGCTCGCATGGAGATTAAACCGATGCCGGCCCGGAATCAGCCGCCGGGCAAAGTCGTAGTCGGCGCGAATCTCATCGGCCGTTCGGGCCTTCCCGGGTAAGGAGCCCGTCACCATGATCCCGCCACCGGTGATCTTACCGGCACCCTCGAGCCCGGCGACGTCGTCCGCCTGCCAGCAGTTCACGCTGACGGGAATCGTCGCCAGCTTCGTGAGTGCGCGATCGGTGTCAACACCCATCGCCGCATACTGGTCGCGCGCGTCGGCGTAGCGACGCTCGATCTTCTCGGCGCTCTGGATCATCGCCTGACTCCTGTGTGCGATTTGTTGGTACCGAAAAGAGTCCGTGGCCGGACGGGCTCCCGAGGGAAGCCGCCCGGCAACGTCTCGCGATCCGTCCTAGTAGACTTCTCGCCACTCGGCAATATTGCCCGGCTCGAAACGGAACGGAGCGCCCAGCAGCACCTCGGTGCCCCCGTCGCCGGCAGCTACGATCTCGAAGTCGCCGAGACGACCGGCAGAGAAGCGCTCGCCCGCCGCTCCGGTGATGTCGCCATTCGAGGCCGCCATCGCCGCGTAGCCGGCGAGGTACCCGACGTCGATCGGGTTCCACAGGAACATGTAGGGCGTGGCACCGTTCTCGATGTATTCGGCCATCTCTGACGGCAAACCGAGGCCGGTGACGAACACCTCGCCAATCAGCCCACGGTCGGTCACGACACGACCACCCGCCGCGATCCCAACCGTCGTCGGCGCGATCACAACTTCCAGATTCGGGAAGCTCTGCAGGAGCCCTTCCATCTCGCTGACCGACTTGTCGCGCAGGTCGTCGCCGTACGCGATGCGTACGAGGTTGAGGTCCCCGTACCTTGCCGGATCGTCCGCCAGCTCCGTCTGCATCCACTCGATCCAGAGATTCTGGTTCGACGCCTGGCTCGTTGCCGAGAGGATCGCGATATCGCCCGCGCCGTCTGCCATGTCGAACGCCGCCTGGATGAGCGTCCGCCCGATCATCTCCGAGTCGGCCTGGTTGATGTGCGTCATTCGGCTGGCCGGGTTCACGGCGCTGTCAGCCGAAAGAACGACGATTCCCTGATTCATCGCCCGGGTCAGAACGGGTTGGAGCGCATCAAAGTCGTTACCGGTGACGGTGATCGACGAAACGCCCTGCGCGATCAGCTGTTCGATGATCTGGATCTGCGCCTCGGCAGTGGGCTGGTCGGGTGCGCGCGTGATCGCCTCGAATCCGGCCTCTTCGATCGCCTCGGCGAAGCCTTCCATCTGCTTGTCGCCGTACGGGTTACCGGTGTTCTTGAACACGAACGCGTGACGTTCGGTGGCGGGCTCGGGAGACCCCGACGCGAACACGAGGGTCGGGACAAACGTGGTTACGATCAGAAGTGCAATAATCAGCTTCTTCATTTCGTACCTCCTTTTAATTTCTATGACCTCAGCGGCAACGCCGCATGGCCATTGTTTCTGGGTTCGATGGCGCGACGCTGTCAGCCGTCGCGCGCCGTTTCTGGCGCACGGTCACCGTGTGCCTTCTCGATCGCAGCCCGTCGTCGTCGACGCGCGTCGGCAGAGAGGCGCGCGCGGTTCGTGAGCACCGATGCGATCAAGAGCGTACCGATCACGACGAGCACAACCGGCGCCTGGAGATTGGCAAGGCCCATTCCGTAACTGAGAAATCCGATGATGAACGCTGCGAGGATCGGACCACCGATCCGACCGACACCGCCGCTCGTGCTCACTCCGCCCAGCACGACCATCGCGATGACCTCCAACTCGTAGCCGATGGCGACGTTGGGCCGGGTGCTCCCCATTCGTGAGGTGAGGAAGAGCGCCGTGACTCCCGCCATCAGGCCGTTGAGCGTGAAGACGATGAAGGTGACACGATCGACGGGGACTCCCGAGTAGCGCGACGTCGCGGCGTTAAATCCCATCCCGTACACGGCCCGTCCGAATGCCGTACGATGGAGCACGAGTCCGAAGATGACCGCCACGGCGGCGAAGGCGATGATCATAATCGGAACCCCGAAGAGCTCGCTCCACCCGAGCGTCGAGTACCACGAGGGTAGTCCTCCGGCCGCCTGATCACCGAGGATGATGTACGCGATGCCGCGGTAGATGATCATCGTCGACAACGTGATGATGACGAACGACAACTCCTTGAAGGTAATCAGGAGCCACCCGTTAATCGCTCCACCCGCGGTTCCAACGAGCAGGCAGATGACCATCGCGACGGGCATTGGAACGCCGGCGTTGTAGGAGACCGCCATGATGACCGCCGAGAGCGCCACCGTCGAACCGACGGAGATGTCGATCTTCCCGAGGATAATGACCATCATCATCGGGAAGATGATGAATGCCTTGTCCAGGAAGGTTGCGGGCGTTCGGATGAAGGTGTTGAAGTTCAGGAAGAACGGGGAGATTAGCGAGTTGACAACGATCACGAGCAAGAGGACGCCCACAAGGATCCACTCCCACCGCATGAAGAACTCGCGCCAACTGAAGGGCCGATCGGTCTGAATCGTTCGTACCCCTGCCGATTGTTCGCTCACACCCACACTCCTCAGATGCGCCGGCTTCGCAGCGCGGCGCGCTCGGTGTTGCGCCGCACCAGGACGTTCGTGATTACCGCCGCGAGAACGACGGCTCCCTGAATCCCCTGCTGCCAGAACGGTGACACGTTCACCAGTGGCAACGCGTTGGCGAGGATGCCAAGCAGGAGGACCCCCAGAACGAGTCCGGATAGGCGGCCAATCCCTCCCGTAATGCTGACTCCTCCGAGGATGCATGCCGCGATCACCTGCAGCTCGTATCCGATCGCGGTATTCCCTTGCGCCGAGGCGAAGCGCGCGACCCACAGGACCCCTCCGAGTCCGGCGAGCCCGCCCATGATCACGTAGACGAGAAAGGTCAGATAGCGTCGCGGGATGCCGGAAAGAGCCGCGGCGTCGGGATTCGACCCGACGGCGTAGATGCGACGCCCCGTCCTCGTATGGCCGATGAACCACGCCGCAACGAGGTAGACGACGATCGCGATCACGACGAGATTGTTCAGCCCGAGCGTGCGCCCCGTTGCAAGTCCCTTGAAGGCGTCGGACATCTGGTACGAGCTGACCCACTGGCCCCCGGAGAGGACGTAGGTGAGTCCACGCACAACGTTCATCATGCCGAGCGTCGCAATGACAGGCAGGACGTCGAACCACGCGACGAGCGCTCCGGTCACCGAGCCGAAGGCGGCGCCGATCAACGTGCCGAGCGCGAGCGCCACGAGGGGATGCATGCCGGGCCAGCGAGCGACCATGAGCGCCACGGCCATCCCGGCAAACGCGACGATCGATCCGATCGACAGATCGATGCCGCGAGTCACTAGTACGAGCATCATTCCGACGGCGAGAATCGCCAGGATCGAGGTGTTGGTGAGGAGCGAGTTCACGTTGTCGAGCGTAAGGAAGGCTGAGTTGCGCACCTGCACGACGATGGAAATCGCGACGACGAACAGAAGCAGTCCGAGTTCCCGCAGCGTCTCCGCGCGCACGAATGACCGCTGACTCATACGCCGCCTCCGACCGTCGTATCGACCATGGCAGCGTTGAGGATGCGCTCCTGCGTCGCCTCGCGCGTATCGAGCAGCGCCGTCACGCGTCCCTGCTTCATGACGACGATTCGATCGCTCATGCCAAGGACTTCCGGCATCTCCGACGAAACGAGGAGGATTCCAAAGCCGCGTGCCGCCAAATCGCCGATGATCTCACAAATCGCCGCCTTGGCAGCCACGTCGACGCCCTTCGTCGGCTCATCAAGAATGATCACCTTCAGATCGCAACTGAGAATCTTCGCGACGACGAGCTTCTGCTGGTTGCCACCTGAGAGGGCGCTTGCCGGTACGAAGATCGACGGCGTCTTCACGTTGAGCTGCGTGGCGAGCCGCCCGGCAACGTCTCGCTCCTTCGTCTCATCGAGCCACCCACGGGGAGCGACGCGCTCCAGCGACGGAAGGGTGATGTTGTGCGCGATGCTCCACTCAAGGACGAGCCCGTGAAGCTGGCGGTCCTCGGGGAGGTGACCAATGCCGAGCGCCAACGCCTCTACCGGGCTCGCGGGCGCAATTTCCACGCCGTCGAGGAAGATGCGTCCCTCTTCGGCGGGATACAGACCGTAGATCGACTCGCAGACCTCCGTTCGACCGGCGCCGACCAGCCCCGTCAACGCAACGATCTCTCCGGCCTGAACGCCGAACGAGACGTCGCGGAAATAGCCGGTACGCCCGAGCCCATCAACCCGCAGCAACTCCTCGCCGATCTCGACCGCGCACTTCGGGTACATCTGCGACACTTCTCGCCCCACCATCGCCATGATGAGCGTCTCCTGATCGAGCGAGGCGCGGTCCCAGGTATCGATATAGGCGCCGTCACGGAAGACGGTGACGCGATCCGCGAGCCGCCAGACGTCATCGAAGCGATGCGAGATGAAGATGACCCCGACGCCCTGTGTCCGCAGCTCTTCGGTGATGCGGTAAAGCTCCGCGCTCTCGTGCTGCGTCAGCGCGGCCGTCGGCTCGTCCATGATGACGATCCGGGCGGCGGAAGAGAGCGCCTTTGCGATCTCGACGATCTGTTGGCGTGCGACCGAAAGAGATCCCATCCGATCATAGGATGCGAACCCCGCGTCGAGCGAGTCGAGAAGTTGCTGTGCGTCGGCATGTATGCGCTTCCAGTCGATTCGGCGGAACGGTCCCGTCGTCCGCTCGTGCCCCATGAAGATGTTCTCGGCGACGGTCAGATCGGGGTACGCGGTAACGTGCTGATAGATCGCAGCGATCCCCGCGGCGTACGCCTCGCGTGGGTTGCGGAACCGTACCGATACGCCATCGAGCGCCATCTCGCCTCCGTCGGGCTCGTGAACCCCGGTGATCACCTTGATGAAGGTCGACTTGCCGGCTCCGTTTTCGCCCATAAGCGCGTGAATCTCGCCTTGGCGCAGGTCGAACCGGACTCGATCCAGCGCCTGGACGCCGGGAAACGCCTTTGAGATACCGTCGAGCGAGAGAAGCGGTCCGTTGGCGGAGGAGGGCAACGTACTCATCATTCAGTCCAGATAGAACATCTCTTCAAGCGGCCAAACCTTCGGACTGCTGTCAGCGTTCGTCTCCATGAGATCGGCCATCATCGCCCACCACTTCTGGACGATTTCACGCTGCGGCAATGCGTCGGCGCTGTTGTGCTCGGTCAGCTTCTGGCTTGCGTAGAGGGTGTCGGTTCGTGGATCGAGGTAGATAACGTAGTCACGAACGCCGGCATCTCCGAGGGCGTGAACCAGCTCCGGCCAGATCGCGTCGTGGCGCCGACGGTACTCGTCGCGCACTCCCGGCTTCAGTTGCATTGCGAATCCAGCTCGCACCATTTGCGAACCTCCTAACAGACTCGGATGAAGGGTACACCCGTGAGGGAGGCACACTTTTCAATCGCACCGGCGATGTGGCCGACGCCGATCGCCATGTGGTGCGAAGGGCCCAGGCGGGCCCACGCCTCGACGAATGCGCGCGCGCCGATCGAAAACCGATAGCGGCTGTTGGTGTTCCCGATATTGAGGACGGGACCCTGAACGCTCTCACCCTCGGCGCAGATGAGATAGACACCTTCGGGTCCCTCGCAGACGGACAGGATCGTCACGGGCCCATGCTTCACCGTCATCTGAATCGAGAGCCCCTTGCCCGGCTTTCCGTGGTACACCGGGAGCGGAACCAGCCCGACCGGCCCCTCGGCGATCGCCATGTGCGCCGGGCCGTCGTGACCGAGCATGACGATATCGTCATTGAAGTCCATCGCGTAGAACTCACTGAACGAACCACCAGCGCCGAACAGATCCATAATCTTCATCGCTTGGGCGTTCTTGATCTCGTTCTCGCCGGCGACGGGGACGTGGCGGCCGGTCAGCAGGGTGTTCCCCGCGATCACCGACGTCACGATACTCTCGTGGACGGACCCGGGCGCCCCTTCGTAGTAGTAGGCGAGCGAACCGAGCTGATGCGTCTCAACGAGCCGGTCCAACGCCACGGACGTGCGCGCGGCGCGGTCGATCTCATCGGCGTCGCATTCTGGTGCGACGTCGAACTCGCGGTGGAACTCAGCGATCTTCGCCGCGACAGACGGCGCGTCCACATCCGACCGCAGTTCTGCGAGTTCGTCGATCTCGATCAGGTCGATGTGCCCGCCGAACGTGGCGATCTGCCGCGTCATGTCGGTATAGACGTCGAGCATCCCCGCATAGTAGTGGCCCATCACGCCAAGGCGGTTGTGCGCCATGCCGTGCGCGACCTGTGCGGCGGCAACCCACTCCCTCAGCTCCCGCTCCGTCTGCGCGTCACCGAGGTAGCCGGTCAGCAGGTGGTAGTCGATCCCAGCGCGTTTGAAGACGCTCGCGATTTCCGGGACGCAGCACGCCTGGCAGTGGGCGAGCCATTCGCCGGTCATCGTCCCGCGATCGCCGAGGGCGTTGAACTGCTCATAGTCGATCGCGGCGACGGGCTGGATGTTCAGCACGACGATCGGGACCTTGACGGCCTGGGCGACCGGCAGAACGGTCGATGACAGCGCGTAAGTTGAGATATACAAAAAAACGACATCGACCTGTTGTTGTCTGAATAGCGTTCCAACCGCACGGGCGCGCTCCGGGTTATCGACCAGTCCAGCATCGGCGAGCGTCACAGCCGCTTCCGCGGCGATGAGCTCGCCAATCTGCCGCTGGTACCCCTCCAGGCGCCCTCTGAGAGCGCGAAATTGGTCCCAGTACGTGTCGAGCCCGATGCCAAAGAGGCCGACCCGTAGGGTCCCGTTCGCAGCCATTTGAAACGCTACCCCGGGTTCCCGAATCGCGACATGGACAAAGTACATCGGGATGATATACTTTTTTTATGTGTCGCGATCGTCAATCCAGTTCTCGACCTACCTCCCGGTCAACCGTGAAGCGGAGCGGTGGGAGATCTGGTGTAACGACGCCGGCTTCTCCCGCGTTCCCGCGGGCGTCACGTACCCGCTCAATCCGTCCGATCATCCGCGGTCGTACTCCTCCACCGTCACCACCGGAAGGATCCTCGGCGAGTTCCAGGTGGTGTACATCACCGCCGGCCGTGGCTGGTTTCGATCGGAGGCGACCGGCCTCGTGGAGATCACCGCTGGGGACGCCTTTATCCTCTTTCCCGGGGAACGGCATGCGTACAGCCCCCATCGCGGTACCGGATGGCACGAGTACTGGGTCGGCTTCTCCGGCGATCACGCGGATCGCCTGCGCGCCAACGGTTTGTTCACGCCCGATCGTGCGGTGAACCACCTCGGTCTCAACGAGGAGATCATCGCCGACTACGAGCGCATCGTCGGCCTCTGTCGCGACCAGACACCCGGGTTCCAGGTCCGTTTGGGAGCGCTCGTCCTGCAGCTGCTGGCGCACATCCACACGTCGGAGATCAGCGCCCGGACGGGCCACGGCGACGGCGCGATCGTCGAGGCGGCGCGGGCGATCATGCAGGAGCACCTGGAAGAGGGCCTCGAGGTGGAGACGCTTGCCCACCGTGTAGGGGTAAGCTATGCACGTCTGCTGCACGTGTTCCGCCACTACACCGGACTGACGCCCTACCAGTACTTCCTGCAGCTTCGGGTCAGACGTGCGCAGGAATTACTCCGGGAGCCTGGCGTCTCGATCAAGGAGGTCGCCGCGCGGATGCGGTTCGAGAACCAGTACTACTTCTCGCGGCTCTTCAAGAAGAAGACGGGCGTCGCTCCGACCGAATGGGTCGCGCGGGGGTAACGCGCGTCGAGCGGGACTCGCGGGACGCGGCGAACGTGGGGCGTCATCCGTTGGACCGCATAGCGTGGCGCCTGTACTTTGAGGAGAAGGACTTGCAGGAGACGCGCGGACAGCTCGACAAGGTGCTCGCCGGTTTCCCGTGGCTCAAGCCGGCGGCGGCCGAGTTGTTCGGCGGCAAGTTCGATCCGGCGCGGCTGACTTTTCCGCACAACCTCATCCCGGCGATGAAACACATGCCGTTGAGCGACATCCGCGACTGGGACGCCATACGCAGCTGGGCTACTGGTCTAGCGAGGACGCTGGTCTCATGAGTGCCATGACCAGGAAGGCGGGCAATGCATGACGCCGGCAGGTAGGCAGAACATCCTGTACCGGTTGGGTGGGGTGTCTGTGCTTCTGACATTGACCTTCTACGTGAGTCAGTTCGCCCTCATCCGCTGGGACCAGTACCCCGCCTCGACCGAGGAATGGTTCGCACTCTTCGAGCGTAGCAGGTTGCTTGGACTGTTCTACTTGAACGCTCTGGACATTCTCTCCATCACCTTGCTCGGAGTGATGCTCCTCGCGCTCCTTGCCGCGCTCAAGCCGGCCGGTCCTTCCTGGATGGTGGTCGCCGGCTACTTCGGGTTTCTCGGTGTGGGCGTCTTCGTCGTGCCGCGGGTCGCCATGCTCTCCATGCTTCCCTTGGCTGAACAGTACGCCGCGACCACCGATCAACTCTCGCGTGCTCGCCTGCTGACCGCCGGCGAGACTCTCGGTGCGTTGGGTACAGCGACTCCGCAGACGCCGGGATTTCTGTTCATAGCCATCGCCGTGTTCTTGATGTCCATCATCATGCTGCGCGAAGGTCGCCTGTTTGGCCGGGTCGTGCCATGGATCGGGATTCTTGCGGGGTTGGTCACGTTCGTGATGCACCTGAGCCTCCTGCTCCTACCGTCGCTCGCCACGCCGCTCATGATCGCAAGCGGCCTGTTCTGGATGCCCTGGTGGCTGCTCGTGGGTCTGGGACTGCTGCGGCTGGCCCGGTTGGACGAACGGGGTAGAAGCGCATGACGTACCACAATCTGGTCGCTCGCGAATGCGGTGGGCCCGAAGTACTGGAAGTCGTCGAACGCGAGCAGCGCATGCCCACAAAGGGGGAGGCGCGGATCCGGGTCCTGGCTGCCTGCGTCTCGCGCCCCGATGTGAGCGCCCGGCGCGGCGATCGGCTGATTCCGGTCCCGACCGCACGGATTCGCTTGACATATATCTTTTAGATCTATAATATAGAGACATGAAGCGGACTACATTTGGCCAGGCTGGGATCGTAGCATTACTGGCGTGCCTGCTGCTTCCGGCAGCGCACGTATACGCGCATTCAACCGAGGAACGCGAGACCTCGCCGGTCGAACGGGAAGGATTTCTGTTCGGCATTGGTATCGGCGCCGGGTACATCACCACTTCGGTCGAAGATGCACACGAGCAGACGGGGATCACCCCTTCAATCGGATGGAAGATCGGCTGGATGATCGCTCCCGAATGGGCGGTGCAGATCGTGTTTCCATCGACGTTCTACACCTATACCGGGGACATAGACGCGCCACGCGAACGATTGCGGGGCTTCGAAGGCGTCCTCCCATCTGTCCAGTTCTGGCCGGGTGATCGATGGTGGGTGATGGCCGGAATCGGTCTAGGATTGGATGCGCCGGTGTTTTTCGAGGTGCGGAGTGAGGAAGAAGGCTCATACCATTTGGGAATCGGGGGCGCAATCGGCGTCGGATATGAGATTCTCCACCGCAATAGCTGGCTAATCGACTCACACGCGCGCGTCCGCTACGGCACCGCATCGGTGATCGGCGGCGCCCGCACAGGCTGGTCAGTTGATCTTCTCCTGGGAGCAAATCGCTACTGATCGGACCCGGTAGCGATTCGCGAAACGCGTGGATCGACTGGGCCGTCAACGGGGTCGCAACCGCGTCGCTAACGATGTGTTCGCCGTAGCCCAAAACGAGTTTGAGAGTGCCGAGCGAGACCGGGGTATCGTGGGCCACGATCTGTATGGAATGGTACAGCATCTCTACACACCGGAGGACACCGGCTACACGACGCGCTATACGTACCGCGCCGATTTGAGCAACGAGGAGGAGGATTACGTGCGCCGTGTCGAGTCCCGCTCATGGCTCACCTTTCTCGATACGAATCTCTTCGCAGAGCCAATAGAGGTTCGCGGGACCGCATTCTCGACCGGCCTGAACTACTACCTGGCGCCGTTTGGGGACGTGATTGAATGGAACACCTACGTGTCCTCACCAATCGGAAACAATCGCGCTACGATCAGGGCGTATTGCAATCACGAGCGGTTCGTTTCGGGGCTCGTATACTTGGTCCGGGAGCGCACTTCGTCGATAGTAGTCACGCCGCGTTGCGCATCCTTTTTTGCACTGCACCAACCTGTCACCCGGACCTTCCTCCGGAAACACTGACCGAATCGCCAAAGCATCGATGCCCACCGATAGCAAACGTGAACGCGGCAAAACCGGCCGGACGCAAGGCTTGAGTCGGATTCGTTCGGAGCGGAAGCTGCCGTATTTCTACAATGTGGGAAGTGCTTGGGTCATGGGATGCGGTCACGATCCTGTAGTGGGAAGTGGCACGCAATCTGGTGCCCGGAGTCTATCTCCCGTACAACGGGAACCTCCCGCCGGCAGCGCTCCTGAGCGTAGGGGCATCGCGTGTGAAAGACGCACCCGGTCGGTGGAGAGGAAGAGTCAGGAACGTCGCCGCCGAGCACAATACGCGTGCGTTGCGGCGCCTTGCTCTTGCGGACCGACGGGACTGCCGACAGAAGCGCCTGTGTGTAGGGATGACGGTAGCCACCGAAGAGCAGGTCCCGTGGAGCGAGTTCCATCGGCCGACCGAGATACATCACCAGGACGTCGTTGGATATGTGACGCACGACGCTCAGGTCGTGTGAAATAAAGATGTAAGTGAGACCAAACTCCTTTTGAAGATCTTCAAGGAGGTTGACGATCTGCGCCTGAACCGATACGTCGAGTGCGGAGACCGGTTCGTCTGCAATGATCAGTTCGGGCTTCAGGGCGAGGGCTCGGGCGATGGCGATGCGCTGTCGCTGTCCGCCTGAGAACTCATGGGGGAGCCGATCACGCTGTGAGGGGTCAAGGCCAACTCGCTCAATCAGATGCTCGATCCACGCCACTCGATCGGCCCCATGAAGTCGTTGATGAACACGCAGCGGCTCCTCGATGATGGAGTACAGGCTCTGTCTGGGATTCAACGAAGAGTATGGGTCCTGAAAGATCAACTGAATCCTTGAGCGAACCTCCGTTCGCAGTTCGGACTCGCGCGTATGTGTGATTTCCGTTCCGGCGAACCGGATTGTGCCTCCGGTCGGCTCATGGAGCCGGATAACGCATTTTGCGACGGTGGATTTACCGCTCCCCGACTCCCCGACGATCCCGATCGTGCGTCCCCGAGGCAGTTTGAAGCTCAGCTGTGAAACCGCGTAGACATGGCCGCGGGTCCGTTGGAGGAGTCCGCTCTTGACGGGAAAGGTCATCGACAGGCTTTCCACACTCAGTAGCGGTTCGCTCATGGTGAGTCTTCCCGGTCTGTCGATTGCTGCGCCCGTTCAGACCCTGTCGATTCGTCGTACAGGAAGCAACGCGCCGCTTGATTACCGCCAATCGCATAGAACGGAGGAATCGCGGTGGGACAGCGATCGAAGGCGTGTGGGCACCTTGGTGCAAATCGACAACCGGTGGGAAGTGAATCGGGGCGTGGAACGCTGCCTGGAATGGCATTCAGCCGATCCACCGGGCCATCAATCGTTGGAATGCACCCAACAAGCCCTCGTGTGTAGGGGTGCCGGGGATTGTCGAACAGCTCGCCGGCCTGGCCGGTCTCCACCGCCTGCCCGGCGTACATGACGGCCACACGGTCTGCAACCTCAGAGACAACGGCCAGATCGTGCGTGATAAGAAGAATGGCCGTTGAGACGCGCTGTGCGAGGTCCTGCAGCAGCTGGAGTATCTGCGCCTGTATTGTAACGTCAAGCGCCGTTGTCGGTTCGTCGGCGATGAGTAGCTGCGGTTCGCAGGCGATCGCAATGGCAATCATGACCCGTTGCCGCATTCCGCCGGACAGGCGGTGGGGATACTCGCCAAGATAGCGCGTCGGATTGGAGAATCCGACCATGTCCAGCAGCTCTATCGCGCGAGTCCGGGCTCGCGCGGGTGTATGGCCGAGATGGTAGCGGGTCATCTCCATGATCTGCTCGCCGATTGTCATCAGCGGATTGAGGGATGTCATTGGCTCCTGAAACACCATTGAGACGTTTCGTCCTCGGATGTGGCTCATTTCGCTCTCCGACAGCTCCGTCAGCTCCTGGCCGCCGAGGCGAATGCTGCCTGACTCGATCCGCCCTCCCGAGGGGACCAGCCCCATGATCGACAGACCGGTCATGCTCTTGCCGCTTCCGGATTCGCCCACAAGCGCGACCGTCTCATTCCGCCCGATCCGCAGGTCTAGCCCATCGACCGCCTTGATCGGCGTCAGTCCATCTGAGGGCCTCCGCCCCTGGGGAAACCAGGTGCGCAGATTCTCAATGATGAGCGTGTCGTCACTCACTGGTGCTGTTGCCGTACGTCGATCGCGTCGCGTATTCCGTTGCTGAGCGTGTAGAAGCCAAGCACCATGAGCGTAATTGCAAGACCGGGACCCAGCGTGAACCATGGGCTTCGGGTGAAGTGTCCCTGTGCCTCCCTGAGCATTCTCCCCCAGCTTGGGTCCGGTAGTTGAACCCCAAGCCCCAGGTAGCTCAGTCCGGCTTCGCTGAGGATCGCGCCGGCGAACGCGACCGAACCGGCGATAACGAGCGAGCTCATCATGTTCGGCAGGATGTGCTTTGCCATAATCACAACCGGTCGCACTCCGATAGTTCGTGCCGACTGAACGAAATCGATATTCCGAAACTGGAGAAACCCACTTCTGGCGATTCGTGATATTCCTGGGACGCTCATGATGCCAATGGCAAACGCTGTGTTCAATGTTCCTGGTCCGGCAATGGCAATCACCATGAGCGCCATGATAAGCCCCGGGAAGGCGAGTAGCCCGTCCATCACCCGCATGGACAGCTCGTCCACCCACGATCCAAGGTACCCTGCTACTCCCCCTATGATTGTTCCTGCGACCAGCCCTATTCCGACTGCTATGAAGCCGACAAAGAAAGCTGTGCGACCGCCGTACATGAGTCGACTGAAGATGTCCCGGCCAAAGTTGTCAGTGCCAAGGATAAATTGGGCACTTGGCCCCTCGAATCGGTGTTCCCGGTTCATCTCATTGACGTCGTGCGGGGTGTAAAAGAAGCTCACGAGGGTCAACAGCGCGATGGCACCTATAATAGATATGCCGATGATCAGATTGACGTTAGCGCCTTGAGACCTGGTCCGTCTCATGCAAGCTCAATCCTCGGATCCACAACGTGGTACGCGAGATCAACGAGCAGATTGAAGAACGCCACCGTGAAGGTGATGTACAGGATCAGTCCCTGGATGAGTGGGAAATCGCGCGCGCTCACCGCGTTTACCAGGAGCAGGCCAAGGCCCGGCAGCGCAAAGACCTGCTCAATGATGATCGTGCCGACGATGACGTTGGAGAAGATCATTCCCAGCACCGTAATCACCGGCAGAGCCGCATTGCGGATTACGTGACGGTACACGACCGTTTGCACCGGGAAGCCCTTGCTGCGCGCGGTTCGCACGTAGTCCTGACTGAGCTGGTCGATGATCGAGTTGCGGGTGTAGCGCACCACAACGGCAATGAGCGGCACCGCGATCGCGATTGCCGGCAGCGTCACTGAGTGCAGCGAACGGAGCAGGCCCTCGCTGGGCGGAATGAATCCGCCGGTCGGGAAGAGTCCCAGCGTCAGGCCGAACACGGAAATGAGGATGATTCCGAGCCAGAACGATGGAATCGCCATCCCCACCTGGATTCCCATTGAGACGATCGGCTCACTCCAGTGCCGGCGATGGATCGCCAGAAGCACTCCGACTGGAATGGCGATGACTACCACCATGACAATGGCGAGTGTCGCAATCATCAGTGAGAGTACCACTCGTTCAAGGATGAGCGAGGAAACCGGCCGTGTGAAGCGGATTGATGTGCCCAGGTCCCCGGTGAACACCCCGGCGAACCAGGTCCCGAGCCGGATGAGAAGCGGTTGATCGGTCCCGTACTCTTCCTGCATGAGCTCTACAACAGCGGGATCGGCATCGGGCCCGAGCATGGTGAGAATCGGGTCCCCCGGTATGATCTCAAAGACCACGAAGGTGGTGAGTGAGACTACGATCAGCGTCCCGACGAGTGTGAAGAGTCTCTTCACAACGTAAGCGGTGTTCATTGTCTGCTCTGTCGGAGTCTAGCAAAAACCGGCCCGGGCGTCGTCTGCCCGGGCCAGGAGTTTTCAATCAGCAATCACAATTCGCGAGATATCGTGGAAGAAGAACGGATAGGAAGTGTACCCGTCAAACTGCCGATTCATCGCCCACGTAAACTGGTAGTCGGCGAGGAAGGCCGCCGGCACCTGCTCCACGAGGATGCCTTGCGCCTCCCTGTACAACGCGACGCGCTCTTCAGCGACCGGCGATCGGAGGGCTGCCTCCATGACCCGGTCGTACTCCGGGCTGTCGAAGTTCAGGAAGTTGCGGCGGTAATCGCTGATGTAGCGGCGAAGTACCGGGTAGGGATCAAGCTTGCCGGTGAAGTCGATCAGGGTGGCTTCAAAGTTCCGGTCGGTGTAGATGTCCGAGAGCCACATGCTGAACTCAATCACCTCTATCGTCACGTCAATCCCAACCGGCGCTAGCTGCTGCTGAATGACCTGAGCCGTGTCGGAGTAGATCTCGCTGTGACCGGAGACCCGAAGCGTAAGCGGGAAGCCGTTCGGATAGCCCGCCTCCGCCAGGAGCTGACGGGCACGGGAGAGATCCGTCTCGTAGCTACCGAGCAACGATGCGTCAAAGAATTCGGCCATCGCGGGACTCATGCTGGAGACAAGCTCAACGGCGTACCCGTTAAAGACAAAGTCGATGATCTCGTCGCGATCGATCGCGTAGTTGATAGCCTGCCGCACGCGCAGGTCGGACAGCGCCTCCTGTTGGTTGTTCATGCCGAAGATGAAGACCGAGTTCGCCTGAGATGTGATTACTCTGAAGTCATCCGCAACTTCGTCCACCCGCTGGGTGCTGACGCCGGTGAAGTCGACCTCGCCGGAGCGAAGCGCAAGCAGCCGTGCATCGGGGTCTCCGATGATGCGAATCTCAACTCTGTCTACGTCTCCGATCTCCTTGTAGTAGCGCTCGTTACGCTCGAGGACAAGCCGGTTCTGCGGGATGTACTCCACAAAACGGTACGGGCCGGCGCCGATAGGCTGGTTTGCGTGATCGTCGTAGCCGGCCGGGATTACGGCTCGGTAGAGGAACGTCTCAAAGGACGAGTTCGGCTGTCCGAGCGTGATGACAAATGTGCGCTCATCCGGCGCGTCAAGCTCTACTACATCGGCAAACTCCGAAGAGAGCTCCTGCAGACGCTCAAATGTATAGGTCAGGTCGTCGACCGTTACCTCGTCCCCGTTGTGGAAGAAGACGTTGTCCCGAAGCCGGAAGGTATAGGTAAGGCCGTCCGGTGAGACCGAATAGCTCTCTGCGATTGCCGGCTCCACGCCCCCGTCCGGCGTCGGGTTAACAAGCCCGTCGAAGACGTTGAGCATCACCTGTTCGGTGATCGAGGCCGACGACAGGTGCGGGTCGAGCGAGTCGGGGTCTGAGTTCATGGTCAGCGCAAAGGTGACCGGTTCAGCCGTCTCCTCGTCCTCCTGTGCCCCGGTAGCGGACGCGCTGAGCGCCAGCAACAGTACAAAGCTGAGTGCAAGCAACCATCGTAGTGATGTCTGTTTCATGAGTATCTCCTCGTGCCAGGAGCATGGTGCCCCGCGATTAAGATTGGATTAATCCGCTCCGGATCACGGCAGTGCTGCTCATTCCCGCGTTCCTCCTCCTCGCCCCTGTGGCGTTCGGGTTGGGGGCCTAACCCAAATTTACCAATTCCGCCTTCAACACTAACCCAAGCCTAACAGAAGCAGTGATACGCTCCGTACGTCTGGATAGCTATCTGGATAAATCTACGAGGAGGATACCATGAGTATCAAAACAGTACGGGTACTGCTTGGTCTGCTGGTTGCAGGCATTCTGGTCCTGGTCGGCTGTGACACCGCAGGGCCTGATGCGGGCCCAATTGCAGTAGTTGGTGACGAAATCACCGGTGGCTGGGTAGTCACTTTCGTTGACAGCAACGGGCAGGGCCTGTTTGCAGAGCGCGACAGTGAGTTCGACGGAGCAGAAGAGACCCAGGTGTTGGTTCAGGGCACGTTTACCGAGGACATCACGTTTACCGCGGACAAGGCCTGGTATCTCGCCGGATCGGTCTTCATCGGGAACAACGCACAGAATCCCGATGAGGCAAGTGGAAACACGCTTACCATTGAGCCCGGAACGACCGTTCGCGGGGACACCAGTTCGGCGAATCCCGGCGTTCTGATCATCACCCGCGGCTCCAAGATCAACGCGGACGGCACCGCGGCCAATCCTATTACGTTCACCTCCGCCAACGAACCCGGTGACCGTCAAGCCGGCGACTGGGGCGGGCTGATCATCAATGGATACGCTCGCGTGCAGGGTGGTTACGCTGAAGGCGAAGGCGGCACCGGTGAGTACGGCGGCGGCGAGGAGCCCATCGATGATGACGACTCCGGAACAATCCGCTATGTCCGCGTGCAGTTCGGCGGCAAGCTCTTCACCCCGGACAACGAGCTCAACGGTATTGTCTTCCAGGCTGTTGGCAGTGGAACTACCGCGGAGTACTTCCAGGTTCACCGCAACGCGGACGACGGTATTGAGTTCTTTGGCGGAAGCGTTGGAGTCAGGTACTACGTTGCAACCGGCATCCAGGATGACTCGCTTGACGGCGACGACGGCTGGAACGGCTCGGCACAGTTCGTGATTCTCCAGAGCTACAGCGATGACGCGGGTTCCATTGTAGAGGCGGACGGAGACGCCACCGACGTCTTCCCCCCGTCCAACGCAATACTTGCGAACATTACCGCTATCGCAGGCTCGGCCGCGAGTGCCGGCTTTGACTTCAAGAGTGACGCGAACTACGACGTCTACAACAGCGTCCTGGACATGCAGGAGGCGAACAGCCAGGCTCCCTACGCCGACAAGGGTGGAGCGACCATCGACTACTTCGGAACACTCATTGTTGGTGGTGACAATACCGTAACCGACGATGACGGCAATAAAATTTCCGACAACCTAGACCTCGAGACTCCCACTAGCGGAAACGAGCTGCGCCCTTCGGGCTCGGGTATCGAAGGTGCGGTTGCGACGCTCTCGGGCGGCGTCTGGTCAGCCGACTTTGATGTAGAGCCAACTGCCGGCACCTTTGCTGCGGAGACCCTCCCCGCAACCGATCCCGCGGGCAACGCCCTCGTGGCCACCGACTACATTGGTGCGTACGACGGAACGACTGACTGGTGGAGCGCCTGGATCGAAACTCCCGCGAACTAATCGTTCGGGATAGATCAGATCTCACGGTGATTCGTCGGCGGGCTTTGCCCGCCGGCGGATCACGTTTCTGGAACGGGGCGCGGTGAGGGCCCGCTGCAGAAACGAACGGTAGAAGTTTTTGACACAGGGTTGCGGGAAACGGGGAACACGTGTACGTCAGAAAAACAGGCAAAAGAGAATCGTGGGCGCGCGCTACGCTGCTGGCTGTCGTGCTGCTGATTGGCGCCGGAGCGGTGAGCGCACAGAGCGAGCAACTGCAGAATCTGGCACAGAGAATTGCCGAACAGCGCTCACAGCTTGAGACGCTCTCCGATGAGCTTGATCTGGTGAAAACCGAGTACGGTGAGCAGCTTCGCTCCCTGGCCACACAAACGGCGGACGTTGAGGCGCTGGTGAACCGGGAGGCGCTCCAGCTTGAGCAGTTGGAACGTGAGATTGCAGAGGCTCAATCGCGAATCGAGCGTGCCTCAGAGGGTTCCGTTGACGTCACCCCGGTGGTGGACCGACTGGAGAGCATGCTGCGCGAGCATGTTGACAATGGCCTTCCTTTCCAACGCAGCCAGCGGCTTGGGGCGCTTGATACCATCGCGCGCCTGCGGCAGGACGGAACGCTGGGTGATCAGACGGCGCTTACCCGTCTGTGGAATCTGGTGGACTCCGAGTTCCGCCTTCTCTCAGACTCCGGTCTCTACAGGCAGCCCGTTGTCATAGACGGAGAAGAGAGATTGGCGGAGGTTGCCAGGCTTGGCATGATCTACATGTACTTCAGAACTCTGACCGGTGAGCTTGGATACGTGGAGCAGCAGGATGGACGGTACGTCTACACGATTGTGGATGACCGGCGCTCGCAGGAACAGATAGATGCCCTGTTCGGGGAGCTGCGGCGAAACGTCCGCCAGGGCTTCTTTCCGCTGCCCAATCCGGGGTACGACGGATGAGAAGGAACACAATGAACAGAAACGCACGCAGATGTTCCACGGGGCCACGTGGGATAGTCGCCGTTCTTCTTGGCGTTGGGCTTCTGGCCGGGCCGGCCTTCGTACTTGTGGCCCAGGAAAACCAGGAGAACGCGAGTGAGCAGGCGCTTGATTCCCTGCAGGCGGCCTATCAGCGGGAATTTGTCTTTCTGGACAGCGAGATTCGGTTGCTGACAAGCCGTCTTGAGGAGGCAACGGCCTCGGGTGAGCAGCGGGTGCGGCAGAGCCGTGCTCGTCTTGACGCGCTGGAAGAGGAGCTCCTGGAGCTGCGCAGGTCCGTTGATCGGCGGCAGGAGGAGCTGAACGTACTGCTGGATGAGGCTGCCGCCACGCGCAACACCGATGACGTGGTGCAGCAGGTGGTGGAGCAGGCAAACGGACGTCTTGAAGAGTTTGACGTAGCGCCGTTTGAGAGCAGTGTAGAAGGCGCTCAGCGCCTCGCCGCGGAACTGGACTATGTCATTGACCAGTCGTTCTCTGTGCTTGATAGCAGCTCCCGAATAACCCGCTCTCCCGGCGAGTTCTTTCTGGAAGACGGCGCCCAGGTAAGCGGCAGTGTTGTTTCGGTAGGCCGCATTGCGGCGTATGGGGTCTCAGAGCAGGGTAGCGGTACCCTCGCTCCGGCCGGTGATGGAATGCTGAGACTCATTGACCGTGATACAGCGCCGGTAGCCCGGTCACTCTTGAGCGAAGACGGAGCTGCGGAAGAAGCAACGCTTCCGTTGTTCGTGTTTGAGTCCCGGGATTCCCTGGTAGAGGTAGACGAGGGCAGCTCATTCGCGGAGACGCTTCAGGCGGCCGGGGCCATTGGATACGTCATTGTCGGCATTGGTGTCCTTGCGCTTCTCCTTGGAGCTGCTCGCCTTATGCTGCTTGCCCGTGCATCTCGCGGGGCGAAAGGCGGGGGAGCCCAGAGGGTTACCGAGCTCGTCCGGGAAGGTAAGGAAGAGGCGGCCCGCGCGGAGGCCGAGCGAATACCGGGGGCGCTTGGGCGAGTGCTCAGTGCAACCGTTGAGGGCCTTCGGTACAACCCCCAGGAGGTAGAGGACGTTATCGCAGAGAGCGTTCTCAACGAGCAACCGGCTCTTGACCGCTTCCGCACTGCGCTGGGTGTGTTTGCCGCGGTTGCCCCTCTGTTGGGCCTCCTTGGTACCGTTACCGGAATGATCACCACGTTTGATGTCATTACCCAGTTCGGGACCGGTGATCCCACTCTGCTCTCCGGAGGAATCTCGGAAGCGCTTATAACTACTGAGTTTGGTCTGATAGTCGCCATCCCGACCCTGTTGCTGGGAAATCTGCTTTCTTCCTGGAGTGACAGGATTACCTCCAACATGGAGGTCTCTGCGCTGCGATTAGTGAATGTCTCCTCCGGAGCCCAGACCGCCGCGGCAAGGGATGCTGGCTGATGAACTGGATCGCGGAGCTTGGTAGATCTATCGGCCAGGGCGGTTTTGTCATGTGGCCGCTTCTCTTTCTGGCCTTGCTTCTGTGGTTCGGCATCTCCTACCGGGCCTTCTTTATCAGACGCGGCACGTCGCTTCCGGTACGTGAGCTTCTTGCACAGGCGCGGGCGCAACTTCCAGAGCAACCACGGGGCTCCCTTGAAGAGGCGGTTTACCGCGGTCTTCGGGTGCACGCTCCGGGAACGCGCCGCATGCAGGCGCTTCTTGATGATGAGTTGTTCGGCGTTGAAGAGGATCTGCATCGCTACCGGACCCTGGTGCGCACGATTATCGTAATTGCGCCGCTTTTGGGTCTGCTGGGAACCGTAAGCGGGATGATAGAGATGTTTGAGTCTCTTGGTAATCAGAACTTCTACTCGCAGTCGGGGGGCGTAGCACAGGGAATCTCTCAAGCGCTATTCACCACTCAGTTCGGGCTGGTAATTGCGATACCGGGCATGCTCGTGGGCTCTCTGGTAGACCGTCGGGAGCGCAGGATCCGGGATGATATTGCGCAACTGAAAGAACTGTTGATTACGGAGGCCGGTGCGTGAAGTTTCTCCCCAAGAAGCACGAGGTAGAAGAGCTCAACATTTCCCCGCTGATTGACATGGTTTTTATCCTGCTCATCTTTTTTGCCGTGTCCACTACGTTTGTTCGTGATCTGGACGTTGCACTGGAGCGCCCGAGTGCGGAGTCCGCCGTACCGTCGGACTCTGATACCGTCCGGATTTACATTGAGCAGGGTGGGACCATCTACGTTGGTGAGCAACCGGTCAATTCATGGATGGTTCAGTCCCTGGTGCGGGATGAGCTCTCCGTAGGGGCCTCTTCAAGTGTGCTGATTATTGCAGACCGGCGCACGCCCGCAGAACTCCTGATTGACGTAGTAGACCAGGCGCGCCTGGCGGGCGCGGAAGAGGTGGGTGTGGCTACGGAGCAGGCAGCCCCATGAACTACGGTAGCCCGGCAGGGATGGCCGTCCGCGTAGCGGCTGCCGCCCTGACCACGGTGCTTGGATTCGGGGCGGTGGTTGGGGCGCTTGTCTTTATGAACCGTGAGGTTGAGCAACCGCAACGGGAAGAACGCCCAACGGCGATAGACTTCACCGTTCCCACTCCGCCGGAAACTGAGCCACCCCCGCCACCTCCACAGCGCCGGGAGGCGGTCCGCAACCCCAACCGTGCACCGGTTGCTCCCGCGCCGAGCCTTGGCGGGGCGCTGTCCGGAATTTCGGTTTCCGTGCCCGACTTTCAGGTACAGGGCCTGACCAACGTTCGGGATTCGCTGTTGGGGGACCTTGACAACGTTGCTCTCACTGAGGACCAGGTTGACACCAAGCCGATCCCGCAGAACCGCCCGCTTGAGTACCCCGACCGCGCCCGGCAGCGGCGGATAGAGGGGACTGTAATTGTTTCTGTTCTCATTGGCGTTGATGGAAGAGTTCGCGAGGTGAAGATATTGGAGGCTGATCCGCCGAATGTTTTTGATGCCGTTGTTTTGAGCTCCGTTCCCAACTGGACTTTTGAGCCGGCAAAGTACCAGGGTGATCCGGTGCAGACCTGGGCGCAAATACCGATTCCATTTCGGTTGAACTGATGCGCACGGCAAGAATCAACTCCACCGGAATACCGCTGCTGCTGTGTATGATCATGTTCACAAGTGCTTTCGTGCCTCTGTACGCTTCCGGCGGTCAGGAGAGCGAGACGCCGGGAGAATCAGCCGGTGCTGATGTGGACTACGTAGCAATTGCGGCCCTTATGCTGAGAGACGGCAATCTCTCTCGGGCAGAAAGCGCGCTGGCCAACGTGGATGTGCAGGCCCCGGATGTTGATCTTGCCCGGTTCTACACGCTGCAGGGATTGCTTGCCCTGCGCAGGGGAGACGCCGAACAGGCAATCACTTCCCTGCAGGACGCTCTTGAGAACGGACAGGAAGATCCGTCCATAAACGCGTACCTTGCCCAGGCGTACTACCTGACCGGCTCATTTGAGCAGACCATTGAAGCTATCAACCGATTGCCGAGTCTGCGGGAGTTCCCAAGCCTTTACAGCGTGCGGGCTGCCGCGGAATGGAACCTCGGTCAATGGGAGCGTGCCTTCCAGACGCTCTCGCGTGCGCAACTGCTTTTTCCGGACATAGACAGCTTTGGGCGCCAGCAGATTGTATACCTGCTTGAGCTGGGTCTCTCACAGGAAGCCGCTCGCCGCAGTGTGGCGTTCCTTGAAAGTGCGCCGCCGGAACCGGAGAGTTACCTCACCATTGGTCAGGCGCTGCGTCAGGGCGGAGAGAGGGAGACCGCTATTCGGGTGTTGGAGGAGGCGAGGATCCGCTTCCCCGCCTCACGTGAGGTGCGGTTGCTGCTGGCGCAGAGCTACCTTGAGCAGGAGATGCCCCGTACCGCCGCCAGACTGGTAGAGGAGGCCGCGGCTGGAGATTTTTCCCTCTACTTTGAGGCGGCTGAGCTTTACCGGCGTGCCGGTGACCTGCAGAAGGCGTTTTACCTGAACACCCAGGTTTTGGACGGAGAGCAGAAGACACGGCAACGGTTTCGCCTTTTGCTTGCCTCCGAGCGCTTTGAAGAGGCCGTTGCCATGGAGCCGCGCCTGGTTCGTCAGTCTGCGGATGAAGAAGATGAGATTCGCTATTCCCTTGCCTATGCGTACTTCCGCACCGGTCAACTGGAGCGAGCGAGAGGATACCTGCAGGGGATTTCAGATCCGGAGATGTTCCGCCGCGCGGTGGAGCTCCGTCAGATTATTGAATCAGAAGCGGAACAGTTGTAGGAGATTTCAAAATAATGGAGAGAGGTCATATGATAAAACGGAATATTTTTCTGGCAGCAGTGATGGTCCTCACGCTCACAGCAGGGCTTGTGACGGTCTCTGCGCAGGATAATCGCGGTGAGGTGCAGATCTACATCTTTTCACAGGACGGCGCTCCGCTTGAGGGGGTGGAGGTCCGTCTCCCGGAGAGAACCGTGGTTTCCAACAGAAGCGGGCTTATTAACTTCACCTACCCTCCCGGCTCTCATGAGTTTGATCTGTACTTTGAAGACGCACTTATTGTGACCGTGGGGCTCTCCGTGCGTCAGGGGTCCGTCACCGAGGCTATTGTCACCGCCGGCGCGGCCGACAGTCTGCTCTCTGACGAGGCTCCCGATGCCGCTGAAGGCGGAACTGACTCGACGTTCGACGAGGACGCCGACCCGGGTCTGATCACCGGCCGCGTGACGGCACTGGAGGACGGCTCTCCGATCGCGGGAGCAACCATTGTGTTTCGTGGGATTGATCGCGAAGCGACTACGGATGACGACGGCCGGTTCCAGGTTGAGCTACCCGAAGGCTTACATACCTTCTCGGTGATTCAGCCGGACTTCTCCACTCAGACAATCAGCGAGGTGGAGGTTGTTGCCGACGGTGAGACCACCGTGGACGTTGAGCTCACGCCCCAGGCGGTCGCGCTAGCCGAGCAGACGGTCTTTGCGGTGGAAGAGGTTCGCGTGGAGGGTGGCATTGCCAAGCTCATTGAAGAGATGGCGGACTCAGACGCGGTGGTGAACTTTATTGGTCAGGAGCAGATCGGCAGGAGCGGAGACTCAGATGCCGCAGGTGCTCTGCGCCGTATAACCGGGCTCACCATTGTAGGCGGCCGCTTTGTCTACGTGCGTGGGATGGGAGAGCGCTACTCAAGCTCCTACTTGAACGGAGCCGGCCTTCCAAGCCCGGAGGTGGACAAGCGGGTGGTGCCACTGAATCTCTTCCCGGCCGGCATTATAGAGACCCTGGCCGTTCAGAAGACCTACTCTCCCGAGCTTCCCGGTCAGTTTGGCGGTGGCGCCATAAACGTAGAGACAATTGGTCTGCCGGACGATCAGTACCGCCGCCGCCTGCGCACGGATGTCTCTTTCTCTCTCTCCTACAAAGAAAACACCACCTTCACTACCGAACTCTTTGAAGAGGGTGGGGCGTTTGACTTCCTGGGATTTGACGATGGAACGCGCGCGCTGCCCGAATCGATTGATGATTCAGAGTTTCTTATTGGTCCGGCGGGTGGAATTGGCGGCGAGGGCTACGATGAAGAGGAACGGGAAGCGTTTGGTGAGTCGTTCGCGCGTACGTGGTCACCGGCCCCACGAATGATCCCGCTTGACTACAGCGGAAGTGTCTCTGTTCGTGACAAAGTTGAGCTGTCTGAGTTTCACAACTTTGGATTTACCGCCAGCCTCACCATGAAGGACAGCTGGAACTCCATCACCGAGCGTCAGACCTTCTACGAGCCGTCCAATGACCCGGATACACTCGGACGTCCGATCCATGACTACGACGTCAGGCTGAACACGCGTGACATTGATATAGGTGCTCTGGTTGAGCTTGTCTACGAGGACACCCGCGCCTTCCGGCTGGAATCCAGTTCACTTGCGGTGCGAGCCACCGACGCAACGGTTGAGAAGCTGCAGGGTGAATACGGGTCCGAGCAGTTTGACATAGGGGAGACGGAGACGCTCTGGGTGGAGCAGACGCTTCTGAATCAGGCGCTGCGCGGTCGGCACCGGTTGCCCGGCCTGGGTGGTTCGCAGCTTGTGTGGAGCTACGGTTTCTCCTTTGCCCGCAGTTATCAGCCTGATCGCCGTTACTACGTGTTCCGGGAGGATACGGATAACGGGGACTTTATAGAAGAAGAGTCCTACCTCTGGCAGGATCAGACGTCCACCCGCCGCATCTTCACCGATGTGAATGACTTTGTGCACGACGGGGGGCTCTCTCTTTCAATTCCGGTGGGCTGGTTCGGAAACGCCTCCGCGGACTTTGTGGATTTTGGGCTGCAGGCGTTCTATCAGACGCGTTCGTCAGAGACCCGACGCTTTGGATACGACTACGACGACGCGGGCACGAACAAAGACATAGTGTCGGGGGACCCTGACGACTTCTTTACCTCGGAGAATATTGGGCCGGACGGGATCTTTGACTTTGCGGAGTTCACCCTGCCGACGGACAACATAAGCAGTAGGCAGCTTGTACTGTCTGGCTACACAAAGGCCGACATCCTGCTCTTTGGCAGCTCACGGCTCTCCACCGGAGTACGGGTGGAGTGGTCACGACAGGCGGTCAGTTCCTTTGACCGGTTCACCGGTGACCCGGCCCCTGCACAGGTGCTGGTACCGGCATCTATCCTGGACATGCTGCTGCCGGCGGTGAATCTCACCGTTCCCACTGGGGATGACACTCAACTGCGTCTGGGAGTAAGCGCTACGCTGAACCGGCCGGATCTCAATGAGCTCTCCCCGCAGGAGAAATACAGCGGCGCGCCCGGATCAGGCTCTTTCCAGGGGAATCCGACTCTGAAAATCGCTCGGCTGTACAACGCAGACGCCCGATGGGAGTGGTATATCGCGGAGCGTGAATTTATAAGCCTTGGTGGCTTTTACAAGTACTTCCAGAACCCGGTTGAGCGCTTTCAGCTCAACCGCGGGGGTGGAGAGCTGCTTACTACCCTTGGGAACATCCCCACGGCGCAGAACGTGGGTGCAGAGCTTGAGTGGCAACTGACCGGACGCTACGTGGGAGACTTGATCCGCCGCGCGGTGATCAACGTGAACGCCCCTACGCTTGATCAGACACTTCGCCGCCGGCAGCTGCTTGGGGGTGTGGCCGGGGTCTTCCGGGATCTCACCCTGACCGGCAACTTTGCCTACATCGCATCGCAGATTGATTCTTCGGAGTTTGTCCTCACACTCACGGATCCCAACTCGGGCCTGACGGAGGACAAGGCGGTGGCGAACACCAATGCAACCCGACCACTGGAAGGCCAGTCTCCCTACGTTGTGAATGTTTCGCTGGGGTATCGGAACACCGTTTCATGGTCACAGAATCGGGACCAGTACACGTCACTCTTTTTCAACTATAACGTCTTTGGTCCCCGGATCGTGACCATTGGCACAAACGGCGTGCCGGATATCTATGAGCAGCCGTTCCAGCGCCTGAATGTTGTGCTGAACCAAAGCTTCTCTCAGTACTTCTCTATCGGGTTCAGTGTTGAAAACATCCTTGATCCGTTGTCTGAGACTACCCTGAGCAGTGAGCGGTCCGCAGACGGGAGCAACGTAGTTGAGTCCCGGCGCCTTGGTCGGGTATACAGTTTGTCCGCCAAGCTTTCGCTATAGAATATTATGATGGTATACAGAAAGAGGAGATGTTGGATGCAGTCATTGGTTACATATGGGCGTGCCGGCGTTGCCCGTCCACGGGGGAAGCTTCTCCTGTTGACGGTACTGGTGCTTGTCCCGGTATTGCTGTTTGCAGAGGGTCAGCAGGAGGGTGGGGGCTTTCGGCTTTCTATGGGCGGGTCCACCACAATGGATCCGGTGATGAGCTCTGCGGTGGAGCGCTACCTGACGGAGATTGATCCCTCAGCAGAGCTGTCTTACGACGCTCCCGGTTCTACCGCCGGGATTCAGGGGACCCTGAACGGAGTCTATGACGTGGGCGCGGCTAGTCGTGCGCTCTACATCCGCGAGCGTGAGCAGGGGCTGAGTGAGATCACCATTGCGGTAGACGGCCTTGCGGTTGTTGCCCACCCTACCGTGCCGATAGACGATATCAGCCTGGCGGATCTGGCAAAGATCTTCGTGGGAGAGATACAGAACTGGCAGGAGTTCGGTGGTCCGGATCAAGAGATCATTGTGGTGAGAAGGGATCAGGCCAGTGGCACCTTTGGCGCGTTCATGGAGGCAGTACTGGTGCGGACCTATGGAGACGATGCCCGCTACATTCGCCGCGCCCTTGTGACTGAAAGTAACGGCAATATGGCAACCATGGTAACGCAGACACCATATGCAATTGGGTATGTATCACTGGTTACCATGCGACGCGTCCTGGCGGAAGGCGGGAAAGCGATCTCGGTCAACGGCGTGCAGAACTCCATTGAGACCGTCGCCACAGGAGAGTACCCCATAGTCCGGCCATTGAACGTGGTGTTCGCGGGGGAGCCGACGGGCCAGCGTCAGGTCTTCCTTGACTTTCTACTTGGTGAGATCGGCCAGGATATCGTTCGTGACGTAGGCTTCCTCCCGGTCCGGTAATGCGCATGTGGTGGTGGAGGTAACGGTGAAAACCCGAGCGTTCTTTGAGTCTACCGGTAAGGGCGTATTCCTCTCCTGCGCGGCACTATCTGCGCTGAGCGTCCTGTTCATTACTGTCTTTGTGTTTCAGGAGGGGTTGCCCCTCTTCTTTCGATCAGTAGACGGAAATATACCTCCGTCGGTTGGCCAGTTCCTCTTTGGCACCGAGTGGTATCCGATTGGTTATCCCCCGGATTTGGGTATTGCACCGTTCATAGTGGCCTCTCTGATGGTAACAGCCGGCGCCCTCCTGATGGCGGTCCCCATAGGGGTGTCCGTTGGTGTTTTTATAGCGGAGGTGGCGACCGGGAAGTGGCGGGGCATTCTGCGCTCCGCCACTGAGGTCCTTGCTGGCATCCCATCAGTTGTTTACGGATTCTTTGGTGTCATGATGATCGGCTTTTTTCTGCGGAACGTTCCCAACCCCCTGGTCAACTACAATGCTTTCTCTGCTATGGCAATCCTTGCGGTAATGACACTTCCGACAATCATCAACATCACGGAAGTCTCCGTGCGATCCGTCCCCAGGGAGTACGCCGAGGCAAGCATAGCGCTCGGCTCTACGCACTGGCAGACAATCTCCCGGGTGCTGGTTCCTGGAGCCCGAAGAGGTATCATTACGGGTGTCCTGCTGGGGACTGGCCGGGCGGTCGGGGAGACGTTGGCAGTGCTCATGGTTGCGGGTAATCAGCCGACCATGCCGACCGACGGCGTCTATTCCCGGGTTCGGACGCTGACCATGGCCATCATCAATGACATGGGTTATGCCGCTGGAGACCATCGGGTGACGCTGTTCACAATAGCAATCGTTCTATTCATGTTCATTATGCTGATCAACACCGTTGTGCAGATCATCGTGCATCGGTCCCGGATGAGACTGGCCTGATGAAGACGAAAGATGCATACCTGTCCCGCGCGCCCCATACGCTGGTGGTTCGCCGGTGGAACGTCATTGCAAAGGGCGGACTCTGGGTAGCCGCGGCACTGACACTTACCGTGCTGGTTATGATCATTGGCTATATTCTGGTGAATGGCTTCTACACCCGTTCTGTGGAGCAAGATCCGGTGACATCCCTGGCGGATGAGTCGGTTGTTGTGGGTGGCGAGTATCCGGATGTTGAGTTTTCCGTAATTGCAAGCGGGTCGCTGCGCCTCCCCCGTCTCTCCTACCACGATCTGCGGGACATGTTCTCTGGCGAAAACGGATATTGGGGATTTCTGACCGGCCAGGATCGTACGATTGACGCCGCGATCTGGTCTGCCCAACCACGCTTTGTTGCTGGGGTTACGGACTATCTGCTGCTCGGTGAATCGGGCTTGCCCCAGACCATTTCCCGAATACGCTCCGTTGAAGCGCTCAATCAGTTTCTTGACGGTTCGTCCGGTGCCGTTGTGCTGGTGCCGAGAGAGATTACGGACGAGCTCCGCGGTGTGCGCACGGTGGGTGTGCGGCAGTACAGCGTGGCCATACACCCGTCGGTCACCGATCTTGTTGATGGCCGACGTCTGAACAGTGTGGACGAGTCCCAGATTCCTGCCATCCTTCGGGGGGAGCTTGAATCGTGGGATGAGGCGACGCGTGATGGTTTTGTGTCGACAGCTCCGACCGGTATACCAATCCGGATGATCCAGCTCTCGCAATCCATTGGCACCGCGGAGCGCTCGGCCCAGGCAGCGTTCGCGGATGAGGAGATGCAGAATGGCTATCGCTCGGCGGCTTCGCTTGAACAGGCGGCGCAGTTTCTCCGTGAGACACGGGGTGCCTTTGCTCTGTTACGGAGCCGGGAGACGGTCCAGTATGATCTGCCTGTTGTCGACGTTCGATTTGTCAAGCATTCGGCAAATCTCAGGCCCTCGTTTCTCTGGGAAGCGCCAAGCCGCGCGGGAGAGGTGGGAGGAATCAGCACGATTATCCTCAATACCCTGGCGGTGATTGTATTTGTTGTGCTGATTGCAACCCCTATTGGTGTGGCGGCTGCCATATACATGGTGGAGTACGCCAAGCAGGGTCGGCTGCTGACCGCGCTGCGTATTGGTACCGACACGCTTGCCGGTGTGCCGTCCATCATCTTTGGCCTGTTTGGGCTGGTCTTCTTCAGTCAGGCTCTGGGCTTACAGACCGGGCTGCTTGCCGGCTCATTCACACTGACCCTGATGATCCTTCCTACCATTGTGCGTACCGCCGAAGAGGCGCTTCTCAGCGTTCCAGCGGCTTACCGTGAGGGAAGTCTGGCGCTTGGGGCGAGCAAGATGCAGACCATCTTCAGGGTCACCCTTCCCAGCGCGGCTCCAGGAATTGTGACCGGAATGATCCTTGGTATTGGTCGTGCCATTGGTGAGACGGCCGCTGTTCTTTTTACAATGGGCAGCAATCTGGCTCTTCTGAGCAGCCTGAACTCGCCGTTGCGGGTGCTCTCCGTGCACCTCTACCTGCTGGTTCGTGAGACCATCTCTATTCCGAATGCGTTTGCAACGGCTACGATACTCGTTCTAATTGTACTTGCGGTCAACACCATTTCCAGGCGCCTTGTAAGCCGACTAAACGCAAGGGTTACGACGCAGTAAGGCGCCGAAACAGGGCAAATTTCTAGACGCGTCTAAAAAGCTGGACGCATCGGATCGTTCGCTGCTCCACGGTGACCTTCGACCGCTCAGCAGTGTTATGTTGCGTATTCCCACCGAATCATTTGTCCACGCCGGGCTGCGGGAAACGATCGGACCGTTCTGCAGTCATTCGTTGACGGAACCGCCGCCTTACAGCCCGTGTACTCCAGGCGCCTGACTGTTTTCAGCAATCATCTCTCCAGGTTGTACTCAAAAGCCCGCCCGGTCCGGGTGGCGCCGGTTCTCACCAGGCCAGCGGAAACCCACACGTAACAGAACCCACGCTATCCCACCAGGAAGCGGTAGGGATCCCAGGGGTATTCCGTTGCGGCGTCGGTGTAGGACCAGGGAGCGTGTGCTGCAGGATTCTCCGGGAATGTATCTGCCGGGATCTGGAACGCGTCTATCACGGCCTGGTGGGTGAGGCGGTCCGCATCATCGGGAGATAGCCTTTCACGCAGCATGTCGGTGAGCAGGCGGAAGGCCGGGATGCCGGGGATGCCACTCGCGCCGGCGCGCTTGTCTTCCAGCGTGTGGGGAGCGTGGTCGCTCTCAATCCAGTCAATGGACCCGGACATGACGCGCTGGTACATGACTTCCTGGATGGCCGGCGGCCGGATCGGCGGGTTCACCTTCCACTCCGGAACAACGGACTTCCGCAGGAGCGAATCATTCAGGAGCGCGTGGTGCGGCGTCACGCCACCGCGGATGGCAAAGGAATGGCTGCCGCGTGCCTCATTGATGATGTCCAGCACATCCGGGGTGGTGACGTGCACGATGTGCAGGCTGCCCCGGAATCCTGCCTCGCTTGCAAGCTCAATCTGTTGCCTGACCGAGTGTATCTCCGCGGCCACCGGGCGCACCGTTCCGTGGCTGATGGGATCGGCCGGATCCCAGAGTTCCGGGTAACACAGATCCTCCGTCTCCGCGTGCACGGCAACCACGCCGCGGTAGTCCAGCTCTGCAAGCCTGCTCCAGACCCGCCACTGCGCGTCCCGCGTGATCACTCCCATCCGTCCGGTGCTGTGCGCGGCAAAGAGCTTCATCCCCACAACGCGGGGAAAGAACTCGGCGTGCGCGGCAACAACCTCGGCAAGCTGATCGGGATCCGGCGTGGCGCCAAAGTACAGGCCGTGGAAGATGGGGGAGTTGATCTCCGCCCTGGCCCGATCCGCGTCCGCAAGGCGCCGCGCTATCGCATCTCTGGTGGTAAGTGGGGGATTCGTGTTTGGCATCTCAAAAACTCCGGAGAGACCGATGCGCCACGCGAATGAGAGTCCGTGGGCGAGCGTTTCCTTCTCGCTCTGGGCCCAGTCCCGCAGGTGCACGTGGGGATCAATCATTGTCCAATCTCCTCCGCGGTTATCACTGTTCCAAACTGGCAGGTTAGCAGTCCCTTGTGGTGGCACTCGCCGCACATTCCCACACCGCATCGCATCATCCGCTCCAGGGAGAGCTGAATCTGCCCTGGAGGCAGCCCGGCGGCACGCAAGGTCTCCATGGCCCTCTGCATGAATCGCTCCGGACCGCACACCCACGCCCGCTGTACTGGCCTGTTCTCCGCTGCGCGGCCAGACAGCAGGGAGGCAATCTGTTGCAGCACCCGGGCCTCCTGGCCCTGATCCGGCACCACCTCCACGGATGCCCAACGCTCCAGCGATGCAAGTACGGAGCTCCCGGCAATGGCGGTCCGCACACCAATTGCCGCGTGCACCGAGTATCCGGCGCGGTGATAGCGCTCCGCCACACCGGGAAGCGTTGCCATCCCACTTCCGGCCGCAAGGAGGAGGGCGCTGCCGCCAGCCACCGGAGCTCGCACCGCCTGCTCCGGTGTCGCTGGACTCCAGGCATCTCCGTAGGGACCTCGGATGTACACAGAGTCACCGGCACGGCTTGCTGCGATAGCGCGGGTCACCGGGCCCCTGCGCTTGATCAGGAAAGTAGTAACGCCGCCTGAGGAATCGCTTCCTGCCGTGGTGATGGCGGGAGCAAAGGGCTTCTCACCGACTCCTGGGATCCAGATGAACACGCTCTGTCCCGGCGCAAACTCCAGGGGCAACTGGACGTCCAGCTCAACCAGATCACCACCAATCTCCCGGATGGCAAAGACCTGGTGTGGCCTGAGCTCCATTCCGGCAGCCGCCCGCAGGGACGGCAGGGATGGCGGTGACGGCTCCGTGGATATGGTGGATTTGGCGCCGGTTGCGAGCGAACGCAGGTACAACGGCCACTCGCGTTGGTGGATTCGGGCAAGTGCGCTGCCCACGCCCACCACATCAGCACCGGCGCTCGCAAGGGCTTCCGCATCCTGCGGTGTGGCTACTCCGCCCATTGCGATGATGACGGGGAAACCGCCAATTCTCTCACGGATGCTGCGGACCGCATGTACTGCCACCTCCCGGACCCACTCGCCACTCTGGCCACCGCGCCCGTCAGGAGGGTTTGTGAGGATCTGCGCTCCAGCCCCCGGGTGGGGGTAGGTGGCCGGTCCCACGGTGTTGATTGCGCTGACACCCGCCGCTCCGCCCAGAATTGCCGCTTCCGCCATTGCAGCAATGTCCGGAACGTTGGGTGTGAGCTTGACGATGACCGGGATCTCCCCGACTGCTTCTACAACCACCGCCGTGATCTGCTGGATAAGATCCCGGTCCTTGCCGATGTCCGCCCCATAGCCCTTGGTGGCGTGCGGGCAGGAGTAGTTGAGCTCCACCATGTCTGCGACCGACGCGGCACGCCGGGCGAGCTGTGCAAACTCATCCGCAGTGGTCCCGGACAGCGATACCAGCAGCAGGGCGGAGATGTCGGTGCTTGCACGGAGCGCCGCAAGCTGCGATATCCCGGTCCGAATTCCGGGGTTGCGCAGACCCACCGCGTTGCCAAAGCATCCGGGCCTGGCTTCCGTGATGATTGGTTCTCCGTTGCCGGGGTTGGGCTGCAGCTGAAAACTCTTGGTGGTGATGATTGTGACCGCAGTGGCGCGGTCAAACCACGCAATCATGCCCGCCGTTGTGGAAGCAATGCCGCTCACCGTTGCTATGGGAATGGAGGCGGAACCGTCGGGTGCGCCGCTTCTGCTGGAGGCGCGTTCGCGGATCATGGCGCGCAGCCTGTTTGCACGAGACTCCGCTGCCGCGGCGCGCGCTTCCGCCGGGCTCAACCCTGCCACGCGCACTCCGTGGCCAGATTCGCATAGCTCGCCGCAACTTCTCGGCGCCAGGTCCTGGGGGCACCCCGGTCGCCCCACGGCGCGAGGATTTGCCTGGACGCAGAGATTCGGACAAGACCCGCCGGGAAGCCGGAGCGGGAAATGGCGTCCATGACTCCCGCGGCTGAACCACCCTGAGCGCCAACGCCCGGCACTAGAATCGGCAGGGGAAGCGCCGAGTGCAGCTGCAGAAGCCGTTCAAGCTCTTCGGGCGCCGTAGCGCCAATCACGGCACCCGCGGTCCCGTACTCGCGCTGCCAGGCCTGAATTGCATGCGCTACCGACTCAAACAAGGGACGGCCGGTACTGCTGTCAGCGTTGTCCTGGAAGCGCTGTGCCCCGGGATTGCTTGTCCGGTTGAGCACGTACACCCAGCGGGCGGTGTCTGCCTCCGCCGCCGCCGTAAGGAAGGGGGCTACCGAATCGTCTCCCATGAAGGGTGAGACGGTGAGCGCATCGGCGTGCCACGCTCCAAAGGCCTCCCTGGCGTACGCGGCGCTGCTTGCCGCGATGTCCGCGCGCTTGGCGTCCAGTATCACCGGGATTTCAGGGAACGAGGAGCGGATATGACTGATCGTTGCAGCGAGCGCCCGGGTGCCACTGAAATCCTCTTCCAGGGGACGGTCGAGCTGGTGGAAGTACGCGATGTTGGGCTTGAAGGCCGCAGGAGGCGGCCCGCTAGCAGAAATCTCTTCCAGCACCCCCGTCAGGAACTCAGCAACGTCCATCCCCGCCGGGAGCAGCTCCGGCCGGGGATCAATGCCCACGCACAACAGGTGGCCTGCGGACGTGGCTGCGGTACTCAGGCGGGAAGCGATGTCAGCCGCGCGGGCCGCTGCCTTGTCGGGCTGGTCCACCGTGATAGTCGCGGGCACCGGTGACAGGGCCTGCCGGGCTTCCCACCACCCAAAGGGATCTGCGAGCCACTCGTCAATGATCTCACCATCCTCGGCCGATAGCCAGCCGCGCGTCCTGCCATCCCGAACAAGGTCCGTGACAGAGGCAAGCACCCGCAGCGGTGGCGAGCCGGGAAGTGTCTGAATGCGCTCTGCGGCGCCGGCAAACCCGTAGCTGAAGATTGCCAGGCAGGCCGTGACCCGAGCGCCGGCGCGGATCAGGGCCTCTGCAGCACGCGTGCTGCTGCCCCCCGTAGAGATGAGATCTTCAATCAGGAGGATCCGCTGTCCGTCCAGGCCTGCCTCGGGAGCTCCCTCAATCAGCCGTTCCCGGCCGTGGCCCTTGCTTTCCGCGCGGACGTAGTAGAGCGGGCACTGAAAGTGTTCGGCCACCAGCGTGGCTGGCGCTATGCCGGCGCTCGCCGTCCCGGCTACCCCATCAAAGTCCAGCCCATTCTTCGCGATGATCGCAGCAAAGCCGCCAAGGACAGCGCGGCGACCACGGGGCGTGGCCATGAGGATGCGATTGTCGTTGTACACCGGCATCATGGCGCCGGAGGCCCAGCGGAACGGCGGGTCAGTCTGGATGCTGAGGGCACCTGCCTCACGCGCCGCGGAAATCACTTCCTCAGAGACAGAACTCAAACCCAGATCTCCTTGAAGGTGTGCTCTCGGCTGCAGTACTCGCACGCGTAGCTGTCATCTTCAGTACGCTGAAAACTCGGGATGATTCCCTCCGCGTGGTCCGGGTGGGTGATGCAGTTGGGGTTCCCACACCGGAGGCCTGGAATTGCTGCAATGCGGGGCGGGCGACTGAGCCGAACCTTCCGCTTCACCTCGCCTCCCGAAATCACGTTCACCGTTGCGCCCGGTACAACCGCCGCCAGCGTTTCCATCTGGTCGTCGCTCAATTCGCCGAACTCGGGCCGGAAAAGAATTCCCTTGTGGCTTCCGTCTGAGCCGGTCGACACCCACTCACCACCGCGGCCGTGAAGGCGCGCAACCGCCTGCAAGGTTACCATGTGCCGGCGAATCTCCTGGGGAGGGTCTCCGCTGCATATGTGGTCTATCACCACGCCGTCGTGGATTGGGCGAACGCCCTCCGAGTAGCGCTTTGGCTTGCTGTGGGTCGGCTCCACCTCCGTGATGTAGTCGCGCGGAAGCGGGCGGGGGCTCGCGATCGGCCCGTGATAATCATCACCGATGCGTCCTGCCACCATTGCCAGAAGCACAATTCGCACCAGGTATCCGTTGGCAGACTGGCGTTCCCAGCCATTGAGGTGGGTTGCGTCCAGTGCTGCGGGGATTGTGGGGTGCTCGCGGTGGCGGGGAAGCGGGTGGTAGAAGCGGGTGCTGGCGGACACGCGGCCGATCTTGTCCTCGGTGAAGGTGATTGCCGCCCGGAGTTCCGCCTGCCGACGCAGGATCCGGTCTCCCATTCGCTCAAGCTGCGGGCGTGTGAAGTACCATTGTGGTGCTACGTCCCCGGACTCCAGATACGCATCTATTGACGGGAAGCTCTGCACCGCAAAGCCCTGCCGCTCCATTGCCCGGACGTAGGCCGCTGGCATTGCAAGCTCCGCGGGAGCAACCAGATCCACCTTCACCGACTCAAACAGGTCCAGCCCGTACACCTTGGAGTGCACCGTGCGTCCGTGATAGAGGTCGCCGACCAGCGCCAGGTGGATCCGCTGTGGAGACCAGTCCAGGTCTTCCAGGAACGTGAACTCGTCCAGCAGTTCCTGGGTGGGGTGCTCGTGGAGTCCGTCACCCGCATTGATGAAGGAGATTCCGTGCTGCAGGCCGTGGCGCTTGCGATAGTGCTCGGTTTGCTCCACCAGGTGACGGCAGACGCCCTCAAGGGTGGTCCGCAGTACGAACACCCGGTTGCCGTAGCCAATGAGGTTGGCGATGGTGTCTGCGTAGCTTTCCTTTTTGTTGAAGGATGAACTGCCGGCGTTCAGCTCGGACACCTTGATCCGGTGAAACATCGCGGCGTTCTTGAAGGACTCCCGTGTACGGGTGCTGTCCTCCAAAAAGATTTCGTACATACCAAAATCCGGATGGTTTATCCGAAACAGATCCGCTGACTCGCCCTGCAGAAGAAGCGTCTTGAGCTCCCGGGTCCGGCGGTACAGATAGAGCCGCTCGTCCCGGTTGAGATCACGGATTGCTGTGACCGAACGGCCCCGGAACGGGTGCTCCGCCTGCATGCTTTCCTTTTGTACTACGGCAACCTGCCTGTGAGAAGGCTTCCCGGTCCGCTAACGCTGGCGCTTCCGTTCGGTCTGCAGGAGTTCTGCTTTTCTCATCCGGATGGACCTGGGCGTGACCTCAACCAGCTCATCGTCACGGATGAAGTTGATTGCCATCTCCAGTGTCATCGCCCGGTAGGGTGTGAGGATCACGTTCTCATCGCGCCCGGCCGCCCGCATGTTGGTGAGCTTCTTGGTCTTGCAGGGGTTCACGTCCAGGTCATTGTCCCGGTTGTGCTCGCCCACAACCATTCCCTCGTAGACCTTCTGGCCGGGGCCCACAAAGAGCTGTCCGCGCGGTTCCAGGTTGAACAGCGCGTAGGGAACGGTGACGCCCTCTCTATCGCTGACAAGCGAGCCGGTCTGGCGGCTGGGAAAGTCTCCGCGCCATGCCTCGTAGCCTTCAAGGTACGCGTTCATGATTCCGGTCCCGCGGGTGTCGGTGAGCAGCTCATCCCGGAAGCCGATGAGGGCGCGGGAGGGGATGCTGAACTCAAGACGGGTGCGGCCGCGCGAGTGGTTTGTCAGGTTCACCAGCCGCCCTTTGCGGATAGAGAGCTTCTCCGTAACGATTCCCGTGTACTCTTCGGCGGTATCCACAAACAGTCGTTCGATTGGCTCTTCCAGCGTGCCGTCAGCGGCCTTCCGGGTGATCACGCGGGGTCGGCCAACGCACAGCTCAAAGCCCTCGCGCCGCATGGTCTCTATGAGGATAGCCATCTGAAACTCGCCACGACCCATGACCACAAAGCCGTCCTGGCCGGGCGCATCGTCAACCCGGAGTGACACATTGGACAGCGTCTCCTTGTCCAGGCGTTCGCGGATGCGGGTGGACTGCACCAGTTTGCCTTCCGTCCCGGACAGCGGCCCGGAGTTTCGCAGGAAGAGCATGGTGACCGTCGGTTCGTCTACGGTGATTCGCCGGAGTGCCTTGGGAGCCGAGCGCTTGCAGATTGTGTCTCCGATGTGCACCTCGTCTATGCCGGAAAGCACCACCACGTCCCCAGCTGAGACCTCCTCCGCCTCAACAATGGAGATCCCGTCGTACACCTGGAGGCGCGTCACCCGCAGCGGGCTGATGTTCCCGTCTGAATCAATCCGCGCGAGCTGATCCGCGGAGCGAACCACACCCGCGTGGATCCGACCGATTGCCAGACGCCCGAGGTAATCGGAATACCCGAGGTCGCTCACCAGCATCTGGAAGTCGCCTGCAGGATCAAGTGCTGGAGCTGGGACCGTTTCAAGGATTGCATCCAGCAGCGGCTGCAGCGTTGCGCCATCCGGGATGCCGGAGAACGCCCCATTCACAAAGCCGACACCGGCGGGTTCCGGCGCAGCAATACCGTCCCGCGCAACTGCATACAGCAGAGGGAAGTGGTACTGCTCCTCGCTTGCATCCAGGTCAATGAAGAGATCAGAGATCTGATCCAATACCACTTCCGGGCGCGCGTCCTTCCGGTCCAGCTTGTTCACCACTACAATGACCGGAAGCCCGGCTTCCAGCGTCTTTCGCAGGACAAATCGAGTTTGCGGCAACGGTCCCTCCGCCGCGTCCACGAGCAGCAAGGCACCATCGGCCATGGAGAGCGCGCGCTCCACCTCGCCCCCAAAGTCCGCGTGACCCGGCGTATCGATGATGTTGATCTTGGTGTTCTTCCAGTTGATGGCGCAATTCTTGGCTGCGATGGTGATGCCACGCTCCCGCTCAAGATCCATGCGATCCATGAGCCGTTCCTCTACCACCTTGCCTTCGCGGAAGATGCCGGAGGTGCGGAACATGGCATCCACAAGCGTTGTCTTGCCGTGGTCTACGTGGGCGATGATTGCAATGTTTCTAACTGGGGGGCTGGTCACCAGCGGACGATACGGACAGGCAGGGGGTTGCGCAATGAGAAAAAGCATCGCCGTATGACGGCTGCGGCCTTCCGGGCCCGTTGGTGTGTTTTTGCCACGTGCGCCCTTTGAGACCGCAAGCATAATCATTCCCGCGTTCAATGGAGAGGACTTGCTCCCCGATCTGCTGCGAGATCTCGCGCGCCAGACCGCCGAGGGCTGCGAGAGGATTGTCGCGGATGCTGACTCAGATGACGCTGCCCGAGAGCTTGCTTCTAGCGCTGGCGCGATCCTGGTTGCGGGGTGATTGCCCGCGCTTGGCAGACACGCCGGTACCGAGCGTGCTTCTGATCCCGGCTGCAGCAGCTTGGATCGTCCCTGAGGAAGCTTCTTTCGCAGAGCTGAGCTGATCCTCGGCGAGGAATTGCTGCGCAAGGCGTACTTGCACACACTCCAACTCGGTCTAATTCTTGACTACAGCAGTCAGGAATATTGACAAGTTGTGGACGCTAGGGCATGATAGAGCCATGAAGCAACGAGCATTTCTGCCGCTTCTGCTGCTGCTTGCCGGTCTGGCCTTTGCCGGCGGCGCAGGGGAGTCGGCTGATGATAGCGCGGACGGTGCTGCCGTCCGCGCACTGGTAGACGCACGGGGTGTCACCGTAGCGGTCCCCGCCACCAACCGCATCGTCACTCTGGGTGGAGCGGTGACGGAGACCGCCTATGCCCTGGGTGCGGAAGAACGGATTGTCGGCGTGGACGAGTCCAGCCTGTACCCGCCACGTGCAACCGAGGACAAGCCCACCGTGGGATATGTCCGGCAGGTATCAGTGGAGGGCCTCCTCTCCCTTGAGCCGGAGCTGGTGATCACTACCGAGGACCTCGGACCCCCGGAAGCCCTGGACCAGCTCTCTGCCGTGGGTGTTCCGGTCTTTGTGGTGCCGGGTGAAGACAGCTTTGCCGGTGCGGTGGAGCGCGTCCAGGTCATCGGCGAGGTGCTCGGTACACCGGACCGTGCCGCAGATCTGATTGCAGAGATGGAAGCCGATATTGAGCGCGGAACGGAGATTGCCGCTGCAGCGGGAACCGAGCCGCGGGTCCTGTTCATCTACGCCAGAGGGGCGGGGACCCTGCTTGCATCCGGAACCGATACTTCTGCCGAGGCGATGATTGAGCTTGCCGGCGGCCGGAACGTCATCAGCGGTTATCGGGACTACCGCCCGCTCACACCGGAGGCGGCGGCAGCGGCCGAGCCCGATGTGATTCTCTTCACCACCAGCGGGCTTGCCAGCCTGGGTGGACCGGAGGCGGCTCGCGGGGTTCCCGGCCTGAACGTGCTGTTTGAGCTTGGTTCACCCGCCATTCTCAGCATGGAGGACCTGTACCTGCTGGGGTTTGGTCCGCGAACGGGCGCGGCCGTCGCTGACCTCGCGGAGCTGCTGGCATCGGTCTCCAGGGATTGACGGCACCGGTGTTGACCGGGACCCGTTCAGTGGTGGAATCAGTGTGAACCAGCAGACTTTGGCCGCCAGGGAGAATACCGCCCGGCGTCTTCCAAAGCCGCTGCTTGCCCTGGGGCTGCTGTCAGGCCTCCTGCTTGCAGCAGTCCTCGGCTCCTCCGCTTTGGGTGCGGTGCGAATCCCTGCCGGAGACGTAATCCGCGGATTCGGCCGGATGCTTGGACTGCCCGTCTCGCTGGGCGCCCGCTCTACGGGAATCCTTCTCTCAATCCGCATTCCGCGCGTTCTGATGGCGGTTCTGTCCGGCGCAAGCCTGGGAATTGCCGGGGCAACCATGCAGGGTCTGTTCCGCAACCCCCTGGCAGAACCGGCGCTGATCGGGGTCTCCAGCGGCGGGGCGCTTGGCGCGGTGATCCTGATTGTTGCCGGTGCCGGGCTCCGTGCGCGCATGCCCATTTGGTCCCTGCCGCTTGCGGCCTTTGCCGGAAGCCTCGCTGTGAGTGCCGTGGTTTACACCATCGGCCGCCGCGGGCAATCCGTTGCAACGCTGCTGCTGGCCGGAATCGCCGTTAACGCCATGGCCGGCGCCCTGACCGGGTTCTTCACCTACTTCGCTACCGATGCCCAGCTGCGTGACATCACCTTCTGGACTTTGGGCTCGCTTGGAGGTGCCACCTGGGGAGCGCTTTGGAGCAGCGCTGCCCTGGCGGTTCCAGCCGGCTTTGTGATGCTGCTCTCCGCACCACAGCTGAACGCGCTGCTCCTTGGTGACCGGGAAGCCGGGCACCTTGGAATAGCGGTCTCCCGGGTGCGCAGGCGCCTTGTGATTGCGGGGGCCGCGTGCGTCGGCGCAGTGGTTGCCGCTACCGGTATCATCGGCTTCATCGGTCTGGTAGCCCCGCACCTGGTGCGCCTGGTCCTGGGGCCGGATCATCGGCTGCTGCTTCCGGCCTCAACACTGACCGGGGCGCTGCTGCTGGTGGTTGCCGATACGCTCAGCCGCCTGGTGCTCGCGCCGGCCGAACTCCCGGTGGGAATTGTGACGGCGTTCATCGGCGCACCGTTCTTCCTGTACCTGCTATTCCGAACGGAGGTTCATTGATGGCATTGGAGGCCCTCAGCGTTTCCTACCAGGTGGGAGAGGCGCAGATCCTCAGATCCTGTGATCTCAGCGTAGAGCCTGGGCGCCTCACCGTGGTGGTTGGGCCAAACGGTGCCGGGAAGTCCACGCTCCTGCGCGCGCTTGCCGGGGAGATTACCACGAGCTCCGGCGCGGTCACGTTGGACGGAGATGACATAACGGCCATGGACAGCGGAGACCTTGCCCGCAGGCGCGCCGTTCTTCCGCAGTCCTCCATGCTGCAGGCGGCCTTCCGCGCTCGCTCGGTGGTGGAGCTGGGGCGAACGCCTCACCGGGGACGCGTTTCCCACGGCGCGGATGCGGCGGCCATTGACAGCGCAATGCTCAGGACCGGTACCTCTGCCTTTTCTGAAAGGCTGTACCCGAGCTTGTCCGGCGGGGAGCAGCAGCGCGTCCACCTTGCCCGCGCGCTAGCGCAGATAACCGGGCTTTCCAGCGCCTACCTGCTCCTGGATGAACCCACTTCCAGCCTTGATCTGCAGCACCAGCACCGGGTGCTTGCAGTGGCACGCGGCCTCGCTCGGCAAGGACGCGGTGTGCTTGCGGTGGTTCACGATTTGAATCTCGCGTCACAGTACGCTGATGTCGTGTGCATGATGCACGAGGGCACCACAGCCATGACGGGCCCTCCCGCCACGGTTTTCACCAGTGAAACGATCCGGGCCGTGTTTGGCACGGAAGTACTCATCACAAAGCACCCCTGTGATACCTGTCCGCTTATTGTGGCGGTAGGACTTGCGGACGAAAGGAGCTGGAATGACAACAACCACGGGTCAGCGCGAGGCGCATGAGATGAATCAGCGCGGGGCGCATGAGACGGAACTGTGCGAAGCGCGGGAGAAGCTGAAGCAGGAGCAACCGCACCTGCACGCCCGGGAACAGGCATCCGTTCTCGGCGTGCCGGAGGAAGCACTCCTGGAGCTTGAACAGGGTGAGGACATCGTCCGCCTGCAGCCCGATATTCCGGGGATCTTTGCCATGCTCCGGGATGCTGGAGAGATCATGGCCATCACCCGCAATGATGCTGTGGTCCACGAGCGGAAGGACGCCTACGTCAATCCGGAGTTTGGCAAGGGGCCTGGACTGGTAACAGAGGACATAGACCTCCGCATCTTCACGTCTCTGTGGAAGCGGGTCTGGTCCGTGGATCTCAAGCTGCCCCAGCGCCGGCTCCGGAGCCTGCAGTTCTACGATGCGTCCGGAACGGCAATCCACAAGGTGTACTTCCTCCGAAAGCCGTCCTGGGAAACGTTCAACCAGATCCGTTCCCGATTTGCGCTTGCCGAGCCCTCGGTCATTGAGCGCGGCGAGCCCGGCTCGGGCTTCTACCCGGTGTACGAGGACCGGCAACCGGATCAATCGGAGCGAGAAGGGATAAGCGCAGCGTGGTCTGCGCTACAGGATACCCACCACTTTGCCAGCCTCGTCGCCAAGTTCCGGCTGCCCAGGACTCGGTTGATGCGCGCGGTTCAGGGTGAGTGGGCGCACCCGCTGGCAACAACCGCACATCGCGAGGTCCTGGAGGCGGCTGCGGCGAGCGGTCAGCCCATCATGGCCTTTGTGGGAAACCCTGCCTGCATTCAGATCTACAGCGGGCCGGTGCAGAAGGTAGAGGGCGCGGATGGATGGTTCAACGTGCTGGATGAGCGCTTCAACCTTCACATCCGGGAGGAGCTGCTGCGAGAGGCCTGGCTCGTGCGCAAGCCCACCAGGGACGGGGAAGTCAGGTCCGTGGAGATCCTGGACCGGGAGGGGAGGCTGGTGCTCCAGTTCTTCGGTGCACGCAAGCCCGGTCAGCCCGAGCGGCCTGACTGGCGCGAACTGCTGGAGGGATTGTCTCGCGCCTAGCTTCTTGATTGCCTTTGCGGGCTCCACTATTGTGTAAGTGATGGCCGGTACAGATGATCTGCAGCTGGTTACGTTCCAGCTGAGTGGCGAACGCTACGGGATTGACATCATGGATGTGGAGGGTATTGTCCAGATTGAGGACGTGCGCGCCATTCCGAATGCTCCCGCCTACGTGGAAGGAATCTTCAATCTCCGGGGTGACATCATCCCGGTCATCAACCTGCATCGTCGCTTCCACCTGAAGAAGCTGGACCTCAGCGAGGAAGACCAGCTGCTGTCTGGCTTCATCATCGTCCAGATTGATGAGATGCACCTTGCCATCATCATCGATCGGGTGCTCCGCGTCGTGCACGTCGGAGCACAGGAAGTGCAGCCGCCCCCGCAGATGCTGACCGGAATCGGGGCAGAATACATAGAGGGAGTGGTGAAGCAGGAGGAAGGTTACCTCATCATCCTGGACGTTCAACGCCTCTTCGACCTTCGCGAACTTGCCCAGATAGAATCAATCCAGGTCTGATAGTGGCCGTACCCTCCAACCGTCCGCTCATTCGCCGGACGGATCTCCTTGCCGTGCTCAATTCACTGGTGGCCGACCTCGTCGGACCGGGGGAGCTTTCCCGTGCCTTCAGCCGAGAGTTCCCTGCATGGCTGGGACACGGCCGGGGCATGGCTCTGGCTGAGCACACCCGCGCCGCATCGGTGGCCCTGCGGATTCTTGGTCTTGAGCCGGAGAGCCGGATTGGCATCCCTGCTCTTTCCCGTGCCGAGTACTGGACGGCAACAGAAGAAGCAGGCCTTGAGCCTGTGGCCCTGGACGTGGCGGAACACAGCGGACAACCGGATCCGAACAGCGTTGCTGACCTGGGGCTGGCAGCGTTGGTATTGGACGGCCGCCTGGGGCTTGCTCCCGGTCCCGCCCTTCTGGACGGCGGAATCCCGGTTGTGGAGGACATCACAGAGTCTCTTGGATCAGTGGTTGAAGGTGTGTACGCGGGCAGCCGCGCCCGGGTGGCCGTCATGGGACTCGGCGAAGACGCGGTAATCACCGCAGGTGGAGGTGCGGTCGTCAGCTTGCGGAGCAAGCGCGATTACACCGCACTGAGCCGGGAGCTTGGAAGGCTCGGAACGAGCAGCCTGATGTCTGACATGAACGCCGCGCTCGCCAGTGCGCAGCTTCGGGAGCTGGATGCAATGCTTGGGCGGCGAAAGGAGCTTGCGCGCGTGCTGCTGGAGCAGGCCCGCCGGGCAGGGCGGCAGGTGCTCCTACCGGACGGGGAAGGGTTGCTGCCATTCAGCCTGGCGTTGCGCGTGGACCGCGGGGCCGGAGAAGCAATCTCCTACGCCGCTCGGCAGGAGGTCTCCGCGGCGCTGGCGTTTGAGAACAGCGTTGTCGCGCGCGGGCTGGTTCCGGAGGATGAGGTCCCCGTGGCGGCGCGTCTTGCCATGAGCTGTGTTCGCTTCCCGCTGTACCCCGCCATGACAAACGAGGAGCTCTCCCAGGTGAGCCGGGTGGTGGCAACGCTGCCATAGCCGCAGAAGCTTGCATCGGAGCGCGCGGAAAGGATTAGATGCGGTATGGGCACCCGATCCATCCTGTTGATCGCCAACTTTGACAAACCGGGTGCCGAGTCCGAGTCAACGCGGATATCAGCAGAGCTTGCAGCTGCCGGCTTTGCGGTGCAAAAGTTCGGGTTTCGCGGTCAGCCGGGCTCCGTGCCCCAGCAATCCTTTGACCTTGCCATCAGCCTCGGCGGAGACGGCACCGTGTTGTATGCGGCGCGGAGTATGGCCCCCCTGGGTGTGCCGATACTTCCGGTCAACCTTGGGGACTTCGGCTTCATCACCGAGGTGGCACTGGACGAGGTCCTTGCGGCGGTAGACAGCTATTTCGCCGGGAAGCTCCGCGTCGGCGAGCGGCTGATGGTGAGCGTGGATGTCTCCCGGAACGATTCGCTGGTACATCGATTTCTTGCTCTCAATGACGTGGTCATTTCCTCTGCCGGAATCTCCAAGCTGGTGCGCCTTTCGGCGAGCCTGCGGGACACGCCGATCGGGAAGTACCGGGCGGATGGGGTCATTGTAGCAACTCCCACTGGATCAACGGCCTACAGCGCCGCTGCCGGCGGCCCCATCCTGCACCCGGAAATGGCCGCAATGATTCTCATCCCGATCTGCGCGTTCTCCATCAGTCACCGGCCTCTGGTTGTGCCGGGGGAAGAAATCGTCTTCATTGATGTTGAGCAGCAGCAGCGGACGGACCTCATACTCACCTTGGACGGGCAGACCGTTGTGCCGCTCGCCCGCGGTGATCGGATCTCCGTCAGATCGGCGGATATGCCGGCGCGCGTTGTGCAGTCGGATCGCCGTACCTTCTATGAAGTGCTGCGTCAGAAACTGAGTTGGTCGGGTGGCGCCGATGATTGAGCAGCTCAGCGTACAGAACCTGGCGATCATCGATCGCGCAACAATCGAGTTCACCGGTGGGCTCAACGTCATCAGCGGCGAGACCGGCGCGGGCAAGTCCCTGCTGGTTGGTGCGCTGTCCCTCCTCTTTGGCGGTAAGGCGAGCGGAGATACCGTTGGGCCGTTCGGCGATGAGACCGTGGTCTCCGCCCTGGTTTCCTTTGCCGCCGGCCATCCCGCCCTCGCCTGGCTTGCCGAACGCGCAATTGAGCCGGATGAAGGCTCGGTTCTGCTTCGGCGGAGCGTGAAGAAGCAGGGCAGGGGTGTGATCTACGTTCAGTCCAATCCCGTAACGCGAGAGGAACTCGCGGTGTTCATGGGGCTGGCGGTGGACATGCACGGTCAGCATGAGCATCAGAGCCTGCTGGTTGAGTCCCGCCACCGGGAACTCCTGGACGCCTTTGGCGAGCTGGAATCCGAGGTGGCAGAGGTGCGAGAGAAGGTGGCCGAGGTAAGCGAGATCAAGCGGCGCCTGGAAGCCCTGCAACAGAGCGCTGCGGATCGGGATCGGGATCTGGAGCTCGCTCGCTTTGCCATAGACGAGATTGACCGCATCTCCCCTGAGCCCGGCGAGGATCAGGAACTGGAGGGAGAGCGATCCCGGCTCGGTCAGTATGAGCGCCTCTATGCCACCGTGGCGGATGCCCGCGAGCGTGCCAACGGCGAAGATGGCGGGCTGGTTTCCGGGATGCGAGCACTGAGCGCGCGGCTGCAGGACGCAGCCGAGATTGACTCGGAGCTGTCCGCTCTCGCCGGTAGGATTGAGAGCCTCTACTACGAGTTCAGTGACGCCTCATCGGAACTGTCGACCTACGCTGATCGGCTGGCTTTTGATCCGGATCGGCTGGAGTTTGTGGAGTCCCGTCTGGCTACCCTGCAGAACCTGAAGCGGAAGTACGGAGGGTCGCTGGAAGCGGTCCTTGAGCACCGGCAGCAGTCGGAGGATCGGATAACAGACCTCGAGAACTGGGAAGGCAACACCCGAGATCTGGAGGACCGCCTGAAGCGGGTGCAGCGTGCCGCGCTGGAAGCGGCTCGGACCCTTTCCGGGCACCGGAAGACTGCGGCTCGCGGGCTTGCAGAGAAGGTGCTGGAGGGGCTTTCCGCACTGGGAATGGACCGCGCGCGCTTTGCTGTCTCTGTTGAGCAGAAAACAGGGCCGAGCGGCGGTCCCAGCCTGGGCGCAAACGGCATGGACGACGTGCGATTCCTCATTGCCGCCAATCCCGGCCAGGACCCGCGGCCCCTGAAGACCGTTGCATCCGGCGGTGAGATCTCCCGGGTCATGCTTGCCCTGAAGACGGCACTATCCGCGGCTGACACCATAGACACACTGGTATTTGACGAGGTGGACGCGGGAATCGGTGGAGAGATTGCTCGTGCCGTTGGTCGCTACCTCGCCAGGCTCGGGCGCAGTCACCAGGTGCTCTGCATCACCCACCTTGCGAGCGTTGCGGCCGGGGCGGATAATCACATCCGGGTAGAGAAGGTGGTAGAGCAGGATAGAACCCGCACCAGAGTGCACGGCCTGGATCAGGACTCCCGCGTCAGCGAGATTGCTCGCATGCTTGCTGGAGACAGCAGCACTGCGGCCTCCCTTGAGCACGCGCGAGAACTGCTTAAGGAAGTCAGTTCTGCGCTCCGAGCCGCCGATATCTCGGGGTAGGCTATGGGACGCGTAAGCGAGGAAGCCAGACAGCGCTTCAACGGCAGGATTCAGCAGTACAAGCGTGAAATAGAAGCGCTGGATCAACGCGCGAACTCAATCTCTCAGTCAGTCATTGACGGGGATCCTGGAGCCAGTGCCAAGCGCTTCATGGTTGCTGACAAGCGCCTTGCGGTGGCCAGCCACTACCTGGTGATGAACGCCGCCTCTGAGAACCTCCTTGGCGTCAAGAACGAGAAGTATCTCGGCGAGGGCCGGAAGATCTGCTACGACGCGGTGATCAAGCTGGAGGAAGTTGTCACCAACTACATAGACGTGCCGTTCTCCGAGTACGAGGACCGGCATGAGAGCCTCACCAACATCTCAACGGAACAGCGCTACAACATCGCGCGGAAGCTTGGCTACACAATTACTGCGGTGGAGGATGCCTACGGCAAGGAGTCAAAGTGGCGCTGGAGCTTTGTTGAGCTGGACGGCCGCCTCGCCGCAGTGGTGAAGAACTTGATGAACCTCCGCTCCGTGGTCGCCGGCCTGGACCCGCGGGTGGAAGGATACCGCGAGCGCCTCGCCCACCTGGATCTGGCAAAGCAGCTGCTCCAGCACGCGGCGGATCGGTATCGGGAGAAGTACGAGCTCAGCACACAGCGAGCGGATGACTTCCGCCAGGCAATCGCATATTTGAACGCCTTGCGCCGAATCCACATGGTTCTGGGTGAGGCGGACGATTCGGAGCGCGTGAAGCGGCAGGCGGGGGTGTGGAAGAACCGGATGGAAGCTGACGAGCAGAACCGGGAGTCCGGCAGGCGCAGCTCTGCCGGCGCGTGAACTCCGCCAGAGCACTACTCGGCTTTCTGTTGTCCCTTCTGGGGCTGTCATGGGCCTTCCTTCTCCCGCTGTCTCCCGCTCCCGGGCAGCGGCTTTCTGCGGGCCGGCTTCATTCTTCCTCCGACCTTGGTGAGATCTCCCCCGCTGGCCTGCGCGAGCATCTGCTCCTTCGCCTCCCAAACGGCGAAATCGTTGGTGTCCCGGGACCAACTGAAGCCGAGACCAGCGGCACAGTGGTGCCGCTGCCCCAACCCTTGCGCGTTGCGACTATGCCGGGCAGTGCGGTCACGGACGGAGATCGCCTTGCGGTGATGCGGGGCAGGGATGAGCACCTTCTGTGGAACCGGGGTGCGGTAGACGGACCCCACAACGGATTCCCGTTGATACCTCCGGGCACCCATGCGCTTCTGGACGCGAGCGGAAGTGTGGTCACCGTCCCCATCCCTGGTGCCGACCCCGTGAGGGTTGCTGATGCCATGCCACTGAGCTCCGTCGCGAGCGATCCGAAGGGTACGCTGTACCTGGGCTTTGCAAGCGGTGCTCTGGTCAGCGTTGTTGCGTCTCCTGACAACTCCCCGCCGCAAGTAATCCGGCGGGAAACCGGCGCACCGGTCCTGGGGATTGCTGCAGACGGAGAGTCCTGGATAGCGGTCCTTTCCAATGAAGCCCTCGCGGGTGCACGGTCTGGTCCCGAGTTCCGGCGGCTTGACGGGATCAACCCCGCTCTCTCCCGGCCTCTTCGGCTGGCGGCGGTGGGGCTTGCAGCGGTCCCGCACTCAGGGGAGAGCCTGGTCCTGAGCCTCCCCCGGCTCCGCCTGCTCCGGAGCCTTCCGGGGATCCTCACAGACAGCCTGCCTCTGGACGATGGCTCGCTGTTGCTCCTGCGGACGCTGCACAGCGGAACCGCGATCCTGGACCTGGTGGACTCGGATAGTCGCATCAGTTTCAGCTATCCCCTGCCGGGGCCGGCAACCAGCATGGAGTCCGATGGGTCCCGGGTGCTGCTCGGCTACACCGGGGGCCAGGTGCAGGTGCTCTTGTGGGATCGGCAATGAAGCAGAACCTACGGCCCTGGCTAACGGTCCGCATTGTCCTACTGCTTGTGCTTGTCGTGCCGTTTCCGCGGCTCGCCGCTTGGCCGTGGCCCTTTCCGCCGGCATCCGTGGAGGATCCGGACCCCGAGCTTCGCTTTCGCTTGCCGCTGAGCCCTCCACAGGAAAGCGCACCTGCACCGGAGATGGACAGTCTGGCACGGGAGCAGGCGAGAATTGACCCTGCCATTCCCTACGGCATGCAGCCTGTCGGCCCTGTCCTGGTCTACCGGATGCCGGACGGACTCAACCTGGTTCTGGAGTTCCCCCAAACACCTGGAGACCCTGCGAGGGTTCGGGTGTCCGACGCAGACGGTGAGCGGCGATACGCAGCGTCGCGGTTCTTCAGTTCGGCACCGGAACCCGAAGCCGCGACACCGGGTTCCGTCCCACAGGCACTGCCGGGTCTGCGAGTTGGTATGCCGCTGCTTTCGCTCAGCGGGGAAATTGTGCGGGCTATCGACAGTTCCGTGGGTTCTGAAAGCGCCCAGGAGCCCGGCGGGACCGGCGGCCAGGCCGGGGCTGAGCCGATGGTGGAACGTGTGGAGCGCGAGCTTGTGCTCCCGGCGCCTGGCGGGGTTGCCCGCGCGGTGGACTGGTACGCTGATTGGCTTCTGCTGGCTGTGCCCGCACAAAGCGCAGCAGGCATTCACCTGCTTCGGCTGGAGATACAGCCGGATACTGGTGAAACAGTGATCTATTCCTGGGACTTTCGTGCTGCTCCCGCGGACCCCGCCATGCTAGATGCCGGAAGTCTGCCCTCTCTCCTCCGCGGCGTCAGACTGGGGACTCCACCCGGAACTGAAATCCGCTTTCGACTGCACATGCGTGATGTCTCGGGAGGGCAGTGGGACACAGAGTTCATCCTGAATCGCTCTCCTTGACACCGGTTCTGCCCATTACCTACCCTTCCACTCACAAAGGGGGTTCCGCCTGACACGCGACCGTCTCCGAAGTGCGCCCGCGAGGCTGATAGAGCAGCTTGTCGTGCATTTCAGGATTGACGTTCCGGAAGGGGCTCGCCGTGAAATCCTTGAAGAACTTGTCTTTGAGGCTCTTGAAGAGGCGCGCCTGGAGCGGGAAAGCACCGAGTCTGAGAACGTCCGGGTTCAACTGGTTAAGTACAACAATGTGCAACTGGAAGAGCTGCTGGCCGACCACGACGCCGACGACGAAACCGCGCTACCGGACAGCTACAACCAGACCGAAATAACGCTTCTCCTCCGTGATCCATCCTGGGCATACGCGTTCTGGAACCTTCGCTTTGACCTTCGCAGTTGGCTCCGGAAGACCACCCAGGAGTCCCTGTTCCTCCGGGTAATCGATCACTTCGGGCCGGCCGGCGCTGGCGATGCGTTCACCATTCCACTGAGCCCTGAAGACAGCTCCTGGTACATCAACCTGCCGCGGCAGGGAACCACCTATTCGGTTGAACTCGGTATGACCTTTGGATCACGGGAAGTCCGCCTCGCGCTTTCCAACACCATTGATGTACCCGCCCCCGGGCTGGACGAGCTGCCTCGCAAGGATCCTGCTGTTCGGCAGGTCCTGGAAGCTTCCGGGCTTCCGTCTCTCTATACGTCGCTCGCGCACCGCCCTGACGAGGCACTCGCGCGTCTGGAAGCGGATCTCCGCTGATGGCCCAACCGGCCCGCCTCATTCTCCTGCTCCACGCACACCTTCCGTATATCCGGCACCCGGAGTACGACAACTTCCTGGAGGAGATCTGGCTCTTTGAGGCGATTTCTGAGACCTACCTTCCTCTGCTCCGGGTTCTCTCCACGCTGGAGACCGACGGCGTGGAAGCTCCGCTGGCCATCAGCCTGAGCCCTACCTTACTGCTGATGCTGGAGGACGAGTTGCTTCGGGACCGCTATCGCGCCTTCATGCAGCGACAGCGCGAGCTCTCCGAGCGTGAACTCCAGCGTAGCGCCGGCGACCCCGCATTCGAGCCGCTTGCCCGGATGTACCATGGGCGCATCGCTGACAACATCGCAGACTTTGAGCGATATGAGGGTCACATCGCCCGCCAGTTTGATCTACTCCAGAAGCGCGGCCGACTTGAGCTGCTGACCTGCCCGGGGACGCACCCGTACCTTCCGCTGTTTGAGGACAAGCCCCAGGCGGTGCACGCTCAGGTGCAGGCCGGGCTGGACACCTTTCAGCGAAATTTTGGCTCGCTACCGCGGGGAATGTGGTTGCCCGAATGCGGGTTCACCCCAGCGTTGGAACCGGCTCTGTCGGAGCACGGAATTGAATACACGGTACTGGCGGCGCACGGGGTTCTGCTCAGTGGAGATCCTCCGCCCACCGGTACCTTTGCGCCAGTGCAGCTCCCGTCCGGGCTGCACGCCTTCCCGCGTGACGTTCTGTCCGCGCGTCAGGTCTGGAATCCGGATGACGGTTTTCCTGCCCATCCGGACTACCGGGACTTCTACCGTGACATCGGGTATGACCTCCCGCTTGACTACATCGGACCCTACATCCATCCCTACGTCCACGACGAAAGCATCCGTACCACAACCGGGTTCAAGTACTGGGCCATCACGGGGCGTACCGGTGAAAAGGTGCCCTACCGGCCGGACCATGCCCGGGAACGGGTGAGGGAGCATGCGCGGCGATTTATTGAGGAGCAGGTAGCGCAGCTCCGCGATGTCCGAGAGGTGCTCCCGGACCAGCCGCTGGTTGTGACCGCTCCCTTTGATGCCGAGCTCTTTGGACACTGGTGGTTTGAGGGAATTGACTGGATCAATGAACTCGCGATCCAGCTTGCCCGGCGCGATGACCTGCAGCTCGCAAGCCCCGGGAAGGTCCTCCACTCCCTGACATCGTTCCCACAGGTGGACGCGCAGTTCTCCAGCTGGGGGACCAAGGGTTACAGCGAGGTGTGGCTGGACGGCAAGAATGACTGGATATACCGCCACCTTCACAAGGCGGTGGAACGGATGAGTGAGCTCTGCGAGCGCTTTCCCGACCAGGACGGGCTGAAGAAGCGCGCGCTTGATCAGGCTGCCAGAGAGGTTCTGCTGGCGCAAGGCTCGGACTGGCCTTTCATCATGCGCGGGGACGCTTCCGTGTCCTATGCGGTGCGGCGGGTAAAGGAGCACATCTACAACTTCACCCGCATCTATGACTCTCTCAGTCGCGGCAACGTGGCCACGGCGTGGCTGACCCGGATTGAGCGCAAGAACAATGTTTTCCCGGAACTGGACTACCGAAGCTTCCGGAGCAACGGGTCCGCGCCGATGGGCTTCGGCAAGATATCGGTCTGAGCTTAGCTCCAGCCTCTGTAATTCCCCGGTGATTCCGCCGCCGGAACATTCATTACTACACAAGCGTTAAGCACTTCTTCCTCCCGTGGCGAAAACAGCGCCCTTGTTCTGTCGACAACGTTGACATCGCTCTCAGGCCCGGTATGCTGTCACCAACTGGTGGGAAAAAGTGGCAGAGAGGGGCAGGCAGTGGTAACAGGAGGGCGAATCGGTCATGAATACCGGTGAATTCCACCTGTCCCTGGATGACAAGGGGCGCCTGCTGATTCCATCCAAGGTGCGCGCAGAGATTGCCGGGGCAGCCGTTGTGGTGACCCGAGCGGTGGACCGCTGCCTCTGGATTTTCCCACCGACGGTGTGGACGGGAGTTGCGGAGGATCTGCTGAAGGCTGCCTCCCCGTTCTCCCGTCGAGGAAGGCTCCTGCAACGGCGCATCATTGCTCCGGCGCAGGAGGTTGAGATTGACCGGAGTGGGCGGGTGAACGTTCCCAACGCTCTGCTTGAGTCAGCAGGCATGGAACGGGACGTCACGCTCCTGGTCATGGAGAAGTACATGGAACTGTGGGATAGCGAAGGCTACGCCGCTTACGAAGAGGAAAGCGAGCGGGAGCTGCAGGAGGCGGCCGAAGAACTGGGAGGACTCGTCTCGTTCTGACGGAGGTGTCGCGGACCGGTCTACTGGGAGGGGGAACCGTGCAGCCGATCCACGTGCCGGTGATGGTTGATGAGGTGATTGAACACCTTGGATACCCACCGGCCGATGCACAACTCATTGACGCCACTGTCGGAGAAGGCGGGCATTCGGCCGTACTCCTGCAGCGCTATCCTGCCCTGCGCATTCTGGCGATAGACGCGGATGTGCAGATGATGGCCCGGGCCCGGGAACGACTGGCGCGCTACGGCGAGCGGGTCCGCTTCCGGCACGGTTGGTACGACGACGTACTCAGGGACGAGGTCGACCGGGGCGGGGGCCCCGGGCGGTCCTGGGCCGTGTTGATGGACCTGGGAATCTCAATGGTCCACCTGCGGGAGCGCGGCCTGGGGATTTCCTTCACGGAGAACGCTCCCCTGGACTTGCGCCTCGATCCTTCTGCCGGGCCCGACGCCGTTCAGTTCATCCGGTCCACGCCGGAGGATCGGCTTGCCGAGCTCATCCACCTGTACAGTGACGAGCGCTTCACCGGCCGTATTGCCAGGGTTCTCAAGGACTGCGCGGAACGGGACCCGGAGATCAGCGCTGCCGAGGTTGCGGAGGCTATCCGGCGGGAAGTTCCGCCGCAGTTCCGGAACGGACGTATTCACCCTGCTACCCGGACCTTCCAGGCGCTCAGAATTGCAGTGAATGACGAATACGGCAGACTGGAGCGTGCGCTTGATGCTGCGCTTGAACTCCTGAGGCCAAGCGGAACCCTCATTGTTATAAGCTTTCACTCCGGCGAGGACCGCATTGTGAAGCATGCCTTCCGCCGCTTTTCACGGGAATGCGGACACCTGCTGCTCACGGCAAAGCCGGTTTCACCCGGAGAGCTGGAAGTGCAAGAAAATTCTGCTGCGCGCAGCGCTCATCTCCGCGCAATCCGCCGGACCGGGGAGGCCGCGTGAAGCGATCCGTCCTTGCCCTGCTGCTGGTAGGCCTTGTTGGGCTGGTCGGGATCAACACCTGGCAGGCATACCGATACTACCAGCTGGAATCGCGCGTAAGTAATCTCCTGGCTGCCCAGCAGCGCCTTGCGGAGGCAAACCGGCAAGCTCTGGCAGAGATTGCGGAGCTTCGCTCGCCGGCGCGCATCCTGCCGCTTGCGGAGGCTGCGGGGCTGGAAGTGCTTCCTGACGAAGCTGTGATTCTGCTGCGCCTGCACCAGGAGACCGATGGGGACACCGGGGGCGGGGGATGACGGTCAGACTCACGGATTTCCGGGAACTAAGCTCCGTTACCGAGGTCATTGGTGATCCGCTGCAGCGCGCGGACTCGGCTCTGGGAGAGTTTGTCATTGACAGCCGCTCCGTGGGTCCGGGGTCTGCGTTTGCCGCGCTACCAGGCACGCACACGGATGGTCACCGTTTTGTGCAGGACGCCGTAGACCGCGGGGCCGGCGTGGTTCTTGTGCGGGCCGACCGCATTGCCCGGCGTGATGTGCCCGATGGCGTCTGCGTGATCCGGTGCACTGATGTGCTTTCCACGCTCCAGGAGCTCGCTTCGCTTCTGTTGCTGCGCCGATCGGATCTCCGCCGCGTGGGAATCACCGGTAGCACGGGCAAAACCGGCACCAAGGAAGCACTCGCCGCCATTCTCGGGCAACGCGTTAAGACAGCCATGACCCGTGCAAACTTCAATTCGGCAATCGGGCTTCCCCTGGAGGTTCTTCGTTTCCCGGAGGACGCCGAAGTTGCGGTGCTGGAGATGGGAATGAACCGGCCCGGCGAGATCGCGGAGCTTGTCTCCATTGCCCGCCCGGATCCTGTGGTGATCACCAACATCGGGACCGCGCATGCCGGAATGGTTGGCGGTCCTGACGGCGTGTTGAAGGAAAAGCTCTCCATCGTGTGGTCTGCTGACGTATCGGTGGTGGCACCAGGTGACGATTCCCGGGTCCGCTCCGCACTGGCCAGTCAGCGCGGCCAGATCCGCTGGCACGACGATACGGAGATCGTGGAAACTGATGGTGGTGTTGTCCTGCGGTTTGCGGAAGGACTGATTACGCTTTCCGACCAGGGGTGGCATCACGCCCGAAACGCCATCTGTGCCATCCGTGCTTCCCAGCTCTTCGGCTGCACCTTTGCGGACTGGAAAGCGGGGCTGGAGGCGATGCAGCAGCTTCCGGGGCGCGCGCAGATAAGCCGTGGTCTCTTCACCCTGATAGACGACACCTACAACGCGGCCCCAGCCTCCATGCTTGCCGGAATCCGCATGGCGGCAACGCAGGCCCGCCGGGAGAACCGTGATCTCTGGCTGGTGCTCGGTGAGATGGCCGAGCTCGGCGAGTGGGCGGGTGCTGCCTGGGATAGCGTGTTCGCGGAGTTGGCCCGGCTTGAGCCCGGACGCCTTGTTCTGGTGGGACGGGTTCCCGAACCTTCGCCACGTCTGTCAGTCACAGTGGAGCGCGCCGCAGATGTGAGCGAATTGCAATCACTCATCCAGCCCGGCGAAGGCGTGCTGATCTACCTCAAGGCGGCAAATTCCCTCGGACTGGGGGAGTTCGCCAGGGTGCTCCGTGCCGAGCTCCCACAATCTGTGGAGGCGTCCCGTGCTTGAGGCCCTGCTCTTTCCGCTGACGCGATTCTTTACGCCGTTCAACATCTTTCAGTACATCACTTTCCGGGCAGCCTACGCTGCGGTCACCGCGCTTCTCATCTGCTTTCTCCTTGGGCCCTGGCTGATCCGTACACTCAAAAACCGCGACGCCGGAGAACGGATCCGGAGCGTCGGACCGGAGAGTCACAGTGTGAAGTCCGGCACGCCGACCATGGGAGGTTTGCTCATCATCGCCGCAACCCTGGTCTCCGTATTCCTGTGGATGTCCTGGGACCACATCAACACCTGGATTGCGATGGTAGCGCTCCTGGGTTTTGGTGCGCTGGGCTTTGCAGATGACTACCGGAAGGTCTTCCTGGGCGACAAGAAAGGAATATCCCCTCGGGTGAAGATAATCGGGCAGGTACTGATCGGTACCGCAGTCTCGGTCACGCTGGTGCTCACCGGCGGTCCGGAGCAGACACAGCTTTTCATTCCGTTGTTCAAGGACCCTCTGGTGGACCTTTCGGTCTTCTACGTTCCCTTCGCGGTTGTGCTTCTGGTTGGAACAAGCAACGCCGTCAACCTGACGGACGGGCTGGATGGGCTGGCAACGGGCCTGGTGATCATGGTGGGGCTCACCTTTGCCGCGCTCTCCTACGTTGCCGGCCGGGTGGACTGGAGTGCCTACCTGCAGATTCCCTATATCCCCGGAGGCGGAGAGCTCGCCGTGCTTTGCCTCGCCGTCACCGGAGCTTCCGTCGGCTTTCTGTGGTACAACGCCCATCCGGCGGAAATCATGATGGGCGATACCGGCAGCCTGGCGCTGGGGGGAATCATCGGGACCATCTCCCTCATGATCAAGAAGGAACTCATCCTGGTCATCGCCGGCGGAGTCTTTGTCCTGGAGGCAGCGAGCGTCATCATCCAGGTGTGGAGCTACAGGAGAACCGGCAAGCGTGTCTTCCTCATGGCACCTCTGCATCATCACTTCGAGTTGAAGGGATGGCCTGAATCCAAGGTAGTAATGCGCTTCTGGATCCTGGGCGGGCTCTTTGCAATCCTGGCTCTCTCCACCCTTAAGGTTCGTTGATGGGTCAGCGAATCCTTCCGGATCCAATCAGGCCCGACCGCAGTGATCTTGCGCTGATTGCGGTGTTCGCAGTGCTTGCCGGTCTTGGGCTAGCTACGTTGCTGTCGGCCAGTCACTTCCGCGCCGAGCGCCTGTTTGGAGACGGATTGTACTTTGTGTGGCGGCAGATGCTGTGGCTCGGGCTGAGTTCCCTTGCTGGCGCGGTGGCGGCATTCGTCCCGCTGCAGCGTCTCCGCAGGCTCTCACCTCTGATTATGGTTCTTGTCATTGTGCTGCTCGCCGCAACGCTTGTGCCTGGGATTGGTGCGGAGTTTCTCGGCGGCCGGCGGTGGATCATCGTGGCGGGGATGAGCTTCCAGCCCTCGGAGTTTGCCAAACCGGCCCTTGTGCTGTACCTCGCGCACATCCTCGCATCGCGCAGTGATTGGACGGATCCACTTGGTGACCTGCTCCCGCCCTTCATCGTGTCCACGGCGGTGGCTGGTCTCATTGTTCTCCAGAACGATTTCTCAACCGCAATCTTCGTTGGACTCCTCGCGCTCGGGCTCTTCTTTCTTTCGGGTGCCCCGCTGCGCTACTTCGTCGGGACCCTTCTGGCGGCGGTGCCGGTAGTGACGATTCTGTTGCTGTCTCGTGAACACCGGGTCCGCCGTGTGATCGCCTTTCTGGAACCGCACCGTGATCCGATGGGCAGTGGATTCCAGATGCTTGCAGCACAGCGCGCGCTTGAATCCGGTGGTCTGCTCGGGACAGGGATTGGCGGCGGAGAGGCCAAGCTCGGGCTGCTGCCTCTGCCGGAAAGCGACTTCATCTTTGCCGTGGTTGGCGAGGAAGCAGGATTCCTCGGGGTCAGCCTCATTCTGTTGCTCTTTGGTCTGCTCGGTTGGCTGGGCATGCGCGTGGGCATGTATCAGCAGGCGGGCTTTGGTCGACTTCTGGCATTTGGCCTCACCGTCGCTGTGATCCTGCAGGCCTTGCTGAACATGGCGGTGGTTGCCGGCCTGGCGCCCTCAACCGGAATTCCGCTTCCACTGATCAGCGCGGGTGGCTCTTCACTGCTGGCCACCGGTGTGGCGGCGGGGCTCCTGGTGAACCTTGCGCGCAAGCAGGGGGCATCACATGAGTGAAGCCGCTCGGAACTGGGGTCCCGGTAGAGACCGGGCCACCGAGCTCCGCAGTCCCGGCCCGCGCCTCACCGAGGTGAACGCGGGCAATCGGCGTCGCGGCCCGCTCCTGCTGCTGGCGGTGGTTCTGCTTGTTGCGTTGATAACTACGCTTCTGCTGCTGCCGGGAATTGAGCGGGTCATCATCCGCTCGGACCTGGACATCACTGAGTCAGAAGTGCGCAGCATCATCGGCCTGCGCGCCGGTGAGCCGCTCCTCCTCTACGATCTGGACCGCGCCGCACGTCGGCTGGAGAGCCTTGCGCCCGTGGCAGATGCCAACCTTGGGCTACGCTTCCCCGACACGTTGATTGTGGAGCTGCACGCCCGGCAGCCGCTGGTGTCCGTGCTGGTTCCCGATTCGCGGAGATCCCGCCTCTATGCCATGGATGAGACCGGGATGGTCTTTTCACCGGCAAGCCGGATGCAGCTGCGGGAACTCCCCCTGCTCTCCGGCGGATTGATACGGCGACTTGCGCCGGGACAGCAGGCAGAGGCGATGCTTCTCCCGGTCCTGCACAGTCTCAACATCCTGCGGGATAGCGCACCGGATCTGCTTCTGTCCTTCAGCGAGTTCCGGGTGGACCCCGTGGCAGGCGGGGCCGTGGAGGTTGTGGCCTACCCCCTGTCGGTGCCCGTTGCATTCCGGCTGGAAGGGCGCTTCACCGCGGAGGCCCTCCGGGCCGGCTTGATTGCGGCGGGATCCATGCGGCTCCCGGCCGGCCAGCTCCTGGACTTGCGCAGCGGCGGAATTGTTCTGCGGAACGTGGAGACTGGCAGATGAAGAACGACATCGTGTTGACCGGACTGGACGTGGGAACCGCCTGGACCACCGTGGTCATCTCCGAGATTTCGGAGGCTGGTTTCCCGGAGATTCTCGGTGTTGGTCGGCAGCCGTCGCAGGGGCTGCGCAAGGGCGTTGTTGTAAACATTGAAGCGACGGTTCGCGCCATCCAGGCTGCAGTGGAGCAGGCGGAGCAGATGGCGGGTCAGGAGGTGGCCAGTGTTCACGCCGGCATCTCCGGAGGACAGATTGAAGGAACCAACAGCAAGGGTGTGGTGAAGGTCACCGGCAAGAGCCGGGAAATCACCGATGAGGATGTGGAGCGCGTGCTGGAGACGGCGCGGAGCGTGGCAATCCCGCTGGACCGGGAAATACTCCACGTCATCCCTCAGGACTTCATTGTTGACAACCACGCCGGGATCAAGGATCCGCGGGACATGATCGGCGTCCGTCTGGAAGCGCTCGTGCACATCATCACCGCCAGCGCCACCGCAGCGCAGAATCTTGTCCGCAGCATCAATCGGGCTGGATTCCGCGTGGACTCCATCATCCTGGATACGGTCGCCGCCGGGATGACGGTGCTGAGCCGGGACGAGCAGGAGCTCGGGGTTCTCCTACTGGACCTCGGCGAGGGGACCACCGACATCTCGGTCCACCGTGACAGTTCGCCGGTCTTCACCAGCTCTCTTCCCGTGGGCGGGGCGCAGGTCACAAGCGATCTCAGCATCATGCTGAAGACCCCGCTGCAGGCCGCCCGAGAGATCAAGCACAGCGCGGGATGCGCCTGGCTTCCGCTGGTTGCGGGAAATGAACCGGTCATCATTCCCGGGGTCGGCGGCCGTCCGCCAATCGCCATAGACCGGCGGAAGATCGCCGCAATCATCCAGCCCAGGGTAGCCGAGATTTTTGGTCTTGCACGGGATCGGCTTGAGCAGCAGGACATCCTCCGTGGGATTGGCGGCGGGGTTGTGCTGACCGGAGGTGGTGCAGCCCTTCCGGGAGTGGTGGACCTGGCACAGGAGGTCTTTAGCCTTCCAGCCAGGGTGGGAACGCCGCTCCCGGAAGCCGGACTGGTGGCAGAAGTCAGCGGTCCGGAGTTTGCAACCGCGGTCGGGCTTATTGAATACGCCCGCCAGCACCTGAGCTTTGAGGAACCGGAGCGCCGGAGACACGGCGAGACACCGGGAGTTCTGCGTGGGCTACGGGGGTGGCTGCGCAGGTTCTTTGAATAGCATGAGTTTGCAAGGGAGGGGTCATGAACATCGAGATATTCGAGGTTGACGAAAGCAGGGGAGTGCCCGGCAGCCCCACCGTCATTAAGGTCATTGGGGTTGGCGGCGGTGGAAGCAATGCCGTCAACCGGATGATCGCCGCAGGCCTGACTGACGTGGAGTTCATTTGCGTGAACACCGATGTCCAGGCACTGTCCAACGCCCGGGCTCGGCGGAAACTGGCAATCGGACACAAGCTGACCGGCGGCCTCGGGGCCGGAGGTAAGCCGGAGATCGGCGAACAGGCCGCCATGGAGAACGTGGAGGAGCTGAAGGAGGCGATTTCGGGCGCCGACATGGTGTTTGTCACCGCGGGAATGGGTGGCGGCACCGGGACCGGAGCAGCGCCCGTCATTGCCCGCATTGCCCGTGAGCTGGAAATCCTTACCGTTGCGGTGGTGACCCGGCCCTTCACATTTGAGGGCCGCAAGAAGGCACGCCTTGCTGATGACGGGATCAACAAACTTCGCGACAGTGTGGACACCCTCATCACTATCCCCAACCAGCACCTGCTGCAGATTGTGGAGCGCAAGACCGTGATCACAGAGGCACTCCTGGTGGCGGATGACGTGCTGCGCCAGAGCGTGCAGGGCATCTCAGACCTGATCACCAAGCCCGGTGAAATCAACACCGACTTCGCAGATGTCAGCACCATCATGAAGGGCCAGGGCGATGCACTGATGGGCATCGGTGAGGCACGCGGAGACAACCGGGCTGTGGATGCCGCCACGGCGGCCATCAACAATCCCCTGCTGGAAGACGCAAGAATAGAGGGGGCCAACGGACTCCTGGTAAACGTCACGGGAGGTCCGGATCTCACCCTCAGCGAGTACGAGGAAGTCCTGAACATCATCACGGCGAACGCTGATGACGATGCGCTGGTGATCTCCGGGACCGCCATTGAAGAGAGCATGGAAGGGCGGATCAAGGTCACCGTCATTGCCACCGGCTTTGACCGTGAGCCCGAGCCCCTCGCCCAGAAGCCGGAGGAGGCTCCCGTCCAAAGCAGCGCGGGAGGTTCCGAGGTAATCCCCCTTGATGCATGGATCCGGATGACCACGGGAAGGACTGCGGCGGAGACCGACGAATTCCTTGCAAGCGACTTTGACCTGGATGACAATCTCGGGATTCCGGCGGTGCTCCGCAACGGTGGTGGTCAGGTGCGCAATGGAAATGGCTGACACCGCCCTGGACGAGGTCCTTAGCGAGTACGAAGGCTATCTCAGGCACGAGCTGCGTCTTGCGGCTCGTACCGTGGATACCTACGCCCGGGAAGCAAGGTCTCTGCTGGGCTTTCTTGCGGACCGGCAGCGGACGCTTGCTTCTGCAGAGACCACAGATGTTGTTGATTATCTGGTTGCCCGGGAGGGCGAGGGCCTGGATTCACGGACCATTGCACGGGTCATCAGCTCACTGCGCGGACTGTTCCAGTTTCTGGTCCTGGACGAACGGCGGGCCACCAATCCCATGACTCTCATTGACTCCCCAAGGCAGGTTCGCAGGCTTCCGGAGGTCCTCCGCGTGGAGGAAGTGGAGTCCATCCTGGACGCAATCGATACCCACAAACCGCTTGGGCTGCGCGACCGGGCCTTGTTTGAGCTGATTTACTCCTGCGGACTCCGTGTTTCGGAGGCGTCGGGACTTACGCTGGACCACGTGTTCCTGGAAGACCGGATCGTTCGAGTTTTTGGAAAGGGCGACAAGGAGCGCCTGGTGCCGCTTGGTGACCAGGCCCGCGACTGGCTCGGAATGTACCTCACCCGCGGTCGTCCTCGCCTTGCCCGGGTGGACCGACCGACCGATCGTGTGTTCCTCAACCACCTCGGTACCGGTCTGTCCCGCAAAGGAATCTGGAAACGATTTCGCTCGCTGGTGGCGCAGACCGGTGTCTCCGCGAAAGTCCACACCCTGCGCCATTCCTTTGCCACCCACCTTCTGGAGGGAGGTGCGGATCTCCGGAGCGTCCAGGAACTCCTGGGGCATTCGGACATCGCCACAACGCAGATCTACACCCACGTGGACACCGGCTCGCTGGAGCGAATCCACGGAGAATTCCACCCCCGGGAGCGGGATCCATCGTGACCGGATCACGGCGCCGCGCCGCGCTGCAGTTCGCGCTCTGCGGGCTGCTGATCGTCGGATTGGCGTCGTGCCGTCCTCGTCCCCGGGGAGCTGACGTTCAGCGTGTCCTTGACCTCGAACTGCCTTCACTGGGCCGGGAAGAAGTGAGCGAGGAACGAATTGCAGAGATTGAAGCAGATGTAGCCCGGCTCCGCGGTCAGCTTGAGGACCGCATTGAGCTTGCCGGCGATCTCCGAACCGCCCTGAGGCTGCTCGCCACAACCTACGAGGAAAACGGGTTCCTCGGGCTTGCCTGGGACTCCTATCTGGAAGTGCTGGACCTGGAACCGGAGAACCCCATTGTCTTCTACCGCGCGGCGGTTGTCGGCGCGCGGTATGCGCAGGCACAGGTGGATGATGAAGAAAAGAGCGGGCTCCTCTCGGATTCCGAGCTCCTGTACACCCGCGCGTTGGAGCTTGATCCCGAGTACGAGGAGGCCGCCTACGGGCTTGCTGTGCTCTACTCGTTTGAACTGTCTCAACCCGCGGCCGCGCTGGAGGCGGTGCAGATCGCTCTTTCCGTTGACCCCCGGGATGAGCGCGCTCGCCTCCTGCTCGGCCGCATTCTTGCGCAGCTTGGGCGAATCTCGGACGCGGCGCAGGTCTACGGTGATCTTGCCCAAAGCGCGTCCAGTGACGCGGTGCGCGCCGCCGCGCGTGAAAACGAGCGACAGCTCCGGGAGGTGCTGAGATGACCGCACAGCATGACCAGATTCTGGTAGGCCTCGCGCTGCGTTCGGCGAGTGGCCTGAGCCGCAACGGTCGGGAGTCCTTGCTTCGTGAGCATCTGCACACCGGAGACTTTGCCCGGCTGAGCCGTTCAGATATCCATGACCTGACCGGTGAGTGGCCCCGGGATGGCTTTGAATCTCCGGCGCAGCTTGCCCGGGACGCGGAGAGCTGCCTGCGCGCCTGCGAACGAGCCGGGATCTCGGTGGTAGTCCTCGGAGACAGCGGCTATCCCTCGCTGTTGACCGAGATACACTACGCGCCGCTGGTCCTCTTTGTCCGCGGGGCCGATATCAGCGAGTTCAGACCTGCGGGACCTGGTCCGGTGTCAGTGGTTGGGACACGGCAACCGACCGGCGCCGGCAGGGATCTGGCCTGGGACCTCGGCGCCATGCTTGCCGAGGCGGGAATCCCGGTAGTCTCCGGGCTTGCCCGTGGAATTGACGCTGCCTCCCACGCCGGGGCTCTTGCGGCGTCCGGCAAGGCGCTTGCCGTGCTCGGATGCGGTGTTGATGTGATCTATCCGCCCTCCAACCGTGGCCTCGGGCGCGCCATCCTCAAGGCTGGAGGAGCCCTGGTATCGGAGTACCCGCCGGGAACCCCGCCCTTGAAACACCACTTCCCGGCGCGAAACCGGATCATCTCCGGCCTTTCTCCGCTGACGGTTGTGGTAGAAGCGCCCGCCCGCTCGGGCGCACTGATTACGGCGGATTTTGCGCTGGACCAGGGCCGGGACGTCGCCGTGACAGCAGTTGCACTGGGAAGCAGCCGGGGAGAGGGTGCGGCAGCGCTTGCCCGGGATGGTGCGGCGGTGATCGGACATGCGGACGAAGTGATTTCACTGCTTGGTCCCGCTCTACGCCCGGATCCTCCGGCAGGCGGGATGGATGAGAGCACGAACTACCTGAGCTCCAGCGGGGCGGGGGAAGTGTCTGAACTCGTCCTTTCGGGTGACCGAACTCGCACAACAGACCGAATGGAGGGTACCGGACCATGGACGAACTAACCCAGGATCTGACGGACTACCTCTCCTACTTGAGCGGTGTCCGTGGCCTGTCGGCCAACAGTGTCCGAGCGTACCGCACCGACCTGGAGCAGTTTCTGAGCTGGCTCGGCCGGGAAACTGATGAGCAGGTAGTCCTGGACCGCGATCTGTTGCGGCGCTACCTCGCCAGCCTGTCCCGCAGCGGGCGGGCGGCTTCCAGTGTGAACCGCGTCCTGTCTTCCCTCCGGGGATTCCTGCGCTTCCGAACCCGCCACCGGGGACGTCCGGAAGTGTCCACAGACGGGCTTCACAGCGTGCGACAGCCCAGGCGGCTGCCAAACGTGCTCAGGCCCGGTGCCATTGCGGACGGTGTTTCAGAACTTGGTGACACCTTTGATGATCTGCGTTTGCGTGCGCTGGTAGAGGTGCTGTTTTCCACCGGATGCCGGGTATCCGAGCTGGCGGCCCTGGACCTTGACGACGTGAGCCCTCGGGATGCCGCTGCGCGGACCCGGGTCCGCGTTCACGGCAAAGGTGGACGGGACCGGATGGTCTTCCTCGGCCGGGAAGCGCGCGCGGCACTCGCCCGCTACCTGCCGGCACGCGCGGTCCTGCTGCAGGCAAAGGGCCGCTCCAGTGCCGAGTTTGCGCTGTTTGTGAACCGAAACGGCACGCGCCTCTCTCCCAGGAGCATGTATGACATGATGGCGCACTTCGGGCGATCGATCGAAAGCAACCGGCCGGTCGGGCCCCACACCATGCGCCACAGCTTTGCCACAAGTATGCTGGACGCGGGTGCTCACCTGCGGGCAGTGCAGGAAATGCTTGGACATGCGAGCCTGTCCACAACCCAGGTCTACACCCACGTTGGCCTGGGACGGCTCCGCGAGGTCTACGAGCACGCCCATCCCCACGCACGGGGGCGTGTTCGCAGCAGCGGACAGTCGGCAAGCGAGGAGACAGCATGAGCATGCACGGAACTACAATCTGCTGTGTATCGCGCAATGGCGCGGTGGCAATGGCGGGAGACGGCCAGGTCACGCTGGGCGATACAATCATGAAGGGCAACGCGCGCAAGGTCCGGCGGATCTACGAGGACAGGATTCTCGTGGGATTCGCCGGGGCTACTGCGGATGCCTTCACGCTCTTTGAGCGCTTTGAGAGCCGGGTCTCCGAGTACGGGGGAGATCTCACGCGAGCATCGGTTGAGCTTGCAAAGGACTGGCGCACGGACAGGATGCTTCGCCGACTGGAGGCCATGCTTCTGGTAGCGGATCGGTCACGGATGTTTATCATCTCCGGAACCGGAGACGTGGTGGAGCCGGAGGAGGGAGTCCTGGCCGTGGGGTCGGGAGGAAACTTTGCCCGCGCTGCCGCGCTCGCGTACCTTGACAGCTCAGAACTGTCAGCTCGCGAGATTGCGGAGCGATCACTCCGGATTGCATCCCGCATCGGAATCTATACCAACGACTCGCTGACGGTTGAGGAGCTTACGTGAGCAACCTTCTGGAAGATCTGACTCCAAGCGAAATCTGCCGGGAACTGGACCGCTACATCATTGGCCAGCAGGACGCCAAGCGAGCCGTTGCCGTTGCCTTGCGCAATCGCCTCAGGCGGCAGCGCCTGCCCGATGAGCTGCGGGACGAGATCTCTCCCAAGAACATCATCATGATCGGGCCAACCGGAGTGGGGAAGACCGAAATTGCCCGCCGCCTGTCCCGCCTCACCGGTGCGCCGTTTCTGAAGATAGAAGCAACCAAGTACACGGAGGTCGGATACGTCGGGCGTGATGTGGAGAGCATGATCCGGGACCTCGTTGGCGTTGCCGTCACAATGGTGAAGACGGAGATGCAGGAGCGGGTCAAGGACGACGCAGAGCGTCGTGCCGAGGAGCAGCTACTGGACCTTCTGCTTCCGGGCCTGGATGAAGACCAGAAACAGACCGCCGGTTTTGTATCCGGAGAATCCCGAACCAGTACCCGTGAGAAGTTCCGGGAGAAACTGAGAAACGGCGAACTGGAAGAGCGCGAGGTTGAGGTAACCGTGAACCGGTCCATGACGCCGGCAATTGAGATCTTCTCCGGATCCACGTTTGAGGAAATGGACCTTAATCTTGGCAACCTCGGTGGCCTGCTGGGTGGGAAGAAGAAACGCAAGCGCACCACTGTGAAGCGAGCACGGGAGATCATCCTGTCCGAGGAGATGGACAAGCTGGTTGATACCGACCGGGTCTCCGAGCTCGCTCGCGATCGCGTGGAGCAGATGGGCATCATATTCATTGATGAGATAGATAAGGTGGCCAGTCGGGAGAACCGACAAGGGGTTGATGTCAGCCGGGAAGGCGTTCAGCGGGATATCCTCCCAATCGTGGAAGGCAGCCAGGTGAACACCAAGCACGGCATGGTGGACACGTCTCACATCCTGTTCATTGCTGCCGGCGCGTTCCACACCAGCAAGCCCAGCGATCTGATCCCGGAGCTCCAGGGCCGCTTCCCGATACGGGTGGAGCTGAAGAATCTGACTGAGGGCGACTTCGAGCGAATCCTCACCGAGCCGAACAACGCGCTGATCCGCCAGTACACCGAGCTGCTCAAGACAGAGGACGTAACCCTGGACTTCCGGCCTGATGCAATAGCGGAGATCGCCCGGATTGCCGCGGAAGTGAACTCGCGGACGGAGAACATCGGCGCCCGGCGTCTGCACACGGTTCTTGAGCTTCTGCTTGAGGACCTGTCCTTCAACGCCCCGGATCTCGCCGGCCAGGCCATCCCAATCACCGCCGACTACGTGAGGGAACGCCTTTCCGAGGTGGTGCAGGATCAGGACCTTTCGAGGTACATCCTGTGAAGCCTCAAGCCCGCGCTCACCGCGCCGACCATGACAACGGGGGGAAGGATGTTTGAAGGAAACAGCTTCGGGCGATCCCTGGACATCATGCAGCGGCTCATGGACGTGAATCTGCTGCGGCAAAACGTCACGGCGCACAACATTGCCAACGCGGACACGCCCAACTTCAAGCGGGAAGTGCTCAACTTTGAGACCTCACTCCGGGCCGCACTGGAGCAGCAGGAGACCTTTGAGACGCGGGTCGGCAGTTCCCGGAACTACTACACCAACGAGCGCCACATCCCGTTTGAGCGCCCGGTGGACTATCGTCAGGTGCAACCGCGAACTGTCACCGACTTCCTGTCCACCAGTGACAACAACGGAAACAACGTGGACCTGGAAACAGAGAGCATGAACCTGCTGAATCAGCAGCTTGCCTACACGCTGATGACGGACTCGGTTGCCGCGCAGTTCCGGCGGATCAACATAGTTCTGGGGGCTGGCTGATGGGTATCTTCAGCGTAATCAACACCGCATCCAGCGGGCTCTCGGTCCAGCGCCTCCGCCAGGACGTGATAGCTGACAACATTGCCAACGCGGAAACCACCCGGACCACCAACGGTGAAGCGTTCCGCCGGAGCCGAGTCATCGTCCGTCCCCGCGTGGAGCAGCCAACCTGGGAGAGCGCATTTCTGCCCGAGGGCCTTGATGACGGCGTGGGTCAGGGTGTGCGCGCGGTCAGCGTGGACAAGGACTTTGATGCAGAGCTTCGGCTGGTCTATGACCCCACGCACCCGGATGCCATTCAGACCGGACCACAGGCGGGATACGTCCAGTATCCCAACATCAACATCGTGCAGGAAATGGTGGATCTCATCTCCGCAAGCCGGAGCTATGAGGCCAACGTTCAGGTAATTGAAGGGGCCAAGAACATGTTTGCTCGAGCCCTGGAGATTGGGAGGTAGCTGAACAATGACGTTTCTAGGCCCACAGGATCTGCAGGGAGCTGACATCGGGCTCGTTCGGACCAATCCGCGCCACATCGGGCAGAACCGGGTGGTGACGCCCCAGTCCCAGCTTGTAGATGCAGACCGAATTCGGCCGGATGGACCGAATCAGCCGGCGGTTGAGCAGGGGCGCAGTTTTGCGGACCTGGTGTTCAACTCGCTTTCCGAAGTGAACGATCTGGAGCAGACGCACACCAACCTTGCGATTCAGGCACAACTGGACCCGCAGAGCGTAGACGTGCATGATTTGACGGTGGCTGCTGCCAAGGCGCAGACTGCCATCAGTATCACGCGAAACGTTGTGGACCGGGTTCTGCAGGCGTATCGCGAGATCATCAACCTCCGCTAAGGGAAGCGGAGGCTGGCTCCCACCGTTTTGGTGGGGGCGCGCGGCGGGATCGGGGGATCCGGCCGGGCAGATCGTCGTGGCGGGGGCCGCGGCACCGACATAGCCCGCCCACACGTTGAGCGGGTGTCTCGTTCCTGGGAGGGGTTATGAACGAGTGGCTCAGACGCCTGATCGAACAGATCAGGACTACCTGGCAGAAATGGAGCACCACGCAGAAGCTGATCCTGGTCGGCGTGCTTGGTGCCGCTGTCCTCGCGGTTGTGCTGCTTGTTGTGTTCAGCACCGCACCCGCCTCGGTACGGGTGTTTGATGTACCAGTAACTGATCCTGTACAGCGCACGCAGATTCTTCTCCGCCTGGAGGAGGAGGGTATTGACGCCTCCGCCAACGCCGAAGGTTTCATTACCGTAGCGGACGAGATCACAGCCAGGCGCGCCGGCGCAATCCTCATCAGGGAAGATCTTGTCACCGCGGATGTGGATCCCTGGGATCTCTTTGACGTGGAGCGTTGGACCCAGACTGACTTTGAGCGGAACATCAATCTCCGCCGGGCAATCCAGCGTGAGCTTGAGCTGCACCTGGAAGCCCTGGATGACATTGATACCGCAAGCGTGAACCTTACCTTCCCGGAGGACGAGCTGTTTGCCGAGGATCAGGATCCGGTGACGGCAAGCATCGTGATCAGTCCAAGACCGGGAAGTGACATCCGGGAGAACCGGACCAAGGTGGAGGGCATCCAGCGCCTGGTGCAGTTTGCCATTGAAGGCCTGATGCCGGAGAACATCACCATCAACGATAGCTCCGGTGTGCGCCTCAACGACTTTGAGAACCTCGCGGATGTTGATGATCTGGAGCGCCGTCGGCGTGAACTGCAGATTGAACGCGACATTGAGCGACAGTACATAGACGCAATCCTCACTTCGCTCTCCGCAATCTACCGGAGAGACCGCGTTGAGATCGTGAACCTGGACGTGGAACTGGACTTTGGGCGCCGGACCACTGAGCGTCAGGAGTTCAGCCCTATCGTGACCGTGGAGGACAACCCGGAAACTCCCTTCAGCGAGGAGCAGTTCGTTCTCTCCATCGAGCGCTCCCGGGAGGAGTTTTCGGAGACCTTCCAGGGCAGCGGAATCAACCCGGAAGGCCCTCCGGGGGTTGAGGGTCAGGTTCCGCCAGCCTTCCAGGACCTGGACAACATCTTCGGCGACTACGATCGCCAGCAGACAGTGGTCAACAACGAGATCAACTCCGAGGTGACGGTGGAAGAAGGCACGCCTTCAGTGCGCCGGGTGTCTGCGGCCGTTGCCATAGACGGGGTGTGGCGGGTCCTCCGGGAGGAAGACGGGCAGATTGTGGTTGATGCCGGTGAGGTTCAGCGGCAGTACACGGCGCTGACCCCGGAGGAAATTGCCGATGCACGGGACCTGGTTGAGCACGCTGTTGGTTACAGCGTGGCACGCGGAGACTCTGTGAGCGTGCGAAACATCCAGTTTGACCGCACTGAGGAGTTCCAGGAGGAGGATGCGGCGCTGCTTCGGCAGCAGAACGTCCAGCGGGCCGTGCTACTCGCGCTCCTGAGCATCGCAATCCTGCTCGTTGCCTTTATTATCTTTAGACTGGTGTCTCGGGAAGTTGAGCGCCGGCGCCGCCTCCGGGAGGAGGAGCTGGCGCGTCAGCACCAGGCAATGCGTGAGGCCGCTCTCCGGAGCGCCGAGGAAGAAGGCGCGGAAGTGGAGATGAGCGTGGAAGACCGCGCACGCCTGGAACTGCAGGAAGACGTCATCAACCTTGCGAGGGAGCGTCCGGAGGACGTTGCTCGCCTGGTACGGACCTGGCTGCTGGAGGAGTAGGATATGGCGAAGACTACGGCAAGACAGGCACAGCCCGCGGCAGAGCGCAGCGCCGGTGGCGGGTCCAAGAAGAGTGGGGTGAAGCGGGAACTCAACGGCCGTCAGAAGGCAGCGGTATTCCTGGTAACGCTGGGGAGCGAGATCTCCTCGGAGATCTTCAAGCACCTGCGCGAGGACGAAATAGAGACCCTCACGTTCGAGATTGCGCGGCTTGAGACCATTGACTCGGAAGAACGTGAGATGGTCCTGGACGAGTTCCGGGAGATGATGCGCGCGCAGGAGTTCATCACCACCGGCGGCATCGACTATGCCCGGGAGCTCCTGGAGAAATCTCTCGGCAGTCAGAAGGCAGTTGACATCATCAACCGGCTGACTTCCAGCCTGCAGGTCAGGCCCTTTGACTTTGTCCGCCGTACCGATCCCATGCACCTGCTGAACTTCATCCAACAGGAACACCCGCAGACCATTGCGCTGATTCTCGCCTACCTTGAGCCGAACAAGGCCTCTGTGATCCTCGGCAGCCTGCCGCACGAGATCCAGTCTGACGTGGCAAAGAGAATTGCCATGATGGACCGGACCTCGCCGGAAACCCTGCGAGAGGTTGAGCGGGTGCTGGAGAAGAAGCTCTCCACGCTCTCAAGCGAGGACTACACCGCTGCAGGTGGCGTGGAAAGCATCGTGGAAATCCTCAACCTGGTGGATCGCGCAACGGAAAAGTCCATCATCGAGAACCTGGAAGAGGAAGATCCGGAGCTGGCAGAAGACATCAAGAAGCGCATGTTCGTGTTCGAGGACATCGTCATGCTGGACGACAGGGCCATTCAGAAGGTCATGCGGGAAGTGGATACCAACGAGCTGGCCAAGGCCCTGAAGTCGGTAGACACCGAGGTCCAGGACAAGATCTTCCGCAATATGTCAAAGCGAGCGGCTACGCTGCTGAAGGAAGACATGGAATTCATGGGACCGATCCGCATGAAGGACGTGGAGGAGTCCCAGCAGAAAATCGTGAGCATCATCAGAAAGCTGGAGGAGCAGGGCGAGGTTGTGATTGCCCGCGCTGGCGAGGACGAACTGGTGGTCTGAGTGGCCGCATAGGAGCAGGGAGTGGCAAAGAACGTATTCCGATCCGGCGAAGTGAAGATCTCCGATGCCAAGGTGCACATCTCGCCTCCTGAGCCGCCACGGCGGGCCGCCTTTGCCCAGCTGGAATCCCTGGACGCGATGGAAGAGTTCACCGGGCCAACCGCCGACGATCTCCGTCGGGAGGCGGAGTCCTTCCGCAAGACTTGGGAAGAAGAGAAGGCCCGGATGGTTGCGGAGGCCGAGTCCGAAGCCGAACAGATCCGGCAGGATGCCGAGCAGCGCGCCTTTGATGAGGTAAAGGCAAAGAACGATCAGGCGCAGAAGATCCGCGCGGATGCGCAGACAGAGGCAGATGACATCCTGAAGAAGGCCAGAGCGGAGGCAGAGCAGATTGTTGCCCGCGCCCGCTCGGAGGCCGCCGGAGTTGAGGCGGAAGCCGAGAAGCGCGGACGGGAAGCAGGCGAAGAAGCCGGCTACGAGTCCGGTCGAGCGGAGGTGGATCGCGTCGTTGAGCGCCTCCACCGAATTCTCAACCGCGCCATTGATCGCCGCAACGAGATCATCGAGGAAAGTGAAGGGCAGCTCATCCACCTCGTCCTGCAGATCGCCCAGAAGGTCGTGAAGGTCATCAGTGAGAATCAGCGCAACATCGTGATCAACAACGTGGTCCAGGCGCTCAGGAAGCTGAAGTCCCGGAGTGACATTGTGATCCGGGTGAACATCGCGGATCTCAAGCTGACAACTGAGCACGCGGAAGAACTGACCCGCACCATTGAGCGCGTGGGGAACATCACGGTGATGGAAGACAGCACCGTTGATCCCGGCGGCGCCATCATTGAAACGGACTTTGGCCAGATTGACGCCAGAATCGCCAGCCAGTTGCGCGAGATTGAGGACAGGATCATCGAACTCGCGCCAATTCGGGCTCCGGGGGGCTGATATGCCGAGCGTCCTGCAGAAGTACGTTGATGCCATCTCTGGCGTGGACACCATCAAGCACATGGGCCGGGTGGTTCGGGTGCGCGGCCTTCTGATTGAGTCGGAAGGTCCCCCGGCGCAGATCGGGGATCTTGCCCAGGTGGAGCGCCCGGATGGACGCACCGTGTGGGCAGAGGTTGTTGGCCTGGACGGCGGCCGCGTACAACTCATGCCCTTTGCCGAGGCCGGGGGCATTGAGATTGGCACACCGGTCATCGGCATGGGCTACCCTCTGTCCGTTCCCGTTTCCGACAAGCTGCTGGGGCGGGTTCTGGATTCGCTTGGGCGGCCCACGGACGGGCGCGGGGAGATCTCGTCCACCCGGAGCTATCCGGCTCTTGCTACGCCGCCGCCAGCAATGGAACGGGCACCAATCACTGAAAAGCTGTACACCGGGGTCCGCGCGATTGACGCCCTTGTTCCGGTTGGCATGGGACAGCGCATGGGAATCTTCAGCGCAAGCGGCGTGGGCAAGTCCACGCTCCTGGGGATGATTGCGCGGAACACCAGTGCCGATGTGAACGTTGTTGCACTCATCGGAGAGCGAGCCCGGGAGGTGCGGGAATTCCTGGAAAACGACCTCGGTCCCGAAGGCCTCAAGCGGAGCGTTGTGGTGGTGTCTACCTCCGATACGCCCCCGCTTGCTCGCCTCCGTGGAGCATTCGTTGCTACTGCCATCGCCGAATACTTCCGGGATCGCGGCAAGAACGTGATGCTGCTTTTTGACTCCGTTACCCGCTTTGCGCGGGCGCAGCGGGAGATCGGCCTTTCCGTGGGAGAGGCTCCCGCCAATCGCGGGTTTCCGCCTTCTGTGTTTGCCCTGCTCCCGCGCCTGCTGGAACGCGCCGGAACATCGGCGAAGGGCACCATAACCGGCTTCTACTCCGTGCTGGTGGAGGGCGATGACCTGGACGAGCCGGTCAGCGATACGGTCCGGGGTATCCTGGATGGGCACCTCGTGCTAAGCCGCAGGCTGGCCGAGCGCTCCCATTACCCGGCCGTTGACGTGCTTTCCTCCATCAGCCGGCTCCAAAACCGCGTGACGGACCAGGCGCAGCAGGAAGCCGCAGGGGAGCTACGGTCCCTGCTGGCGGCCTACACCGAGCGTGAGGATCTCATCAGCATTGGTGCCTACGCTCGAGGAAGCGATCCGAGGGTAGACCGTGCCATTGCCAGGATTGACGGGATCAACGGCTTCCTGCGCCAGCGGATCACGGAGAAGAGCGAGCCCGAGCAGACACTGAACGGCCTCCGGCAGGCCGCTGGACTCTCGGAAGCAAGCAGTGGAGAGGGAAACACCGCTGAAGCCGTGTTGCTTGCGGCGCTCGGTCTTTCCGGGTCCGATGACAGCGGGGGTGAGCTGTGAAGCGCTTTCGGTTTGGCCTGGAGGCGGTGCTCCGGCTCCGCGAGTACCGCGAACAGCTGGCCGAGATTGAACTCGCTCGCGTGCTGTCCCGACAGAACCAGTACCGCCAGCAGGAAGCCGAGCTCGCCACGCTGCAGGATCTCATCCTTCATGAGCCGGGTAGCCTACAGTCAGGCGGAGACCTATCGGACCGCTGGCGTATGCTTTCGGACGCACGCGGGCATGCCGCAGAACTCGCCGAGACGCTCCAGCCGGAAGTAGACCGTGCCGCGCAGGCCTACCAGCAGCACTACGCTGACAGTGAGGCGCTTCGGCGTCTTCGCCAACACCGCCGGGACGAGCACCGCCGGGAAGAACGGAAAGCTGAGGACCGGGAACTCGGGGAAGCCGCCGGCGTGAGCTGGATCCGGGAGAGGAGCACGGGAAATGGCTGACCTTCGGCGGGTTCGTGCCTTCCCCCGCATTCTGCTTCTGTTTCTCCTGCTGGTGGGTCTGACTGCCGGTGGCGCGCTGTGGTTTGACGTGCTTGGCCTGATAGACATCACAGACACGATCTCTCCCATCATCCGCCTCTTTGGTGGAGAGGGACGCCGTGATCCCGCCGCTACCGCGGAGAGTCCTGTTCTTCTGGATGCTGCACGCCTGGCAAAGGACCAGGAGGCGCTTCAGTTTCGGGAACAGGAGCTTGAGGATCGGGAAGTGGAGCTCGCTGCAGCGCAGGCGGATTTCGAGCAGCGCCTCGCGGAACTCCAGGAGCGGGAGCAGGCACAGGCTGACCGTGAGAATTCGTTCAACGAGCGGGTGGCCCGGTACGACAATAGAAGAGCGAACCTGGTGCAGATCTCGCGGGACCTGACAGCAATGCCCCCGGCAAACGCTGTCGCCATCATGCAGGGATACGACGACGTGTTCCTCATTGATGTGCTGCGGGTCACGGAGGAACTTGCCCAGCAGAACGGAACGGCATCTCTGGTGCCGTTCTGGCTGAGCCAGCTACCCGACGAGCGGGTAGCTGAACTGCAGCGCAAGATGGCGCTGGTGCCCGCCGAGTCCTGATACGGGGCCTCCGGCGGCTGCGCGCCGAACGGAGGTCCACGGCATGGTAAGCCTGCCGGATATTTCCTCACTCATCAGCCCCCCGCGGCCGAGTGCTCTCTCCACCAGCGTAGCGCCGCTTTCACCGGAATTGGCCGGCCTTGGTCCCCCGTCCGGCGGCGATAACGGCCCCGGGAGCTTTTCCGCGTACCTTGACCAGCTCGGAGAGGCACAGAGGGCCAGGACAGCTGCGTCCAGCGGGACTTCCCACTCCCAGCCAGGCTACTTTGCCGCCGGACCCGAACAGTATCAGCATGCGTTCACCGCGCCTGATTTCGGGTCCGGGTCTCAAGCCCATTCAGTGCCCGAGTCCGCCGATGCAATCCCGGTGGGTGCCCTGGACAATACAGATGCCAAGGTCCCTCGGAAGCCTGGCTCAGATTCCCAGGGTCGCATGCCTGGTTCACAGGCGGATTCCAAGAGCAAGCATGGCTCGGAACAGACAAAGGGCGCGTCGGGCCAGGACGGCGATCTGGTCACAACCGCAGCAACGCCGTCCGAAAAACCGGGTTCGGCGGAGCTGACTGAAGGCTTCACCGCAGTCAGGCCGGAAGGCAGACCGGAGAAGGCTGCCGTAGACCGGCAGGCGGGTGAGTCCGGTGTCAAGCGTGGGGAGCAATTCTCCCCTGGTTCCGCGCCGGAGAAGTCAGCGGGCCGGGATGCAGTGGGCTCAAGCGCTGCTGAACAGGATCTTCGCTCGCCCGGCAAGCTCGCGGTGGACGGTGTTGCTGCTGCTGAAAACGCCGAGCGCAGCGCGGAAGTTGCAAGAAAGGCGAACGGAGCGCTCACGGGCGCAGACGCAGAGTCAGCTGCCGCGCAGAAGCCGGCTCCCGAGTTCACCGGAGCAGGTGCAGGCCTCGGGCTGCAGTCGGAGTCCACGGCCGGAAGTGACAAGCATGGCACGGGCGCGATTACCGAAAGCGCCGAGAGCCGGGTGGACTCAGCTGCGCCAGGCAGACGCGGTGGCGGTGATTCGGGAACCACTGGCGCAGGGGGAGATCAGGGGTCCGGTGGAGAACGCTCCGACTCCCGTGACAGAAGCGCCGCGCTTACTGCGCGTGACGCACGGGGGATCCAGCCGTCGTCGCGCGGTGAGGCAGGTCGGGGTATCGGGGGTACAGGCGCAACCAGGCAGACCGGCAACTCGCCCGATTCCGTGGCTGCCACGAACCCCAGCGGCAGTCAGGGTCTCGGCATTGACCGGGGTGGACTCGCCGGAATGCCGATCACCGCGGTGCGGGGAACCTTTGGAGAGGCGTCGGGATCTCGAGTGAATCTCTCGGCTGGACTACGCGAGTTCATCAGCAGTGAAGGGATGCAGGGGAACCTGCAGTCGGCGATAGTGAACCTCCGCAAGGACGGAACGGCCAACGTCCGTATGATGATGGAGCCAGCAGAGCTCGGTCGCCTTCGCATTGACCTGCGTCTGCAGGACAACCGTATAGTCGGGCGCATCCTGGTCGACAATGGAACTGTGCGGGACCTGATGCTGGACCAGCTGGCAGAGTTGGAGCGGAGCCTCGCCGAACAGGGCTTTGACGCCGTTGAAGTAGAAGTTGCAAGCCGGGACGACCAGAAGCAGCCCGGCCGGGATGCAGACTCCGGCTTGCAGCCGAAACGAAGCAAGGAATCCGGCGCATTTGAACAGGGCAGCGCGGGAGTGGAGACCGGAGACGGAGACCACCTCGTGAATATCACGGTATAGGAGACGCACTCGTGGAGATCAGTGCAGCCAACACGCTTTCGCCCCTCACCGATCAGCTCAGCGCGCAGCAGCGCGCACAGGTGGAGGAGCAGGTTCGTGCGTTCAACGACGGCCTCGGGGCGGGCCGGGAAGCCCAGACGGGCCTCGGTCGCGATGACTTCCTGCAGCTGCTCATCACCCAGTTGCAGAACCAGGACCCGACCTCTCCTATGAACGATCGTGAGTTCATTGCGCAGATGGCCCAGTTCTCTACCCTGGAGCAGATGAGCAACATGTCAGGCGATTTCACGGCCCTTGCAAACGTGCTCAACAGTGGTCAGGCCATGGGGCTGATCGGCCGCTCTGTTGAGGTGGCAACACCGGCTGGACCGGTGAGCGGCCAGGTGACGGAGGTCACCGGCGGCGAGTTCCCCCAGGTGATGGTAAATGACAGGTACTACAGCTATGACGCGGTACAGCGCGTCTGGCAGGACTGAGGAGGCACAGCCATGATGCGATCACTGTTTTCCGGAGTCAGCGGGTTGCAGAACCACCAGACCCGGATGGACGTTGTAGGAAACAATATTTCCAACGTCAACACCTTCGGGTACAAGCGTGGCCGGGTCACCTTTCAGGACCTGATCTCGCAGACTCAACGCGGTGCCGCGCAGCCCACCGAGCGGCGGGGTGGTGTGAACCCCCAGCAGATCGGACTGGGAATGCAGATTGCCGCCGTTGACGTCATCCACACCCAGGGCTCTCTGCAGACCACGGGGGTGCGCGATGACCTCGCCATCCAGGGAAACGGGTTCTTTGTGGTTGGCGACGGAGACGTGCAGCTGTTCACCAGGGACGGAACCTTCGGGAGAGACCGGGACAACATCCTGGTGGATCCCGCCACCGGACTGCGCGTGCAGGGATGGACGGCCGAACTCGCGGGCGGGCAGTGGATAGTAAATGCCAACGGCCCGGTTGGAGACATTGAGATTCCGGTCGGCACCAAGGAGCCCGCGTTCGCCACCACGGAAGTGCTGATGGCGTCAAACCTGAACAAGACCACGCCGGTTCTCGGCGATGACGCCACCGCGGCGGAAGTTGCCGAGGGAACCTGGCTTGCCTCCATTGATGTGTTTGACTACTTCGGGACTACCCACGATCTGGAGATCAGCTGGACCCGGAGTGACGCTGCACCCAATCAGTGGATTGCCACCATCACCATGACCGCCAACGATGGCACGGAAATCATTCCGGACCTTGGAGTTGGCGGTGTCCCGAACGCAGCCGGCGACAACACGCTGATCGTTCAGTTCGACAACGACGGTGTGCTTGAGAGCATCAGCAACGCCGCTGGCGGGACCGACACAGAGGGTGGTCTCACCGTGGACGTGAGCTACCTGGTGCCGGAGAGCGCAATTCCGGCTGATGTGGATCCGGACGACGTTGATCCCCGATTTGTGGGAGCGCCCGGAGACCCGGTGACCCAGACTTTTGCCCTGAACTTCGGGACGGTCGGCAGTGTGACCAACTCCACCACCCAGTTTGCAAGCGCCAACACCAACCGGGTCACCCAGCAGAACGGCTACGGAATGGGCTACCTGGAAAACTACCGCTTTGATCAGAGCGGCGTGATCACCGGTGTGTTCTCAAACGGTGTGAACCGGCCGATCGGTCAGGTCGCCATGGCCACGTTCAACAATGAGGCCGGCCTGGAGCGCGTAGGTGAGAATGCATTTCGCCAGAGCATCAACTCCGGCATCGCGGACATCGCGGTGCCGCTGAGCCAGGGCAAGGGCTCTATAATTGCCGGCGCCCTGGAGATGAGCAACGTGGATCTTGCCGAGCAGTTCGTAGACATGATTGTCACGCAGCGCGGCTTCCAGGCCAACAGCCGGACCATTCAGACCAGTGACCAGATGCTGCAGGAAGTTCTTACACTCAAGCGGTAAGATCTTGAGTACCTTGCACCGGCATGGTTGAAGTAACGCGACTGGATGGGTTCATCTACTACGTGAACCCGCACCAGATCGAATACATGGAAACCAACCCGGACACAACGTTGGTCATGCTCAGCGGAAAACGCCTGGTAGTTCGTGAGAGCTACCGGGTTGTTTTTGATAGGATTGTCGAGTACAGACGCCTGATCGGCGCGTTCAAGAACGAGGAGTAGCCTGTGGATCTGGGAACAATCGTTGGCCTTGTACTCGCGGTTGTCATGGTTGTCTTCGGCGTTTTCGTCGGCGGCGTCGGCTTCCAGTACTACGTAGATTTCCCGTCAATGCTGATCGTAATCGGGGGATCACTCGGCGCGGTGATGGTTGCCAACCCGCTGAACAGGATTATCGGGATTACTCGCTATTTGAAGCACGTGCTGAACGCCACCGACTGGAAGGAAGCCAAGCTCATCAGTGAGCTCGTCGCGTTCTCGGAGCGGGCCCGTCGGGAAGGCCTGCTTGCCCTGGAAGACAACCTGGAAGAGGTGGAAGACGAGTTCATGCGCAACGGCATTCAGCTTGTTGTTGACGGAACGGATCCGGACATCATCAAGAACATCCTGTACAACGAGCTCAACCAGATTCAGTCCCGGCACGAGACCGGCATCAAGATCTTTGATGACTGGGGCAACCTTGCTCCGGCCTTTGGCATGATCGGAACGCTGATCGGGCTCATCGCGATGCTCGCCAACCTCCAGGATGAGGCGGGAATCGCACAGGGAATGGCGACGGCACTGATTACCACCCTCTACGGTTCCCTGCTTGCCAACGTGGTGATGCTGCCCTTCAAGTCAAAGCTGGAGGATCGGGACAAGGAAGAGACCCGCGCCCGCGAGATTGTGGTTGAAGGGATTCTGTCCATCCAGAGCGGTGACAATCCCCGGATTCTGCAGCAAAAGCTGCTGGCCTTCCTTCCGCCGGTGGAGCGTGAAGCAATCAAGGCCGAATCGGCGGCGGAGTAGGGTATGGCAGGACCAGAGAAGAAGTGCAAGAAGTGCCCCCCAAAGGGCGCCCCGGCGTTCATGACTACCTATGGGGATATGGTCACCCTGCTGCTGACCTTCTTTGTCCTGTTGTACACAACCGCGGAGGTTGACGGGTACCAACTCCGTCTGATTCTCGCGGCCTTCCAGGGTCTGGGGAACCTGACTGGCGGAAACACCCTGGAAGAGGGTCCCCTCGCCGAGCTTGGGAATACCGTGGAACGACTCCCCAGCCTGGATCAGGGCACTTCCCTTGCGGAGGCCCGGCGGGAAGCCGTAAGCCTCTTTGAGCCGCAGATCAGAAACCAGACGGTTCGCGTAACTCCCGATGAGCGGGGGCTTGTCATATCCCTCGCCTCCGATGCGCTGTTCCGGCCTGCCAGTGCAGAGCTGAACCTGGAAGCCTCTCGTGAGGTTATCCAGAACCTGGCGCAGTTCCTGAGTTCCGGCGGCCTTTCAGACAGAACCTTCCGCGTGGAGGGTCACACGGACAGCGTCCCGACAGATCCCGGGGGCGAGTTTCAGTCCAACTGGGAACTCTCGGTGGCCCGGAGTCTGAACGTGTTTCGCGCCATTCTGGACTACCGTCCCGGTGATGACGCCTTTGAGGACCGGTTCCAAATCATGGGTCTGGGTGACACCAATCCGCTTGCGGACAATGACACTGCGGAAGGCCGGGCTCTCAACCGGCGAGTCGACATCATTGTGCTCAGCGACGGTACTCTGTAGCGGAACACCGAACCGGACCCTGTAGGCGTGCCGGCGCTCTACCAGAGCGTCGGACCCCGCGCCTTTCCTCGGCAGGTTCTCCTTCACATCCCGCGCTACGTTTCCGATTATTACAGATATAGCCGGGGGAGGAGGGTGTCATGGCCGACAATCTGGGGTTTGAAGAACAGGAAGACGTAGGATCGCTTGATGAAGGCGGTGACGCTTCCGGAGGCAGGCGCTTTGGCTTTCTGTCCGGCGTTGTCATTCAGGTTCTGAAATGGCTGGCCATTGTCGTTGGCGCCATTGTATTTGTTGTAACGGTTACCGTTATCACGGTGAGGATGCTCGGACCCGGCCAGGCCGCACAATCGCGCTCGGTCGTTGAGTCTGAGTCCTTCAACGTAGGGATACCGGTGTACAGCTACTTTGACAACATTCCACCACTCCGCGGCTCAACCGCTGATGAAGAGCGCTTTACCTTTGTAGTGCAGGTCAGCATTGCCTACCCTATGGAAGACGAGGGGATCAACAACGAGCTGATCAACAAGACCGTACCGATCACGGACAGCCTCCTTACCTACTTCAGTCAGCAGCGGCGCGAACGCCTCCTGGCTCAACGCGACGAGGTCCGAAGAGAAATCCTTGCGGCGATCAACCAGATCATGATTGAAGACGTCAGTGATGTCTTTTTTGTGCAGTACGAGGTGATCTGAGGCGCCCGGACTTGATCACGTGTGAGTTCTGTGCAATTGTTTGAGTTGGGGAAGGGGAACAATCGGGGATGACCGAAGTACTGTCTCAGGACGAGATCGATCAGCTTCTGACCGCGATCTCTTCCGGAGACATTGAACCAACCGAAAGCCTCGATTCTGCGCCGACTGATCAGCGGAAGATCAAGATCTATGACTTCAAGCGGCCGGACAAGTTTAGCAAGGAACAGCTGCGAACGGTCTCCATCATGCATGAGACCTTCGCCCGGCTAACAAGCACGTCGCTGTCAGCACAGCTGCGCAGTCTTGCCGGAGTTCACGTTGCAAGCGTTGACCAGCTGACCTACGAGGAGTTCATCCGCTCCATCCCCAATCCAACCACCCTCGCGGACATCAGCATGGATCCACTGAAAGGCTCCGCAATCCTTGAAGTTGATCCGGCGATCACCTTCAGCATCATTGACCGCCTCTTCGGAGGCCAGGGAGAAGGGGCAAAGGTAAACCGTGACCTGACCGAGATTGAGTCCTCGGTCATGGAAGGAATCATCGTGCGGATCCTCGGCAATATGCGCGAGGCCTGGTCACAGGTCATTGACCTGCGTCCGCGCCTCTCCCGAATCGAGACCAATCCCCAGTTCGCCCAGATCGTTCCACCGAGCGAGATGGTTGTGCTGGTCACCCTGGAAACCAAAATTGGTGACGTTGAGGGCATGATGAACTTCTGTGTGCCCTATCTCACCATTGAACCCATCATCGGCAAGCTCAGCGCACAGTACATGTTCGCTGCAATCCGGCGGGGTGCTACAACGGAGAACCTGAATGTTCTGCGGGACCGGCTTTCCACTATTGAAGTGCCGGTGATCGCCGAAATTGGAACTATGGAGTTGACGGTGCGTGACGTGCTTTCGCTCCAGCCGGGGGACGTCGTTCGCCTGTCCAGCATGCGGACCAGCGACCCCATGGTGCTGAAAGTCGGAGATCGGCCCAAGTTCCGCTGCAAGCCCGGTCAGGTCGGCAACAAGCTTGCCGTTCAGATCACCCAGCAGCTGGAAGAGATTGAAGAAGCCGAGTTCGAGGAGCTGATGGAAGAGGAAGGAGAGCAGGCATGAGCGATGGATCACTGTCCCAGGACGAAATAGACGCTCTGCTCACCGGAAGTGGTGGGATGGACGTCGGCGCACCGCCGCCGAGCGCAGATGGATTCTCGCAGGATGCCCTCCGGCAGTTCAGCGGTGCCATCGCGGCAACCACAGACTCGCAGGGTTCCAATCTCGCCGCGCTCACCGGCAAGTCCGTAACGATCTCCGCTCCGCAGGCGGAGATCATGCAGACGGGTTCGCTGAGCAGCAAGGTCGGCGACTCCTCGGTGCAGGTCATGCTCAATTTCAGCGATGGAGCTCCCGGCGAGCACGGATACCTCATGTCCTCTGATCTCGCGGTGGCTATTGCTGGTGCGATGATGGGTCAGACCGGTGTAGACCTCAATGATGCCAGCCTCAACGCCCTGGGGGAAGCGGTCTCCAATCTTGCCGGCCCGATGACTACGGCGCTCGGTGATGCCGGTGGCGTGACCATCATGAATGACGTGCCCTCACCGAACGCCGGTACCCCGGACCTGCCGGATGGTGACTTTGTAGTGCTTGCCTATCCGGTGGCAATTGAAGGCAGCGGGCCACAAACCCTGTACGAGTACTTTGAGCTGGGAATCGCGCAGGCGGTATCCGGACAGCCCGCCTCGTCCGATCCATTTGCGGCCGCTGGTGTTGGTGACCCGTTTGCAGGCCTTGCCGGGATGACCGGCGGTGGAGGTGCGCCGATGGCAGGTGGTTTCGGCGGAGGCGGCACGCCCATGGGTGGCGGGCAGCAAACAAGCGTTCAGTCCGTTCAATTCCCGGCATTCGGCCAGGGATCTGGTGGACCCCAGGAGCAGGGAAACATCGGCCTGCTCATGGACGTTTACATGGAGATGACCGTCGAACTCGGTCGGACCCGGAAACTGATCAAAGACATTCTCGGGATGGGCGAAGGCACTATCATCGAGCTGGACAAACTGGCCGGCGAGCCGGTTGATATTCTGGTGAACCACAAACTCATCGCCAAGGGCGAGGTCGTGGTCATTGACGAGAACTTCGGTGTCCGTGTCACGGAAATCGTGTCCACCATGGAGCGGATGAGCTCCATGTACTGACGCCGGACGCTGCCGACGAGGCCTGAATCGGGGGGTTCGGGCCTGGCTGGCACAATGCTGCCATGGGAGGGGAGCAGTGAAGCGCCGTGTCCTAATTCTGCTGGTGGTGGGCCTTGCGTCCGTCGCCGGCGCACAATCGGTGGATTCCACCGGAGACTCCGTAGGTCAGGTTGATTCCGGAGCAGAGGCCGCCCTTGGTGCGGGTGACTCCTGGGGTCAGCGGGAGCCGCTCGGGGAAGAAGCCCTCGGCTTCAGTCAGGCGGAAGCCGGGGATTCAGAAGCCGCCGGTCAGACCTTCGGTCTGTTTGATCTGCTCCGCGCCGTTCTGGTCATTGCCGGTGTCGTGGGAGCCATCTACGTCCTCATGTATTTCCTGCGCAAGTCCACCATTGCCGGCGGACGGGACGCAGACCTCGTGGAGATCCTCAGCTCAACGGTGATTGCGGGAAACCGCAGCGTGCACCTGTTGAAGGTGGGAGAGCAGTTGTTCCTGGTAGGCGCAGCCGATCACGGGGTGACCCTGCTTTCAGCCATTGATGATCCGGAAACCCGGGACCAGGTGGCACTCCGTGCGAGCCAGCTTGATCGGCCGGCAAACCGCAAGAGCTTTGGGGAGATGCTTGCCAGCGTGGTTGGCCGGGGCTCCACGCCGTCCGTGGACGGGAGCCAGGTAAGTACGGACTTCCTTGTTCAGCAGCGCGAGCGTCTGCAGCGGAGCACCGGAGGATGAGCCCCGTTGTACATCCCCCTCCCCGGTGCCTGCGTCAGCGCCGGCGTCTGGGCCGGCGATTCTGCGCTGTCGTCTTGCTTCTTCTGCTCACGTCAGCGCCTGCCTTTGCCCAACTCACCGAGCCCACAGGCGTGGAACAGCTCAGCATTCCTTTTGTGGATCTCACCGTACGGAGTCCGGAGAACAACCAGGAGGTTGCGCTCTCGCTCCAGCTTCTGCTCCTGCTCGCGGTACTCACGCTCGCGCCGTCCATCGTCATTCTCATGACCAGCTTCCTGCGGGTGGCCATTGTCTTTGACTTCATCAAGCGCGCGCTGTCCCTGCAGCAGGTTCCACCGAACCAGGTGCTCATGGGCGTGGCCCTCTTCCTCACGCTGTTCATCATGTTCCCGACCATCACGGAGATCTATGACGATGCGTATGTCCCCTTCCGCAATGGGGACATTGCCTTTGAGGAGGCCTACGATAACTTTGAGGGGCCACTCCGCCTGTTCATGTACCGGCAGATGCAGGGGAACCCCGACACGGTGCGCTTGTTCATGCGGATGGGTGGGCTGGGCCCGCCCAACAATCTTGCGGATGTTCCGACCTATGTCCTGATCCCGGCCTTCATCCTCAATGAACTCCGGATAGCCTTTCAGATAGGCATTCTGCTGTTTGTTCCCTTCATCATTGTGGACCTGGTTGTTTCAAGCACCCTGATGAGCATGGGAATGATTCTGCTGCCGCCGGTTATCATCTCGCTGCCGTTCAAGCTCATCGTTTTTGTCCTTGTGGATGGCTGGGGACTCATAACAGAAAACCTGATCGCGAGCTTCTTGTGAGGAGGATCTGATGGACACCGGAATGGCCGTATCAATCCTGCGAGGAGGCGTCCTGCAGCTGCTGATTGTGGCGGCGCCAATCCTGCTTATCGGACTTGGCGTTGGCCTGATCATCTCAATTCTGCAGGCAACCACCTCCATCCAGGAGCAGACCATCACCTTTGTGCCGAAGATCACAGCGATTCTGCTGGCCCTTGTTTTCTTTGGGCCCTGGATCTTTGATCAGGTAGTTGAGTACACGCGCACGCTCATTGAGCTGATTCCGACAATGAGGTAGCCGCTGTGGGAATTCCGTTTGGCACATTTGACCTGCTTGTGGACCAGATTCTGCTCTTCCTGCTGGTCTTTGCGCGGATCTATGCACTTCTGCAAACCGCGCCTCTGCTTTCGTCTCAGTCTGTCCCCGGAATCGCCCGGATCGGCCTGGCCGGATTCACCGCCCTGGTGGTCCTTCCCTCGCAGATTTCCACAGCACCGCCAATCCCCGACACCGGCGGGGAGTTTCTGCTCCTCCTCTTGGGGGAGGTGATGCTGGGTATCCTCAGCGGCTTCTTCCTGGTCCTGATCTTTGCCGCGTTTCAGACAGCGGGCCAGCTCTTCTCACTCCAGCTGGGCTTTGGTGCATCCCAGGTGTTTGACCCGCTGGCACAGGTGGAGATCCCGCTGGTGGGCCAGTTCTTCAACATCGTGGCAATGGTCATCTTCATCAGCGCGAGCGGGTTCCAGGAACTGTTTCTGATCGGGGTAATGCGCAGCTTTGATGCTCTCCGGGTGGTGGACATCATTGGCGGGAACGAGGTCATCGCAATGACCATGCTGGAAGGGCTGATCCGGCTCTTCCAAAACGCGCTGGTCATTGCCTTCCCGGTACTGGGAACGCTGTTCGTCGTAACCCTGACCACGGGACTGCTTGGCAAGGCCGCTCCCCAGATGAACCTGCTGATCCTTGGGTTTCCCATCTCCATTGGCGTGGCCTTTCTGATTCTTTTCCTTACGCTTCCCATCCTGGTGAACGTGATGAGCGCAATCATTGATGCCTCCTTTGACCGCCTGCTGGAGCTCTTTGGTGATATCGGTACAAGCGGGCGGGTGCTGGGGAGGCCAACTCCATGACGGTGATCCCAATGGCCTCCGCCGATCAGATCCCGGACTTCTCCTCTTTGCTGCTTGCCGCCGAGCTGGATTCCATGCACCTCCAGTGGTTTGCCAATCCGGAGGCTGAGGGCCGAACGGAAGAGCCAACCCGGCGCAAGCTGGAAAAGGCGAGGGAAGAAGGAAAGGTTGCGCGGAGCCCGGACGTCTCCGGTGCCATAACGCTGATCGCTTCGGTGGTGACGGTTGCCATCGTCTCCGGATTTCTGTTTCGCACCTTCCAGGATCTGCTGCGCTACTTCTTCAGCCGCGTCGGGCAGATAGATGTGACCACCGACATTGTCCTGTTTGAGGCGGTATACCGCTTCTTCATTCGGCTCGCGTTGCCTGTATCTGCCGTTGCCTTTGTTGGCGCAATCGTTGGAAACCTCGCACAGGTCGGGTTTCTGTTCACTACCAAGCCACTGCAGCCGGACCTTAAGCGCATTGCTCCCAAGTTCGGCGAGTGGGCCAAGCGCTCGCTGTTTTCCACGGAAGCCGTCTACAACCTGTTCAAGGCGATGGGCAAGGTAATCATCATCGTTGGGGTGGCCTACATCAACATCGCCAGCCGTTTTGGAGAGCTGGCCGCCAGCGCCACCAGGCACTACGCGGACTCGTTCTTCATGTTCGCCCAGCTCGGGTTCAGCCTCCTGCTCCAGGTTGCAATCATTCTTCTGGTCCTCAGCCTCGTGGACTACTGGTTCCAGCGGAAGCAGCACCGGGACCAGTTGAAGATGACCAAGCAGGAAGTGCGCGAGGAGCGAAAGACCGAGGAAGGCGATCCAATGATCCGACAGCGGATCCGCGAACGGATGCGCCAGCTACTCCGCCAGAATCTGGTTGCCGGCGTCCAGCGCGCTGATGTGGTGATCACCAACCCGACCCACTATGCAGTAGCCCTGGAGTACAAACGAGACAGCATGAGTGCACCGACCGTCACGGCCAAGGGTGAAGATGAGATCGCGTTCCGCATTCGGCGGCTTGCACGTGAGTACAGCGTGGAGCTGGTGGAAAACAAGCCGCTTGCCCGCGCGCTGTACGCGGAGGTTGAGGTAGGGGAGGAAATCCCGGGCCGCTACTACGAGGCGGTTGCAACCGTGATCCGGCAGGTGTACCGCATGCGGGGTGCGGCAACCCGGGCGGCAGGAGAATAGGCAATGGCAGACGTACGACAGGTGCTGAGAAGCGGGTTCGTCGGGGGTGGCAGCGATTTCTTTGTTGCCATTGGCGTGATCATCATCGTGATGATGCTCATCATCCCGCTACCGGCGGTGATGCTGGACACTCTGATGGCGTTCAACCTCATCCTGAGCCTGCTCATTGTTCTGATTGTGCTGTACACGCGCAACGCGCTGGAGTTCTCCATTTTTCCCAGCCTCCTGTTGGTGACAACGGTCTTTGGGCTTTCCCTGAATGTGAGTTCTACCCGGCTGATTTTGTCCCAGGGACAGGATTTTGGTGGTCAGCTCATCCGAGCTTTTGGTCAGTTTGTCGTGGGAACCACCGGAGACCAGGGCCTGGTCATTGGCCTGATCATCTTCATCATCATCATCGCGGTGCAGTTCCTGGTCATCACGCGTGGTTCCACCCGAGTTGCCGAGGTGGCCGCACGCTTCACCCTGGACGCACTCCCTGGTAAGCAGATGGCAATTGACCAGGAGTACGGGCAGGGCCTGATCACGGAGGAAGAGGCCACCCGGAAGAAGACCAGTCTTCAGAAGGAAGTGGACTTTTACGGTGCCATGGACGGTGCGTCAAAGTTTGTGCAGGGCAACGTGACGGTGGGCATTCTCATCACCGTCATCAACATCGTCGGCGGCATCATCGTGGGGATCACCATCCAGGGTCAGACCTTTGCGGGCGCGCTGGACACCTACATCTCCCTGTCCATTGGCGATGGTCTCGTGAGCCAATTCCCGGCTCTCCTGATCTCTACTTCCACCGGCCTCATCGTGACCCGGGCAATCAGCGACTCAACCTTTGGCGGAGATGTCAGCGGTCAGTTCACCGCGCAGAGTCGCCCGTACTGGATAGCAACGGTCTTTCTCACGACACTTGCCTTTCTTCCGGGATTCCCAACCGGTGTCCTGCTTGTGCTCGCGGTTCTGTCCGGCCTGGTTGGCTACCGACTGACCCGCCGGCAGCTCCGTGCCGAGCGTGGGGGTGAGGCTGCCGATCACGCGGCTCCCAGAGAGGCCGCTCCCGAGATCACCGCGGTTGCGCCGCTTGATCCGATCTCACTGGAGCTCGGATATGGCCTGGTTCCGCTGGTAGACAAGGATCAGGGAGCAGAGTTGCTTGATCGCGTTACCAAGATCCGGCGGGAGACCGCACTGGACCTCGGTCTGGTGGTGCCCAGAATCCGAATCATAGACAACATGCGCCTTGAGCCCAGCGAGTACGCCCTGAAGATCCGCGGCGTTGAGGTTGGGCGGGGTCGTCTCCGACTCAGTCAGTACCTTGCCATCAATCCCGGCACCGTTCGTGAGGAGCTTTCGGGAGAGGCAACCACCGATCCCGCCTTCGGGCTGCCCGCTCTTTGGATTGCAGAAGGCGACCGGGACAAGGCGGAGCGGGTGGGCTACACGGTGGTTGATCCGCCCTCCATCATCGCAACCCACCTGACCGAGGTTCTCAAGCGGAACGCCGCCGACATCCTTGGACGTCAGGAGATCCGGGCAATGCTGGATAACCTGCGGAAGGACTACCCGGCGGTTGTGGACGAGGTGCAGGCGGCTCTCAGCCTCGGGGAGATCCAGAAAGTTCTCCAGGGCCTGCTGCGAGAGCAGGTTTCCATCCGCAACAGCGTAGCCATTCTGGAAACGCTTGCGGACTTTGGCAGCGTCACCAAGGAGTGGAGCTTCCTGGTGGAGAAGGTGCGTCAGAAGCTGTCCCGGCAGATTTCGCTGGCACACGCTGATGATGAGCGCAGGCTTAGGGTGCTGACGGTGAACCCCACCATTGAGCAGGCGCTCGCCGGGGCCCGCGTTGATTCCGGATCCGGTCCGGTTGCCGCACTTCAGCCCGCAGTTCAGCGGGCACTGGTCACGGCAACGGTCAATGCGGTCCGGCAGATGCAGCAGCAGGGTCACAACCCGGTGGTCCTCACCCAGGAGCAGACACGAATGCTGTTCCGCAATGCGGTTCGTCGGGAAATCCCCAACATCACCGTCCTTTCGGTTCCAGAGATAGCAGCAGATATCCGCGTTGAGTCCGTCGGCGAGATCACCATCGGTGCACAAGGAGATAGGTAGTGGAAACCTTCATTGAGCGGGGTGAGACCCTAAACGGTGTCATGGCGTTGGTTCGCGAAAAATACGGCGAACAGGCCAGGGTCATGACCTATCGGAAGGTACGAATTCCGCGCTTTCTGGGTCTCTTTCCCACTGACGGCATAGAGGTCCAGGGCCACATCGCCCAGCCCCGGCAGGGTGCATTCAGCGCGCACGAGGCAGCGCCGCAGCGGTCGGTTCCCAGAAAGGATCCGGAGATCAGTGCGTTGCTCTCCGAGGTGAGGCAGTTGAAGGAACAGGTTGCATCCCTTCCGGAACGTGGACCCATACCCCGGCAGCACCCTGCCCTTGACCAGCTGGCGGGTCTCCTCCGGGAGAATGACTTCCCGGAGCCCTACGTTCAGCGAATGCTTGCCCGGTGCCGGAGCGAGCTCAGCCTGTCCATGCTGGGTGATCGGGGTGCGCTGGAAACCCGAGTCCGGGAGTGGATAGTGGAGGCTATCCGGATTCACCCGCCACAGAAGAAGGCGCGTCCGCACGTGATGATGCTGATTGGACCAACGGGCGTGGGAAAGACAACAACCATCGCAAAGCTTGCGGCGCGATTTGGTTTTGACGAGGACGGGCGAATGGTTCGGCGAATCCGGATGATCACCATTGACAACTACCGGATCGGCGCGCCGGAGCAGATGAAGATCTACGGAGAAATCATGAGCATCCCGGTTGCGGTGATCAAGGAAGCCGACGAACTGAAGCAGCAGCTCGCCCTGGCTTCCGATACGGACCTCGTGCTGGTGGACACCATCGGGCGCAGCCCTCGCGACTTTGAGCAGCTGGGCCGAATGCAGAAGTTGTTGGCTTCTGCGGGGGTGGAGGCCGAGACCCACCTTGCCATCAGCGCCACGACCAAGGCCTGGGACATCCGGGAAGTCATCCGACAGTTTGAGCCATTTGCCCCGAAGTCCGTCCTTGTGACCAAGCTGGATGAGACCACCCGGCTGGGAAACGTGATCGGTGCGCTGGATGGGTACGATCGGGGAATTTCCTGGGTTACCACCGGCCAGCGAGTTCCCCAGGACATTGAGCGCGCCGAGCGCGAACGCCTGATGACCTGGCTCAGCGGATTTCCCCCACCGCAGGAAGGGGGTCGGCAATCGGACTATGATGCGACAGAGCGGGCAGCAGCCCCGGGAGCACGGCAGTGACGGACCAGGCGGAGGCCCTGCGGGAAATGATGAACGGCCATCAGGAACACTCGGAGGCGGGTACGCACACGCGAATCATCGCCGTCACCAGCGGGAAGGGCGGGGTGGGCAAGACGAATCTTGCCACCAACCTTGCAATTGCCTACGCCCGGCTGGGTAAGCGGGTTGTGATCATGGATGCTGACCTCGGTCTTGCAAACGTGAATGTGGTCCTGGGGGTAGTGCCCCGTTACAACCTGTACCACGTCATCCGGCGCCAGAAGACCATGCGAGAGATCATCATGGACACCAACTACGGAGTCCGGATTGTGGCCGGAGCCTCTGGCTTCTCCAAGATTGCCAACCTCAGCGCGGAAGAGCGTGAAGGGTTCATTGCTGAGCTGCATGAACTGTCCGATGCGGACATCATCATTGTAGACACCGGTGCAGGCGTTTCCACGAATGTGCTGGCCTTTGTCGCGGCTGCGGATGAGGCCATCATCGTTACCACACCGGAGCCTACTGCCATCACGGACGCGTACGGAATCATCAAGATCATCGCCACGGAAGTAGAAGATAACGGCCCAAGCCTGAAGCTGGTTGTTAACCGTGTTGCGTCTGTGACAGAGGGACGCAAGGTAGCAGAACGCGTCATCAACATTGCGGGTCAGTTTCTCAACCTCAAGATTGACTACCTCGGCTACGTCTACGACGACCCCGCGGTATCACAGGCGGTCCTGCGGCAGAAACCCTTTGTCCACGCCGAACCGAGGAGCAAAGCGAGTGCCTGCGTGGAGCACATCGTCGGACGGCTGGAAAATATCGAGTATCGGGAAGGATCGGGCCTGAGCACCTTCCTGAAGCGACTGTTCCGCAGCACCGGGGGGGACGAGCAGGCGTGAGCGTCCTCATGGCCACCGTAGGGCACCGCGTGATACGCTCAGGAGCATAGGGAAATGGGCTTCGAGCAGAAGACAGCAATAAGTGCGGCAGTCGGCGCGTTTGGAGTCTCTTTCCTGCTCGGTCTGATCGCCGGTGTTCCGTTCGGTACGGCTTTGATGCGCGGATTGCTGTTCAGTGCGCTCTTCGCCGTGGTGGGTTACGGAGTTGCTATTGTGATCCGCCGCTTCCTGCCGGAGCTTCTTGAAGTTGCCTCCAGTAGTGGCGAGGGGGTGAATATCGTTCTTCCAGGAGATATGGACGAGGAAGAGGAAGCCTTTCGATCCCCGGTGGTTGGCGCCGATGACGAGCTGATTGAGGAGGTGGAGGAAGTGGTCCGACCGCTTGCTGCCCCCGAGGATGCAGGCGTTGATGATGCCGGGGCGGTGGATCCTGATGCAGCGGAGTCTCTGCCCGACATTGACAGCTTTGGCGGGACCTTTGCTTCTGGCGAACCGCAGACGTTTGACGGCAGTGACAGCAGTTCCGGATCAGGCTCGGGTTCCCAAACCATCAGTGATCCTGAACTTGGTACATTTGACGCACGTGAGATTGCGCAGGCAATCCGAACAACCCTGCTGAAGGAAGGGTCCTGAGTTGAAGTCCGGTGCAAAGAGCGTACAGCCCGTTGACCCGCAGGTGGAGGCCGAGCTCTGGCGGCGATACCGGAAGACTCGGGATCCCGAGCTGCGTGATCGGCTGATCCGACAGTACGCGCCCCTGGTGAAGTACGTAGCCGGCAAGGTAGCAGTCGGGATGCCGGCAACGGTCGAGTTTGACGATCTTGTCGGCTACGGCGTATTTGGACTTTTTGACGCTGTTGAAAAGTTTGATCCGGACAAGCACGTGAAGTTCAAGACCTACGCGGTCACCCGGATCCGTGGCGCCATCTATGACGAACTCCGCTCCATTGACTGGGTGCCCCGTTCGGTGCGTCAGAAGTCTCGGGAAGTTGAGGAGACCATGCACTCCCTGGAGGCTTCGCTCGGGCGCTCTGCCACGGACGCGGAGATCGCCGGCGAGCTTGGGGTATCGGTTCAGGAGTTTGAGAAGACGCTCCTGCGAATCAGCGGAACCACCGTGCTGTCGCTCAATGAGGTCTGGCACACCAGCGATGACAACGACCAAATCTCCATTGCCGATTCCATAGAGTCGCCGGAATCCCTGAACCCGGATGTCATTGTGGAGAAGCAGGAGATAAAGCGGGTCATTGTGGAAGCAATCCGTGAGCTCCCTGACAAGGAGAAGAAGGTGCTGGTCCTCTACTACTACGAGGATCTTACACTTCGGGAAATCGGACACGTGCTGGGTGTGACCGAATCCCGGGTCAGCCAGTTGCACACCAAGGCAATCATGCGTCTCCGCAGTCGGCTCACCAGCATCCGGAAGGGGATTCAGTGAGTGTCACCTATCCCGAGCTGCAGGAGTTCATGCGCAATGCCGCTGAAGCAGACCGGGGCCGTAAGCACATCAATGTAACCGCGGATACCCTGGATGAGGCCCTGAGCGAGGCGTCGGTAGAGCTTGGCGTCCCGCTCCGTCGGATTGACTATGAAGTCCTGCAGAACGGGAGCCGGGGTTTCCTCGGCATGGGGAAAAAGTCCGTCATTATCATCGCCTATCCCGGAGAGCGCTCTGGTGATGGGGAAGAGCTCAGCGAAGATGATTTTGAGTTCCCCGACGCGGAAGAGACCAGGAACAGAGACGGAGAGGCCTTTGTCCGGCTCAGTCCAGAGGGCGTGCTCCTCAAGGTGACGGAGCCCGCTGGCAACGGTATCCGGGTGACCGATCGGCAGGCGCTCCACGCCATCCGGGAGCGAGGAGAGTTCGCTGTTGACTCCCGTATGGTTAGCCGGATTGTGCGCAACGCGGATGACGAGTGGGTGGCCGTGGCTCGCTATGACTACAACCCGGCTCGGGACGCAAGCCTCGGCGTGGAGATTGTAGAACTGGAAATGAAGGCCTTCCTGATGGCTTCTCCCCCTGGACCCGGGGGAACCGATCCGTCAGCGGAGAACATCGTTACCTTCCTGCAGACCAATGGCGTGGTGGAAGGCATAAACGATGATGCCGTTCGCCGCTTTGAGAACAAGCCGGTTTACCGGGAGCGCTACCTGATTGCGGAAGGGTCAAAGCCGCAGAACGGGGATGACGCGCGGATCATGTATAACTTCCCCACCGGTGAGGAGCAGATCAAGCTCAAGGAAAAGAACGGCCGCGTTGACTTCCGGGAAATGAACCTGGTCCACAACGTGGTGGAAGGGCAGGTTCTTGCGCGAAAGGTGCCGGCCGGGACCGGAATTGCGGGGCGAACCGTGACAGGCAAGCTCCTGCCCGCGCGCGATGGTCGGGATGTAGACCTTCTGGTTGGCAAGAACGTGGTTCTCAACGATGACGGCTCGGTGGCTACCGCCGCCATTAACGGGCAGGTTGTGATGATCAGCGGAAAGGTCACCGTGGAACCGGTGTACCTGGTCAACGGAGACGTGAACCTGCGCAACGGGGGCAATGTCCTGTTCCTCGGCAACGTGGTAGTTAAGGGCAACGTAGACGACGGGTTTGAGGTCAAGGCCGCCGGCAACATTGAGGTGCACGGTAGCGTTGGGAAGTGCGTGCTGGATGCGGAAGGTGACATCATTGTCCACCAGGGTGTGAACGGAAAAGGCGCTGGCACTGTCCGAGCCGGCCGCCACATCTACTCCAAGTTCATAGAGAACAGCACCGCGGAGGCGTCCGGCCTCATCGTCGTGAGCGATGGAATCATTAACGCTACTGTCTTCAGCAACAGCAAGATCATCTGTCGCGGCCGCCGCGCGGCGATTGTCGGTGGAGTTGTGCGGGCGAGCCAGGCGATTGACGCCAAGACTCTTGGCTCGGTTGCAGGAATGGAGACCCAGCTTGAGGTTGGCTATGATCCACGCACCCGCGAGCGCCTCATTGAAGTTGAGAACGAGCGCAACCAGCTGAGTCCGGAGCTTGACGAGGTGAACCTCAACCTGGGCCAGATTGAGAAGCAAATGCAGTCCGGGCGCAAGGTGACGGACGAGCGGAAAGAGCAGGCCAAACAGCTGGCAGAGCGGCGCCGCGCCATCAAGGATCGGCTCGCGGAACTGGATGCCGAAGTGCGGGAAATGCAGTCCTACCTGGACCAAATTGAGGCTGTGGGAAGGGTCAGCGCCTCCGGCACGGTGTTTGCCGGGGTGAAGGTGTGGATCAAGGACGCAAGCCTGGAGGTCCGACAGGAGTTCAAGGCCGTGAGCTTCCTCAACGAGGGAGGGACCGTGCAAGTCACCAAGTACGCCGGCGAGGAAGACGACATCAGCATCAAGGAGAGCCGAGAAGCTTCGCAATGAACCTGCCGATGAGGAGAATGGAATGTCGGTGCAACCGGTAGATCTCCAGGCTCTCTTTATGCGCCTCGCAGACGTTGGCCGTGATCAGCAGGCTGTCCAGCAGTCAGCCGTGCAGTCGCAGGCATCGGCAGCCGGAAATCTGCAGGCGGAAGCCGAACTCCAGCGGAGCGGGGTCCAGCAGACGGAAGAAACCGAGGAAACCAAGTCCGTGGAGGAAGACGCGGGCAACGCAGGTGGCAATTCCAGCGCCAAGGGCAGGAAAAATCAGCAGCAGGAAGAACCGGAAGCGTCACCGGTATTCACCGACCCGGCTCTCGGCAACAACATCGATATCCAGGGATGAGTCCCTCCATTCTGATCGGGCTCAACCTGCTCGGCCTTGTGGCGGTGTACTTTCTGGTCCGCAAGAGTGTTCTCAGGCGGATTGAGCGAGGCATTCTTCGTGACCGTATGGCGCGCGATGTCGGTGAGTTGGTGGCCACGATCAACCGAAGTGCGGATGAAAGCGTCACCATCCTGGAGAACCGGATTCGTGTTGCTCGAGAGTTGAGCAGGCGGCTTGAGGAAGTTGCGCGATATCTGGAGAAGCTTCCAGACCCGAAATCCGTTGCTGACACCTCTCATGCCGCGGTGCAGATCAATCCCGATGGCCATGCTGAACCGGGCCGGGACTCGGGTGAAAACTTGCCCGGACAGCAGGATGGAACACCAGCGTCATTGGGCGGCAACGATCCGGAAGAGATCAGGGAACAGGTACTCTCTCTTCACCGGGATGGAGTCACGCCGGAGCGAATATCCGATCGTCTGGGAATTCCAGTTGGGCAGGTGGAGCTAATCGTTGCGCTTGCGGCCTTGGGGAGCCAGCGGTGAACCCGCTGCTGCGTCTCTTTGCGCGGAACACCGAGACGGCCATTTCCGGGCTCGGTCTGCTTGCGGATGGAGCGGCCCGGGGAGTGGATCGGGATGCATTGCTGGAGCGGGTCTATCGTGAGCTGCACTCGCTGAAATCAGAAGCAGCCTTCCTGGGAATCGGTCGAGTAGAGCATGTCTGCCGGGATGCGGAGTTGCTCCTCGCTCAGCTTCGGCGGGGTGGGGGGCGGGAAGAAAACCTGGCCGAGCTTGCCCGATTTCGGTCGCGGCTCATTGACGCCACCAGCGGTGAATCAGTCGCGCAGGGCAATCGGGCAGGCCAGCGGATAACCAGCTCTGCCAGGCCACAACGTGTGACGGCGGGCGGCGCCTACGTCCAGTCCCGAGCTGCCGAGTCACTGCGTCGTGCTGCAGAAGAGGCAGTTCGCCGGGGCGAGCAGCTCTACCGGGTTTGGCTGAAGTCGGCGTCACAGAGCAACCTGGACCTTTCCGGGCAAACTGACCGGCTTTCCCGCTTTGGCGTAGTGCTCGGTAGTAACGCGCCCAACGCGCTGCTGTTTGCAAGCCGGCAGGATCCGACTCACCTGCAGGTGTCCGGTGAACTTCGGGATCTCGGCTTTGAGCCCCTTGATCTGCGTGATCTGCAGCGAATCCCCTCATCTGCATCCGGAGTGGATCAGATCACCTTGTCGGTTCGGCGCTCCGATCTGGAGATGCTGACCTTTCTCCTGGAAGAGCTCCGTGCCAATCCCGGGATGCCCGAGAGACGCCGGTCGGCCTATCTGGACCGGGCCGTGGGCCTTGCAGACAACCTTGGCCGAATGAGCTTTGGTGATCTGGTATCGCAACTGCAACCTCACGTAACGGACCTCGCCCGGGCTGCGGGGAAGCGCGTGGAGCTCCAGGTGAGGGGAGCGGAGCAGGAGTTTTCCGTTGGGACTGCAGAGGTAGTCAGCGGAATTCTTCTGCATTTGCTTCGTAACGCGGTTGATCACGGAGTTGAGTTGCCGGAGGAGCGGGCTGCTCGCGGCAAGCCTCGGGCGGGAAGCATTGAGGTCACTGCCGTTCCCGGTGACGGGTGGTTGACAATCGGCGTTTCGGATGACGGTGCCGGCGTACACGGTGCGGATCCGGACGCCGGGAACCGCGCCACGGACCTGCTGTCGGTCATCAGTGAACCGGGATACAGCACCGCGGGATCGCATGCTGTCCTTTCAGGACGAGGGCTTGGACTCCACATTGTGCAGTACTCGGTGGACACGATCCTGGGGGGATCGCTGGATCTGCAGACAAGCCCCGAAAAGGGGACAAGCTTCCGGTTCACCGTACCGCAGGCTTCTCGCCTCTTGCGTGTTCACATCTGTCGGAGTGGGGACCGGTTGCTTGCTATTCCATCCTCGGTTGTATCCGGTGTTACCCGGCTGGAAGACCGCCTGCTCTCATTGGGCCCCGGTGGAAGGCAGTTCTACCGAATTCGCGGCACCGCGGCACCCATACTCAATCCCCAGCACCGTGAAACAGAGCCGGAGTCTGTTGCACTTGTCCTCAGCGGTCTGGCCGGGGGCTACAGCCTCTATCTGGTTGACTCCGTGCTTTCGGAAGAACTGGCCGTGCGTGATCCCGGCAGGCGAACCGTGGTCTACAGCGAGCACGCAGGCGCCAACGCCACGCTAATCAATCCCGAGAACGTGGCCCGACAATAGGCGCGCATGCAAAGATGCCCGAGCCCCGACAGGCGTGCCGGGGCTCTGGGCAAAAAAAGAACGGTGTGCCTGGACGTCGAAACGCACACCGTTCGGACAGGTGTAGTGAGGGGTCAGTTCACCCTGTCAATCGGAGCATCGGTATCGGGACTCCCACACTTGAGCCGCTCCTGGCGCGCCCACTCGGCCTGCACGGTGCTGCTGTGACCAATCGCGAGGTAGAGGTTCAGCGAGCGGTGCAGAGCGGCCGTCATGTCGGCGGGGGGCTCTGCATCCAGGAGCTCAGCGGCCTGTCTGTGCAGCAGGAAGCCCGCAGCCCGGATCAGGGGATGCGACTGGAGCCGGGCGTCTACACGGTCCAGTTCTGCCCTGGCAGCTTCAGCATCCGGATCGTCCGCGGACTTTGGCCCTGCTTCCGCCGCAGACACCGCCACTGTGGCCGCTTTGGCAAGTAATCTCCTGCACAGACCTGCTGCTAGATTGGCCAGGCTCGACACCTCAGAGAAGCCTGCCTCCATTCGCATCAGCAGATCTGCGGGATCCAGAGGATCCGGGGTAGCTGAACCGGACAGGTTGGGCCGCTGTGCGTGCTCCGGAAGCTTCAGGAGATCGGCAATGCTCGTGCTTTGGCAGCCGGGGATGCTTGCACCATCTCCCAGACGGAGAACCCGCCGCCGGGAATCCGGAATCTGTTCTGAGAACCAGCTCCGGTACACCATCATCCGGCGGTCACTCAGAACCGTTCCCCCGGACTGGGACTTGGTGAGGTATGGCTCACCGCTGAAGAGGTAGGCGCTCATGGCTGTCTCGGTGGGCTCAAGCCGGTGTGACCTCCAGTGAGCTCGCTGCTCAAACAGTGCTCCGCGGGCGTGGGTCTGCAGGTCCGGAAAGCCCAGGTCAACGCCCGCAAGCACAATGGGGTCACAGCCCAGAAGCCTTGCCAGATCCCAGGCCGTCGTAGCAACAGATCCTCCCGCACCCAGCGCGTCCCTCGGCTTGAGGCCTGACTCCACCCACTTGCCCAGGGGAAAGAGCGAGGCAGCAAAGCGATGGAGACCCGGCAACATCCGGAGCGCGCGCGGACTTGTGGCAAGCTCGCACACAACCGGTTCATCCGAGTAAGGGCTGAAGTCCAGGTGTCGGCTGTTCCAGTACTGGGGATCCACAACCACGCTGATGTCGGGCCGCACGCCGTGCCGAAGGCAGAGACCGCGCGCGGTGTCGACAGCGACCACTATCATTCGCTTCCGGAGCTCCGCCAGTCTCGGCAGCACCTCGTTCAGCCCCGGTCCGGCCCCCAGCACCAGTGCCGGAATTCCGCCCGCCTGACCCCGGAGCGCGTTGATCCCCGTGCTCCAGTCTCCCCTCGCCACGTTCCGAAGGAGATTGCGAACCCACCTCGCTCCAAACCGCTCAATGGTGTTGGTGTTTACTGAGCGGCGCTGTCCATAGTGCCGGATTGCCTGCTCCAGGGCCTCCCAGACCACTGGGGCTTGCAGCGCCGCCGTACCTGCCCTGATCACATGGACGGATTCTGCGCCCCAGGCTGCAAGTACTCCGGTGACCAGAGCAGGGTCCCTGTCCAGAATCAACGCAAAGCGGTCTGGCTGAAACATTGCGGAGCAGTCCCGAGCCTCGCAGCACAGCCGGAGCAGACGCGGGTCTGGCTCAACCACCACTACCCGGGGCCGGGACGGAGCATCCAGGAAGGCCTGTGCAAGGTAGCCCAGTCCCAGACCGCACAGGACGTAGGTCCTCGCCGCAGGGCTCGCCGCCACAATTCTAGCCGCTTCCCGGATGGGATCACGCAGACTGTGGAGTGTCTTGCCGTCAATGCGCAGTCCCGGAGAGTCCTCAGGGCCGCGCAGTTCAGCATTTGGCGGGAGTTCCGTAGACCGAATGGTGGGACCAAGGTCTGCAAAGACCTGACCGAGAGCGGCCAGGTTGTGCTCCAGCAGGACCGCGCTACTCCAGCTCAAGGATCAGCCGGTCTCCACGCCGAATCGGCTCGCCGGGCTCGGGAGACTGCCGGACCACCCTGCCGCTGCCGCGAATGTCCACGGATATCTCTTCAATCTCAAACAGTGGAAGCAGTGTGCGGGATGGGAGCCCGCGGAAGTCCGGCCATACGCGGTCCAGCTCCGGCAGAGCGGGTCTTTGCACGGTGATTACTGGCGCCGCGTCCAACTCCCGCCGCTCTGCGCTGTCCAGCCCCAGGAAGGGCACCACAAACTCCCCGATCTCCGCAATCATCGGTGCAGCAATCCGCCCGCCGAAAAATTCTTCTCCCCGCGGGTTGTTGATGACAACGTAGCTGATGATCTCCGGATCATCCGCCGGGTAGATTGCCAGGCAGCTGGCGAGAAATGCGGTAGTTGAGTACCTCCCGGTCTCAGGATCAATGATCTCCGCAGTACCGGTCTTGGCCGCAACGCGTACTCCGTCTATCCGTGCCCGGCGCGCCGTCCCGTCGTTATCAGTTGCTGACTCCATGAACGAAAGGATCTCTCGGGTCACTGCGGGATCAAAGACTCGCGCCTGAATCTGGCGGGTGAAGTCGTCCAGCGGCTGACCGTCCGGACTCCGGATTTCCTCCACCAGGCGCGGCTGGAGCAGGACGCCATCGTTTGCCAGCGCGGTGGCCGCGGTCACCATCTGAAGTGCCGTGACGCCAATTTCCTGGCCCATTGCAATGGTGGGCTGCGATCTTGCTGACCAGGTGCGGTAGTCCCGGAAGATTCCCGGAGATTCGCCGGACAACGGGATGTCGGTCGGTTGCCCGAATCCGAGGCGGCCAAGCATGGTATGGAAACTGGAGGGGCCGACTGTCTGCGAGGCCATTGCAGCACCCACGTTGGAGCTGAACTTGATGATTCCCTCCGGAGTTACCGTGCCGTAGTTTCCAAGGTCAGTGATCCGGATCCCGTGCTCCGGCACCACAAATCCGCCATCGGTGACAAAGCGGGACTCCGGCGTGACGCCGCCCAGCTGCAACAGCGCAGCCATGGAGAATATCTTGAACACACTGCCCGGCTCATAGGTGTCCACGATCGGCCGGTTTCTGCGCTCGTCTGCAGTGGACTCGGTGAAGGTGTTGGGGTTGTAGTCCGGCTTGGCTACCCAGGCGAGAACCCGACCGGTACGGGCCTCCATAACAATCGCAAAGACGCTGTCCGCCTGATGGGTTCGGAACGCCGCCTCTGCCACGGCGTCTACGTGTGCCTGAATTGCGGCGTCGATGGTGAGCTGAATGTCATTGCCCAGGAAGCGGTCATCCTCCCGGGGTTGGGGCGCTAGCACGGCGTCCAGGCTGAACTCAATTCCCTCCAGCCCGTAGCCATCCCGGCCAACAAAGCCAAGGACATGGGATGCAAGGTGTGCCTGCGGGTATCGGCGTTCCTGATCCCGGACAATGCGGACGCCGGGGAGCAGGCCCTCCAGCGCGGCTTCCTCTACCGCTGCCGCCTGTTCCGGGAGCAGCCCTTCCGCAAGGACCAGGTCCCCGCGCGCGCTGCGTATTTCGCTGGCAATGTCAGCGGCGGATCGCGAAAGGATGTCTCCCAGCAGTTCGGCCACCAGCGCGGGCTCCCGCACGGATGGCGTCCAGACCACCAGAGAGTCGCGTTCTGCATCCAGAGCCAGAAGAGTGCCATTTCTGTCCGTGATTGTGCCGCGCTGGCGCTCGGTGATTCCGCCAAGCCGGAGCGGTGCGGCGCCGCCCAGCATGATGCGCCCGTAGCGGGCCGCAACCACAACCATGGCCATGACCACGAGTCCCGCGACAATGCGCGCGCGGCGTTCAGTTACCCCACGCTACCATCCCCCCCGACGGACGGTGTGCGATAAACACGCGTGCCCCTCCGGTCGATACTGATAGCAGGTATGGTCAGCGTCATCAAGGAGCAGCAGGTTTCGCGCCGTGGGTCCACCAGTCCGGACGAGCGCCGTTCGCGCCTTCGCATACTAGATGCGCAGACCGAACGCGCCGTCGTGGAGCGCGCAACGAGCGGTACGGATTTCCCGGATCCCGGAAGCAGCGCGGTGCTCACCCGGCAGAGCACAAGGAGACGGCGCTCGCCGGTCATTCTTCCCGGTCCTGGAAGCGGGGCAGCCGATACCGCCGTCTTTGGCAAAAAAGCAGACCCGGCTCCGAAACGGCGTGATGCCTCTGGATGGCTTCTCCTGCCCCGTTCCTCGGACCCCGGACTCATTGCCCTTGTTTCGGTGTGTGTGCTGGGGGTGCTGCTTCTCTTTGGTCTGGGAGCCTCCGATAGCGGTGCAGCGTACCCGGACCTGCTTCCGCCCGATAGCGCTGGCTCCCGCCTGCTCCAGGAGGCAACCCAGGACTGGGCTCTCGGCTTCCGTGAACGCAGCGTTCCGGCAGCGCTGGCCGCTCCCGCGAGCTACCAGGCCATCAGTTTCCAGACCTACAGCGTTGCCTCAGGAGACACCCTTTCCGGGATTGCTCAGGACCACAACATCCGCCTGGGAACCCTCGTCAGTCTCAACGGAATCTCGGATGCGCGAAGACTTGCGGTTGGCAGTGAGCTGCGGATTCCGGATCGGGATGGACTCTTCCACGTGGTCCGCCGGGGCGAGTCACTTGGGTTGATTGCCCGTCGCTACGGTATCACCGTGAACGCCTTGCTTGATGCCAACGATCTGGAATCCATGACAATCTTCATCGGGCAGCAGTTGTTCGTTCCGGAAGCTAGAATGGATGGGTTTGAGCTTGATCTCATCCTCGGGCGAGCGTTTGTGTATCCCGCTCGCGGGGTGTTTACCAGCGGATTCGGCAACAGAATCGATCCCTTTACCGGGGATTGGCGCTTCCACAACGGAATAGACATTGCCAGTCGCGTGGGGACACCCATCCTTGCGGCCAACTCAGGGCGAGTGGTGCACATCGAGCTGCAGTTGGGAAATTACGGCCGACTCATCATTATTGAACACGGATCCGGTTATCAGACACTCTACGCGCACCTTGACCGCTTTGCGGTTGAGGTTGGCCAGCGAGTGGAGCGGGGTCAGGTGATCGGGTACATGGGGAACACCGGCAGAAGCACCGGTCCCCATCTGCACTTTGCTATCGTGCAGAACGGTCGCTTTGTGGATCCCATGTCCTATTTCGCCAACCGATAGGGGGAGGACCGGTGAGGGGTCTTGTTGTAGTACTGTCCGTTCTGCTCGCACTTGTGGCGCTGATCAACGCCTGGGGTACGGCGCGGGATTCAGCAAGCCAGCGCGTCTACGCTCCGCCGGCTATCGTCCGCCCCTCATAGGGGCCCACACCGAAACAAACCGCAAGGCGGAGACCCAGTCGGTCCCTCAGGCTCCGTGGCAGTGCTTGTATTTCTTGCCACTGCCGCAGGGGCAGGGGTCGTTCCTTCCAACCTTCGGGACCGAGCGGACAACCGTAGCGGTACCGCCGCCGGACGGACCTCCCGGGCGGGATGCGCCGGACCTGGCTGCGGCCGGTCCGCCTTGCCGCTGAGGCTGATTTCCCAGGAGCTGGAAGCTCCGGTGCTGAGCCTGCATCTGTCGCGGCTTTTGTGTTGCTGCACGCTGTCGCTCCAGGGTTTCCGGCTTCACCAGGAATACCAGACGTGCAATGGTGCTCCGAATCGTTGCAAGCATCTCGTCAAAGATGGCAAAGCCTTCCAGCTTGTACTCAAGGAGCGGGTTCTTCTGGGCGTAGCCCCGCAGCGAGACCGCCTCCCGCAAGGCTTCCAGGTTTTCCAGGTGCTCCTGCCACCTCGCGTCAATGGTTCTTAGATACTCAATCCGGAGCGCACGGTTGATTGCATCCGCACCAGCGGCTTCCCGCTTGGTCTCCAGGTCTGAAATCATCGCAGACTTCAGCTCAGCTGATGCTGCCGCAAGTCCCATATCCAGGTAGCGATCGCGGTCCGAGGGATCAAAGTAGAGCGTCTCCTTCACCCGCGTAAGGAGCTCCATCACCGCATCCCATCCATCCCGCTTCTCCTCGTCAAGTTCGGTCACAACAGTGTCCACGGTCTGCTCGGCGGTCCCTCGGACCCGCTGGAGGATGTCCTGGTCCTGCAGCAACGCGTCACGCTGCTCGTAGACAAATTTCCGCTGCTCATTGACCACATCGTCGTACTCAAGCAGGTGCTTTCGAATCTCAAAGTTCCGTTCTTCCACCCGGCTCTGGGCCTTCTCAATGCTGCGGTTGAGCAAGGGATGGTTGAGGGCCTCGCCGGGCTTCATTCCCACGCGCTGCATCAGATCCTTGGTCCGTCCGCCTCCGAAGAGCCGCATCAGGTCATCGTCCATGGAGAGGAAGAACAGTGATCGGCCCGGGTCACCCTGGCGGCCGGAGCGCCCCCTGAGCTGGTTGTCTACGCGCCGGGACTCGTGACGTTCAGTCCCAATGACGTACAGTCCGCCGAGTCCGCGAACCTCCTCATACTGGGGGCGCCACCGCTCCATTTCCCGTGAGAGCGCGCGGGCGAAGGTCTGTTCGTCAGCGTCAGTTCCGGCAGCACTGCGGGCGCGGAACTCCGGATTGCCGCCGAGCTTGATGTCGGTTCCGCGGCCGGCCATGTTCGTGGCGATGGTCACCGAGCCCTTCGCCCCAGCCTCCGCGATGATGAGTGCCTCCCGAGCGTGGTTCTTGGCGTTCAATACCTCGTGGGTCACCCCCCGGCGCGTGAGGTAGGTGGAGAGAAGTTCAGACTTCTGGATGCTCACCGTTCCCACCAGGACTGGCTGCCCCGCCTCGTGGACACGTGCGATCTCGTCGCAGATAGCCTCAAACTTGTCATCCTCGTTGAGGAAGATCACGTCGTCTTCATCATCCCGGACCACTGGGCGGTTTGTTGGCACGACACTGACATCCAGACTGTAGATCTTGCCGAACTCCCGGGCCTCGGTAGCCGCCGTCCCGGTCATTCCGGAGATCTTGTCGTAGAGGCGGAAGAAGTTCTGGAAGGTGATCGTTGCAATTGTCCGGTTTCGACGGGCAACGCGGATTCCTTCCCTGGCTTCAATCGCCTGGTGGAGTCCGTCGGAGTAGCGCCGCCCGTGGAGAATTCGGCCAGTGAACTGGTCCACGATCTCCACCTTGTTGTCCGTCACCACGTAGTCCGTGTCCCGCTTGAACAGGTGCCGCGCGCTGAGCGCTTGGGTAGCGTAGTGAATAAACTCAAAGTTCTCCGTGTCAAAGAGGGAGCCGGAAATGAGCTTCCGGTTCTTCAGTAGCTGCTCCAGGTGGTTCAGCCCCTCGTCGGTAAAGGAAACCCGTTTGGCTTTTTCATCCAGCTTGAAGTCGCCGCTCGGCTCCTCCGGATAGTCGCCCGTTTCCGGATCCTTCGCACATTCGGTGAGGGATCCCACGATACCATTGACCTCCACGAACTTCGCCGTGTCGTCATCCGCCGCGCCGCTGATGATCAGGGGCGTACGCGCCTCGTCAATCAGGATGCTGTCAATCTCGTCAATGATGCAGTAGCTGTGTTCCCGCTGGACTTTTCCCAGCGGACTGAGGGCCATGTTGTCCCGGAGATAGTCAAAGCCCAGCTCGTTGTTGGTGGCGTAGGTGATGTCCGCGGCATACGCTTCCCGCCGCTGGGCTGGATCCAGATTGGATGTGATGGCGCCAACTCTGAGGCCGAGGTAGGCGAACACGGGTCCCATCCACGCCGCATCCCGGCCGGCAAGGTAGTCATTGACAGTGACCACATGCACGCCTCGGCCGGAGAGCGCATTGAGGTATGCAGCGGTGGTTGAAGACAGGGTCTTACCCTCACCGGTCTTCATTTCCATGATACCGCCGCGGTGCAATACGATCCCGCCGAGGATTTGAACGTCGTAAGGCCGCTCGCCAAGGACTCGCCGCGCGGCTTCCCTTGCCAGCGCAAAGGACGCAGGAAGAAGTTCGTCCAGAGACGTTCCCCCGGCTATCGCCTTCTGCATCCGGCGGGTTTCCGCCGGGAAGTCGTCCGCGCTCAGCCCAAGGGCCCACTGCTCTCGCTCGTTGACGGAATGAAGGATAGGAAGAAGCTCAGCTACATCAGAATCAGAATTCCCGCCGAAGAGGGAGGCTATCGCGTTTTGCACCATGCTACTGCGAGAGTGTATAGTCCTGCCGTACCTCATGGCAACGTTTGCTTTTTATGCGTTATCTCCGGTTTACTCGATTTAGCGGCTCTGTCGCAGCCCTGATTCTCCTTCTTGCCGTGACGGCACACGCGCCTGCCGCCGGGAACCGGGAACCCGATCAGCTTGCGGGAGAACTGCTGTTTGAGTTGCGCCTGGGCAAGCTGGAGGATGAGATTGACGTGTTTGCCCTGCCGCTCACCGCGTTCGGGCAGAGCCTTGACCTGACGGTGCGCGACGGGCGGGTCTTTGTTGCGAGCGGCGCCTCTGACCGCATCATGGAGTTCACCTCCTTTGGGGACCTCCTTGCCGTCTACTACAATCCGCAGACCGGACCGGCCCCGGTCTCTATTCCAACAGTGCGGCGAGAGGACCGCGTTACTAACCGGCGCGCGAGTACCCACGACTTTGTCCAACCGGAAGCGATTGCCGTGGACAGCCGCAGAACGCTGTACGTGGTGGATCGCGCGCTGGCGGCCTCCGCACAGACGGATCCCGAACTTGGTGCGCTGACCGATCGGGTTGTCCTACGCTTCAGCGCGGACGCCCAGTATGAAGACTACCTTGGGCGGGAAGGCCTGGGTGGCTCCCCGTTCCCCCGGATTGACCGCATGCAGATTGGTCCCAATGACGACCTGGTCCTGTTCTCGCGGGTAGCCGATGCGTGGGTGGTGTTCTGGTTTGACGCTGAAGGGGACCTGGTAGGCCGCTTCACCATAGACCCAACCGTTCTCCCGGTCCCGGCCGGCCGGCAGGTGCAGCCGGTCCTCCAGGACCTTGCCGCGGACCAGTCGTCCCGGAAGCTCTTCCTGAAAATTGACCTCTACCCCATCAACTCGGATACCGAGCAGATAGAGGCGTCCAGCTTTGAGAGCATTGTTGTTTGGGTTGACGTGGAACCGCGACAGTACGCCGGCTTCGCCACCATCCCGGAGAGCCGCCTGGAAGAGGGACTGCCCGCCGAGCTCGCCGGCATTGCCCCCGGGGGTCACCTGGTTCTGATCTATCGCCAGCCAGAGCGGGCGGAGCTTGTGGTTATGCACCACAGCGGAGATGTTGTAGCCCGGCGGACCGTTGACCTCCACGATGTGGGGTCCCTGGCCCAACTCCTGCGGGTCGGCGCAGACGGAATCATGACCGCCCTCACGGTCTACGAGGAACATGCGGAGGTGCGATGGTGGCGAGTGGACCAGCTGATCCCAGAGCGCTGAGATATCCCGGGCAAGGCAAGCCACTGCCGGATTCCGCTGCCCGCAACGCCGCCGACCGGGAAGCTGTGGACGGCTTTGGTTTCAGCGACATGATGATGATGGAAGCAGCGGGTGCCGCCTGCTCCGCTGCCATCGCTCGTCTCAAGCCCTCCGGTCCCCTTCGAATTCTGTGCGGGCCCGGCAACAACGGCGGTGACGGCTGGGTCGTAGCGCGGCGAATGCTTGCTGCCGGGCGAGATGTTGCCGTTCTGAGCACCGGAAGCCCCCGGAGCGCACACGCGCAAAGTGCTCGGAACGCGGCCCTCGGCCTCGGTGTCCGCGAACACAGCATCCCGCCTGCTGGTGAACAGCAGGCCTCAGAATCTGCCTCCACGCACTTCGGCGGGCCCGAATCGGCGGTTCCTGTTGACCTGTTCCCACAGGGCTGCGCCGTGGTTGATGCCCTGTTCGGCCCGGGGTCGCCACGTCCCCTTGGCGAGCACTGGAATCTCCTCGCTTCTCACATTGTGGACAACGGAATCCCGGTTCTGAGTGTTGATGCGCCGTCCGGCGGAACCAAACCCCTGCTTGAGGCGCAGCACACCCTGGCTATTGAGACAGTTGCGCGGGAACTGCTGATTCCGGCGGACAGAGACCGCTGTGGACATCTGCAGCTGGTCCCGGTTGGCTTTCCCGGGGATCTCTCAGCAATCCGGTCCGCAGATCGGCTGCTGGATGCCGAGTTGCTGCCGGAACTGCTCCGGCCGCTCCGCCGGGGTGTTCACAAGCACGGCAGGGGCAAGGTGAGCATCCTGGCCGGCTCCGCCGAGAGCCCCGGCGCAGCCGTGCTTGCCGCCCTTGGTGCCGAGGCCGGACCATCCGGACTCACCGAGCTCCTGCTTGACGCCCCATTGGTAGCAACGCTTGCGCCAAGGATTCCCGCGGTGATCTGTCGCGCCCCGTGGCCGGGGCTGCCCGAGAACTCGGATGCGCTTGTGCTTGGTCCGGGATGGGGGCGCGGAGCCGATCGCGAGGAGCTCCTCGGGGAGGCCCTCACGAGTGATTGTGCCATTGTTCTGGATGCGGATGCCCTCCACCTGCTGGCGGCCCGTGGTCCGGACTCGGCCGCGCGGACAGCAGAGCTTGTGCTCACCCCGCACCCCGGGGAAGCTGCCGTGCTCCTGGGCGCTAGAACACCCAAAACGGCGGATGTCATCGCCGAGCCGTTTGCCGCAGCGGCGAGGATCGCCACATCCTATGGCGCGATCTGCGTACTCAAGCTTGGCGTCACGGTGATTGCGCACCCGGACGGGAGGCTGGCCGCCTGGGATGGAGCAAACCCGCTTGCTGCAAGCGCCGGAAGTGGCGATGTGCTTGCCGGCCTGTGCGGCAGCCTCCTTGCGGCCGGCTACCCCGCCTGGGACGCCGCACGGATCGCTGTGATCCTTCACGGCCTGGCGGGGCTTGATGCGGCGGCTACCGGGGTGTTCAGCGCCGACTCCCTCGCCCCATCGATTGCCAGGAGGTGCGGGATGTTCATCCGCCCCAGGCAGGAGTACCTTTAGACCATGGAACAGCCGGTCCTTCGGACCCGCAAACAGGCGGAAGAAAGCAGCACCCCAACCTACCACTACAGCAGAGAAGATCGCCTGTCCCGCGCGGGGAAGGACTACCCCTGGCTGGATCGGCCGGGACGCTCCGGACCCTCTGGCCGGGCTATCCGCCTGATCCTGATTGATTCCCTGCTGGTAATCGCAATCTTCTCTCTGTACAACACCTTCTGGCGCGAACCCGGGCCCGCCGCCCGCGCTGACGGATACCGTCTTCAGCTTGTTTCCCCGGCCGAAGGTGAGCTCAGACTTTCCGTGAGGGCAGAGGACTCCGCTCCTGCTTCCGGCGGTGTGCTGGAGATACGCTTGGAGGGAGCCTCGGATCCGGAATCCGGTTCAGAGACTTCGCCAGGAGATACACGGCTCCTGGACGCAGCACCGGTCCCCGGAGGACCGGAGGTTCTGATTCCACTTCCGGTAGCGGCTGACTACGGACCCGGGGTCACGGTTGGGGTAGTGCTTCCGAGTGGCACTCTGGTACGCCTCCGTCAGCGCTGAGGGGGAGGAAACGTTGACGGGCAACAGATGCTCTACGTACGCTTGAAACAGGAGGCTTAGCGTGCAGCTTTATGCTCTTTCGGTAATCACCCTTGTCCTTGGCGGTATCTCCGCCGGGTTTGACGCGCTCGCAACGCGCTTCCGCCTGGATACCTTCTTTCAGCCGGATGCCCTGGTGGCACCCGGATTCCGGATCTGGTTTGGAATTTTCACCGCGCTTGTTGGTGCGTTGCGACTGTTTATTCCGGGTGGTGACGTCGTCATTGTCGGAAACCTGCTTCCCGCGCTCGGCGGGATCCTTCTTGGGGTAACTCTGATTGTACAGGGCTACGTCAGCAGGAGTTCGGTGGAGTCCGAGCTGGTTGAGCGCCTTCAGACGCTGCTGGTGGCCAACGCAGGCCTTGTTGGACCCATTGGTCTGGCGCTTGGTGCAGCCCACTTTCTCTTCCCCAGAGTAGTCCTGATCTGACCCCATCCGGGCGGCGAGCAGAATGCAGCGTTCCGTTGCCGGCTGGCTGCAGCGGGAAGCTCTGGTACTTCTTGGACTCCGGTCCAACACCGGGAGCCAGGCTGAACGATGGGAATTGCCAGGCGGAAAAGTAGACCCCGGGGAGTCCGACTCTGAGGCGCTGATCCGGGAGTTCCTGGAGGAATGCAACATGCTTGTCGCGGTAGGTGAGTCGCTTGCCGCCACAAGCTTCACCCATCAGGGCGTTGAGCACCACGTCAGAGCCTACCGCCTGATATCAACCGGTGTACCGACGGCAGGGGATGACCACCGGGAAGTTCGCTTTGTCCCGCTGGACAGTGTTCTCTCGTTTCCGCTGGTGCCGTCGGACCGGCGTCTGATTCAGGTCATTCTGCGGTCAGCAACCCTCCAGCCCCCACCCAAGCAGGGACCGTTGAGTTAGATTACTGTCCCGGTCTGAGTCAGATGACCGTCCCGGTCGGCAGGATTGCGTTCTTGGGGATGACGATGATGCCGTCGCGCACGTAGTGCCGATCGTAGTCCCCGTCTTCCACGTTCTCGTGATCAACACCTATACGACACCCGTCGCCGATACGCGCGTTCTTGTCGATGATGGCGTGCTTGATCAGGGTCCCTCGGCCGATTCCGATGTCCGGGATTCCGGAGATCCGGTTCTTCTCCCGATCTTCCGGAGTCTCATAGTAGTCTGCTCCCATGCAGACCACGCCGTCCAGGTTGGCACCGGACTCAATCAAAGTCCGGATTCCCACGATGCTGTTCACAATAGATGCGTTGGTGATGATGCAGCCGTCGGCGGCCAGCGACTGCGATATGGAGCAGAAGTTGAACTTGCTCGCCGGAAGATCACGCCTCCTGGTGTAGATTGGCCCGCTTTCGTCGTAGAAGTTGAAGTCCGGAAAGATCCGCGCGAGGTTGATATTGGTCTCGTAGAAGCTGCGGATCGTGCCGATGTCCTCCCAGAAGCCGTGATGTACCCAGGCGGCCACCCGAGCCTTGTCTATGAGACCGGGAATAACCTGGTGGCCGAAGTCCGCATCGTCCCCGGCGAGCGCCTGCTCCAGGGCGTCGGCCTTGAAGAAGTAGATGCCCATGCTTGCCAGAAACTCGTTGTCTGCATGGGCCGGGTTCTCTGACCGCATACGCTCTGGCATGCGCAAGGAGGAGATGTCAGCGGTCGGGCCGGGCTTCTCATGGAATGCGCTTACCTCCCCATCGCCGTTCACTTCAACAATCCCCAGGCTGGACGCTTGTTCCCGACTGACCGAGGTAACCGCAAGGGTCAAATCTGCGTCCGATTCCAGGTGGCGTCGGAAGAATGCTTCCAGGTCCATTCGATAGAGTTGATCGCCGCTCAGAATCAGGTAGTGACTCGGTTCCTGTGTCCGGAAGTGGACCAGGTTCTTGCGTACCGCGTCGGCGGTACCCTCGTACCAGGTTGCGCTTTCAAAGGTCTGCTCTGCCGCAAGGATCTCAACAAAGCCATTGGTGAAAGCATCAAAGATGTAGGTATTGGAGAGATGTAGGTGAAGACTGGCAGAGTTGAACTGCGTGAGAACGTAGATCCTCTTGAAGCCGGCATTGATGCTATTTGATATGGGGATGTCCACCAGGCGGTACTTGGCACCAAAAGGCACCGCCGGCTTTGCCCGGTTCTTGGTGAGGGGAAACAGGCGGGTTCCCTTACCGCCCCCCATGATGATGGAAAGCACATCTGTGCGCGCCGGCATGCCTGCAGTATGGGAGCCGGTATTTGCCCCGGTCAAGAATGAATCGCTGCCAGCGTGCTATCCTGCCGCAGTAATGGACCCTGCAGCCCGCGTTCTGGAAGAATTGCGAGCCGATCCGGACTTTATGGCCGGAGTAAGCCACTGGGAAGTCATTCCCGCCCGCTCTGCACAGACCGAAGAACTCCCGGAGGACCTTGATTCCCGTCTGCGAGGCGCCCTGGAAGGGCGGGGAATCTCTGCGCTGTACACGCACCAGGCCCAGAGCTTTGCCGCGGTGAACTCGGGCAGGGATGTGGTTGTGGTTACGCCCACCGCAAGCGGGAAGACCCTGTCCTACAATCTGCCCGTCCTCCAGCAGATCCTCCAGGCACCGGAATCACGAGCGCTGTACCTGTTTCCCACCAAGGCACTGAGCCAGGATCAGCAGTCGGAACTGAACGAGAGCATTGTCTTTGGTGAGCTGCCCGTGAAGGTTGCCACCTATGACGGGGACACTCCCACCAGCGTCCGCGCAAGCGCCCGGGAGACGGGCCAGATCATCATCACCAACCCGGACATGCTCCACGCTGGCGTGTTGCCCAACCACCCGCGGTGGATCAAGTTCCTGAAGAACCTGCGCTTTGTAGTCATTGATGAGCTCCACACCTACCGGGGGATCTTTGGGTCTCATGTCGCCAACGTGATGCGGCGGCTCCGTCGTATTGCGCGCTTCTATGGCGTTGACCCGGTGTTCATCTGCTGCTCTGCGACCATTGGAAACCCGAAAGAGCTCGCAGAGCTGGTTGTTGGACGCCCGATGGAGCTCATTGACCAAAACGGCGCCCCGTCCGGAGAGAAGCACCTGGTCCTGTACAACCCGCCACTGGTGGACCCGGTTCAGGGCATCAGACGGAGCACCGTGCATGTTTCCAGGGACATGGCACTCAGGTTCCTTCGTTCGGGTGTCCGGACGATCGTGTTTGCACGGTCCCGGCAGCGGGTTGAACTCATTGCGTCCTATATCCGCAAGGCCCTCGCCAACGTGTACACGGACAACAGCCGGATCACGGTGGAGAGTTATCGTGGCGGCTACCTTCCCAATGAACGGCGGGCTATTGAAAAGGGCCTCCGAGACGGAAGCATCCACGGCGTCGTCTCCACAAACGCGCTTGAACTCGGGATCGATATCGGAGGCCTGGATGCCGCAGTGCTTGCCGGTTTTCCGGGAAGCATCGCGTCCTCCTGGCAGCAGGCCGGGCGTGCGGGACGGCGCCAGACCCTGAGCATTGCCGTTGTTGTCGGCAGCAGCGGACCCCTGGACCAGTACCTGATGCGCCACCCGGAGTACTTCCTCAGCCGGAGCCCGGAGCGTGGCTTTGTGGATCCGGACAACATGTATGTGAAGACGGATCACTTGAAGTGCGCGGTCTTTGAGCTTCCCTTCAGCAACCTCCAGGAAGAAGAGCTCGAGTTCCCCGAGCCTGCTGAGTACCTGGCAGTTCTGGAGGAGGAGGGTACCATCCGGCGTGCCCAGGACCGCTGGTACTGGGCGGACCGGGGCTATCCTGCGGAAGGCATCTCGCTCCGCAGTGCTGCATCCGACAACGTGGTGATTGTAGACACCACAGATGGCCGCAACGAGGTGATCGGGGAAATGGACCGGCCTTCGGCCAAGGAGCTGCTGTTCATCAATGCCATCTACATCCACCGCGGAGCGCAGTTTGTGGTTCAGTTGCTGGATCTGGAGAACCGCCGGGCCGAGGTAGAGGCCGTGAAGGTGGACTACTGGACGGACGCGCAGGTGAAGCGGGACATCAAAGTTCTGATTGAAGACGAACGGGTGCCCCTTGCCGGCGTGGAGACCGTCCTGGGCGATGTGCTGGTGCGCAGCCAGGTCAGCAAGTTCAAGAAGCTGCGCTTCACTACGCACGAAAACATCGGCTATGGCGAAGTGAACCTGCCGGAAGAAGAGCTGCACACTCGAGCGCTGGTGAGCGTCTTCAGCAAAGGGACCGCGGCTCGGAGCGCCCTTGACGCCTTACCGGATGGTGCAAGCGGACCGGTAATCGCCAGGCTCGGACGGGTCCTGCAGAACGTTGCTCCGGTGTTCCTGCTGTCCGATCCCCGGGACATCGGTATTGCCGAGCGGGTTCGGGATCCGCACTTTGGGGAGCCGGCACTCTTTCTCTTTGACCAGTACCCCGGGGGATCGGGTCTGTCCGAGCGGCTCCGGACCGTGCTTCCGGATTTGCTGGCGGCCGCCGCAGAACTTGTGGAGCGCTGCCCCTGCGAGTCCGGCTGTCCGAGCTGCGTTGGTCCGGTTGATCCGGAACGCGACATTGGAGTTGATCCAAAGGCAAGTGTCGGGCAGCTCCTGGACGCATGGCGATCCGGAGGCCGGAGCGCGTGACCATCGCGGAGCGCCTTCGTCTCGCGCGTCGGGAGACCCCGGGCCAGAGCGAACCTGCAGAATCCGGACCAATGTCGGGCCCCGGGCCGGGCTTGGGCCCCGGCCCTCGGCTTCTCTCCGGGGAGGCGACCGCGCTGCCGGGATGGGAGCTCCTCCCCGATGGCTGCCTTCGCCGTAAGGAGACGCTGACCTGGGAAGGACCGGACTTCATTGGACACCTGCCTGTACCGGGGCTGGCTCCGTTGCCCATCCCGATGTCACGGGTCCGCTTCTTTGACCTTGAGACCACCGGGCTTTCTGCTGCTGCCGGGACTGCGGTGTTCCTCGCTGGAATTGGTCGGATTGTGGAAGGGAAGCTCACGGTTGAGCAGCGGATGATCACGGACTTTCCGGCGGAGCGCGGAATTGTGTCCTGGTTTGCTTCAGAGGCGGCGTCCGATGTCTGCTGGGTGAGCTACAACGGCCGGAGCTTTGACGGCCCTGTCCTGGAGAACCGCGCCATAATTCACCGCAGTAGCCTGTATCTGGCACGGCACCTGGACCTCCTTCGCTTTGCACGCCGATTCTGGAAGCGTCGCCTGGAGAGCTGCTCCCTGGGTTCTGTTGAAGAACACATCCTTGCTCACAGCCGCCCGTTGGACATTCCCTCCGCACTGGTTCCGGAGGTTTTCCTTGCCTGGTTGGAAAGCCGGGACCACCAGTCCATGATTCCGGTAGCGGCCCACCATCTGGACGACATCAGAAGCCTGGCACGCCTGACCGTGCTCCTGGACGGAATTCTGGGGCAGCCCTTGGCGGCCACGGGCGTTGATCGTTCCATGTTGGCGAGGTGCCTGCTGGAGCAGGGGAGACCGCAGGAAGCCCTCTCGATCCTGAGCATTGCCATCACTTCCCCGGAAAAGGATGCGGGTCCGGATGAGCAGGTCCGCTGTGCACGGATGGCAGCAGCCATGTACGCCCGCGAGGGTGACAGGGACACAGCCCGACGGATTGCGCGCAACGCATGGCAGAATCTGCGTGACCCCTGGTGCGGCCGCTTTCTGGCTGTGGACGCTGAGCATCATCTTCGCGATTTCTCGGCCGCCCATGCGCTCGCGCGGGAGCTGACCGCTGTGCCGTCTCTTCCGAACTGGCTTGGCGAGGACCTCAGACGCCGCCTGCAGCGACTGGAAGGGAAGCTCGCGCCTTCCGGTACAGATTGAGGTAGGCCGGGACAGCGTTGTCCCAGCTGAAGTCTGCGGTCATTCCCCGGGCTCGCATTGCGGAAACAAGGTGAGGATCCTTCCAGATATCCAGGGCGCGTTTCACGGCCGCGGATATGCTCTCCGGATTGAGCGGTTCCGGGATGTAGATTCCGGTTGCACTCTCGGGATCGCGGTCTACATCCACTACCGAGTCCAGCAGCCCGCCTGTGGGAGTCACAACGGGAATGCTTCCGTAGCGGAGGGAGTAGAGCTGGTTCAACCCGCTCGGTTCGTATCGGGATGGCATCAGAAAGAAGTCACTGCCGGCCTCAATTCGATGGGCCAGCCCTTCGTCAAAGCGCGTGATCACGGCGAGGTCTTCCTGCAGCTCCGCAATGCGTGCGAGTTCCTTCTCGAATACCGGCTGGCCCGTTCCAAGTATCACAAACTGCACGTCCATGGTTTCCAGTATCTCCGGCAGGCAGCCGTGGCTTGGCGCAACCAGGTCAGCCACGCCTTTCTGGTCTACCAGGCGGGTCACCATTCCAATGAGCGGCCTCTCCGGGCGGTTTGGAAGCCCGAGTTCAGCTCTCAACTGTTCGGCAATGAGCGCCCGTGGTCGCGGATCCTCGGCGGAGAAGGGCAGGGGAAGGTGGGGGTCCGATCTGGGATCCCATTCCTCGTAATCCGCCCCGTTCAGGATTCCCGTAAGGTGCTCACTGCGTTCCCGCAGCATTCCGTCCAGCTGGAAGCCGAAGCGCGGAGTTTGTATCTCTTCGGCATAGCGCGGGGACACCGTGCTCAACTCGTCAAAGGTGGAAATCCCGCAGCGCAGGAAGTTCAAGTGACCAAACTCCAGCAAGTGGCTCTCCAACGCTGCAGTCTCATCCAAGGGCATTGTGCTCATCCATTCAGAGCTGAAGCTGCCCTGATAGCCCAGATTGTGAATGGTCAACACGGTGGCAATTGAGAGCTCCGGGTAGCGTTCCTTGAGGACCGCGGCACTCAAAGCCGCTGTCCAGTCGTGCGCATGCAGGATGTCCGGCTTGGTAAGAGCCGCGTACTCCGCGGCCAGGGTAGAGAAGGCAGCAAAGCGGCGGGCGTTGTCTGCAAAGGGCTCGGACGGGACGTACCCGTACACACCATCCCTCCCGTACAGCAGCTCGCAGTCCGCAAAGACCCAGTTCACTCCGTCAGCGATGGTGCAGTAGAGATTCATCACGCTCCGATCCTCGCCGTGCTGCACCTCCACCCGGATGTCTGCCGTAAGCCTGCTTCGGTCAATGCCGTAGTACCGCGGTATCAGCACAGTGATCTCGTGCTCCGCCCGTGTGAGCCCGGAAATGAGACCGCTCACCGCATCTGCAAGCCCGCCCGTCTTTGCCCAGGGCTGGGCTTCACTGCTTACCATCAGGATCTTCATCGTGCGCTCCGACTCCAGTAGTACATGATGCGATAGGACCCCTCAGGGGTAAACCCGAGGTTCTGGTAGGCGCGAATGGCAGCCTGGTTCCCGGTCTTCACGAACAGCGTCGGTACCCGGCCGGATTCCCGGATCCGCTCACAGAGATGCCGCATGACCGCCTGCGCAATTCCCTGGCCGCGCAGCTCCGGGACGGTGTACACCCCTCCGATCTGCGCTACGCCAAACCCGGTTGCGTTGGTTGAAGCCTTGGCAACGATCCGCCCGTCCAGAATGGCAAGGCTGGTGAGCTGGCTCCGCAGGGCGGCCCGAAGCTGTGACCGCGCGCCAGCATGATCAAAGTGCTCGCCACCGAGGAGAACTTCCTCCAGCTCGTATCCCTGCTGCAGTGGCATCAGAGCATCCAGATCCGCGGCCCCGGCATAACGCAGGTGCAGGCCGCTTGGTGCGGGCCTGCCGGGCTTGCTCTGCAACGCGCGCATTATCACGTAGTCCACGCGCGCACGGAGGCGATGCTGAACAATCTCTGCAAGGAGAAGCACGTCCTCGGTGCGGCCCATGATGGAGTGCACGGGGTGCATGGGAACCCCAACCCGCTGGCTCAGTCCGGCTGCCCGATCCGCGGACGGAAGCACCGGCATGTGAAATCCGTAACGGCTCTGCAGCACGCAGGCCTCCACGCGGGACTGCCCGGCGTCCAGTACCATCAGCCGATAGGGAGAGTCCGGGAGTGTCATCCTGCCTCCGCGATTGAGCCTGGCCGTCAGGCTTGCGTAGAAATGCTCCTGGGGCAGGAGCAGGTCCTGGAGGCTGCGCAGGTGCCGCGGCCGTGCGGGGACCCAGCGGGCCGTCAACCACCACCCCTCATTCGCAGGCGTTCCAGCGGAACTTCCCCGTAGGCGGCGATATCGCCGGCGATCACTGCCATTCCGGCGCGGTAGGACTCCCGAGCAGCACCGTAGATCGCGATGATTGGTCCGCTTCCGGAACTGCCTTCAAGCGGGCTGGGATCCAGGGCGGAGAGGAGAATCAGTCTACTCCCCAGCGGAGCAAGTGCGTCCACCAGAAGCATGTCACCGGCGTCGTCAACACCCAGGATCACCTGCCGATCACTGCCGGCCAGTCTAAGAGCAGCATCAGCAACGGAGAGCATCTGCTCCCGGTCCAGCCGGAAGGGGACAAACAGTGATGTGGCTCCCGGGAAGCGCTCGCGGCCCATGGCAAAGAAGTCTGCGTCCGTTCCCACCAGTACCGGTGCAGTCTGGTCAGGCTCCAGGGGTAGCCCACCACCCCGGATCACGCTCACCGCGCGGGCAGCACTGTCCAGGATGAACGCTTCATCTCTGCGCGCAAACACCGCCTCCACAGCCTCTGCGTCCGGAACCAAGGGCACGCGATCAGCGTTGGCGAGGTAGCGCCGCTTCAGGATAAGCACCCGACGCGCCGCGTCACGGATTCGTTCGTGCGCCACAGGGTCCTGCTCATATGCCTGCAGCACCGTGGTCCAGATTTCCCCCCAGACAGCCGGCGTCCTGCTGAGCATGACCAGATCACTCCCGGCGAGGATCGCCGCAAGTGTGAGTTCGCCAAATGTCCAGTTCTGCTGATTACCCCAGACCGTTGCCCCCCGCATGTATAGGTCGTCGGTGATCACAACCCCGGAGAAACCCAGACGGTCCCGGAGGACCTCGGTCTTGAAGAACTCTGAAAGCGATGCCGGGGTCCCGTCTCCCGCGGCCACCGGGAAGCTCAGATGACCGCTGAGGATCGCTGGGACTCCCTCCCGCACCAGAATTCGATATGGAAGGAGGTCTCGCTCCCACAGCTCTTCCAGGTTGTCGTCCAGTACCGGCAGAATCCCGTGAGAGTCACCCCGTGCGTTTCCGTGACCCGGAAAATGCTTGGCGGTTGCTATGACCCTTGCTTCCTCGTGGCCCTGGAAGAACGCCAGTCCCAGAATGCTTACCAGCGCGGGATTGTCGGCAAAGGCGCGGGGGCCGATAACCGTTGCCTCGGGATGCACCAGGACGTCAACCGTCGGCGCAAAGTTCATGTTCACGCCCATGGCGCGGAGCTCCTCGCCGATCAGGAGGCCCGTCCGCCACGCATCCCGCGCAAGCCCCGTTGCCCCAAGGGCCATGTTCCCCGCGGTTTCGCTGGTGAGATCCTTGATATGGCGGACCCAGCCGCCTTCCTGGTCGGTGGCAACCAGGAGCGGTATGCCTGAGTCCCGGGCCAGCGACTCCTGCTGCATGATACCTATACTGCCGACAAGCCGCCTGACGTCCCGCCCGTTCCAGCCAAAGACCTTGATGCCGCCCAGCCCGCGGCCGGATATCCACTCCATGACCTCCGGAGATGGGTCTTCACCCTCCCAGCCAACCATGAACAGCTGCGCAACAATCTCTTCCGGGCTCAGTGCAGCAAGAATCCAATCAGCAATCTCCGCATCATCGCCGGGCTGCCAGAAGATCGCAGATGGATCCGCAAGACCCGCCGGCGGGTCCGGGGAGACCGCGGAGTCGGCGCCATTATCCGTGGTGGATTGGTTGGCTGCGGAGGACGCGGCTTCCGCCGAGCTTTCTGCCTCGTTGACGGAGCGCACACGCGGGCCGCCTGTCTGGGATGCCACCGCCAGGGCGGCAAGGACCAGGAGGCCGGCTACAGTGAGTGCAGCAATGAGAATCTGGCGTCTGCGCTGCATGTATTCCTGACTATAGCAGACCGCCGGACGCACCGAACATCAGAAGTGGAGGAGCATCGTGACACAGACGCAAGATCACCGGATTGCCGGTCTGGAAGCTGCACTGAAGACGCAGGTTGTACTCCTGGAGGGACTGTGTGAGGTCCAGAACCAGTTGCAACAGGCGCTGCTGTCCCGCGACTGGACCGCGCTTGAAGACCTGGTGGAAAACCAGGATGCAATAGCAGCCCGCATCGGAGAGGCAGAAGCTCATCGGGAAGCTGCCTACCGCGAGCTCCGCACGGTTCTCGGTGTCTCCGAGTCCGAGACGTTCGCCGATGTGCTTGCTCTCCTTGACAGAGATAGCCGTGGCCATCTTGCCAACCTGTATCGCCGTCTGAAAGTTGCCGTGCTCAGGGTTCGCAGCATCGGGAGCGGGATTGAGGCTTACAGCCGCAACGCCGCCGAGCTGGGTGAGGCCATCGTCAGTGAGCTGCTCCCGGGCGGGAGGGGACGGATGTACGACCCTCGCGGCCAGAAAGCGGCGGGCGATCGTAGTGCAATCGTCATGAGCCACCACGCCTGAGGACCAGCTATGAGTTCCACCTTTGCCGGCATAGAGATCGGGAAGCGCAGCCTCATTGCCAACACCGTTGCGCTTACCACCATCGGTCACAACCTCAGCAATGCTGCCAGGCCCGGTTACAGCAGACAGCGGGTGGAACTCCAGGCCATGTCGCCCATCTATCGGCCTCAACTGAACCGGGCCGAACGCCCGGGCCAGATCGGGCAGGGCGTGGAAGTTGCGTCCGTGGACCGCGTCCGGGACGATCTGCTGGAGCGCCGGATTGTTGCCCAGAACGAGATAGAGGGCTACTGGAGAACCCGGGACCGCTACATGCTGATGCTGGAGCAGGTCTACAACGAACCCACCGAGCAGTCGATCCGGAACCTCGTGGACCAGTTCTGGGACGGTTTCCAGGAGCTTTCCATTTTTCCTGACCAGCTTGCAGCACGGGAAGTGGTTCTGCAGCGGGGAGAAGCACTGGCCAACGGAATCCGCGGCCGCTACCAGCAGTTGGAAGAGATTCGCGCCATGATTGAGGACGACATTCTGGTCCGTGTGGACCAGGTGAACGCCCTCACCACCGAGATCGCCGCCCTGAACACCGAGATTGAGCGCGTGCAGGCCCTGCAGGACAATCCCAATGACTTGCTGGACCGCCGGGATGAACTCGCGGAAGAACTCGGCAACCTTATCAACATCACAGTGGATCGGCGTGATCCGGACGAGTACCTCATCCACACTGACGGAGTACACCTGGTGCAGGGAGGGATCGCCCGGCAGCTGCAGGCAGAGCCGGCTCCGATCAATGATGGCTTTGTAGACATCAGCTTTGCGGATACCGGCGACCCAGTCAGTTTCCGTGGCGGGATCCTTGGGAGTCTGGTTGAGCTCCGGGACGTGGACGTCCGCGGCGAGATTCAGAGCCTGGACAACCTCACGGTTAATCTTGCCGATCTGGTGAACGAGTTGCACCGCAGTGGAGCCGGACTGGACGGGGGAAGCGGACGGGATTTCTTTGTGGAGCTACCCTTTGTGGAGGCACGCAACGGGCAGACGGACACAGACGCTGATGGAGTGGTGGACTCCACCTTCCTGTTCCGCGTGAGTGGAATCAATGCCCTGGATCCGCAGGCACAGATTGGGGTGCAGGGCGTGATGACCTTTGCCGGAAGCGACACAGACGTGGAGATTCCCTACTTCCCCACGGACACGGTCTCGGAGCTTGTACGGCGCATCAATACCAGCGGCGCGGAGGTTGTGGCCCGCCTGGACCTGGAGGGTCGCCTGACGCTCAAGGCAACGCCAGCAGCAGACATAGAGCGGCCGGACTTTGTGCTTCGCCGCATTGAAGACAGCGGGCAGTTCCTCGTGGGCTACGCAGGCCTCCTGCAGGAGAGCGGCCCAGCCGGCGCCTTCACCTCTGACAATCCCACTGCGGTTGCAGACACCCTCCAGGCGGACCTGGACCTGGTAGCCGTGGCACCGGAAAGCCACCCGGCCGGCTGGATCGGCGTCAACCCGCTCCTTCGCCAGCAGCCGCAGGCTGTTGCGGCCGGGACCGCCGGTGAGAGCGGCCGTGCCGCTGACGGAGATGGATCCATAGCGCTTGCCGTCTCTGCCTTGCGCAGCGACACGGTCATGCTCGGATCTTCGGCAACCTTTGACGACTACTTCGCCGACACCGTAGCCCGTGTTGGTGTCCGCGGAGAGGAAGCTCGGCAGGCCTTTGAGACTCAGGAGTTTGTGATGAAGGATCTCCGGGACACGAGGGCTGCCTTGAGTGGAGTGAACATCGATGAGGAGCTCTCGGAGATGATCAAGTTCCAGCAGGGCTACGCAGCCGCGGCGCGTTTTGTGACGGTGATGGACGGACTCATTGAGACGGTAATCAACCGGCTCGGATCGGGCTGATCCCCGGTGGCCGGAGAGGAAGGTAGCAAGTGGACCGTGTAAGCACCCATCAGACCAACGACAACGCGCAGTTCTTCATGAGGCAGCGCCAGGTTGATCTGAACGAGCAGCAGACCCGCATTGCCACACAGCGGCGAATTGTGGAACTCCGTGACGATCCGGTAGCCGCTGCGCACGGAACCCGCTATCAGAGCGTGCAGACCCGCCTGGAGCGCTACAGTGACAACCTGGAGTACCTCCGGGACAACTATCGTGTTCAGGAGGGCTACGTCCGCTCCGCGGTGGACATCCTGCAGCACGTTCGTGAACTCGCGGTGCGGGGCGCAAACGGCACCTTCACCAGCACGGATCGCGCTGCAATGGCCGCAGAGGTTGATCAAGTCCTTGAGGAGTTGGTTACCCTTGCAAATACCCGCGGTCCGGACGGCAACTCGCTGTTCAGCGGCACTGAGACCCGCCTTCAGCCGTTTCGCGAGATTCGCGGCACGGTCCCCGGCGCGGATCGGCAGGTGATTACCAGCGTTGAGTACCTTGGCAACGTTGACCAGCGCCAGGTGCAGATCAGCGACATTGAAAGCATTCCGCTAAACAGCCCCGGAAACGACATCTTCTGGGCGGAGCGGCAGACGCTGACATCGGCTGCTCCCGCGGTGGACTACGTGGTGCAGCAGCCGGCGCGCATCTTTCTTGGCCCCGCCACCATAGAACTCAGCCCCGGTGACAATATCTATACCATCATGAGCCGCATTAACTCCGCTGGAGCAGGAGTTGAGGCGCGCCTTGATCCCGTCCAGCGCTCTTTGGTTCTGGAGGGCATCTCGCCCGCGCAACTTTGGCTCGGCGATGAGCAAGGCACCGTTCTCGCTGACCTTGGAGTGATACAGGACGGAAACAACAGTCCGCCGGACAACCTGAATCCTGATGCGCGGGTCTCCGGTGGCAGTGTCTTTGATATGGTGATCGCGCTCCGCGATGATCTCTATGGCAATGATCAGCTGGAAATCGGGTCCTCGGCCCTGCAGGGCATAGACAACGCCCTGTCGCACGTTCTGGGCCGCCTCGGCCGACTCGGTGCCCAGCAGTCACGTGTGGACGTGGCCTATCGCCGTACCGAGTATGACATCCCGGAGGTCGCAGCGAACGAGTCCCGGGAACTGGATCTGGACATGGCAGAAGCCATCACGGAGCTTCAGATGCTGGAATACACTCACCGTGCCTCGCTCGGCGTAGCCGGCCGGGTCCTTCCCCAGACGCTCCTGGACTTCCTGCGATAAGCCATGGCGAGCCTGCAGATCAACACGCGTCCCTTTGGGGAAGTCACAATAGATGATCGCCAGGTCCTCCGCTTTCCCTGGGGTCTCTTTGGCTTTGAGACCATGGAGCACTTTGCTCTCCTGGACTCCGGGCAGCCTCCCTTGTACTGGCTGCAAAGCCTGGACAAGCCAGAGCTGGCCTTCGTGGTCATGGATCCCCAGCTGGTTCGTCCGGACTACCGGCTGGATGTCAGCCCGGAGGAACTCTCGGTCCTCGGTTTCCCCGACAGCCAGCCGGATGCACTGGTGCTTGCCATTTGCACGGTGCCGGGAAATCCCCGGGACATGACCATCAACCTGCAGGGACCCCTCGTTATCAACCGGGATGCCCGCCTTGGCCGTCAGGTCATCAACACAAGCCCCGCATGGCAGGTCCGCCATCGGATTGTGGACGAGGTGGCCGGGAAGCGGGCGTGCTGATCCTCTCCCGAAAGCGGGATGAGAAAATCCTTATCGGAGACCGGATTGAGGTCAGCGTGGTGGAGATCCGCGGTGACCAGGTGAAGCTGGGTATTTCTGCCCCCAATGACGTGAAGGTCTACCGCTACGAGGTCTACGTGGCTATCCAGGAGGAAAACCGCCAGGCTGCATCTACCGGGACCAGTCTTCCCGCGATGCAGGACCTCCTGGAACGCCAGCAGAACTCCGCGGATCAAACCCCGGCAGAACGGGATTCGGGAGACTCCTCCGCCTGACTGGCGCGCGCGTACAGCGGACCTTCGCTGTCGCCCAGCAGGTGCCCGTCGGCTGCACGCCTACGGCCCAGCTCAAGGAGCAGGCGGAGAGAAGGCTCTGCGGCGCGCGGATCGCGGCGCCACTGTTCCGGCGCACCCTTCCCCGAGCGCGAAAGCTCTTCCATGAGCGCTCCGGCACCGGTTCCAGTGACAAGCATTGGTTCTGCTCCCCAGGTTTCCGCGATCTCGTGCGCGCGCAGGTCCAGGATCCTGTCCGCCGGCGGAGCAGGAAAGCTGCTGCCCGCCGTCGCTTGTAAGCAGAAGTATCGCTGCTTCCGCCCGTCAATGACGGCAAGCGCGTTCAATCCGGCCGATAGGCCAAACACTGAGACCTCCAGTCCGCTGACGCCGGAAATCCCAAGGGCTGGGGAAACCGCCTGCAGCCCGCGGGCAATGGAAAGCGAAATCCGCAGGCCGGTGAATGAACCAGGCCCCTGGTCCACAATCACCAACCCAATCTCAGCCGGACTACACCCGCAAGCACGCAAAAGTTCATCAAGCAACGGCAGGGCTTCTCGCCCGTGCCTGAGGCCGGTTCCGGCCCGGATCTCGCGGTAGCCCCGGTCTGATTGGAGTGCAAAGCCAAGCTCGGCACCGGAGCTTTGCATTGCAAGAATCGGGCTTTCAGTTGTGGGCATTGATTTCACCGGTGATCTCCCGGCTGCCATCCGGCAGGACCCGCAGGCTGAGACGAACGGCATGCACCGGCCACCACTCGTTTCCCAGGTTCGGCCATTCCACCACCAGGATCCCGCCTTCTTCCAACAGCTCGCCGATACCCAGGTCTTCCAGATCATCCGGATCGGAGAGGCGGTAACAGTCCAGATGGTGAATGGGAACCGATGCCTGGTAGGTGTTGATAAGGCTGTAGCTCGGGCTGGTGACGGGTTCGCGGCAGCCCAGGCCCCGCGCGATTCCGGCCGCCAGCCGGGTCTTCCCTGCGCCAAGTTCCCCGCTTAACAGCACCACGGCGCCCGGGGACAGCGTGCGCCCGAGTTCCTCCCCGGCAGCCACGGTTTCTGCCTCATTGTGGCAGATCCGCCTGATTTCAGACGGCAAGCTTTCCGGAGCGATCCAGGGTACCGACGTGATCGCGCAGCGCGCTGAGGACCGGGAGGAGGGGATACTCAATGTCGCCAAGCAGCTTCACGGTTACATCCCGCTGGCCGAGAGCATCTTCTTCAATGGTAAAGGTGACCTTCTGAGAGAAGCGTCTGGTTGCAAGCGTCTCAATCACTGCTTCTGCCGTGTAGCTTCGGCGATAGGAGATGGGGCTTTCTTTTCGCGTGACATCCCGCAACTCTACAATCCGCGGCACAGCGGAACCGTAGGCCTGCGATTCACCCGCGTCAAGCGCAGGACCGCCAATGCTGCTCATACTTCGTTCAATCCAAAGACGTACTCGCGGATCTGGTTCAAGTGGCTCCGGCTGACGCGGGTGAACTTGATGTGCATCAGCATTCCGCGCCGGACGCTCTCCAGGCTCAGAACCCGGCCGTAAGTGACGACCGTGCTCCCGTTGATCGCATCAAAGTCAATTCGGATGAGCTTGCCGGCCGGTAGCGGGTTGCGGCTGACTACGGCACAGCCACCGCCCGAAATGTCAATCATGTCCCCGCGAGTCCTGCGGTTGCGATTCACGATTGTCCGCTTCTCAGCGTTCCGTCCGCTGCCAACTGTCATCACTTCAACGGGATACAAGAAGGCCGGGCGTACAAACTCCACCCGGGGAGACTGCCGCTTCTGTGCACCGCGCAACTCCTTTGCGTGGGGCACGAACAGGCTCTGTATTCCTTCCAGGGTCCGCACCTGCTGAATCTTGGTGTCATAGCTGAAGGCGGTGTTCTGCGAATGAACCAGCGTGATGGTGACATTGGTGCCGCGGGTAAGCTCAATCGGGCGGCCACGCCGGTCTGTTGGCATCTCCAGGCCCAGCAGGTCTCGGATGTTGGATGTGACCACCGTGGTGTAGTTCTGGCCGCCCGCCGGACGAATCCGGACCTCCTCCCCCTGACGGAGCGCCGATGTACTCGGCTTGGGTCCGTCCGCCGTCGCCTCCGGCTTTGCAAGTTTTGCCGTTATCCGCAACACCATCGATCGGCGCTGTTCCTTCACCGCTGCAGCAGCCTGGGAACTCTGGATGTCCGACATAATCTGGGACATGAAGCGCCGCCGCGTGGATTCGCTTGAGAACAGGCGCAGGGGGTTGGCGAGGTTTGCCCGGCGGATGCGGTCTTGCAGCAGCCGACGCTCCGTGTTGGTTATTCCGCGCGCCCTGCAGCGGCGCCGAAACTCCCGTCGCTTGCTGCCGCCGGAAAAGCTCTGACCCCGCCGGTTGTAGGCGGACGCTACGAAAATGATGACCGCAAAGACACCAAAAAGAACAAGGGCAATGGTCTGCAGTACCGGATCTGGCTCCGCGATGAACTGAAGCGGAGTAGTCATTCGTCGGCCTGCAGCTCCACAAGGATATCCTCCACAGCTGGCAGCAGATCATACTCCAGAAGATCGCCGATGACAACAGAATCCTGATTCTCTATTCCCTCTTCCAGCTCTCGGAGCTGGCCGGCCAGAGTACTCACCCGATCCGAAAGCGTGGCGTCCGTGTCCAGCGCCTCGGTGACGCGGATGACCTTTGCGGTCAACTCAATGAAGCGCAACAAGGATGCCACAGCTTCCCTGCCTTCGCCGGTCTGCATTCGGACCGATACGCTTTCCACTTCCGGCCGAATCCTGCCGAGAGTGGCGGCGGCCGCTCGGGCTTCTCCCCGGGGTTCCAGTTGCTCGCGCACCCGGTCCACGGCAATCAGGGCAACCCCGTCCACGGTTCGCCCGAGCCGAGACCGTGCCACAACATCGCCAGGTTTTGCCTGTACCTCCCGGACCTGTTCGTCCACGCGGGACCAGCTCTCTGCGCCTGCACCCAGAGAAGCACTCAGCGAATCCGAGATTCCAGCCCTCACGTTGGGCCACTCGGTGAGGATAGCGGCGAGTTCATCGTCCGTGCCTTCATGGCATGCACGCGCCGCGAGCTGGAAATACTCCGCTATGACGGCCAGTGCATCGATGCGCTCCTGCACAAAGCTGCTGGTCCGGACCTTCACCGTTCCAATTGAGCTCAACGGGCGCGCCTCCCACGCAAGCCGATCACCGGCAAGCAGGGCCTCGTCATCCACGGACAGGCCTGCAATAAACGCCCGGCCCTGCGAAAGCCAGCCCTGCAGCTCGCTGATTACATCGCCCAGGGTTTCCTCATGCTCCAGCTGGAAATCAATGTTCTTGCCGTCAACCTCAATGGTGGTCATGCGCTAGTTCTCTCCTGGTCCAATGTTCGGCAGATTCTCAAGCGCACTTCCGCCGGATTCCAGACCGGATACCGCCGATTCCATCTGTCCGAACTCAACGCGCAGCTGCTGCTCGTAGCGTTCCAGGCGTTCGGTCAATGTCTCAATTCGGTCGTTGGCCTGGGTGATATCGGAGTTGATTCCGTCCGTGCGGAGGGCAAGGATCCCGCCCACCTGGGTGAACGGCCGAACAAACTCGTCAAGGGCAACCGACACCCCGGAATCCGGCACCAGGTCCCCGTTGGTGTCATTGCCAAACAGCTGCCGCACCGAGTCAATGTCCCGGGCAAGCGCCTGGTCAAGCACGGTCTCGTTGATTTCCAGGTAGCCACGGAGCCTGCCCGGCTCCAGCGCCCCGGTTCCTCCCTGGCTTGCGTTGGTGGAAATTCCAATCTGGTCCAGGAGCGCGAGCTGGCCGCCGAGGTCGGTGCTGTACGCGTTCTGTGTCAGAGTCTGCAGGCGGAAGCGAATCTGGTTGAGCGTGCTGTCGCCCTGCATTGCTCCGAGCCGCTCAAGCGCCGCGGTGGCTTCTTCTTCACTGAAGAATTCAATCTCGTCAACCACCTGCTCGTTGGTCCGCGTCAGGATGTTGATCTCCCGCATGACCTGGTTATAGCGGCCGACAAAGTTGATGAGGCTCTCCTTGATGAGCTCGGTATCGGGTTCAATGCTCAGGTCCACTTCGTCATTGCTTGCGCGCTGCAGATTGAGCGTGACTCCGGGGATTACGTCATCGATGGTATTTGTGTCGCGCTCTACTGGGATTCCATCCACCCGAAGTCTGGCGTTCTGGGCCGTGGAGATCGCGTTGGCTGGCTCCAGGTCCCCGCGGGTGGTAGGATCAACGATCTGTACGTTCCGGATTTCCACGCTCCGGCTTGTGTTGGAGTTCCGAACCGCCAGCGCGTCAATCCTGTCCAGCAGCTGTCCCGCCGCAACCGTCATTGTCTGAAACTCGTCCCCGGGGCTGAGGTCCGGTAGCGCCAGACTTGCCTCTCCGTCTTGGACAAAGAGCACTGATTCAGTGAACACCGTCTCCATCGGTTCGGGTGTCTCCTGCTCCGGGATGCTCAGGGCAAACGGCGCGCCTTCAACCCGCAGTCCACGGTACTCAATTCCCGGAGTCGCCGGCGGATTCGGCGGGTCGGGTGGCGGAGGGATCTCCTCCTCCGGCAGCTCCCGCAGCCGTACCTCAAACTGCAGCTCAAGCCCGGACTCTGCGGGAGGGTCCAGTGGAAGCCGCACTGAGCCGCCGGGGCCAACCGTCAGTGTTTGTCCGTCCGCCTGAACACGCGCTGAGTCCACCGGTGCATCCAGCGCTTCCAGGTTCCGATTTCGCAGGGACACACTTCGGCTTTCGTCCTGTGCCTCACGAAGGATTCCTGCGTCCAGCGCAAATTCCCGGGCGTCATCCGTGAAGCTGAGGGCAAAGTCTGCACCCTCGCGGGCGCCTTCAATGACCAGCACGCTTGTGTTGCTGGTGTTGTTGACCACACGCGCGGTCAGAATGTCGGACACACGGCGATTCACCGCCTCCGCAAAGTCACCGAGGCTTCCGCCGCTGTAGTTTATGCTTTCGCTTGCGTCGCCGGAGGAGAAGGTGTAGGTGCCCGCCGGAACGCGGTAGTCACGGGGCAGGCTCCGGGACAGCAGCCGGTCTGCAGCCGCAACCTGATCGACGGTGATCCGGGAATCCTGCAGATCCGCCGTCCGCGCGGCACTGGCGGTGAGGATGCGTTCGTTGGAGGAGTTTGCGACCCGTTCGGAGAACGGGTTCTCAAAGCCCGTCAGGGTCCGCGCCTCGTCCCGAAGTGCGGACATAGCTCTGTTGATGGTCTGCCAGTACCCGCGTTCGGTCTGGAGCTGCTCAATCTCGTTCTCAAGCCGGACAATTGGAGTCCTCTCAACCTCTACCAGATCGTTGATGATCTGCCGGGTATCAAATCGGCTTGAGATTCCAGGGATGGATATGTCTGACATGCCGTCCCGCTTCTTCCTGACAGAGCAGTATCACGAACCATAGACGGATTTCCTGCCGGCGGGCCCGGTCTCAGATGCTCTCGTCTACGATCAGGCCAATCGCCTCGCGAATCCGTCCGTGCAAGCGCTGCAGCTGCTCCGGCGGAATCTCTTTAATCACTTCATCGGTGCGGGAATCAATGACCTTGACGATCACCATATCCAGTTCCCGATTCACCCGGAACTGCAGTCTTCGGTTGAAGGCAAGGCTCACCTGTTGGAGTTCCCGAATGACGTTTGAGATATCGGGCAGTTCCGGCGCTTCGGGTGCCTTGGGAACTACTACTTCCCGGTTAGCTGCCCGCGCAGGGCCGCCAGTCTGGGGCCGCTCGGTGGACAGCGTCTGTCCGGCGGCAATACGCATTACTTCACTTGCCATCGCCCACCTCCATGTAGCGCGGCGCAAAGCGTGAGGACGAGGGGAGAGCGCGAACTCCCCCCGCCCCACAATGCAACCTGAAGAAGACGTCCAGTGTTCTCCCGGTTACACAATAGTCGGAGAATGACCCGAACCTTAGCCCAGAAGCTGAAGGACAGACTGGGGCTGGATATTGGCCTGAGCCAGCATGGCGGTGCTGGACTGAACCAGAATCTGGTTCTTGGTGAAGTCCACCACTTCGCTCGCCATGTTCACGTCGCGGATCTGAGACTCTGCAGCCTGCAGGTTTTCCGCGGCGATATCCACGCCTTCCTGTGCCATCTCAAAGCGGTTCTGGTATGCACCAAGGTCGGCCCGCTGTCGGTTCACCACGCGCAGTGCGGCATCAACTGTGCCGATGGCCCGATTGGATTCCTCGGGAGTGGAAATCGAGATGATTCCCTCTGCACCCTGGGCACCCTCAAGGCCAAGCGCGGCAGCCGTCATTGTCCCGATGAAGACCTGCTCGTTCTGGTCAACGTTTGCGCCAACCTGGAACTGCATGATCTCACCAGTAGCGGTGTCGGTGGAAAATCGCCCGGTCAGCATGTTCAGGCCATTGAACTGTGCGTGCGAGGCAATCCTGTTGACCTCGTCCACCAGTTGGCTGACCTCAACCTGAATCTGGGCCCGATCCTCTGCAGTGTAGATTCCGTTTGCCGACTGCACAGCCAGCTCACGAACCCGGTGCAGGATGTCCTGCGTGGTCTGCAGATACCCTTCGGTAGTCTGGATGAAGGAAACGGCATCCTGAATGTTCCGGCTTGCCTGGTTCAGACCCCGGATTTGGCTCCGCAGCTTCTCTGAAACCGCAAGGCCGGACGCATCGTCTCCAGCGCGATTGATGCGCAGTCCGGATGACAGAGATTCAATGTTATTATTGACCTCCATAGTCCGTGACGACAGCTGACGGCTGGCGTACTGCGCGCTGATGTTGTGGTTTATGATCATCGTGACCCCTCCGTGATCGATCTCGAGGCTTCCGTGCCTCGTTCTCGGCGGATCCGGGGGCTTCAAGGGCAGTTCGCGCTTCCCTTGCTCCGTCCACGCCCCGTTTCAGCCGGGAGACGTGGCGGCGCGGCACGCCGCTACGTCACCCAGCTGCGGATCCCGGTACGCGGGAGTACCGGGAGGGATGCTCTGTCAAAGAACAACGGATAGATACGCAGAGGCGACAGAATCCTGTCGCCTCTGCTACTACAACATACTACCCCGTGGGGGCAGCTGCAAGACTTAGCCCAGCAGCTGCAGCACGCTCTGGGGCTGCACGTTGGCCTGGGCGATCATCGCCATGCTGGCCTGGGTGAGGATCTGGTTCTTGGTGAAGTCAACCGTCTCCTCGGCAATGTCTGCATCCCGGATGCGGGATTCGGCTGCCTGCAGGTTCTCTGCGGCAATGTCAATTCCCACCTGGGCCATCTCAAGCCGGTTCTGGTAGGCACCAAGGTCTGCACGCTGCTTGTTCACTGCGCGGAGCGCGGTGTCCACAACGCCAATGGTGCGGTTGGCCAGGTCCGGTGCACTCAGGGAGATGATGGTGTTGTCTCCCGGATTGCGGAGTCCAAGGGCTGCTGCGGTCATGGTCCCGACAAAGACCCGCTCACGCTGGTCCATGTTCGCACCGATGTGGAAATACATGGATGCGGTGACGGTGTTGCTGCCAGTGTCCACGGCGAACCGCCCGGTAAGCATGTTCAGGCCGTTGAACTGTGCGTGGGAAGCCACCCGATCCACCTCGTCCACGAGCTGCGAGATCTCTACCTGGATCTGCATGCGGTCCTCGGCGGTGTAAATACCGTTCGAGGACTGCACCGACAGCTCACGAATTCGCTGCAGAATGTCAGTGGTCTCCTGCAGATAGCCCTCGGTGGTCTGAATGAAGGAAACGCCGTTTGCGGCGTTGTCACTTGCCTGATTCAGACCCCGAATCTGGCTGCGCAGCTTCTCGGAAACCGCCAGGCCACTCGCGTCGTCACCGGCGCGGTTGATCCGCAGGCCGGACGAGAGGGTTTCAATGTTGCCCTGGACCTCGCGGGTGTTGATCCCCTGCTGGCGCTGAGCAAACATCGCACTGATGTTGTGATTGATGATCATGGATATTCCTCCGTGAATATGTGTTTCCGGGCATCCGTGCCCTGCTCATTCACTGCGAGCCACAGCCGCAACGTCTGTCTGCCTCCTTCCGTTTCTCACCGGTGCAAAAAAGTCCTCAAGGCCCTTCTGGGTGCACCGATACTGAAACCATGATAGGGGAGGTCTCGCCACGGTCTAAAAACCACAGCCAGACCGTCACCTTTCAACAGGCCTATCGACGAATGACTCCCGAAACTTGAGTGGGGCGTTCTGCTGAGTACGTGTGTCTATTGGGCGTTGGTGGTCAGCGTTGGGGGGGGGAAGCCTGGGGCTCTAGCCGTCCAGTTCTTCCATCAAGCGAATGACAATCGGATCTTCGGGATCAAACTCCGCGGCTGCACGGGCAAAGGCTTCCGCCTCATCCTTTTCTCCGCGGCGGAGGGCCAGAATTGCCAGGTTGGAGATGATCTTCACGCTTTCTGGTTCCAACTGTAGCGCTGAACGCAGGGCCGTGTCGGCGTCGTCCAGCTGACCAGTCTCCATCAGGCAGAGCGCGAGTTCGTTGTGGGTGTCAGTCTGCTCCGAATCCAGCTCCAGTGACTTGCGAAAAGCATCGCGGGCCTCGGCGAATCTCCCCCGCCGGCGGTGCGCCCAGCCCAGGAGGAACCATGCGTTCCACACGTCCGGGTTTGCTGCCAGGAAGGCCTCAATCTCGGCGATGCCCTTGTCTTCCTGGCCCAGGCGAATGAAGTCGTAGGCGGCCTTGAAGTGCTCGTCCAGCAGATTCTGATGCTCAATCTTTCGAATGAGCTTCTCCGCCTCCCGAAGCTGCTCGTCGTCGTCCCCGATATCCATGAAAGTGCGCAGGTAGTCCAATGCGGAATCCCAGGACTGGATCTCGGAGAAGAACAGGCCGGCGTTTAACCACGTTTCCGGCGGAGCGTCATCCATTTCCAGAGCCTTGCGGAACTGCATGACCGCCCGCTCCTCCAAATCCTCAGCGTGGTCCGGATTGTGCGTCCGCTCACGGGCGGCGAGCTGCTGGAAGATGAGCGCCAGATTGGTCTGCATTCTGGCGTTCTCAGGCTCAAGGCCCGCCAGCGCGGCAAAGATATCCCGCGCTACGTCCAGGTCTCCATTGTGAGCCTTTATGATCCCGGCCTCTGTGAGCTCGTTGGTCACGTCGGGACGCACCGATCTGACGAGCGCCCGATAGTACTCGGCGTGCTCGTGATCCGGGTCAGCGCCAAGGACCCGCAGGATGCCGGCCACGATCCCGTCCCAGGTCAGGGATTGCGGACGGTCCTCACCGGGCCCGGTATCAACCGGCAGAGGGATTCCTGGGTCAAGACTGAAATCGCCGTCCGGAAGCTCCGTTGCCTCCGCCAGCGTCACGTACATGATGTCGGACCGGTCGCTCATTGTTCGCCCTCTCCAGTTCGGGCTGCTTGATTCTCTGCTTCTGCCGGTGACGCCTTGATTCGGTGATGGCGCATGTACTCGGTTAGCCGAAGCTTGTAGCTCATAGGTATTGCTTCCGGTACAAAGCGGACGGCCAGCGCTGCCAGATCCGGCCTGCCTTCCACCGGCTCATAGCGAAGCACACTTCCCGGGATCGCCAACTGTTCCGCCGGGTCATCCAGCACCATGTGGAGCAGGATCGGCTTGTTCACCAGCATCTTTCCAAGGCCCATGAGAATGAGCTTTGCACCGCCAAAAGAAATGTCCCGAAGGATCGCGCGGCGGGGAACGTTGTCAATCATGGTCCCCACCTGTTTGAGGTCCACAGAGAGCTCGCGGGCGACCTCTGGGGTCACCAGAATCCGGTGGTCACGCCGGTTGCGTGATGCTGCGTGCGCATCCAGCAGGCTTCCGAGTATTTCTATCAGCGTGTCGTTTGGCTTCTGGGAGAACTTCAGCGTCACAAAACTGGTTTGCGGGCGTTCTTCCGAATACGGTGCGATGTTAGCGATTCGCCCGGGAACAAAGAAGGTGATTGGATCCGGCTTCCCAGGCTGCGCAAACGCAAAGCGGATGGAGGCGGCCCCCTGGCTCTTTTTCAGCGCATCTTTCAGCCCCTGGTCCAGATTCAGGATGATTCGAGAAGACACCATGGAGCTGGAGTAGACTACGCAGGGCCACTGATGCCCCATGCACTTGAAGAACACCTTTTTGCGGACCATTCGTATGCTGTCCAGGACATCCCGAGTGAAGGTGACGTCCACGTCCTGATAGGCGTTATAGTAGTGGGCCAGGAGCTGGCTGGTGACGATGGCCATCCGACCTGACTGTACTTTCCGCGCCTCTAATGGTCAATTCGGCAAGCGCAACTTGCCATCTCAATTGCCGCGCTAAACGGGTTCTTGTACGGTTTTGTCCAAAATATCGATAATACGCTGTGCAATAGCACCTGGGTCTTCGGACGTATCGGACGCCGGAGGAGCGTGCCGAAGTACATCGTCGGCAAGGCTGAGAGACACCAGAATCGCCAGCTTCAGTGGATCTGTGGACTTTACCGATCGGCGAAGGCCGTCAAGCTTTCTCCGGACCAACGCGATGACCCGTTCAAGCCGCTCGGGATCATCGCTGCTGCGGATTTCAAAGGCGGTGCCAAGCAGCTCAACTCGCATTCCGAACTAGAAGATCTCCAGCTCCGGTTCCCCGTTGTCCTCGTTCCCAGCCTCTGAATCGGCATCCGTATCCTCGGCAGCCTTTGCAACCTCGGCGCCATTGCCGTCCGACTCTTCCTCTCCCGGGTCCAACTCATCTTCGCCAATCTCCACAAAGACCGGCTCGGACGCGGAGGAAGTCTCAGACTGATCCGCGGCACTGGAAGAAGGGGAATCGGATGAAGCCGGGGAGGCAGGGCTGTCACCCACGTCCTCCAGCGCTTCCAGGCTCCGGAGAGCTGCGGTCAAGCCCTCGGTGATTGCAGCCTGATCATCAGAGACTGTCTTGAGGCGGCGTTCCATCTCATCTATCCGCTGCTGGTAGCCTTCCAGCCGCTCACGCAGGGACTGGTTGTCCACTCGGAGCCGCTGGTAGCGCTCCACGAACTCACCGACCTTGGTTTCCAGCTGCTGGATCTGTTCGACGCTCAGCATTGCTGGTTCAGTTCAGGGCCTCGCGCGCTTTTTCCACCACGACACAGAACGCCTGCGGGTCTTCAATCGCCATGTTGGACAGCGCCTTCCGGTTTATGTCCACGTTGGCCCGCCGAAGTCCGTTCATGAAGCGGCTGTAGCTCAGCCCTTCCTTGCGGGTGGCCGCAGAGATGCGGGTAATCCACAGCTGGCGGAAATCCCGCTTGCGCGCCTTCCGGTCCCGGTAGGCGTAGAGGTAGCTCTTGGCTACCGCGTCCTTGGCCGTGCGGAACAGCGTACTGCGACGCCCCCAGTATCCCTTTGCCTGCTTGAGGATTGCCTTTCGGCGATCCTTTCTTCGGGTTCCGTCAATTGCTCGTGGCATAACAGAGGTCCTCTAGCTGCGGCCGTAGGGCACAAGGATGTGGGCCCGCTTTTCTTCAGCCGGACTCAGCACCCCGGTCTTGCGCAGTGAACGCTTCCGCTTGGTGCTCTTCTTGGAAAGGATGTGACGCAGACCCTGCTTTTTGTAGCGAATCTTGCCGCTGCCGGTCACCCGGTATCGCTTTGCGGCTGCCTTGCGCGTCTTCATTTTTGGCATCTCGCCCTCCTGGTCATTCCTGAACCCGGCGTTTTCCGGGTCCGGCCAATCAGCTCTTCCGGCCTTTGGGACTGACGATCATAGACATGAATCGCCCTTCCATCTGGGGTGCGCGGTCAACAGCATAGCCGTCCTCCAGACCGTCCAGCACCCGCTCCAACACCTTTCGTCCAAGTTCGGTGTGTGCAAGCTCACGGCCGCGGAAGCGCACGGTTACCTTGACCTTGTTTCCGTCGTCAAGGAATTCCTGAATGTGCTTTGTCTTGAACTGGAGATCGTGCCCTTCAATCTTGGGCTGCATCCGGATCTCCTTTAGCTTGACCAGCGACTGTTTCTTTTTCAGTTCGCGGGACTTCTTCTCGGCCTCAAACTTGTACTTGCCGTAGTCAAGGATCCGGCACACCGGCGGGCTCGCCTGTGGTGCAACCTCAACGAGATCCAGACCACGTTCCACTGCAAGCCGCATCGCGTCTTCCGTTCGGACGACACCGTGCTGCTCACCCGTATCATCAATAAGCCTGACTTCAGGAACGCGGATGAACCCGTTCGTTCTCAGATCCTTACCGGCCAATCTACCTCCTCAAATCCAGTGCACACTCCGCCCTTTGAGCAGATCTCTGTCGGCTGGAGCGCCCGGCAAGATAGCACCGGCGCATCATCTAGTCAAACCTGCCGCCCTCCAGGACAAGCGTTGTGTCCATGGCCCGGAGGTTCGGCCAGACCCTCACCGAGTGCCAGCGGCCGAGGTGCAGGCGCTCCACCACGCGTACACCGCGCATGGCAAGGAGATCCATCATATCGCGCAGAGTGAAGAGGTGAATGTTGGGCGTGTCGAACCACTGATAGGGGAGGTGGTCGCTGATGGGCATGCGACCGCGCAGCATCAGGTCCGCACGAACCCGCAAGTGCCCGAAATTCGGGAAGCTGAGGATAGCTCGCCGGCCCACCCGGAGAAGTTCCGCCATCACGTACAGCGGTCGGCGAACCTGCTGGAGAGTCCTGCTGAGGATCACCACGTCAAACGCAGCGTCACCAAACTCGGTGAGGCCGCGGTCAAGGTCTGCCTGGATGACGGGAACACCGCGTGCGAGGGACCGCAAAACCGCTTCCTGATCCAGGTCAATTCCCTGAACCCGCGCTGACCGCTGCGTCCGAAGCTGCTCCAGTAGTGCTCCGTCACCACAGCCCAGGTCCAGGACGGAGGCTCCGGTCTGCACCTGGGATACAACAAAGCTGCGCTGGAGAGCCCGAATCTGATCAGCGCGCTTCATTGCGCGGCCGTCCCCGTGGCCGTACCCGCGTTCCCCTCCACAGCGGTCCTCGCGGCGAGGAAGGCGCTGATCAGCCGCGACTGACCCTCTATGTCCAGCAGAAAGCTGTCATGGCCGTAGGGGCTATCCAGCTCGACATGGCTTACCTCGCTTCCCAGCCTACCCAGAGCGTGCACGATTTCCAGGGATTGGTAGGTAGGAAACAGCCAGTCGCTACGGTAACTGAGGACCAGGAAGGCAGCCGTTGCTGGCGCCAGGGCCGCATACAGGTCTCCGGTCCCACCGCTGAGGTCAAAGTAGTCCATGGCCTTGGAGAGATAGATGTAGGTGTTGGCATCAAAGCGGTCCACAAACTTCCGGCCCTGATACGCCAGGTAGCTTTCAACTTCAAACTCCTCACTGAAGTCAAAGCCGTAGCTCGTCCGCGTCTGCAGTCGCCGCCCGAATTTCCGATGCATGGATTCATCCGAAAGGTAGGTGATGTGACCAACCATCCGCGCTATCGCCAAACCCAGCTCCGGTCCGGCAGTACCGTAGTAGCGGCCCTGATTCCACCGTGAGTCCTGCATGATCGCATTGCGTCCAACAGCGTTGAAGGCAATCGCCTGGGGTGACAGACGCCCGGTTGCCGCAATGGTAATCACCCCGCTGACTCGGTCCGGTGCGCGGACCGCCCATTCCAGGGCCTGCATGCCGCCCATGGAACCCCCGGCTACCGCAAGCCATCGGGGAATGCCCAGTGCATCGCTCAGGCGGATCTGCGCCGCTACCATGTCCCCGATGGTGATTACCGGGAAGTCCATTCCCCATGGCTCGTCGGTACCAGGTTTGATGCTGGTGGGACCGGTGCTCCCGCGGCAGCCGCCGAGTACGTTGGAGCAGTAGATGCAGTAGCGGTCTGTGTCAAAGGCCATCCCCGGACCAACCATGGACGCCCACCAGCCACTGTCCTGCGCTTCTCCCGGCCGCTTCCCGGCGGCATGCGCGTCTCCACTGAAGGCGTGGAGGAGGAGGATGGCGTTGCTGCGCTGCGGATTCAGCTCTCCCCATGACTCTACGCGGAGCGTCACCTCAGGCAGTTCGCCCCCGCCTTCGAGTGGAAGCGGACCGCCCGGGAGTATCACATCGAAGGGGCCCTCCGAACGCATTGGCACAAGCTATCGGTGGCCGGGCAACTTGTCACGGCCGCCGTCTATCGCCGACACTCCCCGCGATGTTTGCGTTTGCACTGAGTCTGCCCGTGGTCGGCTACCTGCTGCTTCTGGCCCGCCTCAACTACCCCCCCCATGGAGCAATCGTCCACCTCCAGCGCGTTGGTCTGGGGCTCCTGTGGGGCAGTGTGTTTGCGTTTCTCTCCTTCTATGTAGACCGAGTTCTGGTTGTTCCGCCTCAGCCGGGTTCCGTGTTCCTCCACAGCCTGGTCCGGGAGTACTTCGTGCCCCTGCTCTGGATCGCTGCGGGCTGGTATCTGTTGCGGGGCGCGGCTGCCCGGGAACGCGCACTTGCGGCGCTGGATGCCGGTGGCTTTGCACTGGGTGCGGTTCTCGCGTTCATCCTTGACCGCAGCGTTGATGCCGTTGCATTCGCCGGCATTTACGATGCCTTTCTCTACCCGCTGGTGCTATCTGCCGCCGCGCTCGGTGCTACCCGCCTTCTCCCACTGCCCGGGCGAATGGATGCGCTCTCCCTCCTGTTTCGGGCGAGTGTCATTGTGGGCATGTCGGTGATCTGCGCCGCATGCTCCCTAATTGACCTGCGTGGACTTCCTCTTCTTGCCCTCCTGATGGCGTTGGCACCGGCAGGCGCCATGATTGCGGTCACCGAGCTGCCGCCGGAACGCTTTCGGCTCCTTGGCAGCTGAGTGCCGCGGCTCCTGACAACTCCCGGATGGACGCGCCTGGCCGTGGCCGGTCTGCTGCTCTGTCTTGCGGGTTGCGCGTCCGGAACGCCTGTCCGGCCAACCGCAGCAGTGCAGGCCTGGTGGGAGCTTTCCGGCGGGAGCGAGCGAGACCTCGCGCGGGTGCTGCGGCAGCACGGCTTCCGCCTGGACCTCAGTGATACGCCAGCCGGCGCGGAGGCCGCATCGGACCGTAGGGCGCGGATGCAGCTTGGGATATCGGCTTCACCGGACAGCCCGGATTGGCAGCTGGAGCTCCGGACCGAGACTGAAACGCGTTCACTGCAGATTCGCACGGCGCCGGCTCTGACGGAGCTCCTGGACACGGCCGGTGAAGATGTACGGATTCTCGCGCTGGAGCAGTACCGGGACTGGTTGGAACCGCTGCTTGCCCGACGGGATCCCGCCCCCGAACTCCGGTGGCACACAGATCTCCCATCCGAGTCCCAGATCAGGCGCCTGGCGGAGGATCTGAGGGAAGAAGGAAGCTTTGCGGAGGACGGGATTACCATTGCTCTCTTGGGACGGGCCGGAGGGGCCGCGATCAACGGCCTGAGCAGTGGCGGTGTGGCCTTTGCCACCCTGTATCCCCCAAGCACCCCGCGGCCGGATCTCCAGCGAGCCTGGGCTACGGTGGATCGGAAAGTGGTGCTGACAGCTTTGCTGGGCAGATCTGCCCGTGAGTTGGACGCCACGGTGATGTTTGCGCCAAGCCAACCGATAGTGAGAGGAGAGCGGGGGGAGGGTGATGAGCCCTGAAGGCGCGATGGCGCCTGGTTCGTTTGACAGCGTTCCGGCACCCTTTCTATACTCCCGAAGAACTCTACGTATAAACAGAGTGGAATCGGCGGAGGAGTATGCCATGAGAAGTTCCAGCCTGCTTGTGTTCCTGGCGGTGCTGCTTGTCGTCGGGTCTCCCCTCGTAGCCCAGTCGGTTACTGCAACTACAAACTTGCAGTCCCGGATCATCGAGACATTTGATGACCCGGATGAGAGTCCCTGGGCATTCGTGGGTAGCAGGTTTCTGACGGAGTCACTGCAGGATCAGTCGAACCTCCAGTTCATCCCCAACGCGTTTCCGGCGGCGCTTTACCGGAACCCGCCCAACCCGGATGAGCTCCTAGTCCTTGGCCATCGCTTCGCCTTTGACCGACGGGGGTACAATTTCATTGAGTACTATCCCGCACAATCCGACGGAAACGGTGGTGTGGAACTGGACGACAACGGTGTCCCTATTCCACGCGCGATCCCCATCCCCGGCCAGGTCCGGAACCTGGACATGTGGGTCTGGGGATCCAATCACGACTACTACCTGGAAGTTCATCTGCGTGACTTCCGCGGAATCGTGCACGTGATCCGCCTCGGAGACGTGGGTTTCTCCGGCTGGCAAAACCTGAGAGTCAACATCCCCACCTCCATCCCGCAGACTGTGCAGTATCTGCCGCAGCGCAAGGGGCTGGAGCTTGTGAAGATTGTGCTCTGGACCCGGCCTGAAGAGCGCGTTGCTGGATTCCCGGACGCTGCTGCTACTGCCGATCCGGAGACTGGCATAGTGCCGCTGTTCATCTACTTTGATGAGATCAAGGTCTTCTCGGATGTCTTTGAGCAGCCCTTTGACGGCGATGCGCTCACCGATCCCAACCGCATCAACGAAATCTGGAACGCACCCCAGGGTGGAGGTCAGTAGAATGCGCAATCGAGCACTGTTCCTGTTGCTCGCCGTGCTGCTTATGGCGGCCCCGGCTTTCGGTCAGACCGGTGGTACCGGCATCCAGGCCGACCAGCTCGGCGCGGACACCGCCCAGCAGGCACTGCAGGAAGTTTCCATCTCCGAGTTTGAAGACCCCGGTTTCTGGCGGGTGGCAATGCCCATTGATGCCGGCCTGATTACGCACCGGCGCTTCCAGGGTGCTCCCGCTGGGCGTGAGCCCCTTCCGGAAGACGAAGCAGAAGGCATCCCGGCCGGCCAGTTTGTCCTTGGTGTTCGGGCTGATTTCTTCCGCCGACAGACTACGCAGATCTCGGTCATCCCCAGCCGGCCCCTTCCGGTTCCGGGAATCACAAAGACCATCTCCGTCTGGGTTGTCGGCCGGAACTTCAACCACCGCCTGTCTGTTGTGGTTCAGGACGCGCTGGGACGGATCTCAACTCTCCCCATGGGCACCCTGAACTACACGGGTTGGCGGCAGCTTACCGTGGCGGTTCCACCGACGGTGTCGCAGCAGCATGCTAACTACTCCAACCTCGGCGGAATCCAGATCCTGGGATTCCTCATTGATCCGCTGCTGACGGAAACCTATGGAACCTATTACGTCTACTTTGATGATCTCCGCGCCGTCACCGACCTGTTTGGTGAAGAAGCGCGTGATGAAGACGATCTGCCGGACGGCTGGTGAGTTGATGCGGCCGCCGCTGCCGCAACTCCGTAGCAATGTCTGAACACACCAAGTCCCGGGACAATATTCCGCGGGAGCAGGCCCGGGATTTCATTTCCCGGGTCTATTTTTTTCAGGACCTTCCGGAAGAAGACCTGGACCTGATCGCCGGTCGCTGTCGGCGCCTGGAGTTTGCCTCCGGTGATATGGTGTTTCGTGAAGGTGATATCGCCGACCGCTTCTACATCGTCCTGTCAGGGACAGTGGAGGTCTGGAAGGACTACGAGTCTGACTCACGCGATCTTCTGGCTACCCACGGCCCGGGCGGGCTCTTCGGCGAGATGGCGCTGGTGGACGAACTGCCGCGTAGCGCGACAATCATCGCACGCGATCCGGTTGAGCTCCTGTACCTGCCGCGCGGCGATTTTCGCCAGGTGCTGCGGGAGCGCAGCAGTATCTCCCTGTCCCTGCTGAAGTCCCTGTCTATGATGGTCCGCCGGAGCAACGACAGCTTTGTCGAGGACCTGCGGCGCCGGAATCGCCAGCTCGAAGCAGCTTACGACCGGCTCCGGCAGGCTCAGACCGATCTGCTCCGGTCGGAGCGTCTGTCCGCCCTCGGCAAGTTCTCCAACATGATCCTCCACGATATCCGCAATCCGATCTCCGTGCTGCGGAGCTATGGGGAGCTCATTGCCAGCAGCCCGGGAGACACAGACAGGGTTCAGAAGTGGGCCCGGACAATTGTGACGGAGGCTGACCGGCTGAACTCGCTCGCCACCGAACTTCTGGATTATTCACGCGGCGAAATCCGCCTGGACATGGGCGTGCACAACGTTGCTGACCTTCTTTCCAGGGTTTCCGCCTACACCAGTGCCCGGCTTGAGCAGAGTCGGGTATCGCTGGTTGTGGAGAATCACGTTGATACTCCCATCATTGTGGATGGCGAACGAATGGTCCGGGTCCTCACCAACCTGGTGGACAACGCCCGCAAGGCGTCCGGACCGGGCCAGAGTGTTGTGGTCTACGCGGACTCCGAGGAACGGATTCTCAGGCTGGAGGTCTCCGATCAGGGTGAGGGCATGGATGATGAAGTGCGCGCCCGCGTTTTTGAGCCGTTCTACTCATCTTCTCGCGGGGGTGGCTCCGGAATTGGGCTGGTCATCGTGAAAAACGTGGTGGAGGCCCACCACGGTCACCTGGAGCTGCAGAGCAGTCCCGGGAACGGCACAACTGTCAGAATCGGTCTTCCCCTGCGCGGTTGAGCCGTAAATCCTCCGGAATCCCAAAGAGTTCCGCAGCGTTCCGAGCAACGTGGTCTGTCAGCTCCGGCACGGAAAGCCCTCTGATATCTGCCAGGAGCTGATAGACAAGTACGGTGTTGAGCGGTCTGTTGGGCTTGCCGCGGTGGGGCTCCGGAGCCAGCCATGGAGCGTCCGTTTCCAGCAGCACCCGGTCCATCGGTACCCACTTGAGGAGTTCCCGCAGGGCTGTATTGCGCCGAAAGGTGGTGTTGCCGCCAAATCCAAGGTGAAAGCCGCGCTCCAAAGCCCAGGATGCAAACTCCCGGTCTCCAGAAAAGCAGTGGAGGATTCCGCCCGCCGGGGGACCCTCCGGAAAGGCCCGACGAATATCCTGGTCCGCTTCCCGATTGTGGAGAATGAGGGGCAGCCCAAACTCCCCTGAGAGTTCCACCTGCGGAGCAACCAGCTCTGCCTGCAAGTCCGGGTTTCCGTAGTTCCAGTGCCGGTCAAAGCCAAGCTCCCCGATTGCACAGACCCGCGTGTGGGAAAGGAGTGGACGGAGTTGCGCAAGCGCTTCGGGCAGCCACGAACGGAAGTCCTCCCGCGCCGCATGGGAAGGATACAGCCCAGCACTGAGCCAGACACCGTTCCAGCGCGCTGCCCGGTCCGCGCGGGTCTGGAAGTCCTCCACATCAATTCCCACATCCAGCACCGCCCTGAACCCTGCGGCCGCACAGTGAGAGAGTTCGGCGTCAGCATCCAGATCTCGAGTGGAAAGCAGGGAAAGGTGGCAGTGCGTGTCGATCAATCCGATCACCCTTCAATGCTGCATTCAGATCCGCTTCTGTGTCACCCGGGCCAACACGGTGAGCACGCGGACGCTTGACGGATTGCTCCATTTCCTCACACACTGTCGGGGTTCTTCTGGGGAGGGGAGCATGAGTCAAATCACACTGCGGCAATTGCCGCCGGAAGTAGAGGAGCAGATCCGGCTCCTCGCGCGTCAGCGCAAAACCAGCATCAACCGTACGATCATTGCCCTGTTGCAAGGGGCCCTCGGCGTGGAGGACGCTGCTGCCCGCGAACGTCGTCTGCTCACCTTGTCGGGCACCTGGCAGCAGCGTGACGGGATGGAGTTTGCCCAGGCAATGTCCCGGCTGCGCGGGGCCTAAGCCGGCACGGTCCTGCTGTGGTAGGCTAGGTTGCGGTGAAGCTCTGCATTGACGCCAGTGTCTACGGGTCCTTCAAGCTGGGGGACGCCGTTGTGGTCCGGGCATTGGAGTCCGCCGATCAAATCATCTTTCCGGCGATCAGCTTGGGCGAGTTGTATGCGGCGTTTTTCCACGGGGTGCAATCTGCGCGGCACATCCTGGAGCTGGAGCGGTTTCTTGCGAGCTCAGCCGTTCGGATCGCCGGGGTAGACGCCGCTATCGCGGAGCGATATGGGATCCTCACAAAGCACCTGCAGGAACACGATCTCAGCTTACCGGTAAACCACGTATGGGTAGCCGCCACCGCCCTCAATGAGGGGGCGCGCCTGGCAACCCTGGAGGGGCGTTACCAGCAGATTCCCGGATTGGTGACGCTCAATCTGCGCGAGCTGGGCGAACTTGCCGATCACAGGAGTCGCTCGTGAAGGCTATACTCCGGCCATGAACGTTGGCGGCAATATTTACGGAAACCGGATGAGCGCGGGGGCCCGGAGGCGTGCGCTTCGGCGGTACCGGCTGGTGCGGCGAAGGTTTGTGAGGGGCAGCGACCCAATCTCCGGTTTCGCCGTCCACACATCCGACTCCGCCCCCGTGGGCATCCGTCTGATTGTGCCGGGAGATCAGCAGGAACTGAGTCTGAGCGAGCAGGACCTGGTGATCGGGACGATCCGGATGGGCTACGGGCACTACCGGATGGGTCTGGCGATCGCAAGCTGCGCACGCGCGCTTGGCTACCAGCCCCTGTGGCTGGACTATCTGAGCTTTCCCGGCTCCGCTACCGGGAACACCATTGCCGGGTTGGAAAAGCTATACAGCCTTGGTTCCCGCCTCTCTCAAAGCTCCCGGTTCTTCAACCGTCGGATCTGGGAACCGATTACCTCGCGCGCGGCACTCAAGCTCTCCTACACGCTACGCGATCAGGCGATGGGCGGGGTCTTCGCCGAGGTCTGCGAGGGACTCCCGGATAGCGTTCCCTACGTGGCAACGCACCCCTGGACTGCGCACGCTGCGGTTGCAGCGGGTCAGAAGGCGGTGGTGAACATCATCCCGGACAATTTCCCACTGGCCTTCCATGTAGCACCCGGTGCAGTGCACGCTGTCCAGACACCTTCGTCATACCTGGGGTATCGCACGTTTCGGGATATGGGGGAGGGGAACAGCATTCCGAGCCCTATGCCGGACGAAGCTATCTTCCTTAGCGGTCACTACGTAGATCACGAGCTCGTGTCCAACATAGACGTTGATTGCGATCTCCGGGAACGCCGCGTGCGTGACAAGCGCCCCAAGCGGGTATTGATCTCCATGGGTGGAGCCGGTGCCCAGCTGGACCGTTTCCAGAAGATCCTGGAGATGCTGTTTGTCGGAATGAATGAAGGGCGTGTGTGTGTGTTCCTCAATCTGGGGGATCACCAGAACCGTATGGCGGAGATGCAGCCGTGGCTGCAGCAGCAGGGATTTCCCACCACCGTTCACAACGACTGGACGGAGACCCGCGCCTTTGCGGAGGAGGCCTACCGGGGTAATCCCAGCGGGCTGCACGTGTTTATCTCGGACGATCCCTTTGCGGCGGTCTACACCACCAACATACTGATGCGTCCCTCGGACATCATGATTACCAAGCCCAGCGAGTTGTCCTTTTATCCTATCCCCAAGCTCTTCATCCAACGTGTGGGACGGCACGAGGCCTGGGGTGCACTTCGTGGCGCAGAAATCGGCGATGGGACGTTGGAAAGCGCAAGCATTGAGAGCGCACGCGCAACTCTGCAGCTGATGCTGAGCGACAACGACCTGTTGCCGCAGTACTGCGCCAGCATTCGCAGAAACCGTAGCGCCGGAATCTATGACGGTGGGTACGAAGTGGTGCGCAACGCAGTCAGGATGTCCGAGAGCGCCAGGGTATCCAGCTCGCAGTAGCTCATGAGCCGTTTTCGGACCGCGCGTCGCTCCAGATAGCCAGGTGTCTTTCCCGGACTCCGGCCGGACTGTCGGTGACGGAGCAGCGCAAACGCTGACGCCGCGGATCTTCCGTCTGCAATCTCCAGCTCCGCGTAGCCGTTGCCCGCCGTCAGAGCGGGTAGCACGGCCTTCAGCCCGCTCCGGCCGCGCATCCGGGGGTGGGAGACCAGATCCCGGACCAGCGGATGGAGGTCAAAGAGTCGCGAACGCGCGCCTGCCAGGCTCTCCGCCCCGGATTCCCAGCCCGAGATCTCCCGTAGGCACTTGTCTTCAAACGCAGCACCCCAGGCAATGATTGAGCCGGAGCGAGGCAGATCACGAACCAGGTGACGCGCCAGCGCCGGGCGCCAGTCACCACGGTCCGGCGCAAGATAGCCACGGCTCCTCAGCGCCGCTCCCGGCGATTCCTGAACCTGCAGGGAGTACTGGAATGGGACCTGGCCGAAGGGCGCGGCCCCGGGTAGCAGCGGAACCAACCCGGTGCTGGCCTCAAAATCCAGGAAGGTGAGGGGCCACTCCAGGGAATCCAGCCGGGCGACTACGGCGTCACGGTCCATCACCAGGCATCCGCTGGCCTCTGCGTCGATCGCGCGACGCTGGCTCCGCCCAAGACGGGCATCGGCTGGGTCCAGATCGGCTATCCGGTGAATGCCATCGGACCTAAGCTCCTCGAACAGGCTCCGATTGAGCTTGGGGAGATCCAGCACCGGCGCGGCGTCAGCGGGATCAAAGCAGTCAGTGCGGAACGGGCAGCGCTTGCAGGCCCACTTGAGTACTGCCGGCGGAGCGTTCCCGGCAATCTCAGCCCAGGCCCGGTCTACCGAACGGTCCTGCGGGCGCGGCTGACGGACATTCGTCTGCTTGAGAAGTGGTGCTGGCGAACGCGCGCTTCCATTCACGCTCCATACGCGCTCGGGATGCAACGGGACAGCATCACCGATGAGTCTGCGCAGGAGCTCCCGCCACAGATCGTGTGAGCCCGGAACCCTCGGCTGGGGATAGACAATGTCAATCTGTAGCCGATCCTCTGCCAGAGCAACGCGGTCCAGCTCCAGTTCCATGGAATTCCAGCTCAGCATGACGCCGTATATCGGTCCTGACGCGAGCGCGGAAAGCAGCTGTGACATGGACTGCGCGCGAAACGGTGGGCTAGCCACTTCATCAAGTGCGCGTGCCAGCTCCGCCCGCAGGAGGGATTGCTCGTGTGCCATGAGCTGCTCGGTTGGTCCGGGATCCCGGGCTTGCCGATTCGCCTCAAGCCATGCCTTCCTGGTACAGGCAAACGAAGACTGGATTACCGGGATTCTCAGGACCGGCCGCTGTGCTTCCGCCACTGATTCAAGGCTATCACCTCCCCGATTCGGCCGAATAGCACCCGCAGTGATATACTGATGACATGCTTGCTGAATGGGCAAATGTTCGTCAGATAGCGGGCGAACCGGAACGCCGCTGGTTCAGCGACGAGGATCATGACCTCATTGTCTGGGAAGCCGAGGGGCGAGTTGTCGGCTTCCAGCTCTGCTACGACAAGAAGGGCAGCGAGCGCGCCCTCACCTGGACCGAGGAGCACGGGTACTCCCACGACGCAGTGGACAACGGCGAGACCCAGCCGGGCACCCCGAAGCGCACTCCGATTCTCATGCTGGACGGATACTTCAACGCAGACCGGGTAGCGGAGGAGTTCCGGGACGCCGCTGCCAAGCTTCCGTCAGACATCGTTGCGTTTGTGGAGTCCCGGGTCTTTTGCTTTCCGCAATCGCTGAACCGTGGAAAGACCCCGCCGAAGTCCGACTGAAGCCTGCGGTTCTAGTGGACCATGGAGGCTGGGTAGATCCTGATCATCTGCTGCATCTCTCTCGCGCTGCGCGTGGCAAGCATTGCCTCGGCGCGCAGTTCTGCATCCGTCAGTGTAAGGCTTGCAGCAGCTCGGTGAAGAGCCGGAAGGGACTGCGGGCTCACGCTGAAGTTCCGGATTCCAACCCCAATGTAGAAGGGCAGCATGCTGGGGTCTGCCGCTGAGTCTCCACAGATGGAGAGATCCACGCCACGCTTCCGGGCAACGTTGACAATGCGCCGAATGACCCGCAGGACCGCGGGATGGTAGCTCCGATACAGTTCGCTGAGCCGATCGTTGGTGCGGTCTACTCCAAGCAGATACATTACGAGGTCATTGGTACCAATACTGAAGAAGTCGCAGTGGTCAGCGAGCTCGTCCAGGGCCTCTACTGCCGATGGCAGCTCTACCATCGCCCCGATTGCGGGATCCTGCGCAAAGGGAATCCCTTCCGACCGGAGGGAGTCCTGGCACTCGGATATCGTGGCCCTGGCCTCCTCCATTTCTTCCACGCTCGAGACCATCGGAAACATGATTCCGATCTTCCGCTCGTGACCCGCGCGTAGCATTGCCCGGAGCTGCTGCCGGAACAGCCCGGGGTTTGCCAGCGAGAAACGAATTCCCCGGACCCCAAGAAAGGGATTGCGTTCCACCTCCGCGTCAACGCCAACCAGCTTGTCCCCTCCGATGTCGGCAGTTCTCAGCCGGACCGGTCCATCCGGATACGCGTCCACGATCTTGCGGTAGATACGGTACTGCTCCTCCTCGCCGGGAAAGCTGTCCCGGATAATGAATGGGAACTCACTTCTATACAGCCCGATCCCACTCGCGCCGTTGGTCCGAGCCGGTTCCAGGTCCGCAATCAGATTGACGTTTGCCAGGAGCCGAATGCCATTGGGAAGCTTGCCCGGCTCAATCTGGACCGGATCACTACGAACCACTTCCGGCTCCGCGCTAGGCGATGGGTCCAGCAGCAGAAGCCCTTCGCTCGCCCGGAGTTCCAGGCGTGTGCCGTCCTCGATCTCCAGAAGCGCCGCGTCGTCTACGACAATCAGCGGCAGGCCCAGCGAACGAGCGAGAATCGCGATGTGGGCTGTGGCTCCGGTCCCGAAAAAGACAGCGCCGCGCACATTCTGGACCGCAAGCTTGACCAGCTCAGACGGGTAGATGTGCTCCGCAACAACAATCCGCCCGTCATAGTCAACGGACTCAGCACTCCCTCCGCCAAGATTGCTCTGCAGCCGGTAGCCGAGGTCATGCAGGTCCTGAACTTTCTCGGCGATTCTGGTCCCCTCAATCCTGGCGAACAGCTCCGAGAACTCCTCAACCACGGAGCTGATAGCGTGGAACGGGTGCGCTCCCTCGGAGATCCGGCGTCGCATGTTGCCGGTGAACGCGTCGTCATTGAGCATCAGGAGGTGCGCGCTGAATATTAGGGTTACAACGTCCGAGAGCCGATCCTCGGTCTCCTTCTGCAGCACCTCAACCTGCGCGCGTGCGCGCACCAGCGCATGGTCAAAGGCCTGCAGCGCGGCCTGGGTGTCTGCAAAGGCCGGCAGCTGGGAGAGTGAACGCTCAACCATTGCCTGCCCGGGCCGAGCCCCTCGCTCCAGCACCAGGGCCGTTCCGCGAGCAAAGCCCGGGCTGGCAACGCGTCCCTCAAACCGGTCAGGCGCCGGCATCAGACCCGCTAGATCCTGGTGTTGATCACCCGCCTCAAACAGAACAGACGCTTCGTCCAGTAGGCGCGCCAGCTGACGGGCCACGGCGGCGATCGAGGAGATCTCATCTCCACCAAAGGATCTGTCTCGCTCCACTGTGAGCGCACCCACGCTGGTCCGGCCCAGCCGGACCGGGACGCCGATCAAGGTGCCCGACTTGGATACGACCGGAGCGTTGTGGCCCTCACCCAGTTCCTGTGTTGCCAGGCGGCGTGCCGCTTCCGAATCAGAAAAGCCCCCGCGTGAGGCTCTTTCCACCGGAGCGCCGGTGAGGGCATCCCTGAGCCAGACTGCCGCTCCTCGTGCACCGGTGTTGGTGCACAGCATGTCCAGAACTCCAGCGACAAGCGCTTGCGGATCAGTGTCCGGGCCAATGAGTTGCCGGAGCTGCTCCGGCCTGATTCGTTGTTCCATGCGACCCTCTGCGGGACTCCCCCTACCGTTCCTTGCCTTCAGTCCAGACGGCGCAGGAGGGCCGCCTCCGCGCGCCCTTCCCGGCTCCCGCCCACAAAATACTGATTTCCCGCCACTTCCAGCCCCGTGGCTCCCGACCAGGGAGCAAGCCCGGCCGCCGAGCGCTGTACACGGTCCATTCGCGGCGCCCCCCGGCGGGAAAGAGGCACTCGCAGCGCCGTCATCTGATCATCCTGTAGCACAAGCAGCAGGAGCCCGCTGCCGTCAGCAAACATGGCGTGCCCTTGCATCGGCACCAACGTGCCCGCCGCCTCCCACTGCAGCTCATCGTCCGCAAGCCAGGCACTCCACAGGTCGCTCAGGGCTTGCCCATCAGAGCCTCTCCCGCCCGCCAGAAACAGCCGCTCATCCGTCACCACCACGCGATGGCCGCCCCTCCCGTCCCAGGGTCCGGTGCCCAGTCGGCGCCACGTGAGCCCGTCTTCGCTGCTCCAGGTGTCGGAGAAGGCCCGTTGGCCATCCGTGCCTCCGGTAACCACCAGTTGGTCACCAATGACGGAAAGCGCATGGTCCCAGCGGCCCAGGAAAGGAGCGTTGCCACGGAAGGTCCAGGTAATTCCGTCCCTGCTGCTCCAGACGTCGTTCAGCGGCACGTTGCCCTGACCGCCGATGAGCCATAGCTCGCCCCGGAAAGACACGGCTGCAGCACCCTGCCGGGAGGGCCAGGGACTGCGATACTGCTGCACCGCACCGGTGCCCGGATCAACCCGGTAGCTCTCCTGGCCCCGCGGAAGGGATGGATCTCCACCGCCAAGCAGCCAGATGCGCCCGCCATGGACAGCCGTGGCGGGCCCGCTGAGCGCCAGCCGACGCCCCGGCTGAATCTGTGCCCAGCTCAGATCTCGGCCGCTACGGAATTCTGCAGCAATCCCCCCATCCCTGACAGAGGATTCCTGGGCCTGTGCGGGAAACTCGGCGGTCTCAGTAGGTTGCAGGGTCTCCTGCGCACCGGAGGACTCGGTCGGCTCGGCGGCCGCTGTCCCCGGGTCTTCCTGCGGCTCTTGCTGTGGGTCTTGCAGGGAGGAAACGGAGTGATCTCCTTCTTTGCCTGCTGAAGAAGCCAGATCTGCCCGCGTCTGGGTAGAGGAGACAAGCAGGACAACGAGACACAGCAGAACCAGCGCTGCCCGAGTTGCCCCGCCAACCACAAACACAAGGGACGGGAAAAACCCGTCCGCCCTCCGCGTCAGGCTCTCCCTGATTCTGAGGCCGTGGTCGGCGAGCCATGCTGTCAGTAGCACCGCCGCGAGCCATACCGGCACGCCCGGAAGCAGAAGCAAGATCACCGCGGCCAGATCCGCCGCGAGCCGGACCATGGTTGGGACGGACCACCAGCTGCCTCCAAAGAGATCAATACGGGACCACGCAGCGGTACCCACGTCCTGTGTTATGACCAGGATCGCAAGTACCCACGCGACCAGGCTTGTTGGCATGAAACCAGTGTACCCGATCCTCCGCTTGACGCGCAGCGGTGCAAGTGCCTATCTGAATGGATGTCTCAGTCTACTCCGCAGTCCTCTAGCTCCAGCAATCGAGGAGCGCTTCGTCCTCCAGTGACGCTGCCTGCGATTCTGCTTTTCTGGCTCCCCTTGGCTGCAATGTGGCTCATCATGGGAGTAGAGGGTCCGGCGGTGAACGCGGTGATGTCGCGTCTCGCGTCTCCGGATGCCAACCTCGCGGCGTTTGGGGTGGTGCTGAGCCTCTCCCTGGTGGTGGAGTCGCCTATCATTCAGATGCTCTCAGCGGCAACCGCCGTTGTGCACGGGGAGGCTGACTACCGCCGGCTGCTCGGGCTGATGACCAGGCTTGGGGCGATACTGACAGCGCTTCACCTGATCATTGCCTTCACCCCGCTCTATACCCTCATCACCACCGCTGTTCTCGGGGTGCCCGCAGATATTGCTGAGCTCGGGCGACTCCCGTTTGCGGTCATGGCACCCTTCAGCGCTGCCGTTGGCTATCGCCGGCTCTGGCAGGGCGTGCTCATCAGATTTGGTTACACCGGCGTCGTGAGCATCACCATGGTGGTTCGCATCGTTGCGCTTGCACTCGCCCTGGTGATTCTCGTGATAGCCCAGCCGGTCGGCGGCGCAATGATTGCAGCAATTGCAATCATCTCCGGGGTCATTGCCGGAGCGGTAGCGGCGTGGATCAGCTTCGGCGTGCTCCTTGTGGGACGTCTCCCCGACCTTTCCGCCAACGAAACAACGGCAACGCCGCGTGCGTTGGTACGCTTCTACATTCCGCTCGCGCTCACCTCTGTTGTGTTTCTTGCAGCGCGGCCCCTGCTCACCGTGGGAATCACGCGGAGCCTCCTGCTCCGGGAGTCCCTGGCAGCGTGGCCGGTTATCCAGTCCTTTCTGTTTCTGTTCAACTCGGTCGGACTCAGCCTGCAGGAGGCTGTGATTGCGCTCATTGGCGAGTCCGAAGAGCGGCTGCCCGCCTTGCGACAGTTTGTCCGTTGGGTGGCTGTGGCCCTCGGTGTCGTGTTCCTGCTTGTCGCGGTCACTCCGCTCCGTGGTCTCTGGTTCGCCGGTGTCGCCGGTATGGGAGCGCATCTGCTGCCGCTAACGACGGCCCCAATGCTCCTGCTCCCTCTTGCACCCGTGCTTGCAAGCTTCAAGTCCCTGTATCGGGGCCTCGCGGTCCACCGGCGCAAGACTATTGTCCTCACCGAGTCAGTTACGCTCTACACCCTGAGCCTTCTGCTATTTGTGCTGGTTCTGCCACGGATCTTTCCCATGGAGGGCACCACAACGGCCGCGCTTTCACTGGTGCTGGCACTTGCCGTTGAAAACCTCTGGATGCGCTTTCGATTGGAGCCACGCTTCATCCCTGTTCTGTCCATGCAGAAAACCATATACTGACGGAGATGCGCAGAGTTCTGTCAGAGATTCCCTGGTCATTCCTGATTGTATTCACGGTTGTCCTGATGATCCTCCCGCTACAGCCGGAGCCACACTTGGTGCAGAAGTTTCGCTGGATAGTGGAGGGTCAGCCGTTCCGCCCTATTGATGTGCTGGACGTGTTCTACCACCTTGCCGGAGTGTTTGTGATCATTCTCAAGCTGGCGTTCCCGCTGAAGACAGAAGCCCCCAGCGGTTCAACGCAGCCCAAACCACCGGGGAAGAGCAAGCAGTCCCGCCGGAACCGGCGCTAGTAAACAGACTCAGGTATCCGCGGGATGAACGGCGACTTCGGCTACCAGAGCTGAACCGGAGCGTGTCCACGCGCGGAAGCTCCGGGAGAAGAGGTCCGCCTCCAGCACCGCCTCCTCGTCCCCGTTCTGCCACCTGACAACAAGAAGCGTTGCGTGTTCCTGGCCATGCTCGGTGCTGCTCACGCTCATGGTCCCTTCGAATGCAGCGGAGCTGTTCCGGAGCTGCATCAGCGAAAGGAGCTTGCTGACCACCGGCCGCTGGAGCTCCCGCATCGCCTCCTCAACCGTGTAGTTATGACGATTGATGTCTCGCCCGACGCGGGTCTGCTCCACTAGCGCAAGATCGTTTCTCCCTGCCAGCAGGCCAACGTAGTAGACATGCGGGATTCCCGGGGCAAAGAACTGGATAGCCCGAGCAAGCAGGTACCAGGAATCCCGCTCTCCCAGCGCCGAATAATAGGTGCAATTGATCTGGTAGATGTCCAGGTTTCCGTAGGCCTGGGTGTTGTAGATTCGCTTGACGTTTGCGCCGCGTTCAAACAGCGCTTTCCGCGTCCGCTCAATCTCCTCGGGAGTCAGGAGGTCGGCAACGTCCACCACACCGATTCCATCGTGGGTATCTAGCGTAGTGACCTGGTTGCGCGGACAGATCGTCAACCAGTGGGCGAGGCGGTGGGCGCGGCCCTCGTAAAGTGCGTGAAGGACAAGCATCGGCAGTGCAAAGTCGTAGACGCGATACTCGTGCGCGGAAATTGCCTGCTGCATCCGGTAGTGCTCGTGAACCTCGGGGAGGAGGTCAACGTCTGTATCCGCGAGAACGTCCCGTGACCAGTCCAGGATCTCCCACACATCCGGCTGCACAAAGAAGCAGTTGGTCCCCGGCTTCTTGGTGGCGTAGGCAAAGGCATCCAGCCGAATCATTGCCGGGCCGTGACCGGCCAGTGACCGAAGCCATCCAGCCATCCGCTCACGGGTGGACTCCGAGGCAAGGTTCAGATCAATTTGCTCAAAATCAAAGGTGCACCAGACACGTTCCTTACCGCCGTTAGGGGTGCTGACTTCCCGGTAGGGCGGCCGCGGTTTTCGAGTGTAGATCCGCTCCAGATCTCCGTCGCTTGGGGCGCCGTCAGGCCAGAAGCGCGAGTAACGAATGAACATGTCCGCATACTCGCTTTCATCCCCGCGGGCCAGGTAATCCCGGAACCAGACACTCTGTGCGGAGATGTGGTTGAGCATGAAGTCCACGCACAGATCAAACTCACGTGCGATCCACTCAATGTCTTCCCAGCTCCCAAAGTTCGGGTCCACTTCTGCGTAGGTGAGCGGTGCAAATCCCCGGTCCGCCGATGAAGGGTAGAACGGAAGCACGTGAACCCCGGTCAAAGCAGAACCGGCTTCGCCGGAGAGAAAGCGGCGGAGACTGGAGAGGTCTCCGCCAATTGAGTCGGGGTACACAATTAGCTGGCAGCCGTTGCGCATAAAAGTAGTGTAGCGGACGCCGACCTCAGGGGTCAGGGGGAGTCCCAAGGAGTCCTGAGGGCTCAGGCCAGTCGCTGCCTGATCTCCGAACTCACGTAGTCCAGCAGCGCTACAGTCAGTGCAATGAACCAGACCGCGATGCCTGCGGACCGGTAGTCCAGCAAGCGGATGTACTGCTGGAGGATGAACCCGATTCCTCCACCACCCACAACACCGATGATGGTAGACATCCGAACGTTGATGTCCCAGCGGTAAATGCTGAAGCTGATAAAGGGGCTGATCATCTGCGGAATCACCGCGTAGAAGATCGTTTGCATCCGGGTTGCCCCCGTTGCCTGGATTGCCTCAATGGGACCGGGGTCAATGCCCTCAATTGCTTCCGAGTACAACTTTCCCAGTGCTGCTATGGAATGGATGGTCAGCGCAATCAGACCGGCAAAGGGACCAAGGCCAACCCACACAACACCGATCAGTGCCCAGATCAACGGCTCAATGGATCGAATGATGTTCAGAAGCGTCCGGGTGACATAGTAGATGATCATTGTGGCCCGGGAGCCGCTCATGATGTTTCTCGCGGCCAGGAAGCTCACCGGGACGGAAAAGATGATGCCAAAGAACGTAGCCATCATTCCCATGATAATGGTCTCCGCCATCAGGCTGACGCTGACAATGAGCGCCTCGCTCGCACGGGCTTCTCCCTGGAATACCTGGCGCGCCTCAACAAAGTGCACGATCGGCTCATCGTCTCCCGTGCGGGCTCCGGCAAGGGGGAAGGGGAGGCGAACATCCGTAAGGAACTCACCGTTTGCGTCAGTGGGCACCGTCACAAAGTTGCCTTCCCGGCGGATTCGGAACTCGCTCCCGATCTCATCAATCCACCACAGTGCCACCGGGATCTCGGGTTCAAAGCCGGTACCCCGGATGCTGATTGAGGTTCCCGGATCAACCTCTCCCAGGCGACCCTGCCGGGAGAGTTCGCCGAAACCTGGAGTGACGGTAAGCGCGGGGGTTGTTCCCCGAGCAGTGAACTCCGAGCCCTGTCCGGCCGGATCAGGCACCGGTGGTGGGGTCTCCGCGCCGATGTGCACCGGAGCACGGTCCCGAACGGTCAGGTCCTCGTAGTCAACGGCGGCTGCCCAGGGCCATGCCACCTCTCCAATCAGACGGGACGCCTCCGGGAAGCCACGAACCGCCTGTGCCATGTCAATATCGGTGATCTGCCATCCAAGAATCAGGAACGCAACCCCCATTCCCAGAAACAGACCGCGAGGTGCGCGGCGCTCATCATCTCCCAGGCGCAGCGCGTCAAGGGCGTTGAGCACCCATGCCGCCGCAATCGCAAGGAGCACAATCACCGCGAATCCTGTTCGGCGCTCAAAGGCCCGGATAATTGCGGGCCAGCCAACACCGGCGCGCACTCCCAGCTCTGCAAGACGCCAGAGGTACAAAGCCACCAGCGTCCCCATTCCGGCAAAGATCAGCAGACCCCTCCGAATAGCGCCCGCCACAATCTGTCCGAGCCCTGGGACTATCGCTGACAAGACTGCGGGGAGGGGCCCGCCCCGCAAGGGGCGCTCACCCGGACCCACGGACTCCCGCGCCGGCTTCACCTGCAGTTCAGGATCAGTCATCGTGCTCACGCTTCGCCCCCTGTCAGCGATGGAACGCCGACGCGCTCGGCCTCCTCGCCGTAGATTTCCTTGAACTGAGCGTCCGTCAGCTTGCGGACTTCTTCCCGAGTGCCCTCGTACACGATGCGTCCGTCCCGCAGTCCAATCACGCGGGTTGCGTAGCGCTGCACCAGGTCCAGATAGTGGAGGCTGCAGATGACTGTGATGCCGTCCTCCTGGTTGAGCCGCTCCAGGTAGCCGAGAATGCTGTGTGCCAGAACCGGATCCAGTGACGCCACCGGCTCGTCCGCAAGAATGAGCTGCGGGTTCTGCATCAATGCACGAGCAATTCCTACCCGTTGCTGCTGACCCCCGGAGAGCTCGCTGGCTCGCTTGTTGGTCTGGACGGTCAGCCCAACCCGGCGCAACGCATCGTGCGCGGCTTCCCGATCCGCCTTTGGGAAGCTATACAGCAGGGACTGCGCCGGATTCACGTAGCCCAGACGCCCGGACAGTACATTGGTGAGAACCGACGAACGCTTCACCAGGTTGAAGTGCTGAAAGATCATCCCTATTTCCCTGCGAACCTTGCGCAGCGCTGTCGGGTCGTCACTGCTCACCGTGGTCCCCTGCCAGATCACAGCGCCATCCGTGGGTTCCACCAGGCGATTGATGCAGCGCAGGAGCGTTGACTTTCCGCTGCCGGAGAGGCCGATCACAACCAGGAACTCGCCTTCAGAAACGCTGAAGCTCACGTCGCTGAGTGCGCGCGTTCCGTCGTCATAGGTCTTTCCGAGACCGGATACTTCAAGAATCGTCTTTTCTGCCATCTGCTACCTTTCGGGAACAAAGAACGGGAGTCCCCCACCAGGGGACTCCCGATCTGCGAGTTCATGTTGAATCGCTTTGGATCCTTAGTCGACGAACTGACTCAGATCCAGTCCGGAAGCCTCAAGGACCTGGCGGAAGGGATCATAGAAGGAATCGTCGGCCTCAATGAGGGCGTCCCAGCTGTAGACGGACACCAGCGCATCCCGACCAGCATCCGTAGCGGCAATGGTCAGAAAGGCATCCACGATGCTGTCGCGCATGTCAGCTGGCATTGCGGGGCTGAACTGGATTCCGTCGTTCGGGATCGGTCCGTACTCTTCCAGCACCAGAACCTGATCGTTGACATCCGAGAAGGTGTCAGCAACGGCCTCGCGGGCATCCACATAGCTGGACCCGGCAACGGCCGATCCTTCGTACACAGCGGTGATAACACCGGGGTGTCCGCCGGCATCCAGAACCGTCAGCTCGTCAACATTCACGCCTGCGGCGGCCAGGACAATGCTGGGCACAATCCAGCCACTGGTGCTGAAGGGATCAGGGCGGGCAAAGGTCTGGCCAGCCAGATCGGCAAGGCTTTCAACTCCCGCGTCAGCGGCAACAACAAACTGTCCGCCGTAGCTCGGGGAGCCGCGGCGCACGGCAATCAGGGCCACCTCGGCAACGCCACGCTCGGAAGCGAGGATTGCGCTGAAGGTGTTCATGGCCGCCATGTACGCTCCGGGGGGATCGCTGGCCATAGCCTCGATGACACCGGTGTAGCTGGTGGCAACAAAGGTCTCAAAAACCAGTCCGGTTTCGGCTTCCAGCAGCGCAACGACATCCTCGGCCCCCGCCAGGACTTCCGAAGTTTCACCAGACGGAACAAGAGCCCAGATGATCGGGTTCTCCTCCGTCCCCAGCTCAGCCTCGCTACTTCCACCGGCAAACGCGGTAGCGGCAACGAGAACGAGAACAATCGCGAAAGAAATCCGCTTCATGTTCAACCTCCTTAGGTAAATTCGCGGGTATCCTACGGACTGCGTGTTAGAAAACGATTGCGGGCGTTACGCCGGCCACTCGGTGAGCGCGCCTTGTCCCGTCACCCGAACCCGCCGGGTTGCGAGCGCCAGCAACGGAGCGTCTGCTGCAGAGTCGCTGGCCACAAGGCCGAACACGCCTGCTTCTTCAGAGAGCTTCAGGTGTTCCAGGACGCGGCGCAGCTTCTCTCTGTCCCGGCAGTTCTTGCCCAGCAACGACAGGTAGTCATCAGTCGTGCGGGAGGTTCTGCTCGCCACCAGTTCGATCCCCATCCCACCAAAACGCCACCCGGAGGTGGCAGGTGGAACAGCGGATCCATCCAGCAGGGGAGCAAGCAACATATCCGGGGACGCGGATGCAAGGAGGACTCGCCGGCCGGAAAGCAGTTCCCGCTCCAGAAGAGCAAGTGCTTCCGGATGCCATCGCCTGTGGTCTTCTGCCCAGAAGTTTCCTACCTTTCCTCCAGCCTCTGACGGAAGGCTTGCGAGGGCTGAGTTTTTTGCGTTGCCTGGATCACCCATCCCGCTCAGGTATACCAGCGCACCAGTCAGAGTCCGGCGTCTCCGCGCCCGCTCCTCCCGATCCTGCGGCCTGTGATGCCGCCAGTACCAACGCACAAAGTCACTGAGGGTGTCGCCAGACCGAAGTGTTCCGTCAAAGTCAAAAACGGAAATGGCAGCCCCGGATTCCGGGACCGACGTGGAGCCAGGGCCTGAACCGTCTCCGGATGACCTTCGACCAATCATTCCTGATCTCCGTCCGGGCCATGCACTTTTCGGGCCATATTCTCATACATGGGCTGATCTGCAAGAGGCAGTGCTTCCACGAGATTGCCGGGGGACTCGCTTGCGGCAGCGATCCATACACTTACGCTTACACCGGAAAAGCCCTCCGTGTTCAGCTGCTCAACCAATCCGGTAAAGCAAGCTCTCGCCTGCCTTTCCGGGTCTGAATGCTCGGGAGAGTTCCTCCCCGTTAACTCAGAGCGGAACAGAAGTACAAACTCATCACCGCCAAGCCGATAGACACGCTCCCACCCCCTGCTGCCGCTGTCCAGCAGTTGCGCAACGTGATCCGGCAACTGGTCTCCCGCATCGTGACCGCGGGTGTCGTTGATTGATTCCATTCCGTGCAGAGTTGCAAAGACAAGGAACCGCTCGCCCGCTCCCCCAATCCCGGACGGATCCAGGAAATTCCCGTCCAGCGCATGTCGGTTGCGGAGACCTGTCGGCGCGTCCTCGCGGGTCTGGAAACGAGCTGCCTGCAGGCATTCTTCCAGGTCTCGGTACGATGTGGCACATGAAACCGCACGCGAAACCGCATTTACCAGGCTGCGGACCGCACGATCCAGAGAATCCCGCCGGTTGTTGAGGCCATAGATATGTCTGAGCGGCCGTCCGTCTCGGCCACAGTAGACATCTGCGGCATAGGTCACGGCTCCGGCCCTGCGTTATCCGGGATTGTGGGCAAAGCAATCCGCCACGGCGGTGAAAGTATACAGAAAGCTCATGCTGCTGATGAGCAGGCAACAGAGTGTAGAATTGGTATCAACAACACGCTGCCACCGGGTGAGCAGAGAACGCCCGTTCGTAGTCTGGTGTTGGCACGGGCGGTGGTTCTGCTTCCTTGCCTGGTCTCGTCGCTGCCTCAGGCCGGACTTGAACCGGCACGGCGCAAGCCGGGGGATTTTAAGTCCCCTGTGTCTACCAGTTCCACCACTGAGGCGCTGATCCATTGTCCCCTGCTCTGCCCTCTGACACAAGCGGTGGCCGAACGCAGGCCAAGTGTATAACTAGTTATACTACTAGCTCGACCATGTTAGGTGTGATTGTTCATGGTATCGTGGGTTAGCATGTATACTGAAAGACAAACCCGGCTGCTAAAATTGGCGCAAAGGTTTGTTCGATGGTTGAGGGTGTCTACCAGGAAATACAGTTGCGCCAGTCGCGGTCTTTGGAAGCGACTCGAGTGGCGATTGTGCAGTCCTGGCTGCCTCGACGCCGGTGAGTGGCGGAGACACATCGGCACGGTAGGCGCCTCCTGCTGTGGGCACTTGTGCTTGGATTGGTGACCGGTGGGCAAGCGTGGCTGATCAACCGTGTCGCGCTGACGCGCGCACAGTCAGAGGAGTTGGCTCGGGTAGCAAGCAAGGTTGGTTTGCTGCGCGTAAATCTGGAGAACTCGGTGCTCAGCAACCTGCTGCTGCTCCGGGGGCTCGGGACATACGTACAGGTGAACCCTGAGTTGTCCAATGCTGAGTTCCAGGAGTTCGCGCGCAACATGTTTCTGCAGGACAATGAGTTACGTAACTTTGCCATTGCACCGGATCTTCGGGTTCGGGATGTGTATCCGCGGGTCGGCAACCAGGAGCTTCTGGGCGTGAGCTACCTTGATCTGCCGGATCAGTTGCCTCGGGTGCTACTGGCACGGGATAGCGGTGCCATGGTTCTGGATGGGCCGATCAACCTCATTCAGGGTGGCCAGGGAATCGTCGCGCGGCTGCCGGTGTACGTTGACGGAAGTACCGGGTCCCGGTTCTGGGGTCTCGTGTCTTCAGTGCTGGACTTTGACATCATCCTTGACCAGTTGGACGCAAGGGCTCGGGAACTGGAGGTGGACATTGCGCTCCGCAGGCTGAGACCAGACCTTCCACCAGAGCCAATTTCTGGCGATCAGGCCCTCTTCACGGATGGGCCGCTGGAACCCCAGCTTCTGCAGATACTGGGCCTTGATTGGCAAATCACCGGGGTACCATCAGCGTTGTGGCAGCGGGGGAGCGGCCTGGAACTACCCATCGGCATCGCTGCCGTGCTCGTGTACGCCGCCATCCTATGGCTTGTGGATCGGTCTATTCGGCAATCGGTTGCCATCCGGGAAGCCGAGGCGGAACCTGGCACGGTGAGTTCCCCAACCGGCGCAAGAACGGAGAAACCTACTGGGTGGAGGCGGACATCAGTCCGCGACTCGGCTCCCAGGGTGAAGTGCTTGGCTATATTGCCGTGCGGAAAGACATTAGCTCACGCAAGCTGGTGGAACAGCTTTCGGTGACGGACCGACTTACCGGGATTGCCAACCGTCACGCCCTGGAGGACTCCCTTCGGGCAGAAGAGATCAGGGCTGAGCGCTACGGCGACACTTTCGCCGTGCTGATCCTGGACATAGATCACTTCAAGTCCGTCAATGATACCCATGGCCACCTGGTTGGGGACGTCGTGCTCCGTGAGATCGCTGAGTGCATTGGGTCTCGGCTGCGCGAGACCGATCGCCTCGGGCGCTGGGGCGGAGAGGAGTTCATGGTCATCCTTCCCCGTACCGAGTCCGCCGGTGCAATGATCGTGGCGGAAGAGATCCGCTCAGCTATTGCGGGGCGCCCCGCGGGTCCCGGACTTGCCATCACAGCCAGCATTGGTGTTTCCGCCTGGGACTCAGACGAGAGCGGAGAAGCGGTTGTTGGAAGGGCAGACGCCGCGCTCTACCGCGCAAAGAGGGCAGGTCGCAACCGCGTAGAGCAGGCATAGTGCCTGCACTGATGTGCATGCAGACAGCGCGTTCTGCATGCATTTGGATGCCTGCAGTTTGGGTTTCAGCGCGCGCGTCCGTCTCACGGAACACCCAGCCGGAACGGTTCTCTGAGCCTCGGTTACTCGCCGCCGATGCGCCGCCGGATTGCGCCGAAGTAGTCCTCTGCCTGCTGTTCAAGCACGGGCTGTTCCTCGCGTGCCTCCAGCAGATCTTCGCCGATCTCCGCAAGGAAGCGTGACGGAACCATTTCTCGCGTATCCCTGAGCATGCTCCGCAGCCGCGCGGATGACAGGTAGAGCTGTTCCCTCGCCCGGGTCACGGCTACGTAAAACAGCCGCCGTTCCTCTTCCAGCGCGGCCTCTGGTTCCAGGGAGCTCTCCGCAATTGAGCGGGCGTGCGGGATGATGTCTTCCTCAACCCCGGCAATGAAGACGACACGGAACTCCAGGCCCTTGGACGAGTGAATGGTCATGAGGTTGATTGCACCGCCCTTGGCTTCTGCGGTCTCCCGTGAACTGAGGGTGATTCGATTGAGGAACCCAAAGATGTCCGGGTCCGGGTTGTCCTGGTCGCTTGCGTACTCACGAAGGATTCGGATGAAGGTCTTCACGTTCTTCATTCGCCACTCAGCTATCTCCGGTCGATCCACAAACTCTTCGCGAACCCAGGTTTCGTAGCCGAGGTCCGCGAGCAGCGCCGAAAACTGCTCCGCCATCCCCCGGCCCTTGCGAACACGGCCGCGGTAGCTGTCCAGGACCTCCGTGAGCTCACTCAGGCTCTGCTGGCTCTGCCGAGGCAGACCGGCCCCATCGGGCATTCCCAGCATTTCCGCAAGCGCGCCGTGAATGGAGGATCCGCGCGCCGTTGTCCAGCCGCCAATCAGCTCCAGGCTCCGCTTGCCCACGCCTCGGCGAGGGGTGTTGATGATCCGCAGATAGGCAACGTCGTCATCGGGGTTGGCGAGGACCCGCAGCCAGGAGCTGCAGTCGCGGACCTCCGGCCGGTCAAAGAAGCTGCTTCCGCCGCTGATGGTGTAGGGGAGGTTGTGCTCCAGGAGGGCTTCTTCAAAGCGCCGGGCAATGGCGTTTGTCCTGAGAAGGATAGCCATGTCGTCAAACCGGATCCCTTCCCGAGCGGCAATGTCACGAGCAAGCTCAACAATCTGCCGCGCCTCATCCCGGTCGGTTTCCGCGCTCAGCAGTACCAGCCGGGTATCTGAATCCCCGCGTCCTCGGAGGACCTTGGGCTTCCGGGCGCTGTTGTTGGCAATTACCCGATTCGCCGCGGAAAGGATGTGCTGTCGGGAGCGGTAGTTCTGTTCCAGGGTGATCAGCGCCCGGTCCGGGTAGTCCCGCTCAAACGCCGCTATGTTCTCCACGCTGGCCCCGCGCCAGCTGTAGATGCTCTGATCGTCATCTCCCACACAGGCAATGTTTCTGTGTGGCCCTACCAGCAGGCGCAGGAGCTCGTACTGACCGCGGCTTGTGTCCTGGAATTCGTCAACCATCACGTAGCGGAAGCGTTCCTGCAGCTCTTCCCGAAGGTCCCCGTGTTCTCCAAGGAGGCGGGCCGGTAGGACAATGAGGTCATCAAAGGTTACAGCATTGTACACCCTCAGGTGATCTCTGAAGTGCTCGTGCAGGGCGATCAGGCGGCCCGGCTCGTCTCCTGGTGCGGTTCTTCCGGTGTACATCCGGGAGAATCGGTCAAGGATCCCGCTGACGCTGTCTGCGGACAGGTCAAAGCTCATCTCTCGCGCGGTTTCCCGCAGCACTCTCCCCTGATCGTGCATGTCATAAATGGAGAAGTTGCTCCGGTATCCAAGCCGCGTGGCGTGCTCGCGCAGGAGCCGCGCCCCGAATGCGTGGAAAGTGCTGGTCTGCAGATCTCGGGCTTTGCGTGAAAGGCCCTCGCTGACGCGCTCGGTCATCTCTTTCGCGGCCTTGTTGGTGAAGGTGAGGGCGAGGATTGCCTTCTGGGGTACCGCTTGCCGGAGCAGTTGAAGGATACGCTGGGTGATCACCCGGGTCTTCCCGCTTCCGGCACCGGCAATGATGAGAACGGGCCCTTCGGTGGTAGTGACTGCACGTTGCTGTTCCGGGTTGAGTATCAGTTCAGACATTGGACCCGCTCAGCTCCGGCGAATGAGCAGGCTGAAGTACATGGGCCCCGCACCCTGTGCGCTGTCAGGCAGAATCCGGAAGCCCGGGCCCACGCGTTCCAGAGCGGGAAAGCCAAAACTCAGATCCAGTTCCTCCAGGCGACCCGGCCTGCGGTCCAGCACCTTCCGCACCACGCCTTCGTTCTCTGCGGGGCTGATACTGCACGTTGAGTAGAGAATGATACCTCCTCGCTTCACCGCCTCCAGGGCCGAGAACAGCATTGCAGCCTGCTGAGTTGCCAGCCGGCCGCTTCTGGTCCGGCTCCACTCGCAAAGGAGTTCCGGGTGGGCAAGCAGGTGGCGCTCGCTGGAGCAGGGTGCGTCCAGGAGAATTCTGTCGTATGCGTCCTGCTCGTGCAGGCCCCACCGCGTGGCGTCGTGACCGGTAATCCGAATTCGGTCCGCGCGCTCCCCTCCCAGGTGTTCCCGGAGGACCCGGTGCAGCCTTTCGCGCCTGGCGCGGCTGCGTTCGTTTGCCGTGAGCCGGCCCTGGTCTGCGAGCTTGAGGGCAAGGATGAGACTCTTCCCACCGGGGGCGGCGCACATGTCCAGCACCTCTTCTCCGGGGCTCGCACCAAGGAGATCTGCAACCAGCAGACTCGCTGCATCCAGGTAGTAGGGCCGCTCCAGGCCTGCCTCAACTCCCACCGGATCCCGGTCCCTGAGAAGTGCCTCCCGGAGTGCGGGCCAGCGGGAACCGTAGATGGCGGCGTAGTGTTCGTTGAATGCGCGGGAACCCTTGCGGGCTGCGGGACTTGTCACGGGCGCCGGAGTGTAAACGCCGCCCCGTGACTTGACCAGTCTTGGAGGCGCACGGACGCTTGCTTCATGCCGATTCGTGCGGTCTTCTTTGACCTGGACGGAACACTCATCAACACGCTGCCAGACATCGCGCTTGCACTGAACGCAGCCCTTGGCAAAAACGGGCAGCGGCCCGTTGAGCCCGGACGTGTGCAGGATTTTGTGGGGTGGGGCCTCACAACCACCGTGTCCCGCGCCATGGGACTGACCGAGCCTGACCCCCTTGTGCAGCGGGTGGCAGCAGATCTGCGCGCCTGGTATCGGGAGAATCCCTGGACGCTTTCCCGGCCGTATCCGGGAATCCCGAAACTGCTGACCAATCTCTCCCGCAGGGGAATTGCGCGAGCGGTGTGGACCAACAAGGATGAGTCAATTGCTCGGGCGGTGGTGGCAGGTCTGCTTCCGGATGCCGGATTCTGCACCGTTGCCGGGACAACGGACGCATGGCCCATCAAGCCGGACCCTGCGCGGGCATCGGCTCTGTGTGAGGCCTGCGGGGTCAAACCCGCCGAGGTGATCTTTGTTGGAGACTCCGAGGTGGACATGGAAACCGCGGTAAACGCCGGGTTTGTGCCCGTCGGGGTGCCCTGGGGCTACCGGAGTGTGTCCGGGCTCCTCGCAGCGGGTGCCCGGCAGGTAATCAGCAACCCGAATGAAGTCTTTGACCGGATTCACTACCGGGCCATAGGATAGCGCTATGGCAGGCACGGTGGATCAGGATGCTATCCGGAAGCAGGCGGAAGCCTACATAACCGCAGAGACGGAAGCCGTCTTTGCACAGGAGGTCCGGGACCTTCTGAAGCAGGAGGACTGGGGAGAACTCGCCGAGCGATTCTCCGGAGATCTGGAGTTTGGAACTGGCGGGTTACGCGGCGTCATCGGTGGGGGCACCAACCGGATGAACACCTTTGTCATCCGGCGTGCCACGGAAGGGCTCGCTCGCTACGTGGTGGCAAACGCCCAGCCTGCGCCGGACGGAACACCGATCCGCGCGGTCATCTCTCATGACAGCAGACGCTATTCCCGGCAATTTGCCCTGGATGCCGCCGGTGTCCTGTGCTCTCACGGGATTGAGACCTGGGTGTTTCCCTCACTTCGGCCCACGCCTGAGCTCTCCTACGCGGTCCGTGCCTACGGCGCTACAACCGGAATCATGGTGACCGCAAGTCACAATCCACCGCAGTACAACGGGTACAAGGTCTACTGGGATGATGGGGCCCAGATCGTCCCGCCCCACGATCGCGGGATCATCGCCGAGGTCAAAGCGGTTGACGGGGCAGTGAGTCCTTTGTCGCAGGCGGAAGCTGAAGAGCGGGGTCTGCTCAAGGTCATCCCGGAGGACTTTGACGCTGATTTCCTTTCCCGGGTCCGCTCTCAGGTCCTCCGGCCCGAGGTGTTCAAGGGAGACAGTGTTCCGGAGGTGGTCTATACACCGCTGCACGGAACCGGCGCGATGCTGGTTGAGCGAATCTTTGACGAACTTGGGGTGAAGTATCGGACCGTTCCGTCCCAGCGGGAACCGGATGGTGAGTTTCCCACGGTGAAGTTCCCCAATCCGGAGGAGGCGTCCGCGCTGGAGGAGGCACTCAAGCTGGGCAGGGAGACCGGAGCCTCGCTGGTGATGGGAACAGATCCGGACGCGGATCGTCTCGGAATTGCGGTGAACGACGGGACGGACTTCCAGTTGATCACGGGCAATCAGCTCGGCTGTCTCATGATTGACTACATTCTGGGAACCCGCGCCGAGCTCGGGACCCTGCCGGAGCGCCCTGCGGTGGTGAAGACCATCGTCACCACCGAGCTGCAGCGCCGTATTGCGGAGGATCACGGTGCCGAGATACATGACACCCTGACCGGGTTCAAGTGGATTGCCAGCAAGATTCGCGAGTTTGAGATGGAACCCGCAGGTCCTACCTACCTCATGGGCAACGAGGAAAGTTACGGATACATGATCGGGGACTGGTTGCGGGACAAGGACGGCATCACTGCCTGCGTCCTGACCGCCGAGATGTCCGCGTGGTACGCCTCCGAGGGGATGACCCTGATTGACCGCCTCAACCAGCTGTATCGCAAATTTGGTCTGTTTCAGGAGATACAGATCTCCCGCTACTTTGAGGGCAGTGCCGGGCAGCAGATCATGGAGCGTCTGATGTCCCGGCTGCGCGGCAATCCGCCGTCTGAGATCGGCGGTGTTTCCGTCCGTGAGATCCGGGATTTTGATCGTTCAGTGATCCTCAGCGGGGCCACCGGAGAGAAAGTGGGCGAGACCACCGTGCCGCGGAGCAATGTCCTGCAGTACGTGCGGACAGACAGTGCTGTGATCAGCGCTCGTCCATCCGGAACGGAACCCAAAATCAAGTTCTACGCATCCGTGGCAAGCGATCCCGGAGACGACATTTCCGGGATGTCAGCACAGGTCTCTCAGCGGATCATGGCAATTGAGCAGGACATCCAGGCGATCATCCAGTCGGCAACGGATGACTGAACGTGGCCACGCTCCGGACCTGCGAACGCCGATCGCGGACCTGGAAATTGTTGCCCTTGACGTTGAGACAACCGGACTCTACCAGGCCAGCGACCGCGTCATTGAATGGGGGGCTGTCTGTTTCCAGGGCGATCAGGTGCTGTCTGAGTTCAGCGAACTTGCGGACCCAGGCATGCCGATTCCGCCCGAGGCGAGCCGGATCTCCGGCATCACGGATGCCGCACTCAAGGGCGCACGCCCTACGGACCTGGTTGCCCGTAACCTGCTTGCCTTCATCGGGGCGCGGGTAGTCATTGCGCACAACGCTGACTTTGACCTCGGCTTCCTCCGGGCGTCCGTTCAGCGGCTGGGAATCCCGGAGCCGCGAAACCTCATCCTGGACACCATTGCCCTTTCCCGGAAGGCGTTCCCGGGTCAGCGCAGTTACGCCCTTCAGGCACTCAGGGAATTCTTGCAGATTCCGGAGAACAGCGCGCACCGTGCGCGGGATGACGCAGAGACCTGCATGCGCGTTTTCGTAGCGTGTGTGAAGGAGCTTTCCTTCATGGGGGATCTCAGCCTCGGCGAACTGCTGGTATAGGCACGGGAGCCGTGCCCGGCGGTGTCCGGCACAGCGCCACAAATGGGTTCAGCGCTTGGCCCGGTCTTAGCCCTTTCCGGCTATCCCCATGAGCTTCAGCAGGTACAGCTCAATGTAGCGCTGCAGATCCTCACGCCGACGCACGCGGCTGAAGGTATCCTTTTCCGCCAACTGGTGTGCCATATCCCGAACCCGCTCTGCGCTTGGCGGCCGCTTCTGTAGGGCCGCTCGCCGCGACCGCACAAAATCCCGTACCAGTGCATTGACGTCTTCCACCAGGTTTGCCTTGGCAACCGGGTCCAGGAGCGGATTCCAGCGTTCAGCGAGGTCGGACAGGCTCTGCGCCATGGTGCTTCCGGAGGGCAGGAACTCCTTCTGCAGCCTCTTCACGTGCGCGCGGAACGCCGCCTGCTGTTGCCGCTCTGATCGGGAACCGGGCGTTGCGTCCGAGCTCGCCGCTTCGGCGGAATCTCCACCCTTTCTGCCACGTCCCGTCAGCAGTCGGATGATCCCCCGGAGAATGGGAATGGACATCCACACGGGAAGCAGCAGCCGGGCGTCCGCAAGGAGCTTCTTCCGGTCCATGCCGAGGACCTCGTCCATCGGGCGGATCTCCTGGAGACGGGTATCCAGCAGCTCGGAGATTTCGCTCCGCGCATTGTCGCTCATCTTCACCTCTTCCCGGATCAGGAAGAGCATCTCAAACTTCAGCAGGCTGAAGGGGAGGGGATAACGTTCTTTGAACCAGCTGGCAACGTATCGCCGGAACGCTTCGTCCTCCGTCATCACGCGGGTCTTCTGGAAGTCTCGCATGAAGGCCGCCCACTCGCCTGGAATCTGCTTTGCCAACTCCTTGCGAGAGTTGAACAGCGCGTCCAACACCAGATTGTGGATGAAGTCCTTCTGGACGAAGTACTCGCGCTTCTCCGGCGTAACCACCCGGATCACCTCCGGAAGTCCCTTTCCGTCCGGTGAGGAGGCCTTTTCTTCCACGAGCAGCCTGATCTGGTCCCGATCCAGGCGCTTGGTGAGCGGAACTCCCTGCGGATCCTTCAGATTCATGATCTCCGCCATGGTGAAGGCGTAGGGAGGGTTCTTCAGGCTTTCCGCAACCAGTTGAATAGCCGCGCTCTCATCTTTCTCCCGCTGAGCGATGCCCTTGAAGAACACCACGTAGTAGCTCAGCAGGTAGCAGGCCTGGGCGATCGCCTGCTCCTCCGGGAGCCGCTCCTTCTTCTCTGCGTACTCGCGGTTGATGAGGTTGGTGAGGTGGGTCCAAAGACTGAGGGTGAATTCGGTGGGCTCCCGGATTCCCTGCGCGGCCTGGGACGGATTGGTAAGCACCTGATTCACCACGTCTTCTATCGGACCGGTCCGCCCACCAAAGACTGGTGCCAGTTTCTGCTGAACGTAGGCAGCGTTTTTTCCCTGGCGCAGGTAACGGCGGACTTTCTGTATGCACAGATCAACGAGGGGACCGGACAGCAGGTCACTGGGAACCAGCATGCTTGGGAGCCCGTCCGGGAACATCAGGCGCAGGAGTACCGGACTCTTCCGTTCCGCCTGCAGGACGCTGACCAGGGTCTGGGTCACGTCTACGGGTGTCACGTCAGTGGACGGGATATCGATCTTGAGGCTGCCTTCATTCGGGAAGGGGTAGTCCGGGTGATCGCTGAGGGCCTGAAGCTCCCGGCGAACCATGTCCTGGTAGTGCCACGCGTAGTAGCCGTAGCTCACCTGCCCGTTCTGCATGTCCAGGCGGAGCACGTCCTTGCCGGCTAGGGTTGTCAGGCCAAGAATCAGCAGTTCATTGTCCAACAATTCGGCGATTGCCGGATTCTCTTCCCGGAAGCGCGCCACGGCACGTTTGGTGAATGCCTGCAGTTGCTCCAGGCTGAAACGAGGAGAACCGGTCCGCCGTGTCATCAAGCGGATAACCTTGTGGAGTTCCTGCGCTGTGGCCATTGCCTTCTCAAGCATACTCCGGGCGGCAGCCCGCGCTCAACGGATACCAAATGGTCCTCAGTGCAGGCCGCCGGGATGACAGCGTCCGCGGAGCAATCAGGGACAAGTCGGAGTGGTGGGCGCAGCTCCAGATCAGTCTCCTGGGCGGTGTTAACCCCACCGAAAATCCGAGTGTGGTGCTTGCCATCACCCCGGTCACCCAGCCGCTGCGTGACCCGCGCCTGTCCCGAGACCATGCTCGGGCGGAACGGCGGCACTGCGGCGCTCGGAGGTAGCTAACGGGGTTTGTGCGGCGGTGCTGAGCTGCCATTGATCACGGTAGCGGTTTGGGTCCGCCCAGAACACCGCGCTCGCCCGTCGTTCGGATACAGAGGTAATGTAATAATCAGCGTAAATAGCTGTTAGGCGATGCCGTTGAGAACACCTGCCTGACACCCATATCGCTCAGTTGTAATGAATAACTACATAAAGCACAGCGCGGTAGAGCATTTTGACAAAGCTAGAGGTGCTTTCTATGATGGGATGTCAATGACGCCGCACCGTTCCCTCATTCCGGCTCTGCTTGTCCTGCTCCTGGTGGGCTGCGCTACCGTGGAAGATCCATCCCCGGAGCCGGAACCAGCGCCTGAGGAAGCGGCGCCGGCACCTTCTGCTCCGGAAGAGACCGCATCCCAGCCGGAGGAAACAGCGAATGCCGAGCCGGCGGCCGAGGAGGGGCCGGAATCTGCGGCCGAGGATCCCGGCGAGTTTGCGGTCAGCGAAGAGGTTTTTGAGGAGACCTTTGACGCGATTGATGCCGTGATCGCAGATCTCAACGAGATCATTTCGGACCAAGACGTTGACGGATGGCTCCGCTACCTCAGCAGCAGAGACCGGCGGGTACTGTCGGATCCTGAAGCACTGCAGGAGCTCAGTCGGCTTCCAGCACTAGCGAACAACAACATTACCCTGCAGGGAATTGATGACTTCTTCCAGTTTGTGGTGGTTCCCAGCCGACAGAACGTGAGACTCGATGACATCGTGTTCCTTGATGCCGATACTATAGATGCGTTGATGACGGTCCGCGGCCAGAGCGTCGTGGTCTATCGTTTAAGAAGGGAAGACGGCTCTTGGAGAATCTCCCTTGCCGAGCTATTATTGCCGAACACCGGACCGGAAGAGGGTAGATAACGTGCGCCGACTGCTCCTTGGAGTACTCATCGCTGGAACAACGCTTGCGATTGCCGCCCAGAGCCCGAGTGACAATCGTCCAATCACCATTGACGAGCTGTACCTCAGCCGGGAGATTGAAGTTCAGATCCTGGCGAGCCAGGCGCGGGCCGCAGATCGCGAGTCCAAGCTGGACGCTCTGGACACCATCGAGGGACTCATCGAACAAGGCTCGGTGGGCACGGAGAACGAGCAGTTCATGTTTGTGCTCGAGCAGCTGGCCACCGAGGGTACCGGTCGCACAGTTCTTCAGGGTGGATCGGTAGTGAACGACTTCCCGGATGTTCGGTGGCGGGCTGCGGAGCTCCTCGGTGAGCTGGGCGGAGAGCGGTCCCAGTCAATACTCGTGGGAATGCTTGCCGATGAACCGGAGCCCACCGTTCAGTCTGCGGCAATTTACTCTCTGGGCCAGATTGGACTGATCGACCGCAACGTCATCGGCCGGATCACACAGGTGCTGCGGAGCAATAACGCCGCGGTCACCCCGGACAACAACCTGGCGTTTGCAATCCTGCTTGCGGTGGAAGACCTGGCAGAGGCCAACAGTGGCTTGAACGCGGAAGACGGTACCACCAGTATTGACCTAATCCTTTCCATCGTGGAGATGCAGCAGTCAAACTACATCCGTCAGGTCCGGGACAAGGCGCGCGAAGTCCTGCAGACCCTCCGCCAGTTCTGAGACAGCCCGGGGCACCTGACGATCCGGCGCCCACGAGGTACCTTCGCAGAAACCAATGGCACAGCCCCGTCTCCGCAGGCCCCTGTCTGTGATCAGCCTCAGCGTTGCAGGGGCGCTTGTTCTCTTGTTTTTTTTATACGCGCACGTCAGCTGGACCGCAGCGGAGTCAGTGTCTGAGGACCTCTCTGACATCCGGCCGGTGGAAGTCGGTCTCCTTCTTGGGACCGCGCCGTTTCTTGCCGGAGGCGGCGATAATCCCTTCTTCACGGCGCGGCTGGACCGTGCGGCCGAGCTTCACCGCACCGGCGCCGTGCAGTTCATCCTGGCAAGCGGCGACAATGAACACCGCAGCTACAATGAACCGGCAGCCATGCGGGAAGCCCTCATGATCAGGGGCGTGCCCGAGTCTGCAATTGTTCTGGACAACGCCGGTTTCAGCACGCTGGACTCCGTGGCACGCGCAGCACTGGTGTTTGGACTGGAAGAGGCGGTGGTCATCTCCCAGCGCTTCCACAACGAGCGCGCCGTCTTCCTCGGCCAACGCTTTGGCATTTTGCTCCAGGGATTGAACGCCAACGATGTTGGCGGGACGTCCGGTCTGCGGATCTTTGTTCGGGAGCTCTTTGCCCGCACCAAGGCGGTGGCTGACGTGTACTTCCGGGCAAGTCAGCCTCGTGTGCTTGGTGAGCCCCTCGGTTTTCCTCCCGTTGCGCCGCAGGTGCCGAACCCTGATGCATAGGAGCTCGCTTCTCAAGTCCCGGTGTGGCATCTCCCGGGCGCTGCACCTGTTTGTCATCATCTCGCTGGCCCCCACGCTCTCGGCCCAGGAGGAGGGTCAGCTCGCGACCGTTCGGGTGCTCAATGGCACCGGGGGGCTGATCCGTGCGCTCTACGTTTCAGGCACTAACAGTCGCCATTGGGGTCCGGAGGTCCTCCGCGGGGGGGTAATCAGGCCGGGCACCAGCCGCGAACTGAGAGTGCACGCCCTCAGCGGGTGCTCCGAGTATGATGTGCTTGCAGAGCTGGATGACGGGAGCCGGGCCCTTGCACGGGGGCTTCCGGCCTGCCTGAGCCCGCTGCGAATATGGTCCCTCGACCGGTCCAGCCTGACCACGGCAGGATCCGCCACCCCCGAGGTTGAGCTTAGGCTCACCAGCGTTTCTCCTGAGGTCATAGACTACCTCTTTGTCACTCCATCCGATGCCAGTGTGTGGGGACCGGACGTGCTTGGCGTGGACCGGAGGCTTCGGCCCGGTGGCACGCTGGCGCTGCGAATCCCGGGAGAAGCAGCCGTTGTTGCTTATGATGTCCTGTGGTTCACCGCCAGCGGATCAGTGGGAAGACGCCGGATCAGGCTCGGCGCACCGGCTGTGCCCATCCAGCTGGAAGACATCGGGGAGCCGTATAGATGAAGCGGTCCTCCTGGTACCAGCGTGCCCTTGAGTGGCTCCGGCGAGTCTTTGTACTTCCGATCCGCGGCTACCGGCGGTGGATCTCTCCATTGCTGAGGCCAAGCTGCATCTACACACCAAGCTGCTCGGCATACGCGGAGCAGGCCATCCGCCGCTACGGACTTCTGCTGGGCACCTTCCTTGGCCTCCTCCGGATCCTGCGCTGTCACGGAATGTTCCGTGGAGGGGAGGATCCGGTGCCCGGGCATCTGAGTCTCCGGGAGGTCTTCCGCCCATGGAGGGAGCGCTGGGTGGGCGTCAGGGACAAGCACTGAAGACTTGCGCGCCGTGCCCGGGTTTGCTACCGTGCGCGGTCTGGCGACCGTCGTATAATGGTTATTACCCCAGCCTTCCAAGCTGGAGATGTGGGTTCGATTCCCATCGGTCGCTCTCGATTGCTCTCTGGATCAGAAGCAAAATGGCGTGTGTGCCGGCGATTGCAACGATGGTTACGGTCCCAGCCCATTTTGAGGCCGCAGACATTCCACTTACGTCGCCGGCGGGGTGACCGGTTACTGCGCTCAGCGCCAGGTCAATTCCTGCGTAGGCGGCGGCTGATCGCGGTCCAACCCGGGAATCAGACGGCCCCAGCGCAACGTGGTCAGGGCCACAACCAGTCCAGAATGCAGGGCTATCAGTATACCTGTGTTCACGCATGGGAACCAGAGCGCACTCCTGGCGGACAGATTGCGCTGAAATCATACTGAGGAAAGCGCCGTGAGTCAGAGCACAGACCAACAGAAGCGCCACATTCTGGTGGTGGAGGACGAGCGAATTGTTGCGCTGCACACGCGCATGGTGCTGCAGGACGCCGGCTACCGGGTCTCCACCGTCGGCGATGGAAAATCGGCCTGCGAAATCGCGTCAGCTGACCACAGCATCAGCCTCATTCTCATGGACATTGATCTTGGGCCGGACCAGATTGACGGAACGGATGCCGCCGCCTGCATCCTTTCCGGCCGAGACTTGCCCATTGTCTTTCACACCTCCCACGATGGACAGGAGATGGTGGCCCGGGTCAAGAGCATCACGCGCTACGGCTACGTTCTGAAACTAAGCGGACCCTTTGTCCTGTTGGAAGCCGTAACAACGGCCTATGAGCTTTTTGCTGCGAATCAACGGCTCCGCGAGCGGGAGCGGGAACTGGACGCCGTGGCCACCGCGGTACCCGGGGTGCTCTATCAGCTGTGGATGGACCCTGACGGAAACGTGACCTATCCGTTCTTTGGGGCAGGGATTCGGGAGCTTGCGGGCTACTCGGCGGAGGAGATTACAGCTGATCCAGGAATTCTCATGGGTTCCATCCCGGAAGAGGATCTCGGAGCGGTCCGGGACGCAATGGCAGAGAGCTACCGTGACCTTTGCCTCTACGACATCACACACCGCTTCACCCGACGGGACGGGAGCGTTCGGTGGTTCCACTTCCGGGCTATGCCGCGGAAGGTGGGGGAATCCGTTGCCTGGACGGGCATTGCGTTTGACGTTACCAGTCAGCGGGAGCTTCAGCAGGAAGCTCGCCGGAACGATGAGGCCTTCCACCGGATATTCATGCAGGCGGACCTCGGCCTGGCGGAAACGGACCTGCAAGGCACCATCCTCCGCGCCAACCCGACGTTCCACCGGATGCTGGGATACCCGACAGGTGCGCTGAGGGGCCTGTCCATCGGTGAGATCACCTGGCCGGATGACTGGGAGGTTGAGGTGCGGCTGATCCGTGACGTTTTCAAATCTCACCAATCTCACTTTACCTTTCGCTTTCCCAAGCGCTATCTCCACCGGGAAGGGCATCCGGTTGAGGCCGAGCTGCGGGGCTTTGTCATGCGGGATCCGGAGGGTCGTCCGACAAGCGTGGTGGGAATGGTCATGGATTTGTCTGAACGGGTGCGTCTCTCGGAGGCTGCTGCTGAGTCCCAGGCACTGTTTGAGGGGGCGTTTCAGGCCTCTCCGCTGCTTGCAGCGGTTGCAACTGCCGGGGATTGGAAGTTCCTCGTCGTGAACGACAGCCTGGTCTCAGCCACCGGCTGGTCCCGGGAAGAACTTGCGGGAACCAAGCCGACAGAGCTGGGACTGGTCACCCCAACGGAACAGGAGCGACTGTTTTCCCTGCGGGATCAGGGGCACTTCATTCGGGGTGAGCGCTCCGTGCTCCGGCGCAAAGACGGAAGCTCCTTTCCCGTGCGCCTCTTTGTCCGGATTGTTCCTCTGCAGGACAAGCCGCGCCTGGTAGCGTTTGCGCAGGACATCACCGCAGAGGAAGACCGCACCGCTGCACTGGAATCCGCACTGGAAGGGCGGACGCAGCTGATGGACGAGCTGGTGCACCGCGTGCGGAACAACCTGCAGATCATGGCATCGCTTGTGGACCTGAAGGACCGTGCGCTCGGGCCTTCAGTTGATCTGAGTGACCTTCAGGCCCAGATCCAGGCAATCCAGGCCGTGCACGAGGCCCTCTCCCTCACGGAGAAGGGCCAGCCGGTGAACATGGCTGATTGGCTGCGGTCTCTCGTGCCCGCTGTCTTCGAGGCGGCAAACATGCAGAACGTCTCCTCCCGTATTGATGCAGCCGAGTGCCGGCTCCCCGCGCGGGATGCTCTGGCCATCGGGCTCATTGTCAACGAGCTTGCCACCAACGCTGCCAAGCACGCATTTGCCAAACCCAACCCGGGCAAGTACCCGGAGGCTGATCACCATGAGTTCCAGGTGACCCTCCGCTCTGATTCGGAATACCTGGTTCTGGTTGTTGAGAACAGCGGTACTCCAATCACCCGGATGCCTGAGCCCGGGAGTGGCCACCTGGGCCTGGGGTTGGTGGCGTCCCTCGCAACACAGCTGGTTGGTACTCTCTCCCTGGAAACAGAACCGCGGACTCGGTTCACGGTGCGCTTTCCCCGCCCTGCAGTGACCTAGACCTGCTACACTCCGCCGGATGACAAAGCTGCGTTACGTGATGATCGGCGGGGGACCCGGCGCCTTCATTGGTGCGGTACACCGCATGGCCGCGGCCCTGGACGGTGGGACGGAACTGGTTGGCGGTGCGTTCAGCAGTGATCCCGGAAAGTCACGGTCAATGGCTGGAGAGCTGGGGCTGGATCCGGAACGCTGCTACGGGACCTGGGCGGAGTGTATTTCTACCGAATCTGCCATGCCGGAGGAAGAGCGCCCACACCTGGTGGTGATTGTCACGCCCAATGACAGCCACGTACCCATCGCGCTGGATGCAATTCGGGCGGGCTTCCACGTGATCCTGGACAAGCCGCTGGGAACAAGCGTTGCGGAGGGTGAAATCCTCGCCGGAGCGGTATCCGAGTCGGGACTGGTCTGCGCGGTGACCTACACCTATGCGGGCAACGTGATGGTGGAGTACGCGAGGGAGCTTTGCGCTTCCGGAGATCTGGGGCAGATCCGGAAGGTCTCAGTCCAGTACCTGCAGGAATGGCTTTCCATCCCACAGGAGCGCCAGGGAATGAAGCAGGCCGTCTGGCGCACAGATCCTGCAATCGCCGGACCCGGCGGAACGCTCGGCGACATCGGGACCCACGCGTTTCACCTGCTGGAACATGTCAGTGGTGAGCGGGTAACTGAACTCTGCTGCGATCTCTCAGCCTTTCTCCCCGACCGGAAGCTGGATGACGATGCCAACATCCTCGTGCGGCTGGAAGATGGGGGAAAAGGGGTCATTGCGGTGAGCCAGGTTGCGGTGGGGGAGGAAAACCTCCTCCGCCTTCAGGTGTACGGGAGTGCCGCATCGCTGACATGGGAGCAGGAAAGCGCGAACTATCTCCGGGTCGGGCGCTTTGGGCAGGCCCAACAGATACTGTCCAGAAACAGCCCTGCGGTCTCTGCTACCGCCAACCGCTTTGCCCGCGTTCCTGCCGGCCACCCGGAGGGCTACATTGAGGCATTCGCCAACATATACCGCGGTGCCACCGAGGCAATCCGCGCCCACATCGGCGGATCTCCGCTCACACCGGATCAGCACCGCTTTCCCGGTGTGGAGGACGGCCTGCGGGGAATGCGCTTTGTGGAAGCGTGCGTGGCAAGCGCCGCGAGCGGCGGGGTGTGGGCGTCGCTCTAATGCTCGGGCGGTCCCCCGAACAGCTGCGGGCGTACGGATGGCGCGAATGGGTTGCCCTCCCGGACCTTGGCATTCCCGCAATCAAGGCCAAGCTTGATACGGGCGCACGAACCTCTGCCCTCCACGCAGAGCAAATTGAGCGCTACACCAACGCTGGTGTCCCGTGGGTGCGCTTTCTGGTTCACCCGATGCAGGGAATCCTTGAGCCTGAGCTTGTGTGCAGTGCACCGCTGGTGGACCACCGAAAGGTCACCAATTCCGGAGGCGCATCTGAGCTTCGGCTGGTGATTGCAACCACCCTGCATATCGGTGGTGATGGATGGCCGGTGGAGGTGACACTCACCAGCCGGCGCTCCATGATATTCCGGATGCTGCTGGGGCGAAGCGCCCTGGCCGGACGGGGTTACGTGGACCCCGCACACTCCTTTGCCTGCGGGAGCGAGTTGCGGCGGGCATACGGTACGGCTCAGGGGAGGCCACACTGGTGAACATCGTCATCCTCTCTCGAAACCCGCGGCTGTACTCAACCAGACGCCTCGTGGGAGCTGCGGAGGCTCGCGAACACACCGTCCGGGTTATTGATCCGCTGCAGTGCTACATGAACATCACCAGCCACAAGCCGGGCATCCACTATCAGGGAGAGGCACTCACGGGTGTTGACGCGGTAATCCCGCGAATCGGTGCATCCATCACCTTCTACGGTACGGCGGTTGTCCGACAGTTTGAGATGATGGGAATCCCCTGCGTGAACGAATCGGTGGCAATCTCCCGGTCCCGTGACAAGCTCCGTTCCCTGCAGCTGCTTGCCCGCAAGGGAATAGGACTGCCGGTAACCGGGTTCGCGCATACCACCCGCTACACGGATGACCTGGTCCGAATGGTTGGTGGCACACCGCTTGTGGTGAAGCTCCTGGAGGGGACACAGGGGATCGGGGTGGTGCTGGCTGAGACCGACAACGCCGCGCACAGCGTCATTGAGGCATTCCGTGGCCTGGATGCGAACATCCTGGTGCAGGAGTTCATTGCAGACGCCGGGGGCTCTGATGTGCGCTGCTTTGTTGTAGGGGAAAAGGTGGTTGCCGCCATGATGAGAACCAGCAGAGAAGGGGAGTTCCGCAGCAATCTTCACCGTGGCGGCAAGGCTCGGTCGGTGAAAATCACCCCGGAGGAGCGGAGTACCGCCATCCGAAGCGCCCGGATCATGGGACTGAGCATTGCCGGTGTAGATCTTCTTCGTACCAACCACGGGCCGGTGGTCATTGAGGTCAACAGCTCTCCGGGCCTTGAAGGCATTGAAGAGGCAAGCGGCAAGGACGTGGCCACGGCAATTATCATGCACGCGGAGCGCCAGGCCCGGCCGGGGAACACCCGCACCCGCGGCAGCGGCTGAATCAAGGGCACGGGGCGCCCGACAATCCGGTGAACGTCATCCATTCCGGCTACCGTCCCCTGGTCGAGAGACAGAAGCAGATCTCCTGCCAGCACGCCTGCTCGGTACGCAGGGCCGTTCGGTTCCAGATCCAGAACTTCCACCGCAGAAGGTGCGTCATGCTCCAGAACGCACTGAGAAGCCCTGCTGATCGGACTGACCCGGACCCGGATTCCCAGCCGCTCCACGTCGGCGTCGCTCGGTCCTTCAGCCTGCTGCTTGGTGGCAAGCGGACCGGTGATGGGGTGCAAGCGCGCGAATTCCTGTGTCATCTGCACAAGCTACCCCCGGAGTCCGTAGCGGGCTCCAAGGATGCTGACACGCTGGAGTGGACCGTGCAGGATGTCGGCACGGAGGCACAGTATGAGCACACGGGTTCTTGCGATCTGCATACACAACAGCGCGCGCAGCCAGATGACGGAAGAGTTCATCCGCGCAGAGTGCGGTGACGGGGTGGAAGTGAAGAGTGCCGGCATAGAACCCGGGTCACTCAACCCCCTGGTCGTCAAACTGCTTGCACAGGATCACGGCATAGATATCAGCGGGAAACAGACACGGAGCGTCTTTGACCTCCACGCCTCCGGAGAGAGTTTTGACTACGTCATCGCGGTCTGTGATCCGGAGGCTGCGGAAGCCTGCCCCATCTTCCCGGCGGAGAAAAAGCGCCTGCACTGGCCCTTCCCGGATCCGTCCCGCCTGGAAGGTACGGAGGAGGAACGGCTTGCCGCCCTCCGCCCGATTCGGGACCAGATCCTGACTGCGGTCCGTGGCTTCTGCGCTGACCTCCCTGGTGACCTCCCGACTGAAGCTCACCGCTGAGTGACCTCTAGGATGGTTGATGTTTCGGCAGCTCGGAAACCGGGGGCCGAGCCGCAGAACAGCTCTGTGCGCGGCCTGACTGCATCTCCGGGAGGCGAGTTTGCTGGGACCCTCGCGCTTGTCTTCTTTGGAAGCGCTGCGATTGTCGGGAACTCGACTGGAGGTATGGCGCCCGGGTCCCTTGGTGTTTCCCTGGCCTTTGGCTTGGTCATCGGGATCGGAGTCTATGCGTTTTGCGCTACCCCCGGCGCTCACTTCAATCCCGAGGTTTCTGTTGCGCTGTGGGCCAGGGGTGATTTCACGGAATTGCGCCTTTTGCCCTCTACCTGGGCAAACAACTTGCTCCCGGTATCAGCGCAAGCGCCGCGTTTCCGCTCCTGCTTGCAGGCCTTGTTGACCCCGGTAATGCCTGTAGCGGAATAGCCGCCGGTGCCGCGCACCCGGGTTCTGCACGAGTACTACCGGCGCTGGTTGCCGAGAGATCTGCGGGCTCAGTCCGGAGGAGCCGTTGTATCGTCTGCTTCTGGAGTCACTCGGCTGAGGACTTCCGGCACGAGGCGCACGGCCTCTGCAACGCAGGCATCACAGCGGCGCTTACCGTGGGCCCTGCGGATATCCCGGCAGCGGGTAGCCCCGGCGCCGCTTGCAAAGCGGGCTTCCAGATCCGGAGCGAGTCCGGGGTCATGGGTTTCCACCACCAGTCGCGCCGCGTGCAGGGCACCACAGTCTCCGTTAGCGGCCTTGCCGTAGCCGTAGCCCCGGAACTCCTGCAGCGCCTCCGTGTCATCCGGGTGGATGAGTCCAAAGGCAATGCCCACCGCGTGCGCACAGTTGAGCGCGACCCCCTTGTGGCGCCGCCTGAACCAGAGCATGGGGTCATGGATGGGCTCAACCATAGGCCTGCTCCGGCGTCACCTCATTGGAGCTGCTTCCCTGTTCCAGGACTGCAACGATGTTTGCAAGCGTGGTGCCGGCAATGGCATCAATCGCCTCCCGCGTGAAGAAGGCCTGGTGTGCTGTGATCAGAACGTTGGGAAAGGTCTGCAACCGCACAAAGGTGTCGTCCTGGATGACCTGGTTCGAGAGGTCCTCAAAGAAGAGGTCGCTTTCTTCCTCGTACACGTCCAGCCCGAGGTAGCCGATCTGTCCGGACTTCAACCCCTCAATCACCGCGGGGGAGTCAATCAGGGGGCCACGGGAGGTGTTGATGACCATCACGCCGCGCTTCATGGAGCGGATCGCGTACTCGTTGATGATGTGGTAGGTCTCGTGCGTAAGCGGGCAGTGGAGGCTGATGATGTCGCTTTCGGCATACAGCTCCTCCAGCCCCACGTAGCGGATTCCGCGTTCGCCAAACTCTGTGTTGGGAAACTTGTCGTACGCCAGAACCGTGCACCCCATTCCCTGCAGCATCGTCCCAAAGATCCTGCCGATCTTTCCGGTACCAATCACACCCACAGCCTTTCCGTGCAGATCAAAGCCGAGTAGACCATCCAGGCTGAAGTTGCCCTCCCGGATCCGGTTGTAGGCGCGGTGGAAGCGACGGTTGAGCGCAAGGATGAGCCCGAGGGCGTGCTCTGCCACAGCGTAGGGGCTGTAGGCGGGCACGCGGACCACCCGAATTCCCTTGCTGTGGGCGCGTCTGACGTCAACGTTGTTGAATCCAGCGCAGCGCAGGGCAATAAGCGTAATCCCGAGTTCGGCGAGGCGGTCTACCACAACCTCGTCAACGACATCGTTAACAAAGACGCAGACCACATCGTGGTTGGCAGCGAGGGACACGGTGTTTTCGTCCAGCCGGGCCTCCAGGAAGGTGCAGGCAAAGCGGCCGTCTGCGTCTGCGCGGCCAAAGGAGTCCAGAACCCAGCCCTTGCTGGAGAAGAAGGCAATTCGATGCATCGGATGCGAACGCTACGACCCATTCGGATCGTCCGCAAGGCCTCAGGTCTGGATTACGTTCCAGCGCATGGCCAGGCGCACAAGCTCCGCCTCCGACTGAACGCCCAGTTTCCGGTAGATGTTGGCCCGGTGGTTGTCCACGGTCCGGGAACTGATGTCCAGATCAAAGCCAATCTCCTTGGACCGATACCCGCCGCAGATGAGCAGCAACACCTCAGTTTCCCGGGGAGTGAGCCCGTTGCAGGGGTTCTCGGCTTCTTCCTCCGGAGGCCGGATCCGCCGGGTAACCGAACGCTCGCCCGATTGCACGCCCGGATCCAACACCTTGCGCCCGGTGCCGATGGCGTGAATTGCCGCAAGGAGCTCCTCCGGCGGTGCCGACTTGCCGATGTAGCCCCAGGCACCCTTGCGCATTGCTGCTTCCGCAAGGTCCTTGTCTTCAAGAAAAGTGATAATGGCGCACCGCGTCTGTGGGGACTCCTTCTGCACGGTCTCCATGAGCTGAAAGCCCGTTCCGTCAAAGAGATCCATATCTATCAGGAGGATTGCCGGTTGCTTCTCCCGAACCAGGGGAATCGCGTCCCGGACACCCCCGGCCTCCGCAACAACCCGCAAGGTTGGATCGCTCTCCAGAATGCTCCTCAGGCCCTGTAGAACCGTTGGATGGTCATCAACCACCATTACCGTCACAGTTGCGCCTCCACCAGAATCTGTGTTCCCTGCCCGGGCCTGCTGCGAATGCTGAACTCCGCCTCTGGCAGCTCCGCGCGTTCCCTCATGCTCAGGAGGCCCACGCCTTGTCCACTACCGGTCTGCCGTTCCAGGTCAAAGCCGTGCCCGTCGTCTTTCACTTCCAGCGCAAAGCGCTTGCCATCCCGCACTCGGACCTGGATCCGTTCTGCCCCGCTGTGCCGAATGGAGTTGGAGATGGCCTCCTGTGCTATCCGGTTCACTGCAACCCGGACCTCCGGGTCTTCCTGCGCGGCTGCCGTATCCGAAGGGTGCTCAAGGGAGACCTCTATCCGGCCGGCGTAGTCAGCGGCCCGATTCTCCGCATAAACCCGAATGGCCTCTGCAAGGCCAAGGTGTTCCAGCACCGCCGGGCGCAGTTCCCGGGAGAGGTTCCTGACCCAGCTGACACAGCGGTTGATTCGCTCCCGCATGCTGTGGTGGAGCTCTGCCGTGCGCTCTGACGCGTCCGCGCCGTCACTATCCGCGCAGCTCCGTACCAGCCGGTCCTGCTCCAGAAGGGTCAGCTGCAGTTCCTACCCAACGCTGTCGTGCAGTTCCCGCGCAATCCGACCGCGTTCCAGCTCCTGTGTTGCCACACTGCTGCGTGCCAGCTTCTGAAGCGCCCGGCCCTCTCGTTCTGCGCGTGACTGCTCCAGATTAACCGTCACAAACACCAGGACCGTGAGACCCAGGGTCCCCGCCAGGAACACCACAATCAGCCACAGCGTCCGGTACTGGTCTGCCGCCACCGCATCCAGGGCGCGGCTGAAGTCCAGGAGAACCGCCGGGATCTCAAACGGGGATCTCGACGAGCGCGGAAAGGCCCCCAAAGCCGCTCACCGGGCCCTATACCATCCAGGATGCTCCTGATCCGCGCTTTGCGTGTCGCCCAGTTCCGGATTGAGCCGGGCGGACGCGTCCAGAACCGGGCTTTCCAGGGTGCGGACCAGGAGCTGCCGGAACTCCGCGTCTGCCTCTACACTGTCCGGCCCAAGCGCTGCAGTCAGCCAGGTCAGCTGCAGGGCGTTGGAGTCCGTACGGAGCGCATCCACCCGCTCAAAGAGGCTGGCAGATACTCCAAGAAAAGCCAGGATCACGACCAGGTTGATTTACAGAAAGATAGATGTATAACGCTTTTATCCTCTATAAACTCGTTGTGTCCGCTCCACGGTTTTTCTTTATACTACACCGGAAGTGAAGGAACGGCAGCAGATCAGGGAATCCCTCCTGTACCCCGGCAGCGGACTGACAGCGTTCCTTGCGGCTGCGGCAACGGTTCCCTTGGGGATTCTCCTGAATGCGGGCTTCAACTACGTGAACAACAGGTTCGGGCTCCCCTTGTTTCTGGACTCGGTGTTCACCGCCGTGGTGACCGCCGGCGTAGGTCTGGCTCCGGGCCCTCTGGTTGGCATCGGAAGCAATGCGTTGCATGAGGTTCTGCAGGGGTACCCCGGCACCCACCTTCCATTTGCCCTGGCGCAGGTTGCAACGGCCCTGATTGTGTGGGGCTTTGTCCGCCGGGGCCGCTTTGACACCGTTGGGCTGGCACTGGTGGCCGCAATAACCGTGGCAATAGCAAACGCCGTGATCGGCAGCATCGTTTCGGTTGCCCTGTTTGGCGGACTCACGGACGTGGGTGTGGATTACCTGGTGACCCTGTTGGTTGCTAGCGGCACCTCACTTGCCTCTGCCAGCTTCTGGGCCCGATTGCCGGCCAACCTAGTGGACAAGACCATTGCCATCCTTGCGGCCTTCTTCCTTGCCCCGCCCATGCATGCCTGGTTCCGGGAGCGCGGATCGGGCTCGCCGCAGGGCTCCCAGGCAGGCTATTCTCGGTCTGCTTTATGCGCAGCGCTTCCAACGCTCACTTAGCACGTTGTCTCCGGCTTCGCGGCCCAAACCTACTCCTGATCCTGAGCCTCCTGCTTGTTGGCGCTGTCAGCGTGTCTGCCGCCGGTCTCGGTGAGGGCCGGAGCCCGCAGTACTTCATTGACGTCAACGGAATCCCGGTCTACGCCGTATCCGGCTTCAACGAATCCCTTCACACGCAGTCGCTTCCACCCCGGGAACCGCATCAGGTCTTCCCACCGTCCACCGATTTTGCCGGGAGGACGATGCGGCTTCCGGATCTCACCGAGTTTGGAGGTGGCTTTCTTCCGTTCCTGTCGCTGCGGCGGCTCCCGGATATTGAAGCGAGTTTTCTCATGGACCTCACCCTGGATGCGGAAACTCTAGGTCTAATGCGTGGTTCGGCGGGGCAGGGGCGAGTTGAAGGCCAGCCGGCGCTCCATCTGGGATCCATCGGGGACAACTGGCGCGTCTACCTGAACGGCGTGCTCCTTCAGGAGGAGTGGCACCTGGATGACGAAGGCCAGGTGCTTCGGCACCGTGGCTATCGGGACCGGACCGTTCCGCTGGATCCCAGTCTCCTCCGTGAGGGCAGAAACCGAATGGTGTTCCGGGTTGTCGGAAATCCCGCCTACGAGTCTACCGGGCTCTACCAGTCCAGGCCGTACTACGTGGCACCTCTGCAGTACACGCTCCGACGACAGTCCGAGCTAATCTCCGTTGCCTTCATAGCGGTGTACCTTTTCATCGGGCTGTACTACCTGTTTGTAGCCATGCTGCGGAGGCGGGAACGCTACAACCTGTACTTTGCGCTGTTCAGCCTTGCCCTGGGAAGTTATCTCCTGACACGCACCAGCGCCATCTACGCGCTGGTTCCGGACCAGTACACCGTTGTTCGCCTGGAGCTGCTGTTCCTGTTCTCCCTCTTCCCCGCAATCGGGTCCTTCTTTGAGTCCCTCAACCGCGGCTACATCACCTGGCTCACCCGGGGGAACGCTATCTTCTCCGGTCTGATCGTCCTCCCGGCAACCCTAGGCCCAATAACGCTCGCCATGAACATGCTGACCCTGTGGCAGATCAGCGCGCTGTTCATGGGAACCTGGTACATCTTCTACGAGCTCGCTTGGCGCTACTTCCACCGCGGTGCAATCCAGTATCGGATTGCTCGCTCCCGGGGCCTGGACTACAGCCTCCTTCGCATCTACTCGCGGAACCTTGTCTGGACTCCTACCGGAAACCTCCTGATCGGGGGTTTCGTCCTCTTTGTTACGGCATCGTTTGACATCATTGATGCGATAGCGCTGCACACTGATATCGTCCTGTCCCGATACGGCTTTATTGTGTTCACCCTCGGTGCAGCGCTGATCCTGGCCAATCGCCTGAACGTCCTGCAGTTCCAGCTTGGCAAGGCAAACCGCCGCCTGCGTGTGCAGATTGAGGAAGCAATGCGAGCCCGGCGGGAGGCGGAAGCAAGCGAGAAGAAGTATCGCAGTCTCTTTGATGGAAGCCGGGACGCTGTCGCGTTGCTGGATGCAGCCCTGGGCTTCCTGGAAGGCAACGAGGCGGCCAAGCGCCTGTTTGGCCAGATGCAGAATGGCGGAGGTTCACCCGCACAGGTCGGCAGCCTCTATGAGGCGCTGTACGCGGATGATCGGGCACCGGTGCTGGAAGCAGAGCAGCTGCAGCGCGTAAGCCAGGAGATGCTGGAGAGTCAGCAGCCTGCAGATCTTGCTCTGCGAATCCGCACGTCCCTGGGTGAGGCGCGCAAGGTTCGGGCGCGCCTGGAGCCAATCCGGGGAAATGAAGTTCTACTGCACTGCACCACGGACGAAACAGACCCCATGATCGCGCGCTTTGTTGCCGGCAGGTCCCACTACCGGATTGAGAGCACCTTTGCCGCGGCTGACGAGATCTGTCGTCACGCGAGTAGCAACCTTGCCCGCTACATTCCGGATGACGAGGCGAGTTTCCTCATGGTTTGTCTCCGGGAGATGGTCATCAACGCCATTGAGCACGGAAGCCTGGAGATCACCTTTGACGAAAAGACACACGCGCAGGAAGAGGGACGCTACCTGGACTTTCTCCGGGAGCGGCGGTCAGATCCACGCTTCCGCGATCGGACCGTGCGAATGGAGTGGACCATCACAGAGGAAGAAGCGGTCTATCGGATCACGGATAACGGCCCCGGCTTTGATCACCGGGCCTTTCTTTCCCGGATTGCGGAGGACACCCCAACGGCACTCCAGCACGGACGTGGAATTGTGATGGCGGTGAACGCCTTTGATGAGGTCAGCTACAACCCCCGTGGAAACCAGGTGAGGCTGGTCAAGCGTTTTCCGCAAGCTCCAGCGCCATTCCCAGGCTGAGCGCTTTGGCATCCTCGTTGTCGGACCGGGATGTGAGCACCATCGGTACACGAGCCCCCAGAACCGCCGCCGCGGTGCGAGCCCGGGTGAAGCTGGTCACGGCCTTGTAGGCTACGTTTCCGGCGTCAATGCCGGGAAACAGCAGGAGATTTGCGTTCCCGGCAACCTCGCCCGCAACCCCCTTGTGCGCGGCTGCAACCGGATTGACGGCCACATCCAGCGCCATTGGGCCCTCAACCACAGCGTCCGCCCAATCCGCGCACGCCTCCATGATCTCCTGCGCGTCCACCGTGCTTTGCACCTTGGGCGAAACCTTTTCCACCGCTGAGATCAGTGCCACCCGTGGCCGCTCCAGGCCGAGTCTATGGAGTGCATCTACGGCGAGTTGGAGCATTGCCAGGCGGGTAGGCACGTCAGGCGCGGGAATGATTGCCCCGTCACAGATGTAGACCGGTGCATTTCTTCCGGATATCTCCATCCGCCCGATGTGGGTTAGGAGCCCGCCCTCACCAATCAGCCCGCGTTTCCGGTCAAGGGCAGCCTTCATGTAGTCCGCCGTCTGCACCAAACCCTTCATGAGGACCTGAACTTCGCCTGCACCAGCCAGATCCGCCGCTGCCTCCGCGCAGGCACGGGAATAGGCGCTGCGGTCCGCGGTGAAGGGCACGTGGTGGATCTGGAAATCATCCCGCGCTGCCCCGAGATCAGAGACCAGGCTCTCAATCCGTGCCTCATCAGCGCAAAGCACAAAATCCGCCATGTCCCGGGTGAGGGCGATGGTCCGAAGGACCTCTTCTGCATCACCTCCCGCCACGGCCACCCGCTGCCGCGGGCTCCGCGCCCGCAGGAAGGGGTGGGGCGCCCCCACGCGTTCTCTTCCGGCGGGCGTGCCGGACTCAGGTGCATCCCCGCTCTCGGGTTCCCGCGCGTAGATGCGGGCGGTTTCCACGCCGTCCAGAACGCGCAGCGCGCCCGCGGCCAACGCTTCCATCTCCATTTCGCCGGATACGGTGTGGACAGCAGCAATTCCGCTCACCCGCGCGGAGATCCCCGCAACAAGCTCGTGATCGTGCGCCATTCCTCCGGTGAGGACGATTGCGTCAACGTCACAATGGAGCGTGGCGGCGTGCTGGGATATTTCCTGGGCTACCTGCAGCTCAAGCGCGCCAAGCACCGTGGCTGCCTCTCCGTCACCGGATTTGGCCCGCTCACGAGCTTCCTTCAAGCTGCTGCTTCCCAGGTAGGCAACCAGACCGCCACGGCCAACCATCCGCCTCCGAAGATCGGTGATGGCTGCCTCATCCCCGGCCGCACGCAGAGCAAGGCTCACCAGCGGTCCAATCGGGACATCACCGCTGCGCTCCGGGGAGAAGGGACCGTCACCGTCCAGCGCGTTGTTCACGTCAATGACCCTGCCGCGGCGGTGAGCGCCTACGCTGATGCCTCCGCCCATGTGAGCAACAATGAAGTTGCCGTTGGCGTACTCCATACCCAGCCGTTCCGCTACCGTACGGGCCGCCGCTCGCTGGTTCAGGCAGTGGAAGCGGGACAGCCGCGGATTTCCCGGCATCCCGGACAGCCGGGACTCCGGAATCATCTCATCCACCACAACCGGATCCACGGTGAGTGCAGGGATTCCCGCGGTTTCCGCTATCTCCGCCGCTATAATGCTTCCAAGCGCGCTTGCATGCTCTCCGTAGCGGCCAGCCCGCAGGTCAGCGAGCATGTCACTGTTGATGGTGTAGGTGCCGCCGGAGGACAGCGCGTGGAGCAGGCCACCGCGCCCCACCACCGCCGTTAGCGCAGTCACGGAGATTCCCCGCCCGGCAAGGAAGGCGTTCACCGCGGCCCGCCGGAGCTCCGCCTGGGACGCAATTGACGGGAATGGAGCCAGGTCTTCCGCGGAGTGCAGCAGGGTTTCCCGGTCCACCTCCTCGGACTCGCGGAACAGCGCGATCTTCGTTGAGGTGGAACCGGGGTTGATAACCAGCAGAAGCCGGCCCTCAGCCATTCGTGCGGTACCACTCCAGGCCAAGCTCAATCATCTTGAGGTTGATGTCCGTTGCCGACTTTCGTTTCAGGCTTCTGGGCATCATTTGCCTCAGCGTTTCCACGTTGATTGCGTTGGACGCCGCAAGGTAGATGGTCAGAAGGATGACGTTTGCTCCCTTGATGAAGCCTGCATCCTTGGCCATGTCGGTTGCCGGAACCAGGTAGGCCCTGATGTCATCCCGCAGGAGGCCGCGCGGAATCATGGAGGAGTTGGCAATGACGAGGCCACCGGGCATCACCGTATCCTCAAAGCCGTCCAGGCTTGGGAGATTCATCGCAATGAGGACGTTGGGCTCGGTGACAACTGGCGAGCCGATCGGTTCGTTGGATATCACCACGCTCGCGTTTGCCGTTCCGCCCCGCATCTCCGGACCGTAGCTAGGGAGCCAGGTTGCATTGATTCCGCTCTCAATTGCGCAGTTTGCAAGCAGAACGCCCGCGCTCATCACGCCCTGGCCACCAAAACCGGCAATCCGGACCAGTTGATCGTGTGCAACAGGCTGTGGCTGGATCTCACGCTCTTCCCGGGAGATTCCCAGCAGCTCCAGGAGTTCATCGTCGCTTGCTCTCGGAATCGGCTCAGTCTTTGGCAGGCTTTCACTTCTGTCCTTGTAGACACCGGGCGGAAAGACCTCTTCCATCGTTTCGCGGATCCACTGCGTGGCTTCCGGTGCGCTCATCTTCCAGCCGACGGGGCACTGGGACAGCACTTCCACCATGGAGAAGCCCTTGCCCTCAACCTGGTTCTGCACCGCCTTCTTGATCGCGCGCCGCGCCTTGCGAATGCGCCCGGGATCTGCCAGCGAAACACGCTCAATATAAGCGGGGGCTTCCAGCTGGGAGAGCATCTCGGACATCCGGATCGGCATTCCGTCCCGCGCGTAGTCCCGGCCCAGTGGAGTGGTTGCGGTCTTCTGATCAATCGTTGTGGTTGGCGCCATCTGACCTCCTGTCATCCCGTAGATGGCGTTGTTCACAAAGATCACCGTCATGTTCTCGCCGCGGTTTGCCGCGTGCACGATCTCCGCCGTCCCGATTCCAGCGAGGTCCCCATCTCCCTGATAGGAGATCACGATTGAGTCCTGGTGGCTTCGGCGTACTCCAGTGCCAACGGCCGGTGCCCGGCCATGGGCGCACTGGATGTTTCCGGTGTCAAAGTAGTAGTAGCCAAACACGGAGCAGCCTACGGGCGAAAGAAAGACGGTCCGATCCTGTACCCCCAGGTCACTGATTGCCTCGGCAACCAGCTTGTGGACAATTCCGTGGCCGCAGCCGGGACAGTAGTGACTGACCTGGGCGTTGGAGCCCTTCCGCCGGAATTCGGTGAACAGGCTTTGTGCTGTGTGCATTTCAGGCATGGAGTACCTCCTCAATTCGTGCGCGGACGTCACTTGGTGCCGGGACTTCCCCGCCAAGCCAGTTGTGACGCTTCACGGGAACCGCGCCCCGGACGATTCGCTCCACGTCCTCCGCCATCATTCCTGCGGACAGCTCGGGCACGGTAATGACCCGGCACCGGGCGGACAGCTCGGAAAGCCGAGCCTCGGGGAAGGGGAAGAGCGTCCGAGGACGGAAGAGTCCGATTGGCACTCCTTCCCGTCGGAGGTCCCGCACCACGGTCTGAGCGATCCTGCTGGTGATGCCAAAGGCAACCACCAAAATCTCGGCGTCACTGCAGTCAATCTCTTCCCAGTCGGCTTCTGCCTCCAGATCCCGGTACTTCTGCTGCAGCTTCCAGTTGTGCTCTGAGAGCACGCTCTTGTTCAGGTAGAGGCTCGTTACTACCCGGTTCCGGCTCTCTGCGTCCGCATAGACCGCGTAGTCATTCCGCGCGGCGTGCCGGACCTCGGTGGGGAAGCGCACCGGCTCCATCATCTGCCCGATGTAGGCGTCCGCCATCAGGATCGCCGTCATCCGGTACTTCTCGGCGAGCTCAAATGCTCTGTAGGCCATGTCGCAGAGTTCCTGACCGGAGTTGGGTGCAAGCACGATATTCCGGTAGTTTCCGTGTCCACCGCCCTTGACCAGCATGTGGTAGTCAGACTGCTCGGGCCAGATGTTTCCCAGCCCGGGACCAGCGCGCTGTATGTCTACAATGAGGGAGGGTAGCTCAGCTCCGGCGAGGTAGGAGAGGCCTTCCGCCATGAGCGCCACGCCCGGACCACTGGATGCTGTCATAACCCGCACTCCGGCGGCTGATGCGCCATAGACCATGTTGATGGCTGCTACCTCGCTCTCTGCCTGGAGGAAGGTGCGTCCAGATCTGGTGAACAGATCGGCCGCAGCGTGCGCAACCTCACTCGCAGGGGTGATAGGGTAGCCAAAGAAGTGAGTTGCGCCGCCGAGCAGCGCACCGTGAATTATCGCCTCGTTGCCCTTGATCAGCCTTGTACTCATGCCGGTAGCCCCTGATCAGCAGGAATCGGGTCTGAGAACACGGAGATGCACCAGGCCTCCGGGCACACCAGATGGCAGTTGCCGCAGGCTGTGCAGCCTCGCTGCACAAATACCGCGTTCTGGTAGCCGAGGGTGTTGATGTTCTCCCCAATCTCAAGACAGTTCTTGGGGCAGTTCTCCACGCAGAGTCGGCATCCTTTGCAGCGGTCTGCGTCCACAACGACGTAGTTGTTTCGCTTCATTGCTCTTGTCCTCCTATACGCCCTGGAAGCCGTCGTCCTCGCCGGCTCCGAAATAGTTGATGTGACTGAGGTTCTCGCTGATCGGCGCCGGAAGGCCCGCGAGGTCCAGGTGGTGACCGGGGCACCCGAGGCGGGCACACACGGTGATTCGTGACCTGCCATCCGGGAGCAGAAACTGGATCTGGCGGGTCGAATCGCAACCGGGTTCCGTGCACTTCGCCTCCGCAATGAGGCTCTCTCCGGTTTCCGGGACAAAGGCCTCCACCGGCCGCGCGTCGTCCTCCCGGGGGATGAAGCTGTAGAGCTTTGCGTGGCTTCCCCACCACGCGTCCACAAACACAATTCCCTCCCGGTCTCCCTGCCGGATTCCGATCCGCACCGAGGGCTCTCCGTGGATGTGGACGGTATCCGACATCAGACGGCTTCCCCCTTCGGAACGGAGATCCTCCATTACCAGGTGTTCCTCTCCACGGCGGTACACAACCGTCATCCCGGCTGGCAGCCGTCCGAGCAGCTCCACGGGAATCTGCGTGTGCTTCAGTTCCATGGGTCCTCCTCCTCATCAGCGCAGCCCGACGCGGCCAGGCCGCGGCTGACTGCTGTCTGCTTAATTTCCGTCTCCGTGCGGAGCAGGGCATGAGTGAGCTCTTCCAGACGGGTCTCGTCGGTTCTGCGCTGCGGGCAGCTGATTCCGACGGCACCGCGGAACCCGAGGTGGGCAAGGTTCAGGGGAACTGCCACACACAGCAGGCCTTCTTCGTACTCGCCACGGTCCATCGCAACGCCCGTCCGGCGAACCTCCGAGAGCTGGTTGAGGATCATGCGAAGGTTGGTGACCGTGGCGGCGGTGTAGTCCGTGAGCGCAGTTCGGGAGAGCATCTCGCAGACCGCATCCTCCGGCATCCTGGACAAGACCGCTTTACCGGATGCGGTGCAGTGGAGCGGTAGTTCGTCCCCCGCACGGGCGCTCATCTGGAGGTTGCGCGCGCCGCGCAGAACAGCCACGTAGCGCAGCCGGGACCCATTGAGGCTGGCCACGCTCACGGACTCGTTCACCTCCGCCTGTAGCCGCTGCAGCACTGGACGAATGCGGCCAAGTACCAGTTCACGTGCGGGAACCCGCCGTGCAAGCTCCACCAGGGTGAGCCCCAGCTGATAGCCCTCCTCGGTGCGCTCCACCGCGCCGATCTCCAGCAGGGAGCGCAGATAGCGCAGGAGGGTTGCCTTGTTCGCACCGAGTCGGTTTGCCAGGGCAGAGAGCCCCAGGGCGGATCCGCTTGACGAGAGCTCTTCCAGGACCCTGAATGCTTTGTGAACGGACTCACTCATTTCGTTTGCTGCTACCTTAGTTTCAATATTGTAAACGGTATTGTCCGGGTTGTGGTACAATAAAAGAACTAACTTCTGATGGAGCGGCTTCTTTGTGGCCGGTAGAGGAGTGCATGCCATGTCGTACAGCACCGAAGTGCTGGATCAGCTGAAGCGCAGCGGTCCCTGGGAGAAAGAGTTCATCCAGGCCGTTGAGGAAGTACTGGGCACCCTGGAGCCCGTGCTGGAAGCGCACCCGGAGTATCGGGAGGCTTCTCTGCTGGAGCGCGTGGTGGAACCCGAGCGAACCCTGGTATTTCGCGTGCCCTGGCTGGACGACTCTGGCACGCCCCGCGTGAACCGCGGGTACCGGGTTGAGTTTTCCAGCACCCTCGGGCCGTACAAGGGTGGCCTCCGCTTCCACCCCACGGTGAACCTATCCATCATGAAGTTCCTGGCCTTTGAGCAGATCTTCAAGAACAGCCTCACCGGCCTCCAGATCGGGGCGGGGAAGGGCGGAAGCGACTTTGACCCCAAGGGCAAGACAGATGCGGAGGTCATGCGCTTCTGCCAGAGCTTCATGACCGAGCTCTCACGGCACATCGGCTCCCGTACTGATGTCCCGGCAGGAGACATCGGAGTAGGTGCCCGCGAGATCGGTTACCTCTTTGGTCAGTACAAGCGGCTCCGAAACGAGTTCACGGGTGTACTGACCGGGAAGGGACTCTCCTGGGGTGGAAGCCTGGTCCGGCCGGAAGCAACGGGCTACGGCGCTGTCTACTTTGCCCAGGAGATGCTCGCCGCCGCCGGCAGCAGCCTGGAAGGGATGACCTGTCTGGTCAGTGGCAGCGGCAACGTTGCGCAATTCACCGTGGAAAAACTCCTGGACTTCGGCGCAAAGGCGGTGACGCTCTCCGATTCCGGCGGGTTCATTCACGATCCGGATGGAATCTCCCGGGAGAAGCTTGAATGGGTGAAGGAGCTCAAGAACATCCGACGCGGGCGCATCAGCGAGTACGCTGACAAGTTTGGCGCTGACTACCATGCAGGGAAGCGTCCCTGGGCGGTGCCAGCAGACGCCGCCTTCCCCTCTGCAACCCAGAACGAGATTGAGCAATCGGATGCCAGGGACTTGCTGTCAGGTGGGTGTCGCCTGGTGAGTGAAGGGGCCAACATGCCTTCAACCCCGGAGGCGATTGACCTCTTCCTGGAACAGGGAATCCACTACGGCCCTGCAAAGGCGGCAAACGCCGGTGGAGTTGCCACAAGCGGCCTGGAGATGAGCCAGAACGCCATGGGCCTGTCATGGACATTCGAAGAAGTGGACGCCCGTCTCCAACAAATCATGAAGAACATTCACGCAAGCTGCGCGGATGCGGCGGACCGTTACGGCTTCCCGGGAAACCTCCTGGCTGGCGCCAATATCGCGGGATTTGTGAAGCTTGCGGATGCAATGCTGGACCAGGGCCTGGTGTAGCCCCAGATCCTGGCGTTCAGGCCTGCAACCAGAGCACCGCGTGCTGATCCCGGGAGTTGGCATTCAGCAGCAGGTCTGATGCTGCACAAATGTGTACGACCTCAGCCCAATCCATACGCTCCGGGAGGAGCTGGGGGAGCAGGTTTTCCCGTTGCTTGAGCATACCGGGGTTCCACCTGTTTCCGTCCTGGGACAATTGCAACGCGAGGTAAAGCAGACGGTGTTCAACCATCTCGTGGAAGAAGTGGGTTCCCAGCGATAGATCCGCAACCAGCCCTTCGTGGATCTCATCCACCTCACAGAGGACAGCCGATCCCCGAATCTTCGAAAAGCGCACCGGCACGCCCAACTCGGGTGAGGACGTTCCCCAGCGCCCCGGACCAACGAGCATCAGGGTCCCGTCCAGTGCCATGGCCCGTACCGCCTCGCCAACAATGCCCGCAAGCTCGTGCCGCTCCCGCACGGAAAGGGCCGCAAAGCCTGGCGCGTCCACCATCAGAATCCGATCTGGCCGAAGCTGCCTGCTATGCCCAATCACCCCCCGGGTTGTGCGGAGGATCACCTGGTCCTCAGTAATTTGTGGCAGCGGAACCGGACGGGCGTTCATTCCGCCAATCTGCAGCGGACGGCATTGGACAATACTGATGGTGGCCTCACCAGAAGCCGAGTAGTTCACTGTGAACTCAACGTCTACCTCCGTCCCATAGGCGTCCCGGAGCAGTTCCAGTGCCGTGCGGAAACGTTCAATCAGGTTCGGATCCTTTACCATGCCGTCCAGCGTCAGAAACCACCGGCGATCGGATCCCGCACCAATCCTTCCAGCTTCGCGGCCCCGGCCACCGGATGCGCCCCGAGGGGTTCGGACCGCGCTGGCAATCCGGGACAAGGGCAGGGCGGAAACCCCAACTTCTGCAAGCAGGTCCTGGAAGTCCACCTGCTCAACATCTCCGCGTTGCAGATGCAGGGCGTCCACCCGTCGTTGCGCGCGGCTGGCAGCATCAGCGCCAGTATCCGGCCTGCGCTGGGGTGCGTTGAGCGCGATCACGTGGGTGTAGTCCTCATCCTCCCGATTTACCGCACGAGTCCCCAGGCCAAAAACCGTCCGCAGCATGCCCGCTTTCGGGTCAATGTCAGGGTGCCAGGCGTAGGGGTTGTAGCTGAAACCGACGCCCGCGAGGTGAGGGAAGTACCAGTTTCCTACCGGAGAGCCGGAAACCCGCTGAACCAGGAGCGCCATCTGCTCGTCCTGCTCCAGGAGTCCACGGTCCCGTCGGTAGGCGAGGGCTTCTGCGCTGAGCGTGCTTGCGTAGACCTGCCGCACCGCATGGAGGAACTCCTCCAGCCGGCGCGACGCCGATCCTGCCGAGGCGCAGAAGATGCTCTCGTACTTGCCGGCAAAGGCGTTGCCAAAGGCGTCTTCCAGGAGGCTGGAGCTCCGGACCACCAGGGGCGAGTGCCCGTAGTAGTCCAGCATGTCCCGGAATCGTTCCACGATGTAGTCCGGAAAACTTCCGGATAGCAGCCTGTGGCGGACGGATGCCGCGTCATCTCCGGACGCTGCGGGATCCGTCTCCCGGTGCCGTGCCCACCACGCCCGGTTCATCACCAGGTAGGTGTAGAACACATCGGAACCGATGAAGAACGAATCGTGGGGTTCCAGCCAGCTTGATCCAGACTGCGAGTTCTCTGGGCGATCTGCGGCCGCCGGGTCTCCCTCGCCCAGGATTGCCCGAGCCAGAAGCATACCCACAGCCTTACCGCCGATCTGACCGGTACCGATCATTCGCTTCCAGACTCTGATCAGATCGCCCAGGCTGAACCATTCCCGCGCCATCGCCGCCATTCGGGATTCCCTGCTGATGATGAGGCGCACCAGGCGCTCCTTCATCTCCGCCACTTCTTCCGGGCTCCGTCTCCCGCGCTGGTAGCCCTCCGCAACCACCTCTGCCTCCAGAAAGAGGCGATCCCAGACTCCTACCATCCGGTAGCTTGCCGAGGGTAGGCCCGCCCACGGAGAGGAGGTGATTACCCGAGCAATACTCGGCGAATCGCGCACCTCGTGTGCCTGGCCCTGGTGTATCTGATGGAGAACCAGCCTTCGGTCAATCTTTCTTCCTCGGCTTTTTTCCACGCGAACGTAGTGGCGGTTGTGGTATCGATAGGTGTCCACCACCAGGCTCGCGGTCCCCAGGATTTCGCTGGTGGCGTGGTGGGAGTGGTAGTAGCGAATGACCGAGGCGTAGGACAGGCAATCCCGGTCAGCAAGTTCTTCGCCCAGGATTGCATAGAAGTTCCCGATCATCCGGTCCGACAGGTAGCGGTCCGAAAGGTCGGACAGCGGATCCATAATCACAATCGATCGGCGCGGTGCCGCCCGAACGGAAGCGTAGAAACCCGAAAGGAGCTGCTCAAACCCGGCATCCGGATCCCGCTTGCTCACCAAGACTCCACCGGAGGACGGGTCACATTCCTCCAGGAGGGACGGGCTTCCGGTGAAATGCAGGTAGAGCACCGGGTGTCCGGCTTCCTGTGCTGCCCGGGCGAGCGCGGTGCAGACCGGGATGTAGTCCTCTACTCCTTCAACCCGCCACACCACCGAGTCGCCGAACCGGAGTCCGGTGAAGACCTCATCCAGACCGGGAATGCCGGAGGTTGGAGGAATCTGGCCCGCACGCGAGCTCTCCTCGTGGCTACTCACAGTGGCGAGTGTAGGCGGCGATTGGCGCTGTGCGCCAGACTCATACCTCCACGGTCTCCCCGGTCTGTACCGCCCACAGGGATGAATAGACGCCGCCGGCGGCGTTGAGCTCCTTGTGGGTGCCGCTCTCTACCAGTCGGCCTTGATCCAGGACGTGGATCTGATCTGCATAGCGGATGGTTGAGAGGCGATGCGCAATCACCACCAGGGTCTTGTCCCGTGCGATGTGGGCAATGGAACGCTGGATTGCGGCTTCCGTCTCATTGTCAATGCTGCTTGTGGCCTCATCCAGGATGAGTATGGGCGTGTCTGCAAGCAGCGCCCTTGCAATGCTGATCCGCTGCCGCTGACCTCCGGAGAGCTTCTGGCCCCGCTCACCAACAACCGTCTCGTATCCGTGGGGGAGGGCACGGATGAAGCTGTCCGCCTCGGCAAGGATTGCGGCTGCTTCTACCTCCTCATCGCTCGCTCCGGGACTGCCGTAGCGGATGTTTTCCTGTGCGGTCCCGTGGAAGAGGTAGACGTCCTGGCTGACAAGGGAGGTGATTCTGCGCAGGGCTGAGAAGCGATAGTCCCGTATATCCCGGCCGCCGAGCAGCACTGCTCCGCTGCTCACGTCATGCAGGCGCAGCAACAGGCGGATCAACGAGGTCTTCCCGGCTCCTGTTGCTCCTACAATTCCAACCGTTGCTCCGGCCGGAATCTCCAGGCTCACGTCGCGGAGCACGGGAGGTCCGCTGCGGTAGGAGAATGAGACATCCGCCAGCGCAAACCCCGGTACCACGTCCTGTGGCTTCGGGCTGAAGTCCCCGTCCTGCAGCTGTTCCCGCGTGTCCAGCAGGTTCATCACCCGGTCCACGCTGGCCATCGCGCGCTGGTACAGGTCAAAGGTGCTTCCAAGGCTGGTCAGGGGCCACAGAAGTCGCTGGGTGATGTAGACCATCATGCTGTAGATGCCAACGGAAAGGACACCGGAGAGCGCGCGGTAGCCGGCAAACAGCATGATGGCGATGAAACCTCCGAGGATGAGCATCCGGATCAGCGGAACAAAGGCACTGGACAGCCGGATTGTCCGCTCATTGGCGCGGCGGTAGTTGTTGCTGAGGCGCAGGATCCGTTGGGCCTCGTAGTCCTGGGTTCCGAAGGCTTTGATGGTTGCCATCCCCTGCAGATTGTTCCCGAACTGGGCAGCCAGCTCCCCGGCTTCCGCCCGAACGGCCGCGTAGCGCTGGGTCAGCAGGCGCTGGTAGAAGAAAGAGCCGGTGACGATGAAGGGAATTGGAACCATCGCCATCCACCCGATCTGCGGAGCAGCAACAACAAACACGGTACCAATGACGAGCACCGTTGTGGCCACCTGGATCAGCTCGCTCGCCCCTGTATTCAGGAAGCGCTCCAGCTGATTGATGTCCTCGTTGAGGACCGAGATCAGGTTGCCAGTACTCTGATCCTCAAAGTACGCCAGCTCCTGTTCCTGTACGTGCTGGTATGCAGCATTCCGCAGGCTGTGCTGGACGTCCTGCGCAAGGTTCCGCCAGTAGAGCTCAAACAGGTACTCAAAAACGGATTCGCCAACCCACACAACGACGGTGATAGCAGCGAGGAGGCCCAGCTGGGCAGCCGGGTCCGTGATTCCGGTGAAGGAGAGCAGGCTTTGCTCCCGTTGCACCACCACGTCCACGGCAGCTCCGATGAGCGCGGGTGGCGCGAGATCAAACAGCTTGTTGAGGACGGAGTACAGCGATGCAAGGACCATCCGGCCACGGAACTGGCCCACCGAGCCAAGGAGGCGTCTGAACGCGTGCATTCACCAAACAGTACGCAAGCGCCTTGGATTGTGGCAACGAAATGCGTCCGGGGTTTGCGGCCTATCGCTGCGGGTTTCCGGCCGCCTGGCCGTGATTCCAGGCCGGGTGACGGAAGAAGGGCTGGTCACCCAGGCAGGCCTCCCCACGCGTCTGTTACCGCTCCGGCGCGACTCTGGCATAGCGCACCAGGGATGAGCCCTCCGTTCTCACCGATCGGACCGAGCACCAGGTTGCTGCGCAGTCGGAGCAACGCTGGCTGTGGCTCGTGGTGCTGCTCATGGTTGCAATTTTCTCAGGGGTCTCATCCGCCGCATTATGTGCCGGAGCCATACAGGCAATTCCTCCGTGCTTGCGCCTTGCCGGGACACGGGCCGGCGTCTACTTTCACGCATGTGCGTTGGCTTGCCACAGATCTGCCACGGATTCGGGAATTGCTGCAGGGAAGCCTTCCGGGGCTTGCCGCTCAGTCCCTGATGTTTCCCCGCTTCCACAGCCGAGCAGCAGCAGAGGGTCAGAGCCGGGGAGATGGGCGCGGGGCTAAACCAAAGGTTACGCCGGGTTCAGCTTCTCAGCGGCCAAGCGCCGTGCTGATTCTTCTGGCCGCGGATCACTCGGGTGCGCTCCACGTCCCACTTATCCAGCGCACGGATGACGGCGGACCCCATGCACGGCAGATTGCATTTCCCGGCGGACGAAAAGAGCGGCAGGACGCTGATCTGGTAGAAACCGCACTCCGCGAGAGCCAGGAAGAAATCGCCCTGGATCGTAACCGCGTTGAAATCCACGGGGAGCTCACGCCACTATGGATCCCGGTTAGCGGCCACGTTGTGCACCCGGTGGTGGGGGAGTGGAAGGACAGCTTTGCTGCCCTGAGGCAGAGCCTGGTGCCGCAGCCGGCCGAGGTTGATCGCATTATCCTCGCGCCACTGGCGGAGCTCCTGATGCAGCGCGTTCTGCAAACGGTTGATGCACGGGGGACAGACATGGAAGCCCCCTGCTTTGTGTGGGCGGACGTCACGGTTTGGGGCGCAACCGCCGCAATTCTATCCGAGCTTCGGGAGCTGGCCCTCGGAGTGGCTCCGGCTGCAAATCCTGCGATCCCGGACCGTGGATAGCATCCGCAAGCGAACTCTGATTACGGGTTGTTGGGCTGAGTCCAGCTACCAGCACTGGTGCACCTCCGGCGCGATCAATTCATCGTAGAGATCCTCTATTTGGTAGTGCAGTTCCGTAGACAGTGGCTCCGCATCACTGGCTAACAGGTTCGCGTTCAACTGTTCCGGCCGGCTTGCCCCGGGAATGACCGTGGACACCGCGGGATGATCCAGAATCCAGCGGATGGCAGCCTGGGCCATTGGTAATCCTTTCGGAAGCAGGCCCTGGATACGGTCCACAGCCTGCAACGCAGTCTGATAGTCCACGCCGCTGAAGGTCTCTCCCTTGTCAAAGGCAGAACCATCCCGATTGAAGTTGCGGTGATCGCCTTCCGCAAAGCTGCTGTCTGGCCCAAACTTTCCAGTTAGCAGCCCGCTTGCAAGCGGTACCCGAACGATGATTCCTACGTCCCGTGCAATCGCTTCCAGAAACAGCGTCTCGGCCGGGCGATGGCGGAACATGTTGTAGATCACCTGTATGCTACAGACGTTTGGGTACTCCATCGCTTTGAGTCCCTCCTCCACCTTCTCAATGGAGACCCCAAGGTTGGCAACCTTGCCTTCTTCTGCCAGGCGATCAAACAGCTCAAAGAGCTCGGGGCGGTAGTAGACCTGGGTTGGCGGGCAGTGCAGCTGCACCAGATCCAACTGCTCAAGGCCCGTGCGCCGGAGGCTGTCCTCCACAAAGCTGCGCAAGGCTTGGCGGGTGTAGCCCTCGCTGACGTGTGGGCTGATCTTTCGGCCACACTTGGTGGCAACGGCCACTGTCTCACTGCGGGAACGTACAACTCGGCCTACTGCCTCTTCGCTCAGCCCGTCGGAGTAGACATCTGCTGTGTCAATGAAGTTCACTCCGCCGTCAATAGCGGTGTTGAGAATGGCCTCCGCGTCTGCATCCTTGAAGTCGCTACCCCAACGGCCCCCAACCTGCCATGTCCCCAGGGAGACCTCAGAAACCTTGACCCCAGTCTTCCCCAATCGTCTGTAGTTCATGGTTACAGGCTACGCCCGCTGTGGGCTTCACGCCAGCGGATGGGGCGAGGGTGCGATCAGGAGCGCGTAGAAGCGGGTTGCTCACTCTCCCCAACGTGGAAAAGCAGTGCGTTCTCCAGGAGATTCCGAAAATCCACCCGAAGCCCGGCAAGCTCGGGTTCAGACAGGACCGCCTCCTGCGCTGGCGTGTATTGGGCCATTGGCCACCCGCCGGCAACCAGCGCCTGGAAGTGCTGAAGGAAGAATTCGATGTCCTCAAGCCCGATTGCTTTGGCAACAGGGGTCAGCGCTTCCGCCAGTTGTGCCGTGAGGTTCAACGCAAAGCGCTTGAAGTCCCGGTACAGGGTGACCGAACCGTTCCGCTCCAGGGACGTGGCAAGCAGCGGCGTCAGGGACAGGAGGGTAGGGTGGGAGAGTGCAAGCTCCAGCCACGCCTGTACAAAGCCCCGGCGGTCCATGACCCTGGTGAAACGGCTGCGCACCGCAGTTGCCCATGCTGCCAATTCATCCCGGTACAGCCTGAGAAAGATGTCTTCCCGAGTTCGGAAGTATCGATACACGTTTGACCTGGTGAAGCCGGCCTCTGCCGCGATATCGCGGAGCGTGATCTGGTCATAGGGCCTTGCCGCAAAGAGCCGGGAGGCAGCAGACAGAATAGCCGCCTCCCGCCGGGCAACCTGGGCGGGTGTTCTAGCCCGCTGCCAGGTTTGCTCGCTTTGCGTTGTGCTGTGTGTGGCCGTGGGGCGATCTGTGGCCAAGGCCGGATTCCTCCTTACACCGCCGAACCGATGATGCGGTCAAAGACGCGGTCCGGCAGGAACCGTCGCATGAAAAGCGCCGGTCTGGCACTGAAACCCATGGCGTAGCGTGTCTTCGGTCTACGGACCTGCGCAGCTTTGGCTATCACACGTGCAACCACATCCGGAGAACTCAGCCGGCCACCGGTATACAACGCGTGCATCCGGTCTGCCACGCCGCTGGCCTTTTCCGCGTATGCGCCACCCTCACTTGTCTTCTTCAGGTTCTTCGCGGCAATCGTACCCCACGGGGTAGCGATTCCGCCAGGCTCAATGACAGAGACCTCAATGCCGAAGGGTTTGAGCTCCAGCCGGAGGGCGTCTGACCATCCTTCCAGCGCGTGCTTGGTGGCGTGGTACCAGGCTCCAAAGGGCGTGTAGATCTTCCCGCCCATGGAAGAAACATTGATGATCCGGCCCCATCCCTTCTGCCGCATTCCCGGGATCACCAACTGCGTCAGACGGGCAAGGCCAAACAGGTTCACGTCAAACTGCCGCCGCGCTTCTTCCATAGGCACGTCTTCCACTGCTCCATAGGAGCCGTAGCCTGCGTTGTTCACCAGGACATCAACGCCGCCCGCCTCCTCCTCAATGAGGTTCAGCGCGGAGCGGATGGAGCCCTCATCCGTTACGTCCAGCGCGATGGCTCGTGCGCCTGCTTCCGCGAGTTCGGCCATCTTCTCAACGCGCCGGGCCGCGGCGTACACGCGGAAACCCGCTGCAAGCAGTGCCCGCACACTCGCTTCCCCAATTCCAGATGATCCGCCTGTAACGAGTGCGGTGTGCTGCGTTTGCGCGGGGCCTTTTTGTGCCATTCCATTGTCCTCCTACGCTGTGCAAAATAGGGGACACGATGTCACTTGTCAAGAGACATAGTGTCTTTTGTGGGCGGGGTGGACCGGGTAGGCGCGCGGCAGCCTGGGTGCGGGACCGGGTACCGGCGCTTGCGTCCGATCAACACCTGCGGTAGAGCTTGGGAATGCTTGGCTCAATCGCCGCGGTGGGCGGAGGTGCTCTCCTGCTCCTTCTTGGCTTTCTCGGGTGTATTGTTCCGGCGATTCCGGGACCCATCCTTGCCTATCTCTCCCTGATCCTGGTGTCCCTTGCTGGTGCCTGGACTCCGCTGTCTGCTGGGGTACTTGTGGTCACTGGTATCCTGGCCATACAACAAGGAACCGATGAAGGCAGCTCTCGGTGTGTTCCGTGGCACGCTCCCGGGGATCCTGGTGAAACTCTCGGTGACCGGAGTGGTGGCGTTCTACTTTGTTCGCGGGAGTTTCCGGCTCATTGCCTGAGCAGAGCGCTGTTTTCCTGACAGAGCCGAGAAAGCGTTGTAGTGTCGGCTGCAATGGAGAAGCTCAGTGATGCCGAGTGCCGCGCGATGGTGGAGCTCCGAGACGTCCCAGAGACCGTGAGAACCGGGGCCCAGCGCGTCGCCGTTATCCTCACCCAGAGTTGGTGCCTGGACTGGCGGGTCATGAGGAAATATCTGGATCGCCTGGAGGAACCGGGTCTGCAGGTCCGCTGGATTGCTTATGATCGTGAGCCATTCTTTGCGGAGCTGCTCCAGCTCAAGGAAGACGTGTTCCAGAATCGCCTGATTCCCTATATCCGCTATTACCGTGCCGGCGAACTTGTGAATGAGAGCAATCTGGTGCTGTTCCCGGGTCGCTTTCTGGCGCAGTTCGGACGCGCCGCGTAACCTGCCTGATCCCGGCGAGAGGCGCGGTGTTCAGCGGCCGTACGGCGTTGCCCTTTGGTACTGATCCGGCCCCGGCACTTCGGCGCCCAGAGCTTCTGCTGCGCGGAGCGTCCAGTACGGATCCCGAAGAAGCGCCCTTCCGAGGAACACAAACTCGTTTCCCTCATCCTCCACTGCGGCACGCGCTTCCTCCGGATCGCTCACCAGGCCGCCTGCAATAACGGGCCTGCCAAGCGCGGTCCTGATAACCCTTGCCGCGGGCAGCTGATACCCCCGGCCAACCGGAATGTCCGCGGGGACCGCGCCGCCGCTGCTCACGTGCACCGCGTCTACCATCTCCGGGTGGGCGTGACCGAGCAGCTCGGCCACATCCTCCGGGCTGTTCCCGCCGTCTGCCCAGTCAGTTCCGCTGACCCTCACAGTAAGGGCACGCTCTGGCCCAATGACTCCACGCACACTGGACACGATTTCTCCCAGGATCCGCGCCCGGCGCTCGGGGTTCCCGCCCCAGCCATCTGATCTGTGGTTTGACAACGGAGACAGGAATGCATTGATGAGGTACCCGTGGGCGCCGTGGATCTCAACGCCGTCAAAGCCCGCCTCACACGCACGCTCCGCCGCGCTGACAAACGCGGAGATCACCGTTCTGATCCCCGAATCGTCCAGCTCTTCCGGGACACCGTAGTCCTCGCTGTACGCAATTGCTGACGGGGCCACCGGCGCCTCGGTGGTCACGCGTGCCTTCCTGCCGGCGTGGGCAAGCTGAAGGATGACCGGGGCCCCGCAGTCGTGAACGGACCTCACCATCTCCGCCAGGCCAGGAATCTGAGAATCGTTCCATATTCCCAGGTCTCGCTCCGTGATTCGTCCACGGCTTTCCACCGCAGTTGCTTCTGCAATGATGAGGCCCACGCCTCCAATTGCGCGGCTTGCCAGGTGCACGCTGTGGAAGGGGCGGGCGATGCCGCCCGGTCCGCAGCTGAACATGCACATCGGCGCCATAACAATGCGGTTTCGCACCGCAATCGGGCCGACCGCGGCGGGTTCAAACAGGGTCATGGGCGCCGATTGTAGTACCTTCCGGGCATGAGATTCTCCTGGGTCTATCTGCTGCTGGCGATTGCCGGGACCGTGCTGCCGATGAGTCAGTTCATTCCCGCAAGCATTGACGGTGAGTTCAGCGTACAGGCCTTGATGGTGGACAGCTTTGCAACCCGGAACGTTGCGGGACTGGCGCTGGACCTTGCCGTTGCCGCCATGACCGGCGTGGTGTTCCTCCTGCGGGAACGTAACAGCGTCCGAGGCTACACCTGGATCATCCCTCTGGTCGGCACCTTCCTCATCGGATTTTCGTTTGGCCTGCCGTTCTTTCTCTTTCTCCGCGAACGGCAGCGGGAGAAGGGAGAGTCCGGCGCCTGATTACCGGGCCTGGTTCCGCAGGAGCTCTGACAGAAGCTCAACCATTGGAAGGGCCTGGTCCCCGATGACGCTGGCAAGGCTGGCGTTTTCCTGTGCCATCTGAGACTGCTGCAGCTCCAGAAACACCCGCCGTGCCGCTTCGGGCTCTTCTGCGGACATGTAGTAGAGCGACAGGTTGAGCGCTGCTGTCGCCCGGACCAGGGGATCGATGGTTTCCTCGGCAGCGATCTCAGCAAGGGTGGCACGCACTATGCTGTCGTTCCCCGGTTCCTCGTCCTTCAGCAGGGCATCCGTCGCGTTGACCACAGCCAGCGGATCTGAGTTTGGCCACTGCCGGACCAGGACCTCTGCAACGCCGTTCAGCCGGATTACCTGCCGTTGATCCACCAGAAGTCCGTTTGCAAAGCGGCTGTAAGGGTCAACCGCGCGGCCAAAGTGGAAAGCAGCACGCTCCGGATCGCTGTAGCGCTGGTAGGCGAGGCCGAGGTTGTAGTGGGCAACACCAAGGCGGTCGTTGTCCGGGTTGGGCGCTTCCTGCAGGAGGGCGATCGCTTCCAGGTAACTCGGCCTTGGATCCTGGCCCAGCTGGTTCTGCATGAGAGCCAGGAAGTACAGGGTGTTTCCCAGTTGAAGCGGTGGACCGCCGCCATCCCGGAGTCTGTTTACGGCCCGGCTCGCAACGGTTACTCCAGCCTGCGCTTCTCCATTGCGCAGCAGAAACTCTGCAAGCAGCAATTCCAGGTCGGCAATCGGCCCATCCTGCCCGGAGGTTTCCGGCGCGTCTTCCAGTGTTGCTATCGCAAGGCCCAGTTCCCGGGTAGCGGCGTTCAGGTTTCCCAGGAAGCGATATGAGATTGCGATGTACCTCCGGGTCTCGGCCTCAAATCGCGGGTCCCGGAGGGTCGGGTTTGCATCATTGATCTCCAATGCGCGCTCCAAGGCCCGGATGCCTTCCGCCAGACGACCGGACGCAGACAGGCTCCGGCCGTAGTAGTTGTAGGTGTCTCGGAGACCGCGGCTGTCCTCGGTCAGGTGTGCTTCAGCAATCTCAATTGAGCGCTGGAGGTCCACCGCTGCCTGCGCGTGATGACCAAGGTCACCGCGAACCCGACCGCGGAGGAGGTACGCTGAGGCGAGTTCGGCGGCGAGGCGGTCTTCGTCCCCAACAGCCTCCATGTCTGCGATAACCTCAGAGAACGCGCTCTCGGCCGCCGAAAACTGATCGGCTCCGGCGAAGCCCCGCCCAATGTCGATCTGTCTTCTGAACTCAATCGCGTCCGCTTCCGGTTCCGCATCTCCCAGCGTGGCGCAGGAGGAAGCGAGTAGCCCGATGGCAAGAACGCCGGAGAAAAGAGAAAAGCGATTTATCACCCGAACCATACGATTGACCATACGATGCGCAGTGTTATGGTTCCACACCGCACGGTCAAGGCTGTGGTGCCCAGCCGGACGTTCAAACCCGGCTCCGGCCTGCTGTGCTTGCAACGTGACCTACAGCAATCAAGTTGAGATCTCCGTGCCCCGGGTGGCGGTGGTTCGGCTCTTTGCAGACCGCAGCAACGACAATCGCTGGCGGCCCGGCCGGAAGCAGGTTGAGCTCGTGGAAGGTGATCCGGACAAGGAGGGGGACCGCCGCAGACTTACCTACCGGATCGGGCAGGATGAGATTGTGATGGAAGAAAAACCGGAGGAGCTCTCCATGCCTGACTCAATCACTTCCGTCTACACCGCTTACAGAAGTTCGCGGCGGGTCAGGAGTGAGGCGTGGACGGGCGTGATGGATCTGCTTCTGGACGGATGATCGCTTTCAGCTTCTTACCCGGTACCTTGTGCCGGCTTTGCCCGGATCAGTCGCCGGACACCAGCCAGGTGCGAGCTTCCTCCACCGTGCCGAAGGGCACGAACTTCACCGCGGCAAACAGGTTGATTGCCCGCAGGAGCAGCATCTGGATCTGCGTCACGCCTGCCACTGCCATGCGTCCCTGCTTTCCCCGAAGGTTCTGCACCGCGTTCCGCACGGCAGTCATTGCCTCTGAGTCCGCGTCGGCGGTGTTGCTTGCATTGACGAGAATCCTCGCACCCGTATCCGGGGTCTCCCGGTAGGCTATGGCAGCGTGACTCGCCAATTGCACGATTCCCGCGGAGTCCAGGTCGGAGTAGTCCACAAACAGGATTCGCTGCCCACCGTGTTCTATCCAGCTGATCCGGCCCGTTCCCGCACTCACCCCGCTAGTATCCTTTGTACGAGTCTATTTTTCTATCCGCGTACGGGGCTCTATCACCAAAACAATCAGACCGAGCCAGGCCAGCAGATTGATTGCGGCGCAGACTGCAAACAGCAAGGTGTAGGAAGCTGCCGCCAGGCCGCTCCCGATGAGTGGGGCTATCAGGCCGCCGAACCCCGCAAGCGTGCTGGTGAGACCGGTGTAGGACGGAGTGCGATCCGCGGGTGCAAACTCTATTGCAATCATCATTCCGGAGACCCTGCCAGCGCCGGTTGCGTAACCCATTAGCAGGAACACAAGCGGAAACCACCAAGCCACGTTTGCAAGCCAGACGATGGTGAACGCAGCGGTAACTGCCCCGGTACCCAGAATTAGCGGGAAGCGATGTCCCCTTTTGTCTGCAAGGAGGCCTGCACTCAGGTTGCCGCCGGCTTCCCCCAACAGGAGCGCTACGGTGTACAGGGCAATCACTTCGTCCGGAATCACAAACGCCCGCGCCGCATAGACAGCGACAAAACCAAAACCCATGGTTCCCAGACCCATGAGGGTTCTAACAATGAGGAAGCGCGCGAAGCTCCGGTCCTGCCGGATCAGCGCAATCGCGTCCCCCGGTATTCGCGTCTTTCGTGCTGGTGGAGGACCGCTTCCCCGTGAGTCCACCACAGTGCTCTGTGTGCCAGGCACGGTTCTGCGTTGCCGGATCGGCTCCCGCGTTAGCGCAAGAAACGCCCAGCTGATTTGGACCAGGACCGCAGCAAAGGCAAAGGCAAGCACAAAGTCCAGCGGGTACGAAATGGAACCGAGGACCCGACTTGCCGCAAAGCCGCCGATAGCGCCAAGTGCGGTCCCAAGAAACGTGGTCAGCCCAAAGAACCGACCACGGGTCTCGGCGGGAAAGGTATGCGCAATGAGGTCCTGCCAGCCGGGCGCAATCAGACCCGCGCCCACAAAGTGCATCAGATAGCTACCCAGGAACAGTGCGAGCGCCAGTCCGGGTGAGTGAAGCGAAAGGAGCGCGGCAACAGGCCAGAGCAGGGCCGGCAAACGCTCGACAAGGAGGCCCAGGCGGACTGCGATCGGGCGCTTGTAGCTGATCTGCTCGGTAGCGCCAGCGGTCAGCAATTGAGGGAGGTACCACCCAGCCTGGCTTGCCACCGCAACAAGTCCAATCAGCAGTGGGGAATCGGTGAGCTTGCTGACGAACAGCGGAACAACCGTGTTGTAGGAGACCGCGTTGATTCCCGCCCAGTACGCCGCTCCATCAGCGGTGTGAAACATCCGGTTTCTTCTTGCGAGCCGGGCGCGGTCTTCCGCCGCTTCTTCCCCGGTTTCCGCCAGTGGGCGGCCGGAGTCTTCAATCAAGCCTCGGAGCAGGCTCAGCGTTCGGTCTCCGCCAGGGCTGCCGGTTCCAGCAGCAGGGTGATGATCTCGTGCGGATCTGCGCGAATCAGGATGGTGTTTCCGACAACGGTGAGGTAATCCCGGGGGCGCTCGTCAAAGGTGACCCGGGTAACACGAGTGAACAGGCTTGAGACTCCAATCTCCTGTTCAACATAACTCCTGCTTGCGTTGTAGAAGCGCACGATGGTTGCGCCAGGCATGGTGAAGGATCCCATTAGTGCGCTCAGCACAAAGTCCGTGTGGGCCAGGCTGATGAGAGAGAACTCGGACAGCGGTCCGGGATTGTGTGCTACCGCAGTTGCCGTCACCGGCTGCACAAACGGAGACCCGCAATGCGGTACCATTTCCAGCAGTTTCTTCTCACTGACCAAAAGGCGGAAGCCGTAGCGGAAGCTGTTGAGTCCATGGCATTGCGCGTCAGGGGTCCGGATCATCGGGCCGGCCTGGCCGGGTCTGGTTGTCATGTCCCCCCGTGAGAGCCATCCGACGCACCTCAGCAGAGTGACTGCCAGTGTTCGGCCCGCACCAGAGGCGGAGACTTCATGCTCGTGGAGTCCGTCCGTGAAGACGCAGATCGCGGCCTTGTCGTCGCCAATTCCCACCCAGCTCTGGTGTGGACGTATTCCCGTGATCTGCTGGACCCAACCCGTGGTATCAGGCGGGTCCAGTGAACGGGTCTCAACGCTGAACTGGCCCTCAGAGATCACACGGCTTGCCGACGCAGGAGCCGGGAAGTGAACCCGGATCCGGTGGTCAGATGCCGTGTTGGAAATGGTTCCGCTCACATGAACCATATCGCTTCCCATCTCCACCCACACCGCAAGCTGTACTGGCACCTCCACCGTGGTGTCCAGGCGCCTGCGTCTGGTGGCGTCTACCGCCACCGGTAATCGGGCGGTGAACTTTACAGCAAGCGAAGCCCTGACCGGACCACTCTCGGTCACTTCCACGGAAACCTCGCCGGCACCGGCAAGGGAAAGGGGTGCATCGTCTGTGTGCTGGAAATCATAGGTGTCCCCGCTGTCGCCGTCGTCCAGCATCAGCGCAAGCCGGTCAAACACCCGTCCGTCCGGGCAGGTCATCCGGAATGACGCATCCCGGTTCACGGTCAGCCGGTGACCACCAAACACCAGGGCACGTCCATCGGCGCCAACTGTGAACTCGCGCCGGCGCCTGGGATCCGCCGGCGTGGCCGGCTCCCGTACGCGGAATGCACAGAGGCTGAGCGGGGAGAGCTGGGACTCAAACATCAGGCGGTGCCGGTGGTAGTAGGCTCGGAGCTCAACGGCATCACCGGAATCCCGTTTGCGGATCAGGTCCACCAGATTGGCGATTGTGTCATCCCGGCAGGCCACCAGATCCGCAAGCTGGAAGTGCAGCCGAAGTCCAGTCTCCGTCTCGCTGAGCGCAAAGGTGTGGATTCCCAAACCATCCATACGGGCAAGGGTTTCGCCCCACCACCACAGGTTTCCGGCAACATCACCAGCGGTCGTGTCTCTGCGTAGCCAGGGATACTCTTCGTAGCTCTGTGACAGAAGCTGTGTTGGCTTTTCCGCGCCATCACTGTCTTCAACGCAGAGGTCGGAACTCAGCTGCCGGGACCAGATAAACTCATGTTCTACAAGACCGTAGTTCGGCCGGTCCCTGGGATTGAAGACTATGAAGACCGGAGAATCAGCTTCGGTCCAACCTGTGTCCAGCGCCGCCGTCAGGAACTCAAGCGCCTGATTCTGCACGGCGGCGGATATCTGCTCGGACTGGTCAAATCTTGGGAGCATCTCCCGGTGGACCTGGTCAATGCTGCAGCCGCCGATGCTGTCGTGACCGTGATTCTGCAGCAGCAGCTTCCAGGCCTCCCGAAGCTCTGCCTGCGGATACTCAAAGCACTGCCCGCCTGCTGCCCGCACAGTCGGGGATGCCAGGGCGGCGATGGCGCACGCCGGTTCCGTGATTCGTTCCAGGTTGCGTTGTGCGCGGGCGTTCCGCTGCTTGAGGTAGGTACGCGTGCTCAGAATGGAGGGCAGGAGTGGGTGGTAGCGGCTTCCCCTGAGCTCACCACGGATCCGCGGCATGTCGGGTGCGCAGGCCGCAGCGTTTCGGAGGTACTCCATCACGCTGGAATGCACGATCCGGGTGTCCTCCATCCGCTCCTCCAGCTTCCGCAGCGTGCGTCCAACATGGGGTTCCGGATAGACGTGGTCGGCACCGTTCCAGAGAGCAACGTGGCAGTCCTTGGGCGCACCCGAATATGGCTTCAGCAACGCCTCCAGGCGTTCCTGGGCAATGGCCAGTGACGGTGCGTGCCGCTTCACCCGGCCCCAGAAGTAGGGAAAGCCCAGGAGCCCTCCGCTGTAGTAGCCCTGCACCTGGTGGACCACCGTCACCTCACTCCCGTTTGGGCTCTCCCAGATGAAGTCAGTCACGTTGTCCGGCAGTTCGTTCCCGATTCCGCGGGTGAGTGCCGCCGACTGAATTCCCAGCTCGCTGAGGATCTGGGGAAGCTGGGAGATGTGGCCAAAGGTGTCGGGCACCCAGCCAACCGGCATCGCCCCTCCGTACTCGTTGGCAACGGCTATCCCAGCCAGAAGGTTTCGCAGAACGCTTTCGCCGGAGACCAGGAACTCATCCGGCTGGGTGTACCATGGCCCAATCAGGAGCCTGCCTGCGCGTACGAAGACCTCAACTCGCTCTTCCTGCTCCGGACGGAAGCTCAGATAGTCCTCAATGAGGATGGCCTGTCCGTCCAGAGTGAAGTAGCGAAACGAGCTTTCCCGCTGCATCGCCTCCATCACGGCATCCACTACCTGGACCAACTCCACCCGGAACTCCTGGTTCGTGCGGTACCACTCCCGATCCCAGTGCGTGTGCGAAATGACGTGAATGGTCACTTGGAAATGCCCGCAGACAGTCCCGTGACCACGTAGCGCTGGAAGATGAGGACGGCAAGCACAATCGGGATCAGCGTGAGCATGGTTCCCGCCGCAACCCAGGTCCACTGCAGCTCAAAGGCCTGGCTCAGGCTGAGAATGGCAACCGGGACCGTTTCCACCTCGTCTGCGCCAATGGAAACCGCGTTGGCGAGCATGAATTCGCCCCACGATCCCAGGAAGGCCAGGACCCCCGCAGAAAAGATTCCCGGTGCGGCAATGGGCAAGACAATCTGCACGATGGTCCGGAGGGTTCCCGCGCCATCAATCCGCGCGGCGTCCTCAAGCTCGAACGGTACGTTCGCAAAGTAGCTTGCAATTAGAAAAGACGAGAGCGGGACCGCGTACACCATGTTTGGCAGGATCATCGCCCAGTAGGTCCGGATCAGGCCCATGGACCGCAGAAGGACAAAGGTGGGCGCAATGACAATGATTGGCGGAATCATCCCGGCAATCTGCATGCTGTACAGCGTGATCATCCGGAAGCGGAACCGCAGCCGCGCGATAGCGTAGGCAGAGAGCACAGAGAGGATCAGCGTGCCGATCAGGGAAGCCGTGGAGACCACAATGCTGTTGAGGATGGATCGCTGAACGTTGAACCGTTCCCCAAGGACGGTGCGGTAGTTGTCCAACGTCGGTTCATCCGGCCAGTACTCAACGGGGATCCGATACTCCGTTCCCGGAGGCTTGATTGAGGTGATTCCGATCCACAGCAGGGGTGCAAGGCACCAGAAGGCGATCAGCAGAAACAGCATCCAGGAGCTCACCCGGTGCCAGATGTGTTGTTGGCGCTTGGTCATTGATACCCCTTAGTCGCGGAAGCTGAAGTTGCGGCGGACCCGCCCGATGTAGAACACACCCACAACGGCTACCAGGATGAAGGTCACCACCGCGTAGGTGGATCCTTGCCCGAACTGCGCGTAGCGGAAGTACTCCGTGTAGGCGAATGAGCTCAGCGTGTCCGTAGCGGTGCCCGGTCCTCCGCCGGTCAGGCCGTAGACCACATCAAAGACACGCAGGGCATCCTGGGTTCGGTACAGCAAGGCCACGTACACCGTTGGCATGAGGATGGGAAGGGTAATGGAGAAGAAGCGGCGGATCGGCCGCGCGCCGTCCACTTTGGCGGACTCAATGACTTCCCGGGGAACCAGTGCGAGGCCACCCATGAGGAAGAATGCCGCGATGCTTGCTCCCTTCCAGGTATAGGCGAGGACAACGCTCCCCATTGCCAGGAACTGGTTCACCAGGAACAACGGTGGTTCCTCCGCCAGTCCCACGCGCACCAGCAGGTCCGCGATTGGCCCGACATCCGCGTTGAGCATCCAGCGCCACATGGAAGCCTGAATCACCTTTGGAATTGCCCAGGGAACGATGATGATGGCCCGGAGAATCCCGCGCATCCAGACGGGGACATGGAATGTTGCGAGGGCAAACCCCATGCCCAGGCTGAGGTCCAGCAGCACTACCACCACGGTGAATCCCACCGTGAACAGCAAGGTGTACCAGAACTGGCTGCTCTGCATCACCGTTCGGTAGTTATCCAGGCCCACAAACGGGGCATTGAGCCAGTCCGTTGTCAGGTCCAGGTCAAAGAGCGTGTAGATGAAGGTCTGAATGATGGGGTAATAGTTGAAGATCACCAGCGCGATAAGCGCAGGCAGCACCAGCACAACCCCAATGCGGGTCTCGCTTCCCTTGGCGAACACGATGTACTCCTGAAGGCTCCCGCCACCGCCCCGGGGGCGATGACGGGAGGAACAGACTTAGTCTCTGAGGGCCTCGGCCCGTTGAGCCATGCTTGCAAGCACGGAATCAATGGAGCGGGTACCGGTAACCGCTGCGTTCAGCTCTTCCTGCAGCAATCCGGACAGCTGTGCGTAGCTCTCTGAAGGCGGCCGGTTGGTTGCGCGGTCCAGTAGCGGAATCAGGCGATCGACATTGGGGTTGAATTCCTGGACCTCGGGATCATCGTAGAGTCCGTCCCAGTACTGCACCGGACCCCAGGCAAGTGCAAAGCCCTTCTGCACCGCCTCGCTCGCAATCACGTCCATGACGCGCATTGCAGCTTCCGTCTTCTCACTGAAGGGGTTCACCGCAAAGGCAAATCCGCCGGTGATGGACACTTCCTCACCGTCCGGCTGCGCCGGGAAGGGCATCAGGTCCCAGTTGCCTGAGATCTGTGATTGCTCCGGATCGTCCAGCCAGATTACCAGGTCATTGTTGTCCCAGAGGAAGATCCCATTGCCTCCGGCAAAGCGTTGCCGTGCCTCGGTGCGCTGCCAGTTCTGCACAACCTGCGGGGAGACTCCGGTCTCCACGGACTGCCGCATGAATTCAAGCGCTTCCCGGCTTGCTTGCGAGTCAAATGCATAGCTGCCATCGGCGTTCAGGTAGCTGCCACCAAAGGCGTGGAGCAGGGTGGAGTAGTACATCACCAGGTCTTCGTCCCGTGCCCCGGGCCATAGGAAACCGCTGATGTCAGGGTTGTCCGCCCGAACCGTCTCAATGATCTCAACCATCTCGTCAATGGACTCCGGCGGATCAAAGCCGTACTCCTCCAGGATGTCGGTCCGGTAGTACAGACCGGTTACGCTACCCCAGAACGGAACTCCCAGGCGGTTTCCGTTGAAGGAAAAGGTGTCCAGCCCGGATTCGCTGAAGCGGCTGTCCAGGTTCGGGAGCGCCTCGTTCAGAGGTACCGCCCACCCGGCGCGGCCGAACTGAGTGACCCAGGGCTCATCAATGCCGTAGATGTCCACCGTGGTGTCCTGCGATGTCATCCAGATGATCAGCGTGTCCAGCAGATCCTGGGCCATCGTCTCGTACTCCAGGGTAATGTCCGGATGCTGTCGGGCAAGTTCCGCCCGGATAGCGTCAATCGGCGCAGGGGCGTCAGTGAAGGTGCTGGAAAGAAAGGCGTTGTAGCCGAGCGTGACAGTGACCGGACCGTCCTCGGCGGGCTCTTCGGCCCCACCGCCAGCAAATGCGAGCGAAGAGACCAGCAGCAGCACAATTGCTGCAATGGCGGGTGATTTCCGCATGTGTTCCTCCTTGTGCGGTTCTGGCGGCGAAAACCACGTACGCGTGGAACCGCCGTCCTCATCAGTATACGAAGGGCGTGGTGCATCGACTGTCCTGTGTTGATCTGAACCCGCCTCAATCTCACTACATTCCTGTGCTATGGTGACGCGGTGGTACCTACGCTCACCGTCATTGCAGACAACGGCCGTCTGGCGAATGAGCACGGATTCAGTTGCACCTACGTAGAACCGGTTCCCCGCTATCCCGGCTACCACACGCACCGTGCCTTCCTTGAACTGGTTCTTGTCTTTCGCGGCCCCGTTCGACATTGCATAAACGGACACCGGGAAATCCTGGAGCGGGGCACGCTGATGTTGGTACGGGAACGGGACTTCCATTACTACGAGCGGGCGCTTGGGTCTGTGGGGGGGTTTGTGAACCTTGCCATGCTTCCCGCCCACGTCAGCCAGACCGCCGAGTTCCTCGGCTGTCCAGAAGCGCTTCGCCGTCTCTTGGAGATGCGTCTTCCGCCGCGAGTTGTCCTGGAAAGCGAGCAAGCCGACTCTGTACTCCATGAGCTTTCGGAGCTGAATTTCTTCACTGAGTCCGCGAACTCACTTGTCGGCTTCCGGAGTCTCCTGGCAATGCTCCTCCGTTGGCTTCTCCCTGCCACAACGTCGTCCGGGTCCGGAGCATTCCCGGAATGGTTCCACTCCCTGCTGCGATCCTGCGAGCGCAAGCCCGTGTTCACCCGGGATACCAGGCAACTGTGCGGGCTCGCCGGCCGCAGCCCGGAACACCTCGCTAGGACCTTCCGGCGTTACCTGGGAGTCACCCCATCCCGATACCTGAACGAGCGAAGGCTCCGCTATGCGGCGGATCTCCTGCACCTGACAGATATTCCGGTTCGGGAAGTTGCGGTGGAGGCGGGTTTCGTCAACATGAGCCACTTCCACCGCCTGTTCAGAGGAAAGTACGGCCAGACCCCAAACGCCTTCCGCCGCGAGTTTGACCACGCCCATTTCCTGCACCTGCCGGAGTGGGTGCGCGCGGAAGCTCGGCGCATGCCGGATTCGCAGCTCCTGTCTGAAGACGGTGCATGGATCCCAACCGACGACGACGATGGCGCTACCGGGAACTACGCCTGATCGACGTCTGATAGCTCTGCCAGCTCGGCGTACAGAGGATCTGCAGCCGGATCAACAATGATGCGCAGCTGATCCATAGCCCGGGTCATTCCCACGTAGATGAGATTTCGGTACAGGCGGTCGGTCGTTGGGTCGTCAAACTGCCTGCGCCTCTGCAGCTCCGGGAGGAAGAGGATAACCACCGGGAAGTCCAGGCCCTTGCTGGAGTGCAGGGTTGTCAGGCGCACGGCTCCGTGCTCGCTGAAGTTGAAGTCCTGGCCGCTGCGGATTCTTGCCACCGGACGGCCTTCGCCCGTCAGGTGCTGCTCTGCCAGGTCGCAGACACTGTTGTGGGGTGCCAGAATCGCAATGTTCTCCGGATCGTAGGAAAGGTTGTCCAGGTACAGAGACAACGCAGCAAGGAGCTGGGCAGATGCCTCCTCAGTGCTGTGACAGCGGTGGACCTGAACCGGCGGACCTTCCCGCATGGCGCGGGCCGGCTCTCCCGCTTCTGAGGCGTTGTAGAAAGCGGACGATGCCTGCTGGATCTGCCTGGTGTTGCGGAAGTTGGTGCGCAGATATCGGGTCCGGCCGCGGAGATCAAGTCCCGCTCGAGCGTATGGCGAATGCCCCCGGTAAATTGATTGGCCCGCGTCCGCTGCAAGAATCAGGCGCTCGCGGGACAGGGCCTTGAGGCAGCGGAGATCTCCAGCGGTCAGATCCTGGCTTTCATCTACAAAGATAAGGGCGGTGTCCCGCAGTCCACTGAAATCGTCAGCCTCAAGCGCCCGGAGAATGATGAGGCGGGCGTAGTTTCTGCTGGAGCGCTTTCTGTCGTCCATTTCCCGCGCAATCCCCATGGCGATTTCCCAGACCTGCTGCCGTTGCAGCTTGCCAAGGGGACGACGCATTCCGCTCCGCTCCATGGACTCCTGCCCGGCTTCGCCGAGGTACTCTTCCCGGGTGACCATTCGTCCGAACACCACATCTTCTATTTCAAGCGCAAGCTCCGCGTTGTCCTGAAAGTCGGTATGATTCCGCTCGGCAGCGAGCTCTGCCACAATACGGAAATCGTATTCCCACTCTTCATCCAGCCGTTTCAGCCGTTCCCGGATGAAGGCATCCACCGTGCTCACCGTCCCTTCCGGTACATCCTCCCGAAGGACGGAGAACAGGTAATCCTCAAACCGTGCAAGAGCGCGGGTGAAGGTGAGCACAACCGCGCGGCGTGGTGAGTCCTCGGCAAAGGGGAGTTCTGCCTGGCGAACACTGTCCAGGTATGCCCGCACCAGCACCAGGGACTTTCCGGTCCCGGCCTCCCCTCGAATCAGCAGATCCCCCGGTGTTGCAGCCTGGGCCACCGCATCGGCCTGATCGCTGGTGAGTTCCAGCAGGGTTCGCTCGTAGTCAACCCGGGACCTGGTGTAGGCGGTCAGCCGTCCAAGAGATTCGATGTAGCGCTCAAGCTCTCCGTAGGCCTCCAGTGAGCGGCTGAGGTCGCGGTGCTCCTGGCGCAATCGCTGCCGCTCAGCGCGGAGCTCGTCCAGGCGTTGATCCTTCTGCGTGAGCCGGGACCTGGTCTGGTCCAGCTGGAGCTCCACACGCTCCAGCCGGAGTTCCAGATCTGCCAGGTCCTGACGCTGGGCTTCCCAGTCCCGCATCCGGAACAGCAGGTCTTGCTCCCGCTTGCGAATCTGCAGGAGCTCTCCCCGCACAGCCGCCAGCATTTCCTTGTGCTCCAGGAGGCTGGCCGGATCCCCCCACGCCTCCTTCTGCCGATCGGAGAGCGCGCGGATGGCGTCTTCGGTGTCCAGGCCAACCAGAGCGCAGAAGCGCACAAACAGGTGGGTTGCCGCGATTGCTTCCGCTTCCGTGAGTGTTCCAAAGGAATGCCGTACGCGATTGGTCAGGGTGTGCTGTTGGCCAAGGGCCTGCAGGCAATCCAGGTCTGAGACCCAGGATCCCCCGCTTTGCTCAATCAGCCAGCTCCGCAGCGCTCCAATGACCTCACGGAAGCGGAACTCCTTCCGTGACGCCAGCGGGTGCAGCGACGGAATCTGAACGACATCCACCACGTAGTGCTCAATGAATGCGTGGAGCGCCAGCACGTAGAAGCCGGGGTCGCTCCCCAGGAGGCGGAGGAGTCGTTCCAGCCCAAGTCCGGATTCGCTGTCAGGGCTCTGGGTTTGTGCGGCGGATTGCGGAGTTGCCGTACTCGGGCGCGGAGTTGAGTCCGCGATGCTCATCCTTCCAGTTCCCCGGAGAAGCGCTCTCGGAGCGCTTTTCTGAGCGCCGGCCCGTTCCAGTGCAGGAGTCCCGCAGCCGCCTCTGCGTTGCCAGCAGTGCGTGCCAGCGCCTGCTCAATGTAGCTCCGCTCCAGATCGTGCAGGACCGCCTTCAGGTTGATCCCGCGTTCGGGCAGTTGGGGGGATCTATCCGTCTCTTGTCCGCGCTCGGGTTCCGCAGCCTGGCGAAGCCGGGCGGGAACATCTTCCAGCCGGATGATTCCGTCCGTGCACATGATGGCCGCCTGCTCCACCGCGTTCTTCAGCATCCGGACGTTGTTCGGCCAGTGGTAGGTCTGAAGCCAGGTGCGCACGTCCTCGGAGAAGGACCGGGCTTCTCCCGTGGCGCGAGTCCACTCCTGCAGGAAGTGATCAGCGAGGGCAAGAATGTCCTCGCCTCGCTCCCGGAGTGAGGGCAGGTGAATGCTGAACTGCGCGAGGCGTTCCAGCAGGTCAGGACGGAATCCACCGTCTGGGCCGCTCATGCGGACCAGGTCTCGGTTGGTGGCGGCAATCACCCGCACGTCAACGGGTGTTTCATCGTCCGAGCCAACCGGCCGAATGGTGCCCGTCTCCAGCGTTCGGAGCACCATCGCCTGGACGTCCTGGGGAAGCTCGCCAACTTCATCCATGAAGAGGGTGCCGCCGTCCGCTGCTCCAAAGTAGCCGGTTCGGTCCCGGTCGGCCCCGCTGAACGCCCCCTTTCGGTGGCCAAACAGTTCGGACGCTGCGAGGGAAGGCGTGATCCCCGCACAGTTCACCGCCACAAACGCGTTTCCCGCACGTGGGGACTGCTCGTGAATGCTTCGGGCCACCAGTTCCTTGCCGGTCCCGGTTTCCCCGGTGATGAGGACCCGGGTGCCATCATAGGGGGCAACCTTGGCGGCCTGTTCCAGTGTCCTCAGGAAACCGGCGCTGCTCCCAACAATGGTGATGTCGCTGGTCCGCGCAACAACACCGTCACCGCGTCTGCGGCGCGGGCGGTCCTGGGGAGAGGCGAATGTACGGATGCCATCGGGTGCGCCGGCCGTGGCGGAAGCGCGGCCTGACAGGGCTTCACTGTGGGATGCGGCCACGCCTGATACGGACAGCACTTGCCTGCTGTCCGTCGCGTGGCGGGAATCACGGGGGCCCGGGCGCGGAAACCCGGGAAAGGCGGAGTCTGAGAGGTCCACGGTACGGACGCGGTACTCGCCGTCCCCAAAGCGCCGCGGGATGCCCTGCAGGAGCTCTGCCTCCAGCTGTCCAGACCACACAAGCATGAACCACACGGTCTGCATCTGCGGTGTGCCGGGGTCCAGCAGCACCGAAAGCTTGTAGGGCCTGTTTCCGAACTGCCGCCGGAGGGTTTCCAGCTGCTGGCGGAGGCCCTCGTAGATCTCGGAGAAGTCGATTGGGCTGTTGAGCTCAAGATTCAGGAAGCGAAAGCTTGTGTGCCCGCCGCTGTCGTGCCAGGCGGCTTCCACCTCCTTGCCAAGCCGGAGGTACTCGCTTCCCGTACAGACCAGGAACACGTCTGTAAAGCCCCGCTTCTGCATCAGAGAGAGGATCGGTCCCGGCTCCTCGGGCTGCCCGGGAACAAATGGGTCACGGTTTCCAACAAAGCAAAGCAGGACGTTCTGCATCGGTTCCTCCAGTTCTACCACCAACGAATGCAGACGTCATGCCAAATGGGCCTCTATGCCGATATCCGGCTCCATGGCAGCTCCAGCGTCCCTGTTGTTGTGTCCCCGCTTGATACGCGCACCAGGCCGCCAAGGCCGTCCGCAAGCATCTGCATCAGTCCAATGCCAATTCCGTGCTTGACGGCATTTGTCAGGGCTTCCCCGGCAATGAGGCCGATCTTGGCAGCATGACCCGAGGCTACGGTCACACTATCCAGTGAAACGCTGTATTCTCAACAATGGGCCCTTACGCGGGACAGCCTTGCCTCCGCTTCCTTCTGTTCGGTGATATTGCTATGGGTCCCAATCATGCGGACGGGTTTTCCACTCCGGTCCCACTCAGTCACTCGTCCCCGGTCTGCCACCCGGACTACGCGGCGGTCATGGTGCCGCATCCGCAGCTCTGCCCGATAGTAGGGGACTGTCCGCTGAAGTGCTCTTCCAGCGGGCGGTCAGACTCCGGGAGGCAGACATTCATCAGCAGAAGTACTCGCGGAGAGTATCGTTGCTGATCAGTCCGTTGAGCACTCATCGGGCAAGTGTTTGTTGCTTTGAAGATCCAGTCCATTTGGCTGGCTGCCCGGATGCAAGCCAGGGATCCCGGTTCGGGGCAGGGGAGAGGGCCGAGTCGCGCCGTCCTCACCGCGGTTAGTCAGTCAGGCCCGAGTTGGCTGCTGCAGTCAGCTACAACTGACCGTGCAGCTCCAGAAATCCTTCCAGGTGGGTCAACAGGACATCCACGAGTTCGGGATCAAAGGATATACCCCGCTGTTCCCGGAGTTCCGCTGCTATCTGTTCGGGGGTCCAAGCGTCCTTGTAGCTGCGTTCGGAGCGCAAGGCGTCAAAGGCGTCCACAATACCGGTAATTCTCGCAGTACGCGAGATCTGTTGCTCCCGCAGTCCGTTGGGATAGCCGCTGCCATCCCACTTCTCATGGTGCTGCAGGGTTATCTCCGCAATCATGCGCTCCAGTTGCCCATGCCTGCCGGCAAACATCCGGTGGCCGAGTTCCGTGTGCTTCTGCATGACCTGCCACTCCTCACTGCTGAGGCTCCCGGTCTTTGTTAGGATTGAGTCCGGAATGCCAACCTTCCCCACGTCGTGCATGGGCGCGGCAATCCGCAGGAGGTCCACGATCTCCGGCCGCATCCCAACAAGCTCCCCCAGACGTGCAGCCAGCACCCCGATTCGCCGGGTGTGCGCGGCTACCTCGTGGGATCGATGATCAATGACCTCCCCCAGGGTCTCAATGATTGCCAGCTGGCTGTTTCTCATCTCGTTGTGCAGATACAGGTTCTCAAACGCCACTGAGATATTGCTGAAAAACGTGAGCAGCAGCTGCCGATCTATCTCCTCCAGTTCGCGCCTGCCTACAATAAACAGGACGCTCCGGATTCCAGTTCTGGTAGACAGGTAGCCTACAAAGCGGTTGCGGCGGAAGAAGCTCTTTCGCTCCCGTACAGACTCCCGGATCAGCTCCAGGTTCTCTCCCTCAACAACGTGCTCCAGGTTTTCTCCGATGCGGGACTCGAACACCCCCGTCCCGCTGACAATGCGCAGGGTATCTTCTCCCGTCTCAGAGCTGGCGGTGAGCCCGGACGCCATGTTGGCAAGGCTTCCATCGCTCACCTTCAGGATGGCGGTGATCTGCATCAGGACCCCTTGCGCAAACTCCCCGATGTTCCGGTAAGCAAAGAGGTTGGCTGAAGCGTTGACAATTCGGGTCAGGCCGGCGCGGTTTCGTTCTATTGTAAGAAGATCCGTGTAGCCGCGGAGCGCAGTGATGACAGTGGTGAACAGGCGGGCAGCGGTGAGTTCGCTTTTTTCCTTGTAGTCATTGATGTCGTAGTCAAGGACAACCCGGCGCTCCGGTGCCTGACCGGGCTGCCCGGTACGCAGGATAATCCGGACCAGCCGGTTGTGCAGCTCGGTTCGGATTCGCCGCGCGGTCTGAAGGCCGGCGTCGTCTGTTTCCATCACCACGTCCAGCAGGACGGTGGCAACATCCTCTTCTTTGGAGAGCACATCCAGGGCCTCGGTGCCGCCGTACGCGTGCAGGAGTGAAAGCGGTCGGTTGTCATACCACAGGCGCTTGAGTGCAAAGGCGGTGCTACGGTGGACTTCCTCGTCGTCGTCCACTACCAGGAGCTTCCAGGGGCGGACATCGTCCATCCCAAGGTCATTCTGCTCCGGTGCAAAACTCAGTTCGTCACTCACTGCTTTCCTCCGTTTCAAGGGGAATCCGGACGCGGAACTCGGTGAATTTGCCCCGTTCACTTTCCACGCTGATTGCGCCGCGGATGCTCCCGTGTACCAGGTTGTGGACCACCTGAAGCCCCAGGCCTGACCCACCTCGGTCGCGCGCGGTAGTAACAAAGGGCTCATAGAGGCTGTCCCGTACCGCAGGATCTATGCCGTTGCCATCATCGTGGACTGAAAGCACGCCATCAGGGCCGTCCTGCCTGAGTGAGACCGTCACCGTTCCGTTACCTCGCTGGTAGAGTCCGTGGGTAACGGCATTCAACACCAGGTTTGTCACAATCTGGGACAGCGCGCCGGGATCCAGGTAGGCTGTGAAGGGGCCCGCGCAGTTCAGCTCCACTTGGTAGGGAAGTCTGCGAAGCTGCGGGTGCAGGCTGCGGATGACTCCGTCGATGTACTCGCAGAGCTCCACGGTCCTGCGGTCTCCCCGAGTCCGGTCAACGGCAACTTCCTTGAAGTTGCGCACCAGTTCTCCTGCGCGCCGGAGGTTTGCCTCGCAGATTTCCAGGCCCTCGGTCAGGCTGGAAAGGAACTCATCCAGCTCGCTTTTGCGCAGCTGTCCGGACTGCACCGCTGTCTGAACCGCAGCCGCTTCTTCCAGCAGCCCGGTCACTGCCGTGCGCGCATTTCCTACCGGGGTGTTGATGTCGTGGGCAACGCCGGCTACCAGCCGCCCGAGGGATGCAAGCTTCTCGGTCTCAACAATTTGATGCTGCGCGGCCTGCAGCTCGGAGAGCGCGCGTTCCAGGCGCTCGTTTGCGGTGAACATCGGAGTCTGGTCTATGTGGTAAACCGCAATTCCAGCTACGCCGCCCCTCGGTGCACGCACCGGAGCGTAGGTCTTTCGGATGACAAAGCGCAGCTCCCCACTGGAAGGATCGGCGTAGCCGGCAAGGTGCTCCCGAGGTCTCGCACCCTCACGGACTTTCTGCAGCACCTCCGACTCATCGTCTTCAAAGATGCCCAGTGACCTCGCGTAGTCCGGATACGTGCCGGCCGCTCCACCGGAACCGAAGAGCAGGGTAAATGACGGATTGACCGCCTGAACCTGGGTCTCGGTATCCAGCAGCGCTACCGCAATCGGGAGTTGGTCAAGTATTCCGCTCATGCTGCGCAGGGCCATAGTTCCCGCCATAGTTCGCGAATGTGCAGGCGTCCCTGTTAGAGTTGGATGCAAACCTGTCCGGCTTACGAAATTCTGACGATTGACTCTTGCACCGGCAGGGACCTAGGCTCGGATGCATTATGGGTCAGCGGGGCGAGCTGTTCAGCAGCCGGGTCCACACGGAACGTCGGAGCTATTTCTTCAACGTGAAGGAAAACAGGAGGGGTGAGCCCTTTCTCACGATCGTTGAAAGCCGGAAGACGGGGGAGGGACAGTTTGATCGCCAGCAGATTGTGGTCTATCCCGCTGATCTGGCCGAGTTCATGAAAGAGCTTACGAAATCAGCCCGCTACCTGGAGGCCCAGTCACTGGACTGAGGCACGCTTTCTCCGTAACTTCAGATTGATACCACGGCCATTGGAGGTACGCATGGCATTTACAACACCCGATCTTCCTTATGACTTCAACGCGCTGGAGCCTCACATCGATGAACAGACGATGCGGATCCATCACGATAAGCACCACGCGGGCTACGTGACCAAGCTCAACGCCGCCGTCGAGGGCACTCCTTACGCAGACAAGGACATCCACAGCATCCTTTCCGATCTTGACAGTGTTGCGGAGAACATCCGGACCGCCGTACGGAACAACGGTGGCGGACACGCCAACCACAGTCTCTTCTGGACTGTAATGGCGCCGAACGCCGGAGGCGAGCCGAGCGGTGATCTTGCGTCTCAGATCAACGCTGACTTCGGATCTTTCACCAGCTTCAAGGAACAGTTCACCACTGCGGCTACCGGTCGCTTCGGTTCCGGCTGGGCATGGCTGGTGGTCAACTCTGACGGCCATCTCGGCATCATGAGCACTCCCAACCAGGACAACCCCGTGAGCCAGGGGCTGAAGCCCATCCTCGGAATTGATGTCTGGGAGCACGCGTACTACCTGAAGTACCAGAACAAGCGACCGGACTACATTTCCGCGTTCTTCAGCGTGATCAACTGGGCAAAGGTCGCCGAGTACTACGCCAGCTGATCCGAGTCCCGTGACCATTCGGGAAGGCGGAAGGAGCGCCGGTGGAGTGGACAGGGCCCAAGGCGCTTGATAGCCTCCCGGTGACCCGCGCTGGGGTAGCCCTTGTGGGACGCAAACCCGTAGCCCGGGTGCCGAACACTGGCACAGTCCATCCATACGTCCCGCGCCACTTTCGCAAGGATAGAGGCCGCCATTACGGCGGCCTCTGTAGTATCCGCCCGTGGCAGCGCGAACGCGGGAATCCCTGTCATTGATCCCTGTTGCGGTCTGCCGATTCCTGCCGGGTTCAGAACCATCGGCAGCCACAGGCCGTCCACTACCCATGCTTCCGGTTGGATGCGTCCTGCCCGATGGACGGCGCGCTCCATCGCAAGGAGGGTTGCCCGGTGGATGTTCATCAGGTCAATCTCGTGGGGCCACACCCACCCGACTCCCCAGGCAAGCGCTTCCCTGCGAATCAGGCTCGCCGCATTTTCCCGTCTGGCCGGACCAATGGATTTGCTGTCCGCCAGGAGGTGCCGATGAGCAAAGCGGGGACCTGGAAGTACACAGGCAGCGGTGACCGGTCCGGCCAGGGGGCCACGACCAGCTTCATCAATACCACAGACCATTCGCCAGTCGTGAGGAAGTTCTTTCGTGTGCGTTGCTTTGATTGACTGCCCCTTCCCCCAGTGATAGCGTCCGGCTCGGCCCGCTTCCGGTCCTGGAGTACCAGTGTTTCTCAAGTCCGTAGAACTCTTCGGTTTTAAATCATTCGCGGATCGAACTCGCTTTGAATTCTCACCCGGCGTTTCCGCGCTGCTCGGACCCAACGGCTGTGGCAAGTCCAACGTGGTGGACGCCATCAAGTGGGTCCTCGGCGAGCAGGCCCCTCGTAGCCTGCGGGCAGACCGGATGGAGGCTATCATCTTCAACGGCACCGAGAGCCGCAAGCCTGTTTCTGTTGCCGAGGTGACGCTCACCCTGGAGAACGAGGACGGAAGCCTTCCCCTTGATCATCCGGAGATTGAGATTCGGCGCAGGCTGTACCGCTCCGGGGAAAGCGAGTACAGCATCAATGGCAGGCCTGTTCGCCTCCGGGATGTTCGGGATCTGTTCATGGATACGGGGATTGGGAAGTCCTCCTACTCAATCATGGAGCAGGGGAGAATCGACCAGATCCTTTCCACGCGTCCGGAAGACCGCCGCGCCGTGTTTGAAGAGGCCGCGGGGATAACGCGCTTCCGAGCACAGGGTGCAGAGGCCGAACGGAAGCTGGATCGGACCGAGGAGAACATCTCCCAGGTGGAACAGATCCTCGCCGAGGTAAAGCGCACTCACGATCGCCTGCAGAAACAGGCAGAGCAGACTTCGGCGTATCGCGAGCTGCGGGAACAGCAGTTCGAGTTGGAAAAGCAGCTCAGTCTTGTTCGGGTGCGGGACCTCACCGAACGGCTTTCTCGGGAGGAGCGGGAACGCACTGAGGCGGATCAGGAACGCCAGAAGCTCCGAACGCGGATTGACTCCCTCAATGAGACCCAGGAAAGCAGCATTGACGAGGTAAACGGCCTGGAAAGCACGCTGGTGGAGCGGCAGAAGTCCCTGTTCCGCAGCGAGCTGGCGCGTGAGAACAAGCGGTCTCAGCGGCGCCTCCTGGTTGAGCGGGCACAGGAGATTCAGAGCCGTATTGATGCGGGGCTCACGCTCCGGGAACAGCTGGAAACGCAGCGAACCCGCCTGGAAGAAGAACAGAAGGCGCAAACGGACAGACTGCAGACCCTGGAACGCGAAGTTGCCGATACCGATGCAAACATCGCGTCATTTGCCCGAGACATAGAGAGCCTGGACCAGCGAATCACAGACAGCCGTGAGACGGAAACAGCGCTGGAACAGCGGATTGACGGCCTGGAGCACACCCGGGAAGAGCTGCTGAACCGCCTGCGGACCGTGACGGATCAGGTGGCAGCCGAGGTGGATGCTGCCTTGGGTGAGACAGAGACCTCAGGCGAACGCTGGGACGCGCTTCGGAAGGAACTCGCCGCCCAGCTCTCCGAGCTCTCGGCGATTGCGCAGCGCATCGGAGATCTGGCGCGCGCGCCGGAACCGTCTGCAGGCCTTGCCGAGCTCGCCTCCCGAATGGAAACGGTTGTGCGAGCCCAGACCAACAGCAGCGCGGAGCTGGACCGCCTGATCCCGGAGTCCTTCTTCCAGCTCATCGGTCCAAACGGAGCGCTAGCTCAGAAGCGACGAATTGATCGCGAGTTGGATCAGATCCGGGACGCTGTTGGCGGCGCACGTGCACAGATCGCCGCTGAGCGTCAGCGCCGGGAAGGCCTTGCCCAGCAGCGGGCTGCCTGCAGGCGTACGCTGGGAGAGCTGCAGGTGAACGAAGCAAGCTCGCGGGAATCGCTGCGAGGGGTGCAGGCGGAGCAGCAGCGGATCAATGTGCAACTTGCGTCCCTTGCCGATCAGGTCAAGCGAACGGAGGACGGAATTGGCCTGGATCGTGACCGCCTGGCGGAGAACCGCGAGTCCATCGCCCGGCTGGAGCGGGAGTCCAACAGCCTCCAGTCCGATGAGTCAGGAATCCGCAAGGAGCTTGAGAAAATTGAGGCGGAGATTGCCGGGCGACACGAGCACATGCAGAAGCGCGAGCAGGAGATCCGGTCCGAGATGGACCGCCTTGCAAGGCTGCAAAAGAAACTGGAAGGCGCCCAGGTCAAAGTGGCCAGCACGCAGACGGAGATCCGATCTCAGTATGACGCGTTCCGGGAGCGGCACAGCCGCGATCTGCGCGATTATGAAGGAGAAGCATCCGGCATCGCGGAGAATCTCGCTGAGCTACGGGATCGGCTGTCAGCGGTGAAGGAGCATATTCGCGCGATGGGTTCGGTGAACCTTATGGCGCCGGAGGAGTTCGCCCAGATTGCCGACCGCTACGAATTCCTCCGCAGCCAGCTTTCTGACCTGCGCGAGGCACGGGCAGACCTCCAGGAGGTGATGGGGCGTATCCACACTGAATCTGCAGATCGCTTTGTAGAGGCCTACGGCCAGATCAAGCGGAGTTTCCATGACACCTTCCGCAGACTCTTTGGTGGCGGCCGCGCTGAACTCCGGCTCACGGATGAATCGCGCGTGCTGGACAGCGGGATAGAGATCCTTGTCCAGCCACCGGGGAAGAAGCTTGAAAACATCGCGTTGCTGTCGGGAGGCGAGCGAGCGCTTACTGCTGTCGGGCTGCTGTTTGCGACCTACATGGTTCGGCCGTCGCCCTTCACGCTCCTGGACGAGATTGACGCCGCCCTTGATGACGCCAACGTTGGCCGCTTCGTCAGCATGCTGCTGGAGTTTGCCGAGCAGAGTCAGTTTGTGGTGATCACCCACAACAAACGAACCGCAAGCGGAGCGCACAGCCTGCTGGGGGTTACCATGGAAGACAGCGGTGTATCCAAGCTGGTCACGCTCCGCCTGGCTGATCATGAGACTGTCGGCCGTGGGTGACTGGGATGCATCGGACGCTGATGCTTCCCCCGTGAAGCAGGCACTGGAGCTGGACGGACGGACTCTCGGGCTCATTGGCCTTGCGGTCCTGTTTCTTGCGGTCCTGGGTGTACTTGCCGGGCTTGTGATCAGCCGGGGCCGACAGCCCGAGGAAGCCACACCATTTCCCCTTTCACCCGAGGACTACGTGCTTCCGGACATCCCCGGAGACATGTCCAACCCTCCATTTCTTCCGCACCGCGGAATCCAGGATTCGTGGACCGAGGCGGATATCCAACCCTTCATGCCGGACCTCCGCGCGGCGGCATCCGAGGCCCTCAGGCAACGCTCACTTGATGCCGTTGATGAAGCGCTGGATGCAGTACCGCCGTTGCGCTGATCCCGGCTGGACGTACCCGTCACGAGGGCGTAAACTTCCAATAACGCTACTGTCGGCTGCGTGGAGGAGGGGACCATGAGGCTGACCTGGCTCATTGTCGTGGCGGGCCTTGCCGTTGCGCCATCCGAGCAACATCTGTCTTCGCGCCCGGAGCTTGGACCCGAGCGCTCGGGGAGCTTTTCTCAGGGCCCGCTTCAGCCGGAAGAGCCGGAGCTCCGGGTTCCCGTGCTGCCGGCAGAGGATCCGCTCAGAGCCCCACCGCGATCTCAACCCGGTGAGCGAGTCGGGGCCGCCGGAGATCTGCCGACCCCACGCGTGCTGTCATCGGAGATTCATGAGGAATCCGTGCATTCCGGGGCAGAAGCGGACCCAGTGCCTTCTGGCTCCCCAAGTCCTGGTACCGCCGCAGGACCGCCTGCGGTGCCCGCGGGTGCTGCCGTTTCCACGGCTTCCTCCGCTACCAACTGGGCGGCCACGGTCGTGCCACTTCCCGCGCCCGTCCCTGTGACAGCCACTCTGACCACCCCCGCGCAGACCGGGGTTTCGTCGCCTCCCACCGCAGCAAACCGCGCCGCAAGTCCCGCGCCTGCACCTGCTGCAACACCACGGCTGAATCCGCTTGCACAGTCGGATCCGGTTCGTCCGAGCGCATTTCTTGACGCTGCTGAACCGGAGGTTTCAACACCCTCGCTCGCTGTTCGCCGGAGCGTTTCCGCGGCGGATTCCGCCACAGACACGGATGTGGCACAGCACGGTTCGGGAATCACCGTCCGCGCGATTGACGAAGACGTCGGCGATGCTGATGGCGTAGTGAACGGTCGGCTGGAGATTCAAATCACAGGAGAGGGTTGGGTGTACCTGCCCACCGGCTCAGGACTGGACCTGGTGAACACCACCAGGAACGAGTCCCGGTCCCGCTTTGTGTTTCTGGCACGGGAAGACGGGGACTACGTGCTGAACTTCAGCAACATCGACCCCGCATCCGGTACCCAAAGGAGCACCAGCGTCCCACTGAAGATCGCTCCGGCATCCCCAGCCGGTCTGGGCGAGGCCAACAGCAGCTCCGGGTCAGCCTCCACCGGGCTTTCCACCGATATCGGGGAGCCGCAGGTCCAAGCCGACACTACCAATAGCCCCGTGGAGGCGGAGGCTGCCCCGGAGCCGGAGGGTCCCGCTGAGATGCTCGCGCTAGCCCGGACCCTGGAGAACCGATTGCCGGAAGGACCGGAGCGCGCGCGGGACCTGTACCAGCGTCTGCTCCGGGAGCATCCCCTGGCGCTTGAGGCCGGTCAGGCGCGGGAACGGCTGCGCTATCTGGATCGCTTCTACTTCCGCGTGCGATAGTCTCAGCTCCCAGGCCCCACCAGCCTTGACAGCAAAGCATCGCGGGGATACAAATTCCCCCCTTCCAATGGTAGTGCGCCGTGTTTGAACGCCTGTCCACCAGTCTCAGTGATCTCACGCGTCGGCTCGGCGGGCAGAGCCATATCTCGGAGAAGAATGTCCAGGACGCGGTAGAGGAGATAAAGCAGGCGCTGCTGGACGCTGATGTCAACCTTCGGGTGATACGGCGTTTTGTGAACCGTGCGCTGAGAGACGCAAGCGGGGAAGAAGTGCTGCGGTCCGTCCAGCCTGGCCAGCAGTTCATCAAAGTCGTGTACGACAGGCTGGTAGAGCTGCTCGGTGGCGAGGCGAAGACGCTGGAGCTCCGCGGTCCGGATACCGTGAGCGTCGTTCTCCTTCTTGGCCTACAGGGCTCTGGAAAGACAACCAGCGCCGGCAAGCTTGCCCGCCATCTGCAGGCAAAGGGACGCCGGGTGATGCTCGCCGCAACGGATCTTGCTCGCGCCGCGGCGGTAGAGCAGCTGATGACCGTTGGAGCCTTGGCCGGAGTGCCGGTAGTCGGTCCGTCCGGCGACGGAGATACCCCGCTGTCGGTGGCGCAACGAGCGCTCAGCGAGGCTCGCCGAGGCCAGGCAAACGTGCTCATTGTGGATACTGCCGGGCGTACCGTGGTGGATGATGCGCTCATGTCGGAGCTCGGTAGCATGGCGGCCGAGCTCTCCCCGGTTGCATCACTCCTGGTTGCCGATGCAATGACGGGACAGTCGGCCGTTGAAGTCGCCCAGGCCTTTGCAGAACGCCTGGATCTCACCGGCGTCATTCTGTCCAAGATGGACTCCGACGCGCGTGGTGGTGCGGCGCTGTCCATTGCCAGCGTCGCAAGTGTTCCCGTGCTCTTTGTTGGAACCGGGGAAGGGCAGGAAGACTTGCAGCCCTTCTATCCCGATCGCATGGCTTCCCGTATCCTTGGTATGGGAGACGTGGTCACCCTGGTAGAGAAGGCCCAGGAAGCCTACAGCCAGGATGAAGCCCTTGCCCTCCAGCAGAAGATGGCAAAGGCCCAACTGACCATTGCCGACTATCTGCAGCAGATCCAGCGGGTCCAGCAGATGGGCAGCATGCGCAAGCTTGCAGAGCTCATTCCCGGTATGGCGGGGCAGCTGGACCAGAGTGATGAGGAACAGCAGGGCATGACACGGGAAGAAGCTATCATCCTTTCCATGACGCCCAGGGAGCGCGGCAATCACCTGATTATCGGGCCACCGCGGCGGCGGCGGATTGCACGCGGAAGCGGAACCTCGGTGCACGAGGTGAACCAGTTCCTGAAAAAGTTTGAGAAAATGCGCCAGCAGATGAAGAAGATGGCGAAGAACAAGAAGTATCAGCAGCAGATCATGGCTCAGCTCGGTTCACACTAGGAGGAAACGTGAGCGTCCGAATCAGACTGAAGCGCTTTGGCACCAAGAAGCGACCGTTCTATCGAATTGTGGTGATGGATTCCAGAACCCCGCGCGACGGCCGCGCTATTGAAGAGGTAGGAATTTACCACCCCATTGAGACCAACGAGAATCAGGTGATCCTGAAAGAGGATCGGCTGAAGGACTGGATCAGCAAGGGCGCCGAGCCGTCCCATACCGTCCGGAAGCTGCTCAACCAGAAGAACGTGTATCTGGACGAGCGTGGCTGATTCACCCGACATGGGAGACCTGATGGAAAAGGAGCTCGTCAGCTACGTGGCGCGATCACTTGTGGATGAGCCGGACGGCGTGGAAGTGAACATGATTGAGGGGGAAAAATCCACCATTCTGGAACTTCGGGTTGCGCCGGCGGACATCGGCAAGGTGATCGGCAAACACGGGCGCATTGCCAAGGCAATCCGGACCATCCTTAGTGCCGCATCCACCCGCACCGGGAAACGAATCGTCCTCGAAATCCTCGACTGATCTCCTGGCCGTGGCCCGCGTGACAAGCGCACACGGGCTCCGCGGCGAGGTCCGTCTTGAGAGTCTTTCGGGCGAGAACGAACACCTTTTTACTCTGGGGCAGGCCTACCTGGACTCCGTGGGAGATTGGCGTGCCCTTCAGGTTCGCGGTGGCGGCAAGCGGCTCATCGCGAGCATCGGTGGAATCACGGACCCGGATTCAGCAGCAGCCCTTCGGGGAACCCTGCTTCTTGTTGCCCGTTCCCAGGCAGCACCCCTCGCATCGGATGAGTACTACGTGGCGGACCTTGTTGGAATGGACGTGATGTACCGCCTGCAGCGCAGAGGGACTGTCACGGGCGTCTGGGACAGCGGCGCGGATGCAATGCTGGAAGTTGCGCTGGAAGACGGTGGTGAACGCCACGTGCCCCTGAACCGGCAGTTTGTCCGTGCTGTCCGCCGCAGACAGGGCAGCGTTGTGCTCCGTGTGGACTGGATCCTGGAGTGACCATTTCCGTTGTGACGCTCTTTCCGGAGCTGATTCAGTCCTTTGCCGGGACCAGCATTCCCGGACGCGTTCTGGAGCGGGGACTGGCCCGCGTTCGCACGATCAACCCGCGCGACTACACCACAGACCGACACCGGACCGTGGACGATTACCCCTACGGTGGGGGGCCGGGCATGGTTCTCAAACCGGAACCGCTCTGTGCCGCAGTGGACAGTCTGGGGGATTCGAGTGGTCCCGTTGTACTGCTCAGTCCCGGGGGGAGTCTGTTCAACCAGGCCACCGCAACCGAGTGGGCGGGCCTGTCATCACTTACGCTGGTCTGTGGCCACTACGAGGGAGTGGACGAGCGCTTTGTTCGGACCCGCGTGGATCACGAGATCTCCATCGGAGACTACGTGCTCTCAGGCGGGGAGGCTGCAGCGCTGGTGGTGATCGATACAGTGCTCCGGTTGCTGCCCGGAGCAATCGCGGAGGGGTCCCTGGAGTCGGAATCTCATGTTGACGGACTGCTGGAATATCCGCACTATACGCGTCCCGGTTTGTTTGAGGGTCTGGTGGTCCCGGAGGTACTGCGCTCGGGAAACCATGCGCTTATTCGGCAATGGCGGCGTTATCAGCAGTTGATTCGTACGCGTGAACGTCGGCCGGACCTGCTGTCCGGGGCGGAACTGGATGCCACGGACCGCAGGCTGATCGGTGAGACAGAGGGAGAACACAATGGATCTGCTGAAGACGATTGAGAACGAGGCGATCTCCGAGGGCCGTGAGAATTTCCGGATCGGAGACACGGTCAAGGTTCATTACCGGATAGTGGAAGGAAAGAACGAGCGGATTCAGGTCTATGAAGGCTTGGTAATCGCCAAGAATAACGCCGGTGCCGGCCGCAGCTTTGTGGTCCGCAAGATCTCCTACGGAGTCGGTGTGGAGCGGGTGTTCCCCCTGTATTCGCCGAACATCGCTAAGGTCGAGGTCTCCCGCCGCGGTCGGGTCCGAAGGGCCAAGCTCTACTACATCCGGAAGCGAGTCGGAAAGCGCGCCAAGGTCAAGGAGCTCATCCGCCGCAAGGACGGAAGCACGGCCAAAGCCTGATCCTGTATCCCGGCAGTGGTTCCGGGAAAGCTTATGCTTGGAGATTCGGTCGGCGGGGCCGGCCGCGGAGACACCAACACCAACCGGACCCCCGCCAGCGATGCCGCCACCCACACACGGCGTATGTTCGGACGTGGCAGTGCTGCTGACGGTGTAAGGCCCTGGGAAACCGGCAATCCGGGACAGCAGATCGGAACAACTGACACCGGCATCGAGGCCCGCCTGCGCTCTATTGTGCGCGAGCTCTGGGAGCAGCTTCAGCCGGGACAGTCCGCGCCTCCCGCACCACCGTCACCAGTCCCGGGAAACACGCTCCCTCTCCCGGAATACGTCCGCACCTGGATTGAACTGCTCCTTGGCTTTGCCCGGGATTCCGCAACCAGTCTGGACTCCCCGGGCGTGCGCAGCGCGGCGGAACGAGCTATGGCCGGCCTCCTCGACGGCGGAACTGACCCCGGTCCGGCAAGCGAGTCCCAGCCAGAATTCCTTTTGCACTTGATCGCGACGCTTCAGGATGATTTGCGGGCACAGCTCCGCTCATCCGGATCCCTTGCTGAATACAATCGGTCACGAGTGCTGACCGGTGGCTGGGTGCTGCTTCCCCTATCCGCGAAGCTCGCGGGTCGGGAGCGAAATGGGACCTTGCGTCTCCATGTCCCGCAGACTGGCGGGCCGGAACCAGTTGACCGGGTGGTTGTGAGCCTGCATCCATCTGCCGACGGGGAGCGGGCGGCCCGCCACTACCTCTTCCGTACCGCAGAGCCCCGGGAAGTTCTTGTGCGTGGTGCGGACGAGCAGGAAGTCGCGGCCCTCAACGATGCTGGTGTAGATGTCCGGTTCCGCTCTGCTCCAAGTCCGGCTACCAGATTCGATGGCTTCTCAGACCATGGCTCAATGGATACACTCGGTCTGATAGACCTTTGGGGTTGACGCGATGGACAAACGCGATGTGAACACCGGAATCGCCGTGGCGTTGCGATACAGCCGCGACCTTCCAGCCCCGATTGTCACTGCCCGCGGTACCCGGAACGTGGCGAACCGGCTTGTGGAGCTGGCTCACCGCTTTGGAATTCCGGTGAAGCGGGATGACGCCACGGCGCGCGCGCTTGAGACGGTGCAGCTGGACAGCCTGATCCCGGTGCAGCTGTACGAGTCCGTCGCCCGCATTCTCGTGGCAGTGCATCGTGCGGAGCAACAGGGATGAAGGAAATCAGTGTCGGTGAACTGAAGGTGGGAATGCGATTCACGCGGGACGTCCTGGTGGACGGCGTGAACATCCTCGTCCCCCGAAATGAGCCGCTGCGGGAACGGGACCTTCGGAACCTTAAGAAATGGAAAGTGGAGACCGTCACAACTCACGGCGAGCTCATTGATGAGGAAGCCGAGCGCGAACGTACCAGCCTGGTGAACCTTGCGTTCAATGACCCAAACCAGCAGGTTGTCCGGGAGCTGTATCAGTCAATTGCCTCCCAGCTGGAAAACACCTTCAAGCGCATAACAGTCCAGGATGACTCGGTGACCCGGGAAGAGGTTGACCGCGTAGTGGATCGCATTATCAAGGCGCTGGATTCCCGACAGACCGACCTGGTGCATTACATCATCTACGGAATACAGGGAACTGGCGGTCCGGTTCAGAACGCGATCAATGCCTGCATTCTCAGTGTGCTCATCGGGCGTAACCTTGAGCTCGCCAAGCACCGGGTGCTTCAGCTTGCGACCGCCGCGCTTCTGCACGACGCCGGAATGCTCCGGATTCCCGAGGCTATCACCGGCAAGCAGGGCAAGCTGACCGATGAAGAGCGCAAGCAGATCATGACACATCCGGTGCGGAGCTACCGCATTGTTGCAAAGGAAATGGGATACCCGGAAGAGATTGGCCTTGCCGCGCTCCAGCATCAGGAGCGTTGGGACGGGAAGGGCTATCCGCGCGGACTGTCCGGTACCAATATTGTGCTCCCGGCCCGGATTATTGCGGTGGTAGACGCCTTTGAAGCAATGGTGAGCAATCGGCCGTATCGCAATCCAGTGATTGGCCACACTGCAATCCGCGGACTGCTTGCAGACAACGGGCGGCGCTTTGATCCCAATATCCTGAAGGCCTTTGTCGCAACCATGGGGATCTATCCCGTGGGTTCGGTGGTTCTGCTCAATGACGCCCGGATTGGCCGGGTCGTGGACATGAATCCCGGCGCGCCGATCAAGCCAAAGGTGAAGATCATGATTAACGCTGAGGGAGAACCCTACCGGAACGATGAAGGGGAGGTGGTTAACCTCTCCGCTCAGCCGGGCGTTCACATTGCTCGCGCGATTGATCCGCGCGAAATCCAGTCAAACGGAGACGGTGACTAGCTGAACGGCGGTCACGGCCCCAACATCCGCGGAAGGGCGGCCGAAGACCTGGCCTGCGACTATCTCCGTTCACTCGGGCACACCATTCTTGCCCGGAACTTCAGGTGCCCCCGGGGCGAGGTCGATATTCTTAGCAGGTCCGGTGCCATAGTGGTGGCAACGGAGGTGAAGCGCATCGCATCCGGGCGCCGGGCCGATCTGGAGTATCTGGTGAACCGGAACAAACAGCGCCACGTGGTGCAGGCTACCTACCAATTCCTCGCGCGGAACCGGCTGCTTGGCTGTCAGGTTCGCTTTGACTGCATTGCAACGGATGCTTCCGGGGAGATCCTCCATCTGCCCGCCGCCTTTGAGGTCGGGTTCTGATGGGCCGCCGGAAGTACTACGCGTCTGCGGAGCGCCTGTTGGAACTGCAGACCAGAATTGACGACGGCTCCTACTTGAATCACGCCATTGGTCGGCTTGCCCTTCGCCTTGCCGAGCAGATTGTTGACCGCCATATCCCTTCGCCGCTGGAAACCGCGGAGCCCACAGGAATCACTCCGGTCTGGAGCCCCGGCCTAGTCCAATCCTCCGAGACGCCGCGCAATGGCAAAGGCCCGTTCTCTCAGGTCTGAACGCTGTCCGCGGGATGCGGTCTCAATGAGCGCGTCAAAGACCTCCCTGGGAACCTCCTCCGCATCCGTGTAGATTGCCTCAATTGCAGAGAGCGCAACTCCAGCCGTACGCTGGTCAAGCCCGCTGACGGCGGAGGTCTGGAGGGTCCGCGCAAGGGTGAGGCTCACCCGCTGATCCGCGCGGAGCCCGGACCGGATCAACGCATCCACCGCCTGGCTGCGCACAAAGTCATCCGGCTCCCGCAGGACTGTCTGCAGGAGCGCCGTCCCCGCATTCGGCCCACCGATGCGCCCCATCAGCGAGACCGCGCGTGCTCGGTCTGTTGGCGCAGATCTCAGTGGATCCGCCGAGGCTAACCCGGCAAGCATGGAGACAATCCGGGTATCGGTTCTGGTTACTGCGGCCTGGCCGACAAGCGCCTCCACGCTTGCCAGGAACTCGCTCTGGCTGCCCGGTGTGCGATACAGCGCATTCAGGATCACTTCCTCTGTGCCGGTTATCTCTGATCCGGGTTCACGGAGTCGTATCCATTCGGGAAGCGGGGCGTCCGGGAGCGCGGCAGCGTTCTCCGGCTGATCCTGCTGTCTTGGCTGATCCGGTCCCGCAAGGCCCGGGCGCAGGGACTGTGCAACGAGGGCCCCCGGCGAGAGGGTCAGCGGGAGAACCAGC
>CAZPXH010000002.1:111739-242351 GCA_964591085.1 uncultured Spirochaetaceae bacterium | reverse complement strand
GGCTCTGGCGCCGGTGCGGGTTCCGGTTCCGGCACTGGTCGGGGCTCGGTCACCACTGCCGGCTCTGGCTCTGGCGCCGGTGCGGGTTCCGGTTCCGGCGCTACCCTGCCGGGTGTCTCACCGGGGTCGGTGGCAGCGGCGATGAGCGGCGAGCTGTCGCTTCCGTCGCCCAGCGCGGCGGGGTTGATGTCGGGGTCCGGGTGAAAGGCAAAGTCCCGCTCGGGCACAAAGACGGGTGCGGTGGAATCCGCCATTCGTTCTGCCTGAACGGCCGCACCGGTTCCCCTGAGGTTGAGCTGTTCGGCGGCGGTGGGACTGAGTGTAAGAAGCACGCCGTCAAACGCCCCGTTCTCTACGATGGTGACGGTGACAGTCTCACCAGTGAGCGGATTAGTAACGACTACGGTCTCCCCGGGTGCAAAGGTGGAGCTTGCAGCCACAACCTCGCCGGGTGGGAGCACTCCGGGCTCCGCAATAGCAACTATCCCCTCCCAGGTTTGTGCAGGGGCCACAGCAGGCGGCAGAATCATACCAAGGAGCATCATGCAAAGGAGCTTGATCATGGGGCCCCGGGATCGTTTACGGGTACTCGAGGTTCTCATCCACGGTCCTCCGGCCAGGCGGCAACAATTGCCTCCGCAACCAACCGAGAGAGCTGTTCCGCGGTTGCGATCGCCACCGATCCGTCCCGAACCGTCACGTCAGGGGATTCATGACGCCCACTGAAGAGGTAGCTGCCGGTTCTGGCATCAATCACCTGATAGGAAATATAGCGCAGGACCACCTGGTTGCCGTTCTCCGAGGGATCGCCACCCAGTTGCGCCTGCACAATAACGTCGGCACCGAGGCTTCTGATGTGGGCAATCTCTGAAATGCGGGGATTTCGGGCATCTGCAACGGTCGGGCTGCTGCTGACCTCGTCAAAGGCGATATGGCCCATGTTAAACAGGGCTCCCATTAAGGCACCGGTCACCACGCCCATAATGGCGCTCCGCTCGGGTTCGGGGAGCGGCCGGGAAGAGTCTGTGGAAATGCTGACAAGCACCGGAGCCGCGGTCACGCCCGAGGCAACAATGCAGCACATCAGCAGGAGTGGCAGCAGCGTTCGCATCAGTAGTCTCCTGTACGGAATATCGGCGCCCCCGGGCAGCTCCCAAAGCACCTCGCGCCTCAATTGTGAAGGCATCGCCGACCGTGCTACCGTAGCGCTTATTGCAAAATCCATGGAACAACACTCGTTGCAAGATCAACAGCCACAAGGAACTGCGGTAGCGCCGGAAAGCGCCGCAATTGCCGAAGATACCGTTTCACTCATTGACCTGCTTGCCGTGCTCGCTCGGCGCTGGCGCCTGATCTTCTTTGCCACGTTTGGAACAGGGCTCTTTATGGTCCTGTTCAGCCTCTACACAATCTACGCGCCTTCGGACGGGTGGAACCCGCTTCCCAACGTCTACGAGCCGACGGTGGAAGTCCTTCTCCGGGAAGGTACCAGCGGCGGTAGCGGTGTGGCCAATCTGCTGGGTGGCTCCGACGCCGGCGGACTTGCGGCGCTTGCCGGGATCGCCATCGGCCAGGATGCAAGTGACGCGGCCCTCGCCGAGGAGCTGGTCTACGGGAACTTGATCGTGGACAGCATTGTCCGCGAATTCAACATCATTGAGATGAACGGCTTCACCGAGACCCCGCGTACCAGCAGCCGAATGTTAGTACGGGATTCACTCACCGTGGAGTACTCGCCGGATACGCGAGTGATGTCCATCGGCTTTGAGCATACTGACCCCGAATTCGCCACTGAGGTCATCAACCGAATCGTGGTTCTGCTGGAGGATCGTTTCCGGGAACTGACCCAGGAAAACGTTGCCGACCAGCAGCGCTTCTTCAACTCCCGGCTGGCGGAGTCAGAGGCGGATCTCCGCGAGGCGTCCCAGAATCTGCTGGACTTCCGGCAGCAGTACGGTTTGCTGGATGTGGAATCCGCGGCCCGGCAGAATGCCGAAATTCTCACGATACTGACGACAGAGCTGATCAACCAGGAACTGGAACTACAGAATCTGCTGAGCTACCTCCCGCCGGATGCCCCGCTGGTGCGGCAGACCCGGGAGGAGATCCGCCTCCGGGAACAGGCAATCCAGAACGTTCGGGTGAGCCAGACCGGCGAGCTCACCGAGTTCTCCCAGGCCGAAATTGCGGCGCTCACCGCCAGGCAGGCTGAACTGCAACTGGACCTGCAAGTGCAAACCAGCGTCTACACAAGCCTTCGGACCCAGATTGAGACCCTTCAGCTGGAGCAGGCAGACGACCGCAGGAACTTCCAGGTCATTCAGACCGCCGAGATCCCGGAGGTGAAGTCGGGGCCCAGCCGGAGCGTGATCACGGTGGTAGTTACCGTGTCGGTGTTCTTCCTCGCGGTGTTCATGGCATTCATCCTTGACTACGGGGACCGGGTCCGCGAGGACCCGATTGAGGGCAAGAAACTTGCTGAAATCCGGCAGGTTCTGCCCCACTTCCGCCGACGCACAAGCTGATGTACGTCGTTCAGGTACTTGCCGGGGACGAGATGGGGTTCCTGGAGCGCTGCAGACGCAATATCTCCGAGCTTGCTGATGCCCTGATCCTGCCGCGGCGCCAGCTGCGGATCAGGCGGAACGGCCGCTGGACCCGACAGGTCCGCCCGATCTTTCCCGGCTACGTGTTTCTGGATACTCCGGACGCGGACGACGGGCTCTGGCGCCGCCTTGGTGGCGTCCGAGGCTTTATTCGGCCGCTCCACTCCTCCGAGGATGTACGCGCGCTGCCGCCGCGCGATGAGCAGGCGATCCGAAACCTCATCCGTTTTGGCTCCCTGGTGCGCCCGTCTCGCGTGCGCTTCAACGAGAACGACCGGATTGAGGTCATTGATGGCCCCCTTGCGGGAATGGAAGGCCAGATTGTTCGCGTGGACCGCCGCAAGGGGCGCGCACGCGTGAAGCTGGACCTCTACAAAGACAGCTTTTCCATTGACCTCGGTATTGAGCTGGTAACCGCGGCCGGAGCAGTAGCACGGCCGTGAACCCCCGCCGGGCTCGCCGAATCTATGTCATTGGCGCGGGGCTCGCTGGCACCACTATCGCCCGGGAGATTGCGCTTCGGGCCCGGCAGGGAAACGTGGTTGCCTTCCTGGACGATGATCCCGGGAAGATTGGCACCCGCGTTGACGGGGTCCCGGTACTCGGCCCGATTGCGGATGTCCTTCCGCTCACCGAACGCCAGGCCGGCGATGAAGCCCTCATTGCAATGCCGAGCGCACCACACACGGACCTCACGCGCATTCACCGCACGGTGCTTCAGGCCGGCTTTGATCGGATTCGCATTGTTCCCAGCGTTGCGCAGCTTATTGACGGGGTGCACCTGGTGCAGACTCGGGAGATCAACCCGGAGGACCTGCTCGGCCGGGATGCGGTGAAGATTGACTTGAAGTCCCGGGTCGGCTATCTGCGGGGAGCGCGGGTCCTGGTAACGGGCGCTGGTGGAAGCATCGGCAGCGAGCTGTGTCGCCAGCTGCTGATTGCTGGGGTTGAACGTCTGTACCTTTTGGGGCAGGGCGAAAACAGCATCTATGAAATTGAGTCCGAGCTCCGTCGCCTGCAGGCTGGCGGTGTCGGAGAAGCGACAACGGTGGTTCCCGTCCTCGGTGATCTCCGTAATGAAGAGCACATCGCCTGGTTGGTTCGCCGGCTGCGAGCAAGCGTAGTCTTCCACGCAGCGGCCTACAAGCACGTGCCTATGGTGGAGGCGAATCCCGTTGCCGGCGTTGAGAACAACGTGGTTGGCACCTGGAACCTGGTTCGGGCGTGCAGAGGGAGCGAACACCTCCGCCGGATGGTGATCATCAGCACGGACAAGGTGGTGGAGCCGGTAAGCGTCTACGGCGCTACCAAGGCGCTGGCTGAATCCTGCGTGCTTGCCGCCAGCAGCCTGTTTGACGGCGCGGCTGACCAGCGCTTCATGGCCGTGCGCTTTGGAAACGTCCTGGGGAGCCGCGGCAGCATCGTGCCGCTGTTGGAGCGGCAGATCCGGGAAGGCGGCCCCATCACCATTACCGACTACCGGATGCGTCGCTACTTCATGACCATTCCGGAAGCCGCCGCGCTGGTTATCATTGCCGGGGGTGCCGGAAAGGATGCCGGCCTCTACGTGCTTGATATGGGCGAGCCCGTTGCCATCTCAGATCTCGCGCGCCAGATGATCCGATTCCACGGAATGGAGCCGGACCGCGACATTGAGATTCGTGAGATTGGCATGCGCACCGGAGAGAAGCTGATTGAGCACCTCACCGGCGACCACGAGAGTGTCTGCCCCGGGCCTCACGAGCGAATCGGCGAAGTCCGCGGTCCCCGGATCAGCGCCGCCGCGCTTGTTAGCGGAATCCCCAGGCTTCGCGAGATCTGTTTCGAGACTGGCAGCCCGGACTCATATCGCAACCGCCGCCTCCTCCGAGAGGAGCTGCGGACCCTGATACCCTCTCTACCACTCCAGCAAGATGAGCCGATCCATTAGGCGGATCCCCTTTGCCCGCCCGCGGACAGGTGCTGCCGAGATCCGCGCCGTCCGCCGAGTCCTGCGCAGTGGATGGCTGACAAGCGCGGGGGAAGCCAGGGCGTTCGAGGAAGAACTTTCGGAGGTGCTGCAGGTGCCGCACTGCGTCCTGTGCTCATCAGCAACCGCAGCGCTCCACCTCAGTGCGCTTGCAATGGAGCCCAGACCACGCGTGGTGGTGGTGCCGGTGTGGACCTTCACCGCGAGCGCTGCAACCATGCGGCACGCCGGTGCCGAGCTCCGGTTTGTGGACTCCGCCCCGGACAGCTACCACCCGGATCCAATGAGCGTTGCCAGGACCGCTGATAGTGAAGGCGCAGACGCGGTGATGGCGGTGAACATGGGTGGGGCAGCCGGGCCAACCTGGGACCTCCATGAGGTCCTTGAAGGCCGGATTCCCGTGATTGAGGACGCGGCGCACAGCCTCTCCGGAAGCTACGGGCCCGGACGCGCACAGGGCAGCGCTGCGCAGGTTGCCGCGTGGAGCTTCTACGCCACCAAAACCATCACCACCGGAGAAGGCGGTCTCCTCGGTACGCCGGATCCCGAGCTTGCGACCCGCGCGCGGATGCTCCGCCTGCACGGTATAGACCGGGAGGTCTGGCAGCGCGCCGACGGCAGGAGCCGGGCCTGGGACTACGACATCCTGGCTGACGGCTACAAATACAACCTTCCGGATCTCCTTGCGGCTATAGGGCGGGTTCAGCTCTCCCGCGCCCAGAAGATGCGCGCACAACGACAGCAAATTGCCCGGCTCTACCTGGAAGCGATCCGCGGGGAAGACTGGATTGACCCGCCGCCGCACTCGGATGATCCCGGCCACTCCTGGCACCTGTTCGCGCCGAGACTGAGACTGGAGCGCCTACGGATTGACCGGGATGAGTTCCTTCAGGCGATGGGCCGGGCGGGTATAGGAACAAGCGTGCACTACCGGCCTTTGCACCGCATGACCTTCTGGAAACAGACCTACGGACTGAATCCGGGCTCCTTTCCCAACGCGGAGGCCCACTGGGCCCGCAGTTTCAGCCTGCCTGTCTGGCAGGGAATGGGAATGAGACGTGCATGGCGGGTTGCGGAAGTGCTTCTGGACGTCGGCCGAAGGGCGCGCCGATGACGAGAACCGAGCAGTTCAGAAGCAGCCTCCTGGCGCGCGGAACCCGCCTGGTGGACCGCATTCCCCCGATTGTGCAGTGGTGCCGGCCGGTCCTGGCTCCCAGACCCGGCCTTTCGGCGGATGACCTCATCATCCCGGAGGAAGAAGAGGCGGGTATCCGACTGATCACAGCCGCTGAAATCCCTGGACACCGAAGCATCGTCACCGCCGGCGAGCCATATCCGGTCCTGGCCGAGGGCCCGGCCATCTGGGCCGGCCAGGCGGTGGCGCTGATGCTTTCACGGGATCCATATGCGTTGAGGCGGAGCCTTACGGGCACCGGCTTCCGCAACCCGGCGGGTTCGGTGCACACCGCAGGGCTGGCCAGAGATGGATCCCCGGATCTGGTGTTTGAGGCAGAGTTTGGCGTGGAGCCGGATCTGGAACGCTCCGGGGAGGTTGAAGGCACCTATCGGAGTGGCGGCCAGGCCCCGCTCTACGATGATCCTCCGGGGGCACTTGCATCCGTCAGCCCGGACGGACTGCGGATCCTGGTGGACGGCCAGTGGCCACAGCGGACCCGGCGTGCCGTTGCCGCCGCGCTGGGAACACGGGCGGAACAGGTCCACACGGAGGGCATGCTGGCCGAGCCGAGCATGGAAGCCAAGTTCTGGCAGGCGGATCTGGTGGCGGTCTGGGCGGCGCTTGCCGCGCGGGCCACTGGTCTACCCTCTGTCTGCCTGCCGGATCAGTTGGAGGCATTCCGGCTCTTTGGGGGCCGGGCCGCCGCTGAGACACGGATGGTGACTGCCGTCTCAGAAGACGGAGAGCCTATACACTCAATGGTGAACATGGTTATCCGCTGCGGATCAATCCAGACAATCGGCGAACACTCCATGGCCCGGTGCCGGGACATGCTCGCCACCGGGTACCGAATGGGGAAGATCCAGCTCCGGATCGCGGTGCAAAAGACGCCGGACCTCCCGGCCGGCCTGATGACCGGTGGCCCCGAGGCTGCGCTGGCATTTGCCGTGGAAACCCACATTGCCCGCCTTGCAATTGTTGCGCGGAAACCCGCACTCGCGGTCCGACGGAGCATGCACGGAAGCAGCCTGCCCTCAACGCAGCGTGACGCGGTTGCGGATTCGGTGCTCCGGCGCTCAGACTTTGAGCGGAAATGGGCATCCCGGGAAGCGCTCCGCCGCCGGGGCGGGAACAGCGGTAGCACCTGGCCGCGCCGGGGGATTGGGTTTGCGCAGGGCCACCGGCAGATTCCGGCTACCGGGAACCTGGGCGGGACAAGCAGCGTGCTCGCCCGCCTGAACAGCGCAAGCGAGCTGGCCATCCGCGTGGGGGTCCAGGCGGCGTCCGCCGCAACCAGGGACTGGTGGAAGGATGTGGCCGCCCGGGCAATGGAGATGGATCGGGCCGGTGTCAGCATCATCCCGGATCCGTCGGTGGACAGCGGACCGGCATCCGGCGGGCGAGCGCTTGCCACGGTGCCGCGGATGATCACCACCGCTCTCCGCTCCCTCCAGCGGCGCCGATTTCGCGAGCCCCTTCCCCTGGAAGCACGAGGAGGCAGCAGGCGCGTCCCCGAACTCCCACTTGCCGCGTGCGTGGTGGACACTGAGTTCATCCCGGTGGAACAGGAGCTGCGGGTGAGGGAGGTCTGGATCAGTCTGGCCTGTGGCCGGATTCTGGACCGGCGCCGGGCCGAACAGCGCGTGGAGCAGGAAGTTTTTCTGGCGTTGGGGCACGCGCTTACCGAGCTCCGCTTTCCGGACCGCGTTGCAGACCGGCAGACCCTTGAGAACTACGTTCCGGCGGTCCTCTTCCAGCTTCCGCGGATTCGGATGCATTTCCTGGACGATGATCGGGACCCGCTGCCGGTGACCGGTCTTGCGATGCAGGTGGTGCCCGCGGCAGTGGTTAATGCCGTGAGTCAGGCGGGCGGAGTGTTCCTGGACCGCATCCCCGCGACACCGTCCCTTCTGCTTGAGTACCGTGCGCTGGGAGAGCCGGAAGGATGAAGCTGTCATTCAGCATCAACGGAAGCGTACGCGAATCCGAGCAACCCGCCGAACGGATGGTGGTGGATATCCTCGCCGAGGAGCTTGACATCGTGACCTGCAGGCGCGGATGCGTGACCGGCGCATGCGGCCGCTGCATGATTCTCCTGGACGGAATGCCAATGCACGCCTGTCTGGTGCCCGCCTTCCGGATCAGCGGACGCCGCATTCGCACGGTGGAAGGCCTGCTTGAGGAAGAAGACTATCGGGACATTGAGCGGTCCTTGAGCCGGGCGGCTATCTATCCGCCGCCGTCCTGGGGTGGGGCGCTGGTCCTTGCCATTTACAGCCTGCTGCAACGCGACCAGAGTCCGGACGATGCCACGATAGAGTCAGTGGTCAGAAGCATCTCCGCCCGCGGAGTGCCGTACGCCGGCGTAGTCCGCGCCGTCCGCTGGGCCGCAGAACTGAAGCGCCGGAGGATGCAGCGTGCCCACTGAAGCCGCGCCGATCATCTACCACCCGCGATCCCTCGGGGAGCTCCTGCAACTGCGACGCCGTCGGCCGGGGGTATCCATCCTCGCCGGGGGAACCTACCTGATGGGCGCGACGCTTGGTGGTTCAGGACGGCTGGACCGGGATCTAATCAGCCTGGAAAGCGTGGAGGAGATGCATCGCCTGGCGCGGAGTGACCGTTACCTGGAGATTGGCGCTGCTGCAACGCTTGATTCCGTGCTGCAGGCGTTTGGCTCCGAGCTTCCGCCCCACCTTCGGCGTGTACTCTCAGACATCGGACCGCTTGGCGTGCGCAGCGCGGCAACCCTGGGTGGAAACCTGTGCGTGCCGGACAGACTGACAACCGCCGTGCCAGCATTGGCAATCTCCGACGCGCGGATTGAACTCCGCCGCAGCGGCGCAGCACGCTGGCTCCGGGTGGAGAACCTGCGCAACAACGGCTCGGGCCTGGACCTTCGGCCCGGCGAGGTACTGACACGGATCCGGATTCCCCGGCAGACGTGGACCGGCTATCGATACCAGCAGTTCGGGAGTCCCTATTCGCCGGTCCCGCCATACCTGCTGTTCATCGGCGTGTACCGGAGCTACCGCCGGATTCTGGACACCATCCGGATAATCTTTGCTTCCCGGCAGAACGCCCTGATCCGCTCGGTACAGTGGGAGCGCGATGTTGCAGGTACGCGGTTGCCGCTCTCAGAGGAGCAGATCCAGTCCGCGCTGGAGGATGGGTCTCCCCTCGCCCAGACAGACGCTATCCGCGGGAGCCTCCCGTTTGAAACCGAGCGCCAGCGCGAGCTCCGCGTCTTTCGTGCGCGAGCCCTGCTGAGGGACTTCCTCGCGTCCCTCCGATAGCCCCAGCCGCGCAGGCACCAGGCGCTGTCTCAACCCCCGCCTCGCAACCCGCGGCGAAAATCGACATCTCCGTGGCGTTGTGCTTTACCCCGTGGCGGCGGTCGCCGTAGCATCAGGGCGCCCGCATGGCCGAGTTCGCCCATCTGCACGTCCACAGCGACTACAGTCTCCTGAGGAGCACCGCAAGCATCCCGGACCTTGCCGCGCGTGCAACAGAGCTGTCCCTGCGGGGATTGGCAATCACTGACGACGGAAACCTCTTTGGTGCCCTGCACTTCTACCGGGCACTGCACGAATCCGCGGTCACGCCCATCATCGGCTGCGATTTCTGGGTCACGGGCGGAAGCCGCCACGAGAAGACCGGGGGCGAGCGGGGAAACCGGCCCGGGCGGCTGGTATTGCTCGCAACAAGCGACCTCGGATACCGGAACCTGATTGAGCTGAGCTCGCGAGGCTACACCGAGGGCTTCTATTACCGGCCCCGCATTGATGACGAGCTTCTGCAGCAGTACCGCCAGGATCTGATCTGCCTCACCGGTTCAATCTCAGGCGAGGTCCCGGCCCTCATCCTGCGCGGCAGGGACGAGGAGGCTCGGGCTCGCCTTGGCTTCTACCGGGACCTCTACGGGGCCAAGAGCGTCTACGGGGAACTGCAGAACCATGGCTTGCCGGAGGAGCTCACGGTCAACCGCGCGCTCCTTGACATGGCGCCGGGCATGGGAATCGGGACGGTAGCCACCAATGAGACCTGGTATGTCCGCCAGCAAGACGCCGACGCGCACGATACCCTGCTGGCAATCGGCGGACAGAAGTCCAAGGCGGATCCGAATCGATTCCGCTTCAGCACCAACGAGTTCTACCTGAAATCCGCGGAAGAAATGACCACGCGATTCGCGGAGGTCCCCCACTCGCTACGGGCGAGCTTGGACATCGCGGAGCGCTGCACGTTCTCCCTGAAGCTGCCGGGCCCCATGCTTCCGGAGTACGAGATCCCCGAGGGCTTTGCCTCTGCGGATGACTACCTCCGCCACCTTGCGCGGGAAGGTCTGCGTGAGCGCTACTCGCCGGTGAGTAGCGTGGCATCTGAGCGGCTTGAGTATGAGCTAGAGACCATCATCGGCATGGGTTTCACTGGCTACTTCCTTATTGTGTGGGACTTCATTGCCTTTGCGCGCTCCCGTGATATTCCGGTTGGACCGGGCCGGGGAAGTGGTGCTGGCTCGCTGGTGGCCTACGCGCTGCGCATCACCAACATCGATCCCTTGCGCTTTGACCTGCTGTTTGAGCGGCTCCTCAACCCCGAGCGGGTGAGCATGCCGGACTTTGACATTGACTTCTGCTTTGAACGCCGCGGAGAGGTGATTGACTACGTCACCCGCAAGTACGGCGAGGAGCGCGTCAGCCAGATCATCACCTTTGCCGTGCTCAAGCCCAAGGCCGCAATCCGGGATGTTGCACGCGCGCTGGATCTGTCCTTTGGCGAGGCGGATGCCATTGCCAAGCTGATCCCGGACGATCTCCGGATCACCCTGCAGGACCTCAGCGAGGAGCAGCGTGGCAAGAAGGTCAACGCGTTGGAAGAAGAGCCACGGCTCCGGGCCCTGCTGGAGGCGGGCGGACCCGAGGCACAGGTGATTGATCAGGCGAGGAAGCTGGAAGGCCTCCACCGCCATGCTTCCACCCACGCTGCGGGGGTGGTGATTGGTGCCGAGCAATTGACCCGCTACGTGCCGCTCTACCGTGATCCGCGCACGGGTGCGGTATCCACGCAGTACAGCATGGACCTGCTGGAAGACTGTGGCCTTGTGAAGATGGACTTCCTGGGACTGAAGACCCTGACCCTCATCCGAAACACGGAGGAGCTGGTGAGGGAGAAGCTCCCCGACTTCTCTACCGAGACAATCCCGGAGGATGACGAGGCAACCTTTGCAATGCTGGGTCAGGGAGAGAGCATCTGCGTTTTCCAGTTTGAGAGCGATGGAATGCGCCGAATTCTCCGGGATGCCCGCCCGAGCCGGATTGAGGACCTCATTGCCCTCAACGCGCTCTATCGGCCCGGGCCCATGGAGAACATTCCGCAGTTCATTGACTCCAAGTTCGGGCGGCAGGCAATACGCTTCCCCCACCCCTCCCTGCAGAAGATCCTGGACGAGACCTACGGGGTAATCGTGTACCAGGAACAGGTCATGGAGATCGTGCAGATCATCGCGGGCTTCTCCCTGGGGCAAGCGGACTTGCTCCGCCGCGCCATGGGCAAGAAGAAGCGGGAAGAGATGGAGCGGATGCGCGCCGCATATCTGGAGGGCGCCACAGCCAAGGGAATCCCGGAGGAGACAGCGGCCGCCATCTTCACCCTCCTGGAACCCTTTGCCGGCTACGGCTTCAACAAGTCCCACGCTGCCGCTTACTCGGTCCTCGCCTACCAGACGGCATACCTGAAGGCAAACCACCCCGCGGAGTTCATGGCCGCAAACCTCACCAACGAGATTGCCAACCCGGACAAGATTGTTGAGTACCTGGAGGAAGCCCGGCGGATGGGCCTCGCGATCCGGCCCCCTTCAGTCAATCGCAGCGGGGTCCGCTTCAGCGTGCGGGACGGAGAGATTGTCTACGGGCTTGTTGCCATCAAGGGAATCGGGCAGGGGGTAGCAGAAGCCATCATCTCCGAGCGATCTGCCGGCGGCGAGTTCACCGGGCTCCGGGACTTCCTGGAGCGTGTGGACCCCAGCGTGGCCAATCGCCGAACTCTGGAGACCCTCATCCTGGCCGGGACCTTCGATGATCTGTCCGATATCCCCCGGGGGGTCCTCCACCGCAACGTGGAGACCCTCATGGAACGTGCGCGCCACGAGAGAGAGGCCCGGCAGGCCGGTCAGGGCAGCCTGTTTGACGCGCCCCAAAGCGGGGAATGGGACGATCTCCCGCTGGCTGAGGACGAGATCCCTGATCGGCAGGAACTCCTGAGCCACGAACGAGAGCTCCTCGGCTACTACGTCACCGGCCATCCGCTTGATGCATTCCGCACAATGGCGGAGCGCGCCACCAGCGTGAACCTGGCCAACGTGAGCGGGCTCTCTCCGGAGCGCAACCACCAGGTACTGGGGATGCTTCTAGAGGCGCGCTTCGTGAACACTCGCCGCGGCAAGCGAATGGCCATTGGCAGAATCATGGACCACAACGGTGAGATTGACCTGGTCGCCTTTGACGATGCGCTCGCTGTGGTGGAGGGGTGGTGGGAGCCGGATCGGGTTGTCGGTGTGCGCGGAAAGCTGGATTTTCGGAGGGACGCGCCGCAGTTCGTGGTAGAGTGGATGGGCTCGCCGGAGGAGCTGCGCCTGAGGGACGCGGATGAGCTGCACCTGAGACTGGTTTCCGGCCTTGGCGAGCCCGATCTCCTGGAGCTGCGTTCCTTCCTCTTTGGGCACAACGGCGCGGCAAGGCTTGTGCTCCACGTTCCGGACCCGGACGGCGGCGAGCGGATCATCCGGGTTGACGATCAGCTGGCGGTATCGACCAGCCAGACCAGCCTGCGCGAGATAGCGGAGCATCCCGCCGTTGACGGGTGCTGGACCGCGCAGGCAGAGACCGCAAAGGAGTTTGCATGATTGTTGTTCTTCAGGTCCTTCGGGCCGTCATCTACACCTACCTGCTGCTGATCTTTCTCCGGGTCCTGATGACCTGGATGACAGGCATTGACCTTGGCCGCGCCGGGGAACTGCTGCAGGAGGTCACGGATCCCTACCTCAACTTTTTCCGTACACGGCTGCCGGTACGGATCGGGCCCCTGGACCTCTCGGTGCTGCTGGCCTCCCTTGCCCTGATCTTTGTAGCCGAGCTGGCGGGGCAGCTGCTGATCCGGCAGACGATTACCGTGGGGATAGTCCTGGCGATCGCCCTCAGCCTCATCTGGGTTGCGGTGCGCTTCTTCCTCGGCCTCCTGGTGCTTGCAAGCATTGTCCGGGGTATCGGGCTTGTGATGGCACCGGAGTCCAACCACCAGGCCTGGGGCTTCCTGGATCAGATGCTCTACAACCCCAGCCGGCGGGTGGTAACCCGTATTATGCCAAAGCAGGACCTGCAGTACGGCTACAACCTCGCTATCTTCGGCGGGCTGGCCTTTGCCGGCTGGTTGGGCGGAAGCCTGCTGGTCTCCGGCCTGCTTGTGCCGATGCTCGCGGGCCTGCCCTTCTGAGAACAGCGCGCTGATGACCACCGCGGACCCGCAGGTCTCCCGGGTACCCGCGCCGGCAGTATCCGAGGCCCCGGGGGTAGGACCCGCGGGCGTCAGGGACTTTGCCCGCCTGGGCGTCAGCTCATTTGCCGATCTCCTGACCCTCCTACCGAGGGACTACGAGGACCGCAAGACCAGCAGGACCCTCTCCTCTCTGCTGACCATGCAGAGCGCGGGCGAAGGGACGGTGAACACCACCGTGGAAATCGTAGGCCATGAGCACTTCGGCCCGCAGCGCACCCTGAAGGTCCGCTGTACCGACGGCACCGGAGACCTTTCCCTGCTCTGTTTTGGTCGGAACTGGTTGGCGCGTAGCCTCAGGCCCGGCACCCGCCACCGGCTCTACGCTGACGTAAGCCTGCGCTTTGGGGAGCTGCAGGCCTCCAGCTTTGACACCGAGCCGGAGAGCACCGGAGCCGCCGGAACCCGCTTTGGCAGCATAATGGCGCGCTACCCGCTGGCCGGGAAGCTCACCCAGCCGCGGATCCGAAAGGCCATCGCCGCGGCGCTGACCTGGGCGGGGGCGCACCTGCTTTCTCCTCCGGAGCATCCGCTGTGGGAAGACCTGCAGCAGCTCCACCAGCCGGAGAGCCTGCAGGCGGCAGAGTCCGCTCGCTCCGCACTGGCAGAAACCGGACTGCTTGCTGCACAGCTTGCGGCGCTCCTGCGGTCCCGAACCCGGCGCCAGCGCGCCGCACCGCGCATCAGGGTCCCGGGTACCCTGCGGGAACAGCTCTTGCAGGAACTCCCCTTCTCCCTTACCCCGGGACAGCGAGCGGCTCTGGCCGAGATTGACGGTGACCTCCACGAGGGGGTGATGATGTCCCGCCTCCTGCAGGCTGATGTTGGTGCCGGCAAGACCCTGGTTGCCGTTCTGGCTGCACTTCCCGTGATTGAAGCCGGGGGTCGGGCGGTGATGCTCTGTCCCACCGAGCTCCTCGCGCGGCAGCATGCGGCACGGATCAGTCCATGGCTGCATGCCTGCGGGCTGCGCCTGGGCCTTTTGAGCCGGAGAGCGAATGAGCACAGTGGCGGGGACACCGGTGCGGACGCACTGCAGGCGAACTTTGTGGTTGCCACCCACTCAGTTCTGCAGCCGCAACGACAGCCGGAAGCCCTGGATCTGGTAATAGTGGACGAGCAGCACCGCTTTGGCGTGGCCCAGCGGAGCGCCCTGCTCTCCGCCGCACGCTGCCCTCGACTGCTATCGCTGAGCGCAACGCCTATCCCGCGCACACTGACCCTGACCCTCTTTGGAGACAGCGATGTGAGCGAGATCCGGGACCGACCGCCGGGGCGGCAACCGGTGGAGACCCATCTGGCCCTGATTGACCGCATAGCAAAGGTCTACGAGTTTGTGCGGCGGCAACTCGACGCTGGAAACCAGGCCTTCTTTGTCTATCCGCGCCTGGAGGATGGAAGCGATGACATCCGCAATGCCGTGGCAATGGAGCCGGAGATTGCCGCGGAGTTTCCGGATCACGCGGTAGGGCTGGTGCACGGCAGAATGTCTGAGGATGACCAGATCACGGTGATGGAAGCCTTCCGGGACGGTGAGATCCAGGTGCTGGTAGCCACCACGGTGGTAGAGGTCGGAATTGATGTGCCGGCGGCAACCGTGATGGTGATTGAGCACGCCGAGCGATTCGGCCTGGCCAGTCTGCACCAGCTCCGCGGGCGGGTGGGCCGCGGGGACAGACGGGGCTACTGCATGCTCACCTACCGACAGCCCCTGGCGGATACCGCCCGCGCGCGCCTGCTTGCCATGAAGGAGGAAAGCGACGGCTTCCGCCTGGCGGAGAAGGACCTGGAGCTCCGCGGACCCGGTGATACCAGCGGCTACGCGCAGAGCGGCTGGGTGAGCTTCGCCTTTACCCCGACGGTCCCCGGGGTGGGAGATCTCCTGCAACAGCGCAGCCGTGCGGAGGCCCTCATCGGCGAACGCGGCCGTGGTGATGCCATCCCTCCGCGTGAGCGTGCCTTCCTCCGGATCTGGGGAGAGCCCGGCCAGGCGGCCGCGGAACCCGTGGTCTGAGATGCGGGTAACAGGGGGTAGGCTGGCCGGCCTGCAGGTGAAGACACCGCCTGGAATCATCCGCCCGGCAATGGACCGGATGCGGGAAAGCGCCTTTGCCCGAATGGAAGCGCTGGGAATGCTGGCGGGAAGCTTTGCCGACTGCTTTGCCGGGTCCGGCGTGGTTGGAATCGAGGCGTTTTCCCGTGGCGCCGGACCGATCTGCCTGGTGGAACGCGATCGCGGGAAGAAGGCGGTGCTCCTGGCCAACCTGGAGCTCGCGGGGATGGAGGCGGCACAGGTCCGCATGATGCCGGTAGAGACCTGGGCGGCAAGGGATCGCGGCGGATGGAGGGTAGTCTGGCTGGACCCACCCTTTCCCTACCTCCACCGCCAGGATCTGCTTGTCCGCCTGTGCCGCGCCCCGGCGCTCTCCGCCGAGGCAGGGGCTACGGTCCTCCTGCACCTTCCCGGCCGGGAGAGCATCTCCCCACCTCCCGGCTTCTCCCTGGACCATGACCAGCGCTTTGGCGGCTCCCGCCTGCTATGGTTTGTGCGGGACCGGTAGAGCCCGATCCCCGCGCCTGATATGCTTCTGGAATGCGGGAATCCACCATGCCGTCTCCCCGTGCCCCGCGGGCGGTGCGCCTGGATCAGTGTATCCGCCGGATGGCAGACCTGACCTGGTCCTGGGGATACGACAGGATTACCACTCCCCTTGCAGAGCCGGAAGATGCCTTTGCCGCGGTAGCGGCAGAGGATCTGGAACATCGTGCCTACCGGATGATAGACGCATCCGGACGGACCATGCTCTTACGCAGTGACGTCACCCTCTTTGCCGCCCGGCAGCTTGCGGCGGTCCCCGCGGACTCCGACGCAGCGCCGACCCGAGCCTGGTACGCGGAGCCCATTCTCCGGCGTGCGGATTCGGAAAGCCTGGCAGGTGACGAAGCCTACCAGCTTGGGGTTGAGCTCATTGGAGATCCGGATCTGGATGCGGACCTGGAAGTGATCCTCCTTGCCGCCGAGTACCTTGCGTCCCTGGGCCTGCGGGAGACGGTGATTCACGTGGGCTCCGCGGGCCTGCTGGCCGACCTTCCCGCCGTCCTGCAGGAGCCGGTGCGCCGCGCGGTCCTGCAGCGGGACTGGGAAGCTGTCCGCACCATGCTGACCGACGGTGGCTTGAACCCGGCGAGCACCAATCGATTCCGTCGGATCTCGGATGCGGGTTCTGCATCAGCGATCGGCTGGTTTCGTGAGCAGGCAGCCGCTGCCGGGGAATCCCTGCACGGAGTCCTTGAGGAACTGGCGCGAGTACTTTCCGTATGCGCAGACCTCAGCCCGGTGCCGGTCCGGCTGGACAGCTCCGAACTCGGATCCCGGAGCTACCACAGCGGAATCAGTTTCCGGATCTACGGACCGGGCAACTCGCAGGCAATCGGCGGTGGCGGGCGATACAACGGACTGCTCGGTCTGTTTGGCAGCGACCGGGTTGCAACAGGCTGGTCCATGACGGCGGGCCAGCTCCTGCAGGCCGGCGCCCCGGTGAGAGCCGCAAGTGGGCAGCCCGCTCCAAAGGATGGCGCGGTTGATGACCCGTACGGCGCAAGTGAGCTGCCCGGAACGGATCGATCCGCTGACTTTCCGGAGCGCTACCGCCGGGCAGGGGAGGCCCGGAGTGCGGGCCGGAGGGTTCGCCTGTGAGCCGCCTTACCATCGCATTGCCCAAGGGCCGCCTTGCGGATGACGCCGCGGATCTGCTGGCATCTGCGGGTTTCCGCCTGGAATGGGGAGACCGGCAGCTGGTTGCGGAGACTCCGGATGGACGGCTTCGTGCGCTCCTGGTGAAGAACAGCGATCTGGCCGAGTACGTAGCCCACGGGGTTGCGGCCCTGGGAATCTGCGGGGATGACGTGCTTGCCGAAAGCGGGCACGAGCTGGTTCGCCTCCTGGCGCTGCCCTTTGGCGGAACCCGGATGTCAGTCTGCGGGTATCCGGAGCCGGACCTGCAAAGCCTGCTTGCTTCCGGGAACGAGCTCCGGATCGCCACCAAGTTTGTCCGCTTCACCCGCGCCTGGCTGGACAGCGTGGGAACGGAGGCCACGGTCATTCGCCTTGGCGGATCCGTGGAGCTTGCGCCGGTTCTGGGTCTGGCCCCGCTTACCGTGGACCTGGTGGAAACGGGCAACACCCTGCGGGCACACAGCCTGGTTGAACACCGCACACTCGCGGAGATCCGCGTGCACCTCATCGCAAATCCCGCACTCTATAAGTACCATCACTCTGCGGTGGAGGAGCTCCTGGATTCCATTCGCTCCGCCATGACCTGAGCAGGGCAGCCGCATCAGTGCAGCCGTACCCTGGACCAGGCCGATACTCCTGGTAGCACCCCGCAGAGGAACACCGAGCATGCAAGAGATCAGCAGACACACCAAAGAGACCCGCATTGATTTGAGCCTGGACCTGGGGCGGAGCGAGCCGGCTCAGGTGGAGACCAATCTCCCCTTCCTCGGCCACATGCTCACCGCCATGGCAACCCACGGCGGGTTCAGCGTGCGGGTGGCGGCGCACGGCGATGTAGAAGTGGATCCCCACCACCTGATTGAGGACTGCGGCATTGTGCTTGGGCAGGCATTGCGAGCGCACCAGCTGCAGTCCGCAGGAATCGCGCGCTTTGGGCACGCGGTCATCCCCATGGACGAGGCCCTGGCCGAGGTCAGCATTGACGTGTGCGGGCGCTCAACCTTTGTCTACCGGCCCGTGTCGCCCGAGCAGCTCATCGGAACGCTTTCTGCCGGAGTCTTCCGGGAGTTCTGGGCAGGACTGGCAGACGGCGCGCGGATATCCGTGCACTGCGTGGAGCGCCATGGGGAAAACGCCCACCACGCGGTGGAGGCGGGGTTCAAGGCGCTGGGAAAGGCGATTGCTGCCGCCTACGCGCCGGTACCCGGTCGCCAGACGGCCTCCACCAAGGGGCGCATTGAATGACGCGGCCGGACCTGCCCAAGGAAGGCTTCATCCGAACCACCCGGCCGCAGGCGCCGGCAATCTCCGGGCAGCACAAGAGCCAGCTCATCCGCAAGGCCAACGAGCTGTTCAACGCCGGGCGGCTGGATGAGGCCGGCCGGATCTACCTCACCCTTGGGTACTCCGACGGACTGATCCGCCTGGGAGAGAAGCTGCTTGCCGCCGGCCGGCCTTTTGAGGCCTACCGGATGTTCTGGCTTGCGCCGGACCGGAAGCGGGTTGAACAGCTCTCGAAGCGCATGGCAATCCTCATCCGCAAGATGATGAAGGAAGACTGAGGAACGGATTCGAGGCCCGAGTCGCAAAGCCCGAGGGCAGGCATAACGAGCGCAGACGGCGCGTCGCTCAAGCAGCGGCGCGGTCAGGCGATGCCGGCGGGTTCCAGCACGGCCTTGATCCTGCGGACACCCGCGGATGAGGACTGCTCCTTAACAATGCGCAAGCGGCCGAGTTCCGAGGTGTGCTCCACGTGCGGACCGCCGCAAACCTCCCGCGAATAGTTCCCGATGGAGTAGACCTTCACGACCTCATCGTACTTGTCCCCAAAGAGGGCGATTGCACCGCTCTTGCGGGCATCCTCCAGGGTCATGGTGTTCATGGAAACCGGGAGGTCGGCCTGAATCTGGCGGTTCACGATCTCTTCCACCTGGGTTAGCTGCTCCGGGGTCATGCTGTCCGGGTGGCTGAAGTCAAAGCGAAGGCGCTGCACGGTGATGTTGCTGCCCTTCTGCGCCACGTGATCCCCGAGGACGTCCCGAAGGGCCTGGTGCAAGAGGTGGGTTGCGGTGTGCAGGCGCGTGGTCATCACCGAGTGGTCCGCGAGCCCGCCCTTGAACACGGACTTCTCATCGCTCCGCGATGCTTCCTGGTGCTTGCGGAAGGCTTCCTCAAAGCCCTCGGTGTCCACGCTCATTCCGTGCTCGGCCGCCAGCTCAGATGTCATCTCAATGGGGAACCCAAAGGTGTCATAGAGGCGGAACGCAATGCGGCCGGGGATGATTCGCTTGGGGTTCTTCTGCATGCCCGGGAGGAGCTTTGCAAACTCGCGTTCGCCCTTGCGCAGGGTCTCCAGGAAGCGCTCTTCCTCGGCGGTGAGCTCGGAGACGATGCTCTCAAGCTTCTCGGCGAGCGTGGGGTACGCGTGGGAGTAGCGCTCCACCACCACCCGCGCAGGGTCCGCGAGGAAGGGCTTCTCTAGCCCAAGCTTTCGCCCGTGGCGCATTGCCCGGCGGATGAGGCGACGGAGCACATATCCGGCACCCAGGTTGCTCGGAAGCACACCCTGCTCGTCCCCCAGGATGAAGGTTGCCGTCCTCAGGTGATCCGCGATGATGCGGAGGCTGCGATCCACGTCCTCGGTCCCGGCGCCGTAGGCGTGCCCGGTGGCGTCCCGAAGGGCGTCCAGAATTGGCGTGAAGGCCTCTGTCTCATAGACCGTGTCCTTGCCCTGCAGCACGGCAACGGTGCGCTCCACCCCCATGCCGGTGTCCACGCAGTGACGCCCCAGCGGCGCAAAGCGGCCGTCTGCGGTTTTGTTGTACTGCATGAAGACATCGTTCCAGATCTCAAGCCAGCGCCCGTCTGAGTCCGCGGGGGTGGAGTCGGGGCCGCCGCGCCCGGTGTCATAGAACATCTCGGTGTCCGGACCGCAGGGCCCGGTCTGTCCGGCGGGACCCCACCAGTTGTGCTCCCGCCCCAGATAGAAGATGCGATCATCCGGCATGCCCAGGCTCCGCCAGATCTCGGCCGACTCCTCATCCGCGGGAACCTCATCGTCTCCGGCAAACACCGTGACCGCCAGGCGCGCGGGGTCCAGGCCAAGCCACTGCGGACTGGTCAGGAAGTCCCAGCTCATTCGGATGGCCTCTTCCTTGAAGTAGTCACCCAGGCTCCAGTTGCCCAGCATCTCAAAGAAGGTGAGGTGGCTGGGATCGCCAACCTCCTCAATGTCGCCGGTGCGAATACACTTCTGGTAGTCCACCAGGCGGGTGCCCGCGGGGTGCTCCTGGCCCAGGAGGTAGGGCACCAGGGGGTGCATGCCCGCGGTGGTGAAGAGCACGGTGGGGTCATTCTGGGGCACCAGGGAGCTTCCGGAGATCTCCGCGTGGTCCCGGCCGGTGAAAAACTGAATGTACTTGCTTCTCAGCTCGTCAATTGTCATGGCGTGTGTTCCTGTCTGTGAATGCAGGCAGTTTCGGGGTCATCGACACCCGTGTCCGCGGCCTCAGAATCTATCCAAGAAGCGGGGGCTGCGTCAGTAGAGGCTTTCCAGCTGGTCCAGGGCCTCTGGGGTAATGAGATCGTTGATCACGTAAACCAGGCTGCCGGTCCGGCGAACGCGGAGCTCGGCGATTCCCTTCTCCACCATCTCGTCCAGCTTTGCCTTGGCCTGGTCCACCGGGGCGCCACTTGTTATGGCCACCTCGCTTGGGGTGGTGATCCCGCCGTTCTTCTGCGCGCTGCGGAGGACTGCCTGCTCCATGTTGGAGATCTGGCGGCGCTGCTGGTGCTCCAGCCGCTCCCGGCGCATCTCGTAGTCATCCGGCTCACCGCGGTCAATCTGCCGGTGGATCCGCTCTTCCAGCCGCGCGCGGCGGACCTGCCGCTCCATGGTGAGGGCGTCATAGATCGTCCCGATGCCTCCGAGGCCCCAGGTCATCAGCCACAGCAAGCCGCGGAGCGGTCTCCCGAGATAGAAGTGGTGCAGTCCGGCAAAGCCCATGATGCTGCCGGCCCAGAGGATGTAGGCGGTCTGCAGAGACTTCACCGGCACTGCTCCTTCAGTATTGGCTTCAAATTCCGCACCCAAATACTATCGCCCCCGCGCTCCTCTCTCAAGCGACAAGCGGGCTCCCGGCGCCCCGCTTCTGCTTGACAGCAATTCTGGGGGCGTGGAATATTCTCGGCTCACGCCGCTGTAGCTCAGGTGGTAGAGCAGTGGACTGAAAATCCACGTGTCAGCAGTTCGAATCTGCTCGGCGGCATCTTCCTGCTTTCCGAACATCCCGCGCCAAGGGGCAACTGCACTGAAACCGCTGCGATGCAAGACCGGGCAAGTGAAGGTTGCGCCCGCACCATGGCGCCATGTCAAATGCGACACCACGGCCGATCGCTCCCAGACCGGGAACCGGGAGTCCACGGCACCCACGGGGAAGATGGGGCCGTCATCGGTCCGTCCGCGCAAGCGGATCGAAAGGATAGAATCGCCGGGCGCCGCCGTCCCCGGCGATGATGGCGGTATCCGGGATCCCGGGACCGCGGCCCCTCGTTTGAACGCCCCGCGTGCGGAGGCGAGTGAGCTGGATTGGTGCTTACGCCGCGGGAACCGGGTGACGATGTGCAAGGGCATTGCGAAAGCCGCCACGGGAACTGCTCCGCAGCGCTCCAGTTATCCGGCGGAGGTCCTCAATGTCGGTCTGAATCCGATCGGTCAGCTGGCCCTTGGGATTCACGTCGCTGGAGAGTACGGTGGCGCGGCCGGTGGATACCGTGATCTTGCGCCGGCGGAAGGCCCGGCTCATCATCGTAATGATAGCTGCCCGGGACGCGCGGGTGCTCTCACTGCCCAGCAAGCAACCAAACAGCGCGGGAACATCGTGGACGCCCTCCGTGTACACGGGGACCACGGGGACCCGCAGGTGGTGTTTCCGGATGCGGGTGGCAAGCGCGTCAATGACCGGCTCCCACGAACGCAGGATGGGAACGCCTCGGGGAGTGACCGCGGGGTCGGGCTCGATCTCGCCAGCCGGGTAGAGCACCACCGCCTTTCCCTGGCCGAGTGCTTCCATGATCTGCTGGATGGCCCGCGCGCGGGACCGGAGGCTTTCATCGATCACGATGCAGTGGCTGAGGATGCCGCGCATCTCTCGGGTGAGAGAGCGATCTTTGGCAAGGATGAGTATGTCATCGCGTTCAATCAGGGAGCAGAGTGCTGGCAGGTCTCCTAGCCCGGGATGGTTTCCGGCAAAGATGATAGGGCCGACCGGCAGTTCAGCCGTGCGTACGCCGCTTACGCCGGCGTAGTAGCGCGAGAGAATCCACCGCATTCCGGCAGTGAGGCCCTTTCTAGAGATCCGGCGATCCAGCCGGATGAGCGAGTACGAAAACACCAGGGCCGGAAGCACGAAAAATGGAGCCAGCATGGCTCCCCCGCTGGGGTGGCGGAGCTTTGCGAAGGAAAACATTTCGCGATAGGCGATCAGGAACGCGCGTGTAACTCTGCCGTACATCACCAGGTAGCGAAAGGTACTTGCGCGGCCTGCCTATCGGCCACGGTGGCGGCCGGCGAGCGCCTTGGAAGCGCCCATCGCCAGCCATCCGGACCGCAGTGACTATCGGCCGGCCACCACCGACTGGGCTGCCGCCAGTCGCGCGATTGGCACGCGGAATGGCGAGCAGCTAACGTAGTCCATGCCAACGCGGTAGCAGAAATCAATGCTGCTGGCCTCGCCGCCGTGCTCACCGCAGATTCCCAGCTTGATACCGGGCTTCTGCTTGCGGGCCTTCTCAGCGGCGCCCTGCACCAGCTGTCCAACGCCATGCTGATCCAGTACGGCAAAGGGGTCGTTATCCAGGATACCCTGCTCCACGTAAATCGGCAGGAACTTGGCGACATCGTCCCGACTGAACCCCAAGGTCATCTGCGTGAGGTCATTGGTACCAAAGCTGAAGAAGTCCGCCACATCCGCAATCTCATCCGCGATGAGCGCGGCGCGCGGAATCTCAATCATGGTGCCAATGGAATAGTCCACCTTCACGCCCTTCTTCTTAACAACTGAAGCGGCAACGGACTCTGCGTTCGATCGCAGGATCTCAAGCTCCTTCACCGATCCCACAAGCGGGATCATGATCTCCGGCTTCACATCAATGCCCTTCTTCACCAGGTCTGCGGCCGCCGTCATGATGGCTTCAACCTGCATGTCGTAGATCTCCGGGTAGGTAATGCCAAGGCGGCATCCGCGGTGACCGAGCATTGGGTTGAGCTCATGGAGGCTCTGCACCTTCGCTTTGAGCTTGGCCGGGCTGATCCCCAGCTCGGCGGAGATTTCCTTGATGTCAGCGGATTCGGTTGGCAGGAACTCGTGGAGGGGCGGGTCCAGCAGGCGAATGGTAACCGGAAGACCGGCCATTGCCTTGAAGATTCCCGTGAAGTCCTTCTTCTGCAGGGGCAGGAGCTTCTTCAGTGCCGCCTCCCGCGCTGTGACGTCATCCGCCACAATCATCTGGCGGAAGAGCTCCAGCTTGCCCTCTTCAAAGAACATGTGCTCCGTGCGGCACAGTCCGATTCCCTCCGCGCCAAAGTCCCGGGCGCGCTTGGCGTCAGCGGGGGTGTCTGCGTTCGTACGAATGCCAAAGCCCTTGAGCGCAAACGCCTTGCGATTTGCTGCCTTTCGGATCTCGTCTGCCCAACCGAGGAAGGTGGTCAGCTCGCCGGCAATCTTGGGGGAGATCAGGGACAGCTGGCCCGAGTAGATCTCTCCGGTGGTGCCGTCAATGGTGATGAACTCACCTTCCTTCACCTTCCTGCCGCCGGCAGTGAAGACCTTGCCGCTGATCTCAATGTCCTTGGCACCGGCAACGCACGGTGTACCCATTCCACGCGCCACAACTGCCGCGTGGGACGTCATTCCGCCGGTACTGGTGAGCACGCCTTCTGCAACGTGCATTCCCCCGATGTCTTCAGGGGAGGTCTCCTTGCGGACCAGCACCACCTTCCAGCCTTCCTTCACCTTGGCTTCCGCATCTGCTGCGGTGAAGACCACGCGGCCGGATGCCGCGCCGGGCGAGGCGTTGAGGCCCTTGGCAAGCTTGAAGCCTTCCTTCTTGGCCTTGGGATCAATCATGGGGTGGAAGACCTGGTCCAGCTGGTCGGGTGTCACTCGGGCAACGGCTTCTTCCTGGGTGATGAGGCCCTCGCTGACCATTTCCACGGCAATCCGCACCGCGGCAACACCCGTCCGCTTGCCGTTGCGCGTCTGCAGCAGGAAGAGCTCGCCGTCCTGGATGGTGAATTCCAGGTCCTGCATGTCACGGTAGTGGCGCTCCAGGCGATCCTTCACGTCTTCGAGCTTTGCGTACAGAGACGGGTTCTGCTTCTTCAGCGCGGCAATCTTCTTTGGAGTCCGGATTCCGGCAACCACGTCCTCTCCCTGCGCGTTCATCAGGTACTCGCCGTAGAAGACCTTCTCCCCTGTTGAAGCGTCCCGGCTGAAGGCGACACCGGTCCCGGAGCTGTCCCCGAGGTTGCCGTAAACCATGGACTGCACGTTGACCGCGGTCCCCTTCAGGCTTTTGATGCTGTTGATTGCGCGGTACTTGATTGCCCGGTCGTTCATCCAGGAGCCGAAAACCGCGTTGATGGCATCCCAAAGCTGGGACCGAGGATCCTGCGGGAAGTCCTTGCCCACAACCCTCCGGAAGGTTTTCTTGTAGAGGGTCACCACGTGCTTCAGGTCCGCTGTGTCAAGGTCAACGTCCTCGCTGACCTTCTTCTTCTTCTTGACGCTTTCCAGATCGTGCTCAAAAAGGTCATGACCGACGCCGTAGACGACATCACCGAACATCTGGATGAAGCGGCGGTATGCGTCCCAGGCAAATCGGGGATTACCGGTCCGCTCGGAGAGGCCCTCTACCGCCGCATCCGAGAGGCCAAGGTTGAGGATGGTGTCCATCATTCCGGGCATGGAGACGGCGGCGCCGGAGCGCACGGAGACCAGCAGCGGATCGTTAGCGTCTCCCAGCTTCTTGCCCATCTTCTGTTCCAGCCGGGCAAGCGCCTTATCCACCTCTGCTTCCAGTCCCTGCGGGTAGTTCCGATTGTTCTGGTAGAAGAGGTCACAGACCTCCGTGGAGATGGTGAAGCCCGGCGGTACCGGGATTCCGAGCTGGGTCATCTCGGCGAGGTTGGCTCCCTTGCCGCCGAGTAGTTCTTTCATCTTGGCGGACCCTTCGGTCTCGCCCGGGCTGAAGAAGTAGACGTACTTTGCCATGAGTGTTGTTACCCCCGAGACGTGAATGGCAGCAGTGCCGGATTTCTGATCAAGAGGATGGCACGCTAAAACAAAACAGGCCCCGAGTCAAAGGTTGCTCTCCTCCAACTTCGGGGCCTGAATCAAGGGGGCGACCAGGAGCCGTTCAGGCTACGTAGGCCTCCAGGTACTGTGCACGACGAGGATGCTGAAGCCGCTTCAGCGCCTTCTTCTCAATCTGGCGGATGCGCTCCTTGGTCAGGTTGTAGCGGTCCCCGATCTCCTTCAGGGAGAGCGGCGTGCGGCCGTTAAGCCCAAAGCGGAGCTGGACGATTTCTGCTTCCTTTTCCGTGAGGGTCTCAAGAACACGATTGATATCATCCTTGAGCGACATCTCGATGACCTGCTCATCCGGCGGCTGGTAGTTCTCGTCCTCCACAAAATCCCCGAGCAGGGAGGAATCGCGCTCCTGATAGACCGGGGTCTCCAGGCTCACCAGATCCCGCGATATGGCAATGAGATCCGCCACGTGCTCCGGCGTCATGTTCAGTGTCTTGGCGATCTGCTCCATCTCGGCGCGACCACCGCGCATTCCCTGGATGTCCTTGCGAACCTTCTCGATCTGCACAAGCTCGTTGGCGCGGTTGAGCGGGAGACGAATCATCCTGCTCTTCTCGCAGATGGCCTTCAGGATTGCTTGGCGAATCCACCAAACGGCGTAGCTGATGAAGTGATAGCCCTTGTCCACGTCAAAGCGCTCAATGGCGTTCATCAGACCAATGTTTCCCTCACTGATCAGGTCCGAAAGCGGGAGGCCCTGATTCTGGTATTTCTTGGCAACGTTGACCACAAAGCGCAGGTTCGCCTGAACCAGCTTGTCCTTGGCGGCCTTGTCCCCGTCACGCGCGCGGCGCGCATAGTGATCCTCTTCATCCCGCGTGAGGAGCGGAATCCGGTTGATCTCTTTGAGGTACAGAGAAATAACGTTATCGTCATCGCTACGGGAGCGGGTACTCGTTCGTGTGCTGGTCTGGGCCATCAGGCTCCTCCTCGTGTGTAACCTATACAAAGCAAGTGCCGTGCCAGCATACAGAAATCCATATGGAGAAGGGTAAATCACGGATATAGAAGCACTTGCAGGGCTGCTCCCTATGTGTTTCCGCATGAAAGCTGGCAGGGGATCGGGTCAGCTTGACCCACAGCCCCAACAGAGCAGCCAGATCGAGTCAGGATGACCCGGGTGCCGTGTCCCCGAGCGCGAGAATCGTCCCGCTCGAACCCGTCCTGACCGCGATCAAACGCAGATCGAACGCCGCTTGACCCAGCGGATTGCAGCGAGTATGTTTCGGTCAAACTGTCAGTAAATATTCCACATGCGGAGGTATGCATGAACGTCAAGCCGTTGGGCGAGCGCGTTCTTCTCAAGACTGAGGAGAGCGAAGAGAAGACCAAAGGGGGCCTGTACATCCCCCAGACCGCTCAGGAAAAGACGCAGGTCGGAACGGTCATTGCCGTTGGTGATGACGAGGACATCAAGGTGAAGGCCGGTGACAAGGTCATGTACGACAAGTACGCTGGCACCAGCATCAAGATTGATGATGTGGAGCACCTGATCGTGAGCAACTCGGACATCCTCGCCGTCATCGACTGAGCATCTCCGATACCGAGAAGCGCGGCCGGCTCCGTAAGGGGCCGGCTTTTTCATTGGTGCACGCTTGCCCGCCCTGAGCGCCCGGACAGCGCGCTCAGGGGGGCTGGAAGAAATCCCGGATAGCCTCAGCCAGAGCCGCCACGGAGCCCTTCACCTGCCGAGCGGGTGGCAGTGAATCCAGAAAGCGCGCTCCGTAGCGGCGCGTGTGCAGGCGTGTGTCGAGGACGCTGACAACGCCGCCGTCGTCACTCCGCCGCATCAGCCGGCCAAAGCCCTGGCGCAACCGGGTTATGGCGTGCGGAATGGCCAGATCAGCAAAGGCATTGCCACCCTCAGCGTCTATGCGCTCGCTCCGCGCGGCAAACACCGGATCATCCGGGACACGGAACGGAAGCCGGGTGATGATCACCTGCCGGAGCGAGTCTCCGGGAGTGTCCACGCCCTCCCAGAAACTGTCGGTGCCAAGCAGGACCGAGTTCCGGTTTGCCGCAAACTCCCGTAGGAGCCGCGCCCTGTCCCGGCTCCCCTGCTGCAGCACTGTAATTCCCGCTTGTTCCAGCGCTTCCGTGATGGCAGAGGCAACCGCCTCAAGCGCCGCGTAGGATGTAAAGAGCACCAGGGCACCGCCTGCGCTCGCCTGAATCAGTTCCAGCACTGACTGCGCAAGCCACCTGCTGTGCTGCATGTGGCCAGGCTCCGGTCCCTCGGAGGCGCTTGCAAGGAGAACCCGGACCGCGTAGTCAAAGGGCGAGTTGTACTGCTGCTGTACCACCCGCTCCGGATCCAGGCCGCTCCGCTGCATCCAGTGGCCCATCCCCCGATCCGTCGCAAGCGTTGCCGAGGTAAACACAATCGTGTCCAGCGGCTCCACCAGACTCTGGTGCACAAGCGGACCAATAGAGAGGGGGGTGCGGTTGTATTCCACCTGGGCGCCGGAGCCCGATTCCTGACGCCGGGTCCAGTACACCGCCTCCGGATCATCGTCGTAGTTGCGGAGGGCTCCTACAAAGGCCTCCAATCTCCCGATCCGGCGGAGGACAAGCCCAAGCTCGTCATAGCCGGGGCTCTCCGCATCGTCCATTCCCTCCCGGACCGTCCCCAGGTACTCACCCAGATCGCGAAGCTTGCCCCGCAGCACGCTCAGGCGGGGAACAAGTTCATCAGCAATTACGCTGGTGGCGGGGACCGGGAGGCGAATCCCCCCCGGACCCGCGGGGACAACGCCAACGCTGAAGCGGTTGATGTCATCCGCGGCCGCAAGAACATCATCAATCAGCGGGCGCGCCTGGTCCATCTCTGCGTTACCGGTGGCGGAAAGGGTGCTCAGCAGACCCAGCTCGCGCCCGCGGCGCTGCCGAAGCAAGCGGGAACAGAGACGGGCTACGCTTGCACGGCTGATCCGTTCCGACAGGAAGGAAGTGGCGCTGTCCTGCAGATTGTGGGCCTCGTCCACCACCAGGTGGCGAAACGGTGGAAGGACCGCGGTGCTCTCAAACCCGGGTCCGTCCACACGGATGGCACGGTCAGCAAACAGCAGGTGGTGATTGACCACCAGAAGCTGTGCAGCCGCGGCCTTCTGCCGCGCCCGGAGGAAGTGACAGTCCGGCCGTCGGCGGCATCGTGCGCCGGAGCAACTGTCGGGATCCGCGTTGACCCGCTGCCAGAGGCTATCGCTGATTCCCTCCGGGAGATCGCTCCGGCTGCCATCGCTGGTGTCCGCAGCCCACTCAAACAGCGCCGATAGCTCGGTGTCATCCTCGGAAAACAGGCGCTGCTCGTAGCGGACCTCGTCCAGGCGGTTGACACAGAGGTAGTTGCTCCGGCCCTTCACCAGGACGGCGCGAAGTTCGGTGCCGAGGATGGCCGAGGTTCTGGGGATGTCCTGCTGCAACAGCTGCTGCTGAAGGTTGATGGTTGCCGTGGAGATGACCACCCGGCGCCGGTTATCCATTGCGTAACGAGCGGCGGGGATGAGGTAGGCAAGTGACTTCCCCACTCCGGTGCCCGCTTCTGCGGCCAGAATACCGCGGTTGGTGAAGATCCTGGCCACCTCTGCAAGAAGCTCCTGCTGCACCGGCCGGTGCTCGTACCCGCCACCGAGCCGGGCCAATGGACCCTCGGGACCAAGGAGCGATGCCAGCGCATCGGCATCCAGGGCAACGGGCTCTTTGATCCGGGTAACCTCCACCAGCACGCGGAGCTTCTGCACCTCATTGTCCACAATCCAGCTTCCAATGCCGCGGAAGCTAAGCTCGCCGGCAACCTCTATGTCCGCGTCAGAGGGATCAACGCGGCCGGAGGGGTGGTTGTGAATGACAACATCAGCGCCGTCCAGGTGGTTGCCGGCCACGGGCGTGGCAGTGCGCGAACCTCGAGCTGCAACTCGAGCATCCTGCAGTTTGCCATCCGCGTCACAGATTCCGGTGAAGAAGAGCTCAATTCCCCCGGCTTCAGCGATTTGTTGTTGCATAGCGCGGGCAAGATCCGGCGGGATCAGCCGGGAAACGGGAGTATCTGCGCCTGCCATAAACGCGTCTGCCGCTGGCCCGCCTCAGCCGGCGATGCGGCTGATCACGGCCAAAAGAAGGGCGGCCAGCCGGTCCCGGACCTGTCGCCCGGTTTCCACCACTTCCTCATGGCTCAAGGGATCCGGAGAGACGCCCGCGGCAAGGTTGGTCACGGTGCTGAAGCCCAGGCAGTCCATTCCCAGCCAGCGGGCAACAATTGCTTCCGGCACCGTGGACATTCCTACGAGGTCCGCACCCAGACGGGAGAGGACGGTGATCTCCGCAGGGGTCTCGTAGCTGGGGCCGCTGAGACAGCAGTAGACCGCCTCCGGAAGCTCGGCGCCGATCTGCTCGCGGGCAATCTCCTGGGCCAGGTCCCGCAGTTCGGGCGTCCAGACCGTGCTCTGGTCCACAAACCGCGGACCACGCTCATCGTCATTGGGTCCGATGAGGGGATTCCGGGCAAACAGCCCGATGTGGTCCCGGATCAGGGCAACGGTGCCGGGGCGCAGGGCGCGATTAAGGCTACCGGCCGCGTTGGTGAGCAGAAGTGTCTGGGCACCGAGGCCCTGCGCCACCGCTTCCGGGAGCACCACGGTGTCCATGTCATGGCCTTCGTAGAAGTGAAATCGCCCGGCAAAGAGTACGGCAGTGTCACTGATTGTCAGGCTGCCCCGATGTCCGACAACTGTGGGCGCGGGAAAGCCCGCAATCTCCCCGTAGGGCACGGTGACCCCGCCGAACTGGTCCACAACATCGCTGAGGCCCGAGCCGAGCACCACCGCCACCCGGGGGCGGGCATCGCTGTGCTTGCGGATGCTCGCTACCGCCTGTTCCACGCGGGCACCAAATCCTTCCGTCATGAAGCCATTATGCCCGGAGTCCCGCACAAGACAAGGCGCTCTTGACCGGCGCCAGACACGGTCCTACTGTGCCCCTCCTATGGGCAAGCTTGGAGTGGCGGTTCTCGGCGCAACCGGCGCCGTGGGCCAGAAGTTCGTTCGACTGCTTGCGGACCATCCCTGGTTCCAGGTAACCGAACTGGTGGCGAGCGAACGTCGCGCGGGGCAGCGTTACGCGGACAGCGTGAGCTGGAAGCAGGAGACGGAACTCCCGCGGGAAGCGGGCGAGATTCCGCTGAAATCCCTGAGTGACCCACTTGAGTCCCGGTTGCTGTTCAGCGGTCTGGATAGCTCGGTTGCGGGGGAGGCCGAGTCTGCCTACGCGGCCGCGGGGCATCTGGTTGTCAGTAACGCGCGAAACCATCGGATGGACCCGGATGTCCCGCTGGTAATCCCGGAAATCAACGCCGATCACCTGAGCCTCCTTCGTTCCCAAAAGACCTGGGACAGCGGCGGGGGAATCGTCACCAACTCCAACTGCTCAACGATGTTCCTGACGATGGCGCTTGCGCCGCTCCATCACAGTTTCGGAGTGCAGGCCGTGCAGGTAACCACCATGCAGGCCATCTCCGGCGCCGGCTACCCGGGGGTTCCCTCCATGGATATCCTGGGCAACGTCATTCCCTTCATCTCCGGGGAAGAAGACAAGCTGGAAACCGAACCCCGGAAGATCCTCGGGACGCTCAGCGGCAGCGATATAGCCCATGCGGGGTTTGGCGTCAGCGCAACCTGCACGCGGGTGCCCGTCTTTGACGGCCACCTGGAGAGCGTCTCGGTTCTGCTTCGGGACGACACTGCACCACAGGAGGCCGAGGAGGCCATGAGAGCCTGGCGGGGACCGGAAGCGATGACCGCACTCCCGTCCGCGCCGGAGTCCCCGCTTGAGGTGATGACGGAACCGGACCGCCCGCAGCCGGCCCGCGACGTGTGGCGGCAGTCCGGGATGGCGGCGCAGGTCGGCCGGATCCGCCCCTGTCCGCTTCAGACCCTGCGCTTCGTGGTCCTGGGTCACAACACCGTGAGAGGAGCGGCAGGAGCCGCGATCCTGAACGCGGAGTCCATGGTGGCAATGGACCTGCTGCGCGTGCCATGAAGTTGCTGGTCCAGAAGTTCGGTGGCAGCTCCCTGGGGAGCGCGGAAGCGATTGCCCGTGCATCCGGGGTTGTCCGCGGCGCGGAGCTCCCGGTGATCGTGGTCTGTTCGGCGAGCGGTGACACCACGGACCTGCTGCTGGACAGCGCCCGGAGCGCGCAGACGGGTGACGCCGCGGAGGCGGAAGCACTGGTCCAGCAGATCCGCTATCACCACGTCGGTCTGCTGGAAACGGTTCCTGGCGCGGGATCTGCCGAGGCGCGGGAGCGGGTGGCATGGCTCATGGCGGGTCTTGAGTCCCTGCTCCGCGGCGTATTCCTGGTCCGGGAATCCTCTCCGCGCACAACGGATGCAATCCTTGCCTTTGGTGAGCAGCTTTCCACCACGGTGATGGCTGCGGCCCTGGGGGGAGGTTCCCTGGCCACGCTCCGGGACGCCCGCAGCTTCATGCGAACCGACGCTGCCTTTGGGGAAGCGTCCGTGGATATGGTGGCCACCCGAGCACTGACAGCCGAGGCGCTGCTGCCGCCCCTTGCCCCGGACCCCCACCATACGGCCCCACAGGATGCTTCCGGCGGTGGCCCGGTGCTGGCGGTAACTCAGGGATTCCTCGGTGCAACTGCGGACGGCGTGACCACAACGCTTGGACGGGGAGGGTCTGACTACAGCGCCGCAATTATCGCTGCGGTTTCCGCCGCCGAACGCCTGGAGATCTGGACCGATGTGAGCGGAATCATGACCTGTGACCCGCGCCTGGTTCCGGCTGCCCGGAGCGTGTCCCGGCTGAACTACGAGGAGGCTGCGGAGCTGGCATTCTTCGGTGCCCGGGTACTCCATCCGGCAACCGTTCAGCCGGCGCTGGAGGCGGGAATCACGGTGCTAGTGAGAAACACCATGCTGCCGGATGCGCCGGGCACGAGAATTGATGCCGGAAGCGGCGAGCCGGGAGTTCGTGCCATTGCCTTCCGCGGAGGAAACCGGGTGATCACCGTGCAGAGCTCGCGTGCGGCGGCAACCCACGGGATGCTCCACCGAATCTTTGCCGCTTTCGACCGGTACCGTATCAGCGTGGATCTTCTTGCCACCTCGGAGACGGCTGTCTCTGCAACAAGCGCCGTGCCAACGCTTCCGGATTCCCTCCTCTCGGAGCTGGAAACGATTGGAAGCGTGAGCGTGGAGACAGGGCAGAGCATCGTGAGCCTTGTTGGACAGGGGCTGTGGAAGGATCCGGCGCTTGTGGCGCGGGTGTTCACCTCCCTGGAGCCGGATCCGCTTCGCCTGATTTCACTCGGAGCATCAGACACGAACCTCAGCTTTGTCCTGCCCGACTCTCGCGCGCCAGAGGTGGTGCGCCGGCTGCATCGCGCCTTCTTCGAGACCTGAGCCGGTCGGCCGGGCTATACTGGAGCGGTAGTGGGCGACATCTTTGAGCGGCTTGGCCGGGTTCTGGCCTCCTGGGTGGATGATGCCGGACTGGGACTGTCCGGCAGAAACCCCAACTTTGGTGATGAAGACCTCAACCGCGCATGGGCGGAGCTGGACGCCTTCCTCAGCACGGGGGAAACATCGCAGGACAGCCGGAGGCAGGCACCGCCCCGCCCGCCGGAATCAGCCCGAGAAATTCTGCGCCGGGACTACCACAACCTGGAAGTGCCCTTTGGTGCACCGATGGCAGAAGTGCAGGCTTCCTATCGTCGGCTGATTCGCAAGTACCACCCGGACCGTCACGCAGGAGATCCGCGCAAGCAGCGGCTTGCGAATGAACTCACCGGAGGCCTGAACGTCTCCTTCAACCGGATCAAGCGCTTTGAGGAGAACAGACGGTGAACGCCCTGGTGCTCGTTGGTTCTCCCGCGCTGGCGCTGGTGCTAAACCTCAGCGTCACACCGCTGATAGTTCGCACCGCGCACCGGCGCCGCTGGTTTGATGACATTGACGAGCGCAAGATCCACACCCGCGCCACGCCCCGCCTGGGCGGAGTGGGCTTTGCGCTGGCAAGCCTGCTTGCCACCGCAGTCGGGTTTCTGCTGGCGCCGGAATTTCTGGCCGCGGTACGGGGCCCCCTCCTGCTCCTTGTCGGTCTTGGCGGCATTCACCTCCTGGGCCTGATTGATGACTTCCAGAACCTGCACGCCGCGGTGAAGTTTGCGGGGCAGGTGTTCTTTGCCCTGCTGATCGCCATTTCCGCGCCACTTGAGAGCGTTGCCCTTGGCTCTGCCACTTTGGAACTGGGCATCCTCGCCATCCCCCTGACGGTGCTGTGGCTTGTCGGCCTGGGGAACGCGGTCAACCTCATTGACGGGATGGATGGTCTTGCCGGCGGCACCTCCGCCATAGCCGCACTTGTGTTTGCGCTGATAACACTCGTGTCCGGGAACCTGGCGAGTGCACTTTGGGGCCTCTGCCTCTTCGCCGCCCTCGGCGGCTTCCTGGTGTTTAACCTGCCGCGGGCGCGAATCTTCATGGGTGATTCCGGAAGCCTCTTCCTGGGCTATGGCCTGGGCCTCCTGCCGCTGCTGGAGGCAGGCACCGCGTCCCACGCGCCCCTGCTTTTGCTGTTGGTGCTGCTCCCTGTTCTGGACACGCTGTTCGCCATCATCCGCCGGGTGGCCGCGGGCAAGCCGATCCATCATCCGGACCGGGCGCACTTCCACCACCGCCTGCTGGACCGCGGAATGAGCACCTGGGGAGTGCTTGGCGTTGCCTACGGGCTGGACGTGCTCCTGGGTGTTGCCGCCTTTGCGGTGCTGGTACTGGACGGTGGTGCAGCGGTTGGCTCATACATCGCGGGGGTGCTTGTTGCCGCGGCCGTAGTCCTGTGGGTTACCCGCCCGGTGGAAGACGGCCTTCAGTCCGAGCCGCCGTCTCCCAGCCCGTAGTCGTTGAGCTTGCGGTGCAGGGTCTTCCGGCCGATGCCGAGCACCTGCGCGGTTCGGCTCTTGTTGTTCCGGTTGGCGTCCAGCGTGGCAAGAATGATGCTCCGCTCCGCCTCATCCAGGGTGCTTCCCACCGGAACCCGGATGAAGCTGGTGTCTGATCCGGCGTTGATGGCGGGCGGCAGGTCCTCCGGCGAGATGAATCGCCCCTTGGCCATTACAACAGCGCTCTCCAGAGAGTTGCGCAGCTCCCGGATGTTGCCGGGCCAGCCGTAGCTGTGCAGAAGTTGTCGCGCCTGAGGATCAATACCCTCCACCGGCTTGCCGTTTTCATCTGCAAATTCCGCAATGAAGGCCTGGGCCAACAGGGGAATGTCATCCCGGCGGTCCCGGAGCGGCGGCACCTCCACATGAATGACATTGAGCCGGTAGAACAGGTCCTCCCGGAAACGGCCGGCTTCCACCTCCGCGCGGAGATCCCGGTTGGTGGCGGCGATGATTCGCACGTCAACGCTGACGGTCTGCTCGCCGCCGACCCGTTCAAACTCCTTTTCCTGCAGGACCCGGAGAAGCTTTATCTGGATGGCCGGGCTGATCTCGCCGATCTCGTCCAGAAACAGCGAGCCAAGGTGCGCAAGCTCAAAGCGTCCCCGTTTGCGGTTCACGGCGCCAGTGAAGGCCCCCTTTTCATGCCCGAACAGCTCGCTTTCCAGCAGGTTCTCAGACAGCGCGGCGCAGTGCACCTTTACAAAGGGCTTGTCCCGGCGTGGGGAGAGATTGTGGATGGCATCGGCGATGAGCTCCTTGCCCACTCCGGACTCTCCGGTGACCAGGACCGAGGCGCGGGTCGGCGCGACCTGCCGTACTTTGTCAAAGACCGCGTTCATGGCGGTGGACCGGCCGATGATCTCGCCGATTTCCCGCTTCTTCTCAAGCTCTGCCTGCAGGGCACGGTGCTGCAACATGAGGTCGCGGGTGGAGAGTGCGCGCTTCACCAGAAGGGTGAAGCGATCCATGTTCACCGGCTTGGTGATGAAGTCAAAGGCGCCCGCGCGCATTGCATCAACGGCAGTCTCAATGGTCCCGTGGCCCGTGAGGATGATCACGGGAAGCGTTGGGGATGAGCTGACGATCTCTTTCAGCATATCCTCCCCGGAGAGCCTGGGCATCCGGAGATCCGCAACAACCAGGTCAATCTCCTCCTGGCGGACAATTTCCAGGCCTTCGGCACCGTCTGCGGCGGTAATTACATCATGACCGTCCAGCTCCAGGACCCGGGCAAGGCCCTCCCGGATGTTTTTCTCGTCATCAACAATGAGCACCTGGAACTTCAATGCTCATCTCCTCCTGGAGTGCCGAGCAACCTTGGGGCGTGCTGGGGAACCGGCAGCGTGATGGTGAACGTGGTGCCCCTCCCCTCCCGCGAGTGCACGGTGATGTCCCCGAGGTGTTCGCGGATCACCTTGTAGACCAGGGTCAGCCCAATTCCGCTCCCCGAATCCCGGGTTGTGAAGTAGGGGTCAAATATCTTGCTCTGTACTTCCTCTGACATTCCCACACCGGTATCGGAGATTCGCAGGAGAACATCGTCCCCGCGGACTTCCGTGCTGACCGTGAGTACCCCGCCATCCGGCATGGCCGCAATGGCGTTCTTCACAATGTTCAGAAGCGCCTGCTTCAGGTAGCGGTCATCCAGGCGCAGCAGTGGAAGGTGAGGATCAAGGCGGTCCACCAGCTCAATTCCTGCCTGCTCCACCTCGTGGCTGACAAAGGTGATCAGATCCCTGATCAGCTCATTCAAATCACCTTCCCGGAGTTCGGTGTCCATAGGCCGAACGGAGAACAGGAAGTCAACCACTATGCGATTCAGCCGCTGGACCTCCTCATCGATAACATCAAGATAGCGCCGGACCTCCGAGGTATTGTCCCGGAAATCACGGAGCATGCGCTCAATGAGCTGGACGTGGATGGAGATGCTGCCCAGGGGGTTCTTGATCTCGTGCGCAACACCGGCGGCGAGGGTTGTCAGGCTTGCCAGGCTCTCCGCACGCCGGAGCCTGGCCTCCCTCCCCCGCTTCTCCGTGATGTCCATGACGCGAATGATGCTCCCCCCAATGCGTCCGGCCTGAACCAGGGGCAGAACGGACACCGACAGAATCCGCACCGTCCCTGAGAGATCCACGGTCCACTCCCGGTCCAGGACAGTGTCCTCGCTTTCAAGGCTTCTGCGGACAAAGTCCGCCACGTCCCGGTCCCCCAGAGCTTCCCACACCAGGCGGTCCCGAGGATCACCCGCGATAATCTGGAGCAGGCGCTCCGCAGCACGGTTGGCAAACAGCAGACGGTTGTCCGTATCACAGACCACAACACCGTCGGTGAGGCTGTTGAGCACTTCCTCATACTGCTCGGTCTCCGTGGCCAGGTGGTGCAGCAGGGTTTCCAATTGTTCGCGCGGCAGCCGATCCAGCCGGTTCAGCAGCCGCTCGATAAATCGTCTCATCTGTGGGCGCGCTCCCGGGAATGCTCGCGGCCACTCCCAAGTTCAAGTTCCACCCCAATGCGTTCGAGGGCAAGCGATTCAGGGATGTTGAGAACCTGTACGGCGTGACGCTCGCGCTCGCAGAGGGCAAGAACGGCATGCTCCAATGGACCGGCCCCGAGCTCCGCACTTCGCCGGATGATGGCACGCTCCAGCTCCGCCAGGACCAGGAAGAAAGGCTCTTTTCCGCCCCCGGCCTGCGCAAGGGCCGCGGGCAGGATCCCGGACGCTGCCTCGGGCCGCTTCAGGGTCTCTGTTACCGCGTCCTGGATAGCGTCCGGGTCTATACCCAGCGCATGGGAGAAGAAGGCTGAAAGTGAGCCAGGCAGATCGCTTCCGTCCGGCACCGCGCGGAAGATCCTTCGCAGGACCTCAGTCTCCGTCTCCTGGCTCCGCCGGCCCAACTCGTAGGGGCGAACCCGGGAGCGGATGGTGGGAATCAGCTGCTCCGGCCGTGTACTCAGAAGCACAAAGCGGACGTCCGGGGGTGGCTCCTCCAGAATCTTGAGGATGGCGTTGCGCGCGGAGTCCTGCAGGAGCTCGGCGTCCTCCAGGATCACGGTGGACGGCCGGGGAACCGAGTGGAGGAAACTCCGAATTCCCCGGATGACATCCACTCCCGCAAGCCCCAGGTCAGGCTCCGCCAGCAGAGACAGTGCGGTGTCCCGGAGGCTGGTTGCCAGCGTCTGTCTCTCTTCCTGATTGCTGAGGTCAGCGGCAACTGCGTTGTCGGTCGCCCCGGCAGCGCCGGTGGTACCTGCGGCGGGGTCAAGGTCTTCCAGGAGCTCTGCAAGGGTCTCGCCGAGGCGCTGGGTCCGATCCCGCGGCTTCCGGTGCTCAATGAGGGCAGGATCAAAACGCCGTACAAGCATCCTAAGGCTCCGGAAAGCCAGATAACGAGTCCCCCGAGAGCCGTCGCGGACCCAGGCTTCAAGCGCCGCCGGAATCTCTGCGGCCAGGTTGCCAGCCGTTGCCACAACCACGGCAAAGGGGTCCGCCAGCAGGCGGTGGCGTTCGCAGGATGGGCAGGGACAGCTCCAGGCGCCATCCCGGGTGCAGGCGGCCGCGCGGGCAAGCTCCAGTGCCGCCGTCATCTTTCCCGCCCAGCGTGGTCCGTGCAGAAGGATTGCCTGCGGCATCCTGTCCTCCAGCAGGTCCGTCCGGAGCGCCGCTGTCACCCGCCGGTGACCGATGACGTTGTCAAACACCGGACGGCTCCGGCTGGGGCGCGGGTGTTGGGGGTGGTGGCTGGGAACTTCCATCCAGAAGCCGTGGAAGGATCCCGAGGACCGGATCCAGGAAGGCAAGGACCATGCTGCCGCCAATGATCTGCTCCGGTTCAACGAAGGGCTGCACGTCCAGGACGATCAGGAAGAGGCGAATCAGGATCAGTGCTTCCAGAAGCCCAAGGAAGAGCCCCGCGGCCCGGTCCAAAGACTCCAGGTTGATCCGTTCAACCAAGCGCGTGAGTCCGGCTTCAAAGAGCTTGACCACCAGGAACACAGCAATAAACAGACCCAAAAAGGCGAGGACGTGGTTGAAGGGATCGGCGACAACCCGGGCGATCAGGCTGGCCACCCTGGCGCTGAACAGGGTTGCAGCGGCAATGCCAAGAATGAGCGCCGCGGCACCCAGGAACTCCCGCACGAAACCCCGGATGGTGGCGCGAATCACCACAAACAGGGATGCGAGGAGCAGAATGTAGTCGATGGCAACCAGGTTCACGGGAGTACCCTCACGATTTCATCGGCAATCTTTGCAGCAGCGTCTGCGTTCACAAGCGAACGCGCAGTGCGGGCCAGTCTGCCGCGCTCCTCCGGCATCTGCGCAAGGCGTTGGAGCACGCCCAGCGCGTCCACGGCACCCGGTGTACGGCCCAGGTTGATGGCTGCACCCCGCGCGGCAAACCATTCGGCATTCTCCAGCTGGTCTCCCCTGCTTCCAAGCGAAAGCGGTACCAGAATCATTGCGCTGTTGCACAGGGCCGCTTCCCACAGACTTCCGGCGCCGGCCCGGCAGAGCACTACATCAGCGCGCTGCAGGATAGCCGCGTAGTCCGAGCTGAAGTAGGCACAGGGAAGATAACCGCGCCGGGCTTGGGGTATCGGATCGTTGCGGCCGCAACTGTGAATCACGTCCCAGTCCGGAAGCAGGTCATCCAGGATCTCACCAACAATGCCGTTCAGCTGCCGCGCTCCCTGGCTGCCGCCCTGCACCAGGAGAAGCGGCCGCCTGCCGGGGCGGGACAAGCCGGCTGCAGCAAGCGGATCCGGAGCGTCCGCCGGCTGCAGGAGATCACTTCGGACGGGGTTTCCACTGACCACGGTTCTCAGCCCCGTCCGGGCGAGGGCTCGCGCCGTCTCCGGGTAGGCGGTGCATACGCTCGCGGCTACCCGCGCGCTGATGCGGGTTGCAAGGCCCGGGCTCAGGTCTGACTCATGGCAGACTACTGGAATTCGCAGGATGCGCGCGGCAAGCACCAACGGCACGGCAACGTAGCCTCCCTTGCTGAAGACAACACCGGCATCAAGCGCGCGCAGTATCCGCAAGGACCGGAGGATCCCTGCGAGGACCCGAAAGACATCCCAGACATTCCTTGCGCTGAGATAGCGGCGGAGCTTTCCTGTGGAAATGCCGAGATAAGGGATTCCGGCGGTAGCCGCTATCCGGGCCTCAATCCCCCGGCGTGAGCCGATCCAGGCCATCCGGGCGCACGGGACAACATCGCCGAGCGCCTCAATGACGCTGAGCGCGGGATAGGCGTGACCGCCGGTACCGCCGCCGGTAACCGCGATGCTCGGAGAGGGTCCTGTGCGCATTGGATTCTGCCTGCGGCACGGTATCATGGGGAGAATGTCGCCTTCAAACGAACGGACTGGGATCCTGCTGACTGCACTGCTTGCGCTGCTAGCAGCCGGCCTGCATGCGGTTGAGCTTGATCCAGGGCTCCGCGCGGAGCTGGAGCAGGACGGCTATGCCTTCGCAATCGGTGGAAGCCGGAACGCGGAGACTCCCCTGCGGACCAGCCTTGCACCGGCGGGATTGCCCCATGCCCTTGCCTTTGGTCTGCTCCGCGACGAACCCAGCATTGCCGTGGAAACGCTGTTTCGAATTCCTCCCCAACTCCTCCCTGACGGCTTCCCTCCGGTGGGAAGCCCCGAGCGCGAGCTGCTCATTTACCAGGTGCTGCACCGCTTTCAGAGCATGGAGGGAACCATTTACTACAGTGCAAGCCGGGATCGCATGCGCGAGTTCTACATTGACAGTAACCGCATCGTGGGCCCGGACAATCCGGAAGCGCTTCCGGACCCCGTCCCGCTCAGCGTGGCGGATCGTGCTTCCCTCTATATTGAGCAGGAAGACTCAAGCTTTGGAAGAAACCGCTACACCGTAGACTACGCGCGCAGTGGGAATTGGCTCAGCATCAGCATCAGCAATCTCACCACCATCACTTACGGGTTCATCCCCGTGCTGCGGCCACAGCGCTTCCGCAGCGCGCTGGCAGTTGCCGACGACCGGGACGGCGGCCTGGTGGTGTATGGAGTTGCTTCAGTTGATCCTCTGACTACGGTCGTGGTGGGAGACCGGATCACCCGAAGCATCTTCAACCGGAGCGTGGCTCTCTTCCGCTGGTTCTCAGGGCAGCTGGACACCCGTGCGCTTCCCCGGGGCGCAAACGCCGTTCTGACGGAAGACTAGAGTGCGTGCCTACCCTTTTCGCTAACAAAGATCTAACGGTTTCCTTACCACAACACTAACGCTCCCGGACGACTATCTAATATCAGATTTCAAGGAGGCGCAGGCTTGGCTCAGGGCAGGACGGCAGACCGCGTTATTCAAGAGTTCTTCTTCTTTTGCGCACTGCTCTCTATCCTGACGGCTGTCGTTATCACCGTCTTCATCATGCTGGAAGGCCTGCCCCTGTTCTTCGAGGCGGCGGGCGGCTGGGATCCGCCGAGCCTTGGCGAGTTCCGCTTTGGCACCCACTACTGCCTCACAGAGCGCTCACCGGTCTTCGGCATTGCCTCGGTGGTTCACGCTTCTTCGGCGTCGTGATGTTGGGGATCTCGCTGGGCACAGGGCCTCAGAGCAGAAACCTGGACCCGATTGTGAACGACAACGTGTTCTCCGCGTCCGTGATCCTCGCCATCATGACATTGCCGACCATTATCAATCTCACCGAGGTTTCCATCCGATCGGTCAACCCGGACTTTGGGCAGGGCAGCATGGCAATGGGCTCAACGCACTGGCAGACCATCATGCGATTTCAGGTCCCGGCAGCCCATAATGGAATCATCACCGGTGTAATCCTGGTAACGGGGCGCGCCATCGGGGAAACCATGGCCGTGATCATGGTTGCGGGAAGCCAGCCCACACTGCCTGACGGCTTCCTTCGTTCCCGCAAGCGAACCATGACCATGTCGGGAACGGCCTGGTGACCCGCTCGGTTGTGAACAACGGCGTGCGCTACGTTGAGGTCTGGGCTATCCTGGAGGCAAACGCTGCAAACCGGGGCCGGAGCAGGGTTGCACCGCAGAACCCTGCAGTCTCTCCCAGCATTTACAATGTTGCACCGGGATGCCAGGACACGGACCAGGTGGAGCAGATCTACCGCGGGGAAGTCACGGCCTGGTCACAGCTGGGTGGCCCCGGGCTGGAAGTCACTCCGCCGAATCTGGACACAAATGAGCCGGGACCACTCGCGGGCATCCCTCCACGGGTTGTGGTCTGGGACCAGTCGGGTGACAGGCGGAACAAGATTATGGAGCAGGAGTCTGGCGATGGTGCGACGGGACCGAGCAATTCCATTGTGGTTTCAAGCCCTGGCGAGTTTCAGCGGGCAATCCGAAACACACCCGGCGTCATCGGACTGACCTGGTATCCGGTCACCTGCGAGGTTGAGCACGCGCACCGGGACCTGCGGGAAGACAGGCTTGTCCTCGGCGCAACCAGGATTCAGACAATCGGGACGGTAGTGCGTCCGGCGACCAGTCCCGGTATTCTCCCTGATGTGATTCTGGCGATAGGCCGAGCCGTTGGTGAGACTGCAGCAATTCTGTACGAGATGAGCTCCAACCTCTCACCGCTGCGGGGCCTCAACAGCCCTATCCGCGTCATGTACGTTAATCCCTACTTCCTCATCAAAGAGAACATTTCCATTCCAAACGTGTTTGCAACGGCCACGATCCGGGTGCTGATCGTGTTCCTGGTGAATCAGAGTACTACCCGGTTGATCGGTCGACTGAATCGGCAGGCCGGGCGATAGGAGCAAGATGATGGCAGACGAAAAGAACAAGGACCAGAAGGACTCGGTCACCGAGGAGATCGGCGGCCAGGCCGCCACAACGGAGGCGCGGCCGATGGAGGAACCTGGAAGCGGAGGTGGCAGCGCGGAGGACAACGCGCCGGACACTGCGCCGAACGCAACAATCTCCGGTGCATCCTCCGCGGCCAACCGCGATCCGGCTGCAAACACCGGTCCGACCAGCGTCAAGTTTGAGGTGAAAGACCTGGACTTCTACTACGGAGACTTCCAGGCCCTCCAGGGAGTAAACCTGCAGATCAACGCAAACGAGGTCACTGCCCTCATCGGCCCGTCCGGATGCGGGAAGTCCACCTTCCTTCGGACCCTGAACAGGATGAACGACATCATCGATGGGACCCGGGTGGACGGCGCGATCCTCTATGACGGAATCAACGTCTACGGTGAGATAGACGTGATTGAGCTCCGGAAGCGGATTGGCATGGTGTTCCAGAAGCCGAACCCCTTCCCGATGAGCGTGTTTGAGAACATCGCCTATGGACCGCGGGCCCACGGGGTGCGCAGGCGTAGCGTGCTTTCTGACATTGTGGAAGAGAGCCTCCACCGGGCTGTGCTCTGGGAAGAGGTAAAGGACCGACTGAACAAGCCTGCGCTCGGACTGTCCGGCGGACAGCAGCAGCGCCTGTGCATCGCCAGGACCCTCGCGGTGAAGCCGGAGGTGGTCCTTATGGACGAACCGACGAGCGCGCTGGACCCCATCTCAACATCCAAGATTGAGGACCTCGTGGGTGAGCTGAAGAACAGCTACACTATTATCATCGTGACTCACAACATGCAGCAGGCCGGCCGAATCTCGGATCAGACCGCGTTCTTTCTCAACGGCTTCGTTGTTGAGAAGGGGCCGACCACCGACGTGTTCTTCAACCCGCAGGACGAGCGGACAGAAGCCTACATCTCCGGGCGCTTCGGTTAAGCGCGCCGTCTGTGGAGCCCACACACGGGCGATCAACGCTCGTCACTGAGATAGAGAAGCTCTCCAACCTCATCCTGCGGATGAGCGCCCACGTGGAGACCGCGCTGGGCAAGGCCCTGAGTGCCCTCTCCGCGCGGGACGGAAGGCTCGCAGACTCCGTAATTGCCGGTGATGAGATGATTGACGACCTGCAGATCCGGGTGGAAGACCTGGCTGCGCGAATCATCGCTACCGAGCAGCCCGTTGCAACGGATCTGCGGGAGGTCATTACCGCCATCAAGATTGCTTCCCACTTGGAGCGGATCGGGGATCACGCGCGCCACCTTGCGCGGGCGGTGAAGGAAATCCCGCCGGACGTGCTGACCCGGAGCACAGGACGAATCCGCGAGATGACGGCCTTTGGTATCGCCATGGTCCACGATGCTATCACCGCCTTCAGCGAGCACAGCGTTGAGGTTGCGCGCAATGTGGCAAGCAGAGACGAGGAGCTTGACCGAATCCATCGGGAAGCGTACGAAGAGATTATCCAGGCGATGAGAGAACAGCCCGAGCACATGGAGCACCTGGTTGGGCTGATGTTTCTCAACCGTTTCCTGGAGCGGCTCGGGGACCACGTCACCAGCATGTGTGAGTGGATTGTCTACGCCGCAAACGGAACGCACGAGTCTCTCAATGGACCAAAGATCGGGCCCGGTGACATTCGTCAGAGTTTGGATCAAAAAGCAGGGGCGGTGTACAAGGAGCATCCATGAGCAAGCCGCGGGTGCTGGTTGTTGACGACGAGCAGGACATCCTGGAACTGATCCGTTACAACCTGGAGCGAGACCAGTTTGCGGTTCATACGGTTACCAGCGGAGAGGCCGCACTGGATCAGCTGGAAAGCCAATCACCTGATGCAGTGGTCCTGGACCTCATGCTTCCGGGAATGAGCGGCATGGAGGTCTGCAGACGAATCAAGTCTGCGCCCGCTACAGCCAACCTCCCTGTTCTTATGCTCACCGCCAAGGGTGAGGACGTTGACATCGTCAACGGCCTTGAGACAGGCGCCGACGACTATGTCACCAAGCCCTTCAGCCCACGAATCCTGATTGCGCGGATCCGGGCGCTGCTTCGGCGGAACGGGAGCACCAACGGCGGGGCAGAACGCGTTGAAGTCCATGACCTGATCATTGACACCTCCCGCCATGAGGTTTGGCGCGCAGGGAAAGCAGTTCACCTATCCGCCACGGAGTTCGCCATCCTTGAGTTTCTTGCCCGGAATCCGGGCTGGGTGTTCTCCCGCGCACGCATCATTGACAACGTTAAGGGCAAAGACTACCCGGTCACCGAACGGAGCGTGGATGTCCAGATTCTGGGCCTGCGAAAGAAGCTTGGTGACGAGGGTCAGCTCATTGAAACAGTTCGCGGCGTGGGATACCGCATCCGGGGGCTGTAGTGCTACGACTCCTCGGGCGGAGCCTCGCCGGAGGGCTGCTCTGTGCCGCCATCGTGGGGCTGCTGGCCCGGATTCTTGGTTTCACGGACGGAATCACCCCGCAACGCATAGCAATCCTTGGCGCCGTCCTCGCGCTGATCTCCGGCGTGAACGCGCTGATGATCGCGCGGCCGTTGTACCGGGCAGTGGTGGACGGTGCGCAGCGCATCGGCGCCATGGGTCAGCCGGGATTCCGTGGCTTGAGGCCGCTGCCTACGGTGCGGGAGGTGCGCCGACTCTCTGATGCACTGGAAGAGCGCAGCCGCAGGATTGTGGCTGAGCTTGTCGGAATCCGGTCTGCGCGCGACGAGCTGGAAGCCGTCCTCACGTCAATGGTTGAGGGCGTCATTGTTCTGGACGCCGAGCGGCGGATACGGAGGCTAAACTCGGCGGCGGGTCTGCTGTTCGGCCGTGATCCGGGCCAGGGGGTTGGGCGCACCCTCCTTCAGTACATCCGCAATCCGGAACTGGAGGACTTTGCGGCAAGGGTGTTTGCCGCGGAACGACCGGTTTCCGGCAGGATCACCGTCTACGGACAGGACACGCGTCACATCCAGATCAACGGTACGCGAATGAGCGCACTGGAATCCGGTCACGGCATCCGGACCGGCGCGCTGCTTGTTCTCAGCGACATCACTCGGATCCGGCGGCTGGAAGAACTCCGCAGGGACTTTGTGGCCAACGTCTCCCACGAGCTGCGAACGCCGATAACCTCAATCCGCGGCTTTGTGGAAACCCTGCTGGAGGGCGCCGCCGAGGATCCCGAGCGGGCCGAGCGTTTCCTGCGGATCATCCTCACCCACACAAACCGGCTGAACTCCATCATTGAAGACCTCCTGAGCCTGTCCCGGCTGGAACAGGACGATGAGCCTATTCCGCGGGATGAGCTGCGGGTCCACGAGGTGGTGAATCGAATGCGCGATTTCTGCCAGCCGCGGGCTCGCCTGCGGAACATCAGCATTGTTGACAGCTACACCGGAAGCGGTTCGGCGGTGGTCAACCGAAGCCTGCTGGAACAGGCGCTGATCAACCTGGTAGACAACGCAATCAAGTACAGCCCGGATGGTGCTACAGTTCGGGTGGCGGTGCGGACCAGAAGCCGAGACCTGCGGGTTTCTGTCAGCGACGAGGGTCCCGGAATCCCGGAAGACGAGCGCGAGCGGATCTTTGAGCGCTTCTATCGCCTGGATTCCGCTAGGAGCCGGGAAGAAGGCGGCACGGGCCTTGGTCTGGCAATCGTGAAGCACATCGCCATGGTGCACCGGGGCAGGGTCTGGGTAGAGCGCGGCGATGGTGATCGCGGCAGCAAGTTTGTACTGAGCATTCCCGCGCCAGCAGAGGGCTGGCCAGACGGGCAAGCCGGCGAAACCGGAGCAGAGAAAGGCGCGGCGTTATCCCAGACCCAGGGCTGAAAGCAGTACCTGGAGCCCGCCGATCAGCGCACCAAGCAGCGCACCAAACACGTTGATCCACTTCAGGTGGCGCTGTATCACCATCAGCAGCAGGTTTTCCACGCTCTCCATGTCCAGGCTGTTGATTCGGTTGACCACCAGTCCGTGGATATCCACCACCTGCAACACGCCTGGAACCCGGGTCTCCACCAGATCAATCGCACGGTCTGTGACCGCCGAATCCAGGCGATCTTTCTGTCCGGCGCTGAGTCCCACCACATTCATGATGCTGTCACTCCCGCTCCGCTCTATGAGGCCATAGGCCATGGTGCGCAGACGGGATACCACACCGCCCACGGAATCGCCGTTCGCAAGGATTCCCCGCAGCATTATGGCAATGCGGTCCCGCAGCCCTGCCTCATCGCTACCGGTCAGCATTGAAGCAAGAGCGGCAAGCGTCCTTTGTCCGCCAATCAGGCCGGAAACGATCTGCTCTATCGAGTCCCGGACATCTTCCCGCTCCAGCAGCCGACCGAGCATCCGGTCCACACGCTCCGCGACATCGGCCGGTTCCATCTCCAGCTCGTGGAGGAGCGCCGGGATCGGCCGCGCGAGCATCCCACGAACCAGGTGCTCAATCCGGTCCAGAATCCTGTGCCGGTTCTCCGGATTCTCAGCAGACTCCCGGACGCTTCCCAGAAGATCTTCAACAATGTCCGGCATCTGTTGATCCAGAGTCTTGTCATACTGGGTGGCGGAAACCAGGAAGCGTTGCAGCAAGTTCAGGCGGCCCAGGACGCGCTTGATCAGCTCACGCCCACGAGTGTTGAGCTCCGCGCGGGTATCCGGGGACTCAAGCCACGTAACCAGGGCCTCTGCGATACGGGGATACAGCCGCGCAGCAAGCGGGCGAATCCGGTCCTGGACGCCGGCAGGAAGAATCTCTGAGAGACTTTTCTGTGATTGAAGGGCCTGCTTCACCAGGGTGCGTGCGCTCTGCTGAATCAGGGGTCCGCCACGTTCCAGCACAAGTTCCGCGGCCCGGGCTTCCGGGTTTTCACCAAGCAGGTCTGTTAGCGCACGCCCTTCCATCCAGTGCAGGATCTCGCTCGCCAGGTTCTCTGAGAGGCTCACCGCGGCAGGAGAGGCGGCAAAGCGGACGAGTGCTCCGTGGAGCCACTCTGACGCGCCGTCCACCAGGTCATGGACTCTGCTGCGGACCGGTCCGGAGAGCGGCTGGGCCAGCCACTCGCTGGTGATCCCCTGCACGCCAGCGGCCAGCGTTTCCCGGAATCGGGACTCCCGCAGATGCCCGAGGAGGATTTCCGGGGTCAGCAGTTTCTGGGACACCATCCTCGCAATGCTCTCCGCAAGCCGATCGCGCTGCCGAGGGATGACTCCCGGGGTGAACGGCACGGGGAGCCCCAGAATGCGCCACTGGGTGTAGGGACGGAAGAGCATCCGGATCGCCAACGCGTTGGTCACATAGCCGATAACTGCGCCCAACAGCGGCGGCAGGACCCAGACCAGAACGTTGGATAGCTGTGGGGGAATGCTCACGGCGAATCTCCGTCGCCGGGGAGGGGCGGCAGGCGTCCAGCGAAGCGCTCGGCGGAGATCTGCGAATCAAAGCGGCGGATCCCGCAGCCGTGGATCCACCACTGCTCCTCGTCATGCGTCACCGAGACGAAGGGGGCGAGGCATCCGCCGAGCCTGCTTCGGTCCTCTGACTCCGTATTCACCGGGACCACGCTACCGCGCGGAATGAACCGTCTGGTAACCGCGGCGCTGTCGGGTTCCTCCCGGAGGCCGGTGCGCACATCTGTTGTCACCGCCCAGCCGCTGCTCCCGGACAGCGGATCGCTTGTGGGAACGGCCGGGACCTGATGAGGCGGCTCCGGCATGCAGGAGACCAGAGCCAGAACGAGGTAGACTGCAGCAGACATGGAAGCAAGCAGAGACAATCCCTTGTGCACCAGAAGCGGTAGCGTACCGGGTGGCGGCTTCCTTGTCTGCGCCTTTTTGGCCCTGGCCACCATTGCCGCACCACCTGCAGGAAGCCTGGATCTTTCGGGCACGAGACAGCTGGAGGTCGGCGCCGATCTCGTGTCTGTTCCCGCAGGCGCCGGGAACGCGGCAGAACGGAGTCAATGGCTGCAGGCGCGTGGTGACGCTTCCGTAGCCCTGTGGCTTTCACTGCTGCCGGCGGCTTCCCGGTTGCCAGAACTGGACCTCGGGGCTGTACTTGGCACCGGTGCGGGTCTCCTGCTTCCGCGGGCCGTGCAGGCCCCTGATCCCGCCATTCTGCCGGGCCGCGTGCTTGCGCGCGGCAGCGCGGGAGCCTGGTTGGCGCTTCCCAGGCGCCCCCTGCAACCGGTCTTCCGGGCAGAGGCACTCCTGGAGGCAGCGGTGCAGCCGGCGGGTGGCAGCCTGCTGCTGTGGCCCGGGCTACGGGTGGAGACGCTTGTGGTAATCCGTGGAGTTTCCGCCGGAAACCCGGGCAGCTTTGCCGGAAACACGAGCATCTCTGCCAATGACGCAGGCCCCTCCGCCCGCCTGGGCCTGTCTGCAAGGATCCTGTGGGAGGCTCCGGGTGTCCTGCGCCCGGGAATAGGCGGGGTGCTGCGGTGGTAGGCAAGCGCATGGGCTCTGCGTTGCTGCGGGTGTTGCCACCGCTTGTGCTCCTGGCTGCCTGCAGCATGCCCGGCGCCCAGCCCGGTTTTTCGGGGCGGACCGTGGCGCTGGTCTATGGAATCGCGGACTACGTCACCGGCGAGGACAGTGTTCTGGACCTTGCATTCACTGATGATGACGCAGTTCTGGTCGCCTCCCGGCTGGAAGACGCTGGGTACGAGGTGATGCTGCGATTGGACGAGGAAGCAAGCCTCTCGGCGTTCCGGGCAGACCTTTCCGCGCTTGCGCAACCCGGTGATGGTCTTGCGGCCGGTGATCGCCTCCTGATCTACTTTGCCGGGCACGGGTGGCAGCTTGCAGACAGCTTCTCAAGCGGTTCGGAGCCTGGTTTCAGGAGCGATGCCGCAGATGAGGTCTTGTTCTTCCATGGCTCTCTGAGTGGCGGTGGCATCCAACTGGATGGAACCGGTGTTGACCTCTCCCAGACCCTTACCGATGACCAGCTTGCCTCAGAGCTTGCCGTTCTGCCGGTCCGGCCCCTGCTGATTCTGGATGCCTGCAACACCGGTGGCCTCATCGGCGAACGACGGACGGTGAGCCTTCACGCCCCGCGTGGAAGCAGCTTCACCGGACGCAGAGTCACCGGCGCGCGGGCGCTTGCAGATGCACTGCAGGCCTGGGCTCTCACGGAAACCGTGGACCTGCAGCCCACGGACGCGGCTGTCCTCTCGGCCGCTGGAGAGACAGAGCTGGCCTGGGAGTCTGCAAGCATCGGGCAGGGCTGGTTCACGGCGGGACTGGCAGAGGCCCTTGCTGATCCCGCTGCCGCGGATCGCTTCCCGGATGGCGCACTGACGCTCACCGAGCTGTATCGCTACACACGGGACTATCTGGACCGAACCTGGAACGCGCAGGCGATGACGGGTGAACGGTATCGTCCGCGACTCATGACGGGTCCGAGCGATCCCGTGGTGCTCTTCTACTGATCCGAGCCCACCTGCGGTCCTATCGCGCCGCCCCGCCTGCCGTTGCGCCGTCCATCTCCCGAATTCGGTTGATCTCATCCCGGATGACGGCGGCCGCCTCAAACTCAAGCACTTTGGCCTTCTCAAGCATTTCCTCTTCCAGTCGCTTGATCAGCTTCCTCCGCTGCGCGGGAATCACCACGTTGAACTCGGACTTGATGACCTCCAGAGTCTTCTCCTCGTCCTTCCGCTTCCCTTCTGCATCCCGGTCAAGGATGCTGCGGAGGCTCTTGCGGATTGTCTGCGGCGTGATTCCATGCTCCTTGTTCCATGCAAGCTGAATCGCTCGCCGCCTCTCGGTCTCCCGAATTGCCTCTTCCATCGCCGGGCTGTATCGGTCCGCATACATGATCACCCGGCCGTTGACGTTTCGCGCCGCGCGGCCAATGGTCTGGATCAGGGAAGTGGCAGAGCGGAGGAACCCGATCTTGTCCGCGTCCAGTATGCAGATCAGCGAGACCTCAGGCAGGTCCAGACCTTCACGGAGGAGGTTGATGCCAACAAGTACGTCGTAGGATCCGGAGCGGAGTTCGGTGAGCAGCTCCACCCGTTCAATCGTCTCAATCTCCGAGTGCAGGTAGCGCACCTTCAGGCCCAGACCGGAGAGATAGTCTGTGAGGTCCTCTGACATTCGCTTGGTGAGCGTTGTCACCAGTACCCTGTCCCCCATTCGGATGCGTTCCTGCACCTCGCCGTACAGATCATCAATCTGTCCTTCGGTCGGGCGAACAACAATCTCCGGGTCCACGAGCCCGGTGGGACGGATGATCTGCTCAACAACCCCGGTGGAGCGCTCCAGCTCCTCATCCTCCGGCGTTGCCGAGACAAAGATGGCCTGGTGAAGGAGGGACTCAAACTCGTCGAAGTACAGCGGCCGATTGTCCAGCGCGGATGGCAGACGAAAGCCGTAGTCCACCAGTGACATCTTGCGTGAGCGGTCTCCGGCATACATGCCCCGGACCTGCGGCAGCGTCACGTGGCTCTCGTCTACAAGCGTCAGAAAGCGCTGCGGGAAATAGTCAATGAGGACTGCGGGCCGCTCGCCCTCTGCGCGCCCGGAAAGGTGTCGGGAATAGTTCTCAATGCCGGTGGTGGTACCCATCTCGTGCATCATCTCCAGGTCGTACTCAGTGCGGCTCTTCAGCCGCTGGGCCTCCACCAGTTTTCCCTGGTTCAGAAGCTCCTGTTGCCGCTGTGCCAGCTCATCCCGAATCAGGTCCAGGGCACGGCGTAGCTGATCCTGAGGCATGACAAAGTGCTTGGCGGGATAGACCACCGTTGTCTGCACGTCTTCAAGGACCTCGCCGGAGACCGGGTGCATGCGGGAGATTCGTCCGACCTTGTCCCAGTCCAGTTCAATGCGGATAGCTTCCTCCGAGTAGGCCGGAAGGATGTCAATGCGGTCACCGCGGATTCGGAAGGTGCCCCGGCCGAGGACGGCGTCATTGCGCTCGTACTGAAGGGACACCAGGCGCTGCCGGATCTCGGCGACGTCCACAGTGGTGCCCACATCCACACGGAGCTTCATTTCTCGGTAATCGCTGGGGGAACCAAGGCCATAGATGCAGGAGACGGTGGCCACGACAATGACGTCCGGGCGCTCCAGCAGGCTGGTGGTCGCCGAGAGCCGCATTCGATCTATCTCATCGTTGATGGTGGCGTCTTTCTCAATGTAGAGGTCACGAGAGGCCACGTAAGCTTCCGGCTGGTAGTAGTCGTAGTAGCTGACAAAGTACTCCACCGCGTTGTCCGGGAAGAACTCCCGAAACTCGCGGTACAGCTGCGCCGCAAGGGTCTTGTTGTGGGAGATCACCAGCGTGGGCATCTGCACCCGCTCAATGACCTTGGCCATGGTGTAGGTCTTCCCGCTCCCGGTGACGCCCCGGAGGGTCTGGTAGCGGTCACCCCGCAGGAGTCCTTCACTCAGCTTCTCTATTGCCTGACCCTGGTCGCCGGCGGGTTCGTACTCGGATTGAACTCGAAATCTGTTCATCGTCGCGCGGTCTGATCAGTCCAGCCGGTACTGTTCAGGACGATCGGAGAGCACCACGCTGGTACTCCGCTCGCGTCCGTTCCGGAGGTACACCACCTCCACCTCTTCGCCGGGTCTGTTGTCTTCCAGCGCTTCAAACAGGCCTCCAAGCGATGACACCGGCGTTCCATCGATCTCCACGATGATATCGCCCCCCAGTCGGATGATTGTCCGCTCATAACGGACGGCACTCCGCGGATCTCCGCCCCTCAGACCCGCGCTGTCAGCGTTTCCACCGGGAACCACCTGGCTCACGAGGATACCCCTGTCCACGGGCAGGTCAGCAAAGCGGACCAAATCCGGGAACAGCTGGATGGGAACAATGTCGATCCAGCCACGCCGGACCCTCCCGAACTCGATGAGGTCAGGCAAAACGCGTGCCGCTGTATCTATGGGAACCGCGAACCCGATCCCCACGGAACCGCCGGTTGGCGAGTAGATCATGGTGTTGATGCCGATGATCTCCCCCCGGGAGTTTAGCAAGGGTCCTCCGGAGTTTCCCGGATTGATGGAAGCATCCGTTTGTATCATGTTCTGAATCACAAAGTCCGCGGAGCCGATCTGCTGCCGCACCGACCGACCCGTACCGGAAACGATTCCCGTGGTCAGGGTTCGGTCTAGGCCAAAAGGATTGCCGATTGCCAGCACGGTCTCGCCGGTCCGGAGTCCCGAGCTGCGACCGAAGGGGACCCGCTGAAGCACGCGGTTACCAGGGTCAATGCGGACAAGGGCCAGATCATTTTCCCGGTCCGTGCCTACAACATCTCCGTCAATCAGCGCGCCATCGGCAAGCGTGACAAGGACCCGATCAGCCCCCTCAATGACGTGGTGGTTTGTAAGGATGAAGCCTCGCTCGTCAATGATTACCCCGGATCCGGTTGAGCGCTGGGTGGGGACCGGCTCAAAGAAGAAGTTGTACCGAACGGTCTGGGTGGTGATGTTCACCACCGAGCGATTGCGGAGCTCGTAGATGTCAACAAAGAGCGATTGGGAGGTGACAGCACCCGGGCCCTGCACCGGAAGGACGCCGCCGGGGTCTCCCGGACCAGCACGGTCGGGCGGGCGGGAGCTGCCGACTCCCTCCATGTCTCTCCCGGCTTCGCCAGCAACAGTGCTTGCGGAGGCGTTATCCGGCCTGAATGCCCCTGATCTGCCCAACACAAACCCGGTTACAGCGCCGACGAGCAGCCCCATCAGCCCTACCAGAAGTACGCGCCGAACCGCCTTCCTCATAATGTGCAGAATACGGGGGCCGGATAGAGCCGATCAAGCTCGGGGCACGTCCGCTCCGTCTCAGCGCGCTCCGTGGAGGAATGGTTCGGGACCATCAATGCTTGTGCGCAGGCCCAAGGCTTCCTGCAGATGAACCTCCTGCGGAAGCTCATCGCCGTCCAGATCAGCGATGGTCCGTGCTACCCGGCAGAGATCCAACACCGCTCGTCCGGACAGCCCGGACTCAATCCCGATGCTCCTGGCATTCCTGACCAGCTCGGCTGGCACCGCTCCCCTCTCTTCCAGTTCCCGAAGGGACCGCTGCTGATTTGCGGTTCCGGTGGCCGCAAGCCGGGCCCGTGAGGCGGCACGCTGACGGGCGAAGGCCACACGTTCCCGCGCACCGCCGCTGGACTCGGTGTCTGTCCCCGGGAAGGTTCGGAGCACCGGCAGGCGTCCGGGCCAGATGCGGATGGGGATTCGGTCCAGTAGCGCGGTTCCAATCTGTCGCCAATAGCGGTCCAGCTCAGCGGTACTGCAGACGCAGGTTGCGTTGGGTCTGCCAAGACCGCCGCAGGGACAGGGATTCATGGCAAGGCAGAGGAGCACGCGGGAAGGCAGCTCGTAGGTAGCCGCTGATCGGGTAATGCGAACAATGCCTTCTTCCAGCGGTTCCCGGAGGCCCTGCAGAACAGGGCGGCTGAATTCCGGAGCCTCATCCAGGAAGAGCACTCCCGCGTGCGCCAACGAGAGCTCTCCTGGATGGACATCAGTTCCCCCGCCGATGATGCCCTGCGCGCTTGCGCCGTGGTGTGGCTGGCGAAAGGGCGGCTTGCACAGGAGCCCGCTTCCGCTCCGGATCAGGCCGCGCAGGGAATGCAGCCGAGTGACCTCCTGCTGTTCGGCATCGGTGAGCTCGGGCAACAGATCCGGAAGGATCCGGGCCAGACTGGTCTTACCGCTTCCCGGAGGACCCACAAGCAGAATGTGATGGCCACCGGCGGCCGCAATGCAAAGCGCGCGCTTGGCATCCGGCAGCCCGACGAGGTCTCCCAGATCGCTGTGATCCATCGTTTCATCGCCGTTTGCGGATCTGGCGTCAGGAAGGCTGACCGTTGAACCGCTAAAGCGCCGGGGCGAACGGGATTCGGCGAGGCTGTGGAGTTGGTAGACCGGACAGCCAGAGACGCTTGCGGCCTCGGCAGCGTTGCCTTCGGGCAGCAGAATGGCGTCTATCAGGTGTTGCTGTGTACCCGCAATCACTGCAGACAGCACTCCCGCGACCGGTCGGAGGGTTCCATCCAGCTGGAGCTCACCGAGGGCGAGGACGGCCCGATCACGTCCCGGCAGCTGGCCGCTGGCGAGCAGGATAGCAAGCGCTATCGGAAGGTCAAAGGTGGCCCCGGACTTCCGCAGGCCGGCGGGGGCAAGGTTGATGAGGATGCGCTGCTGCGGCCAGGCAAACCCGCTGAGGCGGATTGCACTGCGGACCCGCTCCCGGCTTTCCCTGACGGCCGGGCCCGCCATCCCAACGATATCGATGCCCGGGATTCCGGCGCGGATAGCGGCCTCTACGCGGACGATGACGCCGTCATAGCCAAGGCCACAATGTGCAAGTACCGGCACAATCGCGGTTATCGCCCCGCTGCCGGTGTTGCTTCAGCCAACGTTGGAGCGCCGAAGCGTAGGATCACATGGGCGCAGCTCACGGCTTTCCGGGATTACCCCAGGCGGCCAATGGCCTCCTGCACAAGCTGATCGCATCGCTCGTTTCCGGAGATGCCGGAGTGGCCCTGAACCCAGGTGAAGTGCACGCGATGATCCACCAGGGAGTCCAGCTCACGCCACAGATCCTGGTTTTTCACCGGCTTTCCCCCGGCAGTGCGCCAGCCCCGTGTCTTCCAGTTCTTGATCCACTCGGTGATTCCGCTGCGGACGTAGACGCTGTCGGTCCTCACCTCAATGGAAGCATCCACGCCACCTACATGGATGAGCGACTGAATCACCGCCTGCAGTTCCATTCGATTGTTGGTGGTGGCTTCCTCGGCACCGCTGATCTCAACAGACTGTTGACCGCGCTTGATTACCGCCGCCCAGCCGCCGGGCCCTGGATTGCCATGGCACCCGCCATCTGTGTAAATCAGGATCTGCTCAGCCGGCATGCACTGCTCCAGCAACACTCGTTCCCAGCTCCCGAATGAGCTGGGGCAGGTCCGGGCTATCGGCGAACCTCTGTGGCTGCCCGACGGCATAGACGAGGACCGCGACCTGCCCCAGTTCGCCGTGCACCGGAACCGCACAGATCGCAGAACCAACCGAGAGTCCAATCATCTCCATGCACTCCGGGTCACCGACATCGCCGTGGCGGATGTACTGAAGCCCAACTTCCCGATCGCTCGCGAGCGCCGGACCGGTCACGCGGTCCAACAGTTCCTGAATCCCGTCTACCAGCACAGACGCACAACGGCTGGAGCTGTTGCGTGCACCAATGAATCCATAGCCCTGGGGGCCGCGTTCCAGCAGGAGCAGTGCGTCACTACCCATTAGCTTGGAGAGCTGCTCAACCCCGGACCCGGTACCAATGACCAGTCCGTCCTCCGCGAACCATCGCTCTAGACCGTTCTGCTCGTCTGCCGTGGGGGAGTCCAGATCCTCAAGGTCCAGCGTGAGATCACCAAAGAGAGAGCCGATTCCGCTGGAGTCGGTTTCCGCGGGAATCTCGGGGACGTCGTCGTCCTCTCTCGAATAGGTTTCGGCTGAAATCCGTACCGTCCCGTCCGAGTCTTCCACAATACTGTGGGGCAGGAGGGAGGCGCGCACGTCAGCCCAGGAAGCGGCAAACACACGATGGTACACGTCGTCTTCGGCCCCGCTCGCGCCTTCCATTTCCAGTGGCAGCGCGTCCTGTACCGGCATGGACCACTCAGGTGAGGAGGTCCCGGCGGAAAACAGCATGCCAGCGCTCAGCCACTCATCCGACCAGGTCGGCTCGGCGTGGAGCTCCTCCAGAACAGCATCGCCACCTGTTTCTTCCGGTTCATCCACGCCCAGCGCGCCGCCAGCATCGGAATCCGCCCCTTCCACACGGACACCACCGGCACCGCTCGCGTCCACCAGTGCAGAAGGTGCAGTGTTGACATCTGGTGACCCAAAGCCCAGTTCAACGCTGTGCTCGGTATCTGCCTCTTCCACCACGATCTGATCCACGGGCTCGGCGTCCAGGGACTCGTAGGGCGCAACCTCGGACTCCGCGTCCCGAATCGCGGCGGCTGCAACCTCGTCATCTATTGGATCGTAGGCGGACAGCTCGCTCTGCAGATTCAGGTCTTCCAGGCGAAGATCGGCAAGCGCGTCAGCCTCTAGCGGCTCCAGGAGACTGTCCACCACCGAGCGTGGCTCCAGAGTGACCCTCGTATGACTAATCTCCAGCGCTGGAGAAATCAACGTGCCACCGGGATCCCGGACCACCGGCCCTGCGTCACTGAATGGCGGGGGTTCCGCCTCGGACAAGTCATCTCTGGCGATGCCTTGGAGGCCGTCCTCCACTTCATCTTCCTCCCCGTCTTCCAACGGCTCTAGGTCAACCGGCTCAAGGTCTTCGATTCTTTCATCATCGCCGAGTGATGGGGTCCCCTGTTCTGCTACCGCATTGCCCGGCACACCCGGGATCGTCGTAGCACCGTCGGAGTCATCAAGCCAGTTGGACTCAGCGTCCGAAAGGGTTTCCTTTGCTCCCTCTTCCAGTCCGGAAAGGTCAACTTCCGCTAACCCCAGATCGCCAACCTGCTCATTGGGTTGAAGCTCGGGCTCCGGGCCAACGATGGGCTGGAAATCGTTACTCAGCTCCTCGTAGCCAACGACCGCGTCCAGACTCTCAAGCCCTTGTAGGTCAGCGGCCTCTCCAAGCTCAGCCGCAAACTCCTCCTCGCCGACCTCATCAAGCAGCTCCAGGGCTTCCACCGGCTCCAGATCACCGTCGTCTTCGTCAAGCAGCTCCAGGGCTTCCACCGGCTCCAGATCACCGTCGTCTTCGTCAAGCAGCTCCGCGGTTTCCACCGGTTCCAACTCGTCGCCGTCATCAAGGGGTTCCAGATCGGCAAGGTCAACTTCTGCATCCGGCCGGGAAGCTGGAGCAGCTGCGGCGACAGGCGCAGAGGGAACCGGGGTTCCCGGGACCGGTCGCGCCCTGGCCCCGGCGGGTGCTCCGGAGGGGCTCTGCGGAAGCTGCTGTGTCACCACCGGCGCGATCACCTGAACCTGTCGGATCCCTTCTATGATCTGATCCGCAATTCTCTGGAACGCCTCAGCATCAAAGTTGCCACCCGGGGTCTGGGGCGCGCCCCGGCGACCCATGAGCTCAAAGATCTCACTCCAGCTCTGTTCCACCAGCTGGTCCAGCTGCTCAGCCTGATCCGGGCTTCTGCCCTTGATTCCCCGGAGAATCTGCCGGACCAGCACAGGCTTGCGCCGTTCCAGCTCCGCTCGGAGACTCTCCATATCCAGAGAGCCACTGCGGTTGATGTTTTCCTGAAGGATTTCAAGCTGTACACGCTTCATGCGCTCGGCAACCAGAACCTCAGGGTCCTGGCGCAGGTTGAACAGCAGGAAGAGCAGCAGGAACGTAGAGAGGCCGGCGATGGAAACAATCACCCAGCGAAGCGCAGGGTCCAGCTCAAAGCGGGCTTCATTGACAAGCACGGCAAGCGGGCGGCTGCCGGTCTGGTCCAGTGCAATTCGATACGCGCCTTCGCCATCGCCAAGGAACAGGCGGTCGCCGTCGGAAAGGGCACCGGCTTCTGTGTTCCCGGGGGATATCGCCCGCGCTTCCAGCGCCTGCGACAGGTCAGCTACCAGGAGTTCAGGGACATCCGCAACCAGGGTCCCGTCCGGGTTTGCAATCAGCTGTCTGCCGGGATCCAGAGCGCCAAGGCGAACAAGCGCGCTGGAGGTCCCGCGCAAGGTCACGGCGGCCAGCATCACACTCCGGCGAACTCCGTTCTCATCCATAAGCGGCACTCGGTATTCAAGGCTCTGCCGCTCCGGATCAACCAGGACCGCGAGCTCCCCAGCGTCCACTGACGGTGAATCCAGACCGGCGTCCTCGTAGACCGCATCAAAGTCCCGATAGCGGATGCGATCCGGACTGCGCTCCAGCACGTCGGTCGCCGAGCTGCTGTAGTAGATGGCAAGATCGGGCGGATCGGATTCATCAAAGGGATCCGGGCCAACAACGCGGAGTGAACGGAGTCCGTCAATTCCAGCCTGGAGAAGCCCGGCCTCGCGGTCACGGGTAGCTATGTCTGCACGGGATTGATTGACCCGGTATGCGTTCTGGAACGCGGGAGTTGCGGCAAGGCCCTGCAGGGTCTGTTGTCGCTGCTGGTTGATCTGCTCCAGGCCCGAGCGGAGATCCTGAATCTGGGCGCCAACAGCTTGCTCAACGCCACGCGTGTAGAGTTGGGCCTCAATGCCGTCAAAGGATCCCGTGAACCACAGAACCGCAAATGCGGCTGAAACAAGCAGCCCTCCAAGGAGACTCAGTGCTGTCTTGATCCCGGCTGACATTCCAGACCCCAGCTTCTCTCGTGGCTACGGGGACACCCGGGCCCCCGTATTAGTGTCGGCCGCGTCGCCGGTCCCGATAAGCGGGATCCGGACCTACTTCTTCTTTCCGCCCTTTGCGGAGCCCTGATCGGCGCTTCGCTCAACCAGCTCCAGAACAACCATTTCAGCCGCGTCGCCCTGTCTCGGGCCAATACGGAGTACCCGGGTGTATCCGCCCGGCCGTTCGGTGAAACGCGGACCAATGTCGGTAAACAGGCGCGCAAGAACCGCCTCATCCTTGATGTCCCGGAAAATCATGCGGCGGTTGTGAACGCTGTCTACCTTGGCACGCGTAATCATCTTCTCCGCCATCTTCCGCACCTCCAAAGCCTTGGCACGGGTTGTGCGTATTCGCTCATGGCGGAAGAGGCTGGTCACCATGTTGCGGAGCATTGCGGTGCGATGAGCAGGACGCCGTCCAAGGCGATTACTGCCGATTCTATGCCTCATCCTCGTTCTCCTCTTCTGCCTTCCGGGCAAGGAAACGCGCGGACTTCTTCAGCGAACTGTAATCCGTCATTCCAAGCGACAGGCCCCACTCGCTCAGCTTCTCCTTGATTTCCAGGAGGGACTTCTTGCCGAAGTTTCGCGTGCGGGCGATCTCATCTTCTGTTCGGGAGGTCAAATCACCGATAGTTCGAATACTGGCATTTTTCAGGCAATTGCTGCTACGAACGCTCAGCTCCAGCTCTTCTACTGGAGTCTGCAGGATCTGCCTGATTCGTTCCTCGTCCTCATCAATGTCATCGTCGGTGATGAGGCTGCCTTCATCAAAATTGACGAAGATCGTGAAGTGGTCCTTGGCAATTTTGGCGGCTTGAGCAACCGCATCGTCCGGCTTGATGGTACCGTCCGTCCACACCTCAAAGACCAGCTTGTCATAGTCCGTCCGATGACCGACACGGGTGTTCTCCACGTTGAAACGGACCCGCCGGATGGGAGAAAACATGGCGTCAACCGGAATGGTGCCTATGACCTCAACGTACTTCTCGTTCTGTTCCGCCGGCACATAGCCCCGGCCAAGATCCAGTTGGATCTCAAGCTCCAGGCGCGCTTCCTTCATCATGGTGAGCAGGTGCAGGTCCGGGTTGGTCACGCGGACGCCACCCATGTCGGCCAGGGCTGCGGCGGTGACGGTCTGCTTGCCGCTGAGCTCCAGCAGGAGGGTCTTCTGTTCAACCTCGGGTTCCAGAGACACCTGCAACTGCTTAAGGTTGTTGATGATGTCGGGCGTATCCTCAACCACGTGAGGGATCGCCTCAAACTCACTGGAGAGGATGTGCGCGTTGCCGTCCTCGTCGAATGAGGTCACCCGGATCGCCGTAACGGCATAGCCCTGCATGGAGGACAGAAGAATCCGCCGCAGGGTGTTTCCCACGGTTGTTCCGAAGCCTCGCTCAAAGGGTTGTGCGGTGAAGCGCCCGTAGTCCGGACTTACTTCACTGTGTTCAAATGTAATGCCCTTGGGACGCTTGAATCCCTTGAGCAGGTTCTTTCGAGCCATAAATTCTCCTAGACGCGCCGACTCTTCCGAGGCCGACACCCATTGTGCGGGATCGGCGTGGTGTCCTCGATCGTCTGAATTGCCAGCCCCAGTGCGCCAAGTTGACGGATTGCGGACTCACGTCCGACCCCGGGACCCTTCACCTTCACGTGAACGGACTGCAGACCGTAGTCAATTGCCTTGGTTGCAGCCGATTCTGCCGTTACCTGAGCTGCGTAGGGTGTGCTCTTCTTGGCCCCCTTGAAGCCCAGCCCACCGGCGCTTGCCCAGGAAACCGCATTCCCGTTCATGTCGGTGATGGTTACGATGGTGTTGTTGAAGGTCGCCTGGATGTAGACGGTACCCTCGGTAACTGTGCGCTTCTCGCGCTTCTTTCGCTGCTGCTTTGCCATAGCCTACTTCTTCTTTCCTGCGACCGTCTTCTTCTTGCCCTTGCGGGTTCGGGCGTTGGTTTGAGTGCGCTGACCGCGAACAGGAAGACCTTTGCGGTGGCGAAGGCCCCGGTAACACCCGATGTCCATCAGGCGCTTGATGTTGAGGGACACCTGCGTTCGCAGACGACCCTCCACAGTGTAGTCATTCTCGATGACGTTCCGAAGCGCAGTGATTTCGTCCGTGCTCAGGTCATTCATCCGGCGCTCGGTGTCAATTCCCGTGGACTCGCAGATCTTATCCGCGGCAGCCCGGCCGATCCCAAAGATATAGGTCAGCGCGATGTTTACATGCTTGTTCGGCAGGTCAATACCCGCAATTCGTGCCATTCGGCGCTCCTATCGCTGTCGCTGCTTGTGCTTGGGGTTCGTGCAGATGATCCGCACGACGCCGCGTCTGCGGATGACCTTGCAGTTGTCACACATGGGCTTCACGCTTACGCGAACTTTCATTTCACAACTCCTGTCAGTGCCGGCCTACAGCGACCGGGAACGGATACCCTTGCCACTCCGGGTCAGCCCGTCATAGTGGTGCATCCGCAGACTGCCTTCAATCTGGCTCATCAGGTCCAGATCAACGCCTACCATAATCAGAAGCGAAGTACCGCCCATTACAACGGCCACCTCCGCCGGGAAGTTGAAGAACGCCTGTACGAGCGTGGGAATCACGGCGATAAATGCAAGGAAGAGCGCACCAGGGAGAATGATGCGATTCAGAACCCGGGTGAAGTATTCTTCCATTTTTTCGCTCCGGATCCCGGGAATAGAACCCCCGTGCTCCCGGATCTGCCGGGAAATCTCAATCGGATTCAGCGTTACCTGGGTGTAGAAGTACGCAAAGAACACTATGAGGAGTGTGTAGACAATCAGATACGGCGCACCGCTGGGACGAAGGACGAACGCAAGCCGATTCAGCCAGCGGACATCAGCAGCCAGGTTCTGCGCAATCTGCAGCGGAAAGGTCAGCAGAGAAGACGCAAAGATGACCGGGATGACGCCGGATGGGTTGATCTTGAACGGCACGTACGTGTTCTGGCCTGCGTACATCTTCCGGCCGACAACACGCTTGGCGTACTGAATGGGAATCTTCCGCTGTCCGCGCTGCTCGTAGATAACCAGGACGATGACAGCCACAAACATTCCCAGGACCAGCAACACTGAAACCGGATTGGTGTTTTGTGATTGCACGCTCTGAATCAGGGCCCAAATCGCGCGTGGCAGCCGAGCGACAATCCCGGCGAAGATAAGCAGAGAGATCCCGTTACCGATACCGCGCTGGTTGATCTGCTCGCCAATCCACATCAGGAAGGTGGTCCCCGCGGTCACGGTCAGCATTGAAACCAGGGTGAACGCGACCGGGCCGATGTTCACCGCGTTGGGGATACTGTTGGCAAAGCGCGTTGCGGTAAAGGACTGGATCAGCGCAATGATCACCGTCCCGTAGCGGGTGTAGCTCTGAATGCGCTTCCGGCCACCTTCCTCCTCGCTGATCCGCTTGAGCGCGGGAAATACCAGCAGGAGAAGCTGCATGATGATGGACATTGAGATGTAGGGAACAATGCCCAGCATGAACACGCTGAAGTTGGAGAAGGCGCCACCCGCAAAGAAGTCCAAGTAATCCACCAGTGAGACGCCGGCGCTGCTCTGCTGAAGGAAGTACAGCTGCAACGCGTTCACATTGATTCCCGGGATAGGAATAGCCGCACCAAGCCGGAACACAGCCAGCATGGACAGCGTGAACAGCAAGCGCTCCCGGAGATCCTTGATACGGAAAATGTCTACAAGCGGGTTCGCCATGTAACTCCCTTATTCCTTTGTCTCGGCGGCCTGCTCTGCCGAACCTTCGGAAGCGGGCGCACCTTCGGCATCAGTCACAACGGTCGCCGTTGTGGCGGCCGGGACTGCACTGGCTTTCTTGCCCGCACGCTCCGACGCTTCAGGCTCCGCCGGCTCATTCTCAGCCGGGCCAATCACGGTCCCGCCGGCAGCTTCAATGGCCGCCTTTGCCGAGGCGGACACGGCAAGACCTTCTACGGTGAGCTTGTGCGTGATGGTGCCGGTTCCGAGAATCTTGGCGTACTGCTCCCGGCGCCGGATGATTCCCTTCTCAACCAGGGTCTCGTGATTCACCGTCTCACCGTCCACAAAGGCCCGTTCCAGTTCGCGCAAATTCACCGAGACAACGGTGCGCTTGAACGGGTAGTTGGAGAATCCCCGCCGTGCAATCCGCCGGTACAGCGGCATCTGCCCACCCTCAAATCCGGGCCGGACTCCGCCACCACTGCGGGCCCGTTGGCCCTTGTTGCCACGCCCGGCAGTTGTGCCGGTCCCGCTGGAAGGCCCTCGGCCGAGGCGCTTGGTATTCTTTGTTGCCCCTTCGGGCTTCATGATTTCGGGCATTACGCTTCTGCCTTTGTCGCTTCTTCGGCGTGCTCTTCAACCGTGACCAGGAAGTCCACAGCATTTACCATTCCGCGAATGGAAGGCGTGTCTTCATGGATAACCGTCTGGTTGATCTTCCTCAGCCCCAGGGAACGCACGGTCCGCCGATGCTCGGGCTTTCGTCCAATCGGGCTCCGAACCAGGGTGACCTTGAGCCGTGCCCGCTTCTGTTCTTTCTTCTTTGCCATGACTCAGCCCCAGAACTCGACGAGGCGCTTGCCGCGGCTCCTGGCAATTTGCCGCGCATCCATCACGCTCTCCAGACCCTCAAACACCGCCTTGACGATGTTGATCGGATTCTGGCTGCCAAGGCTCTTTGACAGCACATCGTTGATGCCACCGACCTCCAGAATGGCGCGAACCGGGCCACCCGCGATGATTCCGGTACCGGGCGCAGCCGGCTTCATCAGCACGGAGGCACTCTTGTACTTGCCCTGCACCGTGTGTGGGAGGGTGGACTTCTGGATGGGCACCCGGATCAGGCTGCGCCGCGCACGGTCCACGCCCTTTCTGATTGCCTCCGCTACGTCGTTGGCCTTGCCATAGCCGTAACCGACGGTTCCAGCGCGATCACCCACAACCACCAGCGCGCTGAAGGAGAAGCGGCGACCGCCCTTCACAACCTTTGCCACACGGTTAAGCTTGATGAGCTTTTCCGTCAGCTCGTTCTCCGGAATGATCTCTTCTCTGCGTGCCATAGGTTCCTGCCTTACATCCGGATCCCGGCCTCGCGGATACCGTCCGCAAGACTCTGGATCACGCCGTGATAGCGGCGGCCGTTCCGGTCAAAGACGGCGGCCTCAATGCCCGCCTCCTTTAACACGCCCCCGAGCTGCTTACCAAGCTGTGCCGCCCCGGTAATAGTTGCCTTTACCGGGGAATCACCCCCGAGCGTTGACACCGACGCAAGCGTAGCTCCCGCAGCGTCGTCAATTGCCTGGACAAAGAGGTGGCGGTTGCTCTTGAACACCGAGACTCGAGGGCGCTCGGCGGTGCCGGCAATCTTCTTGCGGACCCGGTAGCGTCGTCGGGAAAGGCGGTTCTGCTTCTGTGCCAGTCGATTCATTCCACTACCCCTACTTGATGCCGGACTTGCCGACCTTGCGCCGGATCTGCTCATCCTCGTACCGCACGCCCTTGCCCTTGTAGGGCTCCGGCGGGCGAAGCGACCGAATCTCGGATGCAGCCTGTCCGACGGCCTGCTTGTCAATCCCGGACACGAGCACCTTGGTCTGCCCGTCCACTGCAAGCACCACACCCTCTGGAGCGCGGTACTCGATTGGGTTGGAATAGCCAAGGTTGAGCAGCAGGTTCTGGCCGGCCATCTCCGCGCGATACCCGACACCGGTGATGATCAGCGTCCGCTGGAACCCGCTACTGACTCCGGTCACCATGTTGTTCAACAGGTTCCGGTACAGCCCGTGCATGCTCCTGGCCCGCTTGCTGTCATTTTTGCGCGTTACAAGACCTGCTCCGTCCTGGACGCTGATTTCCACTTCCGGCTCATAGGACTGGGTGAGTTGGCCCTTAGGACCTTTCACCATCACGGTATCCTTGGAGACCGTGACTTCAACGCCCGCCGGGATGGCAATCGGTAGCTTTCCTACACGAGACATAACTCCCCCCTACCAAACCGAGCAGATCAGCTCGCCGCCAACCTGTCGCTCGCCAGCCTTCCGGCCGGTTGTCACGCCGGTGGAAGTGGACACGATGATAGTTCCGTAGCCGTTGAGAATCCGGGGCATCTTCTTGTATCCGGAATAGACGCGTCGACCCGGCGAGGAAATCGTCTTGATTCCATGGATCACCGGGCGCTGCTGCTCATCGTACTTCAGGAAGATCCGAACCACAGGACGCCCTTCTCCGGTCACTTTCTTGAAGTTCTTGATGAAGCCCTCGTTCTTCAGGATTTTCACAATTTCCAGCTTCAGCTTGGAGGGCGTAACGTCCACCCGCTCAAAGCCTGCCATGCTGGCGTTCCGGATCTTGGTGAGCATATCTGCAACGGGATCACTGACTGCCATTGCTCTCTCCTACCAGCTTGACTTGGTGACGCCGGGGATCATCCCCTCGCTCGCCAGCTCACGGAAACAGACGCGGCACAACTGGAACTTCCGCATGTACCCCCGCGGGCGCCCACAGCGCCGACAGCGATTGACCTTTCTGGTCATGTACTTGGGAGGCCGCTGTGCCTTGGCGATCATCGACTTCTTTGCCACTGCCCCTGCTCCTTACTTCTGAAACGGCATTCCGAGACCACCGAGGAGCGCCCGTCCCTCTTCGTCGGTCTGCGCCGTAGTAATTATTGCTACGTTCAGTCCGGAGATTCGCTCGATCTTGTCGTAATCAATCTCCGGGAACACAATCTGCTCGGTCACGCCAACACTGTAGTTGCCACGCCCGTCAAAGCCGTTTGGGTTCACCCCGCGAAAGTCTTTCACTCGGGGGAGCGCAATGTTCATGAAGCGATCCAGGAACTCCCACATCCGAGTACCTCGCAAAGTAACCTTGGCACCGACTTCCATCCCCTCGCGGAGCTTGAAATTGGAGATGCTCCGGCGCGCCTTGGTCTTCACGGCCTTCTGGCCGGCAATGAGGGTGAGTTCCTGCACCGTGGCGTCCAGCAGCTTCTTGTTCTGCGTGGCCTCACCGACGCCAGCACTGATGACAACCTTTTCCAGGCGGGGAAGCTGCATGCTGCTGTTGTAGCTGAACTTCTCCTGCAGGGCTGGCAGCACCTCTTCGGTGTAGCGCCTCCTCAGGCTGGGTACTTGGGCCATCAGACTGCCTCCCCGGTCCGGCGCGCGATCCGAACTCGCGCGCCCTTGTCATCCAGGCGGAACCCAAGCCGCGTCGGCTTTCCGTCCCGTCCGAGAAACATCACATTGGACAGGTGAAGCGGCGCCTCCACCTCAATGATTCCGGACTGTTCGCCCTGACGGCGCTGGCGGACGGCCTTCTTCACCATGTTCACACCTTCAATGACCACCCGGTTCCGCAGGCGATCAATGCGAAGGATCCTGCCAGACTTGCCCTTCTCGCGACCTGACACAACCACTACCTGGTCATCCCGTCGGAGCTTGGTCTTCACCGGCACTTCTGCTGCCTTCCTGGCCATATCACAACACCTCCGGAGCAAGCGAAACGATCTTCATGAAGTTGCCTTCACGCAACTCGCGTGCAACTGGGCCAAAGATTCGCTTCCCGCGTGGATTGCCAGCTGCGTCCAGGATCACACAGGCGTTGTCATCAAAGCGAATGTAGGTTCCATCCTGACGCCGTTGTTCCTTCTCCGTTCGCACGATCACGGCGCGCTGCACGCTCCCCTTTTTCACAGGGGCGTTGGGAAGCGCCTCCTTCACGGCAACAACAATGATGTCGCCAATTCCAGCGGTCATCCGATGGGACCCACCGAGGACCTTCACACACTGAACGCGCTTGGCACCGCTGTTGTCTGCGACGTTCAGGTAAGTCTGCATCTGAACCATCTGCGGATCCCCTACTTTGCCCGCTCGACGATCTCGAGCAGTCGCCAAGCCTTGCCCTTGGACATGCGCCGGCTCTCAACCACGCGCACGGTATCTCCGATGTGCGCGGTCTCCTGCTCATCGTGGGCCTTCACCTTTTTGGTGGTCTTCACGTACTTTTTGTACAGCGCGTGCACCTTGCGGCCTTCAATTGCCACCACGATGGTCTTCTGCATCCGGTCACTAACGACCTGGCCAGTGAACACCTTGCGACCTTCAGTCCGAATTGGGGCTGACGTTTCGCTCATCGATTACTCCTCCGCCTCCCCGACTACGCGGGGATGGTTCGCGATACGGGTGTTCACCCGCGCAATCTGCCGCCGAAGCATGCGCAGCTCCAGCGGGTTGTCCATGTGACCCACAACCTTGTTCACCCGGGCGTCAAAGAACTTGCGGCGAAGCTCATCCCGCTTTGCCACCAGCTCCTCAAATGTCAGTTCTGCAAAACTGTTCTTCATAACGCTACGCCTCCGCCCGGGACACAAACTTGGCCCGGATAGGCAGCTTGCTCGCAGCCAGCTTCATTGCGGACTCCGCCAGATCAGGCGCAACGCCGGATATTTCAAAGAGCACCATTCCGCGCCGGACAGAGGCTACCCAGAACTCGGGCGAACCTTTCCCGGAGCCCATCCGCGTTTCCGCCGCCTTCTTGGTCACTGGCACATCCGGAAACACCCGGATCCACACCTTGCCACCGCGCTTGATTTTGCGGGTCATGGCGATACGCGCTGCCTCAATCTGCCGACTGGTGAGGAAGTGGTTCTGCTCGGCTATCAAGCCAAACTCACCGAAATCAATCCCAGTCCCACGAGTTGCCTCGCCCATGAGGCGGCGATTCACTCTCCGGTGCTGCTTGCGGTGCTTGACCCGCTTGGGCATCAGCATCAGTCAGCCTCCTCTTCACGCCGCCGGCGAACCAGGACTCCAGCGTCATCCCGGCGATCACGCTTGAACAACTCGCCGGTGAAGACCCAGACCTTCACGCCAATGGCACCGACGGTCGTGTGCGACTCGGCAAAGCCATAATCAATGTTCGCCCGCAGAGTGTGCAGTGGGATTCGACCGTCCTTGTTGGACTCGGTCCGGGACATCTCCGCGCCACCGAGGCGTCCGCCAATGCGGATCTTGATTCCCTGCACCCCGGCCTTCATGGCATTTGCCACAGCCATCTTCAGGGTCCTTCGGAAACTGGACCGTGTCCGTAGCTGTCGCGCCACATTGAGCGCAATCAGCTGAGCGTTCTGCTCAGGCCGCTTGATTTCCTTAATCTTGATCTGAATCTTCTTGCCGGCGGCCTTCTGCAGCTTCTGCCCGATCTTTTCTATGGTGGAACCCTTGGTGCCGATGATCACGCCCGGTCGGGACGTATGAATGACCAGGGTAATCCGCTGCGGATGGCGGATGATCTCCACCTCTGCAATGTCGGCGTTCCGAGTCTCCGAGAGCCCCGCAAGCAGCTTCCGCAAGCGCAGATCCTCATGAAGGGTATCAGCATACTCGCGGGGATCAACGTACCACTTGCTCCGCCAGGTCTTGTTGACGCCCAGCCGCAGGCCGAATGGATTGACTTTCTGTCCCATTATCGTCGCCCTGCCTTACCGGTTACTTTGCCGACCTTTGCGCGCTCATCCACAACCACGGTGATATGACTCATCCGCTTCAGCAGTATGTCCGCGCGACCGCGACCGCGAATCCACAGCCGCTTCATGCGCGGTCCCTCATCCACGCGGAGCTCCCGGATGTAGAGGCTGTCCTCATCCAGTTGCTTGTTCAGGTACAGGGCATTGGCGGCGGCACTGGAAATCACCTTCCGCAGGAGCTGAGCGCCCTTCTGCGGCATGTGCTCCAGAATTGCCACGGCCTCCGTGTAGTTTCGGCGGCGAACCACATCCGCCACCGGCCGCACCTTAGTGGGAGAAATGAGCTGGAATCGCGCAACCGCGCGGTAGCCCTTCTGATCGGCCATTCCTATCTCCTCTTCGCCTTCTTGTCGGAGGCCACGTGGCCACGGAAGATCCGGGTGGGAGAAAACTCACCAAGCTTGTGTCCAACGAGATTCTCGGTGATGTAGACGGGGACCCATGCCTTTCCGTTGTACACGCTGATGGTCAGCCCCACCATTTCCGGGATTACCGTAGAGGTACGGGAGTAAGTCTTGATCATCCGCTTGTTCCCGCCCCCACCGCGATTCATCTCCTGTACTCGCTTGTACAGACTCTTCTCTATGAAGGGGCCTTTCTTGACTGAACGGGACATGCTTGCTCCTTACTTCCGCCGCTTCACGATGAACTTGCTGGACTGCTTCCGCTTCTTGCGCGTCTTGTAACCCTTGGTTGGACGGCCCCACGGGGTCACCGGATGGCGACCACCGGAAGTCCGGCCCTCACCACCACCGTGCGGGTGGTCAACAGGGTTCATCACCACACCGCGCACCTTGGGTCGACGACCAAGCCATCGAGAGCGGCCGGCCTTCCCCAATGACGTGTTCATGTGGTCTTCGTTCCCAACTTCTCCGATAGTTGCCCGGCACTCCTGGAACACCAGGCGAGTCTCACCGCTGGGGAGCCGCAGCGTGACGTAGTCGCCTTCCCGCGCGACCAACGTTGCGCCGGCTCCGGCCGCGCGAACAAGCTGCCCGCCACGCCCGAGGGTGAGTTCCACGTTGTGAACACGGGCACCTAGCGGCACCTTGCGCAGCGGCATGGCGTTGCCCGGGCTGGGAGCGGCGTCCTCCGCGCTGATTACCGTCTGGCCCCTCTGCAGGCCACGAGGGGCAAGAATGTAGCGCTTGTCCCCATCCGCGTAGACAACAAGCGCAATGTTCGCGCTGCGGTTGGGATCGTACTCAATGGTCCTGACGGTACCTGGCACCCCCAGCTTGTCACGACGGAAATCAACGGTCCGATACGCGCGCTTGTGGCGCCCGCCCCGGCGCCGGACGCTGATCCGGCCAGCGGTGTCCCGACCTGCCTTGAACCCTCGTACCGAGCGGAGCCCCTTCTCACTGGGTGCGTCCAGGTCACCAAACGGCAGGCTGACGCGGTAGCGCAGGCCCGGGGTGGTCGGGTTGTACTTCTTCAAAGCCACAATCAGCCTCCCTCAAACACCGCGATGGTCTCGCCCTTTTTCAGGGTGACTATCGCCTTCTTCCACTGCGCGGTGCGGCCCGGCACGCGGTAGCGCAGCCGCTTTGGCTTGGACTTCACGGTGACAATGCGGCATTCGGTGGGGTGTACGTTGAACAGGTCCCGCACCGCGTCCTTCACCATGATTTTGTTGGCCCGGGGATCAACCCGGAACACGTACTTTCCCTGCTCGCGCAGTCCATTTGCCTTCTCTGTGAGAACCGGCGCGATGATCACCTGGTCACTCGGAATCATTCCTCGCCTCCGTTTGCACCGCGTCCGCGCACCTTGCCGGTGTAGAAGTCCGAAAGCTGCCGTGCGGCAGATTCCGGGATCACAACTTTCCGCCCATAAAACAAGGAGTGTGCAGCCAGGGTGTCGTAGCTGAGCACCTGAAGCCAGGGAATGTTCCGGCCGGCTCGCCGCACCATTCCCTCATCGGATCCACCGAGAATGAGGACGGTGCGCTCACTGGCCTTCTCCCCCGCAGCCAGGGGCCCGAGCTTTGCATACAGGTCGCGGGTCTTCCCGGACTCAACCGCAAAATCCTCCACCACGGTGAGCGCGCCGTCGGCAACCTTCTGGCTGAGGAGGCTCATCATCGCGGCTCGCTTGAGCTTCCGCGGCATCCGGTAGCGGTAATCGCGGGGCTTGGGACCAAAAATAGTTCCACCGCCCTTCCACAGCGGGGAGCGCCGACTTCCAGCGCGCGCGCGTCCGGTACCCTTCTGCCGCCACGGCTTCCGGCCTGACCGACTCACCTCAGCGCGCGTCTGGGTCCTCGCCGTTCCTACCCGCCGATTGGCAAGCTCATTGCGGATAGCGTGGTAGATGGCACCGGTACTCACCTCACGGCCAAACACCTCATCAGCCACCTCAATCTTCCGCAGCTCTTTTCCATCCAGTGACAGTACGGGAAGCTTCATCTCTTACCCACGCTTCTTGCTGCGCCGCACAAGCACGCGGCTGTTTCGCGGTCCGGGAACCGAACCTTCCACCAGCAGCAGACCGTTCTCCGCGTCCACGCGCACAACCCGGAGGTTCTGCACGGTCACCTGCTCTCCGCCCATTCGGCCGGCCATCTTGAGGCCCTTGATCACCCGAGCGGGGAAGGCTGCCATTCCGGTACTCCCGTTCTCCCGGTGGAATTTGGAGCCGTGGGTCTTCCGACCGCCGCCAAAGTTGTGACGCTTCATCACGCCCTGGTAGCCCTTTCCCTTGGAAGTACCGATCACGTCTACAAATCCAACGGCGTCAAACAGGCTGACATCCAGGTTCCCACCCGCCTCAGCTTCACCCTCAAAGTCCCGGAGCTCACGAACCACTGTGGTCGGCGACACTCCTTCCGGAAACTGGCCCGCATAGGGCTTTGTGGTCCGGGTAGGCTTTCGGACTCCGTGACCGACAACAACGGCGCTGTAGCCGTTCTTGTCCGCAGTCCGGACGGCCACAACGGGGTTGGGGTCAATCTTGATGGCCGTAACGGGAGTCAGCACGCCGGTCTCTTCAAAAACCTGCGTCATCCCGATCTTGATTCCGTACAGTCCAAGCATGACTTCCGCTCCTACTGCCGGATCTCGACATCGACGCCCGCCGCGAGCTCCAGCTTCATCAGGGCGTCCATCACATCGCTGGACGGATGGTAAATATCGATTAGCCGCTTGTGGGTCCGCATCTCGAACTGCTCCCGGCTCTTCTTGTTCACGTGCGGCGAGCGAAGCACGGTGTACTTGTTTGTGCGCGTCGGCAGCGGAATCGGACCAGACACCTCTGCACCCGCCCGCTGGACGGTCTGCACGATCGAGCGGGCACTCTGATCTATGAGCTCTACATCAAAGCCGCGCAATCGCACTCGGATCTTGTCGCTGGCCATGCTCCTGCCTCCTCAATTTAGACGAGAAGAGCTTCCCGGCTTCCGGGAAGCTCCTCACCCGCACCGTGTGTACCTGGTACTGCGGTGCTATTCGATGATGTCGATCACCTGACCGGACGCCACGGTTCGGCCACCCTCGCGGATAGCAAAGCGTAGACCCTTGTCCATGGCGATAGGGTTGATCAGCTCTGCTTCAATCTCCACGTTGTCACCGGGCATCACCATCTCCTTGCCCTCAGGCAGGGTGACGGAACCGGTAACGTCAGTGGTCCGGAAGTAGAACTGCGGGCGATATCCCGTGAAGAACGGGTTGTGCCTTCCGCCCTCTTCCTTGGTCAGCGCGTAAATCGTACCCTTAAACTTCTTGAAGGGCTTGATGCTGCCCGGCTTTGCAAGAACCTGGCCGCGCTCCACTTCCTTCTTATCGATACCACGCAGCAGTGCGCCGATGTTGTCGCCGGCCTGACCTTCGTCAAGCAGCTTGTTGAACATCTCAACACCGGTAACCGTCGTCTTCTTGGTGTCCCGGATGCCGATGATCTCAACTTCCTCACCAACCTTGATGATTCCGCGCTCGACACGGCCGGTAACAACTGTTCCACGGCCTTGGATGCTGAAAACGTCCTCCACCGGCATCAGGAACTCCTTATCCACCGCGCGCTCCGGAAGCGGGAAGTAGGTATCCATGGCCTCCAGCAGATCAAAGATGGACTTGGTCTTGTCCGTGTCACCCGGGTTGCTCATTGCTTCAAATGCGCTTCCGCGAATAACCGGGACGTCATCGCCGGGGAAGTCATAGCTGGACAGCAGGTCCCGCATTTCTTCCTCAACAAGGTCAATCAGTTCCTCATCATCAACCTGGTCAACCTTGTTGATGTAGACGATCAGGGAAGGCACACCAACCTGCCGTGCAAGCAGGACGTGCTCCTTTGTCTGGGACATCGGCCCATCGGTGGCGGACACCACCAGAACAGCACCATCCATCTGTGCCGCGCCGGTGATCATGTTCTTGATGTAGTCGGCGTGTCCCGGGCAGTCCACGTGGGCGTAGTGCCGCGCCTTGGACTGATACTCCACGTGCCGCGTGTTGATCGTGATACCACGAGCCTTCTCTTCCGGCGCGTTGTCGATATCCTCGTAGCTCATGACTTTGCCGCCAAACTCGGCGTTGCTGATCATGGTGATCGCCGCGGTGAGCGTTGTCTTGCCGTGGTCAACGTGCCCGATGGTGCCAACGTTGATGTGCGGTTTCGTACGCTCGAACTTTTCCTTCGCCACTGCTGTTCCTCCTCACGGATACAACGAGCATCGCAATTGCTGATGCTATGGGGTCTTGAGACAGGCGGGGAAGGTATAGCGTGTTGCTGAGCCGTGTCAAGGCACCAGGGCTCGGACCCGGTGAGACATCGCCCCGCTCCAATGACGCCAACGGCGTGGTCGGGGGTTCTTCGGCACAGCCACCTCTTCCGCCGGTGCCACAACACCCTCCGGATCTTGGGTCCGGCGGGCCAGGCTGCCCGAACGGCCGGTTTGGCCGCGATGGCGGCAGGGTACCCGTAGGCCGCTGCCACCGGACCCGGGTCTTGCCCGGATCCGATCATCCTATACTACCGCGAAACGGCAGTCACTTCAAACCCTACCAGCGATAATGACTGAAGGCCTTGTTTGCCTCCGCCATTCGGTGGGTGTCTTCCTTCTTTTTGAATGCGGATCCGGTCTCGTTGTAGGCATCGAGGAGCTCAGCTCCAAGGCGATCACCCATGGACTTCCCACTTCGCTTCCGGGCCGCCGCAATCAGCCAGCGCATGGCGAGCGCCTCCCGGCGGCTGTCGCGAATCTCTATCGGTACCTGATAGGTGGTACCGCCTACGCGGCGACTCTTCACCTCAATGCTGGGCTTTACGTTGGCCAGGGCCTTCAGGAACACGTCCAGCCCTTTCTCGCTGGTCTTCTTTTCCAGAAAGTCCATTGCCTCGTACATGTTGCGCATGCTGGTGGACTTCTTGCCGTCCAGCATCATTCGCGCAATGAACTTGGAAACCACACGACTGCCGTTCCGCGGGTCCGGGAGCTGCTGCCGATTCTGAATGTTCGCTCTTCTGGACATGACGCTACGCCTTGGGCCGCTTGGTGCCGTACTTGGACCGACTCTGCCGGCGGTTGTTCACACCCAGGGTGTCCTTGGCACCACGAACAATGTGGTACCGCACACCGGGAAGGTCCTTGACCCGCCCGCCGCGAACCAGCACCACCGAGTGCTCCTGCAGGTTGTGTCCAATGCCAGGGATGTACGCCGTCACCTCAATTCCGTGTACCAGCCGGACACGGGCAACCTTCCGCAGAGCGGAGTTCGGCTTCTTGGGGGTGACTGTCATGACGCGGGTACACACCCCGCGCTTCTGCGGGCTGGAGTTCAGCGCCGGAGACTTGGTCTTCTTCTTGGTTGTAACGCGACCCTTCCGGATCAGCTGGTTAATCGTTGGCATGCACCATCCTTCTGACTGCGCTCCTGTAGAGCGCCGGATAATAGGCGGGTGCCTGAATTGCTGTCAAGCCTCCACCTCCACTTCTTCCTCTTCCGCCGCGGCGGCGGCCTCTTCAAGCTCGCGCTCGCGCTCCCGGGCGTCCAGGACATCCTGCATGCGATTGTCCAGGTCTTCCCGGTTCTCATCGTAGAGCTTGATCCGCTTGTAGGCCCGCATCCCGGTGCCCGCAGGAATAAGGTGGCCGATGATCACGTTCTCTTTCAAACCACGCAGCAGGTCCGTGGACCCGGCGATAGCCGCATTCGTGAGGACCCGCGTGGTCTCCTGGAACGAAGCCGCGGAAATAAACGAGTCAATGTTGAGACTGGCGCGGGTGATTCCCAGAAGCAGCGGCCGCGCAACAGCCGGCTGACCACCCTGCTTCACCACCTTCCGGTTCTCCTCCGCAAATCGATACTTGTCCACCTGCTGGCCGAAAATAAAGTTTGTGTCACCGACCTGCATGATCTCAACCTTGCGCATCATCTGGCGGATGATCACGCCGATGTGCTTGTCGTTGATGTTCACACCCTGCAGTCGGTAGACCTCCTGCACCTCGTTGACCAGGTATTGCTGCAGCGCATTCTCACCGCGGATCTGCAGAACGTCGTGCGGATCAATGTTGCCATCGCAGAGCATCTCTCCGCTTTCCACCCGGTCGCCTTCGCGAACCAGCAGGTGCCGCCCCATGGGAACCAGATGGCGGTAGTCCCGCCCAAAGTCATCGGTAACCAGGAGCACGCGCTTTGACTTCACAATCCCCCGGAAGTGGACCGTACCAGCACTCTGAGAGAGCACTGACGCAGTCTTGGGACGCCGCGCCTCAAACAGCTCGCCGACCCGGGGCAGACCACCGGTGATATCGCGGGTCTTCGCGCTCTCCTTGGGCATCTTCGCAAGGGTCCGCCCGGCGCGTACCGTCTCTTGTGCATCAACCTGCAGGTAAGCGCCACCGGGCAGATGGTAGGTGAACAGCTCCTTGCCGTCCTTGCCTTCAATCACCAGCCGTGGCTGGAGGCTCTCAACACTGAAGTCAGCAATGCGCTTCTCAATCTTGCCGGTCTCTTCGTCCACCTCCTCGCGGAGGGTGGTCTTCAGATCGATATCCTCAAAACGAATTTTGCCATCAAACTCGGCGATGATGGGCTCGCTGAAGGGGTCAAAGGTTGCCAGGGTCTGGTCCGCCTCCGCGATGTCACCTTCATCAACCATCAGCTCGGATCCGTTGCGCACCTCAATCCGCTGATCCTGGGCAACCAGCAGCATTCGGTCCTTGCGGATGACGGCGTAGGCATTGCTCTCGGCCACCACGTCTTCGCCGGAGCGCTTGATCACGGTCTGGCCCTTCACCACCTTGCCGCGATCCTGGACCTGCTTGCGGTCACCCTTCTGCAACTCAATGTTCTGGAACACCCGCGAAACCGTGAGGAAGCCCTTCCGGGTGAAGAGCTTGCCACCGTCATCCAGGGTGACCAGGTTGCCCTCAATCTTTCGGATGAGCAGGGGGTACCGGAGGTAGATGCGGTTATCCTCGCTAGCCTTGGTTGCAGCACCGCCAATATGGAATGTCCGCATGGTCAACTGCGTTCCCGGCTGCCCAATGGACTGTGCCGCGATGATTCCAACTGCCTCCCCGATGTTCACGGTGCGGTTGGTCGCCAGGTTTCGGCCGTAGCAACGGCGGCAGACGCCGTGCTCGCTCTCACAGGTCAGGACGGTACGGATTCGCACCATCTCAACGCCCGCCTCTTCAATGCGGAGCGCGAGCTCCTCGCTGATCTCTTCGTTTACATCAACCAGGATCTCGCCGGTGATGGGGTGCTTGACCCGCTCAATGGTGAAGCGGCCCGTGATACGGTCCGAGAGGCGCTCAACAACCTCTTCGCCGTCCTTGATGGCGGTCGTCTCAATGCCATTGATGGTTCCGCAGTCTTCTTCGCTAACCACCACATCCTGTGCAATGTCCACCAGGCGCCTCGTGAGGTACCCGGCATCTGCAGTCTTCAGCGCGGTGTCCGCAAGGCCCTTCCGCGCACCGTTGGTGGAGATGAAGAACTCGATGACCGAGAGGCCTTCCTTGAAGTTCGAGCGGATCGGAAGCTCGATGATGTCGCCATTGGGCTTTGCCATCAGTCCGCGCATACCCGCCAGCTGGCGGATCTGGCTGCGAGAGCCCCGCGCTCCAGAGTTGGCCATCATATAGACGGGATTGAAGCCGCCCTTGTGGACCTGGAGGTTCTCCATCATGGCGTTGGTGAGTTCCTCGTTGGTACGACTCCACACCTCAACCACGCGGTTGTAGCGCTCCTCGGTGGTGATAAGGCCCTGACGGTACTGCTTTTGGATGGCCTCAACTTCCTTGTTGGCCGCCTCAATCATTGCGGGCTTGGTCTCCGGCACGACTATGTCATCAATGCCGATTGTGGCACCGAAGAGCGTGGCGTATCGGAAGCCGAGGTTCTTGATTTGATCCAGGAAGCGCACAGTCACATCAGGTCCATTGCTGGCGTAGACCCCGGCGATCAGGGCCTGCAGCTCCTTGTCACCCATGGAGTAGTTGACGTAGCCGACCTCCTCCGGCATCTCCGCATTCAGGATGATACGCCCTGCCGTGGTCTCAATGAGCTTTCCGTCAATCGGCACCCAGATCTTCGCCTGATAATCGATGAACTTGTTTTCAACGGCGTAGATAACCTCATCCGCGCCTGTGAAGCGCTTACCCTCGCCTGGCGCCCCGTCCCGCGCCCGGGTGAGATAGTTGATCCCCAGCACCATGTCCTGGCTCGGGAAAACGATGGGACGCCCGTTGGCCGGGTTCAGCAGGTTTCGCGCTGAAAGCATCAGGGTCCAGCACTCAATCTGGGCGGCTTGGGTCAGAGGCACGTGAACGGCCATCTGGTCGCCGTCAAAGTCTGCGTTGTAGGCGTGGCAGACCAGCGGGTGGAGTCGGATTGCTTTGCCGCCCACCAGCACGGGCTCAAAGGCCTGGATCCCCAGGCGATGGAGTGTTGGCGCCCGGTTCAGCAGGACCGGGTGCTCCTTGACGACCTCGTCCAGGACAGCCCACACCTCGGGGGTCTCCTGTTCCACCAGGGTCTTTGCCTTCTTGATGTTGTAAACAACATCTTTTTCAACCAGCTTCTTCATGATGAAGGGCTTGAAGAGCTCAAGCGCCATCTTGGTGGGGAGTCCGCACTGGTGGAGCTTGAGCTCCGGGCCAACCACAATCACAGAGCGCCCGGAGTAATCAACTCGCTTGCCCAGCAGGTTCTGGCGGAAACGGCCCTGCTTGCCCTTAAGCATGTCCGAGAGGCTCTTCAGGGGCCGGTTGCTCGCGCCCTTGACCACGCGCTTCTTCTTGCTGTTGTCAAAGAGGGCGTCCACCGCCTCCTGCAGCATCCGCTTCTCATTCCGAATGATGATGTCAGGTGCGTTGAGCCCAATGAGCCGCTTCAGGCGGTTGTTCCGGTTGATCACCCGGCGATAGAGGTCGTTCAGGTCGCTGGTGGCAAAACGGCCACCGTCCAGCTGGACCATGGGCCGGAGCTCTGGCGGGATGACGGGAATGACGTCCAGGATCATCCACTCCGGACGGTTTCCGGAATCCCGGAAGGCTTCCACAATCTCAATTCGCTTTAGGAGACGCTTGTCCGCCTTCACGCCCTTCTCCATCATCTTGGCGCGCAGATCCGTGGACATCTGGTCCAGATCCAGCTCCTCCAGAAGGGAGCGAACGGCCTCCGCACCGATGCCGGCACTGAATGACATTCCGTAGCGGTCCCGGGCATCGATGAGCTCTTCCTCGGTGAGGAGGTCCATCTTCTTCAGATCCGTGTCACCGGAATCAATGACTATGTACTTTTCGTAGTAGAGGATGCTCCGGAGCGCGGACATCGTAAGGTCCAGAAGAAGGCCCATCCTGGAGGGTATGCTGCGGTAGTACCAGATATGGCTGACGGGGCTGGCAAGCTCAATGTGGCCACCCCTCTCGCGACGAACCTTGGGGTGCGCTACTTCAACACCGCAGCGATCGCAGATTACGCCCTTGTAGCGAATGCTCTTGAACTTTCCGCAGGCGCACTCCCACTCCTTGGTGGTTCCAAAGACGCGCTCGTCAAAGAGGCCTTCTTTCTCCGGGCGCAGGGTGCGGTAGTTGATGGTTTCCGGCTTCTTGACTTCGCCGTAGGACCACGCCCGGATTTGGTCCGGCGAGGCCAGCTGAATCATGATGCTGTCGAAGTCCTGGATATCGCGCATGCTGCCTCCTGGCAGAGCTGTGGGCGGCGCTCCTGTTAGAACGTGCCGCCCTGGCGGTTGATCAGTTCCTCATCCCGCTCGGTAAGCGGGACCTTCTTGCCCTTCTGGTCGTAGATGGAGATGTCCAGTGCAAGGCCTCTCAGCTCCTGCACCAGAACGTTGAAGCTCTCCGGCACGCCTGCGTTGGTTGAGGGCTCACCCTTCACGATGCTCTCGTAAATCTTGGCGCGACCATTCATGTCATCGCTCTTGATGGTGAGCAGCTCCTGCAGTGTGTTGGCGGCGCCGTAGGCCTCAAGGGCCCAGACCTCCATCTCACCCAGGCGCTGTCCACCGAACTGGGCCTTTCCGCCGAGGGGCTGCTGCGTGACCAGGCTGTAGGGCCCGGTGGAGCGAGCGTGCATCTTGTCATCCACCAGGTGGTGGAGCTTGAGCATGTACATGTAGCCGACCATGACCGGGTTCTCAAAATGCTCACCGGTCCGCCCGTCGCGCAGGTTGATCTTGCTGGTCTTGGGAAGCCCGGCTTCCTCAAGTCTCTCCTCAATCTCCTCAACGCTCGCGCTCTCAAACACCGGAGTTGCAAACCAGGCATCCATGCCCACCGCGGCCCAGCCAAGCTGGGTCTCCAGGATCTGACCGAGGTTCATTCGGCTCGGAACACCCAGGGGATTGAGGCAGACATCCAGTGGCGTGCCGTCATCCATGTAGGGCATGTCCTCCTCCGGGAGCACCCGGGCGATGACACCTTTGTTTCCGTGGCGGCCGGCCATCTTGTCGCCTTCCTGCAACTTGCGCTTTGTGGCGACGTAGACCTTGACCACCTCGTCCACCCCGGGGGCAAGGTCATCGCCCTCGCTGCGGCGGAGTCGCTGTACGTCAATCACGGTCCCATCGGTTCCGTGGGGAATCTTGAGGCTGGTATCCCGGACTTCCTTGGCCTTCTCACCAAAGATGCTGTTCAGCAGCTTGAACTCCGGCGTGGTCTCGGTCTCGCTCTTTGGCGTGACCTTTCCAACCAGGATACTTCCGCTGCCCACCTTTGCGCCAACGCGGACAATGCCTTCCTCATCCAGGTGATCCAGGGATCGGTCACTGACGTTGGGAATATCGCGGGTAATCTTTTCCGGCCCGAGCTTGGTCTCCCGGACGTCAATGCTGAATTCCTTGATGTGGATGGAAGTGTAGATGTCTTCCTTGACCACCTTCTCGGAAACCAGGATTGCGTCTTCAAAATTGTAGCCGTTCCACGGCACAAAGCCCACCATCACGTTGCGCCCGAGCGCCAGTTCACCCTTGAAGGTTGCCGGACCGTCTGCAAGCACATCCCCGGCCTCAATCGCCTGGCCGAGCGAGACCACCGGCTTCTGCAGGTAGCAGGTATCCTGGTTGGTACGCTGGTAGCGGATGAGGTTGTAGGTGTCCGTGTCCTTGCTTCCCTTGACCTCCAGGATGATAAGGGTGCTGCTGACGTAGCTCACGGTTCCCGCTCGCCTTGCCTTCACCAGGACACCGGAGTCGTATGCGCACTTGGCTTCCATTCCGGTACCGACACGGGGCGGCTCGGGGAAGACCAGGGGCACCGCCTGGCGCTGCATGTTGGATCCCATGAGCGCACGGTTTGCGTCGTCATGCTCCAGGAAGGGAATCAGCGAGGCAGACACGGAGATGATCTGCTTGGGGGAAACGTCCATATACTGAACGTCCTGGGGGATCCTGGTGGTGTAGTCACCGGCGCGGCGCACGGACACCAGGTTGGACTGGAAGTTCCCGCCGTCATCAATCGGGGCATTGGCCTGCGCAATGAAGAACTTCTCCTCATCCATCGCCGACAAATACTCAATGTCCCGGCTGACGGTCCCGTCCTTCACCCTACGGTAGGGTGTCTCCAGGAAGCCGTAGTCGTTCACACGGGTGTAATTGGCCAGACTCACGATGAGTCCGATGTTCGGACCTTCCGGGGTCTCGATGGGGCACATCCTGCCGTAGTGCGTGTAGTGCACGTCCCGGACCTCAAAGCCCGCGCGGTCACGTGAAAGGCCTCCCGGCCCCAGCGCATTCAGCCGCCGCTTGTGAGTGAGCTCAGAAAGCGGATTGACCTGGTCCATGAACTGGGAGAGCTGGCTGGAGCCGAAGAACTCCTTGATTGCAGCGACAATCGGCTTGATAGACACGAGGTCCTGCGGCTTGGTGGTATCTGTTTCCTTGAGAGACATCCGCTCGCGTGCAATCCGCTCCATGCGGCTGAAAGCCGTTTTGAGCTGATTGGCCATGAGCTCACCAACACTCCGCACCCGCCGGTTTCCAAGGTGGTCGATGTCGTCAACGTTGGACTCACCGATGTAGACCCGGATCAGGTAGTTCATGGTGTTGACGATGTCATCGCGGGTGAGGATGTGATCCTCCACCGGAGTCTCGTAGTCAAACTTCTTGTTAAGCTTGTAGCGGCCGACCCGACCGAGGTCATAGCGGCGGGCGGTGAAGAACATGGAATTGAAGTCCTTCTCCGCCGCCTCCACCGAGATCGGCTCGCCGGGGAGGATCACCGAGTAGACAGCGGTAAGGGCTTCTTCCCGTGTGGGCTCGTCGTGCCCGAATTCCTCGCTGGTGTAGGACGCCTCTTCCCGCTCAAAGCAGTTGAGCAGGATGTCCGAGTGGAGGCTTTCCTCGTGATCCAGATCGATGACCTCAACAACGCTGATTCCGCTGTGGATGAGTTCATCAATGTCGTGGGGATGCATTTTCTGGCCGGCGGGGTAGAGCTTGCGCTCGGCGCCGTCCTCGCCGGTGACGTACACCCCTCGGGCAAACACCTTGCCAACCAGGGCTTCCTTGTCCTCGCGGGACTCGCCGATTGTCACGGCCCGGGTCCGGTAGAACAGATCGATGATCCGCTCGCGTGTGTCATACCCGAGCGCACGAAGAAAGAGCGTTCCGAGGATCCGCTTCTTGCGGTCTACCTTCGCGTAAATCAGCTCTTTCTTCTGATCAATCTCAAACTCCAGCCAGCTGCCGCGGTAGGGAATGATCCGTGAAGAATAGACACCCTTGTCATGACTGAAGATGACACCGGGAGAACGATGGATCTGACTGACAACTACCCGCTCGGCACCGTTTATGATGAAGGTGCCGCGATCGGTCATCAGGGGGATGTCCCCCATGTAGATGTCTTTCTGCCTGATCTCGCCGGTTTCCAGAAAAACGAGATTGATGCGAGCCTTGATGGGCACGGCGTAGCTGTGCCCCTTCTGCTTGCACTCGTTCTCATCAAACTTGATGTTGGCCTCGTCCAGTGTGAAATAGTCGTACTCCAACCGCATGTCTCCATGCGGACTCTCAATGGGAAATACGGTTTGAAACACTTCTTCCAGGCCCTGAACGGCGACTGGTTCACCGCGCAACAGGGTTTCACGCTGCAGGAAGCGCTCATAACTGGAATTCTGGATGTCCACCAGGTCCGGAAGCTCCATCACATCGTCGCGATGGTTACCTACAAAAGTTCGCCGAACCTCGGTTGATCGATTGAACACCCGCTACCTCCCGGTGATTAAATGCGATTCACCCGGAGCGCACACTGCGCCCCGGGCGATGTACCGGCCACAAAAACCGGCGTTGAGAATGACACCAAACTGTCCGGAGGCCCGAGTTTACTTGACCTCCACAACTGCACCAGCAGCTTCAAGCTTCTCCTTGATCTGGGCTGCCTCTTCCTTGTTGAAGGGCTCGTCCCGCAGCGGCTTCTCGCCTGCTTCAACAAGCTCCTTCGCCTCTTTCAGGCCCAGGCCGGTGATCGCTCGGACTTCCTTGATCACCGGGATCTTCTGTCCATCGTTGAATCCCTTGAGGATAACGGTGAACTCGGTCTGCTCCTCTACTTCCTCGGCGGCAGCACCACCGGCGGCAGGACCTGCAGCAACGGCAACGGGGGCAGCGGCGGTTACGCCAAACTTCTCCTCCATGGCCTTCACGAGCTCAGAGACCTCAAGAACCGTCATCTCAGAGATTGCTGTGAGGATTTCCTCAGTACTCAGCTTTGCCATATTACCTTCCTCCTTGTTGTTGGCCGGCGATAGCATGGCAAACACCGAAGACTAACGCCGGAATATGCACCTGTACGGGGCAGAGAGCTCTCAGCCCTCTGCTTTCTTGTCGGCAACTGCCTGAACGGTACGCACCAACTTGGTGGTGACGGCGTTTAAAGCATACGCCAGATTCTGCAGCGGGGCGTTCATGGTGCTCATCAGCATTGAGATGAGTTCCAGCCGTCCCGGCAGTTTACTGTAGGCCTTTACCTGGTCGGCGTCATAAACGCCGCCGGCAATAATCGCGCCCTTGACCACCACCGGCCATTCGTCGCCGGCGTCCAGCAGCTCCTTGGCTACCGGGCCGGAGTCGTTGGATGCCAGCGCAACAGCAGTGGGACCTGAAAGGTACTCATCGACCTCCGGAAGGCCCAGCTGTGACAGCGCAATCTTTGCAAACCTGTTCTTGATCACCCGGTAATCCGCCGACTTGGCGCGCAGCTTTGAGCGCAAATCGGTGATCTGGTGAACGGTCAGCCCCCGGTAATCGGTGAAAATGTAGTCCTGACTTTCCTCAAACCAGCTCTTGATCTGGTCAACGGCCTCTGTCTTGGCCGCATTTACCTTGGTTGTGTAGGCCACACCTGCCCCCTTACGCGGACCGGGCGACTTTGACGCCCGGGCTCATTGTGGAAGTGACGGCTATGGACAGCACAAAGTCACCCTTGGTATCGGATGGCCGCTTGCGCTCAACCTCCTGAATCACCAGCTCTATGTTCTCCTTGAGCTGTCCCTTATCCATGGACACCTTGCCAACCGGCATGTGGATGACGCCGGTCTTGTCCGAACGGAATTCCACGCGGCCCTTCTGAAGCTCCGCAATGGCATCCGTCAGGTCGTTGGTGACCGTCCTGGTCTTGGGGTTTGGCATCAGGCCTCGGCGACCGAGAATAGGACCGAGCCGACCCACGTCCCTCATCATGTCCGGTGTTGCAACGGCAACGTCAAAGTCCAGCCAGCCGTCCCGGATCTTCTGAATCAGGTCATCATCACCCACAAAGGCCGCGCCTGCGGCGCGTGCTTCATCCGCCTTTTCGCCTTTGGCAAACACCAGGATCTTCTTCTCTCCCCTGAACTGGTGCGGCAGCACCAGGGTGTCACGAACGGTGTTGCTCTTCTTCAGGTTGAGATTCATGGCAACTTCAACGGTCTCGTCAAACTTGGCAAAGCTCAGCTGCTTGACCACGTCAATTGCCTCGTCCAGCTGGTAGGTCCGGCTACGATCATAGGCTGCAACCGACTGCTGGTATCGCTTTCCGCGCTTCATGATACTGTCTCCACGGTCACGCCCATGCTGCGCGCGGTTCCCGCGATGATCTTCATGGCCGCGTCCACATCGTTGGCGCTGAGATCGGGCATCTTGGTCTCCGCAATCTCCTTCAGCGCCGCCTGCGTTAGCGCCCCGACCTTCTGCTTGTGGGGCTCGGGCGATCCACTTGCCAGGCCAACAGCCTTCTTGATGAGCACCGCGGCGGGCGGGGTCTTCATCACAAAGGTGAAGCTGCGGTCATGGTAAACCGTGATTACCACCGGGATGGTGAGGCCCGCCTCAAAGTTGCGGGACGCATCGTTGAATTGCTGGACGAACTGCGGAGCACTCACACCATGGGGTCCCAGCGCGGGACCGACCGGGGGGGCTGGGGTTGCCTTTTGCGCCGGCACCTGGAGCTTGATGACGGCGTTCACCTTCTTCTTGGCCATACGGGCCTCCAACTATGGTTGTGGTACAAACCCGGGAAGCCGGCGACATCAACGAAGCGCCGCACCTCGGTCCCACATCGGACGTCCTACAGCTTCTCCACCTGCAGGAAGTCTACTTCCACCGGGGTGGAGCGGCCGAATATACCAACCGTCACCCGCAGTTTCTGCTTCTCCACGTTCACGTTCTCAACTTCGCCCGTGAACGACTCAAACGCACCTTCAATGATCCGCACCGACTCGCCCACCGTGAACGTCTGCTTCGGCCGTGCCGAGCGATCTCCCTTCAGCTCGCCGCTCTTCTGCAGGATGGTTCGTGCCTCTTCCTGCGAAATCGGCCGTGGCTTCACCGCCGGATCGGTTCCAACAAAGCCGGTAACACCCTGGATTCGGCGAATCTGCGAGAGCACCGGCTTCCATCCGATGTCCGGCAGGTCCATCTCCAGGAGCACATAACCCGGCAGAAACCGACGGCTGCTTACCTTCTTCTTGCCGTCCTTGACCTCAACAACCGATTCGCTGGGAACCTTGATGTCGGTCAAGACCTCGCCAACCGCCGGGTCGGACTCTACGAGCATGCGAAGCATGCGCTCTATCTTTAGCTCGTGCCCCGAAAACACGTGGAGCACGTACCACTGTCTTGCCATACCGTGACTAGAAAATCAGATCAATGCCGGCAACCAGCAGGTAATCCAGCAGGCCAAGAATGACGGCAAAGATCGCCACGGACACAAGCACAACAATGGTATTGCTGCGCACCTCATCGCGGGTCGGCCACACTACCTTCTGCAGCTCCGCGTAGCTGTCTTTGAAGAATTGAATCAGCCGCTTCATGACTCCCCGCTTTCCCTCCAGGCCAGGCAGGACTCGAACCTGCAACATTCGGTTTTGGAGACCGACGCTCTACCAATTGGAGCTACTGGCCTTTGCTCCGAGCCCCCGATCGGACTTGAACCGATGACCCCCACCTTACCATGGTGGTGCTCTACCGGCTGAGCTACAGGGGCATAGTTTGCCAGATAGTCCCGAGAAGCTACACGGGCACCAGAATGCTGTCAAGCAGGCGACCCGCAAAGCGCGGTGTGCTACAGTCTGCATATGCCCGATGAGCAGCGCTGGAGCGAAGATTTCCGCATCAATGGTGGAAACGCCGTCAAGAAGATCAAGGACCTGATCAGACAGGGCAACGTGCAGAAGCTAATCATCAAGCGCCCCGACGGGACCGTGCTCAAGGAGCTGACAGTGTCCCAGGGCGCAGCGATCGGGGGAGCGCTTGCCTTCCTGATGCCCCAGCTTGTTGCGATCGGTGCGATTGCAGCACTTCTGGACGTTGTCCACATTGAGGTCATCCGTGATGTTGGGCCCACCAGCGACGATGAAGACGAGCCGCCCCGGCAGGACGGCGGCGGGGGCGGTCACGCCTAAGTTGCCAGGGGTCCGAGCAAGGTCGGCAGGGCCAACAGACCCTGGAGACACAGCCGGATCTGTTGCGTTGTCACAAACTCGTCCGCGCGGTGCGCCTGCTCAATAGAGCCGGGCCCCCACACAATTGCTGAGAAGCCAGCCTCCTCAAACAAACCGGCCTCCGTGGCAAATCCCACTGCCGCAGTACCCACTGGTCTGCCGGCGATTTCATCAGCAACCTGCTGAATACCGCTCCGGATATCCGGCGGCAGGCTGGTGCGGAAGGCCGGCACCCGGGATGTCTCCTCCACGCTCCAGTGCGTACCGGGAACCCGGGCACTCGCTGCTGTGACCGCATCAGATGCGGGCTGTTCCACGCGCCGGATAATGACATCCGGATCCTCTCCGGGCATCCAGCGCAGGTCCCATTCCAGCCGAGCGCGTTCCGGAACAATGTTGACAGCGGTTCCGCCCTGGAGAATTCCGACCTGCAACGTGGTGTGGGGCACGTCAAAGGCGGGGTCCTGCACTCCTTCGGTGGCAAGCCGAAGCGCCTCGGCCGACACCGATTGCGCGAGGATGGACGCAAGCGCAACGGCGTTCACCGCTCGGGGCGCAAGGGAAGAATGCGCGGCAGACCCGCGGAAGCGCGCCCTCCGGGTGATGATTCCCTTGTGCGCGACCACGGGCACCATTTCCGTTGGTTCCCCGACAATGCAGATCGGCCGGGCTGCACCAGCACCCAGGGCTTCCAGGAGTTCCCCTGCTCCGGTGCAACCGAGCTCTTCATCATAAGAGATGGCAACTGCAAGGCCCCCGAGCTCCGCGGCGAGCGCGGGCGCCACGGCGAGTGCACACGCTATGAAGCCCTTCATGTCTGCCGTGCCACGGCCGTACATGCGCCCATCCCGGTCCCGCAGCAAGAAGGGATCCCCCGACCAGTCCTGGTCGTCTGCCGGTACCACATCGCTGTGGCCCGAAAGAATGAGCCGGGGAATCTCCGGGTTTCCGTAGCTGATCAGGAGTGCGGCCTTGCCCGGCTCGCGTCCTGGCAGGCGCCTGATACTGGTGGCTCCATCGGACTCCGCGCATGCCTCGGCCACTTCAAGCACCCCAAGGTTGGACCTGCTGCTGACACTCGGAACAGCAACCAGGTCCGAAAGCAGTTCCACCGCGCGCTGCTCTCGTGCGGGATCAGGGTTCCGGCTCACAGTGTTGTTGGGTTGGGTGCGTCCCCGTAGACAGTTTTTGGATCCACCACCTTCTCCTGCTCGGTGAACTCAAGCTGTCCCTGCTCTGCATGGGCGGGGTCTTTCGCAAGCTTGCGGTAGAAACAGGAGCGATACCCCACGTGACAGCTAACCCCGCCGTCCACCCGGACGCGAAGCCACACGGTGTCCTGGTCATCGTCCACCCGGAACTCCATGACGTGCTGGATGAAGCCGCTGGTCTTGCCCTTGTACCACAGCGTTTTCCGGCTCCGGCTGTAGTAAACCGCCTGTCCCAGGCGGAGGGTTTCAAGCACCGCTTCCCGGTTCATCCAGCCGTGCATGAGAACCTCACCGCTATCGTAGTCGGTGGTCACGCAAGGGATCAGTCCGCTTGCGTCAAAACGAAGGGCCAGCTCGCTGCCTTCTTCTACCTGTTCCACGCTTCGGCGAGGGTGAATAGCTGTACTGAAATCGCTCATAGCTCTGTCTCCGTTCCCCCGGAGTCAGCATCCGGGAGGCGCTCCAGACCGATCTGTGCACCAACGGGTCGCATTCCGCGGATGGTGAGATCTAAGACTTCCGGGATCTCCACGCCCAGGCGGTCCGCTCCCTGTTCAATCACCCCGCGGTCCACGCCGGCGGCAAAGGCCTTGTCCTTCCACTTCTTCTTCACGCTCTTTGGGGTGAGATCGTCCAGGCTGCGGCTGGGCCGCATCAGTGCCGTGGCCTTCACCAGACCGGTGAGTTCATCAATCGTGTAGAGCCATTGCTCCAGGGGCGTCTGTGGTTCCACGTCGCTGAACATTCCGTAGGCATGGCTGCGAACTGCGCGAATCCAGGACTCGGGCCACTCGGCTTCTGCGAGGATCTCCGCGGTCTTGCTGGTATGCTCATCCGGGAAGCGTTCCCAGTCCAGATCGTGAACAAGGCCGATGATCCCCCATTCATCCGGGTCGCCCCCCGTCTCCATCGCGAGGAAGCGCATGACGGCCTCAACGCTCAGGGCGTGCTGCAGCAGACCTTTGTTGCTGGTGTAGGTACAGAGCAGGTCCCAGGCTTCCTGCCTGTCGGGCCTTCGCTCGGATGCTGTGCTGCTCATCTGTGCATTATTGCCCGATGTAGGCACCGCCGGTCACCCCGATGGATTGACCGGTCTCAAACTTCTGCTCAATGGTATATGCAACAGCAACTGCAAGGTCCTGACCGCTGACCGCTCTGTCAAACGCCGGTGAGCTTTCTGAGGGGGTCCGGTACCGTATCTCTGCCGTCTTGATGCGCTGCGGAATCAGGCGGGCCGCGCGTTCCTGCAGTGTTGGTTCCGCCCCGGTTGCTGGAGCATGGGTACCGGCTGTCGCCGGCAGGACACGGATGATGTCGGTGTAGCACGGCCTGGCATCCAGCACGGGAATGAGCGCAGCGGCGTTGTGCAGGTCCATGAAGCGCCGGGCCGCATTGCTGAGCATGTTGAAGGCGGGAAGCCCGCTGGACTCGTTTCCAAAGACAACCAGCTCATCCACACCACCAAAACGCGTGGCCACCCGGGCGGGAGTGGTAGCGGGATCATAGACTGCCGACCAGGCAACGGCCTGCCCGGCTCCCGTGTTGATGCGTTCCGCGGCATCGCGGGCCAGGGCTGTGTCCGTTGCAGCAAGCACCAGAACCGGACCGCGGTCAGCGAGCGCCGCAGCAGTTGCTACTACCAGGGGGTCATCCGCCGGGCACAGTACAATCACCCGTCCTTCCAGCGGTCCGCCACGGCGCGCCACGGGAGAGCCACTGAGGCGCCCGGGCGTGCCCCGAAGTACGTTCTGGTATCGCTGTTCCAGATTCTCCGTTTCCCGGTCCACCAGCCACAGGCCTTCACCGTCCAACAGGAAGGCGCCGGGTGCCTCGCTGGTCCGCTCGGCATACCCGAGCCAGGCGCCGCGGATCACATCGCAGAGCCGATCAAAGGCATCATCGCCCGCCGAGAGTGACTCCATCCGAATGGCGTTGCAGCTGTCCGGGAGGCGGACAACCCGCGGATCGTCGGATACCCGCTCCCTGCTTGCTGGGTCCAGATCTGCGGGGGAAAGAAACCGTACGAGGGCACCGCAGGTACCGTTGAAGGAGAGTCCGCGGATGATGCTTGCAACCACCGCCGCCCCGTGGAGCGTCACGCGGCCAGCCTCTGGCGGAGGCGGATTGCAGTGTCATCCGCCTGCTCATTGGGCACCTGACAGGTTCCGGCTCCGTCATGTCCGCCACCGCCGCATTGCAGCAACAGCTCACCGATGGAGAGATCCGGCACCTCGTGGAAGATTGACTTGCCTACGGCGATCACGGTGTTCTGCCGCTGCCTCCCCCAGATAATGTCGATGGAAACACGGGCATCCGGAAAGAGCGCGTACTTCACAAAGCGGTTGCCCGCGAAGATCTGCTCCTGCTCCCGCATGTCCAACGTAAGAACGCCGCCGTGCAGCTCACCCACTGCCAGGAGCTGCTCCCGATACAGAGGCTCATGCGCCCGGTAGAGATCCACCCGCGAGGCCACATCCGGGATCGCGAGGATTTCCTGCACGTCCAGCTCCCGGATCCAGTCCACCAGGGCGAACATCAGCTCCGCGTTGGACATCGGGAAGTCCCGGTACCGTCCGAGCCCGGTTCTGCTGTCCGTGATGAAGTTCAAAAGGGTCCAGCCTTCCGGCTGCAGGACCTCCTGCATGCTCCATCTGGCCGAATCGCCGCGGTCCACCGCTTCCATCAGGTCCGGGCTGATTCGCGGGAAGCCCTCCCGGCCGGCGAAGTACTCGTAAATAACGCGCGCGGCAGAAGGGGCATCAGACACGATCACGTGGCTCCCTTCTTCACCGCTCTGCTGGCTGCGCAGCAGCTCGGAGACATGATGGTCGAAGGCCAGGGCAACGCCTGGGACAAACGGGAGGTTTGCGGTGATGTCCCGCTCGGTCACGGGAATCAGGCCGTCCTGCATGTCTCGGGGATGGACAAAGACAAGTTCGCTGACCAGCCCGCGCTCCTTCAGCAGTGCTGCGCACACTATGCCGTCGAAATCGCTACGGGTAAGCAGACGGTAGCTTCCTTGGAGGACTGGCATCACGCGTTGTTCAAGGCTATCCCCCCGGCCCGGCAGGGGCAAGCTCAACCCGGGGCCTTGTCCGTGAAATCCCGGTACAGCAAGGATGCCTGGATCCCGGTGTTGTTCTGGTACTTGCCGGACCGATAGCTGTCGTACTCGCCCTCAATGGAGTGGTAGAAGATCTGGCAGATCTCCACGCCCGCGTACACCCGGATCGGCTGGACACAGAAGATCTCCAGGGTCCAGTAACCGCTGAATCCTACATCGCCGAAACCCGCGGTGATGTGAACGAAGAGCCCGAGGCGGCCAATTGAGCTCCGGCCCTCAAGCATGGGCACCAGCCCCTCGGTTCGGGTGTGCTCCACGGTTCGTCCGAGGTAGAGCCTGCGCGGTTGCAGGACCAGTCCCTCCGGCGGTATCCGGAGCTCCGTTGCCGGGTTTGGCTTACGCATGTCCAGAACCGGGTAATCGTAGACAAGCAGCGTGTCGTGGAGTGCCAGGTTGTAGCTGTTTGGATTCAGCCGGGCGGTATCAAAGGGATCGATGAAAATCCTCGTCCCCAGGGATCGCTGAATCTCCCGTCCGGATAGAATCATGGTGGGTCCGCATCCGCGGCCGGGCCCGCCCGAAGACGGAACCCGCTGCCGCGAATGCTACATGAGGTCGCGCGGGCGGCGACCTTCGTTGCCGGTTTTTTCGCAGACCGCGAAGTGCTTCATCTTTCCGTTCTCAAATACGGACTTCATGATGATCTTGCCGCCCCAGCGGCTCAGGAGTTCCTTGGAGCCTTCACGGCGTGCGTTTTTGGAAACCTTGCCTGTTGCCATGGTTTACCTCCCCTCTCAAGTTGGGTGCGCGAGAGATACCAGATCGCGGGACGAAAGGCAAGCGATGCGGACCGGGTCTCCCAGGCCTCTTCCGCGTTGACAACCCGAGCCACAGCCCGGAGCATCGGGGTCCTGCAGGAGGTGCAAGTGGCGGATACCGGCCTGGTAGGCCTTGCGGTAATGGGACAGAACCTGGTCCTCAACATGGTGGACCACGGGTTCTCGGTGGCGGTCTACAACCGGAGTCCGGAGAAGACGGAGGCCTTTGTCGCCGGAACGGCGGCCGGGAAGGCCGTGACACCGACCTTCAGCCCGGCGGAGCTTGCCGCCGCGGTGGAGCGCCCCCGCCGGATCATGCTCATGGTGAAGGCCGGGGAGGCCGTGGACAAGACCATCGAGGCACTGATTCGGCACCTGGAGCCGGGCGACATCCTCATTGATGGTGGCAACTCGCACTTCCCGGACACCGAACGGCGCGTTCGCGAGCTTGGCGAGCGCGGAATCCTGTTCGTCGGCAGCGGGGTGAGCGGCGGTGAGGAAGGGGCTCGCTTCGGGCCGTCCATCATGCCCGGCGGAAATCCGGAAGCATGGCCACGAATCCAGCCCCTGCTCCAGGGGATCGCGGCAAAAACCACTGGCGGCACCCCCTGCTGTGACTGGGTTGGCAGGGGCGGTGCCGGGCACTACGTGAAAATGGTCCACAACGGAATTGAGTATGGGGACATGCAGCTGATCAGCGAGGCGTACTGGATCATGAAGCAGGGCCTTGGCATGTCCAACGCAGAGATGGCCGCGGTCTTTGGCGAGTGGGACGAGGGCGAGCTGGACAGCTTTCTGATTGAGATCACGGCAAAGATCCTGGGCTACCAGGCCGATGGGGAGCCACTGATCGATGTGATTCTGGACGCCGCGGGGCAGAAGGGCACCGGCAAATGGACCGGAATCAACGCCCTGGACGCCGGGATGCCTGTGACGCTCATCGTGGAAGCGGTTTTTGCGCGTGCCTTGTCGGCGCTGAAGAAAGAACGGGTTTCGGCAGCGCCCTTGCTCCCCGGACCAGAGACAGCGGCTGAGTGGGGAGAGCGCGCCGCTGCACTGGAAGACCTCCGAGTGGCGCTGCTTGCAAGCAAACTGGTTTCCTACGCCCAGGGCTACATGCTCTTTTCCCAGGCATCCCTGGACTACGGGTGGGACCTGGACTTCGGCGGAATTGCTCTGATGTGGCGTGAGGGCTGCATCATCCGGTCTGCCTTCCTGGAGGACATCCAGGCCGCCTACCAACGCAATCCCGGACTCGCCAACCTCCTGCTGGACCCGCACTTCCGGGGAATCTGCGAGCGGGCGCAGGGCGGTTGGCGGCGTACGGTGGCGCGGGCGGTTTCGGCGGGCCTGCCGATTCCCGCGATGGGAACGGCACTCGCCTTCTACGACGGCTACCGTAGCGCGGAGCTTCCGGCAAACATGATTCAGGCGCAGCGGGATTACTTCGGGGCGCACACCTACGAGCGAAAGGACCGTCCGCGCGGCGAGTTCTTCCACACCGACTGGATCGGCAGTGGGGGCAATATCAGCGCCGGGACCTACAACGCCTGAGCCGCGGCGCTCCTGAGGGCCGCTTCCGTTTCCTCCCAGCCCAGGCAGGGATCTGTGATGCTGCATCCGTAGGCCATTGCCGGGCCCGGGTCCTGTCGTCCGCCGGTGATGTTGCTTTCCATCATGAATCCCAGGAGCGCGCGCTGTCCGCCCCGGCGCTGTCGCACTACCTCCGATAGGATTCCTGGCTGCAGATCCGGCTGCTTTCGGGAATTGCCGTGGCTGCAGTCAACCACAATCCGAGGAGGGAGCCCCGCCGCCTGCAGGGCCTGCCGGGCGGCACGGACGGACTCTGGCCCGTAGTTGGGTCCATCCGTCCCCCCGCGCAGGATGAGGTGCGTGTCCTCATTCCCGAGCGTGTGGAGAATGCAGGTGCGTCCCTGGCCGTCAATTCCCAGGAAACTGTGGGGCGTGCGCGCGGAGTCCATGGCGTTGACGGCCACCTGGATACCACCGTCCGTGCCATTCTTGAATCCCACGGGCATGGAAAGCCCGCTCGCCATTTCCCGGTGTGTCTGGCTTTCGATAGTTCGTGCTCCGATGCTTGCCCAGGTCAGGAGCTCATCTATGTATTGCGGGACAATCGGGTCCAGCAGCTCGCTGCCGGCAGGGAGGCCGAGCCCGGCGATGTCCAGGAGCACCTGCCTGGCGGTGCGGAGTCCCGCTTCCAGATCATTGCTGCCATCCAGGTGGGGATCCACGATGAGTCCGCGCCAGCCAACCGTGGTGCGGGGTTTCTCAAAGTAGACACGCATCACTACAAACAGGCGGTCCGCAAGCTCGGAGGCGAGGCTGGCAAGCCTGCGAGCGTAGTCCAGGGCTGCGCGGGGATCGTGGATGGAGCAGGGGCCGACAACCGCGAGCATGCGGGGATCGCCTCCGCGCAGGATTGCGCTTACCGAATCCCGGTGCGCAGCCACGGAAGTGAGGAGCTCCGGGGATGCGATGAGTTCCTGTTTGATAGCGTCCGGAGACGGGAGTGGGCTTGCGTCCCGAATGCGGAGGTCGGAGGTCCTGCTCACCCTGCCAGCTCTTCCCAGCAGCCGGCAGCGGAACCGAGGCACATCCGGTTCTTTTCCCGAACCACCGGCTGCAGCAGAAGGTCGTTGTCACGCATGATCTCGTCCAGCGGATCAAAGTCCATCCAGGCAAGCCCGCGCTTGGCGTAGGCTCTGCTGTCCTCGTCCAGGATCCGATCGCCTCCCATCGCACGGGCAATGTTCTCCAACTCACCGCGCGCGAGCACCTTGTCCGAGAGATCGCGGAACTGCACCTCTATCCGGCGCTCCTTGAACCAGCGGATTGCCTGCCGCGTCTGTGCGTTCTTCCGTGTTCCGATGATCTGGATCACAGCGGACGACCGTAGCCAGCCACCCTGGCTTGTGCAAGCGGCAAAGCTGTGGTAGTCGGGTCTGCCATGGAATCAGTACGGATTGCCGCGGTTCTCGGCGGAGCACTTCCGCCCGGTACCGAGGTGACGGTGCGGGGCTGGGTGCGGACCCGCCGGGACGCAAAGGCTGTGAGCTTTCTGGAGATCAACGACGGCTCCCGGCTCAGTGGCCTGCAGGTGGTGGTGGAGGAGGCCCTCCGGGACCAGCTTGAAGGGGTTGCAACCGGGGTCTCAGTCATTGCGCACGGCATCCTTCGGGAGTCTCCAGGCGGGAGGCAGGCAGTGGAGCTGGCAGCCGACTCGGTGAGCCTGGTGGGACCGGCACCCGCGGAGAGCTACCCGTTGCAGAAGAAGCGGCACAGCTTTGAGTTCCTGCGCGAGATTGCCCACCTGCGCCCGAGGACCAACACCTTTGGAGCAGTTGCTCGGGTGAGAAACGCGCTCTCAATGGCTGTCCACCAGTTCTTTCAGGAGCGCGGCTACCTCTGGGTCCATACGCCCATCATCACCGCCAGCGACGCTGAGGGAGCAGGGGCGATGTTTCGTGTGGAGGCATCCCCGGCGCCCGAGGAAGGCTTTTTTGGCAAGCCAGCCTTCCTCACGGTTAGCGGACAGCTGAACGTGGAGACCTACGCAAGCGCACTGGAACGAGTCTACACTTTTGGACCGACTTTCCGAGCGGAGAACAGCAACACCACGCGGCACCTCGCGGAGTTCTGGATGATTGAGCCGGAGGCGGCGTGGATGGATCTAGACGGCCTGATTGCGCTGGCTGGGGACTTTCTGCGCTTCCAGGTGGCTGCCGTACTTTCCTCCTGCGAGGAGGACATGGCCTTCTTTGACCAGCGTATTGAGCCCGGCCTGCTTGCCTCCCTCCAGGCTCTGCTGGACCGGCCGACCCAGCGGATCACCTACACTGATGCGGTGGCAGAACTGCAGAAGGCCACGGTGGATTTTGCGTTCACGCCGGAGTGGGGCGCGGACCTGCAGAGCGAGCACGAGCGGTACCTGACGGAGACCGTCTTTGGCGGGCCAGTAGCGGTGACTGACTACCCCGTCGGTCTCAAGGCGTTCTACATGTACGCAAACGATGACGGACGTACCGTGCGGGCCACCGACCTGCTGGTCCCGCGCCTCGGCGAGATCATCGGGGGCAGCCAGCGTGAGCACCGGCTTGACGTGCTTGAACGCCGAATCACCGAGCTGGGCCTGGATCCGGAGGTCTACTGGTGGTATCTGGATCTGCGCCGCTACGGAACGGTTCCGCACTCCGGCTTTGGCGTGGGCTTTGAGCGGGTGGTGCAGTACGTCACCGGAATGCAGAACATTCGGGACGTAATTCCCTTCCCCAGAAGCGCCGGTTCCGCCATCTTCTAACGAGAATGAAGCATCAGTCGTTGTCACTGGCAAGTGCTGGTCCGCGCGGCGCAGCCGTTGGTTCAATACACGTCCGTTCACGGCCCGGCCGTGGTTCCCTCGGCAACCGTTTGCCCCTGGCAGTGCTCATAGCGGGACTCCTTGGAGTCACGCCGCTGTTCGGGGCAGGTCTTGCGGAAGAAGCCGGGTCCGGTGGCCCGCCGGCAGGTGCCCAGGCGGGACCGGAATCACAGGAGTCGTCGGCTCCCGAATCCGGCGCGGAGCTCATATCGTTCTCTGAGACCCTCAGCATCCAGGAGACTGACTGGGGCTTCCGGGTGAACGTCCTCCCCGGCGGTCCGGGAACGGGAGAATCGCTGACCTACCTCCTTGCGCGGGACCCCGCGCTGGTGCAGCCCGCTGAGGACAATCAGATAATCCGGATCCCGGTAACCCGTCTCGCGAGCCTCTCCACTACCTTTCTGCCGCCCATCGTTGAGCTCGGCGAGCTTGAGCGGCTGGTGGCCGTGGACAACCTTGACTTTGTGTTCAGCCCGCTTGTCCGAGCGGCGGGTGAAGCCGGAGACGTGACGGCGGTTGGTGGCGGTTCTGCCGTGGATACCGAGACGCTCGTTGCCCTCGGGGTAGAGCTGGTGGTGGCAAACAGCTTTGGCGGCCAGTTTGATCCGATCGGCGTGCTTTCCGGCGCGGGCATCCCGGCGCTCGTAGCGACGGATTGGCTGGAGACTTCTCCACTGGGACGGGCGGAGTGGGTGCTCCTGTTCGGAGCGCTCTTTGACCGGATGGCGGAGGCGCAGGAAATAGTGGATGGAGTGGCTGAGCGCTACACCGAGCTCGCCGAGCGGGTAGCCCAGCACAGTGAAGCGGACTCGCCGGGAGTGCTGATCAACGCGCCGTTCCAGGGAACCTGGTTCATGGCGGGCGGGAACAGCTACGTTGCGCGGTTGATTTCGGATGCCGGTGGCAATTACCTGTTCTCTGACCTTGGAGGCACCGGCGGAGTGCCCGTTGACCTCGAGAGCGTGCTCTCCCGGGGTGCACAGGCTGACGTCTGGATCAACCCGGGGATCGCTGCCTCGCTTGCCGAGCTCGTTGCGGTGGACCCACGCTTTGCCGAGCTTCCGCCGGTCACCGCCGGCGAGGTCTGGAACCACATCCTTCGGGTGAGCCCGGTGGGTGGGAACGACTACTTTGAGTCCGGCTCGCTCTTTGTGGATGCAGTCCTTGCAGACCTGATTCGCATCTTCCGCCCCGGCCTGCTGGACGAGGGTGAGTTCACCTACTATCGCCGCCTCGGAAACTGAGCGCGCCGGCCCCAAGGGTTTGTCCTACCGCCATCGGCTTGTCATTGCGCTGTGGTGTGTTGCGTCGCTGATCCTTGCATCAGTCCTGCTGGGGTCCGTCTCACTCTCCCCGATTGAAATCCTGCAGGCAATCGTCGCTGGTCCGGATGGTGACCCGGCATCCCGAATTGTGTACTCCCTGAGGCTTCCCAGGACGGTGACGGCCCTTGCCGGGGGTGCAGCTCTTGCTGTGGCGGGCCTCCTGATGCAGACGCTGTTCGCCAATCCCCTCGCCGGCCCCTCCATCCTGGGAGTAAACGCGGGGGCAAGCCTCATGGTTGCGCTGGTAGTGCTTGGTAGCGCTGCAAGCCCCTTTTCTCCCTTTGCCGCCGCTGGAAGCGCGGGGCTACCCGGCGCGTTGGGGATTTCACTTGCCGCAGCCGGGGGCGCAGTGATGGTCCTGCTGGTCCTGTTGCTCCTTGCACGCCGGGTCCGGGACGTCGCTTCCCTGCTGCTTCTGGGAGTGCTCCTTGGATTCCTGGGGAATGGGATTGTCAGCATCCTCGTTCAGTTCGCGCGGCCGGGCGCCGTGCAGTCCTACCTCGGATGGACCTACGGCTCGTTTTCCGCCACACGGGGCGGTGGGCTGCTTGTGCTCCTGACGATCACCGTCGCCGGGCTGATCGCGGCAGCCGCACTCGCCCCGCGCCTGGACGCATTTCTGCTTGGTGAGGTGTACGCGGAAAGCATCGGGGTGCCGGTCCGGCGTACCCGCGGGCTGCTGGTCCTGCTGGCGGGCATGCTCGCCGGTACGGTCACGGCAGTGGCGGGTCCGATCAGTTTTGTGGGCGTAGCTGCCCCGCATCTTGCGCGGGCTGCGGCGGGCCGCGCCACACACCGTCACCTGCTTCCGATGGCGGCCGTCACGGGCGCGATGCTGGCCCTTGCTGCGGATGTCATCGCCCGGCTGCCGGGCACAAGCACGGTACTCCCGCTCAACGCGGTACTTGCGATAGCGGGAACCCCGGTGTTGGCGTGGGTCATCCTGCGGGTCAGCACCTGGTGGCAGGGTCCATGAGCCTGCTTTCGTTCCGGGACCTGACGGTGGGTTGGGGGCAGCCGCTGTTTGCGCCAGTTACCGGCGACCTCGGCGAGACTCGTGAGCCGCACGTTGTCGGTGCAGCCCGAGATTCCGGGGCAATCGGTGCACAGGCAGGGGGCCAAACGGTAGCGCTTCTTGGGGAGAACGGCAGAGGGAAATCCACGCTTCTGGCCTGTCTGGCCGGTAGGCTGGCCCCGCTCTCCGGCGAAGTCAGGATCTGCGGCCGCAACCCGGCACAGCTTTCTCCGCCGGATCGCGCGATGCTGGTCTCCGTCCTGCTGTCACGGCAGCCGGCACCAGGTGCGCTTCGGCTTAATGAGCTGCTGCTCCTCAATCCCCGGCCGTCGGGGCTCCCGAACGGAGGTTACCGGGTTGGCGTCAGCGCAGCGGGGGGCGCCGAGCGCCGGGCCGCGGTGCTTGCGGCCCTGGGACTTGAGTCCCTGGAGGACCGGAGGCTTGCCGAACTTTCGGACGGACAGCGTCAGCGGGCGTTTCTGGCGCGGAGTGTGCTGCAGGAGACCCCGGTGCTCCTTGCGGACGAACCCCTGCTCCACCTGGACACACGGAGCACTCGGTCTGCCATGCAAGCGCTTTCCGCGGAGGCCCGGGAGGGAGGACGGCTTGTGATCTGCTCCATCCACGATCTCCCGCTCGCTGTGGACTGGGCGGACAAGCTCATGCTCATCTCGGGCAGACGGCTCCACCGGATCACATCTGCGGAGCTTGCCGGGAACACAAACGCGTCCCGGGAGTTCCGGGACGCGCTGCAAACCGCCGGTTTTCTCGTGTAGGGCCTCCAAGGGGCCTCAGCGCCCCCAGGTGCTCAGCACCCTACAGGCTCCGCACCCCAGGGGCTCAGGGACAGTGGATCAGGCGCTTACCACCGCGCCGACCATCTCCTGAACCCGCTGGCCGAGTTCGCGGCCGCGCTTCTCAATGAGCTTCAGGTCATCTTCGGTGGGGCGACCCTTGAACTCAAGGGGCTCAATGAAGTCCCACTTCATCCTGGTTCGCTCCACAATCTCATCGAGTTCCTTCTGCGCACCGCCGGACCAGCCGTAGGAGCCAAAGCGGAACCCGACGCGACCAGTGATCTTCTTCTTCCCGATCTCGTCAAGGATTGCCGCCATCGGCGGGAACATCTTGTACTCGTAGGTGGGCATTGCCAGGACAACCCCCGAGCTCTGAAACACGCTTGCCAGGATGTAGCTGGCGTCAGTCTCCGGCACCTGGTGGACCACAACGTCTACCCCGGCTGACTCAAGGCCGCGAACCACCGGTTCTACGCCCATCCGGGTATTTCCGTACATGCTTCCCCAGATCACCGTGACCATTGGCTTGGCAGGCCCCTTGGAGTAGCTCGCGTAGCGGACGTAGTCGTTCAGGATCTTGCCGGGATCCTTGCGCCACACGATTCCGTGACCCGGAGCAATGATTCGGATGTCCAGGGGACCGAGCTTCTCAACCGCCTTCTGCACCGCACCGCTGAATGCCGCCACGATGTTCGCGTAGTATCGAACCGCCTCCTGCTCAAACCACTCCATCTGCTCGGGGGTGATCTGATCGTCGTAGGGAGCATCATCGATGGATCCAAACGAACCAAAGGCGTCGCAGGGGAAGAGCGTCTTGCTCTGCTCATCGTAGGTGGCCATGGTTTCCGGCCAGTGAACGTTGGGGATCTCCTGAAAGTGGAGGACCCGGCCTGCACCCAGGTCCAGCGTGTCACCGGACTTCACCGTGCGAATGGTGAACCCGCGCTCGTCATCAATCCCGTAGAAGGCGTCCAGGAGAACCGCTGCCTTCTCAGTGCACACAATGGTGAAGTCTGATCGGATCTTTGCAAATGCCTTGAGCCATCCGGAATGGTCGGGCTCCATGTGGTTGACGATGACGTAGTCAATGTCATTAACGTCAACGTCCATCTGGTCCAGCTGCTCAAACAGCGTTTCCGGCACCCCGTCCCAATCGCAGACTCCATCAATGATGGCGCACTTCTCGCCCTTCACGATGTACGAGTTCATTGCAATCCCGTTCGGGATCGGCCAGATACCCTCAAATCGAATGTCATCCACGTTGGCGCTGAGCCGGAATACTCCGTCAATAACCTGGGTCGACTTCATGCCGCTTTCACGCTCCTTAAATCGATACGCTTTTATTTATAGCGCCCTCGCGCTCAATAATCAAGCGTTTCACTCAGGAATCCTTCTCCCGTTCCAGGCGAGCAAGCTCGCGGTCCAACGCGTTGGCAAATTCCCGCAGCTCAGCCGCACCCGCCGAGCGCCTGCCCTCCTGCAGGAGGCCGTCGGCCCGCAGTGCGATGGTAGCATCCCGCTGGCTCCGGTACTCGGCCACCGACTCCACGGTATACACCCGGCCACGGTCGTTCACAACGCTGATGCCCAAACGCACCAGGCGCTCCGCCAGCGGCACGTCCCGGGTCAGGACGAGATCGCCCGGCTGCGCTCGGGCGGCAATGCTGTGGTCCACGCTCCGGTTGGGCTCCGGCCTGGTCTGCAGCTGGACCGGAATCCCTGGGAGCGACTTCAGCGAACACACTTCCAGCTGAATGCGTCCCCGTTCGTGTGCCTTGAGCAGGAGCGGCCGGAGCGCGCGGGGGAGCGAGTCTCCGTCAACCAGTAGCCGAACCACCGTCCCCTTCCATCGCCAGATAGACCGTTCCCGCTCCGCTCAACTGAAGCTCGCCTGCGCTCTCTCCCAGGATGCACAGGCTCTCTCCCCGCTCCAGCGTCATTTCCTCCGCCTGATGCGCGCCTGACAGATTGAACCCGCCACGCACGCACAGAAGGATTCGCGGACCGCTACCCGGCACTGCCACGGGATACACGTCGTCCGCCTCCAGCACACAGAGGCGGAACTCCGCGGCAGGAGACGGATAACAGCGGAATCCCCCCAGCGAATCCACAGGGTCCAGGATCCTTACCGGGTGGTGCTCAAGGTCAGCAACGTGGAAGAGTTCGTCAGGATCCACGTGCTTGCCCGTGATTCCAGCACGCAGAACGTTGTCGCTGTTCGCCATGAGTTCAATCCCGGTTCCTTCCAGATAGGCGTGGAGCTCCCCGGCGGGCTGGTACAGACCCTGACCCGGCTGAAGCTCAACGGTATGCAGCGCCATGGGCGCAAGCACCCCGGGATCGCCCGGAAACATGCCGGCAATGCGCCTGACCCAGCTGAAGCGCATTTCTGATCCGGGTATGCCCGGATCGCCCTCCACGTCGTTCACGGCCATGGCGCGCGCGGCGATGAAGTCCCGTTCACCCGGTTCCAGCTCCAGCAAGCGCCGCAGCAGAAGGGCCGGCGACGCCGCGAGCGCCTCACTGAGGCTGCGGAAGAGCTCGTCATCGGTGTCAGCTGAAAGGAGCTCCAGGTCGGCCGCAATGAGATCCGGCTGTCGGAAGCCCTTGAGGGCCCAGAAGCGGGTGAGCGCGGCTATCACCTCCGGCTTATGATTCCGGTCCCGGTAGGTGCGGTGCGGCGCGTCCACCGGTATCCCTGCCGCCTCCTCGCGGTCAAAGCCCGCCGCGGCCTGTTCTGCGCTGGGATGGACCTGAATGGACAGCGGCCGCGCCGCGGACAGCACCTTGAACAGGAAGGGCAGTGTTCTTCCATCCCGCGCAAGGAGGAGATCCATGCGCTCAGCGCCAGCCTCGGTGAGCAGCTCAGAGGGCGCCCCGGGATGCGCGCCCATCCAGAGCTCCGCCTGGGCTTCCTTACGCGGGTTGGGCACTCCCAGGAGCTCCGTCATTGCGGTTCGGCTGCCCCAGTCGTAGTTGCGGATCGGATTCCGCATGCGGTAGATCGCCACGACTCCATGCTCGGACTCCGGTGGACCGTCGTCAAGACAACGATGGGCCCGGCGCGGCATCATAGCCAGACATGGACTCCTCTCCCTTTGTCCTGGAGCCGCGCGCAGCGGCTTCCGGCTATCCGGACTATGCATTGCTCAATCGCCGCCTTGCCGGCTGGACTGCCGCGCACAAACCCGTTAAGGGCAGCGTGCTGGTGTCCGCGCCGGGACGGGTTGAGATCGTCGGCAATCACACGGACCACCAGGGCGGCCTGGTCATTGCCGCCGCAGTAGACAGGGATGTCTGCATCCTGGCCGAGCCAACGGGAGACGGCGGCGGAACCATGCTCCTGCATTCGGATCTGGAAGGCGATGCTCAGATTGACCCTGTGCCGGAACCCCGGGACTCCGAACGGGGACGCGCTGCCAGCCTCCTTCGGGGCGTCTGTGCGTCACTTGCCACGGAGACCGGCTCCTGGCCGAGTCCTGGCCTCCGGCTTTCCCTGTCCTCGGTTCTGCCACCCGGCGCAGGGATGTCTTCCTCTGCTGCGGTAGCCGTGGGCATGGCGGTTGCCATCAACCGGCTGTGCTACGGCGGCTCGCTCGGGGACGTTCCGCTTGCACGCGCCGCGCAGGCGGCAGAGATCGGGTGGTTCGGGAAGCCGGTTGGACTTCTGGACCAGCTCGCGGTGATCAGCGGCGGATCGGTTCTGCTTGATCTGCGAGATCAGACCCGGCCCCTGGTTCATCACTTCCCGCTGCCACTGTCTCGCTGGGGAATCTCTCTGACGGTTGTCAGCACTCAGGGCGGCCATGCGGGCCTCGATGAGGCATACGCCGCAATTCCGGGGGATCTTCGCGCAGTTGCGGAGGCTCTTGGCGCGGAAACCCTCTCAGAGCTGGATGGAGACACTCTCCCGGAGCGCCTGATTTCCCTGCGCGCGTCCGGAAACAGCCCCGGCGAGCGTGCCATCCTGCGCGCGCTCCACTTTGCGGCGGAGAATCGGCGCGTCCGTCGCTTTGCCGCGGCGTGCTCAGCGGATCGGGCGGATGAGGCGATAGCACTGCTGCGGGACAGCGGCTTCAGCTCCTGGCGGCTGCTGGACAACGTGATCCGTCCGGTCCCCGGGGCGCAGGACCTGGCCATGGGGCTTGCCGTTGCAGAGACCGTTGCGGGTGTCCCCGGCAGTGCTATCCGGGCAATGCGCCTGCAGGGCGGCGGCTTCGGCGGGTCATTTCAGCTGTACCTTGACCGCTCCGTCGATACACAGGCGGATCGCGGCCTCAAGCTGATTCGCGATATGTTCGGCGCCCAAGCGCTCCACCCGGTGCGAATCCGCGAGGCCGGGGCATGCTTGATTGCGAGTACACCTGCAGCCGGATAGCATCCGGGTTGTGAACGCACAGCAACATATTTCCCCCCTGCAGAAGGCGCGCTACGAGTTCCGGCCCCAGCTCCCCCCTGTTCTTGAAGCTGACCCCCGGACCGTGGTGATTGAGGCCGGGGAGCCCACCGGCGCAGTAGCCGATGAAGCGGACCTCCGGGAACGCTTTCCCACCACCTTTGGTCAGCCAATGGTCCGGCTTGCCTCTGGCGGCAGGGAGGGCTCCGAGCCGCTGACCGTTGGGGTCATCCTCTCAGGTGGCCAGGCGCCCGGCGGTCACAACGTGGTGGCCGGGATCTTTGACGCGGTGAAGCGAATCCACCCCGGGAGCCGTGTGATCGGCTTCCGTGGCGGTCCCGGCGGGCTGGTGGACGACGACGGCTTTGAAATGGACAGCGACTACATTGATACGTATCGGAACACCGGCGGCTTCGACATGATCGGGTCCGGGCGGACGAAGATAGAAACGGACGAACAGTTTGCCGCTGCCCGCCGGGTGGCTGAAGCACGGGGCCTGAATGCCGTGGTGGTGATCGGGGGCGATGACTCCAACACAAACGCCGCGCTGCTTGCGGAGTACTTCCTATCCGAGGGGTCCGCCGTGAAAGTGATTGGCGTACCCAAGACCATCGATGGTGACCTCAAGAACCAGCAGATAGAGGTGAGCTTTGGCTTTGACACAGCAACCCGGACCTATGCCGAGCTCATCGGAAATATTCAGCGAGACGCCGCGAGCGCGCGCAAGTACTGGCACTTCATCAAGCTCATGGGCCGGAGTGCGTCCCACATCACGCTGGAGTGCGCGCTTCTGTGCCGGCCCAACATCGCCCTGATCTCAGAGGAGGTATCCCGGGACGGACAAACCATCGCCGGGATTGTGTCCGGAATAGCGGATGTGGTGGCGGCACGGACCGAGCGCGGTGACAACTTCGGGGTTGTGCTGGTGCCGGAGGGCCTCATCGAATTCATTCCAGAAATGCAGACGCTGATCCACAGCCTGAACGATCTCCTCGCGGCTGAAGCTGAACACTTTGCAGAACTGACGGATGCCGCCATGCGGGCCTCTCGGGTCAGTGAGCGTCTGGAGAGCGGGATGGCCGCCGCCTGGCGGAGTCTGCCAACGGAGATTCAGGCCCAGCTGGTGATGGACCGGGATCCCCACGGGAACGTGCAGGTCTCCAGGATTGAGACAGAGAAACTCCTGGCGGACATGGTTGCCAACGAGCTTGCAGCGCGGAAGACCGCTGGCCGGTACAGCGGCAAGTTCAGCTACCAGTCTCACTTCCTTGGCTACGAAGGGCGCGCAGCCTTCCCAACCAACTTTGACGCCAACTACTGCTACAGCTTGGGCTACTGCGCGACAATCCTCGCTGCCCGCGGGCAGACCGGCTATCTTTCGTCAGTTCGTAACCTGCACCGCCCCACCAATGAGTGGACAGCTGGCGGGGTTCCCCTCACTATGGTGATGAACATGGAGCGTCGTCACGGCGCGCTGAAGCCCGTCATTCGCAAGGCCCTGGTGGACCTGGATGGCAGGCCGTTCCGGGACTTTGCCGCGCAGCGGGACCGCTGGGCGGTGGAGGGCGACTACGCATTCCCGGGCGCCGTGCAGTACTTCGGCCCGGACGAAGTCTGCAACACACCCTCGGTGACGCTCCGACTGGAACAGGAGGAACAATCATGAGTGCAACAGCCGGATCCCCGACCCATCGGAACCTTCGCCCTGGAATGCCGCTGCTGTTACTGATCTGTGTCCTTGTTCTCCTGCCGGGAGCCGTGATGGCGCAGTCCGATGTGTCGGACGAGTTTGCCGGCATCGGCAGCTGGCAGGTTGCCGCCGGTGACTGGGTGGTGAACGGAGGCAGGCTGTTCCAGCGCAGCACTGCTGAGCGCCTCGCCCGTATAGACCGCGCGCTGCCCCACTCCGGTGAGCAGGAGATTGAGCTGGTGTTCCGCTATGAAGAAGGCGGCTATGGGGACTTGCAGGCCCTTGCCAACGGCGAGTTCCGCGCGGGCTTCGGGCTACACGTAGGAACTCTCCGCCCCGCGCTCGGCCAGCGATCATGGGGCAACGGAGAAAGCCTGCTCCTCTGGCTGAATCTGGACACGCTGCCGGAGACCCGGGAACGCTTCCCCGAGCACTTCGGCCTCCGCGCACAGCTCTACCACAGCAGGGGCAGCACCAACATGCAGCTCCTGCGGGACTCCGCGTTTTCCTCCGTCTATGGAGACGCGCGCGCATCCGTGGATATCGCAGCTGCGCTGGGAGCGGAGACACAGGCTCTCCTCACCGCTATCGCGCAGGGCGGCTTTCTGAGCCGGGACCTTACGGTACGCATCCGCCTCAACTCACAGACGGGCCGGCTGATGGTGGAAGACCCAAGCCTTCCCGGCACCTGGTATGTGGCGACGGTGGACCCGGAGCTTCTGTCGGGAAGCTACCTCAGTATCCGCACCAGTGGACTGGCAATCAGCGTGGACCGCATCTCCGTTCGTCCTGTGGACTAGGTCCGCCGGGCTGGGCCCCGCGGACTAGGTCCCGAACGCGATCCGGTCCGTATCCAGTGCGATCTGCAGTTCCTCGTTTGTTGGGGTGACTACAATGGTGATTGGTGAATAGTCAGCGGAGATGATCCCCTCACGAGGACCATTCTCCAGGTTTCGCCGGACGTCCAGCGCAATCCCGATGTTCTCCAGCCGACTGCAGATCCGCTCCCGCATTCGCGTCCCGTACTGCCCGATCCCGCCGGTGAAAACCAGGATATCCACCTTCACCAGGCTTGCAGAATAAGCACCGATGTAGTGGCGGACCCGATGCGCGTAGGCTTCCAAGGCATCCTGGGCATCCCGGTTTCCCAGCTCCGCTGCCTCCTCCAGGTCCCGCAGATCGTTGGAGAGGCGACTCAGGCCCAACAGCCCGGACTTCCGGTTGAGCATTTCATTGAGGTCCGCCGCGCTGAAGCCGCGCTCCATCAGGTAAAGCGGTATAGCCGGATCTATGTCTCCGCTGCGCGTCCCCATCATCAATCCTTCCAGCGGGGTGAAGCCCATGGAGGTGTCCACCGATCTGCCGTTGCGGATGGCCGTGATTGAGGCGCCGTTTCCCAGATGGCAGGAGATCACGTTGGTGTTGTCCGGGCTGCGCTTGCAGAAGCGCATGGCCGTCTCGGCCACGTAGCGGTGACTGGTTCCGTGGAAGCCGTAGCGCCGGATCTTGTACTTCTCATAGAGGTCTCTGGGAAGGCCATAGAGGTAGGCCGCCGGCGGAATGGTCTGGTGGAAAGCCGTGTCAAAGACTGCGACCTGGGGCGCCTTGGGAAGCAGCTTCTGTGCCTCCGTGATTCCGGTCAGGTTTGCCGGGTTGTGCAGGGGCGCGAGCTCGGCAAACTCGTGGATGGCGGAGATCACATCCTCGTCAATGAGGACGGACTGTGCGTAGCGCTCTCCACCGTGCACCACTCGGTGTCCGACCGCGGCAACCGCCGAGATGTCCTCCACAACACCGTTGTGCTCATCCGTCAGAGCGCTCGCGAGCTCTTTCATCGCCGCCTCGTGATCCGGAACGGCAACGGCGCGCTCGATCCTGCCGTTGATACACTCCTGCGTAAGCGTTCCGCCCTTCTCGCCGATGCGCTCCACCTGCCCTCGGCCAAGGCTGGTCTTGCCGGGCATCCCGTAGACCTCGTACTTGAGGGAGGAGCTTCCGCAGTTGATTACCAGAATGATGCGTTCGTCGATGACTCTCTTCATGGAATTACCCCGAGCATAGTGCCAAGCGAAACGCACGCCTACCTTGGTAACGTTGTGCTCGCGCCATCGGCGGCGTAGCCTTGGAGTGTGCCCTCTCACGTCACGCATGCACTCCACCTGTGCCGTACTCTGGAGGCTACACCGGACTCTGCACCCGCCCGCGGCTGGGACATGGACCTTGCCCTGCTTGGCGCGCAGCTCCCCGATCTGTTCTACCACAACCGCCGGAGGCGTCCGTCTGGTCTGCATCTGGGGGTGGTGGTGCACAAGGAGGGAGCCGGCCGCCTCGCTGCATCCATGCTCGCCGCCGACTCAATGGATCGGAGCCAACGGGAGTCCCTGGTTGCAGGCTTCATTTGCCACGTGATCCTGGACCGCGCGGTACACCCCTGGATCAACTACGTTACGGCCGATTCACCCGAGCGCGCAGATCACGTGATGCTGGAGGAGATTCTGGACGCGTGCCTGGCGGGCGCGAACGAGCTTCCCCGACGGGTTGCCCGTGCCGCGCGCAGAATTGCCGACCAGCAGGAGATGGCAGAAGGAGTTCTCGCCTGCCTGGTCAGCGCTCTGCATGAAAGTTACCCGCGCGCCGGCAGTGACGAGCGCCTGCTATTGCGCTGCAGCAATTCCCTGCAGGACGCGGCCGACTTCTGGTCCTGGCGAGCCGAGCGAGGCCCGCGGGGAACTGTCCCCGACACAGCTTGCGCTATTGCCCTGAACTCCCGACGGCGGCGCTGGTTCAGTCCATGGGACCCGTGGACTCCGAGAACGGAAAGCGTTTCAGACCTCACGGAGGCGGCTACCGTGAGCGCTGCAGAGACAATACAGGGAATGCTCTCTGCGCCCGGGGAACTGCAGACCTTGCTGGGAAACGCCAACCTCAGTGACGGGCAGCAGGACGGGCCGCCGCTTGCGCGCACCGCCTCCGGACCGGAAATCGCGGCGGAGCTCAGGACCGTCCTTGGAGGGTGAGGAGGGCGGACTCAACGCTGGACATCAGCTCGGCGGCGGTAAAGGGCTTTGGGAGCACATCGTTGACGCCGGCTGCCTGCATGCCCTCCCGGTCCGAGATCGCGGCGTATGCGGTGACCGCAACAATGGGGATGCGGGCAGCAGGTCCCCCAAACTGTCGGATGGCTCGCGCCGCGGCAATCCCGTCACCTCCGGGCATGGCAATATCGGTGAAGATAACATCCCAGGGACCGGACTCTCGATACGCGGTAATGAGCTCTGCGCCGGATCCAACCAGCTGGACCTCACCACCGGCATCCTCCAGCATCCGGCGAAGGTAGATGGCATTGATGGGATCATCCTCCGCAATGATGAATCGCCGGCCTTCCAGGTTCACCTTGCGCTCCGGTTCCCCACCAACGGTCGCTGACTCGTCCGGGCGCTGAAACGGGAGTTCAACGGTGAAGGTACTCCCCCGCCCCGGCTCGCTGTCCAGGTGGATCACACCCCCAAGCAGTCCGGTGAGTGACCGGACAATCGCAAGCCCCAGCCCAAGTCCCCCGTATTTCCGGCTGTAGGGCGCCTCCACCTGCGTGAAGCTGTCAAAGATGTGCCGCTGGGCCCGTGCATCTATTCCCGGTCCGGTGTCATGCACATCCAGGGCAACCCGGACCTGAGCCTCATCAGCGGTGATGAGCCGGAGAGAAACATCAACCGATCCCTGCTCGGTGAACTTGACGGCGTTGGCAATCAGGTTGGTGACGATCTGGCCAAAGCGGACCCGGTCACACAGAACGGTCTCCGGAAGCCTGCTGTCCAGGTTCAGGGTCAGATCGATGTGATGTTCTTCTGCTGCCGGCCGGGCAAGCGCCACGGCGTTCTCCAGTTCCTCCCGGAAGCTCATTGGCTCCGGATCAAGCTGGACACGCCCTGCGCGGATTCGGGAGTAGTTCAGGATGTCAGCGACAATTCGGGTGAGGTTGTGCGAGCTGGAGTTCAACATATCCATGTACTCGCGCTGCTCGGCGTCCAGCTGCGTTTCTTTCAGCAGCGCAAGCATGCCCACAATCCCGTTGAGAGGAGTACGAATCTCGTGGCTGGTATTGGCAAGAAACTGGTCTTTGGCCTCGTTGGCGCGGAGCGCAAGGTCACGGGCCTCAATAAGTTCCCGCTCATAGGCGAGCTGCTGCTCCGCGTCAACGGCAATCAGGCGCAGTCCGCGCACCTGACCGTCGGAAACGATACGCCGGGTGTACAGCGCATGGGTCCGCAGATCACCGTTGGCGCCCTTGATTCGGGCGCGCAGGCCGCCGGCGTGGGGCTGGGCTTCCCGCTCGGCGGAGAACATCGCGTCCACGAGTTGACGGTCCCCCTGCTCCACAAAGGCGGCGAAGCGCGCGGGCGCATTCGGTGCGCTGGAGTCCAGGCCGAGGTAGCGGCTGGCGTCCCGGTTGAGGAAGGTGATCCAGCCTCCGTCGTCTAACTCAAACACCAGCTGCGGCAGAAGGTCAGCGAGATCCCGGAAGCGGCGTTCGCTTGCCCGCAGCGCATCTTCGGTCCGTTGCAGATCGTCAATGTTTCGTTCCAGAACCTCCACCGACTCCCGCAGCATAGTTCTCAGCCGCACCCCCTCCACCGCTGCCGCGGCCTGGTGGGCAAGCTGACGGAGCAGGGCGCGGTCAGCGGGCAGGTAGAGCTCCTCATCCTGCCGCGGCCCGACAACCAGAGAGGTCACGGTCTCACGAGAACGCGCGCGGACAACTACAGTGCCGTCGGCCAGCATCTCAAGCGTCCGCCCCTCGGAAGGATCCTCGGCCAGACCGTCAATATGGGGACGGTGCCGTGGCGGGTAGGCCCGCGTGATCCGCTCTCCGCCACCGGTTCGGGAGACGATTCCCACGTAGGCCGCGGCAAAAAGCTCCCGGGCAGACTCGCAGACCGCAACCAGTGCCTCCTCGTCCGCCCGCGCGTCCATCAGCCGCTCCAGGAGATGGCCGCTGATTTCTTCCCGGCGCTGCTCCTCGCGGGCGGGACTCAACAGGCGGGGCCCGATGATTCGCCGGTACACGTGGGGCGTGATCAGGCTCATCAGGATCACAAAGGTGGTGAGTGTCGGCCCCGCGCGATCGCCCTCAAGCACCAGGGCCGCGAGCTGCAGCGAAATCACAACCAGAATGGCAAGAACCACATGGGAAGCAATGAGGCGGAGCACCCGGTCCAGGTTGATTTCGTCCGCAAAGCGCGCGGCTCCCAGGACGGAGAGCGGCAGGGCGATCATGGCGAAGTTCACCAGGGAACCGAAGAGGACGATCTGTCCTTCCAGGTAGTCCAGGCGCAAGAGGATCGCGGCGAGGTAGACGACGTAGGGCAGGACAGCAAGCTGAAGCCCAACCAGAACCCAACGGAGGCGGTGCCGCTTACCACCATCCGCCCTGATGAAGCGGACGATCAGGATGACCGCGGAGGCAAGAAACCCGAGCACCGCCGACGCGTGGACGGTGAACGCTATGTTTCCAAGGTAGTCCAACCCGAACGCGACCATCGCCGCGTACTTCAACGCGAGGATGGCCACCCCAATCCATACAGCATTGAAACGGGTTCGGCTGTGGTCCGGAAACAGCCGGGAGAACTGCAGGAGGGAAACCACGGCACCGGCAGCCGCGATGTCCAGCGCAAAGAAGCGGAAGGCAATGACGTCCAGGTTCCAGTAGATGCCGAAGGTGACCAACGGAAGCGCCATGGCCCCAAAGGCAGTGAACAGGGCAAACCAGATCTCTGAAGGCCGCCGCACGCCGCCGATAAACACAAAGATCAGTCCGCTCAGCGCAAACGCCGTGCCGGCAAGGTATTCCATGGACCGGTTGGCAAACGCGCTGAGCCGGGCCGCAACCGGGGCGGGCTCAAGGATTCCCTGGTAGACCCGGCCATCCCCATCGACCAGCCGGATCGGCTGGCCCAGAACAAAGTACTCCTGGCCGACGGTGATCTCCTCACGGGCTGGCAGGGCGCGGATCTCCGGGATGCTGTAACCGTTTATCTCTGCTATCAGGACACCATCACGAAGTCCCATGGAATGCCCCGCGCCCAGCCTGCTCTGCTGGACCACCCGCAGACCGGACGCTTCGGTGGCCACGCGCGCGCCGAGGTGGTACTGCGGCTGGGAAGAGACCACGAACCACATTACCACCACAAAGACCAGCGCAAGGAAATTGATCCCGGCCAGTATGGCGCGGCGTGAATCCATCCCTCCCAGTATTGCTTGGAGCACCGGTGATGCAACAGGGGTCCCACCGAAGTCGCCGGACTCGCCGGCCCCAACGGACTCGCCGACAGCGTGGTGCTGGCGTATTCTGAAGGCTGTGTCAGATCAGCACCCACGGATTCAGGTCCTGGCGGACCACGACGTGAAGCCCGGGAAGTACGTGCTCTACTGGTGCCAGGCTGCCCTGCGGTCCCGCTGGAACCACGCGCTTGAATACGCAGTGTCCCGGGCCAATCGGGCCGGCGTGCCGCTGTTGGCGGTGTTCTGCCTCAGCCCTGGCTATCCCGGCGCAACCTGGCGTGCGTACGACTTCCTCCTCCGCGGCCTGGCGGAGCTCCTTCCAGCCCTCCGACGGCGGGGCATCACCGCCCGCGTTGCTCTGGGACCCGCGCCCGACTGCATTCCCGCGCTCGCCAGGGACGCCTGCGAGGTGGTCACGGACCGAGGATACCTGCGGATCCAGCGGGAATGGCGGCGCGCAGTGGCGACGGCATGCGGAACGCGATTTACCCAGGTGGAGACCGAGGTGGTGGTTCCGGTGGAGCTGGCAAGCGACAAGGAGGAATACGCCGCAGCGACGATCCGCAGGAAGATCCATCGCCACCTGGACGCGGCCGCAAGCGAGCTTAAACACCTGGAACCGGAGCACCAGGACGTACCTGATCTGAGTGGACCCGGCGTCCGGTTGCTGGCGGAGCACGAGCTCCCGGAGGCGGCGGAGGTTCACGTGAAGGCTGACCGCGGGGTGGGACCGGTTGACCTGGCCTCAGGTGAGCGCGCAGCTGCCGCCGCCTTCGAAGCATTCATTGCAGAACGGCTTCCGGCGTACAACGATCTCCGCAGCGATCCGGCGCTCTCCTGGGACTCAGGAATGAGTCCCTACCTGCACTTTGGAATGGTCTCCCCGGTTTATCTCTACCGGCGCCTCGCAGAGCTCCGCTCGGACCAGGACTGGCAGGAATCGGCAAGAGCGCTCCGACAGCGCCTGGCCGGGAACGAGGGTGGCGGCAGCCGTGCACGGATAGACTTGGATGCCAGCGCCAACGATTCCATTGATGCGTTTATTGAGGAGCTTGTGGTTCGGCGCGAGCTGGCAATCAACCACGTCACCTTTAACCCGGACTATGACCGCTTCTCCGCGCTGCCCGGCTGGGCCCGGAAGACGCTGGCGGAACACGCAGATGATCCGCGGGATCGCCTGTACTCACCACAGCAGCTGGGAGCGGCGGAAACTGCGGATCCCGCCTGGAACGCAGCCCAGCGCCAGATGCTGGAAACCGGGAAGATGCACAACTACATGCGGATGTACTGGGGGAAGAAGGTGATCGAGTGGATGCCGGAACCGGAGCAAGCCTTCAACTGGCTGCTGGAGCAGAATGACAAGTATGAGCTGGATGGCCGGGATCCAAACGGTTACACCGGAGTTGCCTGGTGCTTTGGCAAGCATGACCGGCCTTGGACCGAACGCGCGGTCTTCGGCAAGGTTCGCTACATGAACGCAGCGGGACTCAAGCGCAAGTTTGCGATTGATACCTACATCCGCCGCTGGATCGCGGGCGTCGATCAGCCGGAGCTGGACACACGATAGCCGACTGATTTAGTACTTTCCCGATCGAAACGGAGGCCATATGAGCAGCAACACCGAACAGACCCCTGCCATCCATACCGCAGTGCTGGACCTTGATGGTGCAACCTGCACCTCGTGCGTCTACACCATTGAGAAGGTTGGCCGGAAGTTCAACGGCATCTCCGACATCTACGTTGACCGCGCTACGCAGACCATCAACCTGGAGTACAACGGGGATGACGGTGTGATCGACCAGCTCGTGACCGTCGTGGACCGGATCGGCTACACCGCAAAGCTTCGGGAGAAGGGCGAAAAGACGACCGCCACGGACTGAGTCGCGCGCTGAGAGACAGCCCCGCGAAGCGCGGACCACGTGGCAGACTACTGCGGGTATCTGGGTCCCGGGACAGCGGTCCAGGGATCACCGGTTGCCGGGACGGGCTGGTATGCGGTATCGGTTCAGGCGATTGCGCGGGCTTTCGAGGCAGCAACCTTGTCGTTGACGCGGCTCAGCCGCTGAGCAAGCAAGCGCGCGAGGAACACCCCGTAGTGCGGGTTGTTCCGGATTAAATTCAGAAAATCGGCTTTCGAGATCTCGATCAACACGCCATCGCTCTCTGCACGAACAGCGGCAGATCTACGATTGCCGAGCAGGAAACTCATCTCCCCAAGGAAGATGTCGTCTGCAGTCAGGACCGCAAGCTGGCTCTCTCCGGCATAGACGCCGTATTCCCCGCTTGCGATGTAGTACAGGGCGTCGGATGCCTCGCCCGCGGCAAACACAAGCTCCCCTGCAGTGACCCGCCGCTCTGTCTGTTCGTGAAGAATTCCCGGTATTGCAGATGCTGATGAGCGGCTATGTTCAACGGCAAAAGAAACGCGGTTCCCCTTGTCGTTGTAGGTAAGGTCCTTCACGTAGTGCTCGGTCATCTGCATGCCGCGCCCGTGGAGGCCCATGTTCTCTTCCGACTTCTGCTTGGCCAGCCGGCTTCGCCAGTCAAATCCCTTGCCCTCATCCTCAATGGTGAAGCTGGACTGCTCTGGAGTGATCCGGTAGGAGAAGCGGACCTTTTTGCGCCGGATCTGCGGATTCTCGTTGCGCTCCCGAATCAGATCCATGATCCCCGCGTTCTGCTCCAGCCATGCGGTCTTGTCTTCGTAGGTGATGCCGCAGTTACCGTGCTCAACGGCGTTCAGCAACATCTCGTGAAGGGCCACATGGAGACGCTCCTGACCTTCGCGATCAATGTAGTTGGAGTTGAACAAATAGTTCGTGACGATGTTGGAGTAGGTCTCAATGTCGAAGGGATCGTTGTCCATAACGAAGGTTCCGCCGAGATTGCGGATGAGGTAGGTCTGCAGGTCCCGCTGGAAGAGGATCTGGCGATTATCACTGAGAATCCTGAGGACGCGGTACAGCCCATTGACAAAGCGGGATCGCGGGAGGAGTGCCACGAGGTTGGTGGTCTTTGCCGCCTCGGTAGCCTGCTCCTGGTCTTTCCGACGGTGTACCCCGATGATCCCACCGTAGTGCAGCCAGGGATCAGATTTCACACGCTGAATGAAGTCCAGCGCGTCTATCCGGGTGTCAGAAAAGTTTACGAGGTTTATCTCGGGTAGCTCGTAACGAACGTATTCAATGGCAGAAGCGCCATCGCTGAAGAATACCGGTTCCACAAAGTCGTCGAACTTGGCGCAGATCTGCCGTACGCGGTGGTTGATTTCCTCGTCCGTGCAGACTACCGGCATTGCTCGCATGGAACCGGTCCCTCCCCTACCGGGAGTAGTACTCGACGACGAGCTGCTCCTCGGCGATTGTCGGGATCATGTCCCGCGTGGGCTCAGCGGTCACGTTGGCACTGAGATCGTCAGCAACAAGTGCAAGCCATGGTGGTACGGGGCGTCCGCTGTTCTCGGACAGTGTCCGGCGGAGCAGCTCCTTGGTTCCCGCCCGGTCCTTGGCGCTGATGCTGTCTCCCGATCGGACGATAGCGGAAGGAATGGTGACCTTGCGTCCGTTCAGAAGTATGTGGCCGTGGGAGACCAGCTGCCGAGCCTGGGAACGGCTGGAAGCCATGCCGAGACGATACACAACGTTATCCAGACGACGCTCAAGCATGATCAGCAGGTTGTGACCGGTGTTTCCCTTCATCCGCTTTGCGGTTGCAAAAAGGTTGGTCAGCTGCCGCTCGGTAACTCCGTAGCCGTAGCGGATCTTCTGCTTCTCCACCAGCTGGCGGCCATACTCGGTCTGCCGGATCCGTCCGCGCTTGGGCATTCCGGGACCGGCCGGCTTTCGCTTCAGCAGGCGATCATACTTGGGGTTGCCAAATACGTTGATACCCAAACGGCGCGCTATCTTCCCGCGTGCCTTGGTGTTTCTCGACATACTTCTCCAGGCTCCTCGTCTCAGATCAGGCCCGGAAAGCTACGCGACAGTGGTGACACTGTCAAGAGCACACACGTCAGCCGTCACCGCCACCAAAGAGTCGTCGGAAGAAGCCGCCCTTGCGTTCCTGCGGCTTGCCCGGCCTTTCCGACTGGTCGGCCTTGGCCGCCCTGGCAGGGCTGTCAGCGTGATCCGGCTTTCGTCCTTTTCCGCCGGAATCGCCGGAACGCTTTGAAGCGCCTGAGTCACCCCGCTTCACCGGAGCCTCCCGGCTGGTGTCAAAGTCCGCGTCCTTGACCACAAAGTCCTCACCGTACTTCTTGCGGTAGTAGGCCACCCGGTCGTCCAGGCCGCCGGCCGGAGGCGGTCCACCCTCAGGGACTCCCGCAGATTCGCGCCGCCCGCGCGACTCAGGCTGATCCCCGCTCCGGGGCCGACGAGACCGATTGCCACCGCGCTCCGAGCCGCCACCGCGCCCGCGCCCGGCTCCACCGGAGCGGGAATCTCCGCCTGACCCAGGGTTCTTGCGTCCGCCGCCGGCCGATTCGTCGTCATCACCCAGGCCGGCTGCAGCACGCACGCGTGCCTGCACCGACGGGTCGACCGGCATCCGTGCACTGCCTCGGCCACGCTGGGAGCCACCGCCGGAGCGTCCGGCTCGGGCTGGACTCTCGGTTCTGCCGCCCTCCGACTGGTTTTCCTGCTCGTTGAGCTGATCGCGATCCTGTCCGCCATCCGCGGCGCTCATCTGCCGATCTGGTGACCGGGAGCGGGACTGGTCCCGGGAACGGCCACGAGAATCCCGACCGCCGGAGCTCCGCCCGCGGCTGTCCGGCCGGCCACCACTGCGGCTGTCTCGGCCGACGGAGATCCGCTGGCCTGCGCTCTCGTCGGTCTCCATCAGCGAGTCACTCACGGAATCCGTGGGAATCTTTCTACCAATGAATTCCTCAATCGCCTCCAGCCCGTAAACAAAGCGCTCACACGCCAGAGACACGGCGGTGCCGGTCTTTCCCGCCCGCGCGGTACGGCCGATCCGGTGGACGTAGTTCTCCGGGTCCTCCGGGAGATCGTAGTTGATCACGTAGTCCAGATCGTCAATGTGGAGTCCACGCGCAGCCACATCAGTTGCAACCAGGAAGCGTGTCTTCCCTTCCTTCATATCGGTGATGATCCGCAAGCGCTTGCTCTGCGGGAGATCTCCCATAATGAAAGTGCTGGGCAGCCCGTTGATGGACAGGCGCTTTGCCAGCTCCTCCGCCATTCGCTTGGTGTTGGTGAAGATCAGCGCGGAAGACGGGTTCTCCTGCTTCAGCAGGCCAAGAAGTACCGGAAGCTTCTCTTCACTGGCCACGTGGTAAAGGCGCTGGTTGATGAGGTCAACGGTGACCTGCTCCGGCTCTATTTCTATGCTCTGCGGTGCGTTCATGTGGCGCCACGCGATGTTCTGCACGCGCGTCCCCAGCGTTGCGCTGAAGAGCATGGTGACCCGCTGGTCTACCGCCGGGGTTCGCTGGAGCAGCCACACGATGTCCCCGTAGAAGCCCATGTCAAAGAGTCGGTCCGCCTCATCAATCACCACAATCCCAACCCGCGAGAGGTCCAGTTTGCGCTGCTTGGCAAAGTCTATGAGGCGGCCTGGTGTCCCGATGATCAGGTCCACCCCTTCCGCCAGCTGCTGCTCCTGCTTGGCATAGCCGACACCGCCGTAGAAGGTGCCGATTTTCACTCCGGTGTGCCCCCCCAGCAGCTTGGCCTCGTCCTCAATCTGGACGGCCAGCTCGCGGGTTGGCGCAATCACCAGGGAAGCCCGCTCCTTGAAGCGGTCGTCTTTCAGGCGAAGGTTGAACAGGGAAATGAGGAAGGCGGCGGTCTTTCCCGTACCGGTCTGTGACTGCACGGCAACATCTTTGCCGGCAAGGGTCAGCGCGAGTGTCTTTTCCTGTACCGGTGTGCACTCAACAAAGGCCGCGTCCTCAATGCCGCGCATGACGTCGGCATGAAGATCAAATTCAGTAAATCGCATTCGTGCTTCATGGTAGCGCGGGGGATGCGAGGGAGGAAAGGGCGCCCCCGGTGCCGGTCGGGGATAGCGCGGTGGCCAAGTGAGGGAGCCGGATAACCCGGCTCCCCCGGAGGGCACTCAGCGCAGGCGCGCACCAACTGACAACGCCATGGAAGTAAGGAAATTATCCGTGAATCCACTGCCGACGCTGGAACCCTCCGTCCAGAAGACCGCCGTCTGATCCGTGCCACGTGCGCCCCCGCCAATGAAGCGGAGGGTCAGCAGGCCATCAAACGCGGAGGAGCGGCGCACCCAGGTCAGCGACGTGTCCAGGATGGAGCCTTCAAACTCAAAGCTCGCGCCGTTGAAGAACGCGCTGCTTGCGTAGAAACCGTCTGCCTCAAACTCAATCCGGTTCCGCGCGCTCAGGTTGAGTCCGCCAACAAGCTTGATTGCGGGAACGGGACCCAGATTCTGTGAAACAGCGAGTTGGCTGCCATCAGCGCTTGCAAATCGAATGCTCGCGTTGCGGATCTGCAGGCTGAGACCGGCGGCAAGATCAGCCCGCCTGCTGCGCAGCAGGTTGTAGCGCCAGGACAGTCGCCAGAAATCAAATCCGTAGAGCAGATTGAGCCCGGCGCTGTTCTCTGCGTTGGAGGCAAACACTACCCCGTTGGCTACAACCTCGCGTCCATCGGGAATGACGGTCTGGGTTTCCAGGGACAGTGGCTGATATAAAAGAGAAATGGTGTTCCGCCGGGCACGGAGGTCAACCTGATAGCGACTGTAGGAGAACAGAACGTCCTGTCCACCGTTGAACACATAGTCAAACGGCTCCAGGGTGCTCGGGTCCGCCGTGTCACGCACACCGCCGTCCTCGCCAAGCTGGATTCTGTGGCTGAGAACCTTCAGAATCCCTACTTCCGCGCGAGCGCTGATGCCGAACTCGGGCGTGTTGCCAAACACGGAAGGAAGCAAAAATTCCTGGGCGGCAAGCCCGGACGCGGCAATGAGCAGGATGAGCCCGACAAGAACAAGCCGGGTCGGCAGGCGGCGTTGATGCCTCTGGAATGGGCGGATGGTTTTCATGAATCGTAAGTTACACCCCGCGGCGGATGAACCCAAGCTCTTGCTGAGAAGCTTGCGGGTGTGTATTTCCACTACGGAGGTCCTGCAGATCCCGGAACTGCGGCTGCAAGACAGCTCACGCGTGGCAATAACCGGGGTTTCCGGGGCGGGCAAAACCACCCTCCTCCGCGTGATTGCCGGGCTGCAGGTAGCGCAGTGGAGCGAGTTCGTGCTGCTCGGCAGCCCCGGCGGTGGGAAGGGCCGCCCGCGAGAGCCCCGCATGGGAATGGTGTTTCAGCAACCGGAGCTCCCCCACCACCTCAGCGCACGGGAAACGGTTGCCCTCGGCCCACGGGTAGTGCTCCATGAGAATCCGGAGAAAGCCCGTCTCCGCGCTGATCAGCTGCTGGGTGCCCTGGGCCTTGGCGGCATGGAAGATCGCCGACCTGCCGAGCTGTCCGGAGGACAGGTGCAGCGTGTGGCGATTGCCCGTGCCCTGGCGATGCAGCCTGGTGTACTTCTGTTGGATGAGGCGAGCTCGGCCCTGGACCGGGAGAGCGCGGACCAGAGCCTTCGGGTGCTCACGTCTGATGCGTTCCGTGCACCATTGCTACTGTTCGTGTCCCACAGGGAGGAACAACTCCGATTTGCCGATTCGCAGATTCACCTGGACGGCGGGAAGCTTGTCCGGGTTGGCACCCCCGGGACAGCTTGACGGGGCAGCAGAGCCGTCCCGACAATGCAGCCATGCGGGATCTCTCTTCATTGCTTTCCAGAACGCGCGCCAGGATCCGGGACCTGGAGCAGCGGCTTCGTGATGCCCGGCGCAAGCTCGGTCGTGCCGCGTGGGAACGGGAGGCCGGCCCGCCAAAAGGAACGGAGAAGGCCCTTGTTGAGCGCCTCCAGACGCTGGATCAGGCGATAGCGGATCTGGCGCTCAGAAAGGACCAGGTGATTGAGCTCCGGGACAAGATCGCGGTGCTGGAACAGGACCAGAGAGACAACCGGAAGCAGATTGCAGACCTGGAGCGGAACACCGCCCCGCTGTACCAGGCAATCGGGGAGGCGGTGGCAACCGTCTACCAGGCTGGATCACAGCCGGGAGATGAGATGGCGAGCCTGTTTGCGCCGGTGCACAAGGCACAGCGGGAATTACAGGAACTGGAAGAGGAGCTGGAGCAGCTGGAGGGCGGCCAGGAACAGAAACGCGTTGTGGAGCGTGCCCTCGGCTGGGGACGGCTGACGGTGCTCCGCAGCCGCATCGCCGGAAAGCGCAACCAGCTGCCTGGACTCTTCCGACAACTTGGTGAAGCAGTGACCGCACAAGACGCCGTAGCAGATCTGGACGGCGGACCGGTTGCCGACGCCATTGAGCCATTCTCTGAGAATCGGCGGGAGCGGCAAGCATTGGTGCAGGCGGGAGAGGCGCTGGCGGAGGAACTGAGCGCAGCGCGCGAAGCCCTGGAACAGATTGCCGGAGGGCAACGGGTGCCCAAGGTTCTGGACGACCTCCAGTCCCAGCGGGATTCACAGGAGCGCGAGCGCGAGGGCGCGCTGGTGGACCTCGGCGCGGCACTGGAGAACAGCGATGATGCCCATCTTGGGGAGCCCGATCTTGTGGAGGCAAAAGGCGCTGTTGGTGCGCTTCACCAGAAGCGTGACGCCCTGGAGAACCTGGCCTCCCGCCTGGAATCTGCGCTGGAGATCCGGCGTCTGGAACGTGGCATCCAGAATGACGAACACGCAATTGAATCCGCGCGGAAAGCCATTGCTGAACGGGAACAGGAGATTGGTGACCGTGAGGCCGCAATAGCGACCGCAAAGAAGGATGTGACAAGGCTGAAAAAGGCCCGGGGAAACGAAGACCAGCTGCTGGAAACGGTGGACGAGACGCTCGGCACGGAGCAGGATGCTTGACAAAGGCTGCAGGCGCGGTGCACCTTTTCGCGCCTGAGTACGGTGGATGTAGTTCAGTGGTAGAGCACCAGATTGTGGTTCTGGTTGTCGCGGGTTCGAATCCCGTCATCCACCCCGTGCGTCCGTAGCTCAGCTGGATAGAGTGCCGGACTTCGAATCCGTGGGTCGCAGGTTCGAATCCTGCCGGGCGCGCTGCCTTTGTTTCGGGCTACCCGTGACCGCACCCGCTGCGGGCTGGCCGGAGAGAAGGGATGGAGTGACAGCCGATTTCGGTATAGGCTGGACACTCGGCATGGGCCGTTAGCTCAGCTGGTAGAGCAGCAGACTCTTAATCTGCGGGTCGAAGGTTCGAACCCTTCACGGCTCACTTGGACAGCCGGCCGTAGGTTGTCAGACCGCGAGAGTGGTGGAACTGGTAGACACGCCAGATTTAGGATCTGGTGCCTTCGGGTGTAAGGGTTCAAATCCCTTCTCTCGCAACTACCGGTTCGTGCTTTTGCGGGAGTAGCTCAGTGGTAGAGCTCCACCTTGCCAAGGTGGATGTCGCGGGTTCGAATCCCGTCTCCCGCTCGATCAGAAAACCGGGGCGATCCGAACGGATCTGGAAAGATCCAGGGATCGTCCTTTTTTTTACCCCGGAACCTCGGGGCGGAGGCAGTAGTGGTACGTGAACACAAGGTCGAACATCTGGAAAACGCTCAGGTGCGTCTTTCCATCACAATCGGGCAGGAAGAGGTCCGCAAGGCCTACGAAAAGCAGCTTGCTCAGCACGCTAAGTCGATTCAGCTTAAAGGGTTCCGCAAGGGCCACGTTCCGCGTGACGTGATTGAGCGCAAGCTCGGTGATGCAATCCGGCACGAAACCCTGCACGAGCTCTACGACGCCGGGCTTCGCGAGGTCCTGGAGCAGGTGGAGGAGAAGCCGCTTGCCTACTCGCAGCCAGTCCTGGAGGATGACCACGAGCACGAACCTGCAGCGCCCGCAGACCAGGCAGATTCTGCCGGAGCCGAGGAAGACGCGGGTAACGGGGCGGCGGCTGGTGTCGGTGCGGGACCGAGGGCAGACAGCCAGGAGGGCGGCGGGAGCTCCCACGATGACGAACATGCGCACGAGCACGATCTGGACCTGGAATCAGACCTGACCTATGCCGTCCGCTACGACGTCTATCCCAGGATCGTCCTGGGTCCCTGGGCGGGGCTGAAGGCGGAACGCCCGAAGGTGAGCATCACCAAGGAGGACATCCAGCGTGAGCTACAGAGCATCCAGGAGCAGAACGCCATTGTGCTTGACAAGGAAGACGGGACGGTCGCCGAGGGCGACATTGTCACCGCCGACTACCACGAGCTGGACGAGAACGACGATGCCGTTGAAGGAACCACGCGCGCCGGATTCAGCTTCACCGTGGGCCAGAAGCAGAACTACTACGAAATAGATGACGACGTCATTGGAATGGCAAGCGGCGAGGTGAAGGTGGTCAGCAAGACTTACCCGGGTGACTTTGCCGTGGAGGATCTGCAGGGACGGAGCCTCCGCCTTTGCATAACCGTGACAGGAATCCGGGAACGGGATCTGCCCGAGATTGATGACGAGCTTGCCCGGGACGTGAGCGACGAGTTTGAAACACTGGAGGACCTGAAAGCGGACGTGAAGAAGCGCCTGCAGCAAAACCTGGACAACCGCCTGAAGGACCAGGTTGTGGGCCAGCTCGTTGATTCGGTGCTGGCAGCCTCAACGGTGCCGGTTCCCGAGTCAATGGTTCGGGTGGAGCTCCTCAGCCAGTGGCGCAACCTGGCGCAGCAGTTCCAGACGGAGGAAGAGCGCCTGGAGCGGCTTTTGGCGGCACAGGGAAGAAGCAAAGAAGACATCCTTGCAGAATGGAGGCCGGCGGCCGTGGCGCGGCTGAAGCGTCAGTTGGTGATTCGACAGATGGTGGAAGACGCCGAGATCAGCGTTACAGACGAGGACCTGGACCAGGACATCCAGCGCAGGGTGGAGGGCAGCTCCAGCACCTTTGAACAGGCCAGGCAGTACTACCAGCAGAACAACATGCTGGACTACATCCGGGATGAGGTTGAGCACCGCAAGCTGTTTGATCTGCTGCTGGAAAAGAATGAGGTCAAGGCTGGGAAGAAGATGAGCCTGGTGGACGTCATGCAGGGAAACGAATAACTTCCCACTCCGATGATTGACCCCCAGAACAACTCGCTTGTCCCGATGGTGGTTGAGCAAACCGGCATCGGCGAGCGTTCCTACGACATCTTCTCGCGTCTGCTGAAGGATCGAATCATCTTTCTTGATGGCGAGATTGTGGACCAGACCGCAGATCTGGTTGTCGCCCAGCTGCTGTTCCTGGAGAGCGTGGATCCTGACAAGGACATCAGCCTCTACATCAACAGCCCCGGTGGCTCGGTCCTGGCTGGACTGGCCATCTACGACACCATCCAGTACATCAAGCCGGATGTGCAGACCATTTGCCTGGGACAGGCGGCCAGCATGGGCGCAATCCTCCTGGCATGTGGCACGCGCGGAAAGCGCTATGCCCTTCCCTCAAGCCGTATCCTGATCCATCAGCCGTGGGGCGGTGTGCAGGGTCAGGCTGTAGACATCGGAATCCAGGCTCGCGAGATCATTCGGCTGAAGAAGCTGCTGATTCAGTACTTTTCGGCCCATACCGGCAAGTCAGAAGATCAGATTGCCGAAGATATGGAGCGGGACTACTTCATGTCGGCCGGCGAGGGCGTAGACTATGGTATAGTCGACCGAGTACTGCAGCGAGGAGCTGATGAGCAAGCAGAAGGCTGACGCCAACAAGACCTGTTCATTCTGCGGGAAGCACGCGGATTTCGCCCGGCGTCTGATTGCCGGTCCGGGTGTCTATATCTGCGACGAGTGCGTGAATGTCTGCAAAAAGATCCTCGACGAAGAGGACGACATGATCACCACCGAGTTCAGCGATGACATCCCGAACCCACAGGAGATCAAAGCCTATCTGGACGAGTACATCGTTGGTCAGGAATACGCCAAGAAGGTGCTCTCCGTAGCGGTGTACAACCATTACAAGCGAATTACGCAGCGGGCAAACATTCGCGACGATGTGGAGATTGAGAAGTCCAACGTCCTGATGGTAGGTCCAACGGGATCGGGAAAGACCCTGCTTGCAAGGACCCTGGCCCGCAAGCTCAAGGTTCCCTTTGCCATTGCTGATGCCACAACGCTCACGGAGGCCGGGTACGTCGGCGAGGACGTGGAGAACATCCTGCTCAAGCTGTACCAGGCAGCTGGCAACAGCGTGTCCGCCGCGGAGCGCGGGATCATCTACATCGATGAGATCGACAAGATCGGCCGGAAGGGCGAGAACGCGTCCATCACCCGGGATGTCTCGGGCGAAGGTGTACAGCAGGCGCTGCTGAAGATCATTGAGGGCACGCAGGCGAGTGTGCCTCCGCAAGGCGGACGCAAGCACCCGAGCCAGGAAATGATCCGCATTGACACCACCAACATCCTGTTCATCTGCGGTGGTGCCTTTGTTGGGATGGACAACATCATTGAGCGGCGCGTCGCACAGCACGCCATGGGATTTGGCGCGGAGATCCAGAGCCGAAGCGGTCGTTCGCGGAGCGAACTCTACCAGAGCATGCATCCGGACGATCTCATTCGCTTTGGTCTGATCCCGGAGTTTGTTGGACGCATGCCAATCCACGTTGCCCTCAACGAGCTGGATGTGGAAGACCTCAAGCGAATCATCGTGGAGCCCCGAAACTCCATCGTCCGCCAGTACAAGGCATCGTTAGCTCTGGATGACGTGGAGCTTGACTTTGACGACGGGGCAATCCAGAGGGTTTCCGAGCTCGCCCTGGAGCGAAAAACCGGCGCGCGAGGCCTGCGCTCCATTGTAGAGCGGGTCCTGATTGACATCATGTATGACATCCCCTCAATTGAGGGACCCAAGCAGGTCTTGATCACGGCGGCCGTGATCGACGGGACCGAAAAGCCGGAGATCACGCTCACCCAGAAGAGCGCATGAAACTCTTTCAGCGGACCGGAGACCAGCATCCCTTGCTGGTTCTCCGAGACGCAACCCTATTCCCCAACTCCATGACCTCCGTGTTTGTAAACCGGAAGGCGAGCATTGCCACGCTGGAAACCGCGGGGGCTGCCGACCGAAAGGTGCTGGTGGGGTTCCAGACCAGCGAGACAAGCGCAACCGCGCTCGGTGATCTGTGGCCGGTTGCCGTCCTTGGACGAATTGTGCAATCAGCGCATCTCCCGGACGGAAGCACACGAGTGCTGCTCCAGGGAATGGAGCGCCGCAAGCTGCAGGAGGCTGACCTCGGAGAGCTCCAGCATACAGCACTCTCTGTACCCGCGCCCCGAGAGAAGGAATCCGGGCTCAAGGATGAACTACGGGTGATGCAGGAGCTGATGCGGGAATACGCAAGCCGCCAGAAGCGCGTTGGCCGGGAGATGCTTCAGGCCATCGAACGAGAGCAGAATCCGGAGCGCGCTGCGGACATTGTGTGTTCCCAGCTTGGTGGCCCGCGGGAACGTCGTCTTGGCTTTCTTGCAATGGATGACACCGCCGACTACCTCAACGCGGTCTCCGAGTTCCTGGAGAGCGAGATTTCCGCGCTGGACCTGCGCAAGAAGATCGCAACACGCGTGAAGTCCCGCCTGGAGAAGAATCAACGCGACTACTTCATCGGGGAGCAGATCAAGGAGCTCCAGCGCGAGCTTGGCGAGAAAAAGGAGGATCAGGGTCCGGCGGAGGAACTTGCCGCGCGGCTTGATGGCAAGCAGTTGACGGGGGACGCACGGACCCGGGCGCTGAAAGAGCTTTCGCGCCTCAATCGGCTGCAGCCGGTGAGCCCGGAGGCGGGCGTGATCCGAACCTACCTGGAATGGATCCTGGACCTGCCCTGGATTGAGGCAAGCCGCGATGTGCTGGACCTGAAGGGGGCCGGCCGCATCTTGGATGAAGACCACTTTGACATGGTCAAGCCGAAGGACCGTGTGCTGGACTACCTGGCTGTGCGTCATTTTGCGCGGCAGTCCCGCAGTCCAATCCTCTGCTTTGTCGGTCCGCCGGGCACCGGGAAGACCAGCCTCGGACGGAGTGTGGCCCGGGCGCTGGGACGTGAGTTTGTGCGCGTGTCTCTTGGCGGAGTCAGGGACGAAGCGGAAATCCGGGGGCACCGGCGGACCTATGTCGGCGCGCTCCCGGGCCGGATCCTGCAGGGAATGCGGCGGGCTGGAACGGTGAACCCGGTCTTTCTCCTGGATGAGGTGGACAAGATGGCCCACGACTTTCGGGGGGACCCCGCAAGCGCCCTCCTGGAAGTGCTGGACCCGGAGCAAAACGCGGCCTTTGCCGATCACTACCTCGAGATTCCCTACGACCTCTCTCAGGTGCTCTTCATCACCACGGCCAACTCCCTGCAGGGAATACCCTACCCGCTGCTGGACCGGATGGAGATCATTGAAGTGCCGGGTTACACGGATGCAGAAAAGCGGGAGATTGCGCGGCACTTCCTGATTCCAAAGCAGCTGAAGGAAGCGGGGATGGAAGCAGCGCGGATCCGCTTCCGGCATGCGGCCCTTGATCTCATCATTGACCGCTACACGCTGGAGTCCGGGGTCAGAAGCCTGGAGCGCGAACTTGGGACGGTGATCCGCAAGATCGCACGGAAAGCGGTGCTGGATGGCTACGTGGCAGTCCGGGAGATATCACCGGAGGCGGCTGCTGACGGGTTCGAGGACTCAGGGGTGTCCGCCGCGGAGTCCGGCGGCGATTCCGGGCCTGGGCCGGAGGTGGAGGCGGAGGCGGAGACTCCGGGCTCGCGCGCGCCGGATGGTTTTGCCCGGGTCCGGCTCCCGGATCCGGCGGTGCACGGTCAGCCGGAACCCAATGCTCCGGAAACGGACGCACCGGGAAGCGCAGAGTCCGGCGGGAATCAGGCGGACGCTTGGGATCCGCGGGCGACGGAGGCCCAGGGCGGCACCTTGCAGGGCACGGCCGGAGACAATGTTGCGAGCCCGGAGAGCGTTGAGGGCCCGGAGGGTGCCGAGGAGCAGGACGGGTCGCCACTGTCCGAGCTTTCGGTAGCCGTCACCCCAAAGATGGTTCGGGGATTCCTCGGGCCTCCGCGCTTCCGCAAAGAGCTTCCCTACCGCGATCCCAAGCCTGGTGTGGCATTTGGACTTGCATGGACAGAGCGCGGCGGAACGATGCTCCCGGTGGAAGTAGTGGTGTTTGACGGTGGCAGCGACATAATCCTCACTGGGAGCCTGGGATCGGTGATGAAGGAGAGCGCCCGGGCCGCACTGAGCCTGCTCCGGCGCTGGAGTCACCGGCTGCGGCTGCCGGACGACTTTGCCACCAACCGCGGCGTCCACGTTCACGTTCCGGAAGGCGCAATCCCCAAGGATGGTCCTTCTGCCGGTGTGACCATCGCCACGGCGCTGATGTCTGCCTTCACCGGCACCGCAATCTCACCGGGGATGGCAATGAGCGGCGAGATCACCCTCACCGGGCAGGTTCTCCCTGTCGGCGGAATCAAGGAGAAGGTGCTTGCTGCAATGAGAAACGGCTTTAGCGATGTACTCCTGCCGGCAGGAAACGCAAAGGATGTTGAAGATCTCCCCCGTGAAGTGCGACGCCAGATCACCTTTCACTTTGTCCCAGACGTGTTTTCCGTCTTCCAGCTATCCCTGGGCCAGCGAACGGCACCTTGAAGGGCCGGAACTGCTCAGCTATATTGCAAGTATCAAGCCGGTAGTGGAGGCAGTGCAATGCGGCGAGCAGTGATCGCACTCGGACTGATTCTCGTTGTGGGCGGACTGGCGCTGGCCCAGGAAGGCAATGACGAAGGCTTCCCTAACGAGTCGCGGATCTATTTCAGAACGCTCTACGCTACTCGGGTGTTTCAGCATCCCCTCGGGTACAAAGTGGATTACCGGACCCGGGACGGGCGGATAGCCGAGGTGTACCTCCCTATTGAATGGTTCAGCGATGCGGCAGGAATTGGAGAGCTGATCTTTGACCAGTCCCGGGCCGTGCCCTTCATGCACGTATTCTACAGCGCAGGTGAGTTCTCCCATGTGCGGCTCTACCTTCACACTCGCGTGGACCACATCAGCAACGGCCGGCTTTCCTCTTCAGAGGACTTCACGGATGAGTTCTCCGTGGAGACCCCAACCTTCGTCTGGTAGCGGTACAACGGTTTGTCGGGCGGCCCAGCGGTCGGTCACGTCGAGCAGATCGCCGTCCCACCGGACCTGCTTGACCTGATTCAATCGCGATCCACGTTCCACATCGTCTCCCACATTGAGCCAGACGGTGATTGCGTTGCTACAAGCCTTGCGTTGCGGTCCTTCCTGCGGCGCCTTGGCAAGCAGGCCAACTGCTACAACCCCGGCCCCTTTGACCGTGCAGAGATCCGTGACTATGAATCCGAGTTCCAGCCACAGCTGACCAACCGCGAGTACGGACCGGACGAAGCGGCCATTGTGGTGGATTGCTCCAGCGAGGATCGGATCGGACCGATTGCCGATCAGCTGTCAAACCTCACCATTGCTGTGGTGGATCACCATATTGCCGGCGAGCCCTTTGGCGATGTTCGCTACGTTGATCCAACGCTTCCCTCGGCGAGCCTGCTTGCCCAACGAATCATTGAGGAAATGGGCGAAAGCCCTTCGGAGGAAGAGGCACGGCACATCTTCTTTGGGTTTGTCACCGACACCGGCTTCTTCCGTTTCCTGGACTCCGGGACCGGAGATGTCTTTGCGCTGGTCTCCCGGCTTGTTGAGGCCGGAGCCTCCCCGCGCGACCAGTACCACCAGCTCAACGGAGGCCGCCCCCTTGCCAGTCGCTTCCTCATCGGTCGTCTGCTGGACCGACTGGAAGACCACTACAACGGACGCCTTCTCCTTGCCGTCGAGCGCAAAGAGGATACCGAACGCGCGGGACGAAAGAATCGGGACAGCGACGGCTTTTACCGCCTGTTGCTTACCACCGAAGGGGTAGAGGTTGTTGCCTTGATCCGAGAAGAGACCGATAGCAGCTGCACGGGAAGCCTCCGCAGCCGTGACCACGTTGACGTATCCGCGGTAGCTCACAGCTTTGGCGGAGGAGGTCATCGGAGGGCGAGTGGCTTCCTCGCCCAGCGCCCTGCTGAAGAGGTCCGGGAGGAACTCATCATGCGCGTAGGCCGTGCGCTCTCGGAAGCAGAACTCCTTTAGCCCCCCGAATGTAACTGAATGTAAAAGAGCCTGGTTCGGGTCGCCCGAAGCCACGAAAATAGTGGACAGCCTGCCCAGCCGCCAGGCGGACCGTCAGCTGGACTCCCGAGTTCGGCACGCAACCTGCTTCACGCCTCTGCCGAAACGGAGGTGTGGCATGACAGATCTCACCAAACGGGTACTCAGCGAGCGCAACGGGACCGGCCGAAAGGCTCTGCTGGAGGACATCTACCTCCTGGTGTACCGCTATCCGCTGCAGCAGTTCGGGAGGCACGAGGAGGAGTGCGCGGGCTTCTTCCTCTACTGCCACACCTGCGTGACGCGGATGGTGGACCGCTTCCAGGATCAGGGGTCCGACTTTGAGGCCTATCTCGCCGTGTTCCTGCGCTACAAGCTCAAGGGTTACCGCATGCAGCAACAGGCTCAGCAGCAGCACAGGGCTGATGCGCAGGAAGACTGGTTTCGAAACGGCTACACGGCCCGGGAAGAACAGGCCCTCCCCTCTTACACCGCTGCCATCCGGGACACCCGGCTCTTCAGCCGCTGCCGCAGTACGGAACTCAGACGACGTGAACTGCTGCTCCTGATTTGCTGCCTGCAGATGAGTGATGACCAGGTGTCGGCCGCGGCGGCTGGTCTTGGACTGGACCCCGAGGCCACCGTATGCCGCGCCCGGCAGCTCCGTGAGCGCGCTGAGCCTCGCCGAAAGCGCAAAGAGATGCTGGGAATCCGAATTGATCGCTGCAGGGCGAGAATCCGAATGCTGGAGCGCCGCGCCGAACGGGAACCCCTGGAACGCAGCAGGCGGGAGCTTGCTGCGCAGGTCCAGGCCGAACAGCGTCGCCTTGCGCAATTGCGGACAGTTCGGGCGCTTGTCCCCACTCGGGCGAGCCACCGGGATGTCGCAGAGGTCTTGGGGATTCCCAAGGGTACCGTGGATTCCGGCATGTACTACCTGCAGCGCCAGTTTGCGGCCGAATCCGGCGGGCCGTATGATTCCCAACATGATCCTGGTGGCCAGCAACAATCCGCACAAGCTTTCCGAGCTTCGTCGCATCCTGCCCGGCGTGGACCTGCGCAGCCCTGCTGACCTGGGGCTGCAGCTGGAGGCTGAAGAAACCGGAAGCACCTATCTGGAGAACGCGATGATTAAGGCCCAGGCGCTTGCTGGGCTTGCACAGAACGCCGGCGCCGGCATCGTCCCGCGCGCAGGCAGTCCCGGTGCTGGGGGAGGTCCCTTGTTGATCCTCGCTGACGATTCCGGGCTGGCTGTAGACGCCCTGGCCGGGAGGCCGGGAATCCACTCCGCGCGCTACGGCACGGAGGAACAGGGAGAGGACCTTGGGGATGAAGGCCGTACCGAGCGACTCCTTAGCGAGATGGCCGGTGCCGATGACCGCAGAGCGGCCTACCACTGCAGCGTGGTACTCCTGGCCGGTCAGGAGCTGATTGCCGCCCACGCGGTTTGGCCGGGACGCATTTCCCGGGAGATCGCGCGAGGCGGAACGGGCTTTGGCTATGACCCCGTGTTTGTCCCGGAGGACCGCACGGACCCGGTATCCATGATGAGCGAAGCCGAGAAGGCCGGGGAGTCCCATCGTGCCCGCGCAACCCTCCGGGTAGCGGCCGCGGCGTCTGCGTGGCCAGCGGGCAGGCTTTCGGGGCTGCACCGATGAGCCGCGTGCAGGGATATCGGATGGTGATTCCCCGGAAAGGAGGGCCGGACGTATTCCGCGAGGAGGCATTTGTGGTCCCGGAGCCCGGCCCCGGAGAGATCCTGGTGGAGGTTCGCGCGGCGGGCGTGAATTTTGCGGATGTGCTCGCCCGCAAGGGGCTGTACCGAGGAGCGCCGCCCTTCCCGCTGACCGTGGGCTACGAAGTTGCCGGCGAGGTGATTGCGGTTGGTCGGCCGTCATCCGGCAGCCTGGGAGCAAGCCCCGCGGGTCCCGGAAATCCGGGGCTGCTGCCCGGAGATCGTGTTATGACGCTTACACGCTTTGGTGGCTATGCAACGCACGTCTGCGTTTCCGCCGCGCAGTGCTTTGCCATTCCGCGCGGACAAAGCTACACGGACGCGGCCGCGCTGCTGGTACAGTACCTCACCGCGGGCCTTGCCACGGAGTACCTTGGGAACATTCAGCAGGGAGACCGGGTGTTGGTCCACAATGCCGGCGGTGGTGTGGGAATAGCGGCGGCTCAGCTGGTTCGCGCGCGCGCTGGATACCTCGCCGGAACCGCCAGCTCCTGGAAGCATCCAACGCTTCGCGCACTGGGCTATGACGCGCTGATAGACTACAGAAGCACGGACATAAATGCCGCGCTACGGGAGCTGCCGCTTGAACCGCCGGGATTTGATCTGATCCTCAATCCCCTGGGCGGGAAAGAGCTGGCCCGTGATCTGAAGCGGCTCCGGCCGGCGGGCCGCGTTATGGCGTACGGAGTTAGCGGGCGCGCTCGAGGCGGCCAGGGCGGGCTCCTGGGCCTACTTCGGACGGTCCTGCAGATGCCGCGTGTTCACCCGGTTGCCTTGATGGGCGGCACCAACGCTATCGGAGGCCTCAACCTCGCAAACCTCTGGACCGAACTGAACCGTTTCCGGCCCTACGCCAGAACGATTGTGGAACGCTTCGGTGCAGGCACGCTCGCCCCATTGGTTCATGCGATCTATCCCCTGCGCCGGGCTGGTGACGCGCAGGCGGTGCTGGAGGACCGCAAGAACATCGGCAAGGTGATCCTTGCGCCGGAACCTGCTTGACAGGGCAGCGGAGCGCCGGGTAGCGTCCTTCTCTCACGCGGCAGTGGCGGAATTGGTAGACGCGCTAGCTTGAGGGGCTAGTGCCCGTTAGGGCGTGAAGGTTCAAGTCCTTTCTGCCGCAGCAAATCACGACAACACTACGCACCCGGCCGGCGCAGAAAGGACTTGAAGCCCTCGCGCGCCGACCGCAGGGAGGATGAGCGAACAGGATGTTCGCGTCAGCGCGAGGGAGTGGCCCGGCGGGAGGCAACACGACGTTGCCGACCAGAGGGCAAGTCCTTTCTGCCGCAGCAAATCACGACAACACTACGCACCCGGCCGGCGCAG
>CAZPXH010000002.1:0-111639 GCA_964591085.1 uncultured Spirochaetaceae bacterium | reverse complement strand
CCCGGCGGGAGGCAACACGACGTTGCCGACCAGAGGGCAAGTCCTTTCTGCCGCACACCGGTCCCCTGAATGTGACCGTGCGGCAGCCACTGAATGTGCCGCACCCCTTCCCCTCGCTTGCCCTGCGTTTCTCGTGCACAATTGCGGTATGCGTTTGCTTCGATCCATCGGGATCATCCTGATTCTCACCATTGTTCTGGCTGCTGGCTCCTTCGCGCAATCGCGGTCCGATGACCCGCTTCTGGCTACCTGGTACCGGCCGGGCAACATCGCGTTCCCGGTGGCTGCAGGCCTTGCCCTGGGAGACGGGATCGGATTGGGACTGTACCCAGGGCTTGAGATGTTTGTGAGCAAGTTCCGCGCGTTCGGGCTGTTCTCATTGGATCTTGCGGTGGGCGCGCGCGCCGAGCTGGCTTTTTACTCGCCATCCCTGGACGGGCTTCCTTCCAGCTCGGTCCTGAGCGTTGCACCGGTTGTCACGGTCCACGGTGGCTTTCGCGGACTGGTCGGAGGGCTTGGGGACCTGCTGGAACCAATCGACTACTACACCGGGATCGGACTCGGCTTCCAGGTAAGCCGCACGGGCGGCGTCTCGGCAAGCGGACTGACCCTGGTGAACGTCTCCGGCATCAACTACTTCCTCACGGACAGCTTTGCCGTGAGCGTAGGGACCACGCTCTTCAGCTCGCTTGGAAGCCTGCGCTCCGGTGCGTTCACCACCGGCGTGGGTCTGGTCTACAAGTTTGGCCCAGCCGAGGATCCGGGCCGGGGCCTGGCCATCCCGGATCTGAGCGCCGCCGGTGACGCGCTGATCTACGCGAGCTTTGCGAACCTGGTCTGGCTAAGCGCGGCATACGGGGGCTACCTCCCGGATGACGAGACCTTCTCCGTTGGCGACAGCATTACCGTGGTGCAGCGATTCAGCGAAGGCGGGCAGAACGGCGAGACCGGGGAGGTGACACTGTTCCGTGCACTGCTCGCCCGGACGGAGGAAGGGGCGTGGTGGCGCTACGAGATGAACGTGGACGGGGAAACCGTGGAGTTTGAGGCGCTGGTTGATCCGGACGATCTGGTCCGAGCCGTGCGCTTTGAGAATCCGGGGATCGGCGCGGTGGAAGTGATCCGTCCGGCGGACCCGGAGCCCTGGAGTACAGAAGTTGATGCGGTCACGCTCTCTGAGGAAGACCTCTCCGGCTTTGAATCGGAGCCGGAAACGCTCACGGTCCGGGCCGGCACCTTCAACACAAACCGCATCAGCGGAAGCGGAGAAGACGGTTCCTTCACCTGGTGGCTGAGTGAGTCGGTGCCCGGGAGGATGGTGCGCTTCTCCGGGATGGCTGAGGACGGAGGCACCGTGGAGGCAGAACTGGTGGAGATCGGCAGCGGCTACAGCTCCCCGTGGCCGCGGGCCTGGTAGGCATTGGCCGAGCGCTACCCCCACCCTGAGCTCCTTGAACTTGTGCCGGAGCTCCTGCATCCGCTGGTACTCAATCATCTGATCTACCCGGCCATGGACCGGGAGTACTACTTCAGCCTGGACTGGTCTCCGGAGTTCTACATCCAGCTCTCCCGCTATGGATTCATCACCATTGCCACCTGGGATCTCTTCCACGGCCCCGTGCTCCTGCCGGAGATGCAGCGCGAATGGGCCGTGCTGCACCATCACCGGCTCCGGATTGATCGCCGGGTCAATCGGCTCCTCCGGCACTACGAGCAGGGTACGGTTCCTGCACGGCTGGTGCTCACACCGGATCCGGAGGATGTGGTGGCCGGAATCCGCGACTACCACGGAGACAGCTGGCTGATTCCGCGGTACGCCGAGCTTGTGCGGGATCTCTCGGTTCATTCTGATCCCGGCTTCCAGATTCTCGGAATAGAACTCCGGGTTGGTGCGGATGACGAACTGGTTGCCGGTGAGCTTGGTTACACCCACGGCGCTACCTACACCAGCCTCTCTGGCTTCTTCCTGCGGGCGGACCCGCGCTGGAGCAACCACGGGAGTCTCCAGTTGGTGCTGCTGTCCGCGCTCCTGGACTCCGCGCAGATGGCCTTCTGGAACATGGGCTATGCTGCAATGCCCTACAAGTCCGAACTCGGCGCGAGAATCCTGCCGCGCTCCCGGTTTCTCTCCGACTGGCTGCCGGCGGTCCGCCGTCCACACCGGAGGCTCACCGAGACCGGTCCGCGTTCCCATTCCGTCCAGTCCCTGGCCCGTGTGTTGCTTTCCCGAGAGCAAAATCGAACGTAGGCGCGCACCCAGACACACGGCACTCGATAGATTATGGGATACCATGAGGTGAACTGTGGTTGACTACGCTACAGTAGCAATGAGATATATAGGCGCCGTGCATACATAGTTGCGTACAGAGGAGCCCAGATGCAGTCGTCCAATCGCCGAGTCCTGATTCTTGCTGTCTTCCTCCCGGCTATGCTCGCCGCGGTCTACGTCTTCCGTGCGCCCATTCGGGACGGACTGATTACCGCGGTACAGTGGATTGACTCCCTGGGATTCTGGGGTGTGTTTGCCTTCATCGGGCTGTATACCACCACCACGGTGCTCCTGATCCCGGGATCCATCCCGACCCTTGCCGCCGGCTTTGTCTTTGGTGTCCTTCGGGGAACCATCTACGTGTCTCTTGGGTCCACAATCGGGGCTACGGCAGCTTTCTTCGTAGGGCGCTATCTTGCCCGCGGCTGGGTCCAGGCCCAGGTATCCGGGAACCCGCGCTTCTCTGCCATTGATGAGTCAATCGGCCGTGAGGGTTGGAAGATCGTGTTCCTCCTGCGGCTGTCTCCACTGATTCCGTTCAGCCTGTCCAATTACTTCTACGGGGTGACCCGCGTGAAGCTGCTGCCATACGTTCTGGTGAGTTGGGCGGGAATGCTTCCGGGGACCGTGATGTACGTCTACATCGGTAGCCTGCTCGGGGAGCTTGCGCAGATCGGAACGGGATCGGGCCGCAGCACCGGAGAGTGGATTCTGTTTGGTGTGGGGCTTGTGGCAACCATCGTGGCAAGTGTGGTTGCCGCACGCGTGGCTCGCCGGGCAATCGGCAGATCGGTGGATGAGCGGGCACTCCAGAAGAACGCGTCCCCCGACTCCGGTGCCCAGCTGTCCGCTACTTCGGACAGCCGGGTTGCCGGAGAGGCACCGGAAGCATGAACCAGCCAAAACGACTCCCGGGCCGCGCTGCCGTTGCCGTTGAGCGAGCAGAACGACAAAGCGAAGTCTCCATTGGCTGGTTTGAGCTGGGATTCGCGCTCTTTCTGGGGGTGCTCTATCTGCTGGCTCCCCGGGGCTACGCCTCCACTATGGTCCCGTTTCGCCCGGTACCGGCGGTACTCATGGTCTACATCCCGCTGACCCTGTTCCGACTGTGGCTTGCGTATCGGGATCGGATGAACGGCGGCTGGGTTATCTTCTCCATCTTGCTGGATGTCAGCGTGGTGATTGTTCTGATCTGGAGCTACCACCTGCAGTACGACCAGCCGGCTCCCTTCTCCCTGAAGGCACCAACCTTCATGTACCTCTTTGTGTTTGTTGCAATGCGGGCTCAGCGCTACAACCCCTTCTACGTCATCTTTGCAGGGATCTCCGCCATGATCGGTTGGACGATTCTGACGCTCTACACGATTGCGGTTGACGGAACCATCACCCGGGACTTTGTTGAGTACCTGACCACCAACACCATCCTGGTTGGCGCCCAGGTGGACAAGATCGTTGCTATCGGGGCGATCACAGTGATCATGGCGATTGGCGTTGCAAAGTCGCGCCAGATCCTGGGGTCCGGCGAGACCGAGCGGATTGCGAGGGAGGATCTCACCCGATTCCTCAACCCGCAGGCCGCGGACCGGATCACCGCCACAGATAACCCGATCTCCCCGGGAGATGGGGAAGTCCGGGTTGCAAGCATCTTCATGGTGGACATCCGCGGCTTCAGCGAATGGGCGGACAGCGCCCCACCTCCGCAGGTGATGGCATTCCTCGCGGAATATCAGGCTCAGATGATCCCGGCAATCCTGTCCAACGGAGGCGGCGTGGACAAGTTCCTGGGCGATGGAATCCTCGCCCAGTTCGGGGCGGCGCAGGACAGCGGTACCCACGCTGCGGATGCAATGCGAGCGCTCGAGGAGTTGTGCGTCCGATACACCCGCTGGGATCAGGAGCGGAAACAGGAGGATAGCCGCTGTTTCCGGATTGGCATGAGCTGCGTTGCAGGACCGGTGGTCTTTGGTGCCGTGGGGGACCAGAACCGGCTGGAGTTCACCGTGATCGGCTCAGGGGTTAACCTCTGCGCAAAGCTCGAGAAGCACAACAAGCGATCCCAGACCATGTTTCTCACTACCGAGGAGACGTTTGCACTGGCAAGAAAGCAGGGCTTCCAGCCTACCGAGTCGTTCCGCCGATATCGCCAGCAACACGTGGAAGGCTTCAGTCATCCGCTTGATCTTGTAGGAATTCCACTTCCGGACCGCACATAGGTCGTCCGGATCACAAAGTCCACAAAGGAGGGGCCCGTGGCCCGATACACACACGACCTGATCATCATTGGAGCAGGTGCCGCCGGGCTCACCGCGGCGTCCGGGAGTGCCCAGCTCGGCCTCAAGGTTGCGCTGGTGGAGAAGGCACACATGGGGGGTGATTGCCTCTACTACGGCTGTGTCCCCAGCAAGAGCCTTCTCAAGACCGCAGGAATCCGACACGCGGCCGCAGAAGGTGCCCGCTTTGGTCTGGGAGCCGCAACTGCACCAGAAGTGGACATGGAGCGCGTGAACGAACGCGTTCAAGGTGTGATTCAGTCAATTGCTTACCACGACAGTCCGGAGCGCTTTGAGAAGCTGGGTGCCGAGGTTCACCTTGGCAATCCAAGCTTCCGCTCTCCCCACGAGGTGGAGGTAAACGATGGGACGGTGATGTCCGCACCAAGGATTCTCCTCGCCACCGGGAGCGGTCCCGCAGCCCTTCCGCTTCCGGGACTGGCCGAAGCGGGCTACCTCACCAACATCGATGTGTTTTCTCTGAAGAAGCTGCCGGAATCCCTCTTTGTCATTGGCGGCGGTCCGATTGGTGTGGAGATGGCACAGGCCTTCACCCGGCTCGGCACACGGGTGACCCTTGCGGACATAGCCCCGCACGTGTTGCCCCGGGAGGACGCGGACATGGCGTCGCTGGTACAAGCCAAGCTTGAGCAGGAAGGCGTGTCACTCCGGCTCGGTGCAAAGATCAGCGGTATAACAGCCGGCGGAGCGGGCAGACAGATATCGCTTACGACGGCAAGCGGGGACCAGGAGACGATTGACGTGGAGCAGATCCTGGTTGCCGCTGGCCGCAAGGGAAACACGGACGGGCTGGAGCTGGAAAGAGCCGGAGTAACGGTGGAGCGGAGCTTCATTCCGGTGAACGACCGCCTGCAGACCTCCCAGAAGCACATCTACGCCGCCGGAGACATCAACGGCCGCTTCCTGTTCACCCACGTTGCCGGCGCGGAGGGATCGCTCTTTGTCCGGCGCGTTGTCCTCCACGCGGGGGGGAAGATGGACTACACCAACGTCCCCTGGGTCACCTACTGCGATCCCGAGCTGGCAAGTGTTGGCTACAACGAGCAGCGCGCGCAGGCCGAAGGACTGAAGTACGAAGCTATCATCCAGGACTTCAGCGCGAACGACCGCGCGCAGGCGGAAGGCGAGGCCGGTGGAAGACTCAAGATCCTCATTGACCGTAAGGACCGGGTCCTTGGTGCGCAGATCGCCGGCTACCACGCGGGTGATCTCATTACCCCCGCGCTGTTCGCCCGGGCAGAGGGCTGGAAGCTCTCCCGAATTCGCGGCGCCTGGATGCCCTATCCCACCATGGGAGAAGTCTGGGGTAAGGCTATCAGCGGCCACCTTGCGCCCAGGCTTTTCAATCCGCGGGTACGCGGAATCCTCCGGACGCTCTTCCGCTATCGCGGCGCCGGCCCCCAGCCAGGGGCGCATTGATGCGCGGGGATTGAGATGATCCACAACGAGGGTCCGGACTTGACTGGAGGCAATGCTGTGCGGAACTTGCAGCGTATGAAGAGGGTGTCAGCTACAGTAATGCGTTGGGCCCTGGGCCTGGCGCTCCTTGGCGCATTTGTAGCGGTGCTTGCAGCCGGCGGGAACGCCGAGACGTCCGATGGCGGTGCCTCAGGTGGCAACGCAGACACGGCCGCGGGCAACGCCGAGCTCACCCGCCTGCCGATTCAGGGCTACGCAACGGTACCGCTGGAGCAGTCACTCACCCCGGAGGCAGAGCTTGCGAGCTTCCCTGTAGAGCACAGCGATGCCGAGTGGCGGCAGAAGCTCAGTGACATGCAGTTCGCGGTGCTCCGGCAGTTTGGAACGGAGCGGGCTTATAGCGGCGATCTCTGGGATGAAAAGCGGGACGGCGTGTTCTTCTCCCGCGCAAGCGGCGAGCCGTTGTTCTCCAGCGAGCACAAGTATGACAGCGGAACAGGCTGGCCGAGCTTCTGGCAGCCCCTGGACCCGGACAACATCATCTACCGGGTTGATGACAGCCTGTTCCAGCGCCGCATTGAGGTTGGGGACAGCGAAAGCGGCTCTCACCTGGGTCACGCGTTCCCCGACGGACCAGCGCCAACGGGCAGACGCTACTGCCTGAACAGCGCGGCCCTGCTTTTTGTTGCAGACGATGAGCCACTCCCGCCATTGGTGCGGCAGTGGGCCGAGCGGAGCGGAGAGCCGGTACCGCTTTCCAACGGGGAGCCACGTTCATGAGCAATAGAACCGCAAAAACTATGCAGCGAGGCCTTGCGCCACTGGCACTGCTTCTGTTGACCACCACCATGGTGTGGGCCGGACCACGTGCCGATCTGTGGGAACGGTGGACCGAACACGATCCGGACTCAACTCTGGTCATTGACCACAGTGCCTGGGACGCGTTCCTGCAGGACTACCTGGTAACCGATACCCCCGGTGGGGTGAACCGGATCAACTACGGGGTCGTGAGTGCAGCCGGACGCGAACTGCTTAACGGCTACATCCGGGACATGCAGGCCCTCGATATCGACAGCTACTCCCGCAACGAACAGCTTCCCTACTGGATCAACCTGTACAACGCTGTGACGGTGGCCGTGGTTCTGGACGCCTACCCCGTGAGCTCCATACGAAGGATTCGGCTGGGCCCCCTGCTTTCCATCGGCCCCTGGGATGCCGACATCATCACGGTCAACGGAATAGCAATGAGCCTCAACGATGTGGAGCACCGCATCATCCGGCCGATCTGGCCGGATCCGCGAATCCACTGGGTGGTCAACTGTGCCAGCTACGGCTGTCCCAACCTGCGGGCCTCGGCGCTCACGGGTGAAAACTGGGACCGCGAGTTTGAGGCCGCTGCCTTTGAGTTCATTCGGCATCCCCGCGCGGTGCGCTTTGACGGCGACACCCTGTGGCTGTCCAGCCTCTTTGAGTGGTATCCCGAAGACTTTGGTGACGAGCGGGAGATTCAGGATGTCCTGGACTACGTTGCCCGGTACGCTGCACCCGGACTAGCTGACCAGGTGAGAACACACAACGGACGAATCCGCTACCACTACGACTGGTCGCTCAACGACACCGACTGATCCAGCGGTAGCAGCCAGACACGGTGTGCCGGGAGCTGAACCCAGATTCGGCTCCCGGGTTCGTGTTGGCCTTCTTCGGCCGGAACCACAATCCGCCATGTAGCACCCGAAACACAGAGGTGGTATCGGGTGTGCGTGCCCATGTACAGGCGGTGTTCCACCTCTGCCGCCACCGAGTTCTGCCCTGGCCCCGGAACAATACGGGCGTGCTCCGGCCGAAGCAGGACACACACCGGTCCGTCTTCCAGCCCGCTCGCCTGAATGACCGCCCTGTCCACCGAGAGCTCACCAAGATCGGTCAGGACCCTGCCGTTCTGAAGCTCTCCCCCAAGCTCATTCCTGTTTCCAAAGAAATGGGCAACGTCCCGGCTACTCGGCCGCTCGTAGAAGTCCACAGGTGGACCGGATTGAATCACCCGGCCGGACATCATCAGCGCAATCCGGTCCGCTAGCTCTACGGCTTCCTGCTGATCGTGCGTCACAAACACCGTGCTCACGTGGTACTCGCGCTGAACCCGGGCAATGAGTTCGCGCATCTCCTGGCGCAGGTGGGCATCCAGGGCGGACAGCGGCTCGTCCAACAACAGAACTCGTGGTTCCAGCACCAGTGCACGCGCAAGAGCCGCCCGCTGCATCTGGCCACCGGAGAGCTCGCGGGGATAGCGCTGCTCCAGACCGCTGAGTTTCATTGAGGAAAGCATCGCAGAGACACGGGTACGTATCTGTTTCGCGGGCAGCCGCCGAACCCGCAGGCCAAAGCTCACGTTCTGCTCCACGGTCATGGACGGGAACAGGAGCGCGGACTGAAAGACCATCACCGCTCCACGGCGCTCCGGTGGAACACCAAGGATGGAGCTGCCATCCAGCCGGATGCTCCCACTGCCCGGCTCCAGAACGCCGCCGATGAGCTTGAGCGCGGTGGTCTTCCCGCAGCCGGACGGCCCGAGGAGACAAAGGATCTCTCCGGGCTCCACCCGAATACTGATGTCCCGGACCGCAGGATCCTTGCTACCGGGGTAGCTATAGCAGACGCGGTCCAGCTCCAGTCGCGCGCTCATCAGAAGCGCCCGGGACCGGCGAGTGGCAGGGATCGTCCACCGAGGAGCCTGCTGGAGATGGCAAGGACAAGGAGTACCGGCACCAGGAAAACAATGCCGGAAGCCGCAGTCATTGCAAAGTCACCGGAGCTTGCAAAGGCGTAGAGGACCACGGGAAGGGTCAGGACGCGGCCCCCGCCAATGAGAATGGTGAGAAGGTACTGACTCCAGCTGACCAGGAAGACAAACAGTGCGCCGGTAATCAGACCACCGCGGGCGGCGGGGATGACAACCCGGACGAAGGCCTGCAAGGGGCTGGCACCGAGCGACCGAGCCTGACTGTCCAGATTGTCCGGTAGGCTCCGAAAGACGGAGGTCAGCACCACCGTCATGTAGGGCACCGTTGGCAGCAGGTGCGCGATGACAACTCCAGACCATCGGTCCGAGAGACCGATCCGAAGGAGGCCCACGTGAAGGCCCAGGGCCACGGCGAGTGGCGGAATCAACATCGGCGCGAACACCAGGACCTCTGCGGAAACCAGCGCCCGCGTTCGGGAGCGGTAGCGGGCAAAGCCCCAGGCGGCGGGGACGGCAATTGCCAGATTCAGGACTGACACTGCCGCTGCAATGCTCAAGCTGCCTGCCGTTGCCCGAAGAACCCGCGAGCCCGGCTGCGCGAGTGAGACCCAGGCACGGCCGATCAGTCGCTCGGGCAGCAAATCAGGGAAGCGCCAGACCCCGGCAACAGACCACATCACCAGGGTGGCGAGTGGCAGGAAGATGGCAACGAGCATTGCGGCAATAAGGACTCGGGCGGCGGTTGAGCCGGATCGGGAAGCCTGAGCAATTGCGCGAATTCCGCTCACAGCCGGGGCTCCCGAGCAAGCCTGCGGTAGGCCAGGAGCAGGATCAGCGAAACAAGGCCGATGACCAGGCTGGCGGCCATTGCCTGTGGCCGAAGCTTGATATTCGCATCCGTGTAGAGGCGGTACGCGTAGACGCTGACCATCGCGGGGAAGCGCCGGCCAAGCAGAAGCGGGACCTCAAAAGCCCCAAAGCTGTAGGCAAAGATGATGACCGCTGCAGGCATGAGAGACGGAAGCAAGAGTGGGAGCTGGACCCGGAAGAATGCCTGAACCGGCCTGGCGCCCAGGCTGCGCGCCACCCAGCCGTAGTCCTCACCCCTCGCCTGAAGCACGGAGAGCGCAATCAGGCCAACAAACGGCACCTGCTTCCAGGCATAGACCAGGATGATGCCGATTCCGGCGCGATCGTAGACCAATGCAGGGAAGTCTGCCGGAGCCTGGATCAGCCCTATGGATGCAGCGAGCCGGGCCAGCAGCCCGCTCTGGCCAAGAAGAAACAGCGCGGCTACGGCCACCACCACATAGGGAACGGTAACCGGAAGCTGGTAGGAGAACAGGAGGAAGGGACCGGGCCGGGGAATCCGGCGGAAAGCCAGCGCGGTCAGGATCCCCAGGGTCACTGAAAGGAGCGTGGAGGCCGCAGCAATGCCGAGGGACAAAAGCATGGAAACCGCAAACTCCGGATCCGAGAACAGTTCCCGGTACGCAAAGGATCGCTCACCGCCAAAATCGTAGAGGCTTTGATCCACTACAATAGCGGTGCTCAGGACCAGAAGCAGGCCCACGACCAGGACGGCGGGAGCAATCAGCAGGACGCCGCTGGGGAGGCGAATCACGCTTGCAGTCTACCCCGGGCGCTAGTTCTCCAGCACGTTATCCAGCCAGCCGCCCTCGATTGCCGCAAGCCAGCCCGCGGTAAGCTCGGGGATTCGGCGCTCGGCAAGTTGGGTTGTGGAAAGCACGGCCGGCGGCTGGGGGAGTGTCGCAAAACGCGCCTGCCATTCCGCAGGAACCCTCTGCAGATCCAGCACTGTCATATCTCCCCAGACGTCCGGGCGGGCCTTCTGGTACTGCGCCTCAGGGCTGAGCAGGAAGTTGGCGACAACCATCGCTGCTGCCTGCGCGCTTGAGTTGAAGGGGATGGCCACAAAATGGGTGTTCCCGATGGTGCCGGTGTCAAACACAAAGGTTCGGGTGCTTTCCGGGAAGCGCTGCTGCTCTACCAGCGTGGCTGCCTCAACCGGGTTGTAGCTCATGGCAAAGTCCACTTCCCCATTGGCATACAGGCTGTTGAGCTGTGTCTGGCTCTCCGGGTAGGTCCGTCCCTGCCGCCAGAGGAAGGGCTCCAGGTCGTTCATGGCGTCCCAGGCACTCGGCGCAACGGCGTTGAACTGTGCTTCCGCGAAGGGTCCAAGCAGGAGCTCATAGCCGCCAGCCGCGTGGTAAAACAGGTGCCGAATAAAGGCTGAACCCGTGAAGTCGGGGGAAGCCGGGTAGGCAAATCGGCCCGGGTTTTCCCGGATCCACGCATAGAGTTCCGGAATGGTTGCCGGAGGTTCGGGCACTACAGCTGAATCGTAGATCATGACAAACTGGGCTGATCCATAGGGTGACTCGTAGCCGTCCACCGGGAAGCCGAAATCGTTCTGGATGCTCGGCGCCGTTCCGTCCACAAAGGCGCGGTTTGGGAGCTGCTCGGCAAAGGGACCAAAGAGCAGATCCGCCTGCCGCAGCGTGCGGAAGTTCTCACCGTTGATCCACATGAGGTCTACGGCACCCCCGCTGGTTCGGCCGGCCTGCTGCTCGCCGATCACCCGGCTCACAAAAACACTGGCGTCGGTGACCGGAACGAGCTCCAGGGTGATTCCGTAGCGATCTGCCACAGCTGGGGCCACGAAATCCGTGATGTAGGCGTTGATGAAGTCAGCGCCACCCCACATGTGAAAGGCAACTCGCTGTCCCTCCGCCTCGGCTACGATCTCGGCCCAGCCCATCTGCGAGTAGCGCTCAGAGAAGGGCTCCTGCATGTCTTCTGCGGAGCCGGTAGCGGAGAGGGTGGCGGCCACAAGCAGTAGAACCAGACCAAGCGATCGGGCCACGAGCGCGGGACCCGGGATCCTGTGTGTGCAGAGTCGACAACGGTTCACGAGCAGAAGCTACCGGCTGGGCCGCCTGGGGTCAACGACCTGCCCTGCAGTCACGAGGGGCAAGGGGAATGCATGAGCCAATGACACAAGCGCGGGAACACTTCAGACTCTCGGCTCGAATGGTTCGAGTGCTGCTTGCTGGCGTTGGCCACGCAAACCTCTACGTCATCCGCCGCGCGGCGGACTTTCGCCGGGCCGGGGTGGAACTGGTCGTTGCCGCCCTCCCGAACCCGATGGTCTACACCGGGATGGTCCCGGGCTACCTGATGGGCGAGTACAACCGGAAACAGGTCAGCGTGGATGTGCCGGCATTGTGCCGCGCGCTTGGGGTCAGATTTGTGCCGTGTACCATCGCGTCCCTGTCGCCCGAGGGTCCCGGGCTCACCTGTGAAGACGGGACAACCCTCCATGGAGACCTGATGGCCGTGAATCTGGGTGCGGTCCAGAACTACCCGGGGAACTGGGAGCCGGGGGAGCAAGCCTTTGTGGTGAAGCCGCTGCGGCAGATCTGGGCGATTGAGGAGTCTCTCCGGCAGCTTCCTCAAGCCGCGAGGATTGCGGTCATTGGCGGCGGGGCTGCGGCGGTAGAGCTTTCCACAACAATGCGGGCCGTCTCCCGGATGCGCGGCGCCCACTGGAGCGTGGAGCTCCGGACTCGGGGTAATCTGCTGGGGCGCTATCCAAAAAAGTGGCAGAGGGAGGTCCGCAAGGCGATCACTGATCAGGGTGTGCTGGTTCGGGAACGGCAGGAAATCACTGCTCTGGCAGGACAGCGAGTGACCGACGGGAGCGGCAACTCCGAGGATTACGACCTGGTCCTGATATCAACCGGCACGCGGCCCAACCCGGTAGTTGCTGCTGCTCCCCTCCTGCATGGGCCCCGCGGAGGAATGCTGATCCGGGCGGATCTGACCTCACCGTCGCATCCAGCGGTGCTTGGTGCGGGCGACTGCACCGACTTTTCGCCGACGGGCAACCCGAAGGAAAGCAAGCTCCCGCCTGCTGGCGTCTACCCTGTACGGCAGGGGCCCCTCCTTGCGCGAAACCTGCTTAGCCTTGCCGCAGGACAGGCAACGGCCCCCTATCGCCCGCAGCCGGCAATTCTGCAGCTGTTGACTCTCGGGGACGGACGGGCAATCGGTGGCTATCCGTGGGTACTGGTACGGGGCAGGTGGGTTCAGCGGTGGAAGGACTTCCTGGACAAGGCGTTCGTCCGCCGCTTTGCAAAGTATTATGCTGGACCGCGCCAATGAAACGGATTCTGTGGTGGATCAAGCGGGACTTCCGACTCGCGGACAACGTGGCACTGTGGGAAGCCTGCGCTGATGCGGATGAAGTGATCCCGGTCTACGTCTATGAGGAGGCCGTGATTCTTGCGCCAGACTGGTCCCGATTTCACAGCGCAGCGGTTGAGTCCGCGCTGTCATCGTTGGAGGAAGGCCTGCAAGACTTTGCTCTTCCGGTCCTCAGGCTCAGCGGCAACGCGCCGCCGGTGTTCGCCGCCCTGCACCGGGTCCTCCCCTTTTCCGCTGTCTATGCTCACGAAGAGACCGGATTGCAGCACACCTATGCCCGGGACAGGGAAGTCCGGGGCTGGGCGGCGGAGCAGGGAATTCAATTCCGCGAGTTTCCCACCAACGGGGTCATCCGTGGGTTGCGGAACCGGGATGACCGAATGGCCAGGTGGAAAACCCGCATGGCCGAGTCCCCGCTTCCCGTTCCCCGGATTCCGGCCGCAAGCCCCGCTCTTCGGGCACTGTTGCAGGCGTCTCCGCCCCCTGATCCGCTGCTGAGCCACGCGCCGGCAATCCGCTATGAGGGCCTCCGTGCGGTATCTGTCAGTCCCTTGGGTGCCGGCGGCGACCCGCGGGACGGATTTGCGCCGGAAGCCATGGCTGGCTGCATAATCACCCCCCACGACGGCGAACGCTGTCAGACGGTGAGCCTGGAAGCAGCGGAGCAGACTCTGGACAGCTTCTTCTCCGGTCGCGGAATCGGCTACTCCGGTGGAATCTCCAGCATGAACAGCGCACCGCAATCCGGATCGCGCCTCTCGGTGCATCTGGCATGGGGAACGCTTTCCCTTCGGCAGGTCCTACAGAGGCTGAACGATGTGGACGAGGAATGGAAGGGCATCCAGTCAGATGAGGCGAAGCAGTGGCGCCGCTCCCTCCGGGCATTCCGCAGCCGTCTGATGTGGCACGATCACTTCATCCAACGGCTGGAGGACGACCCGGCGCTGGAAACCGAGCCGATCAATCGCGCGTTCCGGGACCTGGTGTTTGATGGCAGCCCGGATGCGCTGCAAGCGTGGACTACCGGAAACACCGGGTGGCCCCTTGTTGACGCGAGTATTCGCTGCTTTCACCACACCGGGTTCCTGAACTTCCGTTCGCGCGCCATGATTGTCAGTGTTGGGGTGCATGCGCTCCATCTGGACTGGCGCGAGATCATCTACCCAATGGCACGAATGATGGCGGACTACATCCCCGGAATTCACGCGAGTCAGCTGCAGATGCAGGCCGGCGTGACCGGGATCAACACGCTCCGGACCTACTCGCCAATGAAGCAACTGCGAGATCACGATCCCGAATGCCGCTTTGTCCGGCGCTGGATTCCGGAATTGGCGGATCGGGATCCCGCAGAGATTCACGCAGCGGATGAGCTTCCGCTTCCGGGCTATGCACGCCCACTGGTGGACCACCGGCGCGCTACAAGCGAGTTCCGGAGCCGCATCTACGCGGTGCGGCGTAGCGGAGAAGGCCGCCAGGAGTCCGCCAGGGTCCTTTCACAGCACGGGAGCAGGAGACCGGCATGGGCACGGGGATAGATGCAGGCCCTGATCATTGAGGACGATCCCACTATCGCAGACTTCGTCGCCAGAGGAGTTAGCGCCGCTGGTCACCGCATGGATACCGCCGGGAGCGCGGAAGAGGCTCGGGAGGCGCTGGCGTCCCGGAGCTACGACGTACTGGTTGTAGACATTATGCTGCCGGGGCAGGATGGATTGTCATTCATTGAGCAGCAGCGGGCGAGCGGGCTTCGGACGCCAATCCTCATCCTCTCTGCACGCCACAGCGTGGATGACCGGATCCGGGGGATTCGGACCGGCGGGGATGACTACATGGTGAAGCCGTTCTCTCTCAGTGAGCTCCTGGTCCGCCTGGAAGCCCTGGTTCGACGGAGCGTCGGGATAACGGAGTCCATGGAAATTCGGGTGGCAGACCTGGAGATAGACGTACTCGGGCGCCGCTGCAAGAGACAGGGCACGGAAGTTGAGCTTCAGCCTCGGGAGTTTGATCTACTGGTGCTGCTTGCGCGGAACCCGGATCGGGTCCTCAGTAAGTCGTTGATCCTGGAGCGGATATGGGATTACCACTTTGATCCTCAGACCAACGTGGTGGACGTGCTGGTCAGCCGGCTCCGCAAGAAAGTCGACCGTGACTTCCAGCCGAGGCTGATCCACACGGTCCGTGGCCTCGGCTACGTGCTCCGAATCCCAACCGAACGATAATGAGAAGGTCGGACGGCCGAAGCCACGGCTCGGGCCGGGATGGCGTGATCCGGCATCCGGTGTTCGGGCGCGCAACCGCACGCCTTGCCCTCCTGTTGAGCCTGTCCTTTGCGGCTGCGACCCTTGGAATGCTATTTGTTGCCAGCACGGCCTTGCAGGCCCGCCTTGCCGCGGAGGATCGCGAGCGGCTGCAGTCCATTGCGCTGGACCTCTGGAGCCGCTACCAGCTGGGGGGCGCCGAGTCCCTGGTCTCTGCGCTGCAGAGCAACCAGTTCATTCTTGGTGACAACACCCTGCTCAGAATCACCGATCCGGCGAACCGCACCGTTCTGCAGGCGCTGCCCGGTGTGTGGGAGGGCCTGGATGTATCGGCTCTCGCGGAAGGCTCCGTACCGCTCTCCGGTTTTCACACCCTGCGAATCTCCACCTCGGCGGGCAACCTACGGGTTGAATTGGTTGGAATATCGCTGGATGGATCCTACATCCTTCAGCTCGCCGCGAGCACCGAGGCGCGGGAAGCCACCCTTGCCCAGCTACGCGGGATTATCGGAGCTACGGCGCTTGGCGGGATTCTGGTGGTTGTGACCCTCGCAGTGCTGAGCGCGTGGCGGGTCTTTACGCCGATCCGCGCCATCGCCACTGCGGTGGATGAGGTCCTTGCAACCGGAGACGTTGGACAGCGGGTGGCTGCGCGGAGCCGGCGGGATGACCTGGGAGCCCTGGTGACCCGCTTCAACCAGATGCTGGATCGGATCCAGGCTCTGGTAGACGGAATGGAGCAGACCGTTGACGGGATTGCCCACGATACCCGGACCCCACTCTCCCGTATCCGGATTGAGGCGGAACAGGCCCTTGCCGCCGCGGCAGAGACCGGTCTGCATGCGGATGACTCCCGGGAGGCGACGCGAGCCGGACTGGAGCGAATCCTGGACGAAGTGGCAGGCCTGCAGCAGATGCTGCAGGGAGTGTTTGATCTGCGGGCCATGGAGGCCGGCAGCCTGAGACCCGGAATGCAGGTGCATTCTCTGGAGCATGTGCTGGTTCCCCTCCTGGAGAGCGCGCAGATGGTCTGCGAGGAGTCCGGGTTGGAGCTGACGCTTGACCAGGACGCGGACACACTGGCTTGTTCAGTGCGCGTGGATCTGCACCGCGCAAGACAGGCAATCTCCAACGTGCTGGACAACGCCATGTCCTACGCACAGAGCAAGGTGGTTGTGACGCTCGGACCGCGGGGATCCGATTTGGTGGAACTGGCGGTGGAAAACGATGGTGAGCTGCCCGGGCCGGGGGAGCTGGCGGAACTCTGGCGTCTCAGATATCGCGGGCAGAACAGCCGGAGCCAGTCCGGTCTGGGAATTGGGCTTCCCTTTGTGCAGGCGGTCTCCAGGCTCCACGGCTGGGATGCAGCCCTGGATGTCTCGGAGAGTCGGTTCCGGCTGACACTTACCTTGCCGATTTGTAAGGATCCGGAAAGCTGTCGGTAAGGTGGCCGCGCCATTCTCTGTCACAAACGGAGGATGGTATGAGCCGATTTAGAAGACTGACTGTTGGTGCGGCGGTCCTGCTGCTGTCCGCTGCAGGATCCTTTGCCCAGAGCGGAATTACAGCGGCGCGTGCGCTTCAGGACGCGTCGCGCGACGTCGCGAGGACCGCGCTGCCGGCCGTTGTTCGGATAGACACCGTTGACGTGGTTCGAACCAACACCCCATCCAATCCCTTCAACTTCTTTTTTGGGGCCCCGGATCGCGAGGGATCCGACCGCACCTTCCGCAGGGAAGGCCTCGGCAGCGGCGTCATCGTTCGTCAGAGCAATGATACGGTGTATGTGATCACCAACAACCACGTGGTGGAAACCGCTGACGAGGTTTCGGTAACCATGCACGACGGGACCACAGTTGAAGCGGAGATTGTGGGGCGGGATCCGCGTCGGGATCTTGCCCTTGTTTCGTTTTCTTCCCGTCAGCCCGTCCCTGTGGCCGAACTTGGCGACAGTTCGAGGGTACAGGTGGGTGATCTGGCCTTCGCGGTTGGAAGTCCGTTTGGTTTTTCCAACACCATCACGATGGGAATCATCAGTGCAACCAGCCGGCAATCGCCGGGCGGCACCGTGACGCTCACAGATTTCATTCAGACGGACGCCGCCATCAACCGTGGCAACTCCGGGGGTGCCCTGGTCAACCTGGACGGCGAGGTCATCGGGATCAACACCTGGATCGCGTCCTCTTCCGGGGGCAACAACGGCCTGGGCTTTGCCATTCCCATGAACGTGGTAAGCCCGGTGGTCCAGCAGCTCGTGGACCGGGGCACGGTTGCCTACGGGTGGCTTGGAATCACCGTGGGCAACATGGCCTTTGACATGGGAAACAATGTCCGCCTGGGAGAGCCGGAAGGTGCCTTTGTCTCATCCGTGTTCCGTGGTGGACCGGCTGACCGCGGCGGTCTGGAGCCGGGAGACGTGGTCACCCGGATCAACGGTACCGAGATTGAGAACCAGCAGGACCTGATCACTACCGTGGCCAATCTGGAGCCCGGATCCCGTGCAACCTTTGTGGTACAGCGCAATGGCAGGCAGCTTGCGGTACGGGTCACCATGGGAGACACGGAGACCTCTGACCCGGACGTCACCGAGCTCTTCCCCGGCCTTTCGGTCGTGCCCCTCACCGACGATGTCCGCGAGAATCTCGGCTTCCGCAGTTCCGGAGATCTGGTTGTGGCGGACGTTGACCGGAACTCTCCGGCCGACACCGCCGGGATCCGCCGGAGGGATATCATCGTGGAAGTGGATGGGCAGCGTGTTCGCACGCTGGACGAATTTTACGATGCGCTGAACAACAGTCGTGGGAGAGATGCCATGTTCCGGCTGGACCGAGGCGGTACAGAGGTGCTCATCGGCATCAACCTCCGCTGAGCTCCTGCGCCCAATAGTTGCTGCGCCGGACCCTGATCCGGCGCTTTTTGTTTTTCGTGGTACCACCGGAAGTGGTAGTATGCCGCGTGGCTTCAAGAATCGACTCCATGTCCTCCAGCAGGATGGGTACCCAGTTGCGTACCATGCACTGGCAGCCGCAAGGCCCGGTCCGGGCGGTCTTTGCATTCTCCCACGGCGCAGGCGAACACCTCGGCAGATACTCACTGCTTGCCGAGGATCTGGGGCATGACGGCATTGCACTTCACATGGTGGACCTGCGGGGTCACGGAGAGAGTGAAGGAATCCGCGGCCACATCATGCACTTTGCCGATTACCTCCTGGACTTCACGGTGGCCGTTGACCGGGCCGCCGCCCAGGCACAGGAGAGCGGAGTACCGCTGTTTGTCGGTGGGCATTCGCTTGGAGGCCTGATTGCACTGTCCTGGACGCTCTGCCATTCGGAGATTGCGCACCACGCCGAACTCGCCGCGGCCGGGACTCCCGCAGCGCCGTCTGCGCCGGACTCTGTGCTCACCGAAGATGTCCAGCACGCGATGTCGCGGATTGCGGCAGGTCCGCGCGGTCTGGTGCTCTCTGCGCCCTTCCTCGGCCTAGCCTTCCAGCCGGCCCGCTGGAAAACTGCTGCTTCCCGGATGCTGTCCCGGCTGACACCTGCTCTGACCCTGGCCACGGGGCTGGATCCAGACCTCCTGAGTCACGATCCGGGGGTGGTAAGCGCATACCGCCAGGACGGCCTTGTCCACGGGATGATTTCCGCCAGGGCCTACCAGTCCATTCGAACGGCCCAGACATGGTGCCTGTACGGGGAGACCGCGGCCGATGTCCCGGTGCTCTTCCTGGTCCCCGGTCAGGACGGCATCGCCTCGCCTGAGGTCACCCGGGACCTTGCACACCGTATGTCTGCCTCCGGGCAGGTGGAACTCCGCGAGTACCCGGAACTGTATCACGAGGTTTTCAATGAACCACAGCGGGCGGAAGTGATCCGGGATCTGCTGGGATGGGTACTCAGCCGAATTCATTCCGGTTAGGCTGATGGTATGACAGCAAGCGCAGATCGGGTGGTGACAATCGAGTACACCCTCACCGCAGAAGACGGCTCAGTTCTGGACTCTTCCAAGGACACCGGCCCGTTCCCCTACCTCCACGGACACGAGAACATCGTTTCCGGGTTGGAAGCAGAACTGGAGGGCAAGGAGGTTGGCGCACATGTTGCAGTGACGCTGCAGCCTGAGGAAGCCTATGGAGTCCGGGATGAAGCGCTGGTCATGATGGTACCCAAGGAGCGCATTCCGGACGATGCGCTTGAACTGGAAACAGAGTTTGCCGTGAAGGATCCGTCGGGCGCTCACTCCATCGTTCGGCTTGTGGAAATTGAGGACGATACCGTGACACTGGACGGGAACCACCCGCTGGCAGACCAGGTCCTGACCTTTGACGTAAAGATTCTGGAGATTCGGAACGCCCAGCCGGAAGAACTGGAGCACGGGCATGTGCACGGCCCGGACGGCCATCATCACGATCACGACTAGCCCGGCGGTCAAGGCCTGTACCGCCCGCCAAAGCCCGTCAATCCGCGTACCACAACACATTCAAAAGGCCTCGCTGACTCCCCCCATGCCTGGGTGCCCAGGCTGACTCCCTTACAAATCGGCAGGGCATCATGTCCGCCGCGTCAGCGAAGTACTCATCCCGGTGTCTCACAGGGGCGCCGAGAGCGGAAAGTGGAACAAAGTGCACTCCAAACTGCACGCGGTCCGTTTCGGACCAAGGGGCCGGCAGAAGCGCGCGGTTGAGCGCATCCTGGACTGCATGGACCTCATCCCGGAGCGTGGGAACGGCTTCCCCGAGATAGCTCACCAGGGAGCCGAGGTCCAGACTGAGGTCCCCCGGAGTTGTCCAGGCATCCGGTACTGCTCCGGCAAAGAGCGCATCCCGGATTGCGGCAACCTGGTCGGGCTCTGTACTGAGGTGTCTCACCGCCTCCCGGCAAAGCACATCAAAGGCCGCGTGAACAGCCTCCAAGGCGTCAGCGACAATCGCCACCGGGGGCGGGTCCGCGCTGCCAAGCTCGGTCTCCTGGGGCTCCAAGCCCTGTGAGAGGGCCCCGAGGAGGGCCCGCGCATCCCAGGCCTCAACTCCGGGGTCATCCGGCGCGGCAAGAATGAGCTCTGCGGTGGCGGAAAGCTCCAGGCCAATCTCAATTGCTGCGGTGCGGGGGGCATCAAGCACCAGCAGTGCCAGCCCGGAACCCTGAAGCGCGGCGCCAACGGCTTCCACACGCAGTCCCTCCCCGCCGGAGGAGCGGATGATGGACTGCTCGCGCTGTCCATGGTCCGAGCTGACAGCCGCGCCTACACTGTCCTGCCGGTATCCGCTCCCACTGCCGGTAAGCTGCAGGGCTACAGGTCCACCAGCGGCCCGTAAATTCAGCTCCGCCATAAAGGCCCGCAGCAAGCTGGGGTCCGCGTGGTTGATGGCAACGGACACGGGCGTTGAGTCCCCTCCGTTGCTGGCAGTCTCTGGGTCCAGCAGCGCCGCGAGTTCTGCGGAGGCCGGCGAAAGCGAGCGAGGAGCGTGTGCACCCGGTTCCACGGAAATCTCCCACAGGCCGGCCGAATCCAGCACCAGGATACCCAGGGACCCATCGGGACCCTCAGCGTCCACGCTTGCGCCTGCCTGCAGCAGCCGGTCTTCCGTTGGCACTGCATCCGGGCCGTAGACGCCCAGGGTCCAGTCTTGCACCGGCTCTGGACTACGTTCCGGAAACACAAGGCTGTCACAGGCCCCCACTGCAAGAACCAGAATCACGAAGAGAAAGACGAAGCGACCAATACGGAGGTAGTTCACAAGCCAAACACCCCCCGGATGGCGCTTCTGCTTCAGACTGGTTTAGTTGTCATGAAGACCAAGCAGCTCGGTGGCCGGAATCCGCGGAGAAGGCGTTGCCCGGCCCCGTGGCCGTCCGAGCATCATGAGCATCTGTACGGTGTGACCATCGGGTGCCCAGAGCTCATGAAACCGCTCGTAGAGTTCGGCGACCTCACGGTATTCCTGGAGGCCTTGAGAGAGCGGAAGCAGTTCCAGTCCCGCGCTGCGCACCTCCATCCACACGGACTGCAGCGTCTGTCCGGCGGAAAACCAGGTCTCCGGATCGTTTGCGTCCGTGGTAATGACCACCAGACTGGAAGTTGGAGCCACAGTCCGGTTGAACAGATCGATTCCCGAGTCCGCGAACTCCTCCGGGTCCTGCGGGAAGGCTGCGGTAACCGGGTCAATAAACCGGAACGCGAACCGTCCAAAGCTTGCCCCAAGACTGAGGCCCCAGGGATGATCGCGGCGAGCCCGTCGCCCCAGGCGGGTCAGGTGATAGGACTCCATGCGTGTAGGCTCATGACGCATCTCCACCGCAAAGGCAGCAATGGCAAGCTCGGCACTCTCACGGACCCGCTGCGTCTCCTGCTCTACAAAGACGCGCAATCCGGCTTCCGTGTATTGCTGCTCCAGGTCTCGCGCCTGGACATCTGGCAAGGTTACCGGGTCAAGCAAGTACTTCGCGGTGGCAGCCGTGAGCCCGTCAAGGATCTGGTTGGAGACCGGAGGCTGCTCCTGCAGAGTCCACCGAAACAGGTCTGCCCCGGGGCTGTGAGAAGCCGACCACAGCTCCGGTGCAATCCACTCGGCATCCAATCGGTAACCGATGCTGGCAGCAGCGCGGCGGGCCGCCTCAGTGAAGTTGCCAAGACTCAATACGAGCTGTCGGGATATCGGGTCTGTCTCCGGAAGAAGTCGTGCCGGATTCAGCCCACCGGTTACGCTCCCGTCTGGCTCCAGGCGGAGTCGCCAGCTCTGCACATTGTGAGCGTTCTGCGCGAACCTGGCCTGCTCCACAATGGCGAGCCAAGGAAGGTCCGTGCCGGCTGGCTCGGGAATCGCCGGAATGCTGGAGCACGATGCAAGCAGGAGGATTGATGCACCAAGTGCGCTGAAGTTTCTGAGGAAGTTTCGCATGCTAAGCTGTATGTCCATACACTCCCGTAGGTGTTACCGGTTCAACGCCGCTTGTCCCGGGAGTCTTGGTCCAAGGTGCGGTGTAACCCGGGCGCTTCGCACTTGCCCCCAGGCCTGCCGGGGCGGGACTTTAGGCAGCATGGAAGCAGTGCTGATCAGCGGTGCCAGCCGGGGTATCGGCCGTGCCGCAACGGAGATTCTTGCAGATTCCGGCTACCGGGTATTCGCCGGATACCGGAAGGACGCGGACCGGGAGGCGCTCGCCGCCCTGGGTGACCATGTTCAACCAATTCGCCTGGATGTAACACGGGATCAGGATGCGGAGGATGCTGTCAGGTCAATTCGGGAATCCGGACTGTCGTTTCGGGCAGTCATCAACAACGCCGGCTTTGCCATCCCGGGACCGGTGGAGCTTCTGCCGGTGTCCGAGTACCGGAGGCAGTTTGAGACAAACTACCTTGGTGCAATCCGGCTCATTCAGGCGACGCTGCCACTCCTCCGGCTCTACGGCCCAGGGGCGAGGATCATCAACGTTTCCAGCATTGTAGGGTGTATCACCCCACCGCTTCTGTCTGCGTACAGCAGCTCCAAGTATGCCATGGAATCATTGAATGACGCTCTGCGGGTGGAACTCTCGCACGCGGGGATCTTCACTGTGAGCATCCAGCCAGGCGCCATCGCCACGGACTTCAGTGACACCGCACGCCGGGAGGGTGAGAAGCTTCTCAACGGGCGGGAAATCTCCGAGCTACCGGAAGCCTACCAGCGAATGGCAACCATCAGGTCTCCCTCCCGAGATCGGGCATCCAGCGCGGACCTGGTTGGCAGCGTGATCCTTCGCGCGCTCACCGCGCGCCGGCCGCGTTCCCGCTACTTTGCGGGGAGAGACGCAAAAATCGTTTCGATTGTCCGCCGGCTCCTGCCCGACCGAGCATGGGACAGTGGGCTGCGGAGAGTAATGACTTGATTGACTACTCCTGCCGAGGGTCCTGCTGCGTGCTTTCGCCACCGATAGCCGGAACCATGAATGAAGGAATAACGAGAACAGCGTTGAACCCCGGCATGGGTTAGAGCTCCAACCGAGGCTGAATTACCCGGGTGCGAATCCCGACTATTGCCCCGCCGATCCCAACAACAGCCAGTCCGGCAATCAGCCCGCCCACACTCCCGGTTCCCACCAGAAAGGATACTCCGGTGATGATGGATAGACCCGCGCCTATCCACATCAGTACAAGCCCGATGCGCCCCATACGCTTGATGTCATTCAGGTATCGCTCGCCGAGGTAAAAGATCCACCGGTAGGCCGTGAGTTCGTCCAAGCCGGTGCGGGTGCTGAGCTCGTTTGCAACTTCACGGTACTCGCGACCGGAGCGGAGCTCAGCCGCCATCCACTCGATATTATTCCGCGCAATGGCCGCTTCCCACTCGCGGCGATCGCGCACGCTGTCTTCGGACGCTTCTGCCACATTTGAAGAATACGCCTTCAACGGCATCTGTGGCCAGTGAAGCTGCGCATCCGTATCTTCAGTGTATGGCGGACAGTCCAGACCAGATCGCGATTTTCCCGCTGGCGGTGGTCCTTCTTCCGGGGACGGTGCTTCCCCTGCACATATTTGAGGAGCGGTACCGGGAGATGGTGCAGGAGTGCCTGGAGGACTCCGTTCCCTTTGGTGTGGTCTTTGCCAGTTCCCGATCCATGGAACACAGCGGCTGCACCGCGCGCATTCAGACCGTGCTCCGGAATTACGAAGACGGGAGATCGGACATCCTCACCATTGGGGAGCGGCGTTTCACCATCAGTGACCTCGACGACAGCGAGCCCCTGCTCCGCGGAACGGTTGATTACTTTGAGGATGAGAGCACGGACTCAGACGATGGACTGGACGATGCAGCGCGAATGGCAATTGAGGATCTGATGACACTCGCGCGACAGTCTGGCAGAGAGATTAACGAGGAACAGCTCCTTCGCCTCCCGCCGCGTGCGCTGAGTTTTGTCCTTGCCGGATCAGACATCCTGCCGGCCAGAGAAAAGCAACGATGCCTGGACAGCCGCAGAGCCCTGGAACGCTTTGAATGCATCCGGGAAAACCTTAATGAGGCGTTGGAGCGTCAGAAGGGCCGTGAGGCACTCCGCCGGGCCCTTGGTGACGACATTGACCTCGATTCAATGATGAACTGATCCCAAACCGGGGGTAGCGAGGCCGCATCAGAGCCTCCGCTTGCCCCTGGGTCCCGACCCGCTCCCAGGGCTTGCTGCTACCTGCTCTTTGACAATCCGAAGGTAAACGCAAGGGCCGCGACGAGCACCGCTCCCTTGACAAAGTCCTGAACGTAATAGGGCATGCTCATCATAGACAGTCCGTTCAAAAGCATACCAATGAAGATGGCACCAACAATGGTTCCAAACGGGTTTGGCCTGCGGACGCCGAGTACGGCAAAGCCAATCAGCGCGGAGCCCACCGCATCCAGCAGCAAGGTACCGCCGGACTGAACGTCTCCGCGGCCAATCCGTGCTGCAAGGACAATGCCGCCGAGCGCCGCAATCGTCCCGGAGCTCACGTAGGCCATGATCCGGTAGGTGTCCACCTTGGCACCAACCAGGCGGGCGGCCTCCGCATTGCTCCCGATGGCGTAAAAGACCCGTCCCCAGCGGGTGAGGGACAACACCACGAACACCAGTATGGCCACCACAACCATGATTGCCACCGCCATCGGAACAATCCCGAATATGCGGCCCTGGCCAAGGAAGAGGAAGTAGTCAGCAAACTGTCCGCGCGCGGTCACGCCGCCCTCAAGCACCGCGCCACGCCCAATAGACCGACCGCCGGAAGGAATGAGCTGGAATCCCTGGACCAGGAACATCATCCCAAGCGTTGCCAGGAGATCCGGGATCTTCACGCGCACAATCAACAGCCCGTTAATCAGCCCGATGAAGGCGCCGAGCAACAGGCAGGTGATAATGGTGACAACACCGTTGATCTCAAGGACCACCATCATGTAGGCGGATATCATCACCGAAAGCGCCGCAACCGCTCCGATGGACAGGTCCAGCCCGTCAATGACAAGGGGGAATGTCACGCCCAGCGCCAGGATGCCGTAGACGGTTGAGCCCAGAAGGATGGAAAACAGGTTTGCGGGTCTCCAGAACACCGGATTGCGCAAGCCGAAGTACAGCAGCAGCAAGGCCATGACGATGAGAAAGCCCCACCGGATAGCAAATCGCTTGATGCGCTCGGCGCGGTCTACAGTCCGGACCTCCTCCAGGTTACCGGTATCCGGGGTGCTTGCGGTTGCACTCATACAGCTTGCTCCTCCACAGGTTCCTGCCGTTCCTGGCTGACCAGATGCAGCAGCGCGTCCCGATTCAGGTCTTCAATCTTCTGTTGGCCGACTATCGCGCCGGCGTTCATGACCACAACGCGGTCAGCAATCTCAATGATCTCATCCAGGTCATTCGCGATGACTACGGCGGATTTCTCTCCAATAGACTGTCGGAGATACTCGCCGATGTCGTGGCGGGACCGGATATCCACTCCCTGGAAGGGCTCGTCAAGGATCACCACATCGTACTTCTCCAGGAGCCAGCGCGCGACAACAACCTTCTGCTGATTGCCCCCGGACAGACTCTGGATTTCTGCTTCCTCGCCATCACACTTGATCCCCATGGACGCGATCATCCGGCGAACACGGTCCTGCTCCTGCTTCACGTTCATCAGCCCCATTCGCTGGAAGACGTGGAGGAACGGCAGGGTCATGTTCTGGCGCACCCCAAACAGCGGAACAATGGCATTGCGAGACCGATCCTCCGGAACGTAGAACACTCCGCGGCGGATTGCCTGGTACACGTCCCGAGGCGCGTAGGGCTTGCCGCCCAGGACCATGCTGCCGGACGCCGGCTGGTTGATACCAAAGAGGACCTGCGCGAGCTCTGTCTTGCCCGCGCCAATGAGCCCCGTCAAGCCGATGATTTCCCCTCGCTTCACTTGAAGGTTGATCGGAGGATCACCTTCTGCCACCACCAGGTCCCGGAGCTCAAGCTGGGGTTCACCCGCTTCCGCGCCGATCTGGCCACTGCGGTCCGCGTGCTTGGGGATCTCACCGACCATCGCAACCACCATCTCCCTGACCGCAAAGGGAGCAACGAGCGTAGCGGCAAGCTTTCCGTCCCGAATCACCACCACACGGTCTGCGAGTTTGCTGATCTCGTGGAGACGATGGGAAACGTAGACTATGGATACTCCCTGGTCCCGCAGGCGGCGGAGCAGCGCAAAGAGCCGCTCGGCCTCGGGTTCGGACAGGGAGGATGTCGGCTCGTCCAGGATCAGGAGCTTGGGCCTGGTGGAGAGGGCGCGCGCAATGGCAATCATCTGCCGCTCAGACTGCGGTAGGTCTTCCACATTTACCTCCAGGTCGACGTGGAGGTCCATCAGCGCAGCAATCTCCCGCGCCCGGGTTCGGAGCTGGTCCTTGTCATAGAACAGGGACTCTCCGGGCCGGAGCAGCTCAGCGAGGGTGAGGTTTTCATAGACCGTCATGGACTGCACAACGCCCTGATCAATGATCTGGTGCACGGTGGCAATTCCGGCCTGGTAGGCATCTGTGGGGTCGTTGAAGTGCACGGCCTCACCATCAACATGGATGGTTCCTTCGTAGTCCGTGTGGTAACCGCAGATGACCTTGATCAGCGTGGACTTCCCGGCACCGTTTGCCCCGACCATCGCCAGGATTTCTCCGGGTCGGAACTCCACGGAAACATCGTCCAGAGCGCGAGTTGCGCCAAAGGACTTAGTGATGTTGGAAACGCAGATCGGGCAGGCATTCTGCGGGCCGGTATCGCTCATGCACCAAATACCTTCTGCAGGTTGCTCTGCAGCGGATGCTCAATGATGCCGCGATCCGTGATGATCGCCGTCACCAGCTCCGCGGGTGTAACGTCAAAGGCCGGATTGCGGACCTTGATCCCTTCCGGTGCGGTGCGCCGCTGACCGAAGTGGGTCACCTCTTCCTCGCCCCGCTCCTCAATGACAATGTCTGCGCCGCTGGGCGTCTCCAGATCAACCGTGCTTGCGGGGCAGGCGACGTAGAAGGGAATGCCAAAGTGCTTTGCAAGGATTGCAACGCCCATGGTCCCGATCTTGTTTGCGACGTCTCCGTTGGCCGCCACGCGGTCAGTGCCAACAATCACCATGTCAATGAGTCCCTGCTGCATGACAAAGGCCGCCATGTTGTCCGTGATGGTGTAGACCTCAATGCCGGCTTCCTGCAGCTCCCAGGCGGTGAGCCGGGATCCCTGCAGCAGGGGCCGGCTCTCGTCGGAGTACACGCTGAAGTTCACCCCGCGCTCGTGGGCAAGGTACATCGGCGCGGTTGCGGTTCCGTACTCCGAGGTGGCAAGGCGACCGGCGTTGCAGTGGGTGAGGACACCGTAGCCCGGCTTGATCAGATCCACTCCGTGCTCACCAATCTTCCGGCACAGCTCAATGTCTTCCTGGTGGATGGCCACCGCAACGTCCGTGAGTTTCTGTGCCAGATCCTCCACGCGCTCCAGGCCACTGTCCTCGAGCTCCCGGACGACCCGCTTGAGTGCCCAGCTGAGATTAACCGCAGTCGGACGGGAACCATTGAGATAGTCAGCGTGTTTTCGCAGCTCGGAGAGCCATGCGTCCGGTGTGTCTGCAGTGCTCCCGCGCATAGCCACAACCAGGCCGTAGGCGCCGGCCACGCCGATTGCGGGCGCTCCCCTCACCTTGAGCTGCTTGATGGAATCCCAGACCTGTTCAACGCTGGTCTGCTCTTCAACTACAACTTCCATGGGAAGCCGTGTCTGGTCCAGCAGCATCATTTTGCCGCCGTCCCAGGTGATGCTCATCACGCTCGCCGTCTGTATCACAGTATTGATCTCCCGTTACTCAAGAAAACGGTCATCCCCACCGGAGGCGGGGATGACCGCGTTGGTTCAGTCTGCTAATGAACCGGCCGTCCACTTGGACGGCCCGGTTTCCAGATCCAGTGCGGTCTACAGTCCGCTGCCTGCCGGCATCCAGGGCGAGCGGGCAGCTTCCGAGGAGCCAAAGTCCGGGAAGGCTGCCATCAGCTCAGCCATGTTGGTTACACCTGAATCAACCAGCATCTCGCTGGTGAAGACGAAGGGCTCAACCAGGATGTCCTGGGGCACGTTCTCTCCAGCCATGAGCTGCGCGAGAGCACGCACGGAAACAGCACCCATCTCGGCGGGGTTGACCGCGGAAGTCATGACCCAGGGGCTACCCGGCTGCGTCATGATCTCGATGTCCTGGGTGGAGATATCAATGCTGTAAACGCGAATTTCTTCGGTCAGGCCGAGATCCTCAAGTGCAAGCACGATTCCCTTGGCAAACTCGTCATATGGCGCGAGGTAGGCCTGGATGTTCGGATTTGCGCGGAGGACGGCAATTGCCTGATCCGCGTTGTTCACGGAGATCGGTGAGTCCAGGGTACCGGTCTGCGCCACAATGTCGACGTTGGGGTTGGCGTTGACGGCTTCCTGAATGGGACCATCGCGCTGATCCAAGGGCAGGATACCGGCGACGCGCACGTACGCCATATCAACATCGTTGTTGAAGTCTTCCAGGATGGCGTTGATTGCGTTGCGCCCGTGCTGGGGATCGTTCTGCGCTACCTGCGGGATGTTGTCGTTCATGACGTCAACGTCAAAGGCAACAACCGGGATTCCGGCGTCAAGCAGCCGCTGGGCGGGCTCCATCATGGTCTCGGTGAGGCCGTGCTGGATCACAACACCGGCAACGCCAAGGTTAATGGCCTGATCAACGGCATTTGCCTGGCTCTGGGCATCCGTGTGGCGGCCGAGTACAACAACGTCCATTCCCAGCGCTGCAGCCTGGGCCTCAACACCGGCGCGGTACATCTGCATGAACTCGCCTTCCTGCAGATAGCTGAGGTGAGCAATGGTGAGACGCTCGCCGGTGCTTCCGTCAAACGGAGCCGGAGCATCCTCGGATACAAAAGTCACATCTCCCTCGGCGCCACCGCCGGAGAAGACGGGCATCGCGGTAAATGCAAGCAGCAGAACGAGCAGTACGCTCATCAGTCGTCGCATCACAACTCTCCTTTTTTCCGGCACCTCGGGTACCGGTGTTGTGGTTTTTGTCCAGCTTCTGTTGATTTAGGCCAGACAATCGCCACTATCGGGGCAGTTTGCGGAGTTGTCAAACGTTTTCTTGACAGAACGGGCGCTCTGGTGACCGATTCTGTGGATTCTCCACTCCCCGCTCAGCCCTGCAGGACCTCACGGACCTCTCGTTCCGCCCCGGCCAGTGCTTCTGCCGCGGTTGCCTCGCCTTCCCATGCGCGGAAGATCTGCCCGTAGAGCGGCCCGATCATGTCGGCAAGCCGGGGGTGAGACGGAAGCGGCCGGGCCCGCTCCAGCAGATTCAACTGCGCGGGGTGCCAGGGCGTGTTTGCGCTGCCTGCGTATGACGAGCGGCGGCAGGGGCTTCCAGCGTATTCACCCACCATGCGGTCCACCTCCGGACCGGACAACCAAGCAAGGAGCGCGGCCGCGGCGCGGGGGTGCGCGCTTCCGGACAGGATTCCAAACGACCAGGTCACGTTCCACGGATGGGTCACGGTTGCGTAGTGCATGGGCGCCGCGTCCGGGTCCCGGCGCACGATTACGCCGGCCTGTCCGCCCCAGCTCATGCCGAACCCCACGCGGGACTCGCGGAGTGCGCGAGCAACCTCTTCATTTCCATACGGCGCATCCACCTCGGAAAGGTGGGACCGAAGCGACAGATAGTAGTTCAGCGACTCCCGGCCCTCGCTGCTGTTGAACAAGGGCTCACCTTCAGGACTGAAGACTTCGCCCCCCGCTGAGCGGAGGTAGGGAATCCAGTCCAGGAAGATCTCGGAAGCCGCGGCCTTGCAGATGAGCGGCGCGCGGAATCCGGACACGGTGTTCGCAAGCTCGGCAAAGCGCAGGGGGTCCACTGCAGTTCCGTCGCCGTGCACAACTCCGGACGCGTTTGCGTACAGCAGATGTCCGTCACTGAAGGAAGGGGTTAGGAAGCGCCTGCCTGAAATGCGCAGTTCGGCGTCCACTACGGGCAGAATGTCGTCCGCGGCAAACGACGGGTCCGCAAAATCAGAGAAGTCATCCAGGGGCAGCAGCCAGCCCTGCGCGGAGAAGTGCGCGAGCCAGAGGTGGCCGGCCACCATCACAACATCGTAGTCAGGCTCGGCCCGGGCAGCCTCCGAGAACAGTGTGCTGCTGTATCTGTCCCAGGGCAGCACATCAAACTGGGTGGTGATGCCGCTGGTTTCGGTGAACCTCCGAAGGATTCCCCGGCTCTCATCTGTGTAGACGCCGACGGCAGGATCACCGACGGCGAGGACTCGTACCACTGTCATCTCTGCTCCGTTACGATACCTGCTCGTGAGCCGGCCTTCCGGTGATGCCGGAGGTGTAACGATACTCCACGTCGTGCTCAATCATCACCTGCTGCCAGTCCTCATCCAGGGCCTCATCGGTCACCACCACGGCAAACTCCGCAAAGTCCGCGAGGTGCACAAAAGAAGTTTTGTTGAACTTGGAAGCGTCTGCAACCAGGACGCTGGTTTCCGCCCGTCGCATCATTGCCTGCCGGACTACGGCTTCCTTCTCGTTGGCATCCGTGATTCCGTGCTGCCGATGGACACCGTCGCAGCAGATGAAGGCCTTATCAGCAAAGTAGTTGAGCACGGCGTTCTCCGATGCCTTCCCAACCATGGTGAGGGTGGTCGGGCGCAAGGTTCCACCGGTGAGGATCACCTTCATGGACGTGGCACGGGAGACTGTCTCAGCCACGCGGATGGCGTTGGTGAGGACGATGAGGTTCTTCTTGTCCAGGATGCTCTCTGCGATGCGCACCCCGGTGCTGCTCCCATCTATAAAGATGGTGTCCCCATTGTGCACGAGGTTCGCGCAGATTGCCGCAATCCTGCTCTTGGCTTCCACCCGGGTGTGTTCCCGCATTCCAACGGGGACTTCCAGGTGCATTCCGGCGTTGATGAAGGCACCGCCGTAGGTCTTGGAGAGCAGCCCGCTCGCCTCCATCTTTGACAGGTCCCGGCGGATGGTCTCCTCGCTCACCTCAAAGCGGCGGGAGAGTTCCACCACGGTTACACTTCCGCGCTCCTGAAGCAGATCAAAGATGGATTGGCGGCGATTGACTGCAAGCATCTGCGCTCTCCTTCGCCCCGCTCGCGCCCGCGCTACACGGTGTGCTTCCGAATGGTCTCCACTACCTCGTCGATATCCCGGTACTCGGTGCGGCGCATGGTGAACTCCCGCCCGATATCGAGGACCTGGATCTGAGCCTTGGCCCGAACCTCCGCGTCAGGGATGGAGCGGATGTCCTTCACCTGCGCCAGCCCCACGATTCGCCGGACCATGGCGGTGGCTGCATATCCGATTGCATCGGAGAAGAGGCGCGCCATGTAGTCATCCAGGTAGGCGGGATTGCTCTCCATGGGGGTCTTCACGTTCTGCTTCCACAGGTCCCGGAAGGTCTTGTCAAAGCGCGTCCAGATGCCGGCGAAGACCTCCTCAATCCACGCCCGGTATGCAGCGCGGTCATCTGCGTCATCACGCTTGTGCCAGAGCTGGCTTGCGTGATTGGGAATGAGGTTTCCCATGATCAGGCCCAGGTCAAAGCCGATTGGACCAAAGAACCCAAACTCGGGATCAAAGGCCTTGGTGCTGCCTTCCTTCACAAAGACGCTTCCGGTGTGCAGGTCTCCATGGATGAGCGCCTGCGCCTGGGTCATGAACTTTTCTTTCAGAATGGCAACTTCCTTGCGGTAGGCAGTGTCCCGGACGTTCTCCTCCGCGCGTTCGCGGATTTCCGGATCAATCTTGTTGCCCGGCGCGTCAAAGTAGGGCTCACTGAAGATCAGGTCCTCGGTGATCTTGCAGAGTTCGGGATTGATGAAGTTGGCCACCATCCGCTTCTTGTCCTGCTGGTCCATGCCAACGTCGGTGGTGGCGAATGTGGACTTTGCAACGAAGTCCCCGAGGTGCTCAGCGAGTCCGGGAAAGCGCTTGCCCTCAATCATCGCCTGTCGGAGAACCTGGTGGTCTGCCAGGTCCTGCATCCCAATGGCGTACATGTCCGGATCGTAGAAGTAGATCTCCGGAGCAAGGCCTGGAGCATACTTGTCGTGGAGCACCAGCATCTCGCTCTCAATCCTTGCGCGCTCCAGCGGGGTGACGATGCTGTCGTCAATCCGCGCATGCGGCAGGGCCTGCTTGATCACAATGCTCTTCCCGGTGCCCGTGTCTGTGACGCGGAAGATCAGGTTCAGGTTTCCGTCCCCGAACTCCTTGCCTTCCAGCTGCGCGCCTGCGGGAAACACGTCCGTCTTTGACCGTGCGTAGTCCACGATAGTGCTGTCATCAAGCGTCTTGTACGCCACCGATTTCCTCCTCTTTGCTCCTAATCCGGATTGCTGGGCCGGGTACTACATGCGTTCCCGGACCCTCCGGACAATCTCCTCAATCAGGTACTCCATCTGGGCAGGTGAAACCTCACCGGGGCCACCTTGCCCGTTGTCAGGCTTTGGTTCACTTGGTCCATTCCTCGGTGGTGCCGCGGGAATGGACACGGGAGCAATGCTGAGCGGAGCCGCCGCCGGTCCGGTCGAACCGGACGCGGTCCCGCTCCCGGCGCGGCCGCATGTGCAGTCCGCTCCACAGGTCTCTCCGCCACGGTTTCCCCGGACGCAGGACACCGCGTGGGTCTTCACCCCGTAGAAGTCGCGGAGACCCTGGAGCTCGGCGAGCTCTTCGGCGCTGAACGGCGTGGGTCCGCCGAGAATGGTTGCGTAAATCAGGATCTCCGCGTTGTGCTCAAGCTTCTCGAGCTTCTTAAACGCATCCTCCAGGTCTTTCCCAACGGTGACGCTTCCGTGGCGTGCCAGCATGACCGCATCACTCTCACGGATGAGCTCGCTCATGGACTGGGGAAGCTTGTCGGTGCTCGGCGTTGCGTAGGGGGCGACCGGAACGTCTCCAAGGGTCACCACCACTTCCGGCAGCGTACAGGTAGACAAAGGCTGATTGGCGATGGTGAAGGCAATTGCCTTGGGCGGGTGAGCGTGAATCACCGCTCGAACGTCCGGCCGCTGGCGATAGGCTTCCAGATGCACCTTGCGCTCGGTTGAGGGCCTGCGATCCCCGGAAACCAGCTCCCCGTTGATGTCAATAACGATAGGAGCCTCGTCGTACATCTCTTCCTTGCGCAAGCTGCTGGGAGTTATGAGGATGTGATTGTCATCCAGGCGAATTGACAGATTTCCGTCAGTGGCGGAGACAAGCCCTGCCGCGTGGACCTTGTGGCTGTATCGCGTAATCTGCTTTCTGGCTTCCAATTCACCGGGAAACACGGCGCTTCTCCTTCTGCTTCACGGGTGGCCCGTGGCCGGACGACTCATGGGCATCCGGGTACAGATCCACCGAATCCACAATTGCAACAACCATCTCCTGCAGGGGCAGCTGTGTTTCGCCAAAGATGGCACGGGCGGAGTTGCCTTCTTTGAGCACCATGACCCGGTCACCGATTCCGGCCTGCACCAGGTCAATCGCCAGAGTCTCGCTTCCGCTTGGTGTCCAGTCCGGTCGGCACTTCTCCACCACCAGAAGGCGACGGCCCTCGTAGACCGGGTGCTTGATGGTTGCGGTCACGGTCTTCTTCACAATCCCCAGAATCATCGGTCCTCCACCGCGTCCACAATTCCCACGATGGTCGCGTCAGCGGGCACAAACTCCACCGGAAGGGCCTGTCCGGCCTCCCGGCCGTCCACGAGGTACACCAGATCTCCGGGACCCGCCTGCATGGTTCCGTCGCAGGCAACAAGCGCGGGTCCGTGGGGGGCGCCGTCGCTGCTTTCCTTCCGAACCCACAGGAACTTCACGCCGTCCAGGCCATCCACCCGGACAGTGGCCTGCAGATTGCCAAACACACGCCCCAGAAACATCAGCCAGCCCCCGGGAGGAAGGACCCGAGCTCGGCGGAGAGACGGGGAATGACCTCGCTTGCTACAAACATGTCGTCGGGCACCCGGGAGCGCCCCGCTGCTATTGCGGCTTCCACATCAGTCAACTCGCCGGTGAGGACCAGATAGGCCTTCCCGCCCAGGCCTTCCAGGAGGTTCACGCTTTCCAGGGTGATGTCGGCGGCCTTGGCGGCCGCATCCGCTGCGTCGACCACCGCCACCGCGCTGAAGGCTTCCAGCACACCGAGGGTCTCCAGGTGCGCGGGCCGGACCTGCCGGTTGATGGCGGGGATCACCCCGGGGTGCAGACTCGGGACAAGCATGCTGCCAAAGAGCGCGGTGCCGGACTCGGAAAGTCCTGCCTCCATTGACTCCTCAACCGCGCCGAGCGGTCCGCCGATCACGATCAGGAACTTGCCCGGACAGTAGGCCCGTGCGTCCAGCAACTGGCTCTCTGCCCTCTTCATCATTGCGTCGGCAACGCGATACCCACTTGCGATGCTCGTCAGCTCAATCGCCCCAAGCGAGACAGGTGATTCTGTTACCGACAGCCGATAGGCCATTGCGGGCTACACAATCCGATACGGGCCCACCAGCGCGCAGCGACGATGGCGGGAGAAGGTGCGGGCGGTGGTCAGACCGTCACCGGTTGGTGAGGCGATGGTGAAGGACGTATGGCCTTCCCCTCCCATTCCCAGGCCGGAGTAGGTTGCCCCGTTCTTGACGTAGACAGAGCAGCCAATGAGCTGCCCCATTTTGGTGAGCCTGTCGATGTTCTTGCTGTGCATTGCTGCGGTGTGCCGATTGCCCCGCTCCACCGCGACGGCATAGTCAATTGCGCTGTCGGCATCCGGCATGCGAACCACTGGCATTACCGGCATCAGCATCTCCGCCCAGGCAAACGGGTGTTCGGGATCCACTTCACAGATGATGAGCCGCGGATCACCGGGGTTCTGCACGCCAATCGCCTGCAGGATCACAGCCGCATCTTTGCCCACAAACTTGCGGTTCACCGCCACGTCCTGGCGCGGCCGGGGCTCCTCCGCAAAAAGGAGCGTCTCCAGTTGCCGGATCTGGTTGGCAGACGCGTGGTAGCAGCCCTGCTTCACCACCATCTCCTCCACCAGGCGATCCGCGATGGACGCAACGGCAACCGTCACCTTCTCCGCAATGCACACGATGTTGTTGTCCAGGCTCCCGCCCATCACAATGTCGTGGGCGGCCTGAGGAATATCTGCGGTCTCGTCCACTACTGCCGGCGGGTTTCCCGGGCCAGCGGCAACCACCTTCTTCCCGCTTGCCATTGCGGCCTTCACCACAGCCTCTGAGCCGGTGACCGCAAGGAAGGGAATGTCGGGGTGATGCATGACCGCTGATGCGCTCTCAATTGTGGGGACGGCAACGGAGGTGAACACCGGTGCCGGGATCCCGGCAGCCTTCGCAACGGTGTTCATGATGCTCATGGCAACCTGGCTGCAGTAGCGGGCGTTGGGATGCGGGTTGAACACGACGGCATTGCCAGCCGCGAACATGCCGATCCCGTTGTTGATCACGGTCTCGGTCGGATTTGTGGACGGAATAATGGCGCCAATGACGCCGTATGGGGCGTATTCCTCCAGCACCAGCCCGTGTTCTCCGGAAATGGCCCAGGTCTGCAGATCCTCAACGCCCGGCGTCTTCTCCGTCACCAGACGGTTCTTGTTGATCTTGTCGCTGTAGCGGCCCATCCCGGTCTCATCCCGAGCAAGGCGTGCCAGCAGCTCCAGGTTCCGCAGCAGCTCCTGACGCATCATGGAAATAGCCTCACCGCGGCGGTTGATGGAAACCCGCGCAAGCTCCGCCGAGGCGCTCTTTGCCTGGGCAATGGCTTCATCCACGGTGTCGTACACGCCAAACAGCTCGGGCGCATCGCCTGCGCGTTCCGGGCGCCGCACTTTTAAACTGTCCGCGGCGGGCCCCGGCGCACCGTAGGCGCTGGACGCAGCGGCATTCCCGGTGGTCTGCGAATCACCTTTAAGCCGGTTCACCACCTGCTCAACAATCTGCTCGACGTATCGCTCATGGAGAAGCATGGCGCCCCCTTGCTAAGACTTGCGAAAGACGACGGCGCCATCTATCGCAAACGAATCCACGATTGCCATGATCACCGCGTCTGCCGGGCGGTCCCGGGTGACTGTCGTCTGCCGGGCCGAGCTGCCGGACGCGTAGAGAACGACTTCGCCTTCACCGGCTCCAACGGCATCAACTGCAACCAGGAACTCGCCCTGAGGCTGGAGCTTTTCGTTGATCCGCTCCAGCATCAGGAAAGTGGAACCGGTCATTGCCGGCTCCTTCTGGGTAGCGACCACCGTTCCGGCAACGCGTGCCAGGTACACGGGGAATCGCTCCTACTTCTTGCCGTCGGCCTGCTGGCGCCCCAGAGGCAGCGCGGAGTCGACATTCTCGTGCGGCCGCGGGATGACGTGCACGCTCACCAGGCGCCCGACGCGCTCGGCGCTCTTTGCGCCGGCATCCGTTGCGGCCTTCACCGCAGCAACATCGCCCCGAACAATTGCGGTCACGTAGCCACCGCCGGTCTTCTCGTAGCCAACCAGCTCAACCTTTGCGGCCTTGACCATGGCATCGGCTGCCTCAACCATCGCTACAAAGCCCTGAGCTTCAATCATTCCCAACGCTTCGGTTGCCATATGCTGCTCTCCGTCCGTCTATCTGCTGGCAGCCCTCCGGCCGCCGTCCGGGAGCACCGCTCCCGTTCTCAACTCCGTTGTCTTGCGTGGCGGCTAACTGGTCGCCACCTCCCTGCCTTCAATGGAGGCAATGGCCTGCTCGGCGGCACGCTTGCCCTCAAGAACTTCCGCTTCCTCGCCCCCGATGTACACGCGGCCGAACGCGCCAATGGCCCGCACTTCCAGGATGTTGATGTCGGATGCCTTTTCCGCCTCGTTCGCGGCGTAGGCAGCGTAGGAGGCGGGTTGGGTCTCAATGGTGAGGAGCGTCTGGCCCGGCAGGATCATGTTCCCGTGGCGCATCCGGTTGATGAGCTGGCACTGAAAGTCAGTGATATTCTTGATGGTCTCAACGCCAACCAGCCGAGGCTTCTGCCGATCCCCAAGCTTCAGCCCCAGGCTCTCCAGGATTGCCTCACCGGCCTGCATCACCGCGCCCTGGTCAAAGCTGTGGACTTCAAGGACTCCGGCGGCGCGTTCCACGTACATGATTCCCGGGAACACGTCGTTGGACTTGAGGGCCACATCAGTGACCCGGTTGATGTCCATTCCCGGCCGGATCTCTATCCACAAGCTCGCCTGGCCGGACAGCGGCAGGTATCCTTGCGCAATGGTTGCCACAAAGGCCGTGAACTGCGGCTGCAGGCGGTCGAGGTAGGCGTAGGTCATCAATTCAACCATTCGTAGATCCCTTCGGCGACAGGTGAATGTCGGCAGTGTAGGACCGCCCCCATTCGCTGTCAACAAAAAACCTCACCAAACCACATGATCCCGCATGGCGCTGGATCCGCCGCCCGCTTTCGCCGTTTTCTACGCCATCGGGAATTTCGGGTATAATTAGGCGCATGATTTCCCGCCTGACCGAATGGACCGAGGCGCTGTCACTGCTTCCGGTGCGGGGGGCCACGCTTGCAATCGGGGGAAACAGCATCCACCGCGTTCCCTCTGCATTTCTGCTCCACCTGCTGAAAAGCGATGTCCGGGACCTGCACCTGGTGAAGACCGCCGGCGCCTGGGACATTGATCTGTTGTGTCTTGCCCACCGCGTGAGTGCGGTCTCCGCGGGTTTCGTCGGCTATGAAGCAGAGTTTGGTCTGGCCCGGCACTACCGAAAGGCTGTTGAGTCCGGCAGCGTGGAGGCCCGGGAACACGCCTGCTACACTGTTATCACCAGCCTCCGGGCGGCGGCTTACGGGCTTCCGTGGATGCCTGTGCGGGGCCTGGACGGCAGTGACCTGCTGGAGGCCCGCGGCTTTGCCCGGGTGGCTGACCCCTACGGCGGCCCGGACGCTCCGGTTGCAATCCCGGCTATCCAGCCCGACCTTGCCGTGATCCACGTGCAGTACGCAGATGAACACGGTAACGGTGTGATCCTCGGGCCAAAGTATGAAGACCCCTTGATGGCCCGCGCCGCCACCCGGGTGCTCCTCACGGTTGAAGAGATTGTTCCAACAGAGAACCTGCCCGTGCCCCTGGACCACGTAGACATTCCCGCGGTCCTCACAAGCGCCGTCGTGCATGCCCCCGGGGGCGCCTTCCCGGCTTCCTGCGCGGGCCGCTACCCGCATGACTCGGATACAATCCAGGCGCTGATTTCCCTGGCGGATCCTGCGGATCTCCCGGCATACGCTGAGTCGCTGCTGCAGCGGGAGGCGGTGTCATGAGCGGCTCACACGCCCGGGATGGAGCGGTAGATCGCAGCACTGCGGTGGGCGCGGGGTTGGTAGCGGAAGAGACCCGCCGTATCGCTGATGCCATGGCCGTACAGCTCTCCCGGGAGCTGTCTGAGTCTGAGAACGTGTTCCACGGTCTCGCCAGTCCGCTCCCGGCCGTGGCCTGCGGGATAGCGCTCCGCGTGCACAACCCCCGGATTCTGTACCTCAACATTGCCGGCGGCGTGAACGCTGCGCCGGCCGCGCTGTCGGTTTCCACCTGCTCCCCGGAGTTTGTGCAGAACAGCCGGAGTTTCTTCAGCCTTACCGAGATCTTTGACCTCTCCGCGCGCGGACGCCTGGACACTGCGTTTCTTGGTGGGGTTCAGGTGGACCGGCAGGGGAGGATCAACAACAGCGTGATCGGGAGCTTTGCAAAGCCCAAGGTCAAGCTTCCCGGGGGTGCGGGGAGCGCAGCCATCGTGCCCACTGCCCGAAGGACCATTGTCTGGCGAACCCGGCACGACAGCAGAAGCATTGTGGAGCACTGCGATTTTGTGACAGCAGCGGGGAACGTGGACACGGTGATCACACCGCTGGGCGTACTCCGCATGGAAGACGGAGAACTCCGTCTGTGCGGGTGGTTCCCCTGGACTGATCCGGACGCTGTCCGGGCCGCAACAGGGTTTGCGCTGACGGTGGGCTCCGGGGCAACGATGATTCCCGTGCCGGATGAAGAAGAGATCGCGGCCCTCCGCACGGTGGATCCTGCCGGGATCCGTTACAGCGAGTTCAGATCGTAACGGCGGGATTGACCTCGGTGAAGTCCGAGTCCACAAGCTTCACCAGCTCAGCAATCACATCTTCCTCCCCCACGCCCTCTGCGCGGATGGTGATGCTGTCTCCCTGGGAAACGTTTAGCAGTATGACCTTGAGAATGTTCTTGGCATCCGCACTCTTTTGGCCCTTGTGCACGGTAACGGCAGCGCTATAGAGCTTGGCTGTACGGACAAAGAGGTCTGCTGGCCGGCTGTGCAGGCCGGTCTCATTTCTCACGATGATCTGCGCCTCGGTCACTGTTCTTTCCTCCTGAGGTACTTGCGGATCACCACCTGCCGTACGCTGTCTGCACTGAGCTTCCTGACGCCGAAGTGCCAGGGAGAGGCGATGATTGGCGGGCGCACCGCAGAGCGCATTTGCTCCAAGAGCTCCGGGCTGATGCTCTCGGGCGTGAGGCTCCCAGCTAGTGCCTTCATGTCCTCAACCCCGCTCGCCTTGCGGAGCATGGCCTCAACCACCCGCAGGTTGCGATGTGCCAGCGCAAGAACAAGGCCATAGATCAGGACAATCGCGTTCAGGACAAGCTGGTTCTGCCGGTAGAAGGAGACAATGGCCTGCCCGAGGTCACCGAGCATCCCGATGTACAGCTCTACCATCGGACCTCCGATACCGGACGGTGCTCAGTCCCTGAGAATCTCTGCAATCTTCTCCACGTCCTCTTCCACTCCTACCCCAGTGAGGAAGGAGATGGTCTGGATGACCGGGATGTCACCGGCACCGCTGACAAAGGTGGTGGTCACAACAAGATCATGCCCCGCTGCGAGTGATGGGACTTCCGAAGCCTTTGCCTGGGTAGTCTTGATCTGGATGCCTCGCTTGGCGAGTTCTTCTTCCAGTTTGCGCGCAACCACCGTGGAGGTGGCGATAGCGGTTCCGCAGGCAACAAGCACCTTCTTTACTGCCATTCCAGTGTCCTTTCCGTGCTGAATTCCAGGAGTATCTGCCCAACTGCGGCCTCAGTATCAAGCCCAAGTACCGATCTCGCCAGGGTGCGGCACTGCTCCATGCTGGTGACGGAGAGCAGTCGTGTTGCGGCAGAAATGCTGCGGGCGCTCATGCTCAGCTCGCGAACCCCCAGCCCAACGAGCGCCGGGATAGCCAGAAGATTGCCACCGAGTTCGCCGCAGACCCCAACCCAACGTCCTGATGCCTCCGCAGCGCGCACCACCAGGTCAATGGCGCGGAAGACGGAAGGATCAAACTCACGGTAGTAGGGTGCCGCCGGAGCGCTCATTCGGTCCGCGGCGCAGAGATACTGCGTCAGATCATTGGTTCCAATGCTGAAGAAGTCCACCAGACGCGCAAGCTCCGGGGCGAGGAACACTGCGGAGGGGACTTCCACCATGATGCCGATGGGCACATCACCGGTGGCTACACCGTCATCCTGCAGCTCATCCCGGACTGTGTGGGCCGCGGTGATTGCCTGCTGCAACTCCGGCAGGCCCCCGACCATGGGGAACATCATCTGCAGGCGCCCGAACGCAGATGCCCGGTACACCGCGCGGAGCTGATCCCGGAAAAGACCGGGTTCCGCAAGCGACACTCGAATTCCGCGGATACCCAGGAAGGGATTCTCTTCCGCTGGCAGGGCAATTCCGGGCACCTGCTTGTCACCACCCACGTCCAGGGTGCGAACAATGACAAACCCGTCGGCAAAGGCTTCGGTTGCACGGCGATAGGCCCGGAACTGTTCCTCCTCATCCGGAGGATTGCGCCGGTCCAGGAACAGGAACTCACTCCGGAACAGGCCGACACTCGCGGCCCCGGCTGCTATCGCAGGCTCAATCTCCGCCGTTGAGCCGATGTTCGCGCTCAGCGTCACAGGTGCGCCGTCGGAGGTCCGGGGTTCCACTCCGCGCCACCGGGCAAGCACCCGCTCTTCCTCCTGCCAGGCGGCCACCCGGCCATCCAGCTCCGCAAGTCGGTCGGAATCCGGGCGCAATACAAGGTCCGCGTTCCGGCCGGTGGCACTGTCCAGAAACAGGGTGTCTCCGCTTCTGGCAGAGTCCATCAGCCGGGCCACACCAACAGCAGCCGGTATTCCCAGATTCCGGGAGAGAATCGCCACGTGTGAAGTCACTCCACCGAGCTCAGTGACAATCCCCGTGATACGGGCGGGATCCATTCCACCGGTATCGCTTGGCATAAGGTCCGTGGCAACGATGATGGCGCCGTCGGGGACAGTGGAGAGATCGGGTTCCGGCAGGCTGGCGAGTCTCCGAAGGATCCTCTCCCGGACATCGGCAACGTCGGTGGCTCTGCCGCGGTTGTAGTCTCCTTCCGGGAGCTGCTCAAACAGCGCGATGTACTGACCGAGGACCTCCTGCACGGCGCGTTCCGCACTGGCGAGATCCGTGGAGATCAGATCAGCAATCTCCGACTGTATGCTCTCATCCTCAGCCACGGTCTGCTGGGAACGGAAGATCGCAGCCTGCTCGGCCCCAAGTCGATCCCGGGTTCGGCTGACCAGCGCTGCGAGCTGTCCGGCGGTTTCTGCACAGGCGCGGGCCAGGCGCTCACGCTCGGTAGCGGGATCCTCACAGGACACCGTCGGCTCCGGAAGCGGGTCCCTCCGGTAAACAAAGACCCGGGACTTCACCACTCCCGGTGATGCCGCGCGGCCCCGGAGGTCCACCGCTCCGGCCTTGGCTCGCCGACTGCTATCGGCCACTGCCCCGTCCCGGCTGATCAGACACCGTTGGCCTCCACCGCCTCTCGGAGGACCGCGTACATTGCGGCCGCATCCGGTGCGGCGTCCAGGGCGGCCAGGGTGCTGTCATCCTGGTAGGCGGTAATCAGGGTCTCCAGCATGTCGCCGATTCGCTTCTTCTCCTTCAATGCAAACATGGAGATCAATCTGACCTGGAGCCGTGATTCCGGATCTCCCATGGAGCGGAACTCAACCGGGGTGCGGAGACGGGCAAGCAGGATCACAGACTCCACGACGTGGTCGGCGTCCGTATGGGGAATGGCAATCTTGTGCCCGAGCATCGGAAGACCGGAGGGATGGTGCCGCTCCCGCTCCAGAATTGCGTCTGGAAAGCTGGGAAGACAGCGACCGCGCTCCACCAGGAGCTCGGCCATGCTGCGGAGTGCGTGGTCTCTGCTGTCTGCTGCCAGGTCTGGCAGGATGAAGTCCGGTAGCACCAGGTCCGCAAAGCTGAGTACCTGCTCTTCCATCGGTTTCCTCCCGGGAGTCAAGTGCCTATGTGCGATACGCGAGCGAATCTCCCGGGCACGGGTCCGGGAGATTCAGGATTACTTTGGTTGAACCCGCCGGCTACTCGGCGTAGTACCCGGCAACCTTCTGCCAGGCGTCCTGGTTCCGCTTGTACAGGAACCAGAAGGCAACCAGAGCAACGAGGATAATAGCGTTGCCAATCCAGAAGCTGTTCGCCGCCCAGGCAAAGATGGCTGCAAGCCAGTTGCCGCCGTCCACCATGCTGGTGATCTGGGTTGCACCTTCCGGGAAGGCGAAGTTGGCGGCGCGCGCCACCTCCGTGTGAACCCCCGCAATGGCGTTCATGATGTACAGCGTGGGGATCATGACCACGGTGCTGGTGATGGTAGCCCGGACCACGTTTCCACGAACGATCGGGACCATCATCGCCACCATGAAGGGGATGGTTGCAAGGTCACCAAAGGGAAGGACCCGGTTTCCAGGCAGGACGACAGCAAGCAGGAGCGTGATGGGAACCATCAGCAGGGACGTGGCGATGGAGACCGGATGTCCAATCGCAATCGCTGAATCCAGACCAATGTAGATCTCACGCCCGGCGGAACGCCGCTGCAGGAACTCGCGGGCCGCCTCGGACAGCGGCAACAGACCTTCCATGAGCAGCGCAACAACCCGGGGCATCAGCACCATGACCGCCGCGAGGGAAACCGCAACCTGTAGAACCTGGGTGATCCAGGCGGTGGCTGGGCGGCCGTCTCCGGCGTAGGCAATGAGTGCGATGATCAGGCCAATCACAACTCCCTGCACAACGGACTCACCAAAAACACCAAAGCGCTTCTTGATGGACTCAGGGTCCGCCTCAACCTTGTTCAAGCCGGGAATCACATCAATCACGCGGTTGACAATCATCGCCGGGACCACAAACGCGGTTGAGAAGCCGTGCGGGAGGGAGATGCCTTCCATTCCCATGAGCTTCTGCACGGCCGGAGCGGTCCAGTCCGCAAAGAAGAGGATGACGGCCATGAACAGCATCGCCGAGATCAGGCCAAGCCAGATGTTCCCGGTTACGGCCTGAACAATGGCGCCCACAAAGGCAAAGTGCCAGAAGTTCCAGATATCGATGTTGATGGTCTTGGTGACGCGGGCGAACAGCAACACCAGGTTCAGCAGAATGCCAACCGGGATGATGAGCGCCGCTATCTCCGAGCCGAAGGCAATTGCCGCGGATGCAGGCCACCCCACGTCAATGATGGAGAGGTCAATCCCGAATCGAGTGACCATGGCCTCTGCCGCCGGTCCGAGGTTATCGAACAGGATGCCAAGGACCACTCCAATGCCGACAAAGCCGACACCGACCATGAGACCAGCGCGCAGCGCCTTGCCCGCCTTTGCGCCAAAAGCTACTGCCAGCACAAAGATGATTACGGGGATGAAGACGCTCGCGCCGAGGTCCAGGAAAAACTGGACTCCGCTCTGAATCGCTTCCATGAATGCCTCCTGGTGCAAATCCTTGAGGCAGTTTCAGTAGCTGTCAATCAAAAATGGTCAGCCGCTTTGGTGAGATTCGTCCTTGGTAATGGCCTTCAACTCGCTGTCCAGGTCCCGGATTGCACCCACTATGCTGCCACCCATTCGCTCCAGCTCACGGGCGCGCTCGCCAATCTGCTCCCCGCCGGCCCGGGCCTGCTGAAGCGCATCTCCAATGCTCATGGCAGAGCGGGTCACCGCGCTGGTGGCTTCACTGAGGGGCCCGAGCGAGTTCCGGATCACCTCAATGAGATGGGCAAGACGACTGTCTGCCTCCGCGAGCTCTCCCAGCCGGTTCCCCGTCTGCTGGACCTCGCCGGCAATGCCGTCAACGCGCTGCACAAGACCCGCAAGCATGGCAGACACGCCTTCCATGGACTCAACGATGCTGGAAAGCTCTCCCGCGGCGCCAACGCTCGCTTCCGCAGCAACATCAAGGGCCTGCGTGGACCGGTCCACCGAGTCCCGGACAGCCGCGCTGTTGGTGTCGGTTTCGCCCGCGAGGTTTCTGATTTCGCCGGCAACTACGGCAAAGCCCGCTCCTTCCGTCCCGGCATGGGCTGCTTCAATGGCTGCGTTGAGGGCAAGGAGCCCGGTCCGGGCGGAGATGTCTTCAATCACGTCCACAACCCGGAGAATGTCCCGGGTCAGGCCCTGCAGCTCGCTGAAGGAAGCCTGAAGCGCCTCAACGCTCGCACCTGCCCGCCCCGCGCGCTCTCCGATCTCGGTGGCGCTGGATCCGTAGGTGCGGGACTGCTCGGCCAGGCCGGACAGGTGGTCTACCGCCCCTCGGAGTGATGCTGTGACCTCTGCGGCAAGATTCCGGAGCCGCTCCGATGTCTCCTGAAAGCCAGAAGTCTGCTCAATCAGGCTGTCCCGCGCCCCGGCAACGCGTGAGGCAACAGTGGACAGCTCCTCAACCCCTGACTCAAGGCTCTGGAGCTGCTGCTCAATGCTTGTGGCCTGTTCGGCAGTCTCGTGGGCAAAGGATTGGATTCGTTCCCCCACGTTCAATCCTTCCCGGCTCCGGTCAAGCGCGGACGTGAGGCGGTTCAGCGCGGTACCAAGGCGTTGCTGCTGCTCCGTTGCCTGCCGAACGGACCGGTCATTGGCCCGATGGGAAAGCGCCACAAAGATGGTGATCATGGCGGTGAAGGCAATGGGCGAGATGAAGGACGTGCCGGTGACATCCGCCATGTAGGCCGCATCCTCCGCCGGCATGAGAAACAGCAGCATCTCCGTAAGGGCAGCCGCTACTCCAAGTGCATAGATCAGAATCCGCTGCCGCGCGTAGAGCCCGGCAAGGACAGTGACCACCGCGAACATGGTTACCGCCTGGTAGACGTCCGCGTTGAAGTTGGCCGCCCGGTCCGTGAAGGACACCACAAACGCGAGCAGTCCGGACCCGCCGGCAATGATGGCGGCAGCGAGGGTTGCCATCCCCCTGCGCACGAAGATGGTGGCCAGTACACCAAAGATGGTGAAAACGTAGCCTGCGATAGCGGTTGTTGTCTGCCCGGTGAGCAGCGTCAGTGATCCCAGGGAAACCACCAGCGCCGTGAGGGTGATGGCGGTGGTCTGCAGCGCACGAATTCGCTGCAGGTCGCTCATGCTTGCTCCGGGATAGCGATCCTCAAGTAGGCGAGCCATGTGGTCAGATTAGCGACTATCTGGCGCCTCGGCGAGGCGCAACGCCACCACTTGCGCCCCGGCTGCTCAGGTGGTTCCGAGACGCCCGTCCTAAGCTTCGTCCTGGTACAGCGGATGCATTCGGCGACGGTGCTTCTCGTACTGGTCGCCCGCATGGTAGCTGGAGCGCACTAGCGGCCCGGATTCGCAGTGGCTGAATCCCTTGGCCAGCGCGGTCTCCTTGAGCGCGGCAAACTCTTCCGGCGTCCAGTAGCGCTGCACCGGAAGGTGAGTCCGCGTCGGCTGGAGGTACTGTCCAATGTTCATGATGGACACGCCGACGGACAGCAGGTCATCCATGACTTCCTCAATCTCGGGGACCTCCTCGCCAAGGCCAAGCATGATGCTGGACTTGGTGGTGGACTCCGGGTCCAGCTCCTTGGCGATGCGGAGGAACTCCAATGAGCGCTCGTAGGTGCTCCGGGAGCGGACCTGCGGCGTAAGCCTGCGAACGGTCTCCATGTTGTGACTCATGATATCCGGGCGGCTCTCAGCCACCACGGCAATGCTCTCCCGCTGTCCCATGAGATCAGAGGACAGCACCTCGATGGAGGTCTCCGGATTTGCTTTCCGGATCTCTGTCACCGTTCTCGCAAGGATTCCGGCGCCTCCATCCCGAAGGTCGTCCCGGTTCACCATGGTGATGACAACGTGCTTGAGCTGCATCTTTGCAACGCTCTCCGCCACGCGGAAGGGCTCTTCCCGATCAACCAGGCGGGGAAGCCCGGTCTTCACCGAACAGAAGCGACAGCGCCGGGTGCACGTGTCACCCAGAATCATGAAGGTGGCTGTCCGGTGATCACCCCAGCACTCGTGGATGTTAGGGCAGCGGGCTTCCTCACAGACGGTGTTGAGCCGTTCCTCGCTGATGAGCTTGCGGACGAATTTATAGCTTTCCGTAGTATTCAGCTGGATCTTCAGCCAGTCGGGCTTCCGCTGGAACCCCTGGCGATCCGGACGGATTGCAGTGTCTGCCATACCCCTGCAAGGTACGGGGAATCGGGAGATTCGGAAAGCCACCCTGTCACCCCTTCCCGCTTGGAGCAGGAACCGATAGCTTCTCCACCGATTCATGACGGGAACACTTGGAGACAGAACCGGCCTGCAGTATCGGGTGCATGGGGTGCGCGCGCTCCCCAACGGCGCGTTCGTGCTGCGATTTGACCGGCACGGGCTGGATTTTGCGCCGGGACAGCATATCTCGGTTGGTCCGGCCCACGATATCAACATGCGGGAGTACTCCATCTATTCCGCTCCCACGGACGACTACCTGGAAATCCTGGTGAAGGACGTGGAGGGTGGCTACGTGTCTCCCCGTCTGCACACTCTGAACTCCGAAGACTCGGTGCAGGTGGACGGGCCCTTCGGCTACTTCACCATTGACCCGGAGCTCAGGGACCGGCCTTTCCGCTTCATTGCTACCGGCACCGGTATCGCGCCGTTTCACTGCTTTGCAAGGAGCTATCCGGACCTGGACTACACGCTCCTCCACGGCACCCGCTTTGCGGAGGAGGAATACGATCTGGCGGTCTATCGCCGGGACGCCGTCATCCGCTGTGTATCCCGGGAAGACGGTGGCGACTTCCGCGGCAGGGTCACGGACTGGCTGCGGGCAAACCCGCCTGCACCGGAGACCATGTGCTACCTTTGCGGCAACTGCGACATGATCTACGAGGCCTTTGACATCCTCTCCGGGCAGGGAATCCCGCCCCAGCAGCTCTTTGCCGAGGTCTACTTCTGATGAAGTACCACCTGGTCCCCCTGGGATGCCAGATGAACCAGTCGGACACGGAACGCATCCGCAGCGTTCTTGAGGCTATGGGTATGCACGGCACGGAGGATGAAGCGGAGGCAGATCTTCTGGGCGTGGTTGCCTGCTCGGTTCGGCAGAAGGCGATTGACCGGGCCTACAGCCGCATTGCCAAGTGGAATCGATGGAAGCAGAAGCGGCCGCTCCTGACCTTTGTTTCCGGCTGCATTCTGCCCTCGGACCGGGAAAAGTTCCTGGATCGATTTGATTTGCTGTTCACCATCAACGAGCTGCCGCAACTTCCGGACCTCATCCGGCAGTACGGGGTGGTAACGCCGCTCTCGCAGGCCTCGCTGGATGCCTCCAGCAGGACCGGAGACAGCCCTGCCCCGCGGGCACCAGGGCTGGACGCAGTTACCACTTCGCCCGCAATTCTTCCCTCGGCCGAACTGCGGGGAACCGAGCTTCCGCCCGCGCTTCAGCTGCGCGCGCTCCGCCCGTCTGCAAGCGGGCCGGGCATGATGGAGCCCCGCCCTGTCGTGCAGAGCCCTATCCCGGTGCTGGACCCGACCCGCGCGCGAACAGAGCTGAACCGCCATCTCTCCGGCTTCTGGCAGGTAAGCCCGGACTACAGCTCGCAGTTTGAAGCCTACGTTCCGATTCAGAACGGCTGTGACAAGTTCTGCACCTTCTGCGCGGTTCCCTACACGCGCGGGCGGGAAGTATCGCGGCCCAGCGATGACATCCTTGGCGAGGTGGAAGGCCTGGTAGCCAGGGGCTACCGGTCCATCACCTTGCTGGGTCAGAACGTGAACAGCTACGGACTGGACCGCCGAGGGGCCGAGCGGAGCTTCGCCGAGCTCCTGCGCGAAATCGGAGAGATCGGTCAGCGCAGCGGGCGACAGTTCTGGACCTGGTTCACCTCTCCCCATCCCCGGGACATGACCACCGATGTACTTGAGACAATCGCGGAGTACCCGGTACTGGCAAAGCAGATCCACCTGCCGGTGCAGAGTGGCGATGACAAGGTCCTGATGCGGATGAACCGGAACTACGGAATGCACCGCTACCGGGAAGTTGTGGCGAACATCAGGAGCATCCTCCCGGAGGCCACCTTGTTCACTGACATCATCGTGGGCTTCAGCGGGGAGACCGAGACCCAGTTTGAGCAGACCCGCCTTCTGATGGAAGAGATGCGATACCAGATGGCCTACATCGCCATGTACTCTCCCAGGCCAGGGGCGGCCAGCTCCCGGTGGGCGGATGATGTGCCGCAGGAAGAGAAGAAGCGGAGGCTGCATGTGCTGCAGGACGTCCTGCAGGAGACCTCCCTGGAGTACAACCGTTCGCTGATCGGGAAGACCATCACCGTTCTCTGTGATGGAGAGGATCGCAGGGACGGGTTCCTGTCTGCAAAGACTGAAGGAAGGGTGGTGACGAGGTTTGCAAGCGCGGACCGGTCGCTCATCGGCCGCTTTGTGGAACTGGAGATCACCGGGTGTCAGCCGCTCAGCCTGGAGGGCCGCTACCTCGGCACCCTGCCCTCGGGGGCCCCCGCACCAGCGTCCACGGGAGCCCGGGTCTGAGCCACCGCATCGGGTTCCGGACCCTGGGGTGCAAGCTCAACCAGTACGAGTCTGACGCCCTGGCCCAGCGCTTTCGGGAGGCCGGCTACCGTGTGGTCTCCGAAGACGACGCGGCTGACGTCCTGGTGGTCAACACCTGCACCGTCACCGCCCGCGCCGACCGCAAGAGCCGCCAGACTGTGTATCAGGCGTCCGGACGGAAACCGCTGCTGACCGTGGCAACTGGCTGCTCGGTGGAGCAGTTCAGCGCGGACTACGCATCCCTTGACGGGGTGATTGCCGTGCCGAATGCGGCCAAGTCCCAGGTCTTTGACATCGTGGACTCGGCCCTCCGGGGCGAGACCGTTGACCTCATGGTCCTTTACCCAGTTGACGCCTCCGGCGGAGCCAACGCCTTCGGCGCGAGGAGGGACAACAGTTTTGCCTACCGGCCCGCATTCCCGGCCTTCCGCACGCGGGCAAGCATCAAGATCGCTGACGGGTGCAGCAATGCCTGCAGCTTCTGCATCATCCCGCGGGTACGCGGCGCCGCGCGGAGCAGACCCCTGGACGATATCCTCGGCGAGGCGGAGGCCCTGCTCGCCGCCGGGATCCGGGAGCTCGTGCTTACCGGGGTCAATATGAGCCGCTACGATCACGATGGTCAGGGCTTTGGCGATGTGCTCAATGAGCTGCTCAACCTGAGGTCACTCCCGGTGGGGGATGCGCCAGACTACCGCGTGCGGATCAGCTCAATTGAGCCTGACGGCCTTGACGATGCCTTCCTGCAGGCCCTCGGCCATCCGCGAATGGCCCCGCACCTTCATCTCTGCCTGCAAAGCGGATCATCCCGGGTGCTTCTGGCAATGCGGAGGATGTACACCCGGGAAGGCTATGACGCGCTGGTCCATGACATCCGCGTGGCCCGCCCGGACATCGATCTGACCACGGACATTCTGGTGGGCTTCCCCGGGGAAACGGAAGAAGACTTCCAGCAGACCCTGGATGCCGTGGATCACCATCAGTTCAGCCACGTCCACGCCTTCCCCTACAGCGTGCGCAACGGAACCCGCGCTGCGCGAATGCCTGGCAAGGTACCGGGACCGATGATTCGGAACAGGATGACCCAACTGGCAGAGCGCGCGGAACAGGTGAAGCGGCACGTGCGGGCTGGCCGGATCGGGACGGTGGAGACAGTTCTGGTGGAAGGTATGCAGGCTCAAGCCGTGGAGGCCCGGGGCAAGCCGGCAGCGGATCACTCAGTGCAGCTTCCGCGCGGCATTGGCGATCACTACCTGCATGTACGGATCCGGGAGGGTGCGGAGCCCCACAGCGGGGCAGGCACCGCTCTTGAACAGGGTGCGAGCGCGCTTGCGGTACGGCCCGGGGATCTGCTTCGGGTGCGAATCACCGGGATTTCGCCCGGACCGGATCCCGATGCCCTAGGCGTTCCCGTTCTCCCGCAGCGCGGGCAGCTTGCGCGCCAGGTCAATCGCACCCTGCCCTGAAGCGGCCCGGCCCATCCGGTCGGCCAGCGCCTCTCCCCAGCGCGCGTCATCCGGTGCAACCAGCAGCAATGGCCTGTCTCCCGCCTCAACCAGGACCCGGAACAGGTTTCGCGCCAGAGCACCCGGGTCTGTTTCCGTATGCAGCGTGAGGCTGCCAACCTGATCCTGGAGCCCAGCGAAGTCCCGCTCCAGACCATAGATCAATAGTCCACGGAACTGCGTGGAACCCTCACCACCGCCGCGTAGCGCACCAAGTGCCGGAACGAGCTTCACGAGCTCGGAAGAACTGACAACCCAGCAGGGACCGGAGGGACGATAGTGGGGGTGCACGCGCCCGGGACTGCGGATGCTCTGGTCTCCGGGATCAAGCACGGGAAGGCCACAGACCTGCTGCAGATCGGTCCGGCTGACAAAACCGGGGCGATGGAGAATCAAGCGGTCCTCCCGGACCTCCACAACCGTGCTCTCTATACCAACCTCACACGCCCCGCCGTCCAGCACCGGGAACTCCGGACCGAATGCCCTCCGCACGGACATGGCATCAGTTGGGCTTGGTTGGCCGCTGCGGTTTGCCGACGGAGCTGCAAGCGGTCGGCCCGCCTCCCGGATGAGCTGCAGGGCAAGCTGGTGCGCCGGAACCCGCAGGGCAACGGTGGGCTGACCTGCCCGGACAGATTCGGCAATGGCATCAGAGGACGGGAGAACCACGCTGATCGGTCCCGGGGAAAAGCCGTGAAACAGCTGCTCGGCTGATGTGCGGACATCCCGCGGCAGGTCAGCAGCAGCATAGTCCAGTGCATCCTGTGCCGACGCACAGTGGACAATGAGCGGATTATTCGCGGGTCGTCCTTTGGCGGCAAAGACCCGGAGGCAGGCCTCGGGGTTGGTGGCATCTGCCGCGAGTCCGTAAACGGTCTCCGTTGGCATCCCTACCAGGTCACCCCCGCGCAAACGAGCCGCCAGGGCTGGAATATCACCGGGACCACTCAGGCCGGAGTCGGTGGACGCCCCTGTGCTACCATCTGTCATGGGGCGTGAAGACTACCCACGCACAGGTCTGCCGGCAATTCCCGAGGAGCCCTCGCCCTGGGCGGGTGGCCCTGAGCACGTTCTGTGGTTTGATCCGCACGTTTCCCGACAGCTCCTTCACTCCCACGCCGAACGCAGCTTTGATGCCTCTCGGCCGCCTCGGGTTCGCGCGCGCAGCGTTGCCTTCGTTCGGCGAAAGCTGGCGGCTGCGGGCATTCTGCCAACCCCCGGGGAGGGAAACCCTCCCCTGCTTCTGGACCTTGCCTGCGGCCCTGGATACCACGTGGAGGCTCTTGCAGGCGCGGGATTCCACGTTCTGGGCGTGGATGGAAACAATGCTGCCATAGCAGAGGCCCGCCGCCGCGCTCAGACATCCGACTACCCATCAGGCGGGCGCTGCAGCTTCCAGCAACTGGTAGTTGCCGAGGACTTCCCCCAGCGGATCCGGGACTTGATGGCCGGTACTGATGCCACAGAGGAGCGCCCCCTCGCTGCCGCGCTCATGCTCTACGGCACCTGGTTGACCCTGGCGCCGTGGGTCCGTGGTGCGGTGCTGGCCGGCCTCCAGGACCTGCTGGTTCCAGGCGGCCTGGTCATTGTTGACCTGTACTCTCGCCTGTACCTGCGGAGGCTGCGGAACAGTGAAGATCCCCTGCTCCGTGGTGGCGGGCAAAGTTGGCGAAGCTACCCCAAAGGCGGCTTTTGGTCCGCCGAGCCGCACACCTTGATCCGGCAGAACCTGGATTATGGGCCAGGCGGGCCCTTTCTGCAGCGCTACCTGATGATCCCGCAGGAGCAAATCGGCGGGGGTGCCGCGGCCCCACGGACAGGGACTGCCGTCGCCAAACAGAAGGAATTCCGGGTCTGGCACGATGTGCCGGACCGGAAGGCCCTGAAAGCACTGTGCGAACACTATGGCTTTCGGCTGCGTACTCGGCGGATGCTCAGGGGGGCTCAGCGTGGCATCCTGGACTGGCGATGGGCGGTCATGGAGCGGAAGGGTGATCAGAGCTTGATATAGATCTCGCCGTCTTCGTCTACGTTGACCTCGTAGGTTTTCACCGGCCGGTTGGCGGGGAAATCCTTCACTTTGCCGGTGCGGATCTCAAAGCGGGATCCATGCTTTGGACAGTACACGTCCCCGCCAACAATCATTCCCTCGTGCAGTGGAGAGTACTCGTGAGAACAGCTGTTGTCGGTGCAGAAGATCCCGTCTTCCAGCTTGTACAGGCACAGTTCCTTGCGCCGGTGATTCACCTTCTTCTGCTTGCGGAACTCGTCAACGTGGCCCGCGTGAATCCACTTTGCCACGATCAGTCCTCCGCCTCGCGGACCCGCTGTACGATGGTCTCCCTCAGCTCGTCCCGGAGGATCTCCGGAAGCTTTGAAACGATCTCGTCAAAGAAGCCCTCGATCAGCATTTCCACCGCCTCGCTCTCCTTGTAGCCGCGGCTCATGAGGTAGAACAACTGGAGCGGATCAATTCGCCCCGTAGTGGAACCGTGGCTGCAGCGCACGTCATTGGTGCCAATCTGCAGGCTCGGGATTGAGTCCGAGCGAGCACCATCGTTGAGGACGAGGTTGTTGTTGGTGAGGTACGCATCGGTTCCCGACGCGTTCTCTTCAACCCGGATGAGTCCCTGGTAGACACTTCGCCCCTCATCCCGGAGTGCGCCTTTGTAGAAGGTTCGGCTGTAGGCGGTAGGCGCTTCGTGGCGCTGGACGGTGCGGAGATCCATATGCTGGTCAGCGTGAGTGAAATACAGGCCATCCAGCTCCATGTCAGCGCCGGGACCCTGCAGCGCAACGTCAATTCGTCCTTTGGTAAACAGACTCCCGAGGTGTGTGGCACTGTGGCGGAAGAATCCGTCCCGCGCCACGGTCCCGCTTCCAAGACTGATCAAGTAAGAGTCGATGTTGAGCTCATTCACCATGTTGTAGCGGAGGCGCGCATTGGCCGCGACATCAATCTGATGCACTTCACAAACAAAGGCCTCGCCCTCTTCCTCAACACCGCGCAGCCTCACTATCACGGTAGCATCGGATCCGGCCGCCGCGCGGATGATGATTCGGGGAAGTACCGCGGTCCCCTCCCCTGCAATCTCCACCTCAACAATCACGGGCTCGGAGGCCACGTAGCCCTCCGGTACCCAAATCACCAGGCCGTGCGTGTAGGCGGCGGCGTTCCACGCTACAAAGCGATTATCCGCGCCCTCCTGTACCAGTTGCTCCATGAGCGCGGCCACATCGGCCGTCAGTGGGTCGCTAGACTGCAGCGCGTCCAGCGTGGAAACCACCAGCCCCGCGTCCCTTGCCGCGTCAGACATGGCGCTGAGCCGGTTGCTGTCTGCCGAAAAACGGAAGAACGCGCTTGCTCCGTCCGGGAGGGCTGCGGCACTTGGGGACTCTCGGCCATTCAAGCTGACCTGATAAGAGTCAAAGTCAAAGGAGCTTACGTCGCTCCGCCGCCATTCCTCCTCCGAGGTCTGGGGCCAACCCATAGCAGAGAAGCGCTCCGCAGCAGCGGAGCGCACCCGGGTGAATTCGCTGGCCTCCCGTCCGTCATGATAGGCCAGCTGCGGCTGCAGAGCGGTTGCGCCGGACCGATCAGCCAACGCTGCCCTCCATCTCAAGTTCAATCAGCCGATTCAACTCAACCGCGTACTCCATCGGCAGCTGCTTCACCAGGGGATCCAGGAAACCGTTGACAATCATCAGTGATGCCTCGGACTCATCCAGGCCCCGGCTCATCAGGTAGAAGAGCTGTTCCTCGCTGATCTTGCTGACCCGAGCCTCATGCTCAATGGAAACATCGTCAGCGTTGATCTCCATGTAGGGATAGGTGTTGCTCACGGAGTGCTCATCAATCAGCAGCGCATCGCAGACCACGTTGGAGCGTACGTTCTGCAGCCCCTCGTCCACCCGGATCAGCCCGCGGTAACTCGCGATTCCGCCGTCCTTGCTGATGGACTTGGATGTAATGACGGAGCTGGTATTGCTTGCCGCGTGAACAATCTTGCCGCCTGTGTCCTGCTCCTGTCGCTCGCCGGCAAAGGCAATGGACAGAACCTCACCGTGGGCCCCCTCTCCCATGAGGTACACCGAGGGGTACTTCATCGTCCGCTTGGAACCGAGGTTCCCGTCCACCCACTCCACGGTGGAGTTCTCGTAGGCAACGGCACGCTTGGTCACCAGGTTATAGACGTCGCTTGACCAGTTCTGGATGGTGCTGTAGCGAACACGGGCACCCGGGAGAGCGATAATCTCAACCACTGCACTGTGAAGGCTGTCAGTTGTGTAGATCGGCGCGGTGCAGCCTTCCACGTAGTGCACAAAACTCCCTTCGTCCGCAATGATCAGCGTGCGCTCAAACTGGCCGAAGTTTTCCGAGTTGATCCGGAAGTAAGCCTGTAGGGGCACATCAACGTGCACTCCCTTGGGCACGTACACAAAACTGCCACCGCTCCATACCGCGGAGTTCAGCGCAGCAAACTTGTTATCGTTGTAGGGGATGACCGTGCCGAAGTACTTCTGCACCAGGTCAGGATGCTCTTCCACGGCCTGCTCCGGAGACAGAAAGAGCACGCCCTGGTTGGAAAGCTGTTCCTGAAGGCTGTGATAGACAATCTCGCTGTCGTACTGGGCACCGACACCGGCAAGGAAGCGCTGCTCCGCTTCCGGAACCCCGATGCGGTCGTAGGTTTCCTTGATCTCCGGCGGCAGATCCTCCCAGGTTCGCGCCTGCGCCTCGGTCGGCTTTGCGTAGTAGTAGATCTCGTCAAAGTCGATGTCGGACAGGTCAGCACCCCAGTTGGGCATCTGCTTGCGGCGGAATGCCTCCAGGGAACGGAGCCGGAACTCCAGCATCCACTCCGGCTCACCCTTGTTCTCTGAGATCGCGCGGACAACATCCGAATCCAGGCCCTTGCGGGTCTTGAAGACGGACTTATCCGGGAAAGAGTAGCCGTGCTTGTAGGATCCAATGTCCACGTTCTGTGTTGTCTGGTCTGCCATTTCAGTCCTCCTTGATGCCGTACTGTTCCTTGACCCAGTTGTAGCCCTTGGCCTCCAGGGTCTCCACAAGTTCCTTGCCGCCGGAAGTGACAATCCGGCCCTGATAGAGAATATGGACGAAGTCCGGGCGGATGTGATCAAGGATCCGCTGGTAGTGGGTGATGATCATTGCGCCGAAGTTCTCGCCGCGGAGATGGTTCACGCCCTTCGCCACTATCTGCAGCGCATCAATGTCCAGCCCGCTGTCCGTCTCGTCCAGGATGGCGAAACCGGGTCGCAGCATGAGCATCTGCAGGATTTCCATCCGCTTCTTCTCACCTCCGGAGAATCCTGAGTTGAGATAGCGGTTGATGAACTGCTGATCAATTTCCATGAAGTCCACGGACGCGCGCAGTTCCTTGATGTAGCGCGTCGCGGTCCAGCTGTCGTCACCTTCGTGGACTATCTCAAGCGCGCGCTTGAGGAAGCGCCCGACCGTGACACCCGGAATCTCAACCGGGTACTGAAACGCCATGAACAGGCCCAGGCGTGCGCGATCGGACACCTCGAGCTCCAGAATGTTCTGACCATCTACAATGATCTCACCACCGGTGACGTTGTAGTCCGGATGGCCGAAGATGACGTTGGACAGCGTGCTCTTGCCCGAGCCGTTGGGACCCATGAGAGCATGAATCTGTCCAGATTCCATGGTCAGGTTGATGCCCTTCAGAATGGGCTTGTCGGCGATGCTGGCCTGCAGATCGCGGATTTCAACGCGCAAATGAACGCTCCTCTGCGAGAAATGCTTATATGGGATAGCCCAGCTCTATCCGGGCCTCTTCACTCATGAAGTCCACGTTCCAGGGCGGGGTCCAAACGAGGTTGGTGACAACCGCCTCAAGGGCCAGGTGCTCCTTGATGTTGCGGCGGATATCCGCCTCTATGGTTTCCGCCAGGGGGCAGCCGGGGGAAGTGAGCGTGTAATCAACTTCAAGCACATCTTCTTTGGGCTCAATGCGATACACCAGCCCGACGTCCACGATGTTGATTCCGATCTCCGGATCAATCACGTACCGCAGGGCGTCCAGTACTTCACCTTTGGAAACGGCCACGTTTACCCCCCCTATACATTACCAGTGTACTAAGAAATTACTGGCCTGTCGTGTCTGTGTTAATCTAGTTTCCATATCATGCCTGAACAAGCCGTTTGCCTTGTCCTCTGGGCACATCCGGAACCGGTGAGCCTGGTTGGCGCCATAGCACAGCGAGTCAGCGAGACCCTGCGGGCCGCCGGAAACGAGGTCCACGACGTGGATCTCTACCGCTATCCGATTGACCCCACGCTCTCCGGCGAGGAACTGCGCCGGCATATCAGCCTGGATCCTGCGGTGCAGGAACATAGTCGTCTGCTGTCCACCGCCGACCTCCTGGTGATAGTGCACCCAAACTGGTGGGGCGGACCCCCGGCAATTCTCAAGGGCTGGCTGGACCGGGTACTCCGGCCCGGCTTTGCCTACGAGTACGAGGGGCTCTCACCGCAGACCATGAAGCGCTTCGGGCTGCTTGACGGCAAGCATGCCCTGGTAATCGTGCCCGGAGACGGCGGTCCGGAAGACCAGGACTTCCTGGACGGCTTGTGGAACCGCCGCATCCTGAGCTTCTGCGGGGTCAATCCGGTGATTGTCCGCTCGCTCGGTCCGGTGCGGGGCAGCAGCCGACGGCAGCGTGAAGAGTGGATCTCCGATGTTGCCGCGGATGCTCTCCGTCTTGCGGAGGGCCAGTGGCCGGCCTAGCCCTGGTCGGCGGACATCTCCGGCGGCTGCCACACGCCCGATCCCACGTGGAGCACGTAGATGTCCTGGCCTTCTTCCTGGTCCCCGGTGGGGGTCCACCCGAGCCCGGTGTACAGCCGGTAAGCCCGCTCATTGCCTGAAGGGAAGCGCAGGTAGATGCCATCCACGGGGTAGGTCTGCTGAATTCGTTGCACCAGAGCAACCACTGCAGCACGCGCGTAGCCACGGCCCTGGAAGCGCTGGTCAATCATCAGCCGCATCAACCAGACCCGTCCGTCATCCTCATCTATGCCGTGGACCAGAAAGCCCACCATCTCCCCGTCCGCGTAGACCGTCAGGGGAGTCACCTCCTGGTCCACCTTGGACTGGGCGATGTAGTAGGCGTTGGACTCAATAAACTGCTGCTGGTCTGCGCGGACCTTGAGTTCGACCGCCGTGTGGAAGTTCTCGTATGTCAGCTCGCGAAGCTCAACGCTCATGTCGCAACTGTACCAGACTCGGGTCCAATCGGCGAAAGGGAATCAAGTACGCGGTACAGGGCCTGATGGCCCTTCATACCCAGCCCCTGAGCCTGGGCGGCTGCGTAGAACTGTTCGGCAAGCGCAAGTCCGGGGAGCGCAAGGCCCATCCTCCGCGCCTCACCAAGAGCAATTCGCAGGTCCTTGAGGAAGTGATGCAGGAGGAAGCCAGGCTCCAGATCCCCGGCCAGCATACGGCTTCCGAGATTGGCCATGACCCAGCTGGACGCCGCCCCGCCGGTGAGAACGGACAGCACGGTGTCGGTGTCCAGCCCCGCCCGCCGAGCGTACAACATGGCTTCTACCGTTCCCAGCATGGCACCCGCTATGGCCGTCTGGTTAGCCATCTTGGCATGCTGGCCCGAACCGGCGGGGCCGATCCGCCGGGGCGCGGGACCGAGCACCCGGAACACCTCCTCCACCGCTGCGAACGCGGACTCGCTGCCACCGGCCATGATGGCGAGCTTTCCGTCCCGCGCCCCGATATCGCCACCACTGACCGGCGCATCCATCGCCTCGCAACCACGCTCGGCAGCGGCAGCAGCAATGCGCACGGCAAGGTCCGGGCTGGAGGTGGTCATGTCCACACAGATTGCGCGTGATTTCAGCGCGGACAGGATGCCTGCCTCCCCGAAGTACACCGCCTCCACATCATCCGGATAGCCGACAATGCTCATCACAAGGCCGGCCTCGGCGGCGCACTCAGCGGGGGTATCAGCCCACCGCGCACCGGCTGCCAGAAGTGGCTCGGCGCGCTCGCGGGTGCGTGTGTAGACGCTCAGCGTGTGGCCCGCCTCCATCAGGCGGCGCGCCATGTGGGCACCCATGATTCCGGTTCCAATGAACCCGATGCTCTTGATTCTGTCTGCCATTTTCTCTCCCTTTCTCCGTTCCTGCGGGCCCCGCGCTTGACAGATGCCGCGCTTCCCACAAATTCTCTCCCGCAAGTCGCCCGGCGACGTGCAGACCTATGGAAGAAACCGTCCTCGTCATAGTTGAGTCACCTACCAAAGCTCGCACCATCAAGCGCTTCCTGCCGAAAAACTTTCGGGTGGAGGCCAGTGTGGGCCATGTTCGGGATCTTCCGCAGAGCGCGAGCGAGATCCCGGCACGAGTGAAGAAGGAGCCCTGGGCTCGCCTCGGCATCAACGTTGAAGATGACTTTGCCCCACTGTACGTGACACCCAAGGGAAAGTCGAAGGTGATCCGACAGCTGAGGGACCAGTTGAAGGACGCTGATGCGCTCTACCTGGCAACTGACGAAGACCGCGAGGGCGAAAGCATCTCCTGGCATCTGATCCAGACGCTCAAGCCAAAGGTGCCGGTGAAGCGGATGGTCTTCCACGAAATCACCCGCAAGGCAATTGAAGAGGCGGTTGAGCATCCCCGTGACATCAACCAGAACCTGGTGCAGGCCCAGGAAACACGGAGGATCCTGGACCGGCTGGTTGGATACAGCGTCTCTCCGCTGATCTGGAAGAAGATTGCCTACGGCCTTTCCGCCGGACGCGTACAGAGCGCCGGGCTGCGAATGACCGTGGAGCGCGAACGTGAGCGGATGAGGTTTCGGCGTGCGGTCTACTTTGACCTCAAGGCGGACCTGGCGGCTGATTCCCAGCCCTTCACTGCGCGCCTGATTGAACGGGAGGGTCGGCGGCTTGCAAACGGGAAGGACTTTGACCCGGAAACCGGCCACCTGTTTGCAGATACTGATGCGCTGATCCTTACTGAGGCAGATGCAGGGAAGCTTGCAACTACTCTGCGGGACCAGCAGTTCCGGGTGGAGAGCATCACGGAGCGGCAGTCCACATCGCGCCCGGCGCCCCCGTTCATTACCTCCACTCTTCAGCAGGAGGCAAACCGAAAGCTGGGCATGGGGAGCCGGGACACCATGCGAACCGCGCAGCGGCTGTATGAGAACGGACTGATCACCTACATGCGCACCGACTCTCCAACCCTCTCCGGAGAGGCGATCGGCGCTTCCCGGCGGGCAGTGGAGAGCTCATTTGGCAAGGACCTGCTGTCGCCCAAGCCGCGCCAGTACTCAGCGCGCTCAGCAAACGCCCAGGAAGCGCATGAAGCAATTCGCCCTGCGGGGGGAACATTCCGCCACCCTAAGGACGCCGGACTCAGTGGCAGAGAACTCCGGCTGTACGAGATGATCTGGAAGCGCACCCTTGCAACCCAGATGAAGGACGCCACCAAGAGCTCGCGCTCGGTGCGAATCAATGCCGGAGACTGCGTTTTCCTTGCCACCGGAACCACCATTGTTGATCCGGGCTTCCTCAAGCTGTACGTAGAGAGTCGGGACGACAAGAGCAACGGAGAGGAAGAGACCATCCTCCCGGACATGAGTGAGGGCGTGGAGCTGGAGCTTCGCCAACTGCTGGCAGACAAGCATGAGACCAGACCCCCAGCGCGCTACACGGAGGCGAGCCTGGTGCAGCGACTGGAGAAAGAAGGCATCGGTCGGCCGTCCACGTACGCAAGCATCATCTCCACCCTTTTTGAGCGGGGCTACGTCCGCAAACAGGGATCCGCGATGGTCCCAACCTACACCGGTTTTGGTGTGACTCAGTTCCTGGAACGCCACTTCAATGACCTCGTGGACTATCGATTCACGCGAGAAATGGAGCAGCACCTGGATGAAATCGCCTCCGGTGACCTTGGGAGGAGCGAGTACCTCCGGTCCTTCTACCTCAGCGGCAGCGGTCTGAAGAAGCAGATTGAGGAACGCGAGTCCGGTATTGATCCGGAGGAGTGTCGGGTGATTGATATCCCGGCGCTGGACGGATCCCGGCAGCTACGGATCGGCCGCTACGGTGCCTACGTTGTTGCAGAGTCCGAGGGCGAAAAGATCCACGTAACCGTTCCGGAAGACGTTGCACCCGGTGACCTTGATCCGGCCCAGATTGAGGATCTGATTGAGGTACAGAAGCGGGGGCCGGAGCCCTTGGGGGTGCATCCCGAAAGCGGGGAGAAGATCTACGTCCTCAGCGGGCGCTATGGTCCTTATGTGCAACTGGGCGAGGCGACCGAGGAGAACCCCAAGCCAAAGCGGGCAAGCGTTCCGCGGGAGATGAATCCCCGGGAACTCACGATTGCAGACGCAACGCGGCTGCTCTCTGTTCCCCGCACCCTCGGGCAGCATCCTGAAAGCGGGAAGGACGTGGTCGCGGGCCTTGGACGCTTCGGTCCCTTTGTGGTGCACGACGGGGATTTTCGATCAATCCCTGCCAGTGAAAGCGCCTACGACATCGGCCTGGAGCGCGCGCTTGAGCTGCTCGCGCAGGAGAAAAAAGGCCGCCGTCGGGGGCCGAAGCTCATCCGCGCTCTGGGCACCGTCCCCGGGGCGAAGCAGAAGGTTGGTCTCTACGACGGGCAGTACGGCCCATACCTGAAGGTGGGAAGCAACAACCACCGGATTCCCGAGGAGTGGCAGAAGCCTGATGCTCTGGAGAAGCTTGACCTCAAGCAGGCCCTCCAGATAGTCGGCGCAAAATAGGCGCAGGCCCGTTTCGGCCAGCAGAACCCTCGCGGGGTCCCCGGAGCGTCCCGCCGCGCAGCTTCAGCCCCGGCTAGCCGTGTCCCGGCTGCTTCAGTCCACCGCTGTGCTTGCGCGGACAAGCTCCCGCGCAATCTCGGTATCAAATGTGAGAAGTGCGATGGTGCTGCCGATCTCGGCCACGTAGGGGACCGCGATCGGCCCGCCCGGGTGCTGGGTGGTGAACAGTAGCTCTCGCTCACCGTCAGGCCCGATCCGCTGAACGCTGATGGTAACCGGCACCGCATAACCCGGCAGGGTGCGCTGGAAGATTCCAAACACCTGACCCGGTGGCAGGTCATCAGGCCGCACCACAGTGAGGCTCACCGGAGTTCCCGGCTCAACCAGGCTTCCCGCCGGCGGGGTCTGGCGAACCACTGCCCCGGGCCGATCATCGGGCCCACCACGAACGGCGGCAAACACAAAGGGAATGTTCGCCTCAGCCATCAGGTCACGCGCTTCGCGGAAGTCAATGCCGCCGAACGCCGGCAGCTCAATCTGCTGCACGTCCGGACCGCGGCTCACTACCAGGTCCAGGGCTGTGAGGCTCGTCAGCTCGGTGTTGGCCGGCGGGTCCTGCTCCAGGATGGTTCCCGGATCCGCGTCAGCAAAGACCGTGATGATTTCCCCGATCCGCAGGGTCTGCTCGTCTGTAGAGGCAAAGATACCCTGCAGATCAAGGCGGACCTCGTCCAGCTGCCTCCCAACGTAGTTCCCGACCCGGTCCACAACGGCGCCGCGGCTGACAACCACACTGATCTCTCGGCCTGCGCGCACCACCGTCCCGGGAGCCGGACTCTGATTGATGACCAGTCCTCGCTCAGCGGGATCGGTGGAGTAGCGCTGCTGCACCCGTGGAATGAGCTCGCGCTCCTGCAGGGCAACTACTGCCTCCACGAAGTCAAGCCGGGAGATGTCCGGTACCGTAACCTGCTCACGCCGCTCCAGAGAAATCACAAAGGCGGTGATGGTTCCCATGACCAGCAAGACAATTGCGCCAAGCATGGTAAGCAGGATTGTTGCAGATGCCCGGCTCTCAGGGTCGGAGCCGATGTTCCGAAAGGACTTGAATCGTCTGCTGTTCACAGTGCCTCTCCGTCGGGTCGGTGCAGCGTACTTCCGACAATGGCGGGATAGCCGCGGACAAAGTCCGGCGCTGCAAGTTCCCGACGCTGCTGTCGCTGAAGGAATCGAATGCCGAGCAAACCGGCCGTTGTTTGTATCAGCAGGCGCCCGGCACTGTCCACTGAGACCACGGCACCAGGTCGGGCGCCGCTCGCCAGCCATCCACCGTCAGGAGGCGCCGGAACCACTTCTGCACCGCGCAGCCGGATCACCTCGCTGCCGAGCATCGCCGTGCTCCCGGGCCAGGGATGGTAGGCGGCAACCTGCCGGGCAATCAGGTGTGCAGGCATGTCCCAGCTGATCCAGGAATCCTCCTTCCGGAGGAAGCGACAGTAGGACAGCCCTTCGGATCGCTGGGGAAGGGGCTCCGTGTTCCCCTCGGCAATGGTATCTACGGCGGCGGCAAGCGCCTGCGCCCCTTCCTCGGCAGCCCATGCACTCAGGCTTTCGGTGCTGTCCTCCGGCAGGATCTGCCTCGTGCGGGTAAGCAAGAGGTCACCAGCGTCCATCTGCAGGGAGAGGGTCTGGACACTGAGGCCCGTGAATTCGTCCCCGGCGAGGAGGGCTGCGGGAATCGGCGACGGTCCGCGGTAGCGCGGCAGCAGCGATGGATGACAGTTGATCCCACCCCGAGGGAACAGAGCAAGGAACTTCGGACCAAAGATTCGCCCGTAGGCAAAGACCACCAGGAGCTCCGCTCCCAACCGGCGAACGGCTTCCCGTGCCTCGGGCCCCAGCCGCTCGGGTTGCAGGACGGGGATTCCAAGCTCAAGGGCCAGCTCCTTGGCTGGCGGCGCATGCAGTTTACGGCCCCGCCCCGCCGGCCGGTCCGGCGCGCACAGCAGACCGCAGACGTCATGCCGGCGGGAGAGCAGGTCCAGACCAGGGACGGAAATCACCGGACCCCCGGCAACCAGGATCCTCAGCTCTCCATGCCTTTCTGGTAGAGGTGCTGCAGGCGGTTGCGCTTCCGCTCGCTGAGGTGATCCCAGAACAGCACGCCGTCCAGGTGGTCATTCTCGTGTTGAATCACCCGGGCCAGCAGTCCATCCGCTTCAAGTTCAAAGGGCTCGCCATCCAGACCAATCGCGCGGACAGCAATGGACACCGGTCTCCGGACATTCGCGTAGACGCCGGGGATGGACAGGCAGCCTTCTTCGTAGTCATCCTCCTCCACGCTGCGGCTCGTGATCTCCGGGTTGAAAAACACGCGGGGCTCATAGTCGCGAACGTGCACAACAAAGAGCCGCTCACTTCGTCCTACCTGTACTGACGCAAGGCCTATCCCGTCCGACTCATGCATGGTCGCGATCATTTCTGTGGCAAGGGAGACAAGCTCGTCCGAGAGATCGGGAACTGCGAGCGCTTTGCACCGCAGGTGATCGTGCGGCACAACCAGAACGTCCAGCATCTGCTGTCGGAGGCTATTGCGCGGCGGTGCGGCCGTCAACAAGCCTGGCGTCCTTGCAACCGATTGCGGGCAAGGCTGGCTCGGTCCATCCTCAGATCAGCTGCACGGGATCTACGTCAATCTCCCGATACACGCCGGTCCGAACACGGGATGCCCGCAACACCGGGCCGAGCCGCGAAAGCACCGGTCCGATGGCTTGCGCGCGCAGCAGAAGCTGATAGCGATGCTGCCGGTTGATTACCGCCAGGCCACATTCGACAGGGCCGAGGAGGTCAGCGCGGCCCGGACCCACAACACCAGCCTCCCGCATTCGCCCGGAGAGCTCCAGGAGGTCCTTCCGCGCCAGGTCAGCCTGCCGAGCGCGCGCCACAATTCGCACCAGCCGCATTGCGGGAGGAAAGGCAAGGGCTTCCCGCGTCCGGAGCTCAGAAGCGTAGAAGCCCTGGATGTCTGACTGCACCGCAGCCTGCACCGCAGGAAACTCGGGCCGGTAAGTCTGCACGATCACCAGCCCATCCGGGTGATAGCGCCCGGCCCGACCGGCTACCTGCACCAGCAGTGAGAAGGTGCGCTCCGCGGCGCGGAAGTCGGGCAAAGAGAGCGCGGTGTCCGCGTGGATTACCCCCACCAGGCGAAGCCCCGGGAAGTTCAGTCCTTTGGCGACCATCTGTGTGCCCAGAAGAATCTGTGTTCTGCCCTCCCGGAAGTCGGCAAGGATCTGCTCGGTTGCACCAGCGGCCCGCCCCGCATCCGCATCCAGGCGGGCAACTGCCGCGCCGGGAAAGCGTGAGTTCACCTCCTGCTCTACCTGCTCGGTGCCAAAGCCGCTGAAAGCGGTGTCCAGGGATCCGCACTGTGGGCAGGCTTCCGGCGCGCTTCCGCGATACCCGCAGTAGTGGCATTGCAGCCTGCCGCTGCTCTGGTGATAGGTCAGTGCCACCGAGCAGTTGGGGCAGTGATGCTCGTAGCCGCAGCTGCGGCAATGAAAGAGCGTGGCAAAGCCCCGGCGATTGAGAAACAGCAGACTCTGCCGGCCCTGCTGCAGGCTCCGGTCAATCTCTTCTGCCAGCCGCTCAGAGATGGTGCCAGGCTGACCACGGAGGTCCACCACCTCAATCTCCGGCGGAGCGCCTCCGGCAACCCGCGTTGGAAGTACGTGGCGGCGAATCACATTCCGCTCCATGAGAGACCAGGCTTCCAAAGACGGCGTTGCGCTCCCCATCACTAGGGTTGCACCTTCCTCGCGTGCCCGGCGGAAGGCTATCTGCCGGGCGTGGTACCGCGGGGCCTGCCCGGACTTGTAGGCCGACTCGTGTTCCTCGTCAATAACAATCAGGCCCGGGCGCAGCAGGGGAGCGAACACGGCACTTCGGGGGCCCACCACCACCCGGGCGTCTCCCTTCCGGAGCCTCCGCCAGGCTGCAAGACGCTGGGAAGGGGTGAGCCGGGAGTGCGCAACCACCACCAGATCGCCGAAGCGGCCGGCAAGCGAGGCGGAGAGCTGGCTGGAGAGCGCAATCTCCGGCACAAGGATGATCACACCCCGGTCTTCTGCGAGGGCGCGCTCTGCGAGCTCCAGGTAAACCTCGGTTTTTCCGGAGCCGGTGACCCCGTAAAGGTAGTGAAACTGATCGGGCTCCGCGCGAATCGCGGTGACGGCAGCACTCTGCTCCGCTGTTAGAATCACCCGAGCCGGGCGCTCGTCCTCGGGCAACCCGATGCTCGGGGGCTCTGACTCCCGTCTGCCGCTGGGAACCATGACCGATAGCGCCTCCCCGAGGCTGCAGAGGTAAGTGTCTGCCATCCAGCGGCCAAGCGCAATCTGCTCCGGCCCGATGATGGGTTCTGTATCCAGCACACGGCTGGCCGGCTTCACCCGGTCCGGAGCAAAACCCGGGCTCTCCGGCCGATCCACGAGGATTCCGGTTATCGTGCGTCCGCGAACCGGAACAATCACCCTGCAGCCGGGCTGGGGGTCTGCATCACTCCCGTCCGGCAGGCGATAGGTCAGGAGATCGGTCCCCGGGACTGGTACCGCCACGGAGAGCCACACACTCATTGCTGGTTGAGCTGGTCCAGGCGCTGCAGGTCTTCCCATACGGGGCGGCGGAGGCCGGGGTCCCGAAGGACCGCGCTCGGATGATAGGTGCAGACAACCGGAATCGCCCCCCATCGGAAGACTTCACCCCGAAAGCTCGCCATGCTTCCCTCCCGGCCCGCTATGAAGCGGGCACTGAAGCGTCCAACGGTCAGGATACTCCGGGGCTGCAGCAGCGCAATCTGTCGGCGGAGGTAGGGAGTGCAGGCGAGAATCTCGGAGGCCGCAGGATCGCGGTTTCCGGGCGGGCGGCACTTGACCACGTTTGTGATTGCTGCATCCCGGTTCCGCTGCAACCCGATTGAGGTTAGCCAGCGGTCCAGGTACTCGCCCGCGCGCCCCACGAAGGGCTCGCCGCGCCGGTCCTCTTCTGCGCCCGGACCTTCCCCGATCACCAGGACCCTGGGGTTGAGCGGGAGAATACCCGGAACGGCGAGGTTGCGGCCCTGTGCAAGCTGGCAGCTGGTACAGGCGGCGATCTGCTCGGAGATGACCGCGAGCTCTGCCAGGCGCTCCTGATCTGACATACCGGAAACAGGCTCGGAGGTGCCAGGCTCTTCATGGTTGGAGTTGCCGCCGGCCGGGATCGGCCGTTCGCCGAGCTGCCCTGCCAGCTCCCGGAAGGTGGCGGTGGAAGATATCTGACTCCGGCCGACATTGCTTGTGCCCGGATCGGCTGCGTCCGGCGGGGCCACGGTGATCTCTGCGCCATCGCCCCAGGCGTGACGGAGATCGCGTATCAGGTCGGCAAGGTCTGCCGCCAGGTTGTTCCCGGACGCTGAGCCGCGGGGTGAGCCGTTCTTACCAGGTGATTCCGGGGTACCAGACATATTCCAGGTTCAGTCCATGCGGCGGAGCGCTTTCCATGGCTCGGGTCCGATCCCGGGACTCCAGGATCGCCCGCATTTCCTGCGGACCTGCCCCGCGGCGCTCCAGCGCAAGCGACGTTCCAACAATGCCACGAACCATGCGTCTCAGGAAGGCCGTTCCCCACACGTCAATCCGGGCTCCGCCGGGTTGGGGAACCAGTGCTGCACGGGTGAGCCGCCGGACCGTAGAGCGCACTTCGGTGCCCGCTACTCCAAAGGCTGCAAAGTCATGCTCTCCCACCAGCACAGAAAGGATTCGATCCAGCAGGTCCGAATCAGGGCGATAGGCAAGGTACAGGTGATCCCGTGCCGGAAGTGGCTCTGGGATTCCGCGGTAGCGGAGCCGATAGGAGTAGCAGCGCAGGACTGCGCTGAAGCGGGCGTGAAGTGCGGTCCGATCCGGGTGCAGTGCTACCACGTCAGAACGGAGAATCCGAACATCGGTGGGCAGGCTGCTGTTGATCGCGGGTGCCCAGTTTGGGCCGGGAATGGCCGGTCCGCTGCAGTCAAAGTGAAATGCCTGGCCGCTTGCGTGCACTCCCGCATCAGTCCGGCCAGCTCCGACAACCGGGTGCAGCTCCCGTCCGGTCAGGGACCCAACGGCGCGCTCAAGAACCTCCTGGACGGTGCGTGCGCCGTGCTGCCGTTGCCACCCGGCAAAGCCGACGCCATCGTAGGAGACCCGGCACAGGATCCGGACCACCGAATGCTCGCTCTCCGACACCATGACAGCTCGGCGCTCAGCCGCTTGCGCGGGCATCAGCCTCCGGATCCGCGTTGCGCACACCCAGCTCGTGGTTTATTGCGTCGTAGAGGTCACGTGCGTTGTCCAGTAGAACGGCGGGCTTGTTCTTGCTCGCTCTGCCCATGCCAAAGATCCTCGCGACAATCCGCTTGGCCCGCGTCAGCGCAAGCTTTCGCTCCTCCGGGTTTTCCCGGGGGCCGTGACGGAACTCAAGCATTCCGTAAAGGTAGAGGACGCCGTCATAGCCAAAGTTCTTGTCAATGTCCGGTCCCGGATTGGGAAGCGCGCCAATGCCTTCCGTACCCTCGTTTTCGCTCTCAATCGCCTTGAGGTAAAAGAACCAGGATTTACGATAAAATACATTCTGAAGATAGTTGAACTGTTCCTCTGGTTTCTGCGAGTGCACATCGCCGCAAAGCCACGCTGCGCGCAGGCACGCGAGCCCCTGTTTGATAGACGGTGAGAAGTCCCGTGGAAAGCCGTCGTAGCAGTGGCTCGCGAGGAAGTATGCCCCAATCCCCTCTTCCAGTCCGCGATCCTGGGTGAAGTCCAGACCAGGCAACAGGCGATCCAGCGCGGACCGCCGCACGTCCTCCGCTCCCCGGATATTTGCCACGGCAGCGTCGGGGGGTTCCGTGAAGTCTTCGGGATAGGCCGCGTAGAGGCAGAAGGGACAGACGATGGGCACGTAGATCAGCGGGTATACCATTCCGTACTTGGCAGAGGGTTCGTAGAGCCGGCGGAGCTCCGGAGTGAGAGCGCCCGCGATTGTCCGGCCTCGCCCGAAGCGCAGTCTCTCCTCGTAAAATTTTTCCTCACAGACCGGGCAGACAACTGGCTCCTTTGCGCGGAACGTGAGGCCGGATGAATCAGCCATCGATCCGCTCAATGACAACCATGGCAACAGCGTATTCAGTTTCGTGAGACAGGCTCAACAAGGCCCTCGCCGGCCCCAGACGGGAGAAATGCGCATAGGCATCGTCGTGGAGGCGCAGTTCGGGACGGCCCAGACGATTGTTGAAGACCTCGACGTTTCGCAGGTGGAATCCCCGCATCCCGGTTCCAAGCGCCTTGCCAAAGGCCTCCTTGGCAGCAAAGCGCGCAGCAAGTGCCTGCTCCCGCCGCCGTGGTCGGCCAAGAACAACCGCAAGCTCTTCCGGGTGGAAGTAGCGCTGCAGCAGGCTCGTGTCCTTCAGCCAATGGTGGAATCGCGAGACAGCGGCAATGTCCACCCCTATGCCCAGAATCACTGGTCCACCCCTTGCGCGCGGATCTCCACCGCAAGCACATCGGGTTCAAGTGAAATCAGCTCGAGTCCATCGGGGAGCAGCACCTCGGGCGTCAGCTGGAGCGCCGCAGGCAGCTCTGGCGGGATGTCCGACGGGGCCAGCCGAAGAGTCACATCCAGCTCCGCAGTGCTGACCTGCTCAAGCACGCTCGGCAGACCGCGTGCGGTGAGCGTCACGGTCTCCGGGCTGATGCGCACGTCCAGGCCGGGCGCCTCCACCTGCACGGGGACCGCCTGGTAGCTTGCGGGCGTCGGGACTTCCCGGAGAAAACCACGGAACTCCACAAAGCTCTCCACCGGCAGGCTTAGTCGCGGGTCCGGAAGAAGAGGGTCCAGCCGCACCGTAAAGTCAGAGGCCCGCTCATTGAGATCCACCGGCACTGTCTGGAGTGACGCCACGCCCTCCACAATGCTTGCGGGTCCCGCAAGCCGGACGCGCTGGGGTACCAAAAAGAAGCGATCCATCTGGTACCCGGCCGCTGGACTCCCGCTGAATCGCACGGTCACCGCAACCTCTCGCTCCGCGTAGCGGTCCAGCAATACGGGAATGGTTGCCGGACTGGCCTCCCAGGAAATCTGGTTTGCAAGCGAAAGATCCGGAATGATCAGGTTGACCGGAAGCTCCGCCTCGGCGCCCACCGGGAGCGCCCTTGCGTCTACCTCCGCCCGCAGCACAAGCTCGTCCATCAGCGCAAGGGTGTCCTGTGGTCCGCGGATACGGATCCGCACCTCTTGCGGAGGATTGCCTGCAATCACGGTCTGCTCCGCGTGAAGGAGTTCCAGTGAAAGGGTCAGCTCCTGCTCGCTGATGCGGATGATCTGCTGCGTCAGGAACAGGCCAATGGCGACCAGGAGACTGGCAACCAGCGCAGGCCAGCGTGCGCCGCCGGCAAGGGTAGTTCCGGCCATCAGCCCGCAGTGCCGAGAGCGCTGGCTTCCGCCTCCGAATCAGCAACCAGATCGTCGGGGCTGATGCGGAGCAGCTCCACCAGGCGGCGGGTGACTTCTTCGGGCGGCAGGTCATAGTGGAGGTTTGCGTCGTAGGCCAGCGAGACCGCACCGGTCTCTTCGGAGACTACCAGCACAATTGCATCGGACTCCTCTGCAAGGCCCAGGGCCGCGCGGTGCCTCGTACCAAAGCTCCGGCGGATGTCCAGCTGCTCGGAGAGCGGCAGAACACAGCCCGCACTGGCAATTCGGTTGCCCTCCAGAATGATGGCACCGTCGTGCAGCGGCGTGTCATGGGCAAAGAGGCTCACCACAATCGCTTTGCTCAGAACGCAGTCCAAGGTGGTGCCCGTGTCCTGATAGCCGCGCAGACCAACGGTACGGGGTATCACCAGGAGCGCACCCCTGCGTATTTCGGACAGGGCGACAGCGGCGGCAACAATGGCATCCACCTGAAGAGCTCTGGTTTGCCTCCCGAGTCGGAATACCTGCCCCTGACCGAGCTGGGTGAAAATCTTCCGTAGCTCCGGCTGAAAAATCACCGCGAAGGCAACGGCAATGCTCGGAGCAAGGAAACCGAAGACCCACAGAACCGTCTGGAGGCCGAGAAGCGCGGCGCCCAACCAGAGACCGAGAAACACCAACGCGCCCTTCAGAAGCTGAACGGCACGGGTCTGTACGAGAATTTGGTAGCCTTTGAAAAGGACAAACGAAAGAACGAGGACATCCATGATGGGAAGCAGGACATCCTGCAGAAAGGGGACTTGGGGGAGCACGTTCACGCTGTCAGCTGTTCCTCAGCGCTGACAGGGTAGCACGCGGGTGCTCCCTTTCTCAAAGCAGTAGCCCCCTACTTCTTCTTGTGGCGATTCTTTCGGAGTTTCTTCTTCCGCTTGTGAGTTGCGATCTTCTTTCGCTTTCGCTTTCGTCCGCAGGGCAAACGCGTCCCCTCCTTTCATCTGAGGTAGGCCGGGAGTATCGATGTGGTGAGCGCAATCGTCAAGTGGCCGCCTTGGAAGCGTAGCGGGTGACGGCGGCACGCAGCCCGGCCAGGGCCTGGTCCGGAGGGAGCATTCTCAGGCCCGGCAGGCGCTGCAGGAAGGTGTGCTGCCGTTTGGCGTAGCGGCGCGTTGCTGTGCTGATCCGGGACAGTATTGTGGAGTCATCCCCCTGCGGGTCCGCCACAAACTCGCGGTAACCAATGGCGCGCATTCCCGGGCAGTCCGGACCCACGCCTGCGAAAACGAGGCGCTCCACTTCGGCGCGGAGACCGGCCGCGAGCATCTGCTGTGCCCGCTCCTGGATTCGCCGGTACAGCTCCGGGCGCGGCACCAAAACCCCGATGATATCAGCGGGCCGCTCCAGGGGCCGGTCGGCAACCGGGCGATACCGGGACGGCGGCTGCCCGCTGGCGCGCAGGATCTCCAGTCCCCGGGAGATCCGGTATGGGTCCGCAGGCCCGATCCGCTCGGCGAACTCGGGATCTGCTCGCCTGAGCTCTTCCCACGCCTCCTGCACGCCGACGGAGCGGAGATGATCGGCTACTTCTTGGCGGATCTTCGGGTCGGATGGGGGCGTTTGTGGAAGCCCCAGGAGGAGGGCCTCAATGTAGAAGGCCGTCCCTCCGGAAACCAGGGGCACCCGTGACCGGCCGTGAATCTCTGTGATGAGATCAAGCGCCGCGCGCCGGAACTCGCCGGCATCCCAGGTCTCGCAGGGATCACGGATGTCAATCAGGTGTTGGGGCGGATCAGCGCGCTCATCATGCCTGGGCTTCGCGGTTCCGATGTCCATGCCACGATACACCTGCATGGAATCCGCGGTGATCACCTCTACAAATCCGGGTAGCTCAGAATTCAGTTGCCGAATGAGAGCAGACTTGCCTGACGCAGTGGGGCCGACAAGTACCGGAAGGGCTGGGGCCGCCTCAGTCCTCCAGCTCGTAGACAACCTTGTCCGAAAGGATCTGGCGAACCGCCACGGAGACGACCTTGCCGTTGTTGGCTTCTACTTCCTCATCGCCGGTCATGGTGAGCTGGTAAGCACGCCGGATGACGGCAACGGTGAGCTCGTACATGTTCTCCTGCGCGTTTACCAGTTCTTTCAGCGGAATGATCATAGGAAGCCGTATAGTACTCGGCCGGCATGATCAACGCAAGCTCAATTGAACTGCCGAAACGCTGCCCAGCTGAACCAGAAGTGCTGCACAGACGGAAGCGGCGGCAACTCCCGCCCGGCAAGCGGTCCTGAAACGGCTCTGCCGGCCGCGTTCCAGGTGCTGCCGGTCTCCTGATCAACGATCTGCCCGTCCCTGGCTATGAGGTTCAGGACATTGCCGTCAATCACCGGGCGAAAGACATTCGCGGTTCCCACATCCCGCCCCTCCGCGATGGCGCGGGTGTCCAGCGCACTTGCCACGCCCGGTTCCCAGAGGGCCACCACCGGTTCGCTGGAGAGTTCCGCCTGCACCACCAGTTCCCGCCGAAGGTCCGGATAGGGGAAGGCAACTTCCTCCGCTCCGATGCGTGCCACAACCACCCGATCAGTGGGGCGGAAATCCGCAGGCACCGCGGGTCCGCGATAGAGGAAGGGCTGGGACTGGTCATATCGGGTGTAGGGGTTGATTCCGTAGCTCCTGCCGAACCCGGTATCCCGGCTTAACACCTCCGCATCCGGGTACAACGCCCGCGCCTGCGCGAATCCAAGGGTGAGCAAAGGGAGGACTTCCAGCTGTAGCCCGGTGTAGCGCCCGATCACTCCGTAACCGGTGGCCTGCTGCCACCAGGTTTCTGTCTGACGATCGTACATCAGGAGGTTCGAAAGCCGGAGCCTGCCGGTGGTTCCAAAGTCCAGATCCACAGCCTCGCCATCCGGCGATTCGAGGAGTGCGTTGAAGGCGATGCCGGTATTGCAAAGCGGACAATAGGTAACCGCAACCGGCACGCCACCGAGCACATCATTCACAATTTCATGCCACATCAGGATCTGCACCGGGTACATCCGGGTTTCGCCGTTGCTAGTCAGAATGAGGACCGGCTCCCGCGGATCAAGCCACTCAGCAGCACGCGACGCAGACTCAAACATCGGGGCATCAATGGCGGGAATCCCGTCCTTGGGGGGTCCGCCAGAGAGCACCTCCGAAAAGCTGATACTGGCCACCGAGAAATCGGTGCTGAACTCTGTGTTCATTGCCGCGGTGGCCGTCTGTCCGGAGAAACGCTCAATGAGGGCGGCCTGGTCATCCGCAAGCGTCGCACTCAGCTCAGAGCGCTCAGGCGCGGAAACGGAGCTGCTCGCTTCCTCCACCTCCCCACTCCCGGCTGCAGCCATCAGCGCAACAACCACCACTCCAAACACACCGACAAGTGTTGTTGTCCTCACTACATTCACAGTGCAAAGCTACCCCGAACCGCCGGTCTTGTCAGGTCACCATTGCCGTATCTGTTGTGCGGCTGATGCTCAGGCGCTGGCGTTAGGCGCGGCCTTCGGTGCAAACAGTGAATCAAGGATGGCGGCGCAGGTTCGGTCAACCATGGCAAAGACGTTTTCAAAGCCATCAATCCCGCCGTAGTAGGGATCCGGAACGTCCAGGTCCTGTACCACCTCCGGATCGTAGTCCCGGAACATCCGGATCCTCGGGCGGAGATCTGCGGCGTTGGGGGCCCGCCCGGCCATGCGGCGCAAATCGGCCAGGTGACTTCGGTCCATGGCAAAGATGAGGTCGTAGTCCTGCAGATCCCTCAGGCTGAGCTGGGCTGCGGTGTGACTTGCGTTGATTCCGTGGCGCATGGCGGTTTCCTGCATACGGGGATCGGTGTCCTCGCCGACGTGCCAGGCCCCAATACCGCGGGACTCCACTTGCACCTTTTCACGAACGCCGCGCTCTGCGGCGCGATGCTCCAGCACACGGTGGGCAAGGGGACTTCTGCAGATGTTACCGGTGCAGACAAACAGAATCCGGTGGGGAGTCTCGGCCATAACAGCAGTCTAGGCGCCCGTGGCCACTTTTTCTGCCCCCAGGGGAGGAGAGCCAACCCGAGCGAGGAACTCGGCCGCAATGGCACAGGATATCTCCGTCGGACGCATATCGGTCACGTCAACAATCATCAGGTGCCTCAGTTCGTGGTAGCGGTCGATATCGATTCCGTAGATCCGGAGGTAGCGGTCCCGGTCCAGGCGGTCGCGCTCCTCGGTGTGGGCTTGCGCGGCAGAAAACGGTCCTCCTTCCCGCTTCCAAACCCGTTGGGAGCGTATCCGTGAGTCAGCGTAGAGGTAGACCCGCAGATCGGCGTAGGGCGCCATCCAGATCGCTAGCCGGGACCCGAGAACGCTGTCCCTCACCAGGGCAAGCTCAACCTGATGCCGGTCCACTTCCCGATCCACCGAATCATCAACCTCGGCGCGGCGGCGGATGGCCTCAAAGGCCGCGCCACGAGCGCGAGCAAGGCTGCGGAACGTGAAGTTCACCATCTGGTAACCAAGCTCTTCGGCTACCAGGCGGCTGACTGTGGAGTTACCGCAACCGCTCTTGCCAGAGATCGCGATCAGCCGCCGCGCCTGCCGTTCATTCAACATTGCGTGCCTGCTCCCTCAGGTCTTCCAGGTGTTGCTTGGCTTCCACCACCGTCCGGGAAGCTTCCGCGGAGGCTGCCTTGCTTGCAATAGTGTTGAATTCTCTGCCGAGCTCCTGGGCCAGAAAATCAAGCCGCTTCCCCACGCCCTCATCCGGTTCTCCGGCAAGCATGGAGGCCAGCTCATCGCAGTGTGAGGCAAGGCGCGCAAGCTCCTCCCGAACGGAGGCTCGGCTGGAGAGGAGCGCGAGCTCAGCCGCAAGGCGCTCCTGTGGCAGGCCTTCTACGCGGAACCCCGCGATCCGCTCGTCCAGGGTCCGGCGCTGGACAGCCTCCATGTCCGGCCTCAGCGCGGCAAGCGAATCAACATCCGCGCGGAGGCGGGCCGCTATTCCGCGAATCTCTGTCTGCAGCCGAGAGCCTTCAGACTCCCGGCTCGCTACCCACGCGTCCATGGTAACGGACAGCACCGGCGAGATCCGTGCCCATGCGTGATCCAGGTCCATGCTCCGCTGCAGGGCGAGCACGCCATCAAAGCGCAGGACATCTGCAAGGGAAGGCCGCTCATCCAGGCCCAGGCTTTGGGCGAGGTATCGTAGCGCCTCGTGATAGGCACGGGCAGCGGGCAGATTCACGTCTACTCCCGGGGTCTCCGAGAGCTCAGCGTAGCGGATAGCAACGTCCACTCTCCCGCGACGCGCGCGTGCGCCGATGGCGCTCCTGATACGGTTTTCCAGGCCTGCGAGGGAAGACGGGAGGTTCACGTTTATGTCCAGGTGCCGTCCGTTCACGGACCTGAGCTCGCAGCTGACCCGGGCATCGCCATCCTCAGCTTCCCGCGCCGCATACCCGGTCATGCTGATCATCTGGCAACTCCACCGGTAACCGCACTTGTCTCCAGGACGGAAAGAAGCTTCCGGCCCAGGGTCCAGTTGTTGCCAGCCCCAAGCGTAAGCATCAGGTCTCCGGGTCGCAGTGTCCCAGCAAGCTCGCCCACCGCGTCGTCCGGATCGGCAATGTACCTGACATCTGGATGATGGGCAGAAATGGCGCGGGCCAGGCCTTCACCGGTGGTCGTGGGGTCTGGAGTCTCCCGCGCAGACGCGTAGATCCGATGGATGTAGACGCGGTCTGCTCCGCCGAAAGAGGTGGAAAAGTCCGCAATGAGCTCACGGGTTCTGCTGTAGGTGTGGGACATGAAGCTCACAATGAGCCTTGCTGGCCGGTAGAAGCTGCGAATGCCAGCGAGGGTGCTGCGGATTGCCGTGGGGTGGTGGCCGTAGTCGTCCATGATTCGAATCCCTTCGACCACACCGACCACTTCGGCACGACGAGTGGTTCCGCGGAAACCGGCAAGCGCATCCCGCACCGCATCCTTCACTTCGTCATTCCACTCGCCGATTGGCCCGGGAGCGCTGCCGCCAGGGTTGAACTCGGAGAGCAGCGCAAGTGCGGCCGCGGCGTTGAATACATTGTGGAGCCCGGGAACCCGGAGGACCAGATGCTCCAGCCCGGCGTCTGGAAGGCTGAAGACCACTGCTCCCGCCTCCTCTCGCACATTGGCTATCCGGAAGGTCCCCGCTGCCGTCCTGCCGTAAGGCACCAGGCGCAGTGACTGGGCCGCTGACCCGGCTCGCTCGGCTAGCTCTTTCGCTCCAGCGTCATCCGCACAGTAAATCAGCGGTCCGGCGCCGGTTATGCCGCCTGCGAAATCCAGAAAGGCGTCCATCACGTCCGCCCTGTCCCGGAAATAGTCCAGATGGTCCGCCTCTACGGAAGTGACCACCGCCGCCTGCGGCCGGAAATGGAGGAAGTGGCGGCGGTACTCGCAGGTCTCCGCAACAAAGGACCGGTTACCCCCGAGAAGGGTTGATCTGCCGCCAAAGGAGCTCACCGCACTTCCTGCGAGCACGCTTGCTTCCGCGCCGCTTGCCTTGGCCAGGGCGCCGTAGAGGGCGGTTGTGGTGGTTTTCCCGTGGACACCTGCGATCGCGGCGGAGGGCATGCTCCCGGAGAGTCGTCCGAGCGCTTCCGGATAACTGAGGAGCGGAAGCCCCCGATCTTTCGCCTCCAGCAGCTGCGGGTTTGTTGCGGGATCGTAGGCGGCAGAGTGAATGACCAGCGTCGTATCCGGCGGGAGGTCTGTGGCGGCAAAGCCGGTGATGAGCGGCACCCCGAGCTCGGCGAGAATTCGGTCCGTGTAGAACTCCTCGGCCACGTCCGACCCGCTGACCACGGCTCCACCGGCGACAAGCAGTTCTGCGAGCGCTGTCATCCCCGTTCCCTTGGCCCCTACCAGAAAGAGGTGTCCCTGCAGAAACTCATCCGGGATTGGGAACATCTCACTGAGTGTACGCAATGTCCCCATGCGCTGACCACGGTCACCGTGCTGGACGTGCGGCCTGACCACTCTTGCTCCGATGATCCTCCCGCATGAGGCCCGCACTCACCGGCTTGCCCCCGGAATGAAAGCCCAGAAGCCGGGCGTCTGCACCAAGCACGCGTTTGAGAAGGTTCCGGTCCGGGTGCACCAACAGCCAGGAACCCTGTGCCAGAGACACCTGATCACGGAGGCTCCGCAGAAACTCTGGCTCCGGCGCATCCAGTCGGTGGCCCCAGCCGGGATTTGTGATTAGCAGAGCCCCAGGAGGGAGCGCAAGGATGCCAATGTCAGCCTGCTTGACCACCACCCTCCCCGCGAGCCCGGCATCCCTGAGGTTGGCGGCGGTGCGGGACACCGCGGACTCCGAACGGTCCACCGCGGTGATACTGCCGAGTTGGCAGCGATCCAGGACACTCCGCTCTGCCTCCAGAAGGTAGCCCTGCCGGTGGGCCGGACTCGCAAGGAGAAAGGGAATCCGATCCCTCGCCGGTTTTGCCAGGCGCAGACGGGCAGCTTCCATCGCAAAGGTACCGGAGCCGGTCATGCCGTCCACAAGCGGAACTCCGGGGGAAAGACCGGCAAAGCGGAGCAAGGCTGCCGCGCTGCTCTCCCGCAGGGAGGCAGTCCCCGTATCGCTCTTGCCTCCCCGGCGGTAGCGAGGATCCCCGTCAAGGTCCAGCGAGATGCTCGCGCGATTCTCATAAATGCGTACGACAAGCCGCGCAGGCGGGCCATTCTGCGATTGTGCCTTCCCTGCCAACACTCCTGAACCGCATCTCTCCCGGACTGCCTCCTCAAGGATGGTCCGGGCGGCACCCTCATTGGCAAAACGGGAGGCACCGGCGTGTATATCGATTGACAGGGCAATCCCCGGTGGAATCCACCAGTTCCAGGCCAGCGAGCGGGCAAGAGCGCGGAATGCCTCCGGTGCGCCTACCCGGCGCTCGGCGAGGCGGAGAAGCAGCCGTTCGGATATGCGAGACCCCACAAGAAGCCGGTAGACCTGGGCAAAGCTGCAGGTGCACAGGACCCCGGCGTCCTCAGGGGTCCCCGGCACCGCGAGCTCGTTCAACTCCGCCGCAAGAAGCGAGACAAAGGCTGGCTGACAGGCGGCAAAGACCGTGCATTCGCCGGCATGGACGTGCCTGCGGATCTGTCGCTGGCGTGCTGCATGGCTCACCCTGTCCCTTCCTCCCCGTCCGCCGGTACCGGGCCCGCAGGCGAGTACCAGGACCCGGAGAAACCAGCGGAGAGCGCTCCGAGTGCGGCGTGCACTGCCACCTCCGTCCGAAGGACCGTTGATCCAAGACTCCGGGGCTGGAAGCCGGCGTTCAGCAGGAGAGTTACCTCGGCCTCGGTGAAGCCACGCTCAGGGCCCACGGCGAGTGCCAACGGTCCGGAGGTTGCGTCCGGCACCACGCTCGTGCCCGCTTCTAACGCCCTGCCGCCAGGGGTACCCTGCGCCCCGCTGCGCATCGCGCTGGGCAGAGCCGCCGGCTCAAGCAGCACCAGGCGCAAGTCGGTTTCCCCGGCGGCACCCAGCCCATCTCTGAGCGCGGCACCAATTGTTTGATGATGCGCCACTTCCGGCGGATCAACCAGACCGCCCTGCTGCAGGCCCAGGTGGAGCGCGTCCCGAACAGCGCTGGGGTCCCAGGCTCGGCTCCGGGAATAGCTCTTCTCGCTGAGCTCGGTGTCCGCCACCAGGACACGCTTCAAACCCCAGGATGCACAGTCCCGGAGCAGCCGGCTGAACACCGGGGGCCTCGGATGCCCGAGCAGGAGCGTGACCCCGCCAAGCGCCGGCTCAGCTGGCCTCACGAGCCCGGACTCCGGCAGGAGCCAGGTCAGGCGGCATTCCCGGCGAGTCAGGGACTCAATCCGCGCTTCGCCGAGTCCCAGCCCGATTACGCCAACCCGCACCAGGTCTCCCGGGGCGCATCGGAGAACATCCCGGAGGTGGAGAAAGCGCGGATCCGGGGCAGTAAGCAGGTTCCTCGGCTTTTGTGCATCAAAGAGGATGCAGTTCATCCGGTCCACCGGGCGGGGACGGGCGTCAGTCCAGAATCTGATTCATGAAGGATGCCAGTACCTCCAGCGCCTTGGCATTGCTGCCACCCTCGGGGACGATGAGATCGGCAAACGCCTTGGTTGGCTCCACAAACTCGTAGTGTCCGGGCCGGACCACGTCCAGGTACTGCTGTACCACGCTGTCCTGGGTCCGCCCGCGCTCGTGCATGTCTCTGCGGAGCCGGCGGATGAAGCGAATATCGTCCGGTGTGTCCACAAAGACCTTGAGATCAATGAGGTCCCGGATTCGCTTCTCAAAGAAGATGAGGATACCCTCAAACACCACCAGTTTGGTTGGCGCAACCTCAGTGGCATCATCCTTGCGCCGATGGTTCACAAAGTCGTACTGGGGCATTGCTATTGCCTGCCCGTCCCGGAGAAGCCCGAGGTGCTCGTACAGCAGATCCGTATCAAAGGCGGAGGGATGGTCGAAGTTGAAGTCGGTGATGTTGGCGTTGCTGATGTGCTCTGCCGACCGGTAGTAGTTGTCCTGCGGGACAAACACAAAGTCCGGCACCACCTCGCTGATCTTGCGGACAATGGTAGTCTTTCCGGATCCGGACCCCCCGGCAATTCCGATGATTCGCGGCCGCTGCATCCGGGAGAAAAGCTTAGCTCAGTCCGCGGCGTAGAGGAAGGTGCTGAGGTAGCGCTCTCCGGTATCGCAAAGTACGGTGACAATGCGGGCGTCCGCCTTGCCAAGGCGATTTGCAAGCTCGGCGGCAGCGTGGAGATTGGCGCCGGCGCTGATTCCCGCAGCAATTCCCTCCGTTGTCGCGAGCTTGCGGGCGGCCGCCGCAGCGTCATCAACGCTGACGGCAATGACATCCGAAATGAGCGCCCGGTCCAGCACGTCGGGAATGAATCCGGACCCGATTCCCTGAATGCGGTGCGGGCCCGCCCGATGCCCGCTGAGCACCGCGGAGGTATCCGGCTCAACCGCCACCAGCATTGCATCCGATCCAGCCCTGCGGAGCGCACGGCCCACGCCGGTCAGCGTTCCCCCGGTGCCCACGCCGGCCACAAAAGCGTGAATGCCCGCGCCGGACTGCTGGATAATCTCCGGGCCGGTGTGTTCCTCGTGCGCAAGCGGATTCGCAGGATTGCTGAACTGCCGGGCCATGAAGGCGTCCGGAATAGACTCCAGCAGCTGCTCGGCGCGGGAGACCGCCCCGCTCATTCCCAGATGTCCCGCCGTGAGCTCCAGGCGCGCGCCGAAGGCGCGGAGCAGCCGTTGCCGCTCCTCGCTCATTGTCTCGGGCATGGTGAGCACCACCTGGTAACCGCGCGCAGCGCCAATCCAGGCGAGTGCAATCCCCGTGTTTCCACTGGTTGCCTCAACGATTGTCCCGCCCGGAACCAGAGCGCCGCTGTCTTCGGCCGCCGTGATCATGGACAGGCCAATGCGGTCCTTCACGCTGCCCATGGGGTTGGCGAGCTCAAGCTTGCCCAGGATCAGCCCGGGCAGATCAGCGCTGAAGCGGCGAAGGGCAACAAGCGGGGTACGGCCGACAAGGTCCGGGGCCGCGTTGGCTATCATCAGTTCTCCAGAATGGTGATTTCCACCCGTCGGTTGAGGCGTCGCCCGCTCTCCACGCCGTTGTCAGCAATTGGCCGACTCGCCCCAAACCCGCGGGAGATGATCCGCGCGGGTTCGCGCACACCGAGGGAGATCAGATACTCGGCTACAGCTGCTGCGCGCTGCTGACTCAGCTGGAGCCGTCCCTCGGCGGTACCCGCCAGCGCGGTGTGGCCGGAGATCTGGATGTCTCGCTCCGGATAGCGGAGCAGGATCTCCGCAATCTGGTCCAGCTTGCTACGCTCGGATGGAGCAAGAAACGCGCTGTCGGGCGGGAACTGGATGTTATCCACGGAAATGGTTACGCCCAGATCGTCGCCGCGCACGCTCTGGACCTCCACGCCTCGGTCCTCCAGCTCTCGGGAGACCTCCTCCACAACCACATCCCGGTCCAGCACGCTGGACTCCAGAATCTCGCCTTCAGACCTCCCCTCAATCCGCACCGAGCGTCCGGTGTTGAGGGTCAGCAGGAACTCAAACTCATCGTCGTAGAAGGCTACGCGTGAGCGGAGTCTGTCCCAGTACAAGCGCTGCTGAATCTGCCCGGCGATGAGCTGGGGATAAATGCCGGGCGAGAGCGGCCGGTCCGGTGAAAAGAACGCGTTGTACCGCACGTGAATGAGATCGTAGGTGCGACCGTCTACCTCCACGGGTCCTTCATAGGTGTAGTTGACCGGAAACTCAAAGCGCACCAAATCGCTGAGCCCGAAGTCCCGGGTGAAGTCATGGACCTCTTCCCCGGTGCCGGTCCAGGACTCCCCGGGGAGCACCGGCCCATCCGGGAACGTGGGGACATTGCGCACCGTTGGGAACGCGTAGGAGTCCGGCACTGTCACGTTTCCGCTGCTGTCCTGCCGGATCTCGCTCCTGTGCTCTTCCGAAAGCTCAAAGCTTCCACTGCTCCCGCTGATTTCTTCCGAGATAGCGTAGGTCATTTCCGTAAGCCCGCCGTCCGGACCGGCCTCCACCACCTCACCCGCCGCCCGGTTGAAGATGCGAGCACTGTGGCTGAATCGACCATCCAGGAACACATCCTGCTCAACGGTTGTTACCGCCCGCCAGAGCTCGCCGTCCACAAATCGGTAGCGGAACTGGACCGCCTCCGCCTGGGCAAACGCAGAGGAGAACTGGAGAAGCAGAAGAAACAGGACGATGACGCCACGGAGAGGAAACCGGGCCGGGTTCGAACGGTTCACTTGCACTGAGTGTATCGCGGGCATACCCCGTGAATCGACCCGGATTCTGTCTACCTTGAGATCTGCCTTGTTGTCGCCTGGGTTCCGCCGGCTTTGGGGCGTAATAAGCCCAGCCCGAGACTCCCAGCCGGATCTCCAGCTTGACAGCTCGCCGGAGGCGCCGCTACCGTTCGGAGATCCCGATAACAGAGCAAGGAGGGGTGCGTGCCACGGGACCGTCGGCTTTCACATGAGGAGCTGCAGGAGGTGACCGCTGATCTGCTGCGATTCCTGAACGAGGAGGCGGACCCTCGCATCCTTCACGAGTACCATCAGGCGTTCAAGAAGCAGATCCCCTTCTTTCGCCGCAACCACGTTGGTGCCTACTTCATGGCGCTGCTCGCAAGCGATCCGGCGGTCCGGAACGCAGCAATTCCAGACACGGGTTCCCGCGGCAGGCGTGCCGCCACCGGACCGGCTTCGGACGACAAGTCACGGAGGCGGGAAGCAAAGGGACGGGAACCCAAGGCCGGACCGGTGCGCGCCAGAGGGCGTGTTGGCGAGGAGGCTTCCCAGGGAGGCGGAACTCCCCCACCGCCGGACGCCGAGCAGGCAACACTGTTCATAAGCATCGGTCGGAATCGTCGTGTGTTCCCCAAGGACATCGTTGGGATGTTTGCAAACATTGACGGAATCAGCGCGGAGCAGATCGGCGAGATCCGGATCATGGACAACTACAGCTTTGTAGAGGTGGACCGCGGGGTTGCAGATACCCTGATCCAGAAGCTCAGCGGCGAGGAATACCGCGGGCGCAAGCTGAACGTGGACTACGCCCGCAAGAAGGATGACTGAGCCGGACAGCGCTCGTGCCCGGAGAGCTGCCCTCGCTCCTCAGAATCAGACCAGCAGCCCCAGCACCAGCAGCACCAGATAGAAGTTCACCGCTAGCCCTGCAATGAGTGCAGCGGCGGCCAGCAACTCCCGAACCCGTGCGCCTGCAGTGCAGGCCGCGGAAAGCTCCGCCGGGTCGCCGGGCACGATCCATGCTTCCTGCATGGTTTCCTGGTCGGACGGCGTCCCGAACCAGCGATACCGCGGCTGAGCCAGGAGCCGCCGCCCGCGCCGGGTACGGCGGAGTTGCAGAACCGGCGGCCGCAAAGCCGGACGTGCGGAGTCCGGCTGGTACTCGCTGCAGAAGCTGTCCGCGCAGACCTGCCCGCTTCCGTAGAGCACTGCCGGCAGCCGAATCAGGTCACGCTCAGCACGGAGCCTCCTCCCGCGCCTCCAAAGCCCTTCATACATCAGAAATGCGGCCAGCCCGGGAGGCGCCAGGGGCAACACCGGACCCAGCGCGAGAGCAACGGTCACAAGTGTTGGAACGGGATCTCCGGACCGACCAAGCCCGGTCAGAACCAGAGTGAGCAGCGCTGCCGCACCCACCGCCAGCGATCCCGGGGTCAATCCGTTCCAGTATTCGTTGTGCTGCCGTCCATTCCAGACTCCGCGCCGGAGCAAGCTCCGGTCATCGCCGTCGTAGATGACACACAAGGGTTGGCCCTTGTCGGCGCCACTGATCACCGCATCGGTTCCGTCCAATGTCAGGATCCCCGCGGCAAAAACGGGTGTTCCTTCCAGCACAGTTCCAAGGCGTGACCACGGCAGAATCCGTGGAGGATCAGTCGGCGCGCGTCTGGCCCCTGCAATCAGCGACGTGCCGTCCTCCGTACTCTCCAGCAGATAGATGTCCGTCCCGGACATGTCCACGGACACCAGGGTGTCTCCGCTCCGAATCCACAGCCGGTCCCCGGCAGCAAGGGAATCAATGGTTCCGTGGACCCGCGCCGGAACCCCCGTCCCTACGGTCAGAGATCGAATCAGCCGGTAGGAAACCTGGGGCCAGAGGACGCTCCGGGACAGCGTGGTGCGGAACACACGCCACTGCCGGCGCACCAAAACCGCGCCGAGCCCCGGTACCAGGACGTACGCTATGAGGGCAATCAGGACCGCCGGAGTCACCGGTCAGGCCGCGGCGTTGAGGATGAGACCGGTCTCTGACAGACCAAGACCGGCCGTTCGCGGAACCGGTGAAGCTTCAATACGGGACACCAGGTCGGAGAGCTGGGCAACAGAAGCCTGATAGCTGTCGGAGTCTCCGCCAGGCACGCCTTGTACAGCAATCCCGGAGAGCCGGCTGAGCCGGGCGATGAGGCTGTCAATGGTCCGCAGCCCAATGGGAGAAACACCGTTACCATCGCCCGACGGCACACCCTGCACGTGCTCGAAGCCAAGGTACAGATTGGTGGCCAGTGGCACAGAGAGTCTGCCGGTGCCGTAGGTGGCGTTGACGAGTCTGTTGTAGTTGGGTGCGATGGAACTTACCTGCACAACGATACTCTCCTATTAGAGGTATCGGCGCGTTACACCCGCTGGTTGAGCGCACTAACGATTGCGGCGCTCCACCTCCTGCTGGTACTCAACACGGTACAGCGCGTACGGAATCGCCTCCAGACGTTCCCGAGGGATGGGCTTGCCGGAACCCAGGCAGATGCCGTATCTGCCGTTCTCAATTCGCCCAAGCGCCGACTCAATCAGGCGCAGGCGCCTGAGTTCGGCGGTTCCGAGCGCGTCAAGCATCTTCTTGTCGATGTCAGTGCTCGCAACATCAACAAGATCTTTGGAATCGTCGCTCTCAACGATGTTCTTGAATTCTTCGTTCTCATGAACGAGGTTTTGCAGAATGTCGGCCTTCATCTGCAGAAGCTTGTCCTTCATCTGTTGGACGAACTCCTGGTCCATCGACCCTCCTAGCAGACAGGGTGTCTGAGACCCCCCGTCGTATCGGTGAGCCGAAAGATTGGTGAAAGCGCATGGGCGTGTCAACGCCGGAAGCAGCCTGTGGTGTGAGTTGACAAGGCCTGCGGGCCTACCTACCGTCTTGGCACACCACAAGCGGAGGATCCGTGTCCAAAGAAGAAGCCATTGAGGTGGAGGGCGTCGTTCGCGAGTCGCTGCCCAACACTATGTTTCGTGTTGAGTTGAAAAACGGCCATGTCATCCTGACCCATCTCTCGGGGAAGATGAGAAAGCACTACATCCGGATTGTTCCCGGGGACAGAGTGCGAGTGGCGCTCTCACCCTATGACCTGACCCGGGGGCGAATCATCTACCGGGAACGGTGAGTCCCGGAAAACCGGGCAGGGCTCAGGACTCGTCCGAGTCTTCCGCCCCGCCCCGCCGGTCCTTCTTCCGAATTGCTACCCACAGTGCTCCAGAGCCGCCGTTCTTTTTGTCCGGAATACCGGTCATTCCAGCGAACTCGCTGGTCTCCACAACCCGGTAGGCAAGCGTCCGAAGGACGGGTTCCCCGTCTGAGTGCTCACCTTTGCCGTGGATGATGATGACCTTGGCGTGACCCTGTTCGTAGGATTGCTGCAAGAAGCGAGTGATCGCCGCCTCGGCGGCATCGGCGGTCATCCCGTGCAGATCCAGCTCAGCATCCGGGGCCTTCTTGGCAAGCGTCCGCTTGCCGATAGCCCGACGCTCGGCTTCGTCGCTTCCAACATCCTCGTCCTTGGGTCCGGACGGTGGATACCGATCCAGCCAGTCAGAAAAGCCCATACTCCACCCCCAGCGATCACGGTGTCGGTCGGTTCGCGGAGCGCCGTGGCGCGCGAACCGGTCTGAGCTGCGCTGTGCGCATCCAGCCTTCTACACCAAAGGTTGTGCGAACCAGTGTGAAGGCGCCGTTTTCCACGCCCAGCGCAAGGGCAGCACCGGGTTCAAACTCCAGCCAGGGTTCCACCCGGTCGTCGGGAATTCGCTTCATGTCCCCACCGTCTGCCCCCACAACCCCTACGGCGGCATCGCGGGAACGCTGGGTCACCCCGAACAGGACTGCAGCCCCGATCAGAAAAATACACAGAACCGCCACAACGATAAAGGCACTTCCGCCCCGGCGAAATGGAAGGGCGAGGATCACAAAGACGCCGTTCCAGATTGCCAGGATCACAATCACGGGAATCCCGGGGTACAGCGGGAACGGGAGACCCCATTGCTGGTCCAAATTCAGTCGGCGTTCCAGATCCAGGAGCGTGAATCGGAAGAGCTCGGACTGCGGGTTGTAGCGAACAGCGGTGCGGAGGTGGAAGATGGCGTCGGAGGGCTCATTTTCCAGGAACCCAAGGACTCCGAGATTGAAGTGCAGAGGGCCATCTGCCGGGCTACCGTTGAGCGCCGTGAGATAGCCGGCCCGGGCCTCCGCAAAGTGGCCGGCCTGGAACTGCTCAAACGCGTTGGAGACAACCGGTGAAACGGGCCTGGTCTGGGCCCACGCCACCGCGCCCGTCAGGAGCAACAGGCCGAGCAGGCCGGCCCCGGCGCTGCGCCCCCGCCCAGGCCTGGCCAGCAGCCACAGTACCAGGAGTGATCCGGGACCCGGCAGAAACAATGCCCATGCCCACGGTTCCCGATACCACTCGCTTCGTTCGTAGGCCTGCATTTGGGCCGGAGGAATCAACTGGAGCTGGGGGTCCTGGCGTTCCGCCACCGTCCCCGCCGGAGCAACCACGTCAATGGCTCGCACGAGCGGAGATGAAAGGCGGATGGAGTCAATAGCCGGGTCAAGCCAGCGGTAGGGCTCAACCCGCAACTGGTACTGCCCGGCACGCGGAAACAGGTATTCCGCAACAATGGTGCGTCGGCCCTCATAGCCAGCCACCGTTGGACTGGCGTTGACCTGCTCGGTGATGCTGAGCTCGGTAGCTCCGGTTATGCTGAAGGTGGGCGCCGTCAGATACTCCAGGTTGCCGGTGCCTTCCAGCGTCACCGTGATCCGCGCTGTGCGGCCGATGATGACGGGGCCCTCCGGCGCTTCCAGGCTTACCTGAAAATCTCCTACCGCGCCGGAGCTCCCGATTCGCTCATCAAGCCGGACGGGGAATTCTGCGGGCTGTGTGACAATCCTGCGCCCGGAGATGCTTGCCTCTGCGCGGGGCATGGTGAGCGTCCCTTCAGTTGTCGGCGTTACCAGGAAGGTGGCAACGGGAACGTCAAAGAGCTCGGTGTCACTCACCTCCCTCGCCGAGATTGCCCCAAGACCCACCACTTCTTCCGCAAGCGCACCCTGGGGGAGCGGAATGGTGGTCTGGTCCGGAAAGCTGGGATCTACCATATTGACCAGTTCCAGGGTCACCAGGCCGGTCTGCCCCACAACCAGACCCTCCTCCGGGACAACCCAGCGCAGGCGTTCGGGAACGGGATCTGCCGGCCTCCGTGCATCCCGAACCTCCAGCAGGACTTCCGGTGACTCCAGCTCGGACTGCGGCCCGGTCCACCGCAAGGGCGGCAGAACGTAACGCCCGGGGTCGCTTACCACCAGGACCAGCTCCACGATCCGGGAGCCGTCAAAGCGTTCCCGGCTCCGGAGATCAAGCACGTCAAGACCTGGCTCAAGCAGGGGCGGCACGAGCAATCCTGCAGCGGGCGCGTCCAGCCGATACTGCACGCTGACCGGTCGGCCGGCAAGCGGGAGCTCAGGAAGTGACTCCACGGTGAGCTGCGCAAACGCGGAGCCGGAGAGCGTCGCCAGGAAGAGGAGGCTGAGGAGCGGGCTGCGCTTACCAGTCATCAAGTGAGTCCACGGGTCCCGGATCCCGATTTGCCTGGGCCCGGCGCTGTTCCCGACGCCGAACAAACTCCAGGATCCGCAGGGTGTCCGCCTCCGGTTGCTGATCCAGAACCGACCTGGCATCCCGGCGCGCCACGGCGGCTTGGACCTTCTCCAGTGCAAGTTCCAGGTTCACCTTTGCGGGAATTGAGCCCGGATCAATCTCCAGGGCCCGCGAGAACTGCTCGTATGCCTCAGCGTAGCGCCCCAGCTCGTAGTACAGCACGCCCCGGTTGTAGCGGACCCCGTAGAGGAGAGAGGGATCGTCTGTACCTTCGGCTTCTTCCCACAGTGTGAGCGCCGCACTGGCCTCTCCCAGGCTGTGGTAAACATTGCCGAGGTTGTAGCTGACCGCCGCTCGATACTCGTCCAGCTCAATGACCTCCAGGTAGCGTACGGTTGCCTGTTGGTAGCGTCCCTGTGCGTGGGCAAAGTTCCCCGCAAGTACCGAGAGGTGCGGCCCCACAACAGTGCACCCGGAGAAGAACAGGACCGCCAACAGAGCGGGGAGCAGTGGTCTCAGAACATTCCGCGCCATTTCACCATCCGAACGGCCTGCTGCAGCACGAGAAAGAGCAGGCCAACGAGGAGAAAGCCCCGGTACCGACGGACCGACTCCAGCCGGAAGCCCTCGCGAACACGGCGGGAAACACGCCCGCTGATTGTTGTGGAGATCTCGCTGCCGCTAACTCCCTCCGCAAGCCCGAAGTAGTCACCCCCGGTCAGCTGGGCGTAGAGCCGGAGCACGTCATCCCCGAGGCGGGTCACCACGGGTTCCCCGTTCTCGTCCACGAGACGTCCGCCACCGGGCAGGGGAATGGTGGATCCAAGGGCGGTTCCCGCACCAACGGCAAAGATGGGGATTCCGCGCTGACGGACCCGATCAATCACCTCACCCTCCACGCGGGCGCGCTCCTCCCCGTCTGAGAACAGCACAATGACCCGCTGCCTGCTGGAAGTCTCCGGGAAGCTCTCCAGCGCGCGCGCAAGGCCTGCTGTCAGATCGCTGCCACCCCCGGAAATCAGCCGATAGTCCAGATTGGCGATACCGAGCCGCAGGCTCAGGCGATCCTCCGTCATAGGCACGATGGTGGTTGCCGCGTTGGCAAACGCTATCACGCTGAACCGAGCGTCCGGGAAACTGTCCAGGATGGTGAGCGCGAGCGTTCGGCTTGCACCCAGGCGGCTTTCGGCAATATCTGTTGCCCGCATGGAGTTGGAAAGGTCCATCACCAGGGACACGTCCAGTCCCCGCCGATCATCCTCCACGGACTGCTGTCCCCATTCCAGCCCAGCCGCGGCCAGCACCATGGAGGTGAGCCCAAGCATGAGGAACAGCGAGCCAAAGAACCACTTCACCAGGAAGCTGTTCTCGGCGGCCTCCCGGGACCGTTCACCCGCAAGCACAATAATCACGCGTAATCCAATCCGGTAGCGCCGGTACAGCAGGATGCCGATCGGGATCAGCGCAAGGAGCAGCCACAGCGTCTGTGGTCTGGTGACGGTCACAGCAGCTCCCCCAGAACGAGGCGTCGGATGATGAGCTCCAGGCCCAGCAGAGCGAGCGCAAGGAGGATGAAGGTGCGTTCGCGAGGGAGGGTCTGGACGTCGGTCCGAACCCGACGCTCAATGGTTTCCAGCTGATCTATTGCGGTGAACACCGCCTCCAGCGTGCCCGGGCTCCGAGCGCTGAAATACTGACCGTCGGTAATGCCGGCAATCCTGAGGAGCAGATCCTCGTCGAACCCACCCTCAAAGGTTCCCCGGTACAACTCGCCGGTCTGCGGATCACGGAATTCAATGGCGGATGCTCCTGTGCCTCCTATTCCGACTGGATAGATGCGAATACCCGCGTCTGCAGCAAGGGATGCAGCCGCAAGCGGGTCAATTTCGCCGGCATTGTTCACGCCGTCGGTCAGCAGGATGATGGCGCGCTGCTCGGCGGTTCCGCGTTGGAGGTGTAGCGTGGCTAGGGCAATGCCCATCCCAATGGCGGTCCCGTCACCCAGGCTGAGGATTTCCATCCGGTTCAGGCTGGCACGAACAGCGGCATAGTCCAGGGTTGGTGGCACGCGAAGTGCCGCCTCTGCGCCGAAGGTCACCAAGCCGATCGGATCGTTCTCCCGCCGATCCATGAAGTCCAGGATAGTGCTTCTGGCAACGGTGAAGCGGTTCCCGGGCTGAAAGTCCTGGGCCGCCATGCTGGTTGACTCGTCCAGCACAACCATCATGTCAATTCCGCGGCTGACGAAGATCCGCTCACGATTGACCTCCCGTGGACCGGCCAGCGCGATAATCACGGCAACTATGGCGGCCCAGAATGCCACCACGCCAATGCCGTACAGCGTGGAGACCGCCCAGGACCGCGGGCGGAAGCCCGTTCCACCCCAGACCTCAAAGGCAAGGCTGAGCTTGCCGCCGCGGCGTGGCCAGAAATGCCGGAGGTAGATGCCAACCGGCACCAGTGCAAGAAACAGCAGGTACAGCGGCTGATCAACGGTCCACACGGAGAACCTCCTGCCGTTTTCCGCGGCGGCGTGCCACCCGCTGTCGCTCAATTCTCTGCACCGCCTGGGTCAGGGCGTCCAGGTGTTCCCGCCGTGTCACTGCCCCTGCACCCCTTCGGGCAAACTTCACCAGGTCACCGGTGCGGAAGGCGCCAATGATCGCCTGTTTGTCCGCTTCATCCGGGAGGGAGCGTGAGACAAGATGCCCGAGCTCGGATGTCGTGAGCGTCCGGCAGTCCACCCCGAGCCTGGCCGTAAGATAGGACCGGAACTCGTCAATCAGGACGATGTAGAAGTCACGCGCCTGCATGACCTGGTTTTGAGAGGACAAGGTCCGGATAGTGCGCTGAATGCGCCGGTACGGACGCCCCTCGCGAATACGCTGAACCAGGCTGGAGACCTGTCGCCGACCCCAGGTGGCTGCGAGCACCAGCAGCAAGGGAAGGCCAATCAGGATAGCAAGCCCAATGGCAACCAGCGCCCGCGTGCCGGATAGCTGCAACTGGGGCGCGGGCGGTTCAGTTTCCCGCTCCCGATTCTCAAGTATCGAATCCACAAAGATGGTCAGCGCGGAGATCCTCCCGCCGCCAAGGTCCAGGGGCGGGAAGGTCAAGGTTCCGGGTCGCAAAGGGACATAGTTGAGGCGGACTTCCAGCGTGTCCCTGAGCGGGATCACCCGGATTGCCTCCACCCTTCCCCACGCTGGCTGAGGCAAGGGCTCGGGGACGCGGAGCTCTCCATCGCCGGCCTGGGCCAGCTGCAGCCGGAGCTCAACGCGATCCCCCACAAAGAACTCCGGCGGAAGCGAAACCCGCCGCTCCACAACAAGCTCCGGCACCTGGCTTGCAGCGTGGAACACAACGAGGGACAGCAGCAGTGGAACAAGAGGCGCACGAAGGGCAAAAAGTGTAGCCCGGCGTCGGCACAGCGGATGGGGTGTCACCGCCGCTTCCTCCGGAAAAAGCGAAGCAGACTGTCCACCGGATTGTCATCCACGCTGATTTCCAGCGTACGCACACCCCGCCGGTTGCATTCACGCAACCACTGCAGGCGGAGCCGCTCCCAGAAGTCACGGTATGCCTTGCGGAACCGCGCGCTGTGCCCGTAGGCCAGCATTGTCCGCCCGGTTTCCGGATCTTCCAGCGTCAGCAGGCCGGAAGGTGGAAAAGTCCGTTGCAAGGGGCTGGATACCCGGATGGCAATGACATCGTGGCGGCGGGAGACAATTGACAGATCCCGGAGATACCCGCTGGAGAGGAAGTCAGAGATGATTACCACAATGCCCCGCCGGTCCAGCGCATCGGCCGTGGTGTGGAGGGCCTTGCCCAGATCGCTCCCTTCTCCGGTCGGACGCAGGCTCAAGGTGTCCTGGATGATCCGGAGTCCGTGCTTCCTGCCCTTCCCCGGCGGCGTCCAGCCTTCTATCCGGTCGCTGAAGAAGAGGCAGCCCACTCGGTCATTGTGAGTTAGCGCCGCAAAAGTGAAGAGAGCCACAAGGGTGGCGACGGTGTCGCTGATTGCCTCCCCGCTGACGCGCATGGATGCGCTGGAATCAACAATCAGCGCCAGGGTCATCTCCCGCTCCTCCCGGAAGGTCTTGGTGTACAGGTTGCCAAAGCGGGAACTGACGTTCCAGTCAATCAGGCGAATATCGTCCCCGTTTACGTACTCGCGTACCTCGTCAAACTCAATTCCCAGCCCACGGAACACACTCCGGTACTGACCGGAGAGCAGACCTTCCACCCACCGGGCACTGAGGAGCTCCAGCTGTCGGACGCGGCGGAATAGGCGGCCTGCCTGATCCAGCCGATCGGTGTCAGACATGGACGAATCAGGGAACAGCGACGACGCTCAGGAGTTGGGAGACGACCTCATCGGACGATAGTTCCTCGCTCTCCGCCTCGTAGCTCAACACAATCCGATGGCGGAGCACAGGCAGCGCAACGGCCTTTACGTCCTCCGGAACCACGTAGGAGCGGCCCTCCATGAGAGCCCTGGCGCGGGCGCAGCGGTAGATGTTGATGCTGGCGCGGGGAGAGGCACCGTACTCAATGTAGCGGCCGTAGCCGCTGATGTTGCGCTCACGCCTTCGGGACGCCCCGACAAGTGCAACTATGTACTCTTCAATTCGTTGGTCCACGGCAATTCGATTGACCGTGGTCCGCAGGCGTTCGATGTCGGCGGGACTGAGAATACGATCCAGCTTGACCTCGCCGTCCCGGGACCGGCGCAGAATCTCAAGCTCCTCGTCCGGGCTGGGATAGTCTATCCGGAGCTTCAGCACAAAGCGGTCCAGCTGCGCCTCCGGCAACGGATAAGTGCCTTCCTGTTCAATCGGGTTCTGTGTTGCCAGCACAAAGAACGGCTCGGGCAAGGGATATGTCCTGTCCCCGATAGTAACCTGCCGCTCTTCCATTGCCTCCAACAGGGCGGACTGGACCTTGGCAGGAGCACGGTTGATCTCATCCGCAAGAACGATGTTGCCAAACACGGGCCCGCGGCGGGGCAGAAACTCCCCGGACTGCGGTTGGAAGACCATGGTTCCCGTGAGGTCGGCGGGAAGGAGGTCCGGGGTAAACTGAATCCTCCGGAACTCGGCGGCAACCACCTCTGACAGCGACTTGATAGCCAGGGTCTTTGCCAGGCCGGGCACCCCTTCCAGCAGGACGTGGCCACCGGTCAGGATACCCATGAGCATTCCGTCCACCATGTCCGCCTGGCCGACCACCCGCCGGGCGATCTCATCTCTGACCCTGCCCAGAAGTGCGCCGGCCCTCTGCACCTGCATCTCGAACGCGACGACCGGTGTCTCGCGATCACTCATTTCGTGCTCCTTTGTCTGCGCGCTCGCCTCGGCACGCTCAACCCGGTTCTAGCTTCGGTAGTCCGCATTCTCCGCCACGTAGCCGTGTGACAGATCCGAGGCCAGCACGTAACCGGACGCAGATCCTGCCTTCATGCGAATGCTGATCGGAACCTCCCGGTTGTGCTCGGGGAATCCCGTTTGATCTTCACTTTGCGCAGCTTCCCGGAGGAGCGCCGCAAGTTCGTCTTCCAGTGCAGCTTCCATCATGAGGCTTCCGTCTGCAAACACCGTCCGGTTGAACACCGATACCGTCATACCCTCGGTGGAGATCTCTGGTGACCGTCTGCTCAGCCAGGAGCCCGCAGCCGCCAGAACCCGGCCGACATTGGGATCGTTGCCGTAAATGGCCGTCCTTACCAGCGCCGAAGAACACACGGCCCGGGCAAGCTCCCGGGCGGATGCCGAATCCGGCATTCCGCTTGCCGTGCAGCGGATCACGTGCGAGGTGCCCTCGCCATTTCTCACGATGTGCTCGGCGAGTTCAGCACACAATTCCGTCAGCGCAGAACTGAACTCCGTTGTGTCTGCCGTGGATCCCCCGCTCTGCAGCAGCAGCACCGCGTCCGAGGTGCTCTCATCACCGTCTACCTGCACCGCGTTGAAGGTCTGCTCGGCCGCATGCCGAAGCGCGGCGTCCGCGTGCTCCTGCGCCAACGCGGCGTCCGTCAGCATCAGTCCAAGCATAGTGCCCATGTTCGGCTGGATCATCCCGGCACCCTTAACCAGCCCCAGAATCCGAGCTGCGCCTGGATTTCCCGGGCCCCCGTCACCGCTGGTCTCCCCCCGCGCGCCAGAGTGGGGCTCCGCCTGCGCAGCTGCCAGGATCCTCGCCCCGAGCTTGGGATAGCGATCGGTGGTCATCATTCCGCGCGCAACATCCAGGCTTGGGTTGGCGTGGAGTCCGGAGACCAGGTCCGGCAGCGCGGCCAGCATGGCGTCAAGCGGCAGGCTCCACCCGATCACCCCGGTTGACAGAAGCACATAATCCTCGGGCTCGCCCCCAACAAGGTCGGCAAGGCTGCGCTGCAGTGTACGCGCGGCTTCCATGCCTGCCGGAGCGGCAACGTTTGCTACCCGATTGTTCACAAGAATCCCACGGACACGTCGCCCCGGCTCCCGATCGCGCAAGAGCTGCACCGGCACGCCACAGATCCGGTTCCGGGTTGCTACCCAGGAGAGCAGCGCAGGTTCATCCGGAACCACCAGCGAAAGAGACATGCTCTGCTGTCCGCTTTGGGGGCGTTGGGCCGGGACAAAGGCCCGGCTGAGGCGGGACCAGCGGAATCCCTGAGGCAGGATCGCAGCCTGAAGGAGGCGTTGTTCCCACTCAAGTCGGCGGGCATCAGGATTCACAATTCGCAGCAGTGTAGCGGAGGGGGCTTCGTCCCGCCAGCGGTCGGTTGGTGGCTGTGCCGCCAGTCGTGCTTCCGCTATGCTTGGGGCATGTCAGCTTCCAGCGAGCGGATTGTCTGCGCGGGTGAGGCCCTTATTGATCTGATTCCCGAGCAGGACTCTTCAGTCGAGCAGCGATTTCGGCCACGGGTTGGGGGGGCCCCTCTGAACACAGCGGTGGCCGCGCGGCGGATGGGTTTTGGAGTGAGCTTCCTGTCCCGCCTGTCCACCGACTTCTTTGGCCAGATGATTCACCGCTTCATAGCGGACAACGGGCTTGATGAAGGCCTGCTCGTTCGTACCACGGATCCTACCACGCTTGCCTTTGCCAGCCTCCGGGAGGACCGTGGGGCTGACTATCAGTTCTACGTGACACAGACCGCGGATACCGGTCTGAGCATCGCTGATCTGCCGCAGGAGCTTCCGGCGGATACCCGCGCGCTTGCCTTTGGATCAATCGCGCTTCTCGCAGAGCCTGAAGGTACGGCAATTGAAGCGCTTGTGACTCAGCGTACCAGCCGCGTTCTGCGCAGCTTTGACCCCAATGTCCGCCCGCGCCTGATCCGCAGCCCCGGGGTGTACCGCGAGCGATTCTGGCGCCTCGCCGCGCATTCGGCGGTCCTGAAGCTCAGCGACGAGGACCTTGAGTGGCTGCAAGGCGAAGACTCCCGAGAGGTGTTTGTCCGTCGCTGCTTTGAGGTGGGCGTGCAGATTGTGGCGGTCACTGAGGGTGCAAAGGGCGGCCGCCTCTTTGCGCCAGGAATTGAAGTTTGGGCTCCGTCGCCCAACATCACCGTTGCCGACACCGTCGGCGCCGGGGACACCTTCCACGCCGCGCTCCTTGCCGGCCTCCTGGATACGGGAATGGCGGACGGCGGCCGGGTCCTGGAGGTTTCTGCGGCGGACCTGGAGCAGATCCTGGCATTTGCGATTGGCGCTGCCTCCAACACCTGCACCCGCACTGGAGCCGATCCGCCCTGGCGCTCCGAGATTCAGCCGAGCCTTCCGCGCAAGCGCAAGGCGTGAGCTACCCGGAGACCGATCCGGAGTACATCGGGCAGGTGGTCTTCGCCTCGGTCAGCAATGCAGCCTCAGACCTGCAGGATCGCGCGTGGCAAGCCCCGGTGCACCTGGTCTACAACCCGCTGGATTATGCAAAAGACCCCGCGCTTGCCTATCACCGCCGCTATGTCCGCGCGCGGTCGGGATTCCTGTGGATGGGAATGAATCCGGGGCCCTTCGGCATGGTGCAGACGGGTGTGCCCTTTGGCGCGCGCGAAACTGTGCAGGAACACCTGGGTATCACCGGGGCCGTCAACCGTCCAGCCCGGGAACATCCCCGGAGACCGATACGTGGCTTTGCAGAGACCCGGGAAGAGGTCTCAGGGCGGAGGCTGTGGACCTTTGTGGCAGAGACCTGGGGGAGCGTGGACAGGTTCGCGCAGGCCCACGCACTGGTGAACTACTGCCCGCTGGCATTTCTCAACGAGCGGGGGGCCAACATTCCCCTTCCGGGACTGGCGGCAGCAGACCGGCGTGCGGTCTATGCCCGTTGTGATGAAAGCCTCCGGCAAACGCTGCATATCTTGCAGCCCCGGTACTGCGTGGCTATCGGGCGGGTGGCAGAGTCAGCACTGGCGCGAGTGGAAGCGCCGCACATTGTTCTTCTGCCCCACCCCAGTCCCGCCAGTCCCCAGGCGAACCGGGACTGGAGCGGACTTGCACGAAGCGCGCTCAGTGCGGCAGGGCTTCTCCCGGGAAGCTGATCACCGCACGGAGGGGCAGGTGATCAGAGAGCCCGGCGTACCCGTGGCCAGCGCCCGACGGATTTCCGGCGTCGTCAGCAAAGGGAAGTGCCCTCACCGCTTCTGCAGAGATCTCTCCGGCGGGGCCCCATAGCAGCACATGATCCAGCTGCATCCATTCACCGCGGAAACGATACGTGCCGGGTTCCGCTGACATCCCGCGCAGACCGGGCTGCACCGCCACAATCTCCGCGAACGGGGCATTGAAGTCCCCGGCGGCAATCGGGATCAGGCCCTGCCCGGATGCCCGGTCCATTGCAAGCGCAAGCGTCCGGAACTCTTGTGCCCGAATCTCGGACCCACCAGCTTCAGCCGTGGTGGCGGCGCGCCTGCTCTTGGCATGCACAAGAAAAAGGGCGAGAGGTCCGTACGGGCTCTCCACGCGCAGCTCCAGAATGAGCCGCGGAGCGCTGCCGCTGCGGTGCCTGCGGGCTGCCACAATCGGCCAGCGGCTGTAGAGCGCGGTGCAGGTGGCGGCGTCCGGATCGTCCACTGCCGCCGTAAACCTCAAGCGGGTCGCCGGGAGCGCCGCCACCATGAGGTCGGAGGCGACCCGGGGATTCTCAAGCTCCGTAACCACAAGCAGGTCAGTTTCCCGGGCAAGCAACTCCAGAGCCGGCCCCAAGGTATCCAGCCGGCGCTGGTAGTCACGTGCAGACCAGTCAGACCGAGCGGGATCAAACTCCGGGTACTCCCCGCCGTCGGAGACACCGTCAAACAGATTCTCAACGTTCCAGGTGCTCACCCGGAGAACCGGGGCACCAACGGAGCAGCCGCACAAGAGCGCCCCGGCTACCACAACAAGAGCCCGGAGTGCCGAGATGGACAGGAACCGCTTGGTCACATCCGCCACTACCCCGGATACGCCTGAATCGCTTCAGCGTCCGCCGAAGCCGGGAAGTTAACGCGGCACCTACGCCGCGTCGGCGACCAATGCCGGGCCGGTGATTGGCGGCGTTACTTCGTTTCCTCGATGTCTTTGCGGCTGCTGATCACGCGGGAGATCAGGCCGTAGTCCTTGGCCTCCTCCGCGTTGAGCCAATAGTCTCGGTCGGTATCCGTTTCCACCTGCTTCAGGGGCTTGCCGGTCTCATTGGCAATGAGCTGGTTAATCCTGGCCCGCATACGCTCAATTTCCCGCGCGTGAATCTCAATCTCACTCGCGTTTCCGCGCATTCCGGAAAGCGGCTGGTGGATGAGGTAGTGAGAGTTGGGTAGACCCAGGCGGTGCTCCTTGGGCGATGCCAGGAGGATGAGTGCTCCCGCACTGGCGACCAGTCCCATGCCGATGGTGTACACCGGGGCTGAGACAAATCGCATCATGTCCAGGATAGCGTAGCCGGCATCGGCATCGCCTCCAGGAGAGTCGATGAAGACCCGGATTGGATCTTCGCTGTCGTCAGAAAGGAGAAGCAGTTGGCGGACAACCCGCTCAGCAAGCGGCTTGTTGATCTCGCCGGAGAGCAGAATGTTCCGGGTTTTCATCATCCGGGACATCAGCATTTCGCCCCCCTCGCGGGGTGTGCTCTCGTCCTGTTCCTTGTCGTCGTCTTCAAGATGCCATGGCATATTCACCACAATATACTTCCAGTGGAAGCAACGTGAACCATCGCAGCGGAATCGTAGCGGTTGTCGGCAGGCCGAGCGTAGGGAAAAGCAGTCTCATTAACGCCCTGTGCGGCGGTCAGGTGTCCATAACCGCCGTAAGCCCGCAGACCACGCGGAGGCCGGTGCGCGGAATCCTGAGCACGGAGTCCGCGCAAATCGTCCTGGTGGACACCCCCGGGCTGCACCGCTCGGAGCGTGCATTCAACCTGGCACTACAGGCGGCAGTAGAGCGGAGCCTGGGCGAGTCGGACGCGGTGCTCTACGTGACGGACTTGACTCGGCGGCCGGGAGAGGAAGAAGAGCGGGTTGCTCAGCGGCTTGCTCAGATGGAAGCGCCACCGGAGGGACCGGTGATTGCGTTAAACAAAACAGACCGCGCGGATGGGAGCGCCCTCGGCTCATGGGAGCGCTGGCTTGGTGAGCGCTTCTCGCATCCGGCAATCTGCCCGGTCAGCGCAGTTGCGGGAAGCGGTCTGCCGGAGCTTGTAGAACTCCTGGTGGGGCGACTGCCGGAGGGCCCGGCCTGGTACCCGGAAGGCTACTACACCGACCAGGACCAGCAGTTCCGGGTTGCCGAGGTCATCCGGGAGAAGGCTGTCTCTGTGGCGAGGGAGGAACTGCCCCACGCAATCCACGTCGAGATTGCCGAACTCAGCGGAACCGAGGATCGGGTGGACGCCCGGGCCTTTCTCATTGTGGAGCGGGACTCCCAGAAAGCCATCCTCATCGGGAAGGCCGGTTCGGTGATCCGGGACATTCGCATTCGCGCGGAGGCGGACCTCAAGCGAATCTTTGAGCGCCCGGTGCACCTGGATATCCGGGTCCGGGTCCACGCGAGCTGGAGGAAGAACGCCGCGCTGGTCCGCAAGATTACCGGCGGAAGTGAGACGGAAAGATAACCCGCGGCGCTAATCGGCGTAGACACCCAGAATCTCCCGGGCGCGGTCCGCACCCAGCGTGACAAGGAAGGCCGCAAGGCGCGGACCCCGGTCACGGTGAATGAGCGCCTGGTAGAGCCAGTGGAAGAAATCCCTGGGATCCTGTTCCGCGCCGCGCGCAAGCTCATAGAAAAGCTGATGCAACTCCGCGTCCTTGCCCTGCTCAATCAGCGGGAGACCCCGATCCAGGAGCGCCGGGATCAGCTGGCGGAAGGCTTCCGGCATGTTCACCGGGAGGCTGTCGGTGTCCGCAAGTTGCCAGCGAAACTCATCCGGCGCATGGTTCTGAAGCCAGTTCCACGCGCAGGCTGCCCGCAGACGCGCTCTTCGCGCAAAGTCCGGATCGGCGGCTGCCTCGCGGTAGCCTGGCATTGCGACCAGAGCGGCGTCCACATCTCCCTCGGCTACCAGAAGATAGGTGGTGAGATGCCGGAACGGGATCTGGAGCGGAAGCGACGCAGGGACACCGTCAACCTGGCTGAGCTCGTAGACCCGAGCTTCTCTGATCCGCCGATCGGTCCCAAGCTCCTGGGCACCAAAGAACGCGCGTTCGCTCCGGTCGTAATCCTCGTAAATCTTGATTACGTCCAGATCAAAACTGATGGCAAACTCGGCATTCGGTCTGGTGCCGGCGAACAGGTATCGCAGAACCTCCGGCTGATAGACGGCAAGCACATCCGGAACGCTCAAGACGTTGCCAAGCGAGGAGGAAATCTTTCCACCCATTCCCTTGATGGAGACGAAATCGTATTTGAAGGTGACCGGCGCTTCCCAGCCATAGATGGTCCCGGAAATCGCCTTTGCGGTGTCAAAGGACCCTCCGGCGCTGTGGTGCTCTTTTCCTGCAGGCTCAAAGTCCACCCGCTCGCGCGCCCAGCGCATGGGCCAGTCCACACGCCAGGGAAGCTTCACCAGCCCGGTGTTGCGGAGATCAAGGGCATCCTGCTTTCCGGTATCCAGACAGCGATAGCTCAGCCCCCACTCGCCGTCCCAGCCTATGATCTCCGTGCGATCCGTCCCGCTGAAGGAGCTGAACACCAGGATCGGCCACCAGTCATCCGGCAGGGGTTCCGTCCGGTGTTCGTTGAGGATCTGGCGAATCCGGTCCCGGTGCTGCAGCGCGGTGCGGATGCCATCCGCGTACTCCGAGGCCCGGTAGCGATCGCTCTGGTAGAGGTACTCCGGACGGATTCCCAGATCTGGAAGGACCGCTTCCAGCTCCGCCTGATGATGCCTGGCGTAGCTTTCGTGTGTGTTCCAGGGATCCGGAACATCCACGATAGGATGGCGGAGCCAGGAGTTGAGTTCCTCCCGGCGCGGCATGTTTGCGGGAACCTTGCGGAAGGCATCGTAGTCGTCCCAGGAATAAATGAAGCGAACCGGCGCGCCGCGGTCCCGAAGTGCACGCACCACCAGTTCAACCGAGATGATCTCCCGGAAGTTGCCGATGTGTACCGTGCCGCTCGGGGTGATCCCGGAGGCGCAGGTGTATGGCTCCCGGTCCGGCCGGGAGCGAAGAATTCGCTCAGCTGTATCGTCAGCCCAGTGCGTGGTCCTCGCCATCAGGCGGCGGAGTATACGGAACCGGCTCCGGCTCCCTCAAGCACCCGGACCCTACAGCGAGCGGCTGCGAATCCGCTCCAGTGCCCACAGGGTGTACTTCCGCACCCGGCGGTCCGGATCATTCTTGAGTGCTTCCAGCAGGTCCTGCCCGCCGTCACGATCCAGCTCCTCAAGCGCGCGGGTAACCTGCACGCGTACATCCTGGTCCGGGTCTCGTGCCGCAAGAACAATGCCCCGGAACGCAGACTTGGTAGCGATACGGGCGAGGAAGGCCGCCGCTTCCCGGCGCTGCGCGGCGTCCCGGTGACCGAGTTGCCGGACCATGCGCTCCACAAAGCCGGTTGCCTCCAGGGATGCAGTCACGTTGGCCCGCAGGCTTTCAATCTCTTCGTCCAGCAGGGAAACCATGCTCCGCTCGCCGGCCTCACCCATCTGCTTGAAGGCCTCCGTGATGCCATCCCGCAGCTCGGGTCCGGCATCTTTCAGATGTTCCACCAGGAAGCGCAGGCTGTTGGGCTGGATCTTGAGCGCCATGGCGGAGACGATCTGCGGGCGGATGTCCTCGTGCGACTCGTACGCGCTCACAAGCACATCTGCAGATGCCTTCAGCGTGCTTTCTCCCAGTCCGATGAGCGCAGCCTCCTTGACTTCAAGGACCTCCTGCTCGTCCGCAATTACCTCGGAAAGCTGCTCAACCAGGGTTGCTGCTCCATGCGCGGCAACCGCCCGGGCGGTCTCTTCGCGGACCCGCTGCACGGGGTCCCGCAGGCGGGACATTGCCTCTGTGAGCGACTTGGTGTCATTGAAGCCAACCAGGCTCCATACGCTCGCAATCCGAACCTCGGGGTCCGCGTCATTGAGGCCTGCGCGGATCTGCTTCAGGAAGCCCTTGCGCGCGGTTGCCGGGAGAGCCGCAATGACCGCGGCCCTGATGTTGCCGTCATAGCCGGCAAGGAGGTCAGTGACGCGTTCGTCAAACAGCTTGCCGGTGTTCTGGGCGAGCAGCTCGGCAAAGTTGCGGGCGTCCTCCGGTGGGAGAACGCTGAGATTCTCAAGGAGGAACTGCAGGGCATAGTCAAAGCCAAAGGCGCCGAGGGCCTTCAGAGCTCGGATTCGCACCAGGTGCGGATAGCCTTCCCGCCCGGCACGTACAATCCGGATGAAGTCCGGCGCCATCTCGTGGACCTGCAGCCGGGACAGGCAGTGGATCAGGTCGTCAAACGCACCAAAGTCCTCATTACGCAGCAGGCGCAGGAAGGTGTCCAGTAGAGCCGGAACCGCAATGGCGGGAAGGTGATGCAGAATGACGGCCGCGCGCTTGTCGTCGGTGGCGCGGGCTGCGAGCTCGTCGCGCAGGAGGGCAATGCCTGCCTCCGTCGGCCGCGCCGAGAGGCAGCGGACCGCCTGCTCATAGAGGGCCGTGTACTCCGGGAAGTCTCCGGTCATTCCAAAGACAGACCGCGCTGCTCCATCAATGAGGGCCCTGTCTCCCGTGGTCTCCAGGATGGACAAGGCAACGGAAAGGACCGCCGCCTTGATCTGGCCGCGAGTTGCGGAGAGGTATCCGCTTACCGAGACTTCCGCCGCGTTGTGCAGCAGCGTCCGGCTGCGGGTGAGAGCCTCGTCATCAGCAAAGTCCGCGGACAGCAGCAGCTCCTTGAGAATGCCGGCAGAGTCCAGAAAGAGCGCCGCCGGGAGCCGAAGCTCCAGGTTCTCTCCGGCAAGGACCTCCAGGGCAAGGTTGCGATCCTCGTCCCGCTCCTTGTCCAGAAGCCCTATGACGTGGCCTGTCTGCACCACGTCCAGCTCGTCAGGATCCACCAACGCCTGCTCCGGGAACTCGGAAATGAGGCGCTTCTTGGCCGTTGCTCGGACCTCTGGTACCGGGTCGTTCAGGTACAGGCGCTTCAGCTCCGCTACCAGGCGCTCCCGATCGTCCGGGTTGAATCTCTGGGCAACGGTGCTGCGAATCAGGGGATAGGGGTCCGAGAGTGCGTCCCACAAGACCCGTTGTGACCGCTCGCTCCCGTCCTCAAGCACGATGGAGCTGGCCATGTAGCGCTGCGGCCATTCCGGCGCACCGCAGGTCTCCCGCAGGCTGTCTATGCTGCCTCGCAGCATTTCCAGCGCGGCGGCAGTATCAAAGCGCTCTCCGCGGCCGGCTGCGGCAATCCGGTGGATGATGAGAACGTCGTTCTCGTTTTCCATCCACTGCACGAAGCGTGCGCTGAGTGCGGGGTTGCCCAGACTCATGCGGAAACAGGTGAACAGCCCCTCGTCCGGGGCCAGGCGCAGCAGGCGGTCCAGATCGCGGACTCGCGGACGCTCAACCAGGCGCTGCAGCCACAGAGCGGCAACGCCACTTGCGGAAACGGCTCCCGGCTGCTTCTGCTCCTCCGACTCAATCAGCCGGCTGCGGCGGAGGATGGCTCTGTCACCGTAACGCGCGCGGAATCCAACCCGGCCCTCCGAGCTGTCTACAGCGGCCCGCAGGCGGCGCCGGAATGCTCCGCGGCGGGCGAGCGCCACTATGGCCACAACAAGCAGAACGAGGCCTGCGGCAATTGCGCCCCAGGCCCAGAGCGGCAGCAGGTTGATGATGTCCGTGATGAACTCCGGCATTTGCGATTGCTCCTTAACGGGGATGCAGCACCTTGAAGATGTGCAGCGGTTTTTCCTTGCCCTTGACCTTTACGGGTTCCAGCTCTTCCAGTTTAAAACTGTCTCCAAGGAGGTCCCGGGTCACGTTGGTGATCACTACTTCTCCGCCCTTGGCAACGCCTTCCAGCCGGGCTGCGACGTTGACGGTGTCGCCTATGACGCTGTAGTCCATCCGGCGCTCACCCCCAAGGTTTCCGGCCACCAGGGTCCCGGAGTTCATTCCAATGCCAATTCGCAGGTGCTCCGCTTCTCCGCGGAAGAAGACGCGCTTCTCATCCGCCACCGCCTGTTGAATCTCCCAGGCCGCGGTGACGGCGTTAATGGCATCCTGCTCCTTGCTCATCATCGGGACTCCCCACTCGGCCATGATGGCGTCCCCAATGAACTTGTCTATGAAGCCGCGGTTCTTGATCACGATCTCAACCGCTACGTTGAAGTAGGCGTTGAGGATTTCAATGATTAACTCAGGTGATTTCCCTTCACTGAAGGAGGTGTAGCCGCGGATGTCACCAAAGAGAACGGTGGCATCCTTCTTTCCGCCACCAAGGCGAACCGCATCCGGGTTGGACATCATCTGTTCCACCACCTCGGAGGACAGGCGGCGTGCGAGCATGTCTTTCATCTGCCGCCGTTCTTCCACTACCATGTTCATCTGTTCCTTGAGCTCGCGCTCGCGGGACTGGTCGGTGAACAGGAGGGTCAGACCTTCGTAGCGTTTGCGTGGTCCAATCAGGGGACTCACGTTGAGGCTGAAGTCAATGTCCTTCTCCCCCGCGTAGATTCCTTCCACTCCCATCACCAATCGCTGCTCCTTCTCACTCTGGGCGATGATAGAGCGGACATTCTCTGAGAGGCCGGGGCCGACAACCTCGGAAAAGGGCCTACCCATATCGTCTTTGCCAATTCCCAGCCGGACGGACGCGGCAGAGTTGATCCTTCGGATGCTTCCGTCCGGATCCGTGGTGACCAGCAGGTTGGTCATGGACTCAAAAATGTTGGTCTGATAACGCTCCTGCTCCTCAATGATCCGGAGCTGCTCCTTGATCTCCTGGAAGAGCTGACTGTTGTGCAGCATCCCGGCGGCAAGCCGGCAGAAGCTGTCCAGGAACTGGAAGCGATGGCGCCCGTAGAAATCCACACGGCGGCTGTTGAGGATGATGATGCCGATCCGGTCCTTGGGCGTGAACAGGGGAACCACTACCGCGCTTTGCATTCCATCCGCAATCAGCGCACCCCCAAAGAACGGGAGACCCGGGCGGGTGATGACCAGCGTTTCCCGGCAGTCTTCCAGGAATTCCACCACTTCGGATGAGCGGTTCAGGCTTTGGGGAAGCTCACCGCGTCCACGGCGATAGACCAGGCGCAGGCCGGTTCGGTCCTCGGTGTAGCCGTAAAGTCCCGCGATGTCGCTGCGGGTAATGTCCAGGGCCTGTTCAACGAGCACCGAGGCAAGGGGCCGAAACTCGTGTTCGTCCGACAGGCGGGAACTGGCGCGGACCAGTTCACTGAATACGTCTATGGACGTGCTCGACACGGGCGCTCCTCCTGCAATCACTGTATCAGGAAGCGCGCGTGATGTGTCGCGCGCACACCCGCCCTCTGCGCATTGCCTGGACGATATAGAACGACTATCTTCTGCGCATGGCATTGAAAAACGATCTTGGCGCTGAGGCGAGCGGCGCCGTAGCAGAGTCCCTTCAGCATATTCTGGCGGAGCTGCACCTCTACTATGCCCGTCTGCACAACTACCACTGGAACCTGGAAGGTCACTCCTTCTTCACGCTCCACGCGCAGCTGCAGACCATGTACGAGGATACCGCCGAGACCATTGACGACATCGCAGAGCGAATCCTGACGGTCGGTGGACGCCCGGCAACCAAGCTTGCCGACTACGTTGCCAACGCCCACCTCGAGGAAACCGAGAGCCGGGTCTATAACGGTGATGAGGTTGCAGCCGGGGTGCTTGAAGCGATTGATCACCTGATCACGGAACTCCGGTCTGTCATTGTCACCTCAGGCGAGCACAACGATGAGGGCACGACGGACATGGCAATCGGCTTTCTCAAGGACTTTGAAAAGCTGCGCTGGATGATCAGCGCCTACCAGAGCCGCTGATCAGAGCAGCCGCGCGTCTGTAGTGGCGCTTGAGCATGGTGGCCGGGTGGCCGATGCAGAAACCGTGCGCAGTGGCCAAACTCGCCGGCTGGTCATCCCGGCACTCACGTTCCTTCTCTGCCTTGGCGTGGCAAGCGCTGAAACCGATAGGGTGGAGCCCCAGGCTGCTACCGGTGGGGTGCACGTTGGTACCGAACTGGTTCAGGGGCCGGACGGCGAATCCCACGAGATAGTGGGAGGAGCTTCCTGGTACGCCGGGAAGTTCCAGGGCAGGCTCACGGCCAACGGGGAGCGCTTTGACACAAACCTCCTGACGGCGGCCCACCGCACCCTTCCCTTTGACACCATTGTCCAAGTGACCAACACCGAGACAGGCGAATCCGTGGAGGTCCGCATCAACGATCGCGGTCCTTTTGTGGACGGCCGCGTGATTGATCTCTCTCGGGCCGCGGCTGGCCGGATTGGGGCGGTATCCGCTGGCGTTGTTCCGGTGGAGCTCAGCATTGTGACCTGGCCACCGGAGCCCGAGTTCTACTCCATACAGGTAGCGAGCTTTGGAAACCCGGCGAACGCCGCTGAGATGCTTGGGCGACTGGAGTCTGCCGGACTTCCGGCGCTCACGCGGCGGGCAGAAAGCGGTGTGACCCGGGTGTTTGCCGAGCCGGTTCCGGCCGCAGACCTGGAGAGCGCGGAGGACACGCTGCGCACGCTTGGCTTCAGCGGGTTTATCACCCGGGTCGCGGAAGTCCCAAGGGAGACCGAGACCGGTTTGTAGCCGGGCAGACCCTACTCTATGTCCCTGCTCTCTAGCCGATAGTTGCGCTGAGGCAGGTTGCCCACCGGAGCGCTGAATCCCTGATCCCCCGTGAGGGCCATCGCAATCTTCAGGCAATGCTCGTGGGCCGTGGTGATAAAGGTGGTGAATGCCCGTTGATGGCCGGCAGTGGCGGTTCCAGCAACGTAGATCCCCGGGACACTTGATTCCATGGTCTGCGGATCTAGATGCGGGCGCAAGGTTTGCGGGTCAAGTGACAGACCGGCACCCTGCATCAGTGCCGGATCCGGCCTGAAGCCCGTAGCAAGCAGCACAAAGTCTGCGAGAATGCTTGAATCTCCGTCCGGGCTGCTCAGGAGCACCGTTCCTGGGCGGATCTGGGTGACCTCGGTGTTCGGCAGAAAGTGAACCTGGCCGTTTTCCACGAGCAGCCGGAATTCCAGAAAAAGCCGGGAGATCACCCGATTTTCCGGGATGCTCGCCCCTCGGTACGCAACAGTTACCCTGGCACCTGCGCGCCAGCAGCGGATGGCCGCCTCAATTGCGGAATTCCTGCCACCAGCAATCAGCAGATCTGTCTGGAAGTATCGGTGCGGATCCGTGAAGTAGTGGCTGACGTGCGGGAGATCCTCACCGCGGATGCCAAGCCGGTTTGGCCGGTGGAGGTCCCCGGTGGCGAGGATCACAGAACTCGCCTCAAGCGTCTCCTGCCCGCCACTGTGCACCCCGCGCACACGCACCCGATGCGTGCCCGTCTGCGTTGGGGTGATGTCTGTCACCTCGGTCCAGGTCTCAACCTGGATCCCGGTGATCTCAACCACCTGTCGCAGGTAGGCAAGGTAGTGCTCAACGTTCACCTGCTCCTGCGCCGGGGTCTGTATCGGGATTCCGGAAATGGCTATCCACTCTGGGGAGCTAAAGAAGACCGTGTTGCGCGGCCACCAGCACAGGGTTGCACCGATGGCACCGCGCTCCACGTGGCGCACCGAGAGCCCGGATTGCCGAAGGACGGTTCCCATCTGCAAGCCGATTGGACCGGCTCCCACGATGAGGACGTCGCAGCGCGACGGTCCCTTAGCTTGCCTGTTCACTTTCGGACAGCAGTTCCCCGAACGTGGTTCGGTCAATCACCTCGTCCGCAAGCAGGCGGGTGGAGACTTTCTCCAGTGAATCCCGCTCCCGGAGGAGCAGCTGCTTCACGTGGTGATATCGTTCTTCCATCAGCCGGGCGATCTCCTCATCGATGTATTCCTGCGTGGTCTCCGCGTAGTCCCGCTGTCTCATTGCTTCTCCCAGGAAGCTCTGCGCCTGCTGACCAGCAAGGTAGACGTTGCGGAAGCGGTCGCTCATCCCGAACTCGGTGATCATCCGCCTGGCAATCTCCGTAGCGCGGGTCAGGTCGTTTGCCGCACCGGTTGTGATTGTGCCAAAGATCACCTCTTCAGACGCTCTCCCGCCGAGCAGCACATCAATCCGGCCAATGAGCTCGTCCTGGGTGTAGAGGAAGCGATCTTCTTCCGGGAGCTGCAGGGTATAGCCGAGCGCCGCCATTCCCCGGGGAACAATGCTGATCTTCTCAACTGGATCGGCACCTTCCGTTCGTGCGGCCACCAGCGCATGTCCCACCTCGTGGTAGGCAACGCGCTTGCGCTCGGTCTCATTGAGCACGCGGTTCTTCTTGGAGAGCCCCGCCATCACCTTCTCAATTGCCTCTGAGAAGTCGTCCTGGGTCACTTGCTCCCGGCTGCGGCGAACCGCGTGCAGCGCAGCCTCATTCACAATGTTGGCAAGGTCTGCGCCGGCGAGCCCCGCTGTCGCGCGAGCCACGCGGTCCAACTCCGTGTCCGGATGCAGTTTCACCTTGCGGCTGTGAATCTCCAGGATTGCCTTCCGCCCAATATGGTCCGGCTTGTCAACCAGGACCTGACGGTCAAAGCGTCCCGGACGCAGAAGCGCAGGATCCAGAATCTCCGGCCGGTTGGTGGCAGCGATTACAATGACCCCGGACTTGGCATCAAAGCCGTCCATCTCCACGAGCAGTGCGTTGAGGGTCTGCTCCCGCTCATCGTTGGTGGAGAGGGCCGAGGCGCGGCTCTTTCCGATGGCATCAAGCTCGTCAATGAAGATGATTGCCGGGGACTTCTCGTGGGCGCGCTTGAACAGATCGCGGACTCGGGATGCACCAACACCCACAAACAGCTCTACAAAGTCTGCGCCGCTGAGGTGGAAGAAGGGTACTTCGGCCTCACCGGCTACAGCGCGGGCGAGCAGGGTCTTTCCCGTTCCCGGCGGTCCGATGAGGAGCACTCCCTTGGGGATGCGTCCACCGATTGCGGTGTAGCGCTCAGGGTTTTTCAGGAAATCAACAACCTCAACCAGTTCTTCTTTGGCCTCGTCTGCGCCCGCAACATCCCCGAATCGGGTGCTGGACTCGTCTGGCTGAAAGGTCTTTCCTGCGTTGCGATTAACGCCAAGCAGGCCACCCCCCATGCCGCCACTGTTCCTGGCGAACATCATTCGCCAGAAGAAGAGAAGGATGAGAATCGGGCCAAAGACCTGGAGGATCCATCCAAAGATGCCGGGCTCCGGCGGCGGATTCACACTGTAGTCAATCCCCTGCTCGTTGAGCAGCTGAATGAGGTCCTGGTCGTTGGGAAGCGTGACCGCTTCCACCTCTGCCTGGGCCTGTCCGGAGCCCGTCATGGTGCCCGTGACGCTCAAGGAGTTGGAACCCTGGTTGAACTCCACGTCCCGAATTGTGCCGTCTTCAATTCCGCGGCGAAAATCGCTGATCCCGATCATCCGCGCCGAGGCCTGCGTATCGTTTATGACGTTGACAATGGTTGTGAGAATCACAAAGCCCAGGATGACCAGGAGGAGGATCCATAGACTGTTGTTCGGGTTGAACAGCTGATTTCCACCGTCTCCGTTTGAGTCCGGCGGACGTCGCTGGTTCGACATTCGTTACCTCCAATCCCCAATATCACCATCACACCGCCGTGGGGCCAGTGTTCAGGTGAGCTTTCAGAATAGCGCGTGCACTATCTGCGCGCAGCCCCACCCGTCCTATCCGGCATATCGTTGCTCCAGAGAACGAGCAAGAGCGCTCACCCCAAGTGAAAGCAACAGGTACACCAAAGCCACCACTCCGTAGGTCTCAAACGCGGTAAAGGTGGGTGCGGCAAACTCACGGCCGCGTCGCAACAGGTCTCCCACGGCAACAACCGAGACAAGGGAGGAGTCCTTCACCATGGCAACCGCCTGGTTTGCCAGGGGGGGCAGCATCATCCGCAGGGAGCTCGGCAGGATGACGTGTCGGAATCCCTGCAAGGGGGTGAACCCGAACACCATTACGTAGTCGGCGTGCCGCCTGCGCGCCTCATCTACCGCAGCGCGGATGACCTCCGACAGGTAGGCGGCGTAGCCTGCGCCAAGCGCAATCACCGCCGCAAGCCCGCGGGGAATGTTGAGGAAGCGGCCCAAGGCAAAATAGGTGAAGAACAGCAGGACCAGCAGCGGCACCCCGCGGAAGAACTCGGTGTAGACCGCTGCCGCTCCCCGGAGAATCCGCCGATCGGACCGCGCAGCTGCCGCAACCAGCCCACCCAGTACCAGACCGGTAGCAAAGGCGGCGGCGCTGAGCCAGACAGTGGTCCAGAGCCCATCCGCAAGGAGCCGGTACATTGGTTGGTAGAGCTCTGGCCTGATGAGGGGGAGCAGCAGCAGGAGCAGCCCTGCACCCGCCCCCAGGGCAAGCGCCGCGCGCTTTCGGGCACGCCGATAGCGGAGCTCAGAACCAGCGCTCACGAATCTCCTCAATGGTGCCGTCAGCCAGAATCTCGGCGAGCGCCTGATCTATTGCCTGGTGGAGCTCCGGCAGGTCCATCCGTACAGCTATCCCGTAGTCCTCCACAGCGTAGGGCTCGCCAAGTGGCACAAGCCGGTCTCCGTAGCGCGGATGGCCGGCCACAAAGCCCTCAACAATTGCCTGATCCGCAACCGCGCCGCCGATGCGCCCGAGGGCCAGGTCCTCCAGCGCGAGCCCGAGTTCATCGTAGCTGCGGAGCTCAACGCCCTCGGCGGACTCCACCCAGCGCGCTCCAGTGGTGGCAATCTCTGCCCCTACGGTCTCACCCCGCAGGTCCGAGATCCCGCGGATCTCGCCGGACTCCGCGCGCGGCCGCTCCACCAGCAGATACTGTGCCGCGCGGAAGTAGGGCCGGGTGAAGCGCATGACCTCCGCTCGTTCCGGGAGGATGGTGACCGAGCTCGCGATGACGTCGTAATCGCGTGCGCCCAGGCCTGCGAAGATTCCGTCCCAGGCAACGTTCCGGTACTGGAACTGGAGCTCAGCCCGCTCGGCTATCTCTTCCATCAGGTCAATGGTGAAGCCAATTATCTCCCCGTCCTGACCCACGTACTCCATGGGGGGCCAGGTGGCATCGGTTGCCACGCGGACCACTCCGTCATCTGCTGGGCCGCAAGCGGTGAGCAGGGCAAGGAAGGCCAGCGCCAGAGGCATTATCGCGCGCCGCGCGGTGAGCGCAGATGCTTTCCGAGCAGCTCCATCTATTTCAGGCCGGGGAGCGCTTCGGCCCCGAGTGCTTGTGTGCATGGAACCGACAGTAGCCGAGGCAGCCCGGATGGGGAACGGCTACTGTATGTCAGTGTTCTCCCAGAAGGCAGCATAGAGATCAAAGTTTCCCGGGCTGCTCTCCCGCCAGAGCAGCGCGATGACATCCTGGTCACCGTCAGCGTCCAGGTCCGCCACAAGCGGACGGAAGACGGTGTCATCAGCCCCGATGCTGAGCCCAAAGGGATCCGTCACCGCCGCCGCCCAGACAGGGGAGCCGGCGCTGCCGGTGTTTTCCGAGAAGCGGAACTCGTTGTCCGCCTGGGAGTCACCATAGCCACGCGCCAGCAGGTCCGGATCTCCGTCCCCATCCAGGTCTCCCGTGCTGAACGCCTTTCCGTCCAGGGACACGAAGCTCAGCTGTTGAACACCGGAGAGGCTGGTAACAGCAGTGCCGTAGCTCATGGCAAACTCAAGGTCGGTCTCATTGAAGCTCTGAAGAGTGTCTTCACTCGTTGAGTACAGCAGGTCCGGCGCTAGATCACCATCCAGATCCAGAACAGCGATCTGCCCGAAGGTGTAGTAGTCATTGCTGCCAAGGCCGGAGATCTGATAGAGCCCCTGGAACTCGGGTGCCGTGGCGCTGCCGGTGTTCTCCGCGGCAAATACCCGCGGAAACGGTCCACCGAATAGGTAGGAGTCGTAGTCGTAGTAGTCATAGGTCCCGGTACCCACCAGATCCAGATCCCCGTCCGAATCCAGATCAGCAAACGCGAGTCCCCGGACGGTGTAGTCCCGTACAAACCCGGTAGTGAAGTAGGACAAGGGATCGTAGTAGGTGGTATCAACGCCGCCCGTAAGTGACAGCCCGAACGGCTCGGCTTGCGGCGCGTCAAAAGCCGGAGATCCGGGCGTGCCGGAGTTGCGGAAGAACAACAGGCCGGCTGGAGATGTACTCACGCCCGCAGCAACGAGGTCCAGGTCACCGTCTCCGTCAATGTCCGCTGCGGCCAGCGTGGTTCCGGCCATCTGAAAGGAGCCGTTGGCGCTTTGGGACCAGTCCGCCGGGTCAAGACCAAAGGGGTTGAGCTGAACCGCGCTGAAGTTGGGATCCCCCAACGTCTGGCTGGGGTCCGGGGGCGGGTTCTGGGTCCCACCTCCGTCGGGCGGGTCGGTGAGGGGATTGCAGGCGGCCAGCGCAAGAGCCCCCGCTGTAGCGATGGTCGCCCGGAGGAGCGGAGCGCCAATCGGGCCTAAGAGCTGACCGTACAGGCGCCGCACTCGAGCGATCATTTTCCGCCGCTGCACCCAGCTTCGGCGGTAGAAGGCTCCTGACTCTATCTCCGCGTGCAGAGATTCTGCATATCGCTTGAGATGGCACAGCTTGTCCTGATAGCGGGCGGGTGCCGTCGGCATCGCTTGCCTCCTCCGGATCAGTGCATGGAGTATACCCGCTGACCCC
>CAZPXH010000001.1:203104-418508 GCA_964591085.1 uncultured Spirochaetaceae bacterium | reverse complement strand
CTCATCGGCGAGTACTACAACCACCGGGCCAGCCGCCTCGTCAACTGGATCCAACCCATCGCCCGTGATGTCGCAGCCTCCACCAAGAATCAAAACCAACAAGAGGCCGGACAGTAGACCTTTCATTCGAACGCCTGGATGTACGCTGCTGCTGGTTCCAGTATTTCCGCGTAATCATCCAGCAAGGGCGCAAGCATGTACCACAGGCGCTCGAAAGCTGGTTCGATCCGTCGTTGCGGCGCACCATCAAACAGTAGAGTCAACGTCGCGGGCTCCGGTTGAAGCGGGTCAATCAGGTCGAAGAACCGGCCATCGAGTGGAAATACGCTCCCGAGTTCCTCAGACACGAGATAAGTCTCTCGGTCACCCGAGGCAGCCGTAACCGTCATCGCTACTGCGTCATACCACCTCAGAATGGTTTCCTGAGAAGCTGTCAGGTAGCTGCCTGGACGAAGTGGTAGCGACTCGAACTCCTCAGATTCACCGCCATCGTAGAAGACTAACTCGATCAGGACCGGCTGCCGTTCACCCTGCTGCTGCCATTCCGCGATGACGAGGCCCGGAAAATCCTCAACGTTGTGGCCAATGTAGGAGAGCTTCCAGTCGAATTGAGAATCCTGACCCCAGACCCGACCGGCCACAAGCAAGAGCAACACAACACGGACAGTTCTCATGGAGCAAATGATAGATCCGTGGATACAGATGCATCCAGTATCAATGCGGCGAGCACGGACGGATCGCCGTGACTGACAGCCCCGCCCACCTCACCCAATCATTCTGTTTCCGTACTCCACGGCAGCGCTTCGGGAAGCAGATCCAGTACCGGGCCGAGTGCATCGGCAAAGTCGTGGCGGTAGGGGAAGACGGCCAAGGGCCACTGGATGAGGAACAGCCAGGGTCTGCTCACGCTGGGGGCACCCTCAAATTCAAATGTGACGCTGGGGAAGGAATCCGGGTTGAGGAAGAAGTCGTCCGGGTCAATGCGTTCTGCTGCACGGAAGACCTCAAAGAATTTCCGATCAAGGAAGAACGTTTGCGGCTGGTCCGGTTCCGGAAGGTAGATGGTACGGGCGCCATCCACGCCTTCCAGAACCAGGCGGGTGGGGGCTCCACTTTCCCGGCCATTTTAGAAGATGTAAGTGCAGGCAGATGCGGAGAACACCAGGCGCAGCTCGTCTCCTCTGCTATTGCGGAATGGCCGGTCCTCCAATCGAACATAGCTCCGGGACGAGAGGGAAGCGATGGCACGAGAACTCCGGCGAGCCCTTGCGCAGGTAGGGGACGGCGCGGGATTGCCGGGCGGGGCAGCGCTTTAGTTGCCGATCAGCTCCAGGGCCTGGCGCTGCATCTGCTGTGCGCCAGCCTGCGGGCTGAGGTCCCCTCGGATGACTGCCGGGAGAAGGTCCCGTATCGCGGCAAACACCGCATCGGCTTCCGGACGGGACGGTTGTGGCACGGCAAATCGTACAGCCTGGGCTTGAGTTACAAGCTCGGCAGGTACCGAGCGCTCTCCGTCCAGGAGTCCCAGACGGGCCGGTACCAGCCCGTATTCCCGCGCCGCGCGGAGCTGTTGCTCCCGGTCTGTGGCATAGGCAATGAAGTCCGCTGCAACGCGGTACTGCCGCCCGGAAACCAGGAGGGGCATCAGGAGCATGGATGGGGTGTTCCACGATGCAAGCGGAAGTCCGGTCTCACTCAGCCGTGGCAGGGGTGCGGCAACAAGGCTCCCTCCTGTGAAGCGGGGTGCACCTGAGTAATCGGGAAACGCCCACACGCCGTTGAAGGCCATTCCTGCAGAGCCGTCCAGAAACGCTGCGTTCATGGCCGCGTAATCCATATCCGGCGCAATGATGCCGTCGGCCGCAAGTCGCCGGAGCAGCTCCAGAGCAGAAATCACGGCCGGACTGTCAAGCGTTGGTGTGATGCCATCCTCTGCAAGGAGGCTTCCGCCATACCCCGCTACCCATGGTGCAAACCAGAACGCCTCGGTACTGGTGAGTGCGAGACCCGCTCCACCACCGGCCAGTTGCAGGAGCTCATCCGTGCTGCGCGGGGCCTGGGAAACCCGGCGGGAATCGTAGACCAGCATCAGCGGATTTCCCGCCGTCACCGGCACTCCCCAGCTCAGCCCGTCTTCAATCACCGTTGCCACCAGATCCTCCGGCTCAACCAGCCCTTCCGTGGTCTGCAGGAGTTCTGCTTCCAGGAACTCGCCGACCAGCCCGGAATCTGTCCACAGAAGCGTTGGGTTTTGCCCGGTCTCCGGGCTGCGGCGGAAGTTCACCCGGAGTTCCTCCCGGCTCAGCTGTCGCAACTGCAGGTTCACCCAGGGGCGCTCGTCCACAAATCGCCGAGCCGTATCCAGGGCCAGCTCCAATCCTTCCTCCTGTTCGGAGGTCCAGAGCTCCAGATAGACAAGGCGGGGATCGATTGCTGTTACTTCATCGTTGAGAAGGATCCGAAGTGCCGGGAACTCAAAGATGACTCCCCGCGCACCGCCGCCCTCCTGCAGGTAGGCAATGCCCACGGATCTGGCAGAAAGCCACTCACTGAGGTCCCGCTGCTCGGGGGGAAAGGTGATGGTGTAGGGGCCAGTGAAGGAAACGTCAGTATCCCGCTCCGGCAGGTCTCCGAGGAGCACCAGCAGATCATCTGACTCAGCCCTGGGAACGGTGGTCCGCAACTCAAGCCGACTCAGGGCACCGCCGCGGATTTCCAGGTAGAGCACATCGTCCACCGGGGCTTCAGTCTCCAGCGAGAATCCCAGAACATAGAGCTCAGTGACCGTTTCGCCAGAAGCTGCCTCCGTGAAGGACCGGCCAAACACACTCTGGCTCCAGGGGTCCAGTTCCCGCAGCTGGTCAAAGGGAACCCCATCCAAGGGGGTCTGGGCCCCGAGCATCGCCGGTGCGGTGAAGAGCAACAGGAGGATGGCAGGGACCGCGCCCCGGCCAGGCATGGGGCACAAGCCGGATTCGGCGCGGGCCGGGAACCGCCGGCTTCGGACGGCTGGAGACGTGGCGTCAATCACAATGGAGAGTCTGCACACCGGGAATCCGCCGGTAAAGCTCCGCATGCTTGACAGCGGTTCACCCGCTGTCTAGGCTTCCCGCTCGATTCTGGGGAGTTTCCCGAGCGGTCAAAGGGGGCAGACTGTAAATCTGTTGGCTCAGCCTTCGAAGGTTCGAATCCTTCACTCCCCAAGCTGAGATCGGGCAGGAGGCGCGAACAGTGACCGGACGGTCCTGGTACAAGGATGGACTGCGCTTCACCTGTACCCACTGCTCACGCTGCTGTCGGCATGAGAGCGGATACGTGTTTCTTTCACAGCGCGATCTGGATCGCCTTGCGTCACACTTCAACATCACAACACAGGCCGTGTCCGCCCGCTACTGCCGGGTAGTGCACACATCCTTTGGCAATCGCCTGTCCCTCCGGGAGCATTCCAACCTGGACTGCGTGTTGTGGAAGGACGGAGGCTGCAGCGTGTACGAATCACGGCCGCTGCAGTGCCGCCTGTATCCGTTCTGGCCGGCGGCCGTGGCAAGCCGGCAAGCCTGGCTGGAGTTTGCCGCCGACTGCCCCGGTATGCTCGCGGGCGAGCTCCACACGGAAGCCCACATCACCGCTTTGCAGCGAATGCGGCAGGCCGAGCCACTGCTGGAGCCAGAGACCCCGTGACCGTGCGCTTCTGGGGTGTGCGTGGAAGCATCCCCACACCGCTTCGTCCGGACCAGATTCGCAGCAAGATCACGGCGGCCGTACAGCGGATCCGCCCGGATGACCTTGTCAGCGCTGAAGCGCGGGAACGGTTTCTGGCGGGCCTGCCGGAATGGCTGTTTGGAACGGCTGGTGGAAACACCGCCTGCGTGGAGTACCGCGCGAATGACGGCAGGGTCATTGTTATTGACGCCGGCTCCGGCATACGCGAGCTGGGACTTCACGCGGTACGCAATCCGCCTAAGCCCACCCGCTACGACATCTTTTTCACTCACTTCCACTACGACCACATCCAGGGCCTGCCCTTTTTCATCCCGATGTTTGATCCCACGGTGGAGATCCACTTCTACAGCCCTGTGGAAGGCTTTGATCAGATCCTGAAGCATCACATGCAGCCGCCAATGTTCCCGGTGACCATGCAGGACACGGCGCGGGCCAAAATCTATTTCCACGAGCTGGAGGAGCGAACCGTCCGCCTCGGCGCTACCCGGATTGCGTGGCGGGAACTCTTTCACCCGGGCCGGGCATTCGGGTACCGGATAGACAGTGGAAAGAGCCGCTTCCTCCACCTCACGGACGTTGAGCTGCAGCAAACTGACTTTGCCGAGACGGAAGAGAACGTTGCCTTCTTCAGGGGTGCAGACGGGATGCTGCTGGACACGATGTATACGCTGGGCGAGGCAATCGAGAAGTACAACTGGGGGCATTCGTCCTACAGTCTCGGGGTGGACTTTGCGATGGTCTGGCAGATCCCCCACCTGCTTATGTTTCACCATGAGCCCACCTACGATGACGTGAAAACCTCTGCCAATCTGCGCAACGCACGCTGGTATGCGCAGCGTCAGGGCGGTACGTTCCTGGATGTAGACATATGCACCGAGGGAGCGACGGTAGAGATCCCGTGACCATGGGAGACCTGGACATCCGTCTCACGGATTTGCAGCTTCTGGCGCTGGTTCGTCAGCTCCGGCGGGACGAGGACCGCCTTCCCGATCCGCTCTGCGTTCTGCTGGAACAGCTCAACCGCCGACTCTACGAACGATATACCATTGCCGAGGCCGAGGAGCTCCTGGGAGATGAAACTCACTGATTTCAGCCGGTGTATTCCGGCGTCCGCACTGCTTGGCATTGCCTTGCTTCTTGGGCCTGCAACAACGGTTTCCGCACAGTACCAGCCCGCCAGCGGCGGGGACTCCCTCTACAGTTTGCTTGGAGCGTGGGGTCCCACCCAGGGTGTCCTGCCCGGCGATATCGGCGGAGCCTGGGCCGCAAACCCGGCCGAACCCGCCCGCAGCGCGGTCCCCGAGCTGTCGCTGTCCTGGCTGGCGCTCGCCGATGCCGCGGGGCTGCAGGGTTTCACCGGAACGCTCTCCGGTAGTACCGGCCTTCAGGTTGCCGATGTCGCCGCCGCCGTATCCGTCATTGCTTCTCCGGACGCCTTCAGTGACCTCGGCCGTGGTCTGGGCTTGCGCGCATTGGCGGCCAAGTCACTGGGCTCATCGCTGAGACTCGGGGCGGCAGCCCAGCTTCTGGCCGGGTCCGGCAGCGCGGGCTTTGGTGCAGGCTTCACCGCGGATCTCGGTGCAACACTGCAGCTCAGTGCCCGGCTTCGCGCGGATGTCGCGGTGTTGGGCCTGGGAATTCCCTGGCGGCCGGCGGGAAGCGGGGCGAGCCCGGCGGTTTATGCGCCCTCGCTTGGCGCTCGCTATTCGCTCCTTGACGGTGATCGCCTGAGCGTAGCAGTCAGCGGTGGCCTCCGCTTTCCGCAGTTCAGTGGCCTGATTGCAGGCTTCGGTGCTGATCTCCGCCTGGATCAGTGGCTTGTACTCTCGCTGGACAGCGTCACCGATGTAAGCGCACGAATGGCCGGCAGCGCCGCACGGCCGCTGGTTCCCGGTGTCAGCCTTTCTTTGGAACTGCCGGCTGGTGCCGGAAGAAGAGCCCGGACGGAGGCCACACTTCAGCCCTTCCTGGGCAATGGAACTTACGCCACCGGAGGACGGATCGGCATCCGGCTGCGGGACCCCTCTGGCACAGAGCCGGATCTCTCTGTCTCGCTGGCTAGCGCGCCCGTGGTATCGCCCAACGGGGACGGGACGTTGGACGCGGCAGTCTGGAGTCTCCAGGCTGAGGATCCGGACGGCGATATTGTCGGCTACGAGATTCGGGTGGAACCGGTTGGAGGCGGTGATCCGCTTGCGCGCGAACGCTTCCGGGTCAGCGAGCTTGCCATCACGGATGTTGCAAGCTTCTTTGCTGCATTGGCTGAGACCCGTGCCAGAACAGGCGTCCCGGAAGAGTTCCGATGGTTCGGTGAGGGCAGTGCGGGCCCGGCGCCGGACGGCAGCTACCGGGCGGTGCTGGAAGTGGAGGATGCTGCGGGAAACCGCGTGGTGCAGACCGGTCCCCCGGTTCGCCTGGATCGTGATCGCCCCGAGGTGTCGGTCAACGCTGATCCTCTGCGCTTCAGTCCAGACGGGGATGGCATTGCCGACCGTCTTGTTCTTTCTCTTGATGCAAGTGCGGAGCGCCGCTGGGAGTGGTCCATCAGCAATGCAGAGGGGACTGCCGTTCGTGCCGGATCCTTCGGTGGTAACGGCGCGGGGAGCCTGGTCTGGGACGGAACTACCGATGCCGGAATCACCGCTGCCAACGGGGTCTACACCTTCCGGATTACCGCCACCGATGACGGAGGAAACACCGGTTCCGCGATTCTCCGCAACATCGTGCTTGAAGCGCAAATACCCGAGCCTTTGCTCACGATAGACCGTCCTGCCATTTCCCCAAACGGGGATGGAGTTTCGGATCAGGTGACGGTCTCCTGGGACGCGCCCGGTGGAGCGGGGACCAGCTGGGCTCTACTGGTATCCGATGCCGCCGGAGAACGAGTATTGCGAGAGGGCAGTGGCCGGCCGGCGGGTGAGCTTCTGTTCCCCCAGAACCCCGGAGACTCCCCGGCAGAAGGGGACCTCCGATTCCTTCTCCGAGTTGAGTATCCCAACGGCAACCGGAGCGAAGGCGCAAGCGCACCCGTAACGGTTGATCTCACGACTCCGCAGTCACGTGTCTCTCTGGAGCAGAACCTGTTCTCTCCAGACGGTGACGGTATTCGGGACAGCCTTCTGGTCCTCCATGAGGCTGAAGCGCAGACACGCTGGACGGGGGAGATTCGGAACGAGGCCGACGAAGTTGTCAGAAGCTTCACCTGGAGTGGCTTTCCCGAGCGCCGTTTCTCCTGGGACGGGTCACTTGATGAGGGTGAGGGCTTCATCCCGGACGGAAGCTACCGCTATCGGATCGGCGCTACGGACATTGCCGGAAACCGCGGACTCTCCAACACGGTCCGCTTCCAGGTGGACACCCGGGTTGCCGGGGCTGCAGTACAGGTCACACCGGCGGTGTTCTCACCCAACGGTGACGGGCGTCGGGACCAGGTGAGGTTTGTACTCCGACTGGAAAATGCTGAGTTCGCCCAATGGCGCCTGGATATTCGCGGTCCGGACGGTGCTGCCGTCAGGAGCTTTACCGGAACGGGAGTTCCGCCGCAGGAGATCCCCTGGAACGGCACGAACGCATCCGGGCTTCGGGTCCCGGAAGCTACCTACACAGCCGAGTTCCGCGCCAGCCTTCCGGACGGAAGCGAGATCCTCGCCGAATCTCCGGCAGTGAGCGTGGACCTCAGCGCCCCGCAGGCTGAGCTTGCGGTCCTTGAGAGCCCGGTGTCCCCCAACGCGGATGGCAGTCGGGACACCGTCCGCTTCCGCTTTGCTCCGTCTGGCGGCGGTGACTGGGCGCTGTCCTTCCGCCGTCTGGGCCTCAGCGTACCGGTTTCGGTGCCGGAGCCCGGAGTTGCGCAGTGGGATGCCCGAGACGAACGCGGGAACCCCGTTGCGGACGGAACCTGGGAACTGCGTGGCGTTGGTGAGGACAGCGCGGGAAACCGGACGGAGATCTCCGGCGGATCCGTGCTGATAGACAGACGTGTTCCGCAGGGTTTCCTTACCGCTAGCGCGCAGGCAATCAGCCCCAACAACGACGGGGTCAGCGATTCACTTGCGTTCAGTGCCACGGTGGTGCCGGAGGACGGACTGAGTTCCTGGCAGTTTGTTCTGCTTGACCGCAGCGGAGCACAGGTTTTCTCGCGGCAGGGAAACGAGGTAACAGATGGTTCCCTGGAATTTGGCTGGCCGGAATCTGTCCGCACTGATGGACTGTACCGGCCGAGTCTCAGCCTGGCCTGGGAGAAGGGGGATCGGCTTGCTCTGGAGACGCCTCCGGTGCGCGTGGACTCAAGCCCACCCGAGCTTTCCGTAGAGGCCGGGCCGCTCCCGTTTGGTCCTGACGGTGACGGAACCGCTGATCTGCTGACCATTGGAATTACGGCCGAGGACGCCGGTGACATAGCGGGGTGGCGGCTGGAAATCGTGGACCGCAACGGCCGATTCTTCCGGGATTTTGCGGGCCGCGGACGTCCCCCAGCCACGCTTGAGTGGAACGGCCGCGCAGCGGACGGAGAGCTGGTGCTCTCCGCGGAAGAGTACGGCTTTGAGCTCTCCGTTGCCGACGAGCTGGGCAACCGAAGCAGTGTCACCGGCCGGATTCCCATTGACATCCTGGTAATCCGGGATGGCGACCAGCTTCGCGTGCAGATTCCATCCATCACCTTCACGCCCAACTCACCAGAGCTGGTGCTTGACGCCGCCGACCCACGGGGTGCCCAGAACCTGACGGTACTGCAGCGCCTGGTTGAAGTGTTTGATCGATACCCGAGCTATCGCATTGAGATTGAGGGCCATGCAGTGAACCTCACTGGTAGCCGGCAGGAGGAAGAGGAAATTCTGCTTCCGCTCTCGCTTGCGCGTGCGCAGCGGGTGGCGGACGCCCTGGTTGAGCGCGGAATGGCGGAGCGTCGCGTAAGTGCAAGCGGCAGGGGTGGCCAGGATCCGGTTGTGCCCCACACGGACGTTGAGCAGCGCTGGAAGAATCGCCGCGTGGAGTTCATTCTGATCAGATAGCCCGTGGCGATTCCACAGTCGGTGATAGATGAGGTCTCCCGGAGGGTTCGCATTGAGGACGTGGTCGGTGACTACGTGCAGCTCAAGGCCCGGGGAGACCGCTTGTGGGGGCTTTCTCCGTTCAAGTCGGAGAAGACTCCGAGCTTCTCCGTGAATCCAGAGCGAGGGCTGTACTACTGCTTTGCCACCAACCAGGGAGGGACGGTCTTCACCTTCCTCATGCAGATGGAAGGCATATCGTTTCCGGAAGCCGTTCGCCGGCTGGCTGCACGGGTTGGTGTGTCTGTTGAAGAAGAAGGCCCGGAAGCGCAGCGTGACGGCGCCCTCCGGGAGCTCCTTGGCAGAACTGCCACCGCGTTTCATTACCTGCTGATGCAGGATCCGCGCGGAAAACCGGCATTGGAGTACGCACACTCGCGCGGACTGAACAGCGAATCTCTGGAGGCCTTTCAGCTTGGATTTGCTCCGGACGAACCAGGCTGGCTTGCGGGTTTCCTGCGTGGCAAGGGGTACAGCGCTGATTTCCTGGCCGAGAGTGGCCTGTTCAGCCGCCGCTACCCGGACCGATCCCTGTTTGTGGGGCGCCTGGTGTTTCCGATTACTGACAGGGCAGGGGCAGTCCTCGGCTTCGGCGGTCGGAGCATTGATGGTCGGGAGCCGAAGTACCTTAATTCCCCGGAGACTCCGGTCTACCGGAAAAAGGAGCAGTTGTTCGGCCTGCACCTCGCGCTTCCGGAGATCCGCAAGTCACGGCGTGCAATCCTGGTGGAAGGCTATTTGGATGTGATCGCTCTACACCAGGCAGGGATCCCGCTCGCCGTCGCGCCGCTCGGAACAGCGTTCACCCCCCAGCAGGCCAAAGCCCTGTCCCGGGTTGCGGCGACCCTGGATCTGATGCTGGACGCGGACAGTGCAGGTCAGGCCGCAACCATCAAGTCCATCACGGCTGCGCTGAAAGCGGGGCTGGACTGCCACATCATTACCATGGCCCCCGGCCGCGACCCCGCCGACATTGCGATGGACCAGGGTTCCCAAGCTTTGCAGGAATTGGTATATTCGGCGGAAGACGTGGTAGATTATCTCGCGCGGCGGATTGCCGACCGATCCGATGGCCGGACTGTTTCCTCGGCGCTGGATGAGCTGGTATTCCCCGTAGTGCGTAGTATGCAATCTGCTGTGGACCAGGAACAGGCCCTTCGGCGCCTTTCAGACCAGGCGGGTCTCGATCCAGACAGTGTTAAGTACGACTTTCGGCAGCAAACCGGTGAGCGGCCCCGCCGTGTCACCGGTTCCGACGTCTCTGTGCCTGGACCCGGTCCGCAACGCCGGGAACGGGCGAATCCGCCGGATTCGGAGATGGACCTGCGACTCATGTTGGCTGTTGCGGTTGAACCAGGCCGGTTCAAGCGTCTGCGTGCCGGGATTGAGGCAGAGGAGATTGAGGGCGAAGATGCCCGGGGTCTGTTTCTGATGATGGAGGAACTCTACAGAAGCGGTGAACTGACCCAGGGCTCTATCGGTGCGCGCCTTGCGTCCGAAGAGCAGGACCAGTTGCTTCAACGGCTCGCATCCGGCGAGTTTGACCGGATCCAGCAGGACTTTGTGGAGTCGGGTAGCCGCCGAATCAGGATGCGTTCGTTTCAGCGACAGATGCGGAGCGTTGAGGCGCAGATTCGCCAGGTTGAAGCAAACAGTCCGCGCGACGCGGCGCGTCACCGGAGCCTGCTGGAAGAGAAGATCTACCTTGATCGAGCACTGAACGATCTGAAGGACCGCACGAATGAGCGATCTTCGCAGTGACCCTGCAATCCAAAAGCTGATTGAGTTTGCCCGTGAGAAGAAGTCAATCAGCGTTGACGACATTCACGAGCATCTCCCGGCTGACATCGTAAACTCTGACCGCATAGAAGAGGTGATGACTCTTCTAGGTCAGCACAACATTCGCCTTGACGAGGAGACGGAAGCGGCTTCCCCGTCCGTCTCGGAGGCTCCTCCGCAGCCCCAGACCAACGGGACGGCAAAGGTGGACCGAAACGCTCGGCGCCTGGTGTACTCGGATGCCAAGGATGCCGCGGTTGATGACCCGATTCGCCTCTACCTCCGGGAAATCGGCAAGGAGAATCTCCTCACCGCGGAGCAGGAGGTTGAGCTCTCCAAGCAAATGGAGGAGGGAGAGAACATCATTAAGCGCGTTATCCGCGGCTCCGGAATGCTGATCCCCCAGATCCATGAGCTGGCTCAGCGGGCCTTTGCGCGCCCCGATCCCAAGGACGTGGGGCGCTCCAAGAAGGAAATTTCGGAGCACATGGCCGAGCGCCGCCGTCTGACGCAGTTTTACCGGGACCCGCTGCGCGAGGTGCAGCCCGAGCTCCGCTCCTACCAGGAAGCAAAGGACAAGGTCAGTGATCGTGGAGATGACGTTCTTGACGACAACGACCTGGCGGTGCGAAAGCAAAAGCTCCTGGCACGGCTCGGTGAGATTGACCTCCACCCGGACGAGATTCTCGGCTTCTCCGAGCGCTTTGTGGCCGCAGCACGGCGCATTGAGCGCTATCGCCGGGAGATTGAGCGCATTGAACGTCGGCTGAAGGTCTCCAGCATGAAGGAGCTCCGCAGCCTGGGCAGGGGGCTGGCGCTTGCCGACCAGCGGGAGCGCATTGAGGCGGAACTCCATCTCACCGCGGACGAGATCAAGGAACGAATCCGACAGATTCAGACGACGGACAAGAAAATGCGCGCGCTGGAGCTGGAGTTTGAAACCAGCGCAGACGAGATCCTGTCCATGTCATCTGAAATTAGCCGGGGCAAGGAAATGATGCAGACCGCAAAGAATCGTCTGATCAAGGCGAACTTGCGGCTGGTGGTCAGCATTGCCAAGAAGTACACCAACCGAGGTCTCCACTTCTTTGACTTGGTACAGGAAGGCAACATCGGCCTGATCAAGGCGGTGGAGAAGTTTGAGTACCGCAAGGGATACAAGTTCTCCACCTACGCCACCTGGTGGATCCGACAGGCCATCACTCGCTCGATCAGCGATCAGGCCAGGACCATCCGGGTTCCCGTGCACATGATTGAACAGATCAATAAGGTGGTGCGGGAGAGCCGGCAGCTCATGCAGGTTCTCGGGCGAGAGCCGAGCGACGAGGAAGTGGCCGAGCGCCTGGGTTGGACCGTGGCGCGAGTGAAGTCCGTGAAAAACGTTGCCCGCGAGCCGATCTCGCTGGAAACACCGATCGGGGAGGAAGAGGACAGCCTCCTCGGTGACTTCATTGAGGACAAGGACGTGGAGAACCCGGCCCACCAGACCGCATTCACACTGCTGCAGGAACAGCTGAGGGAAGTCCTGTCCACGCTGCCGGAGCGCGAGCAGGAGGTTCTGCGGATGCGCTTTGGGCTGGACGACGGGTACTCGCTGACCCTGGAAGAGGTTGGCCTCTACTTCAATGTGACTCGGGAACGGATCCGGCAGATTGAGGCAAAGGCACTCCGGCGCCTGCGGCATCCCAAGCGGAGCCGCCGCCTTAAGGACTACCTCGAGCAGTAACAGGAGCGATTTGACTATGGTAAACGAAACCCTGGAGAAACTCCGGGTACTGCAGGACATTCTGGCGGCAAAGTATCGGGTTGAGTCCGAACTGGTAGAAATCCCGCGCGCGCTGTCAACGCGGATGGAGCTGGTGCAGCGGCTGAAGAAGTCCTACATCGAGCGAAACGAAGAATACGAAGATACTCGCAAGCGGGTGGCGAACCTCAGGGCGCGGATGGAAGAGGCGGAGCGCGACCGGGAGAAGTACGAGGACCAGATGGGGTCCATCAACACCCAGCGCGAGTACGAGGCGCTGCTGAAGGAAATCCGTGACGCTACCGAGATTGAGCAGCGCTTCCGCAAGGACCTTCAGCGGGAGGAGCAGCACCTGGAAGAGGTCCGCCACAGCCTGGAGCGGGAAGAGAGCTTGATTTCCGAGCAGGAGCAGGACCTCCAGGAGGAACAGCAGCGGATTGAGTCCAGCACAGCGGACAAGAAGGAGGAGCTGGGCGAGCTTGAGAGCCAGGAACAGGAACTCACGCCCGGAATGGATGAAGAGCTCCTCTTCAAGTTCAACCGGATCATCCGCAGCAAGGAAGGCTACGGAATTGTCCCGATCCGGCGCGGCGTCTGCACGTACTGCAACATGATCCTCCCGTCGCAGTTTGTGAACGCCGTCCGTAAGGGTGAGGATATTCACTTCTGTCCGTACTGCTCCCTTATTGTCTTCTATGAGGACGAGACCGGAATGGATGCGGATGAGGATCTCCTGCACAGCTCGCTTGGTCTGCTGGACGATGAGATTGATCTGGAAGATGACGAGTTGGAAGAGCAGCTGGACGAAGAGGATCTGGAGCTCGGTTCGGACGGGGATGACCTCGGCGAGGACGACGACGACGAGGACGACGACGAGGACGACGACGAGGACGCCGGTGCCAACGACGATGACGAGGCGGAAGCGGAAGAGTCGGACGACGAAGAAGAAGACAAAGACCTCCTGGACGATGACGAGGAGGAAGACGATGAAGAAAAGGAAGAGGACGAAGACGTCTGAGTCCGACTGAACAGACCTGATTTCGCGGATTCGGGATGGTCACGGCGCCGCCCGCACACGTGCGGGAGGAAAGTCCGGGCTCCAGAAGACACGGTGCCGGGTAACACCCGGGCGGCGCAAGCCGACAGCACGTGCAACAGAGAGAAGACCGCCCTTTCGGGCCGCTTGCGGAACCGTCAGGGTAAGGGTGAAAGGGTGGTGTAAGAGACCACCGGGTCACCGGTAACGGATGATCGCTTGAGGTAAACCTCACCGGGAGCAAGGCCAAGCAGCGGTCGCCAGTCTTCGGCATGGCCGCGGGTAGGCTGCAGGACCGGATCGGTAACGGTTCGGCTAGAGAGATGGCGTCGGCCAGCGGGGTAACCCCCGCTGTGTACAGAACCCGGCTTATCGACTGTCCCGACTCCGCGAACTTTTTTGCCCATTGACCACGCCTCACCCGAAAGTGTTCAATCAAGAGATACTATGCGCTATCCCAGCCAGCAGCGTGTCGGGCGCGTCCGACCGCTCGTGCGCATTCTCATTGTCGGCGTGGTGGGGTTAGTGCTTGTTGTGGGTGGGATCGCCGTGCTCACGCGCAGAGCTGGCGATGAGCGCAGCAACGCCGCGGATGAAGAGGTGAGTTCCGGAACAGTGGAAGCCCTCGGAGGCGAGTCCTCGGACATTGCCGAGCTTTGGAACGCCGGCAGGTTTCGTGCGGTCACCGAGCTGGTTGAGGTGTCCCTGGCCGAGGATCCGCTGGACTTTGGCCTGCTGCGCATAGCCGGGCTTGCGGCGTTCTCTGACGCGATCACCGAGCCTGACGAGTTTGCCTCCCGGCAGCAATTTGAGAACGCACGGCGAGTTCTCGGCCGTGCGCTGGTCATAGCGCCGACTGAGTCCGCTGCAGAGCTCCACTATTTCCTGGGGAAGACGCTGTTCCATCTGGGCTACTTCCACCTGGACGAGGCGCTCTTCCACCTCCGGCTGGCCCGAGAGACCGGGCTTGAACCGATTCCGACGGATCTGCCGGAATACGAGGGACTGGTACTGGCGGGGCTTGGGCGCCATTCTGCCGCAGCAGAGGCGTTTGCTCTTGCGCTTGAAGCCGAAGACCGGTTGGCCGTTCGGCTTGCCCTTGCGCGGGCTCACGCTGAGGCCGGACAGTTCGCAAGTGCGCGGATTCAGGCCGAACGGGTGATGTCGGGCGATGATCCTCGGCTTGCGCGCGAGGCGCGGTACCTGCTGGCCGGAAACCTGCAGGAGCGCGATGACCTGGAAGCAGCAGCGGCGCTGTACCAGGAGATTGTGGAGTTGGACGAGAGCCAGGCGGACGCCTGGTTTGCCCTTGGGGAGATTTCGCTTGCGCAGGGAGACCGCGCGCGGGCCCGAGCATTGTGGAGACGCGCGCTCTCCCAGGATCCCGGGCACACGCCGTCGCTTGCGCGACTCGGCAATTCAGGTTAGGAGAGGCATCAAGCATGGGCCTGTTCAATGGCTTTTCAAACGATATCGGGATAGACCTCGGGACCTGCAACACGCTGATCTACGTGCGGGGTAAGGGCATTGTCGCCAACGAGCCGTCCGTGGTTGCGGTTGAGCGTGGCACCAAGCGGGTTGTTGCGGTGGGGGAAGAAGCCAAGCGGATGCTGTGGAGAACGCCTGGTGACATCATCGCTATTCGTCCACTCCGCGATGGCGTGATTGCTGACCTGGAAACCACAGAAAAAATGATCCGCCACTTCATCAACAAAGTGGTCTCCCGCCGCTGGCTTGTGAAGCCGCGAATGGTCATTGGAGTTCCGTCCTGCATAACCGAGGTCGAGCGCCGTGCAGTGGAAGAGAGCGCGTACAAGGCCGGAGCACGGGAAGTCCGGGTGATTGAAGAGTCTCTGGCGGCCGCTATCGGTGCAGAGATCCCCATCCACGAGCCCGCAGGGCACATGATTGTGGACATCGGTGGTGGCACCAGCGAGATCAGCGTGATTTCCCTGGGAGGAATGGTTGTTACCCATGCCATCAGGCTGGGCGGTGACGAGTTTGACGAGGCCATTATCAAGCACGTCCGAGCGGTGCACAACCTCATCATTGGTGAGGCGACTGCGGAAGAGTTGAAAAAGAAGATTGGGAACGCAACCCCGGACAAGACCATTGAGACCATGGAAATCAAGGGAACCGATGCCATCACCGGCCTGCCGCGAAGGCTGGAGATAGACAGCATTGAAGTCCGGGAGGCATTGCGCGAGCCGATCAATGCGGTCGTTGAGGAAATCAAGAAGACGCTTGGGCAGACTCCGCCGGAACTTGCCGCCGATATCGTAGAACGCGGAATTGTGATGACGGGTGGCGGATCACTGCTGAAGGGCTTTGACACCCTAATTGCCAACGAGACGGGTGTCCCGGCCTTCCTGGCGCAGGATCCCCTGAACTGTGTTGCGATTGGTGCGGGCAAGTTCTTTGAGCACGATCGCGCCAACAGCGGTACCCCGGTTCACTAAATGGCGGCGGAAGACGGCGCGACCGGCCTCCGCGACCTCATCATCCTTGGGATAATCAGCCTCGCGTGCCTGGTCAGCCTTGGCATTGCATCCGGCAACCTCCAGGAATCGGCGCGGAGCTTAGGCCTGGGAGTTGCGGGGCAGGCGCAGCGGCTTGGCAGCGGTTTGGGGTCAGCGGTCCGGAACACCACAGCGGCCATACGTGAGCTCGCAACCCTGCGAGAATCCTACGAGGCCGTACTCGATCGTCTCCAGGGCTACGAGCAGCTGCAGGCAGAGGCGGACCGTCTCCGCGCCGAAAACGCCGAGCTCCGGCGCCAGTCACAGGTCCTCTCAGAGGATGCTATCCGCAACTTCGTCCCGGCTCGAGTAATTGCGAAGGAACCGGGCCCGTTCTTTTCCTCCTTCACTATTGACCGCGGGCGGAACTCCGGCATTGAGCCGGGGCAACCGGTCGTTGCGGTGACTGATGGCCGGACCGGGCTTGCGGGTAGGGTAGTGGAGACCTCTGGCGGCCTGGCCCTGGTGGAGCCGGTAACCGCCGCAGGTTCTCACCTTGCTGCGCGCCTGCAGCAGTCACGCTTTGATGGTCTGCTGTCAGGAACGGGGTCCGGTCTGCTTGTCATGGACTACGTGGATCGCACTGTCAGTGTGCTAGCCCGAGCCGGGGAGCCCGTCATCACTTCCGGGCTCAACTCCCGACTGCCGGCCGGGCTTCTGATTGGTGAACTGGACGAGATTCGGGTCCAACCGGATCAGCTCAGCGCACGGCTGTTGGTGGAGCCCGCTGTGGACTTTGGGCGTCTGGAGCTGGTCCTGGTCCTGGTGCCGGAGGCACCGGATAGTCCGCAGGAGGACGATCGGTGACCGGCGTGATGATTACCGGCGCCGCGGCCCTGTCCGCTCTCCTTGCGGCGGGAGAAACCCTCATCCCGGACTTTGGCCTGGCCGGTGTGGTCCCTGCCCTTTGGATCCTGGCCGTGGTATACACAGCTCAGCGCGGAGGCTCGCTCGCCGGGCAAATGGCCGGGCTTGCCGGAGGCATCACTGCCGATGCGCTTGGCATTGCGCCGTTTGGGCTGAATGCTCTCATTGGCGCGAGCCTGGGCTACCTGGCGGGCCTGCTGCGGGGTCAGGTCTACGTGGACCGGATTCTCTTCCCTGCAGCAGCGGGCGCGGTGGGATCCCTGTACCGGGCCCTGCTTGGTACCGCGCTGGTGTGGATTTTCGGTTTTGGCCCTGATGCTGCATCGCTTTCCCAGGCGACGCTTGTGAACATGGGATTTTCCGCATTGGCCGGCCCCATCGTGTTCGCATTGCTTGGACTGATCCGGCCACTGTGGACAGTAGGCAGAGGAGGCTTTGGTGTCCGCTGAACGCTCGCTCGGTAGGCTAACGGGTTACTCCGGTGGGACTGCAGCAATTGAGCGGGGAGGGCAGGGGAGCTGGGATCTAATCCTGCTGTTCTGCGTGCTTGCGCTCAGTGTCATTGGAATTGTCTTCATCTACTCAAGTTCGCTGACCGCCTCGGGCGAACCCCGGAATGCCGAGTACCTTCGGCAGATAGCGTGGGTGAGCAGTGGATTGCTGCTCCTGGTCGGAACGGCTATGCTTGACTACCGTCGTCTCACCGCGTTCTCTCCGATTGTCTACGTTGTTGTGCTATTCGCCCTCCTTCTGGTTACCTTGTTTGGGCGGGAAATCAACGGATCCCGTTCCTGGGTTGGCATCGGCAATCTGGGGATTCAGCCATCAGAGCTGATGAAGGTGGCAACAATCCTCATGTTGGGGCTTGTGCTGGACCGCTGGCATGCTGATATGGACCGGCTTACACGATTTGTGCTCGCTCTGGCGGTAGGCCTGTTCCCGGCGTTGCTTGTGTTGCTGCAGGACCTTGGGACGGCGTTGGTGTTTGTTCCGATCACCATTGTGATGGTCTACATTGGTGGCGCCAGAACCCGGCACGTGCTGCTCTTTGTTTCAGCCGCGGGACTGGCCTTACTCCTCCTCGTCCTCCCGTTCTGGCGGGAGGTCACCCGGGGCCCAAACGACTGGGTTGTTCGATTCTTTGCAGACCGGAGGTTGACTCTCACAGTCTTTGTCGCGTTCTCCGCCGCCGCAGGGCTGAGTCTGCTGGGCCTGGCTGTTCTCAGAAGGGCGATCTTCTGGCCATTCGCGTGGGTGTCCCTGACAGCCGCCGCGGGCCTGCTCCTTGCGATTGCTGCGAGGGAAGTGCTGCAATCTCACCAAATCATGCGGCTCATCGTATTCGTAGACCCCTACATTGACCCGCAAGGGGCAGGGTGGAACGTCATCCAGTCGCTGAATGCTGTGGGATCCGGGGGTCTTGCGGGGAAGGGGTTCCTGCAGGGCACCCAGAGTCAGCTGCAGTTCCTGCCCCAGCAAAGCACCGATTTCATCTTCTCCATCATTGCCGAGGAGTGGGGCTTTCTCGGGGTCTTGCTGGTGTTCGGCCTCTTCGCCGTCCTGCTCTTCCGGATTGTCCGGGTTGGAATGCGTGCGAGTGACCGCCTTGGTGCGGTGATCTGTGCAGGCGTTGGTGCCTACCTCTTCTTCCACCTTTCGGTGAACGTTGGGATGGCGAGCGGCATCATGCCCGTTATGGGGATTCCGCTGGTGTTCGTTTCTTACGGTGGAAGCTCAGCCTGGGCAAGCCTTGCAGCAATTGGGCTTGTGATTTCGGTTCGCCGGAACCGCAGCATCTACTCCTGAGACGCGTCTTCCCGCCTGGGGCTGTTGTTACCCGTGGTCTGCGTCTCCCGCTTGGCCTGCTGCCACAGTGCCTCCTGGTCCGCCAATGAAAGCCCGGAGAATCCAGGGCCGGCCCCGGCCTCCATGTGCCGAAAGCGTCTCTCAAACCGGGAGTTGGCACTGTGGAGCGCTACAACCGGATCTACCCGGATGTGCCGCGCGTAGTTGACCACGCTGAAAAGGAGATCGCCCAACTCATGCTCCCGTTCCGCCTCAGTTTCCGTCTCAAGGAGCTCCGTCAGCTCCTCTTGCACCTTCGCCAGCGGACCTGAGGCATCCGGCCAGTCAAACCCGGTCTTGGCCGCTTTCTTCTGCAATTCGTGCGCGCGGGTTAGGGGAGGAAGATGCCGGCCCACCCTGTCCAGCGCGGAAACGGCATCCCTGCCGCGCCCTTCCACCTCTTCTTTGATCTGGTCCCACTGAAGTTTCACCGCACCCGCCGAGTCCAGAGACTCCCCGCCTTCTGTAAACACGTGGGGATGACGCCGGATGAGTTTGTCTGACAGCAGATTGAGTACATCCGCTACAGCCAAACCCGGTCCACTGTCCGCTGAAATCTGCGCCATAAGCCCTGCCACGAGATACACGTCCCCGAGCTCCTCCATGACATGAGCAGCGTCCCCTGACTCAATAGCGTCAACAAGTTCCGAAGCCTCTTCCAGAACCGCTGTTCTCAAGCTGACAAGGGTTTGCGCGCGATCCCAGGGGCAGCCCTCCGGTGACCGCAGAAGGGAAAGCAGCTCGGAGACCCGGGCAAAAGCCGGTCCGGTGTCAGGGGACTGTTCGCGCAGACGGGATGGTAGCTGTATCAATGAGAGCCTCCTTGGTAAAGCGCTGGTACTGTGTTAAGTAGACCGAATATATCTTATCAGAAGTGAAGGGCGATAGCGCTGCTGCGAGAATCGCTGCCTTGAGCGGACCTCAGTGCCCACGGTCTGCTGACAGGCTTGAAAGCCCTACGTAGGGAAGCAGACCGAGTGAACACGCGAGTGCCGGAAGTCCAAAGATCAACCATGGGTTTCCCGTTGTCCCGGTGAGCAACCAGCTTCCTGCGCCCCCTGCGAACGTTGCAATGGCAGCAACAAGAATCGTTACCGGGAGCGACACACCGGAGTCCTTGCCTGCGACGGCAAGCACCAGACCGGCGGCCCCGGTGGTGACGAATCCGTAGTACAGAGCAAGCCGAAGCACGTGAAGTCCTTCCGGGCTCACAGGTTCACCTCCAGTGCAAACAGATCCGCAAAGACCTCCGCTGCCTCATCCGTGCTTCGGGCACCACTTCCGTCTGCAGGCGCTTCCACGATGCCCGTGACTCCACTGTACAGAGCGCGCAGTCCGTCGGCAGACAACCCGATCGCTGCGACGGCAAGTGCAACACGCAGTTCCACGGTTCCGGCGAGCGTTACCTCCGGGAACTCCTGCAGCAGCTCAACAAGGTCCGGATCCCCAGCCAGGAAGCCCGACGACGACAATTCCCCGATTCGCTGACCGTCGTTTTCTGCGCGTACCAGCCGAACACTGTCTTCTGAGGAGTCAGCGTCATCGGGAAGCAGGATGCCATCGGGAACCACCAGGTCAAGTCCAACAGACGGGTCCAGAGCAACGGAGAGCTGAACCTCCTGATCCTGCCGGGTTACCGGGATTGCAATACTTGGCGTTGCAATGTTGCCGTCCTCACCGCTTGGCAGCAGTGAACGGTAACCGAGCTGGCCGAGCAAGACGGTTTCTACCTGGTTGAAGTCCACGCCCTCGTCCAGCACGGTCAGGTCATCGGTAAACCCCGAGACGCCAGCGGGAGAATCCAGGTACAGGCGATAGAAGTAGCGATATCCGATGAACTCGTTTACAAACTGATTCAGTTCACTGTGTGCCACGGTCCACAGGAGCAGATCAGACTGCAATGATACGTAGGTCGCGGCCTGCAGCGCATTTTCTGCGGCCGGGATTCCACAGCCAGCAAGAACAGGGAAAAGGATAGCCAGGCAAAGGAGTCTGCTCCCCTGCCCGGCTGCATCCACCGGCTCAGAGTTCAGTTCCCCGCCCCCACAAGCTCCGGCGTTCCTGCGGCTGACGGAATCAGGTCAGCTTCCTCATCCTCAACCAGTCCAAGGAGTTCGTACACCAGGACGGGCTTCTGCTTTCCTTTGACGCGGACCGCATCCAGTTCACGAACGATCAGGCGATCTTTGCACGCGTCGTACGTGGATTGGCTGATCATGACACTGGTGGCAAATGCCTTGTTCAGTGGCTCCAGCCGGGCCGCAAGATTGACCCCGTCTCCCATTGCGGTGATCTGCCGCTGATCGTGGCTTCCCATGTACCCGACGCTGACATCGCCGGTGTGGATACCAATTCGCACCGACAGCGGTGCCTCCGGCGAGTGCTCTGCGTTCCACTCCGGTAGTTTCTGCATGGTCCGAACCGCGCACTTACAGGCCAGATAGGCGTGCTCCGGCTGGTCTGCCACTGCTCCCCAGAGTCCCATGATGGCGTCTCCAATGAACTTGTCCACCAGACCATCGTGGTGCTTCACCATGCTGCCGAACTCGTCCAGGTAGCGGTTTACAAAGCTCACCAGTTCCTGGGGCTTCATTGCCTCCGAGCGCTCGGTGAACCCGGCGATATCGGAGAAGAAGATGGTGCAGTAGCGGATCTCACCGTCCATGTTCGGTGGGCTCTCCAGCAACTGTTCCAGAACCCGCTTGTCTACGACGGTTCCGAAGCGGTCCTTGAGGACGCGCTTTTCCTTCTCCTCGTTCTGTCCGCGATACAGAACCACGGAGATGAAGCTGAGGATGGCTGCAATGGAAGGCCACGAGTAGTTGACCAGGACTGACCGAGAGTCAAACAGGGAGTTCGCAACAAAAAAATAGGATACCAGCACCACAAGCAGGCCAACTCCCGTAACCGAGGTGCTGGTCCGGCTGGCGAGAAAAGCGATAGCGACTGACAAACCAAAGACGATGGCGATGTCAACCCACTCCGGGGCGTAGCTGAGGAAGCGATCCATGATGATGGTGTTGAGGGTGTTTGCGTGCATCTCAACTCCGTACATCAACCCGTAGGGTGTGGTTTTTTCATCGTCTGCCAGCCCTGTGCTGAAGGGTCCGACCATCACAATCTGGTTCTCCAGAGCTCGAGTCCGCGGCCAGGTGTCCGGGATGCTCCCCGGTGGATTGGCTGCGTAAGCGGCATAGCTTCGCACCGGGAAGGTCTGCGGCTCTGTCGGATTGTCCGAGGAGCGCGGGCCCATATAGTTGATCAGCATCTGCCCGAACTCATTGATGGGAATTACCACTTCTTCCAGCGTCTCAAACTCCGCGTCCCGGACTACCTCACCGGTTTCGTTGAACTCAGCTCCGCGCCGGCGTACCCGGTACGGACCCCAGTCCCCGGTCTCGCTGTCCCAGCCTTGCGGGCTCGGGATGCGGATGTACTCGCCCACCACCACTTCAATGTCCTCAAGGGCAACGTTCATGTAGTCCGCTGCAAGGGAGAGCGTGATGGACGGGATGATGTCATCCTGGAGCACCTGCAGGTTGAACGTTGGGTTGTCTGCGCCGGATCCGGATGCCGGCTGACCGCGAGAGAGCAGTTCACGCCTAACGTCGGCGATGATTACATCGCTTAGCGGGTAGTCAAGCGTTTCCAGGTTTCCGCTGCGATCGGTCCATGTCAGGCGATGGAAGCGCTCATCCTCCAGCGTGAAGTCAGCGGTGAGATCGGCCAGGGGAATAGAGCGAAGCACCCTGCTTGATCGGGCGACAAGCGGAGCATGGCGAAACACATCGTCAAAGTCGGAAACAAAGTTTGCGTGTCCGTAGCTCCAGGTCGCGCGGGCGTAGGGCTGAAGCGGCGGTTCCAGGCCAAAGAAGGTTGGCAGCTGATCAACCTGCCCGGTCACGTCGCTGAGCTTTCCTGCATTCCGGAACAGCGCGTCATGCCGCGCAAAGAGCTCCGGCAGAGACTCCTCTCCAGCAGCCGGCGCTGCGGTGAGTACGGTCTCCAGGAACACGCGATTGTTGTCCCGGAGTGCATCAACCAGGAGCGCATCCTGCACGCCATCTGAGGATGGTTCAATGAAAAAGAAGTCAAGGAAGATGGAGCGCTCACGCGTGCTTTGGTCCTGGATGCGTGCGAGGCTGTTGAGGAGATCGGCATGGACACTCCTCGGCCACGGCCAGCGTCCAAAGCGCTCCAGGCTCCGGAAGTCCACGCCAACGATGAGGATGTCATTACTGATTGCGGGATTGCGCTGTTCAATGACAACGCCTTCCTGCACCTGCTCTCGTGCCGCCGTTGGGCGTAGAGAGAAGTGCAGGTCCAGGACTCCAAGCTCGATCGTATCGGGCAGGCTGGTGAAGACCATTGCAATGGTGAACAGCGCGGCCACCAGTAGACCAAGGACAATGCCAAAGCTGCGCGTTGCAAAGAAGCGCTTGCGAAATCCGCCTCCTCCGGCACCCTGTTTCGGCTGTTCCGGCTCACCGCTGCCGTTGCGCGCTGCCTGCACGTCTGCCATGGACCACCCCCAAGCAAAGTAGATCAGCAGTATATCGGGCGCCTCCCGCCAGTGTCAGCCGGAGGCAGAAGCAGTCCCGCTGGGGATCAGCCTCCGCTTACCAGTCCGTCAACCTGGAGCCGCAGCAAGCGGTTTCTTGCGAGGACCGTCCACTGGGAGTCCGGAAACTCGTCCAGGAGGCGGTTGTAAGCCACGGACGCCGCCTGGAAGTCGCCCGCACCCTCGTTCAGGCGTCCAACGTTGAACAGCGCCCGGGGCACAAGCGGGTTCTGCAATGGATCCGAGTCCGAAAGGCGCTGCCACGCCGCAAGCGCGGCGGAGCTGTCTCCGCTCTGCTCCTGGGCCACTGCCATGTTGGCGAGCGCCGCGTCTGCCAGGTAGGACTCCGGAAAACGGTCAGCGAGTTCCTCAAACGGCGGCACCGCGTCTGCGGGTCTGCGATCGTCCATTGCCACCTGACCCCGAATCATCAGGGCCCTCTGCGCCGCGTAGTGGTTGGGGAAATCGTCCAGGACCGCCTGGGTGGCCTCTTCGAGCGTTGCGAGTGAGGTAGCAAGGTCGTCGTCCTGCTCAGAGGGGATGCCGGTCCCGGCGTCTGCAAAGCTCAGGTCCGCCCGCCAGGTTGCGTACTGGTCCTGCAGATCCTCTGCCGCCGCGAGGGCGCGGTTGTTTCTTGCGTCCCCGACGGTTGTGAGGACTACTGCAAGAATGACTCCTGCCAGGATGAGGCCCAGGACTCCTATCACCACTACCCGGTAGCGGGAAAGAAAGGCCGCAACAACGCCACCGGTATCGGCTGAGTGCTTCTGACTACTCACTGTTCTACTCCCATTTCTCGCGGGCGTGCCGCGTCAGTCACGGACGATTTCAAGTTCCCGAATAAGCCGGGAAAGGTAGGTTCGCTGAATACCGAGCGTCCGTGCGGTCTCGGTCTGGTTCCACCCCTGCTGCTCAAGCCGGGATCGGATGAACTGCCTTTTGAACAGTGTCATGGAGTCCTTCAGCGTTCTTCCAGCGTAGCGCGCATACTCTCCGGCATCCCCCGTGGGGATCAAGAGCTCGGGCGCGTCAATCTCTGTCCCTTCACACATCACCACTGCCCGCTCAATGGTGTTCTGCAGTTCCCGCACGTTGCCCGGCCAGCTGTAGAGGGTCAATGCATCCGTTGCCTCGGGGGTGAAACCCGTGACCGGCTTCTTGGTCTCCCGAGAGAAGCGCTTCAGGAAATGCTCGGCAAGCACCATGATGTCTTCGGGCCGCTGGCGCAGTGGCGGGACATGCAGCGGCAGCACGTTGAGCCGGAAGTACAGGTCCTGCCGAAAGCTGCGCTCGGCGAGCATCTGCTCAATATTGCGATTGGTTGCTGCCACAATCCGGACGTCCACGCTAATCGGCTCGGATGCGCCCACTTTCTCAAAGGTGCGGGACTGTAGTACCCGCAGGAGCTTGGCCTGCGTGGACAAGGGCAGCTCCGCGATCTCATCAAGGAAGATGGTGCCACCCTGCGCAAGCTCAAATCTTCCCCTCCGGTCCCGGATGGCATCGGTGAATGCACCCTGCACATGACCAAAGAGCTCGCTCTCCAGGAGGTTCTCCGGCAGAGCCGCGCAATTCACCCGAATGAATGGACCTCCGGCCCGCTTGCTGCGGTAGTGAACCTGCTCCGCAAACAGCTCCTTGCCTACGCCGCTCTCCCCCAGGATGAGGACGGATGATTCTGCTCGAGCGATCCGCTCTACAACCTGCATCCGTTCCCGGATCTGGTCACTGGCGTAGATCAAAGGGTGTTCGCCGTCGTCCTGCGCAGAGAGCTGATTGCGCAGCTGTTCCGCCTCGTTCCGTGCTGCCTGCAGGCTGCGCGCATTCTGCAGGGCCAGCGCCGCCTGATTCGCAAACGTTTCCAGCCAGAACAGGTCGGCCTCGCTGAACGAGGCGCGTCCCTTCTTGTTCATGATCTCTATCACGCCAATAGCGCGGTCACGTAGGCGCATGGGGACGGCGATGATGTTCCTGGTGTGGTATCCGATGCTTTCGGCAATCTTTTGCTGGAAGCGCTCGTCACTCTCTGTGTCGTTTACAATCAGACTCCGGTTGTTGCGTGCAACCCATCCCGCAATCCCTTCGCCCATCTTTAGGCTGAAGCGCTTCACGTCAGGACCCTTGGGTCCAAGAGCTATCTCAAAGTACAGCCGGTCGTTCTCATCGTTGACCATGAGCAGGGAAGAAGCCTCCCCTTCGCTCAGGCGCATTGCCGACTGCAGGATTGTGGTAAGCAGGGCGCTGGGATCCGAGTAATCGGAGTTGATCAGCTGATTGATCTCAACAAGCGTTTCCAGCTTGGCGGGATCCATGTCCCCTGCTGCAATCATCCGTGCTCCCCGGCGCCGCCGACGTTGCTGCCAGGCGCCGCTGTCACCAGACCTGGATCAGGCGTCCTCAGGATCGTCTGAATCGTCCGCTTCTTCCTGGTTTTGCAGGAAGTCCCCGAGGGTGAAGGTCTGGGACTCGTCTTCGTCATGTATGTACTGCTGCAGGGTGGCCCGCTGCTCCTTCCGCTCAATCTCGCGGAAGGACAGAGTGAGCTTCTGGCGGGCAGGACTCAGCTCAATGATGACGGCCTTTACGGTCTGGCCAGCCTGGTAGTTGGTCTGTTCCTTTTCCCAGTCGCTCTCACGGGGATCAATGATGTGATTTCGTGGGACCAATCCCTCAATGCCACCCTGTACTCGCACAAAGAGCCCGAACTCCGTCACGTTGGTGATCTCGCCCTCAATGAGGGTGCCTTCCGGGTAGGCCTTGCGGAGGCTCTGCCACGGATCCTCAGAGAGCTGCTTCACGCCCAGGCGGATATTGCGTTCCTCTGAGTCTGAGGCAATGACCATCACCTCGACCTCTTCGCCCTCGGTCAGCACCGCCCCCGGGTTCTTGTAGCGCTTGGTCCAGGACAGATCATCAACGTGGAGATACCCGTCAATTCCCTCTTCCAGCTCCACAAATGCGCCGGACTGGGTGATTTTCTTTACGGTTCTCGTGAGCCGCAGCCCCTCCGGATATTTATGCTCAATCTCATCCCAGGGATTCTGGAGAACCTGCTTCACGCCAAGCGAAACCTTGTACTCCTCCAGGTCGTAGCCGAGAATCTTTGCCTCCAGCTCATCTCCCACCTGCACTACCTCGCTCGGATGCTTGATCCGCTTGGTCCAGGAGAGCTCGGAGATGTGCGCGAGTCCCTCAATGCCTTCTTCAATCTCAATGAAGGCACCGAAATCGGTGAGCTTGGTAACCTTGCCGCGGATGACGTCGTCCAGCTGGTAGCGCTCAGTGAAGCTCTCCCAGGGATTCTCGGTCATTTCCTTCAGTGACAGGTTGATCTTCTGGCTCTCCGCGTCCATGCGGACAACCTTGAGCTGCAGCACATCGCCACGCTTCACAACGTCCTTCGGCCGGGTAACGTGTCCCCAGCTCATGTCGTTGACGTGCAGCAGCCCGTCAAAGCCGCCTAAGTCCACAAAGGAACCAAAGGAGGTAAACGACTTGACAGTTCCTTCAACCACATCACCCACGCTGATAGACCCAAAGAACTTGTCGCGTTCTTTCTGGACCTGCTCCTCCAGCCAGTGCCGACGGGAGAGGATGATGTTGACGCGGTTCTCCGAATACAACCGTTCGATGTAGAAGCGTGACTTCATTCCCACGTACTCGTCCGGATTCTCAATGCGGCGGAGATCCATCTTGGAGACCGGGTTGAATCCGCGGATTTGCGGGCCGAGCATCACCTCAAAGCCACCCTTGACGGCGCGGCTCACCTTGCCCTCAACGGGTTCACCGTTCTGGAAGGCGTCTTTCACCTGCTTCCAGATGATGCGTTCATCGGCGCGCTTCTTGGAGACGATGGTCTCACCGCTCCGGCTTTCTTTGCTGACAAGGACGACAGTGACGGTGTCACCGACTGCAGGCGGCTCATCGAATTCTTCCAGGCTGATCCGACCTTCGGACTTGTATCCGATGTCTACAAAAACGTACTCGGTTCCAACCTGAATGACAGTTCCGTCTACGAGTTGACCAACCTCGATTTCCTCGAGGCCTCGGAGGTACTGTTCCTGGAGTGTCTCCTGGACAGAGTCGATAGTGCCGTCGCGGCTTGAGTCCCGGGAATCGGACATGGGCTAGGTGCATCTCCTACTGGTGGCGGTGCGTGTGGATGGTTCCGAGGATAATTTCACATACTTCATCCACGGTCAAGTCCGAGGTATCCAGGTACCTGGCATCTTCCGCCTGCTGCAGACTGCCCACCTGCTTGCTTCTGTCTACCTCGTCTCTGGCAGCGATGCGTTCAGCCATCTCCGCAATCTCCCGCGGCACCGCGGACTCGCCCGCCCTACGCCGGGCGCGCACCTCTGCTCTAGCGTCAAGGTAAAACTTTACCTCGGCTTCCGGAAATACCACCGTTGACATGTCCCGGCCTTCAACCACCAGGTCCGTGCTCCCGGAACGCGCGCGCAGCCGCCGATTCACCGCCGCGCGAACGGACGGGCGGGCCGAGACCAGCGCGACGAGCCGGTCAACCGCTTCCGCGCGCACATCAGTAGACCGATCCTGACCTGCAATCAGCACGGAGTCCTTGGTAACCGTCAGCTCCAATGAATCCGCAATGTGGTCCAGTTCCGGGCCTCCGCTGAAGTCGGCGGCCGCGAGGTCCGGGAGCGGAGCGTCCGGTTCCGGTGGCTGAAGGACTCCCTGCTCCAGAGCGGCGAGCGTGACGGCACGGTAGTAGCTACCGGAGTTGATGTAGTGCGCACCCCAACGTTCGGCTACCGTGCGCGCAATCGTGCTCTTTCCGCTGCCCGCCGGACCGTCAAGCGCTACGATCATGGTACCCCAGGCCACGCAGCTCGCGCGGAGTCAGCCGCCGAACGGTGGCAGGTCGGAGCTTGGCAAGCTGCACCGGACCAATTCGTGTCCGGTGCACGCGCAGCGGTTCAATGTTGAAGTGTTCAAGCACGCGGCGTATCTCCCGGTTCCGTCCTTCCGTCAGCACAATCCGCAGGGTCCGTCGGCCCCGGATTTCGTACTGCGAACAGCGATACAGAATTCCGCCGATCTTCACGCCCCGCCGGAACTGTTCCATGACCTCTTCCGTTACCAGATCGCCGGTGCTGACCAGGTACTCCTTCTCAATCTCGTTGCTGGGGTGGGTGATGTACTGTACGAAGTCGCCATCATTGCTCAGGATTAGCGCCCCCGAGGACCGGAGATCCAGGCGTCCGGCGGAAACTACACGTCCGGGGATTAGTTCACGTACCAGGTCAGCCACCGTCGGCCGACCCTCCGGGTCACTCTGGGTTGTGATAACGCCCGGTGGTTTGTGCAAAAGGTAGTAGAGCATCTGCCTCTCCGGGTGGACCGGACGCCCGTCTACTCTCACCTCATCGCTTTCCGCGACCGTGGTGGCAAGGCTTGTGATCAGTTCTCCATTTACAGATACCCGCCCGCTTCGGACCAGCTCCTCCACGCCGCGTCTGGAGCCGAGGCCGGCACGGGCGAGGAAGGCGTTAATCCGTGTCTGGCTCTCCGGCATCGGCAAATTTTACCCGGGATCGCTCGTCAAGTCGCGGGAGGTCGGCAAGGCTGCCAAGGCGGAAGAGCCGGAGGAACTCCGGGGTAGTGCCGAACTGGACTGGCCGGCCCGCAACATCCTTCCTTCCAAGCTCGGCAATGAGATCCTTTTGCACCAGCAGGCGAATCATTCCGTCCGGTGAAACGCCACGCATTGCTTCTATCTCCGCACGCGTGATGGGCTGGCTATAGGCGATAATTGACAGCGTTTCCAGTGCAGCGCGGGACAGACGCTTGTCTCCGCGGCCTCCATAGCGCTTGCGCAGGCTGGGCCAGAGATCGCTGCGGGGAATCAGCTGAACTCCTCCGGCAATCCATTCGAGCATCAGCCCATGTCCCGGCTCTGCATAGCGGGACCGCAAGGTCTCCAGCGCGCGTTCCACGGCCGGTCTGCCAATTCCGATAATTCGTGAGATGGCAGCCTCGTCAACCGGATCGGTTTCCATGAACAACACCGCCTCTACCAGTGCGGTCTCTGTTGCCAGGTTCGGGTCAGGCTGCTGTTGGGTTTCTTCGTTCAAGTCGTATGTCTCCGAACAGCCGATTCTGCAGGATTGCCAGTCCATCCGCCCGAACAGCCTCCAGGACGGCCAGGAATGCGCACACAAGTTCAAACGGGCTCGGTTCCGCAGACAGCAGGTCCCGGAAGTCTACCCGATTCCGCCGGGACAGAAGCTCCCGCAGCAGGCTGAGCTTTTCCTCTACCGTGGAGGCGTCACGCAGGTTGAGAATCCGCTCGCTCGAAATTGCTGATATCAGGCCCGAGAAGGCCTGAAAGAGTGCCCAGACTGAAAGCTCTTCCCACTGCTCCGAGTCTTCGGGCAGCGGAAGGCTTCGTTGCCCTCGCGGCCGCTCCAGCACGTCCCCGAGCACTGCCTGGCGCTGTTCCATGAGCTCGGATAATCGCCGAAGCTTCTGGTACTCAATGAGTTGCTCCACTAGTTCCTGGCGCGGGTCCTCAAAGCCGTCATCAAGGTCCGACTGCACGGGCAGAAGCATTCTGCTTTTGATGTACAGGAGGGTAGCAGCCATCAGGTAGAACTCGCTGAGGTCCTCAAGGTCCGCTCTGGCCAGCCTGAGATAGCTGAGGTACTGCTCCGTAATCTGCGCAATCGGAATGTCATAGATGTCAATTTCCGATCTGCGGATGAGGTACAGCAACAGATCCAGTGGGCCCTCAAAGTGCTCAAGCTGGACGCTTGGCGTAGCGCTCATCGGCTGTGCGCTCAGAAGAGGTCATCCTCAGCGCCGCTGGATTCCGCCACCGCCTCGTCCGGTGCGGGCTTGGCTGGCTTGAGCGTGGGCTTGCTTCCGCTCTTGCTGCCGGAACCATCATCCGAGGTTTTGCCTCCAGATGCGGCATCTGTGCCTTCATCGCGCTTCTCATATCGGTGCGGGAAGAGTTTCCGCCGCAGCTGATCCTCCAGCTGCGCCCAGATGTCCTGGTGTTCAATCAGGAACTGGCGGGCGTTGTCCCTCCCCTGTCCGATTCGCTCTTCCCCGTAGGAGTACCAGCTTCCGCTTTTCTGGACCATTCCGTGCGTTACCGCCGCGTCCAGCAGGCTCCCGGCTGCGGACAGGCCCTGCCCGAAAAGGATCTCCATCTCAACCTTGCGGAACGGTGGAGCAACCTTGTTCTTGACCACCTTCACCCGAACCCTGTTTCCAATCGCGTTGTCAGCGCCCTGGGTGATGGTCTCAATCCTCCGCACCTCCAGGCGCACGGAGGCGTAGAACTTCAGTGCGTTTCCGCCCGTGGTAGTCTCCGGGTTTCCGAACATGACCCCTATCTTCATCCGGGTCTGGTTGATGAAGATGAGACAGCAGCCGGACTTGGAGATGGTACCCGTCAGCTTCCGGAGCGCCTGGCTCATGAGCCGTGCCTGGAGACCGACGTGTGCGTCGCCCATATCACCCTGGATCTCCGCCTGCGGTGTAAGCGCAGCCACAGAGTCAATGACAATCACGTCAACCGCGCCGGAGCGAACGAGTTGTTCGGCGATTTCCAGCGCCTGCTCTCCGTTGTCCGGCTGGCTCACCCACAGATCATCGATATTGACGCCAAGGGCGCGTGCGTAGGTGGGATCCAGCGCGTGTTCGGCGTCAATGAACGCCGCAATGCCACCGGTCTTCTGCGCCTCAGCGATCGCGTGCAGCGCAAGCGTGGTTTTTCCCGAAGACTCCGGGCCATAGATCTCGATGATCCGGCCCTTGGGGTAGCCGCCCAGACCAAGGGCGTCATCCAGAAGGATAGAGCCCGAGGGTATGGTTTCTATTCCCCGGTAGTCGGTCCCGGCCCCGAGCTTCATCAGTGATCCCTTGCCGAACTGCTGCTCAATATGGAGGCGAGCCGCCTCCAGGGCCTTTGCCTTGTCCGATCCATCCCCGGTGGTTGGTGCCGCCGCGCTCTTCTTGGCCAATGCTGTGTCCTTGTACATGCGATCTCCGGAAAGGATTACCCGGAGCCCAGGATTTGTGCTTCAGCATATGCGCGCCGAAAAGCGGCGGTCAACCAACACGGGCGAATGCCGATACCCCGAACATGACGCGGAAGTCCCGGATCCCTTGCCTGCTTCTGCTTGCTTTGGCGGGACTTGGATTCGCAGAAGCGCAGGACACCGAGGGCCTGCTGCTGCAGGCATCTTCCCTGAGCGACCTGCTGCAGCTTGTGCAGGCTGAACGAAATGATCCAGACCTTCTGTGGGCATGGTTGAGCGCCATTGAGGCCCGCGCTTCCGGCCGTCTGGATGGGCGCATTGGCCAGGTGCTGCTCCGGGCTCTGGAAGCTGATTCGTCGGCGCTATCTGGCGTTGACGCAATGCTGGTGCGGCGCTTGCTGGTCCTGCTGCCCCAGGTATCCGATCCGGCTCTTGCGGCAGCGCTCTACCGGCTGATTCCGTTTTTGCCACCCGAGGAGGGGCGCGCTGTTGTTGCGCGCGAGGCGGCGCAATTGGAGGCCAATCCGGAGATCCGGGGAATGGATCTACACCGGCGCCTTCGGAGTCTCCTTGCGGCTGCAGAAGCACTGCCAAGCCTTGCAACGTATTCCAATCTCGCGCGCCTGCTTCCGCGGATCTCAGACGTGGATCTTGCGCTCAGAATTGACCGGCTGGTCCGAGGGAGCGCCTCTGCCTTTTGACCCCGGCGGGAGCGGGCGGTAGTATCCCAATCATGCGGCGCGGCGATATGGTCCTCCTAGCAACACGGTCCATGGAGGACTACGCGGAACGGGTTGCCTACCAGCTGGAAACCTTCCCGGACTTCCACGAGCGCTACCGCGGGCGCCGGATCATCGGTGACTTGAAGACCGTACACTTTGCTGATGGTGAGATGGAGGTTGAGGTTCACACCTCGCTGCGCGGCAAGGATGTGTTCCTCTTGGCGAATTCCGGGCGTAACTCTCGCAGTCTGAGTGTCACCGAGAACAAGATTGAGCTGTACCACACTATTGATGCGGTGCGGCGGGTGGCGGCCAGCAGACTGGTTCTGGTGGAGCCATATGTCTCCAGTTCCCGCTCTGACCGCACAACCCGGCGCAACTCGGTGGGGTTCTGGGTTCACTACAAAACGCTGCAAAGCCTTGGGGTGGATCACATCATCACCTACCAGCTGCACTCCGACAAATCGCGAAGCGTGGTTGATCCCACACTGTGTGCAATTGATGACGTTCCTGCCATGCCCCTGCTTATGGAGTATCTCACCGAGACATTTGTTCGCGACAGCGAAAACCTGTACTCCGAGGTTCGGGATCGCTGGCTGTTCTGTTCGGTGGATGCTGGAGGAGAGAGCGTAGTGCGCAATTGGGCAATGGCCTTTGGCACCCGCCTCATCATTGCGCACAAGCAGCGTGACTACAAACAGGCCAACACCGTGCAGTCAATCAACATCCTCAGCGATACCGAGATTCGAGGCAAGGAAGTGTGGATTGTTGATGACATGGTGGATACCGCGGGTTCCGTATACGCACTGGTGAAGGAGTTGCGGAAGCGCGGCGTGGGAAAAGTGAATGTTGCAGCGGTCCACGCGGTGTTTAGCGGAGAGGCCGTAGACCGCTTGCGGGAACTTCACGATGAACAGCTGCTCAACCACGTGATTGTCACGGACACCATTGATGTCCCGGACGAACTGCGTACCAGGCTCCCCTTCCTCCATGTGGTTTCCAGCGCCAGGCTCTCTGCGGAGATCATCATGCGCTTGCACGAGGAACAGTCGCTTTCTCCATTCTTTGACCCCTTCAATCCTGCACAGTACCTGAACTCGTTGAAGCTGTTCCTGTAGTACGCAGCTCGTCCAGGCCGGGAAGAATTATCGTCACCGGCCCATCGTTTACCAGGGATACCTGCATTTCCGTGCCAAAGGCTCCGGTCTGTACCAGGACTCCCTGCGCATTCAACGCTGATACCAGCGCGTTGAATACCGGCTCTGCCTCCGCCCCGGGAGCTGCCGCATTCCATGACGGCCTCCTCCCCTTTGATGTGCTTGCCATGAGGGTGAATTGAGAGACCAGTAGGGCCCGGCCGGCAATGTCTTTCAGGCTGCGATTCATTACACCGTGGGCGTCGTCAAAGATCCGGAGTTCCGCGAGCTTGCGCGCCATCCGAACCACATCATGGTCCTCCGGACTCTCCCCACGCTCCACTCCCACCAGCACCAGAAGGCCGCTGCTGATCTCAGCGATCTTCTCCGAATCCACACTGACGGATGCGCTGCTTACTCGCTGGCAAACCAGGATCACTGGCGCAGAATCCGAACAGAACCGAGGCCCAGACTGAATCCAGCCTCGGCCTCTTGATCCCTGATCACCTGCGCAACCAGTTCCACCGCATCGCCCTCGGTGACGCGGAAGTCCTGCTCCGAGTTCACCCGGACCACCGCGGTTACGACCGGTCCCAGGTGATAGTCAATCAGCAGGTCAAAGGTGAATCCTGGCTCAGCATCAATCCCCGCAAAGTTGTCCACGCGGCCGGCCCAGAGAATCCAGGTGCCGTCGTGCAGCAGAGGGTCTTCCAGCACGGCTTCCGGGGATGCGCTTCCGCGAATGCTTGTAAAGTCCTGGGGCTCCAGGTAGGAGAGCAGCTGGGTTGCCCGCAGGCGGGTCTCGTAGACAGCGTTGGAATTCCGGATGAGGTTGATCTGCCGCCTGGCGTCATTGTCCCGGAATTCTTCAAACGCGGTCCGGAGTTCGTCCAATGCTTCCCGGAGCTCACGATCGGTGAGGGTGTAGACAACGTCTTCGGCAACCGGGTCCGGCGTCTCAAAGGGAATAGGAGCGGGAAGCGGACGCTCCACAAAGTTGTTCCTGATTGCACGGACGATGTCCGGTCCCACCGCAAGGATTCCGGTGCCCATCAGAACCACGGCCGCCAAGCCGGAAACCAGCATCCAGTTCAGCGGCCGACGCGGCTGGGGTACCAGCCTCCGGAACTGCCCGCGCTCAATCATGTCAGCGATGTCAGCCCTGCCCGGTCCGTGTTTCACTACTTCCAAACCACGGCGTGCAAAGCGGTTGCGGGATTCCAGATCTATAACTTCAAGCCAGGTGCGAATTGCGGTGGTGTTGTCCCCCCGGCGAAGGGCCGCGGCGGCGAGTCCGAGCAGAACTTCAACGTTTCCCGGATCCAGTTCTCGGGCTCGCTCCAGGTAGGCATGTGCGCCGGAACTGTCGCCTTGCTGCAGACAGGCCATCCCAATGAGCCGGTAGAACTCTGGCTGGTCCCGGTAGAGCGGGACCTGGGGTTCCAGACGAGAAATGACCTGTGCAAAGCGATGGTTGCGGTAGAGTCGTTCAACCGTCGCGAGCTCAGTGTTCACTGACCGAACTGTGTACGGCGCTCCTCAAGCTGCGCAAGTATCTGCTCAATCACGGCCAAATCATCGCTGGTGATGGGCTGGCCGGTTGCCAGGAGCCGGTCAATCTGTTCGACAAGATCGTTGATTCGCAGAATCTCTTCTGTGGGCGAGAGCTCGGTACCGGCACTTGCAACCACCTGGTCCAGGATGGAGTTAATCCCGGTACCTGTCTGCGCTCCACCGAGGGCGTAGCCGCTGGTGGTGGGACTGCCGAAGACCATGACAATCTCGCGGCTTTCGCCAGCGGGAACAACCTGACCTTCGTAGTACACGGCCACTGCAGAGTCATTCACGCTGTAGGGAAGCTGATTGAAGTTCCGGTTTCGCGTGACCTGGAAGTCATACGCGGAATCGGACAGTCGCTTCCAGTTTGCCAGCACGACCCGACCGGGAACCGTGATTCCCGGGCCGTACAGGGTCTGCTGAAGGCCGGATCCATCGTTTCCCGATTCCGAGCGCCAGTACCAGATTGCCGGAGAGGGTGTCAGCTCTGTCTCCCGATCAATGCCGCCGATTCCACTTACCCGGAAGTGCGGGCCGTTCTGCTCTCCCAGGTCCGTGTCCAGCAGAACGCGCGCGCCAAGATTGACTGCCGACTCCGACGTGTTGTGCAGCCGGAGTGTTGCTACTACGGCGTCACTGAGAGCCGCGCCTTGAGAAGCGGTGAAGGCAAAGTCCAGTTCCACCAACAGCGTGCTGGAGGTCCACCGGAACCCGATGCCATCCGCATGCTCCACAATCTCTTCCGTGAACGCTCCGGCTTCTCCGAGGCGAAGCGTGCGATTGCCCTGAAGAATTGTGATCACGGAGGTCCGGGGATCCCGGTCGTAGAACAGTGGTTGGAAGCGACTGCTCGTCACGGCCTCCCGATATCCGAGGGTGAAGCGGCCGATCCCCTCGTGGAGTTCCAGTCGGATGCGCCCACTGTCCAGGACAACAGCATGGCTCAGGCCCGCAACACAGATCAGGGCCAGGACCGAAAGAAGGGTTCGGTGGCCGGATGGTGAACGCATCATTCTCCCCTTGCCTGACGGATGAGAAGCTCCAGGTAGAACTCCTTGATGTCAAGGGCCCGTTCTTTCAGGCGCAGCAGCTCCAATCGGCGCTCTATGTCGGAGCCTCCCGGCGCAACAGCAAGCGGCTCGTCTTGGTCATCGTCTGCGTTTGGTGCCGCTGCCAGGCGTTGTTGCAGGTCACTGACCTGACTCTGGAGCGTGAATACCTGGCCCTGAGATCGGTCCAGCTGTTCCTGTAGCACCTGCTCCCGGGCCTCCTGGCGGTCAAGCTCGGTTTCCAGGTTGCTGACGGTCTGCTGCAGCCGTGTGAGCTGCTCGGCAACCGCTACTGGGACCTCCCCGGCTTCTGTCGGAGCACTGCCACCGAGTTGCTGCTGGTAGCTGGCAAGTGCCTCTTCAAAATCACGGGCTGCTCGGCGGAGCTCGTCCTGCGCGCGGAGTGCTTCCTCATGGCTCCACTGCAGAAGCTGGAAGAGTTCTCTCTCACGCAGGCCAAGCGCGATGAGCTCGAGGCGATAGCGCGCCGCTTCCACCCGGAATGAGGTGGGAAACTGGTCCACCACGGTGCGAAAAGCCTGCTCTGCCTCCGAGAAGCGGCCGAGAGCGTAGAGGCTTTCTCCGCCCCAGTAGTAGGCGTTTGCTACAAAGGAAGAGCCGGGGTAAGTCTCAACAAAGCTGCTGAACGCGATTACGGCCTGTTCAAACTCCTGCTGGAGGTAGAGCAGACGGCCGCGCAGGTATATGGCTTCCGGCACGTTTGGATTGTCAGGGTACTGGTTCAGAAACAGATCGATGTTGCGCTCCGCATCATCAAAGCGGTTGAGCGCAAGGGCCGTCTTGCCAATCCATAAGTATGCGGTGCCCTGCACGCTGCGGAGCGCTGGATCTACCGTTATGTCACGGAAGTTCAGGAGTGCTTCCTCAAACTGAGACTGCTGGTACAGCGCTATCGCCTGCTCCAGGGCCTGGTTGCCGCTCCGGTTCTGAGCGGGCAGCAGGGCAAGCGGAAGCAGGAGGAGCAGCAGGGGGATCAGGATGTTCCGGATCTTCATCGTTCTCTTCTCCCTATCTTCGTCCACTACCCGGGATTCTGAAGGCCCGGTAGTTCGTGCAGTACCCGCACATATTCAGCCGGATCCTCGGCGTCGAAAAAAGAGGATCCGCTGACAAGCACATCCGCACCCCAGGCGCGGAGATCACGCGCGGTGCTCCTGTTCACCCCCCCATCCACGGAGATCAGGAAGTCAAGCCCTTCGTCTTCCCTCCACCTCGCAAGCTGGGTGATCTTGCGCTGCATCTGCGGGATCATGACCTGCCCGCCGAATCCCGGATTTACCGTCATCACCAGAACCTGGTCCACAAAGGGCAGCATCTCCCGCACGGACTCGGCGGAGCTGGACGGTACCAGGGCAACGCCTGGCTTCACATCGGCCCCTCGAATTGTTTGAGCCAGGCGATGTGCGTGGACGGAAGCCTCCACGTGAAAGGTTAGCCAATCCGCGCCTGCACCGATAAAGGTGTCCACCAGGCGTTCTGGCGCATCAATCATCAGGTGGACGTCAAGCGGCAGGGGGCTCAGCGGGCGAATTGCCGCAACAACAGGAGGCCCAAACGTGAGATTCGGCACAAAGGCGCCGTCCATCACGTCCAGGTGAATCCAGTCCGCGCCCGCCTCCACAACCCGCTGTACCTCGGAACCAAGAACCGTGAAGTCAGCGCTGAGAATTGATGGGGCTACAATGGTCCCGCTCACGTTATTCAGTCTATCGCGTGAGCGCATGAGGGGACAGTCGCTTGCTTTGCCGCACGGGCGCCAATCTGGTAGCATGCCCCCCTGGCTGCGCATCGGGAAGAACTGGCGGAAGCTCTGCAATTGATTCGTGCCGGGCAACTCACCGGGGCACGAAAGACGCTTGAGTCAGCTCTTGCGCTTGAATCTGAGGGCACCAGCGTGATGGACACGCTGAAGTACGTCCGGTTCTGGGAAGAGCGACTTGGGCGAATTGATGGAGCTGACCGGGGCTTTGCCTCCGGTGAGCACCTGCTGGAACAATGGCTGCAATTTCGTACCTTTGTTATGCGGGTTGGTCTGGAAGACGAGCAGGTGATTGATGGTTTTCGATCCCTGGTGTTCGGGATGGCCTACCACGGGTACCGGGAGGCAGCGGCCTCCGAGGGAATGACCGTGGCCGTATGCCTGGGGCTGGCGCGATGCCTGAAGGCGCAGGGCCGCTTTGATTCGGCGGCTGACGCAATTCGCAGTGGCACGAAGCAGGCGCCACGGGACGCGCAACTGCTTGCGGAGCTTGCGGATGTCAGCGCTCTGGTCAACGACAGCCGGGCGGCGCGCGCGCTGTTCCGGGAGGCCTTCTTTGTGGATCCGGAGGCAATTGAACTCCGCTTCCTGGAATCCCAGCTACTCCGGGCCCTGGAGCGCACCGCGCGCGAGTCCGGTCATGAGGAGGTCGCGCTCAAGGAGTGGATTCCAGTGTACGCTGTGCTTCGGCACGAGTTCACCGTCACCCGGGAGCTTCGGCCAATCGAGTACGGGCAGCTCCTGCAGTCCATTTATGCCCTGGAGCGCGATTATTCGGACCGGAGGAGCAACAGCTGGCTGGTCCCTCGACTGCTGAACCGGTACTTCTGGCTGGTGGATCACCTGAAAGGATCCGGCGCTGAGCAGTCGCGGATTGAAGAGGTGCTGCTCAAGATTCGCAGCCTGGATCAGGCCATTTACGAGGAGTACCGGAATTAGGTACGTTATTCGATACGGCAAAAAGAATTATGAGAGACGCGGCGCAGATTGGCGCCGCGCGTAGAGGCGGAGAATACATGGCACAAACGATTCTGGGACGGGTCAACGAATACCTCAACGAGGAGAAGTGGACCAGAGCGGCCCTGAACAATTACACCGTTGCAGCGTTCCAGCAGTTTGATGAACTGCTGCAGGATGTGCAGGAAGCCCACTCGGCTTCCGAGGTCCTGGAAGCCTGCGAAGAGCACCTGCAGCACACCAAGAACAGCATCATTGCGCTGTACCTCGCCGGCGTCATCCGCATTCAGCGGCAGAACATCGATGACGAGTACCTCAACCAGCTTGTCCAGATCTTCTCGGACAATCACCGCTGGAACATCGTTGAATACCTCGCACGCCGTATCCTGGACTTCGGCGAGAGTCGTTTTGCGCTGCGGACCTTGGCCGAGACCTACACCAACGAAAACCAAATGGACAAGGTCTACGAGGTCTGGGAGCGCCTGATCCGCGTAGACTACGAGGAAGCCGACATGGTGGAGCAGCTCGCGCGGCAGCGCGAGCAGGAAGGCAAGGTGAATGACGCCGTTGCCTTCTACAAAAAGGCCCTCCACCGTTTCATCAACAAACGGCAGTACAACAACATCCGGGAGATCTGGCACAAGCTGCGGGACCTGGTTCCGGAGGAAACCGAGTTCTTCTTCCACGCCGAGTCCAAGGTTGCAAAGACCATCAGCGAGGAGCGCGCCGCTCAGCTGCTTGAGGACCTGTACCCCCATTTCCGCGATTCCGGAAACTGGGATACGGCTATTGAAATCCTCAAGCGCATCCTGAGCTACGAGCCCAAGAATGAGGAAGCCCGCGAACAGATTGTAGACGCCTTCCGCTCCAAATTTGCCGAGCACAGCCAGCTCGACGAGTACATCCGGCTATCCAACCTCACCCAGGGATGGCGGAACGTTCACGATGCCATCGCTGACTTTGAAAAGCACATCTCCTTTGACGCCGGGAACTACGTGTATCACCGGACCTGGGGCGTGGGCCTGATCCGTCGGATTGACGGGGACGAGATAACCATCAATTTCGTGAAGAAGCGCGGGCACAAGATGTCGCTGAAGATGGCGGTCAACGCACTCACCATCCTGAGCAAGGACCACATCTGGGTTCAGCGGATCAGCCGGAAGAAAGAAGACGTGCGTAAGCAGACCAAGGAAGAGCCAGTCTGGGCTCTGAAGACGATCATTCGCAGTTTTGACAATTCCGCTGACATGAAGAAGGTAAAGGCGGAGCTCGTGCCGGGAATCCTGACCCAGGGGGAATGGTCTTCCTGGAGCACCAAGGCTCGCGCGCTGCTCAAGACTGACGAGTCCTTTGGTAACCTTCCGGACAAGCCGGACACCTATGTGGTGCGCGAGCAGCCTATCACGCTGGAAGAGAAGACCTTTAACAAGTTCCGTGCGGACAAGTCATTTTTCAATCGCGTTAAGATCATCCAGGATTTCCTCAAGATCGTTGAGCGTCAGGCTGACGAGTCTGCAATCGAGTCTGACCTGTTCCGGGAGATGGTCGACTACTTCGTGGGCTTTGTGAAGCAGAGCGGTCCGGTGGACGAGATGGTGCTTTCCTCCGCGCTGTTGCTGCGGGGGATTGTCTCCCAGTATCCCTTCCTGAACCCGGGAGTCAGTCTGGACTTCCGTGAGCTCTATGACCGGATCACGGACCTGGAATCCGTGTATCAAGTCATGGACAACCCGGAGCTCAGGCGCGAGTTCCTCGGACGCGTTCGCAAGCATGTCAGGGATTGGCCTGGAATCTACCTCCGCTTGTACCCCTATTTCCTCACTCGGGACATCATCAGCCGCTTTGAGGAAGAGGATCGGGTTGACGAGATTGACTCCCTGTTTGTCCAGACCTGGCAGAATTTCCGTGAGCAGCGCGAGGCCTTTGTCTGGCTCGTCCGCACGGGTATTGACGAGCCCTGGTTTGCAAAACTCAGTGTCAGCTACGAGAAGATTCTCATTAGCATGATCAACATCCTGGACATCACCTTCCGGGACATCGACAATCGCCGGGACGTTGCCCAGAACCGCAAGGTGAACCGGCAGGTCAGCAGTTTCCTCTTTGAGGACGAGCGGCTGCTCTCATATGTCCGGGAAGCGGACGAAGAGTCCATTTACCGGATCTACACGCTTGTTGAAGACGTGAAGGACCTGGATCTTGCGCTGGTGCGCGATCTCCGCGTCACGATCGTTGAACGCTTCCCCGACTTTGTTTTCTTTGGCAGCGACGAGCGCGAATCTGTCCAGAGCGGTGGCTTCTTTGTCACTCCCTCGAGTTACTCGGACAAGCAGCGGGCGCTCAACCATCTCCTGGAAGTTGAGGTGCCGCAGAACAGCCGGGAGATTGCCGTGGCTCGCGAGCTGGGCGACCTTCGGGAGAACGCTGAGTACAAGGCAGCCAAGGAGCGGCAGGATATCCTCAATAACCAGGCCGCCAGATGGAAGGCTGAGATTGAGCAGGCAAAGATCGTTGATCGGCGGGATGTTGATGCAAGCCGGGTCAGCTTTGGCACCAAGGTCAAGCTCAAGAACCTGGAGAACGAGTCTGAAGAGACCTACACCATCCTCGGACCGTGGGAGTCAGATCCCAACCGGAACGTGATCTCCTATCTTTCGCCGTTCGGGAACCGGCTCTTCCAGCACAAGCCTGGCGAGGAGCTGAACTTCCAGATCAACGATCAGAAGTACCACTACCGGGTGGAAGAGATCGCCGCGGCCGAGTACTAGACCCCCGGCCGGGTGCGAAGCGCCGGCAGGTAAAAAGGGCCAGCGCTGATAGTCCGGAGGCGATCGCGTCCCGTCAGATTATTCTGGACTTTCCGAAGCCTCAGATTCCCCGTGTGCCGGAAAGCCAAGGGCGTCCAACGCATCTGAGGCAGTTCTCACAATCACGGGGGAGCTGTTTCGTGCGGTCACCCACCCTTCCAGCCGATCCCGATACTCCGTCAGGCCCGCCTGCCCCACCGCTCGGATTGCAATGAGGACAAGTGACACTTCGCTTGAGTCCATAAGGCGGGCCCAGAACGGCTCGTAGACCGGATTGCCCGTGGCAGCGAGCAGGGAGGCAACTGCGGGCAGCAGCTGGGAATTGGGCTGCTCTTCCTCTGCAAGCGCTGATGCAAGAATCGCCGAAGAAGACTGCGCCGCGGCACCCGCTACCAGCTCCTGCAGGGCAGACAGCCTGAGTTCACGGGGAGCGCGCGGATCCCCAAACGTCTCCTCAAGCTGCTCCCACGCCGCCTGGCCACCGAGTGCTGCCAGGGTCTGCGCGGCTTCCGTGCGGACCCGAAGCTCCGGATCCGAGCGCACCATAAACCCTACCGCCGCTTCCGCGTCCCGGATCTCAAGTTCGGCAACCGCCTCCAGTGCAAGGACGCGAACCCGCCAGAAATCGTCACGAAGGGCCTCAAGCACGCGCTCAACTGCGGCGTCATCGGTGCCAAAGCGCGCGAGGGCGGATACGGCATAGGCACGCATGAGGGCGATCTCACTGTCCAGGCTGGCGGTGAGTGCCGGAATCGCCGCTGGATCGCCAATTCTGCCGAGGGAATCGGCGGCAAAGTATCTGAGGCTGTTGGATTGCGAGTTATCCTCCAGAAGGCTCACGAGTTCCGGCACCGCCTCCTGACTCTGGAGCTCGCCGAGCGCCAGGATGATGCTGGAGCGCAGTCCTTCACTGCTTGCGCTGTCCGCAAGCAGGATCAGTAGCTCTTCAGCCGGGTCCAGGCGACGCTCAATCCGTCTGCTTCGGATGGCAGCCTGTGCCAGTGCTTCCACCGCAAGGATTGAAGTCTGGCCGCGGTCCCGCCGGACTTCGTCTAGGATAACCGCCGCCTGCGCCGGGCTCAGCTGAATCTCCAGATCCCGCACGCTTCGCATCATCTCAAGCCACAGCGCGTCCGGCAGATCAGCGTTTTCGCCGAGGTTGGCTCTGACAAAGTTGCCCGCTTCTGCGGACTCCAGCGCCCTCAGGGTCTCCAGCGCGGCAGTACGGACCGTGGTACCCCGGCGGGTCTGCAGTAGCTCGGTCACCGCGGGAATGAACTCCGCTCTCTGGTTCTGGCGAATGTCGGTCAGCGTCTCAATCACCTGGGCATCAATGCCAAATTGCAGACGCTCCTGTATCACTTCCTGCTGGGAGCTCGGGCCATCCTGCCCAAACGCTGCGGTGCATAGGAGGGCGAACAACAGAATGAGGTTGCGCGGTTGACTCATCACGTCCCTGTTGAGCCTCGGACCAAGAGTCCGCGAACTGTAGTTACACCCGCAAGCCGGAGAAAGAACAGGTACCCGGCAATTCCCGCAAGGCCGAGGAGCCCTACCGCCGCAAATGACCCTACGCTTCTACCCTGCTGGTATAACGGAACCAACAGGCGGCGACCGAGCTCCAGATAGATTCCAATCGCCGCCGAGGCAAGCACAATTCCCAGAATTGCCCGTAGCTGGGCTTTCTGAAGCAAACTGCCGAGGGTCCGGTGTTGCACTACAAGCAGCAGTATAGCCCCGGCCGTGAATGAGATACTGTTTGCAAGCGGCAAGCCGATCACGCTCTGCGTCACTTCCACCAAAAGCAGGCTCAGACCGATGTTGAGGGTTACCACCGCTACAGCAACCCAAAGGGGTGAGCGATAGTCCGCCCTTGCATAGCTCACGCGTTGGAGCAGGTTGAACCACCCGGCACCAACCAGCCCGAGTGCGTACCAGAACAGGACCTGGGCGGTCAGCTCAGACGCTTCTCGAGTGAACTGCCCTCCCTGTAGGGTCACCATCACCATCGGTTCTGCCAAAACCATCAGCAGAACAGCACTAGGAAGCAGCAGGGCGAGCAGCGTTTCGCTGGCAATGCTCGCACTGCGCGCAAGACCTGCCAGATCGCCGCGAGCTCCTCGTTCCGCAAAGGTCGGGAAGAAGACGGTAGCAATACTTGCGGAGAATACGCCAAAGGGCAGCTGATAGAACACGATTCCGTAGCTCAGGGCGGATCCACTGCCTGCGGGAAGGCCGCTGGCGATGCGAATAGCAACCTGCTGCGCGATTGTGAACAGGCTCGCGCTGAACAGGACCGGAAGCCAGCGGCGCATTGCAGTTCTCAGGTCCGCATTACCCCGTGGGAGGCTTGGAATCAGAGAGTACCCCGCGCGTAGCACTCCCGGTACCTGGACCGCTACCTGCAGGAGGCCCCCCACCAGGACGCCGAGCACCATGCTCCAGGGTCCCAGTGTGGAGGAAAGCGTGGCAACAGAAGCGATCACCGCGATAGAGAACACCAGCGGGGTCAGTGACGGCACCAGGAAGCGGCGGTGCACCTGCAGCGTAGCCATGAGGATTGCAGAGATGCTGACGAGTGGGAGGTAGATGACCATGCCCTGGAGAAGATCGCTCACCTCCCGCTGAAGGCTTGCGTCCGGGAACGAGAAGAACACGGATGCCGTTGCCCGTGGAGCCAGCAGGATGAGCGCCGTGAGCGGCAAAAGCACCAGCATCTGCACTCCCAGCAGCCCACGAAAGAAACTGCGTGCGCGGCTCCCGGAATGATCGCCGGACCGCGCCGCAGACAGCACCGGAATGAAGGCAGACGATAGCGCACCTTCCGCCAGGAGCTTTCGCAGGTTGTTTGGTACCGTGAAGGCAAGGTTGAGGGCGTCCGCCTGCCCACTGGCTCCAAAGACCGTGGCGATGACGGCGCTTCGCACAAAGCCAAGGAGGCGGGAGCCGAGGGTTGCCACCATCACCATCAGGCTTGCGCGACGGCTGGAATCCTCCGAATCTGGCGACTGCCCCACCCGCTGCTCAGCCATTGGCGCCGGCCTGGTAACGACGGAGGAACTCGGTCCGGAAGGCTTCCAGCGAGTCCCTGCGGATTGCGTCCCGGATTTCGTCCATGAGGTATTGAATAAAACCAAGATTATGGAGCGAAGCATAGCGCATTGCGTTGATCTCCCCCGCAACAAACAGATGCCGCAGGTACGCTCTGCTCACCGGCTGCTGGAATCGCGCAGGCAACAGGGGGTCCAGCTTCTCGTGATCGTGGGTGAAGCGCTGGTTGCGGAGGTTGATTCTCCCTTCAGTGGTCAAGAGGGTTGCATTGCGGGCAACACGGGTTGCGAATACACAGTCAAAGAGATCGATGCCGGCACAGACCGCCTCCAGCATCAACTCCGGTGTGCCGATCCCCATAACGTAGCGCGGCTTTTCCTGCGGGAGTTGGGGTGCGGTGTGCCTGAGGATGCGGGAAAAGGTGCTGAAGTCTTCCCCCACGGAAAGCCCTCCAATGGCGTAGCCCGGCAGGCCCTGGGACAGTGTCAACTCCACCGATTGTGTCCGGAGGTCCTCGTGAAACTGTCCCTGCACTATGCCAAAGAGGGCGCCGGGGTGGTCCGGGTGTTCTTCCCGGCGCCGTCGGGCCCGCTCCAGCCACCGCGCGGTAAGAGCCACCCCACGCTCGCACTCATCGCGATCGGCTTCCGGTGATACGCAGACGTCCAGGGGCATCTGGATATCGCTACCAAAGACCACCTGCGCGTCCACAACCGACTCCGGCGTGAACTCAAGTGGGGCGCCATCAATGTGGGATTGGAACCGGACGCCACCTTCCTTCAGCGCCCGCAGACGCGCAAGAGAAAAGACCTGGTAGCCACCCGAGTCCGTGAGGATGTTTCCATTCCACCCCATCATCGCGTGGAGCCCACCAGCCTCCTCGATCACCTCTAGACCCGGCCTGAGGTAGCAGTGATAGGTGTTGGAAAGCATCAGACCGTAGCCGAGGGCCTGAAGCTCCTGCGGGAGGACTGCCTTCACCGCGGCCGCGGTCCCTACCGGCATGAAGGCCGGGGTGGAAACGGGACCGTGCGGGAGTTCCATTGTGGCTATGCGGCCGGCGCCACTTTGTGCCTCAACAACAAAGGTCATGTACGGGTGCTCCGAAACAGGACAATTCCCGCCGCAAGAAAGGTCAGGACGGGAAGCCAGGCACCGGCAATTGGGCTGATTACACCGCCTTCGGCTGCAAGGCCGCTGATCAGCTGGGCAACATAGTACAGCACGGCGAGCCCCAGACTGAGACCAAGGCTCAACAGGAGAATGCTCTTGCGCATCCGGCTGCCGATCCCACAGGAGATCAGGGCAACAATGAACGGTGTGAGGGCAAACGCAATTCTTCCATGGAAGTCCACGAGTTGAGAGCGGAACGGAAGCCCGGACTCCCGCAGATCGGTGATCAGCTGCCGGGATTCCCGGAGCGTGAGGTCATCAACTGTCTGGGATTCCCGGGAGAATGCCGCGGGATCAATGGCCCAGCGGGGATCCGTGATACTGTCCACGCGTTCCAGCGACTCAAAGCCGCTTTCCGGGTTGATACCCAGGACTTCGGCGCCCTCTACCACCCATGAATCCCCGTTCCAGCGGGCCCGGTCCCCATCAATGCGTCTACGGATTGCCCCGGAGTCGTCCAGCTCTAGAAGCGTGACCCGCAGAAGGGTGGAGCTCTCCGCCCGGAAGCGGTCCCCGTACAGGATCACCCGGCCTCCTGCCGTGATTGCCGCGGTCTGGTTGCTGTCCCGCACCGAGCTGATCCCAAGCAGCTCATCAGACAGAGCAGTCTTTTCCCGGAACGTGGGAATCACCACAAACTCCTCAAAGATTCCGAGTCCAAGGCTCAGCAGGAGGGCGAGCAGCAGCAGGGGCCGGACAAATCGGCTGAACGGAACTCCCGCGGCGAGCACGCCGATGATCTCATTCCGTGCGTAATAGCTCCCAAGAACAAAGCTGGCAGCAAACAGCACAGCGATCGGCGACGCAAATGCCAGGGCCCGCGGCATAAACAACCATTGCACGCGAAAAATGGCCGAAAGCGGGACCTCCAGGTTCACGTACCGCACAACGTTGGGAAACAGATCCCCAACCTGCAACAGCAGTGCAAAGAACACCACGCTCATCAGGAAGAAGAGGCCGAAATCGCTGAGCACAAGGCGATCCAGGCGCTTCATTCGCTTCTTGCCACCGCAAAGGCAAGCACGCCCAGTCCAAGCACAACCAGATTGGGGAGCCACATGCTCAGGAAGGGCGGATAGCCAACGCGCTGCACTGCCAGGCTCTGCCCGCCGACAAGGCTGAACCAGTAAACAACCGATACCATCAGGCCGATCCCGAATCCCAGGGCTCTCCCGCTCCGTCGGGCACGGGCCGCCACGGGAAATGCAAAGATGACAAAGAAGATGCACGCGGCCGGAATGGCAAATTTCTTGTGAAACTCGATGAGGAAGATGCGGAGGGTACGGTCTGTCACCGGCTGGGCTGCCGTCCGTTCGATCTCATCCAACCGACCAAGCACCTCGCCATCGTCTCCCGCACCGCCGCTGAGGATGTCTGCCATGAGGACCGCCCGAAGCCGCGCGACTTCCTCCCACAAGCGCTCCTCACGTGTCTGCACCACCTCGCTCCGCTCCCGAATTTCCGAAAGCACATCCCGGCTACTCATTTCGCTCGGTCCTGGATTGCGCAGGCTCACGGCAATGGACTGAAGCGGGAAGTTGTACTGCATAGCCTCTGCAAACAGCAGCTCATAGTCGCTCCCGGGAGCGCCACCATCTGCAATAGTGACATCTGCCAGCACCAGGCGGAACAAATCGCCGGTCTCATCATTGGAGAGGCGTGCGGAGCCGGAGGTCAGGGTGCGCACGTTCTCCCCTCCCGGCTCAATGATCACCAACCCGTCAATGCCTTGCGAGTCAACCTGCCCCACCGCCAGAATCGCATCCTGGAAGTTGCGCACCGAGTTGCTCTCCAGCTCCAGTTCCGGCGTGCGGGCAAGCAGGGACCGGTAGAGCTGACCGTAGGCCAAAGTTCCCCGGGGCAGTAGAACGTCATTGAGCAGAAAGGATCCCAGGCCCAGGATTCCGGAAGCAATGAGTACCACGGTAAACACCCGTATCCGGGCGTAGCCGAGGGCCCGCATGACCATCAGCTCGTTGGTGCTGGCAAAGTGCCCGATGGCCATAAGGGCAGCAACCAGGCAGGCAAAGGGGAAGCTGAGCGCCACTATCGCTGGAGACGCGTAGATGAGGAGGCGAACAACGTCCACAACCGGAACGTTTTTGGCCAGGATGTCCTCGGCCACCAGGAGGATCTGGTTCACAAAGAAGATGCCGAAGAAGAACAGGAAGGCCACCACAAAGGAGACCACAAATTCCCGGAGCACGTAGCGGTCGAGCGTATGCCAGGGATGCCTCATGTTCCGGTTGACCCGAAGCCTCCCTCGCCCCGTGCCGTTGTGTCCAGATTGGCAGGCACAAAGCGGGCACGAACCACCGGTGAAAACACCAGCTGCGCAATGCGTTCTCCGGGCGCTATGGTCACCGCCTCCGCCCCCAGATTGATCAGCGGCACCGCAATCTCTCCGCGGAAATCGCTGTCAATCGTGCCCGGGGCGTTGAGGACGGTCAGGCCCTTTCGCACCGCAAGCCCGGAACGCGGCCGGACCTGGCCCTCGTAGCCCTGTGGAATGGCGAGGCGAACACCTGTTGGTATCAGTACCCGTTCACCTGGTCCGAGCGTGAGGGCTTCGCTGCCGGCGTGAACCAGGTCAGCACCAGCAGCTCCCTCACTCTGGTACTCCGGCCCGTGTCCCGGCCGGAAAGAAGCCGGAATATCGAGCATGGAGACTCCTGTGTCAGTCCCGCCGGTCGTTGCGCGGCGCGCTGGGCGGCCGGTTCTGAGGCCTGTCGGAGCCGGTTGCCGAGCCTTCATAGACGAGGCTCAGATTCACCCGGCCCATCTTGTCGATCTCAATGATGCGTACCGGGATCGTCTGGCCGACCTGCAGAACGTCGCTCACCTTCTCAATCCGATGGTCTGCCATCCGTGAGATGTGGCAGAGGCCATCCTTGCCGGGCAGGAACTCAATGAAGGCACCAAAGTCCACGATCCGGCGCACGGTACCATCGTAGACCTTGCCGACTTCGGGCTCCTCCAGGAGTTTTATGAACTCTTCCTTGGCGGCGTCACCGGCAGCCTTGTCCTTGCTGTAGATGGTGACGGTTCCGTCATTCTCGATATTGGTCTCAACGTCATTGCGCTCGCTGATGCCTTTGATCGTCTTTCCACCGGGACCGATCATCAGACCGATCTTTTCCGGGTCGACCTTGAAGGTGAGGATCCGCGGCGCAAACTCCGAGAGCTCCGCTGCCGGCTTGGAGATAGCATTGGCCATCACCCCCAGGATGTGCATCCGACCCTTTCGTGCCTGCTCCAGAGCGGTCTTCATCAGCTCCGGCGTGACGTTGGACACCTTGATGTCCATCTGAAACGCCGTGATTCCGTCTTCTGTTCCGGCAACCTTGAAGTCCATGTCTCCGAGATGGTCTTCCTCGCCAAGGATGTCGGAGAGCACTACGCTGTCCTCGCCGTCGGTAATAAGTCCCATGGCAATTCCGGCAACGGGCTTGCTGATGGGCACACCAGCGTTCATGAGTGCGAGGCTGGCTCCGCAGACAGTTGCCATGGATGACGACCCGTTGGATTCGAGTATCTCTGAGACAACACGGAGCGTGTACGGGAACGCCTCCTTGGTGGGAAGTGCCGCCTGGACCGCGCGCAGCGCCAGATGCCCGTGACCAACCTCACGGCGGCCCGTTCCCATTCGCCCGGTTTCGCCTACCGAGAACGGCGGGAAATTGTAGTGGAGCATGAAGTTCTCGCGACGGTCGCCTTCAATGTCATCAAAGATCTGCTCATCGTAGACCGTTCCGAGGGTGGTGATTGCGAGAGCCTGGGTCTCTCCCCTGGTGAACAGCGCAGAACCGTGCGTACGCGGAAGGACGTTGATCTCGCACGTAATGGGCCGGATATCCTCCGGGCCGCGCCCGTCGGTCCGGAGCTTGTTCCGCAGGATGGATTCCCGCACAACGTCCCGCTCTATGTCTTCCAGAAGCTTGGAGAAGACTTTCCGATGATCCTCCGGTACGTCCGCGCCAAAGCGCTGTTCTGCGCGCTCCCGGACCTCCCGGATTGCGAGGGAGCGGGTGTGCTTGCCCTTCACAAAGCAGGCTTTTTCCATTTCTGGGCTTACCGCGGCGCGAATGGCAGCTTCGTTTGCAAGCACGCGCTCGTCCGGTACCAGTGGCAGTTTGGGCAGACCAACGGCCTCCCGCATTTGCAGCTGTGCGCGGCATAGCGCGGTAATCGCGGGGCGGGCGGTGTCAATGGCCTCCAGAAGCACTTCTTCGCTTTCCCCCTGCGCACCACCTTCTACCATCGTGATTCCTTCCAAAGTGCCGGCCACGATGATCTCCAGCGTTGCCTTCTCTATCTCGGCCAGCGTGGGATTCAGAATCATGGTCCCGTTTACGCGCGCCACCCGAACTGCGCCCACCGGACCCTCAAACGGAATATCCGAGATGCAGACGGCCGCGCTGGCGGCGTTCATTGCCACGATGTCCGGTGGGTTCACCTGGTCCGCGCTCATGGTGGTAGGAACCACCTGGATATCGCGCTTGAAGCTCTTGTGAAAAAGCGGACGCATCGGTCTGTCAATCAACCGGCAAACCAGAATTTCTCGGTCCTTGGGCCTTCCTTCCCGCTTGATGAATCCCCCGGGTATCTTCCCCGCTGCGTAGTACTTCTCGTTGTACTCCACCGACAGGGGAACATAGTCGAGGTCCTCCGAGGTCCTGCCGGAGCAGGCCACCGTAGCCAGGACCGCCGAGCCTCCGAGCGTAGCGAAAACCGCGCCATTTGCCTGCTTTGCCATCCGCCCAGTCTCCAAGACAAGCGTGGCATTCCCAAGTTCAATTGATACTGTGTGCATGATTGTTTTGTTGTGTTTCCGGGCCTGTGCCCGAGCTTACTTGCGGAGTCCCAGCGGCTTCAGGATTTCTCGATAGCGTTCAATGTCGGTCCGGTGAAGGTAGGCAAGCAGCCGCCGGCGGCGACCAACCATCTTCAACAGGCCGCGCTGGGAAGCGTGATCCTTCTTGTGTGTCTTGAAATGCTCAGTCAGCTGTTCAATTCGGCGGGTCAGGATAGCGATCTGGACCTCAGGTCTACCGCTGTCCGTATCCGAAATACCGAAGCGCGTTATCAGCTCCTTCTTTTCGTCACTTGTTACCATGTATTCTCCTCTTGTTTCCCGTTCATCGTAGCACGAATCTCCAGACACGGGGTAACCGTAGTGCGCGTGAATATGGATCGCGAACATACCCCTTCTCTGTATGCCGCATCAACCCGTTGCCTCAGCCACTACAAAGTGATAGGTGGCACTGTCCTGCCCGAGGCGAACCAGGGCCCGTATATCTCCGTCCGGTGATCGGAGGGCAGCCTCGCTTGCCTGTTCGTCCCTGCCGAGCTCTTCCAGAAGATTGCTCAAGCCCGGTATTCGCGGTATCGGTGTGCCCGTGCGGACCGCGGCGTCCTGATCAGGGCTGAGTGTTACTGAAACAATGCCGGGAATAACCTGGATCAGTTCCCGGGGATCCCGTAGCTGCCCGGCATCTGGCTCATCCGTCGCCTCGCTCACCCTGAAGGGCCCAATGGCGGTTCTGCGCAGAGAAACAAGCATTCCTACCGTCCCAAGGTACGCCGCGATATCCCGCGCGAGCGCGCGGATGTAGGTTCCACTCCCGCAAGAGACCTCAATTCCCAGGTCCAGGCTGCTTCCGTCCGATGCATCCCCTTGCGAAGAGCTTTCGTCTCCAGCAGGGATATCGGGCAAGAACCGGATCCGTTCCACCCGGACTTCCCGCGGCGACAGCTCTGGAGTAACTCCGCCGCGCACGATCTCAGACGCCCGCTTTCCGCCAAGGTGGATTGCCGAGTAATGCGGTGGAACCTGCTGCAGCACTCCGGTGAAGCGCGGAAGCGCATCAGCGATTGCGGTGACAGAGGGAATCGGTCCTCGCGCCACAATCTCACCTTCCGGATCAAGGGTGTTCGTCTGCACACCAAAGCGCATCGTGGCTTCATAGGTCTTGTCCATTCGGTGGCAGTAGTCGGTAAGCCTTGTTGCCCAGCCCGAAAGCACCAGGAGCAGTCCGTCCGCAAAGCGGTCCAGGGTTCCGGTGTGGCCCACGCTCCGCGTTGCCAATGCACGTTTGACCGCGCCAAGGCTCTGGAAGGACGTGAGGCCCGAACGTTTGTCCAGGAGCAGAAAACCTGCCGGAGTCAGCGGTTGTTATCCTCGGGACTCGGGTCGGACGTCGCTCCCTCAGACGGCGCCGTCCCGTCAGCGGCTTCCTCACTAGCCTCGCCGTCCGGAACAAGCTCTTTCAGCTTCTGGGTAATCCGAAAGCCCTCCCGGATGCTGTGGTCCGCGACGAATCGGAGTTTGGGAGTGAGTCTGATGTGGAGGCGGCGGTTGATTTCTGCCTGGATGAGCCCGGCTGCGCTCTGGAGGCCGTCCACGGTTGCCTGCAGCTCTGTCTCTCCCAGGAAGCCGCCAACGCGCACAACGGCACTGCCGAGGTCCCGGGAAACGCGGACCACGCTGATAGAAAGCAACCTGTCCACCCGCGGGTCTTTTATGCGGCCGTTTCCGACCATGTCGGAGATAATGAGGCTGATTTCCCTGCCCACGCGATCGGGCCGGTCGGAAGGCACCGGAGGCACCTATCGCTTAGCGCTCTGGCCTGAAGGTTCGCCGAGTTTCCGGGCGATTTCCTTCTCCTGGAAGATCTCAAGCAGATCGCCGACCTGAACGTCCTGGAACTTGTCTATCCCGATACCACACTCGTAGCCGGCATCCACCTGCTTCACGTCATCCTTGAAGCGCCTCAAGGAGCTGATGCGACCCTTGTGGAGTTCGTTGCCCTCGCGGAATATCCGGAGGCCGGCGTCCCGGGTGACCTTGCCGCTGGTAACCATACATCCGGCAATCACTCCGATGCGCGGAACCTTGAAGGTATCCCGAACCTCTACGGTGCCGATAACGGTCTCCTGGAGTTCCGGTGCAAGCATTCCCTCCATGGAACTGCGAATGTCATCAATCACGTCGTAGATGATGCTGTACTTCTTGATCTCAACCTTTTCCTGGTCTGCCACCTGCTGCGCCCTGCCGGTCGGACGGACGTTAAAGCCGATGATCACAGCCTCGGAGGCGGAGGCGAGCATGATGTCGCTTTCGTTGATGGCACCGGCCGTTGCGTGGATCACGTTCAGCCGAACCTCCGGCGTGGACAGCTCTTCAAGCGCATTCTCAATGGCCTCCACTGACCCGTGCACGTCACCCTTCAGGACAACCTTGAGTTCCTGCACCGCACCTGCGCTGATTTCCTCATAGATGTTGTCCAGCGTGACCTTTTTGACGTTGCGGGCCTCTTCAACCTTGCGCAACTCCTGGCGCTTGTCTCCGATGTTCCTCGCAAACTTTTCGCTCTCAGTGACCTGGAACGGATCGCCTGCGTTTGGAATACCGGTCGCGCCGAGGATCTCCACGGGCGTTGAGGGGCCTGCCTCGCTTACCTTGTCACCGCGCTCGTTGAACATGGCGCGGATCCGGCCCGGGTAGACCCCGGCGACAAAGGGATCGCCAACGCGGAGTGTTCCCTGCTGTACCAGAGCGGTGGCAACAATACCGCGGCCCTGATCAACGCGCGCCTCAATGATCCGGCCTTCCGCGCGAACGTCGGGGCTTGCACGAAGTTCCAGGATCTCGGCTTGCAGGAGAACCTGCTCCAGGAGATCACTTACGCCCTCCCGCTTAAGTGCGGAAACGTGTACGAACTGGGTGCTGCCACCCCATTCCTCGGGGATGAGCTCGTGCTCCGAGAGTTGCTGCTTCACCCGGTCCGGGTTTGCCTCTTCCAGGTCTACCTTGTTGACAGCGACAATGATGGGAACCCTGGCTGCCTTTGCGTGATTGATGGCCTCTACCGTCTGCGGCATCACGCCGTCATTCGCGGCAACGACCAGAATCACAATGTCGGTAACCTGCGCGCCCCTCGAGCGCATCATGCTGAATGCAGCGTGACCCGGGGTGTCGAGGAAGGTCACCTTCCCACTTTCCAGCTCAACCTGATAGGCACCGATATGCTGGGTGATCCCGCCGAATTCGCCGGCAACAACGTCCGTCGAGCGAATCGCGTCCAGAAGCTTGGTCTTTCCGTGATCTACGTGACCCATGACGGTTACCACCGGAGGGCGATGCAGCAGCTTGTCTTCTGCAACGTTTTCGCTCTCGATAATGGTCTCGTCATAGAGGCTGACGATGTTGACCTCGGCTCCAAACTCACCCGCAACAATCTCTGCGGTTTCCGCGTCAATCTGCTGGTTGATGGTCACCATCATACCCATTCCCATGAGCTTTCCAATAACGTCGGAGGCCTTCAGGTTCATCTTCCGCGCCAGTTCACTGACGGTAATGACCTCCATGATGTCTATGCTCTTAGGTACCGGGTTGGTCTTGACTACCGCCTTCTTGGACTTGTAGTGAAGCTCCTTCTCAGTGTTGCGTTCGCGCTTGGGGTACTCTTTCTTCTTCTGCTTGAAGAACTTCTTGCCCTTGTTACCGCCTGCGGGCGCGCCGCCCGGCGCTCCTCCCGGAGGTCCGGAACTGCGTCCACCAGGCCCGCCTCCGGGTGCACCGCCCGGTCCAGTCCGCGGAGGTCCGGTTCTGGGGCGGAAGCCACCCGGTCGGCTGGCTCCACCATCACTGCGGGGTCCGCGGGGTCCGCGGGAATCGCCCGAACGTCCACGCTCCGGGGTGTCCACGCGTCGGCCGCCAACAACACCAGCCTTCCGGGGACCAGCGGGCCGATTCCCCGTGCCCCGGGGTCTCCCGTCCGATGAGCGGCCGTTCACCACTCCGGCACGAACCGGCCCCCTGGGGGGCTTACTTTCGTCCCTCGCGGTATGGCGAACGGTGGTGGTCGATGCGGGCTTGGGCTGCGGCTTCGGGGCCACCGGCTTCGGCGCCGCGGCCTTGGGCTCTGCGTCCTCCGAGGCCTTCTGCGTTGCGGGCTTCTCTTCGGCCGTTTCGCTCTTGCTGGGCGTGCTCTTCAGCCGAACCTGCGGACTCTGCCCCTGGGGCTTGCGCTTTACGCGCACCACAACCTTCTTCTTTCCAGACTCGGACCCGGTGCTATCGGAGCTTTTGTCTTTCTGCTCCTCTTCCGTTTCCTTCCGGTGCTTTATGAGGGTTGCTTTGGGCTTCCGTTCGACGTCCTGATTTTCGGCCATTCCGTTCCTTACTCTTCTTCCTCGTCCCCGCTCTCGTCGACGACTTCCACGTTCTCCGTGATGGTTTTCTGAATCATCTCCGCATCATCGTGCGTGATTCCCTCCACCGCGCGAAGCTCGTCTGCGGTCATGTTAACCAAATCCAGCACATTATCAATGCCGGCTCCTCTGAGGGTCGCAAGTACGCGCTCTGAGAGACCGGGCAGCTCCGCTATGTCAATACCTTCATCCTCGCCATCTGCATCCTCACCATCTGCATCATCGTCATCCCAGTCGGATCCCTCTTCTGCGGACTCGTCCACGATTTCCACAGCGTCCGAGATGACCTGACGGAGTTCTACAATGTCTTGGGGAGTAATGCCTTCAATGGCGGAGAGCTCGGTGTTTGTCTTGGTGATAAGATCCTCAATGAGCGTGATGCCGGCTTCCACAAGGAGGCGGATCACGCGATCCGATACGTCCGGAAGCTCCTGAACCCGCGTGATTTCCTCTTCTTCAACATCACCAAAGAGGGCGCTCACGGCACGCCGGGTGTCCTGTGCAATATCCATTTCTGCAAACTGGGCTTCCGTCTTCACATCAATGCCCCAGTCAACAAGGCGGTTGGCCAGCCGGACGTTGAGTCCCTGTTTGCCAATTGCCAGCGAAAGCTGGTTCTCCGGCACGATGGCGAGGGCCTGGCGCTTTGCCTCATCCACCACCACGACCTGCAGAACCTCGGCCGGGGAAAGCGAATTGCGGATGAACTCACGGGGATCGCTATCGTATTTCAGGATATCGATCTTCTCACCTTCCATCTCACGGACAATTGACTGAATTCGAACACCCCTCAGGCCAACACACGCGCCCACGGGATCCACGTCTTCTCTGGTGGAGTACACCGCAATCTTCGTCCGGTAGCCAGGCTCTCGTACAATCTTAAAGATCTCCACTGTGCGGTCGTAGATCTCCGGGACCTCCAGCTCAAAGACCCGCTTAACAAATTCGCCGTGGGTACGTGACAGGATGATCTGCAGACCGGTCGGTGCCTTGCTCACCTCATAGATCAGGGCCTTAATCCTGTCATTCGGGCGATAGATTTCTCGCGGAGACTGGTATCGCTTGGGCATGAGTCCCTCGGTCTTGCCGAGATCCACGAAGATGTTCCCGTTCCGCTCGCGCTGGTAGTACCCAATGACCAACTCGCCGACCTTGTCCTTGTACTCGCTGTACAGGGTGTCCTTCTGAATCTCGCGCAAGGTCTGACGTGCCTTCTGCTTGGCACTCTGCACCGCAACACGGTCAAAGTCGGCGGGCTCAATCTCAATCAGGAGCTCGTCCCCAACCTCGCACTCGGGGTTCAGTTCCAGGGCCTCGCTGAGATCAATTTCCGCCACCGGGTCGTAGACGCCATCCACGATTTCCTTGCGGGCAAAGATGGCCACTGCGCCGGTATCCCCGTCAAAGCGAATCACCGCGTTGTCATTGGTGCCGTACTTCTTCTTATACGCGGCAAGGAGCGCTTCCTCAACGGTGCGCTTCACAAGCTCCGAGCTGATTCCCTTCTCCGAGCTCAGGGCGCTGAACACATCACCCAGGCCGTTTGCCATCTATGCCCTTCCTCCATCGTCCTCCGCCAGGCGCACCCGGCGGAGCTCCGCCCACGATATCACCTTCGGTTCGGCTGTTCCGGAACCCGCGCTAATGCTGATTCCGTCCGTCTCAACTGCCAGCAACTGGACCTTTCGCCAGCTGCTGTCTGCTCCTGCAATCACCTCTATCGGCTTTCTGCAAAAGGGCCGGAGCTCATCCCGCCGGTTCAGCTCCCGGCCGATTCCCGGAGACGAAAGCTCAAGGTCAAGGTCCCGGTGATCAAGGAGCACTTCCATACGGGGCATCAACAAGCGGTGCAGGCGCGAGATCTGCTCAATGTCCGGCCCGGACTCACCCGCAATTACAATGCTCACGCGCATGCGATCCCGCACGTTGGACCACCGCACGTCCACCAGGGACAGCCCCATGGACTGGACCAGGGGATCAACCTCTGATGCGATGGACTGTTCCTGGGGACTTCGTTCGTCAAGCAGGGTGTGCCACTCCTTGGCTCTGTCACCGGGCATAAAAAAAGAGCCCTACGGACTCTTGATCCCGATGCATCACGCTGATTTTCGGATAGTAGCGCCGGATAGCGCGCAGGTCAAGCTGTGGGCCCGACTGCTACAGAAACGGAATCGGGAGATGCCGGGCAAGAACCACCGCGCCAAGGACAGGCATTGCTCGCTCGGAAAGGACCTGTGCGCAGCTTTCCAGGCTTGCGCCGGTAGTGCTGAGGTCATCAACCAGCACAATCGCGCCTGGAACCGTGCCGTGAACGCTCAGCATTCGTGCCAGAGCGCCCTGCCGCTGTGCGGCGCCCAGTGACTTCTGCTGTGCGCCGTGCCTTCGGCGCAACACCGGACGCACTGGCAGCTTGTATCGCCTGGCAAGCTCCCGGGCCAGGACCAGCGCTGGGTCCCATCCGCGGGTCCGCATTCCTGTCCTGCTCGGCGGTACGGGAATCAGGCAGGCAGCGTTGTCCAGCACGGAGTGCAGGCGTGGAGATTGCTGCAGTCCGAACACGAATGAAAGAACCCGCCGACACCCGGAGTGCTTGTAGGCGGCAAACAGACTTGCGCCAACCCCGGAGTCGCAGAACAGGGCATGCACCGCTATGCTGCGATCCCGCCTGGAGCAGCCGTCGCAGCGCGGTGAACCGCTTGGGAGGTGCATTCCGCAGCAGTCACACGCAGGTTCGCTGTCGCGGAGCAGTCCGGAGAGGCAGGTTTCACACAGCAGGTCTGGTGCCGCGATCCCGCAGTGGATGCAGCGCAGGTCCAGAATGCAGCCCAGGTTGGAATTGCGGCTCACGTACCGGCATACCGGAACTTCGGCGTCTCCGATTCAGCAGGAGCCCAGGCGCCTCCGGGTCAGCCAACTCCCCCCATTCCTCGCTGCCCGCGGAGTGTTTCAACCAGACGGTAGAGGAGGGCGTGCGCGTCCCGTGGCGATAGTGCGTCCGGATCCACCCCTGTAAGCAGGTCCTGAAGCTCCCGTCCCGGGCCGGATTCAAGTTCAAAGTCCGAGATGTCGGATACTTCCGACTCGCCGGGAGCGGCCTCCGGGTGCTTCATCAGGTGCTGCGCGCGGAGCAGTACTGACTCCGGGAGGCCGGCAATTCTTGCAACGTACAGGCCGTAGGAAGCCGCGGCTGGCCCGGGCTCCAGGCGCCGCCGGAAGTGCACTCTTCCCCTACTCCGCCGAACCCCCAGACGGAAGTTCGCCGCCCCGGGGAGCGCCAGACTGGTCAGTTCCAGGAAGTGCGTTGCAAAGAGCGTTCGCGGACCGTGGCGTGACGTGAGCTGCTCGCAGATGGCCTGCGCAATGGCCCTCCCGTCGGCTGTTCCGGTTCCCCGCCCGATCTCGTCCATCACCACCAGGCTGTTCTCGCTTGCACGATTGAGGATGTGAGCCGCCTCTGTCATCTCCACGAGGAAGGTGGATGCGCCCCGTGCAATGTTATCACTCGCCCCAATGCGGCAAAACAGCCGGTCACACAGGCCGACCCTCGCCGCAGAAGCCGGAACATAGGACCCGATGTGCGCGAGCACGGTTATCAGTGCTACCTGTCGGAGGTAGGTGGACTTGCCGGCCATGTTCGGACCGGTGATGAGCATGAAGCGGGTATCCTGCGGTTGGAGAAGGGTGTCATTGGGCACAAAGCTGCCGCCGGGCATCCGCGCCTCCACAACCGGGTGCCGCCCTTCTGTTATATGCAGGACAGGCTCTTCGGTGATATCCGGCTTTGTCCAACCGGACTCCTGGGCGCGCAGCGCCAGACCTGCGAGCACATCCAGTTCAGCAAGCCAGCCGGCAAAATCAGACAGGGCTCCGGCTTCTGAGGAGAGGCTACCAGCCAGCTTCGCAAAGAGCGCGCGTTCACGGGTTAGCGCAATCTCACCCGCTCCGTTCAGACGGGATTCAATCTCACCCAACTCCTCGGACGTGAAGCGCGCAACCTGGGCCAGAGTCTGCCGAAGCACCAGGTGGTCAGGCGCGGCTGCTGCGGCACTGCGCGGGCTCTCCAGGTAGTAGCCCAGGACCCGGTTCCGCTTCACCCGAAGGTTTCGGATTCCGGTCCTGTGGCATTCGCGGTCCTCGTAGGCCCGGACGGCCTCCGCGCTGTGGTCCCGGTCCCGTCGGGCTGCGTCCAGCTCGTCATCCACCCCATCCCGGATGGCATCCGCATCACCGAGAACCCGGGGCGGATCCTCCACGAGCGTGTGGTCTATACGGGTGATCAAGCCCTGTACCCAATTCCGGTCCACCGGAGGTGGACGGTGCAGTGCGCTGGGCTCCATCTCCAGCACCGCGGCTGCCGCGGCAAGTCCATCCGCCACGCTGCGCAATTCACGGGGACCGCTGCGCTCAACGGAAATCCGCGTCGCTGCCCGTTCCAGATCTCCGAGTCTGCCGCAATGCTTGTGCACACGGGCGAGGACGTCCGGATTGGTAGAGAAGTGGGTCACCAGGTGAAGCCGCGCCATGATCTCGCTTGCGTCCCTGCTTGGAGCAACGATCCATCGGTGCAGGAGACGCTTCCCCATGGGGCTTGCGGTTCGGTCAAGGACCGAGAGCAGCGTAGTCCCGGAATCGCCATGCAGCGAGTGAACCAGTTCCAGGTTGCGCACCGTGGTCTCGTCCAGGCCGAGCTGACTCTCATCCCCGGTTATCCTGATCCGCCGAATCACCCCCAGTCCCGGGCCCGTGTGCGTTGCAAGCTGGTCCAGCAGGGGACCCGCGGCGTACAGCACGGCCGGGTTACTGACCCCAAAGCCCTCCAGTGTGTGAAGACCAAGCGCCTCAGAAATCCGCTTCGCAGAAGATGCTGCATCATAGGCCCAGTCCGGGTATAGGTTGTGGCGGTGCACCCGGCTGAGATCAAGCAGCGGTCCCGATGCGCTGTTCTCCGTACCCGATTCTCCCGGTGATCCGGGTTCCAGGAGGCTCTGTTGCAGCAGAAGCTCCGCTGGGTCCAGCCGGCTGACCGCAGCGCGGAGACGCCATCCCGGATCAGCATCCTCGGAAGCCTCCACCGTCAGCGTCCCTGCCGACGGATCCAGCCAGACCAATGAGAGGATGGAACCGGTGCGTGCCGCGGAGACCAGAAAGTTGTTCCCACGGTCTGCCAACAGCTCATCATCAATGATGGTTCCGGGAGACAGCACCCGGACCACCTCCCGCTCAACCAGCCCGGGGCGATCAGTGGGGCTGGTCTGCTCGCAAATGGCAACCGATCTCCCGGAATCCAGCAGACGTCGGAGGTAGGTGGCCGCGGCGTGATGCGGAACGCCGCACATCGGAATCCCCTGCCGCTGGGTTAGGGTCAGTCCCAGGAGCGCTGAGGCGGTCCGGGCGTCCGGGCCAAAGAGCTCATAGAAATCCCCGAGTCGGAAGAAGAGCAGTGAATCCGGTTGTTCGGCCTTGATGCGCCGGTACTGGCGCATCATCGGCGTGTCGGGCACGCCCTACTGGGAAAGCTGCTGGAGCCGTGCGAGAACGTCTTCGGTCATGTCCACTTCCTGTGCCCACCACAGCAGGCCCGGCTCACCGGCATCCAGCACCACCGTGATTCCGCGGAGCTGCGCCACAAAGCGGATGGCCGCAATGAGGTCTTCCAGGAAGGTCTCGTCCCCGAGGCTCAGCACGGCGTCCCGCCGACTGTTAAACTCGGCCTCCCGAACGCGCTCGAACTCGCGAATAAAATCCCGCTGCTCCGTGATTTCCTCATCCAGCTGCAGCACCCGTTCCCGGTTGCCCGAGTCCTGGGCGGCAGCCCGCTGTGTCTCCAGTCGTTCCAGCTCCCGCTGCAGCTCCGCCCGCTGGGTCCGAATACTGGCGGCCAGTTCCTCCAGTTGACGGACCGCCCGTGATTCACGGAAGTACACCTGAAAGATCTGGTCCGTATCCACCACACCGACGGTAGTGAGTTCCTGGGCCGTTACCGCTGTTGCCAAGAGCACCAGTGCCGCTGCAATGATTCCGATTCGTCTCATGTTGCTGCTACCTCAGAAGAGTCCACCAAGGGATATCACGAAGTCCGCGCCTCCGACACGCTCGGGAATGAAGCTCGTCGGGTTGATTCGGAATGGCTGTGCCAGGTACAGGCGGATCGGGAATTGGGGAAGTGTGAATCTGATTCCAGCCCCGAAGCTCATGAGGAAGTTCTCTATTCCCCCGGATCCGATATCTGCGCGGGACTCGTAGAAACGTCCCGCGTCAACAAAGCCGTCCAGCCAGGCAAACTGCTCAACGATTGGCATGCGAAGCTCCATCCAGTTCTCCCAGATGGCCCGCCCGCCGGACTGGATGGGCCAGCCCCGGAAGGAGCTGGACTGGCTTGCGTCTACCCGCAACAGGTCAGTCTGGGCGTCCGCAAACAGGTTCGGCTCAACATCCGATCCGTCCGGACTGTTGATGATATAGAACTGCGGGAAGACGAGGGCGAGGCTCGAGTTGAACCCAAGCACCATCTTCCAGTTCCACGCGTCTCCTACCGGGATGTCAAACAGTGTGAAGAACGCCTGCCCGCGGCTGGTGGTCCGAATGTAATGTGTGAGGCCACCGAGAACTCCACCATTGTAGGAGACACTCTGGCTGAACAGGTAGCCGCTTGAGGGGCTGATGAAGAAGTCCCGCGTATCCAGCGCGGTGGATACGCTGATCCGGTTGTCAAAGCGCCAGCGCTGGAAATTGGCGCGGATCTGCGCGCTGGCTGGACGGACGGTTGCCTGGTCGTAGTTGAGATAGCTGATTCCGATGTTCAGCCCACCGTTGAGCGACAGCTGCCCCAGACCCGTCAGCCAGCGGTAGCCGCTGGAGACACCGAGGGTGATGTCCCAATCTATGTATTCGGCCTGATAGCTGGTGTCCACCGTCCCGGTCTGAATGGCGTACGCGTAGTCCGTAACCAGATCGTAACTGTCAATGGCAGCCTCATCCGGAATTCCGGGAAAGATCTGGCCACGGACAACCGGGGTTCCCGTGTCTGCCTCGTAGGCTGTGGCTCCGTCCGCCGTGCCAAAGACCAGCACTCCGGTGTAGGGGTCCGGTACCGCGATTCCTGCGCTCTCGTCCTCTGACGAGAAGATGGGCGCAATGATGTCCTGATCAACTCCCTGCCGTGCGTTTCGGTTCAGAGCAACCTGGCCGCCAAGGCTCCAGCGGCGATCCCGGAACCAGCGCTCAGTGAACCCGAAACTCAGGTTCTGCGCGGCCGGCGATACGTTGAGATTTGCGTTCAGTGCCTGCCCGGTCCCCCGGAAATTGCTGTCCTCCCATCCAAGAACTGCGGCAATGGGAAAATCGGGGTCTCCACTGGTTGAGAAGCCGAGCTGGATGTTTGCCGTGCGCTGCTCCTCCACGCTGATCAGCAGCTGCATCAGTCCATCCGCGCTTCCAGGCGGGAACTCCGGCACGACGTTGGAGAAGTACTGCAGGTTCTGCAGCGCGCTCAGCCCGGTACGCAGCCGGGAAACGCTGAACACGTCCCCCACCTCTAGCGGGATTTCGCGCAGGATGACCTCGTCCGCGGTCTTCTCGTTGCCCGTGACGGTGATACTTTCTATGTAGGCTCGTTGGCGCTCCACAATCTGCACCGTGTAGGACACCTCCAGGGTCTCCGGATCACGGTCTTCGTTGAAGCCGATATCGTTGAAGATGTAGCCGCTGTTGTAGTAGGCGTCCGCAATCCGCTGGAGATCGGCCTGCAGTCGGGTGAGATCCACCACCTGGCCATTGCGCTGCTGGACCCGGGAGGCGAGCTCCTCGTCACTGAACAGATCGTTCCCTACAAAACTGATGCCGGCAAAGGTCCAGACGTCACCTTCTTCAATGGTGACGGTGATGACCATAGTGCTGTCCTCGGCATCGCTGCTGACCGGATCCGCCGGGTCTGCACCGTCCTGCTGCGCTCCCTGTGCGGGGTCGGCGGCAATCTCGGTGGTGATGTCCACTACCCGCGCGTCAATGAATCCGCGCTCCTGGTAGTAGCGCTCGATTACCTGACGGTCCGCCTCCAGGATGCTCTCCTGAAACACGCCTGAATTGAAGAGGTTGGTCTCCCGGGTTTCCATCCGGGATCTGAGTACGTTGTTGGAAGCAAAGTTGTTGCCTTCAAAGCGAATTTCCCCAACCACTGTCCGAGGACCCTCTTCGATAACAAACACCACGTTGTCCCGGAGCTCGCGTTCGGTCTCCTCGGTGCGGCTGCTGACTGCCACGTCGGAGTATCCTCGTTCCACGTAGTCCTGCCGGATTGCCTGCTCGTCCAGTCGGAGCCGGGAGCGGGTGATCACGTCACCCGGAGCGGAAAGTACCACCTCCGCCAGGTCTGCGCTGCGCACACGGCGGTTTCCTTCATAGCGAATCGCAGCCACCACCGGGCGTTCGGTCACCGCGATCTCCAGAATCACTTCACTGAAGTCTCCGGGTGTAACGGGCAGGGCCTCGGCGAGGACCAGCTCAAACAGGTCGGTTGCATACAAGCGCCGCTGCAGGTCCAGAAATCGCGGCTCGCTGAAGGTCTCGCCGACAAAGGGCTGGTACACACCGCGTATATCATTTATGGACGCGTTTACCAGCCCGGTCACCCGGATCTCGGCGATGGGAACGCCCAGATACCAGTCCTCAGAGGGTTGTGCGGAGAGTCCCCCGACAATGGTCACAAGTAGGCTCGCGACGAGCGCGAGGCGAGAAAATGCTGTCCGGAATGCTGTCACAGGCTTCGCCATTAGTACGCGAATTGCCATGAAAATGCAAACCGATGATCGCGAACAAAGAGGCTCGCCGGATCGCTTGGAGCAAAGATCCACTCCAGGTCCAGGATCGGCGTCTGCCACTCCATGCTCAGCTCCACCGCGGTCTGCACTCCTCCCAGGCCAAAGCCCTGCGTAACCGTATCACTTCCGCTTGAGCGCAACTGGACCAGACCCTGGAGAAATACGTCCTCGCCCAGGAATCGGCCAACAAACAGGGTGGTGTTGTCCAGGAATCGCCCGAGATCCGCGGATGGCGCTGGCGCCGTCCCGGTTCGCTCTGACAGGGCGCCTATCACCAGATTCTCAAACAGCGAGGTGCGGATTGAGAACACATCCAGTCCCAGGGTGTCACGAACTGAGCTTTCCAGACCCGATAGCACGCCAAACTGTCCAAGAAGGTCCGCGCCGAACCCCAGGAGCTCGGTAGCATTGCCCGTTCCATCTGCGGTATCACCCGCAGTCACTGCAGCCAGAATGTCACCACCGAGAATCCCGGCAATCTCAACCTCGGAGAGCTGCGGATCACTGATGAAGCGCGGCGAAAGCTGAGACAGCGGGGAATCTGTTGCGATCAACGTAATGGTAACCGGAGACCCGAGGTAGATGTCCCGGATATCGGCCTCCACGCTCACCCGGGGATCAAAATCCGTCTCTGTTTCATTCAGCTGCAGTGATCCACGCCGAATCAGGAAGTTCTGGTCCACGTAGGCAATCTCACCGCCGCGAATTCCAACCCCTCCCTGGACGGCAAATGCGCCGGTTGCGGTGTTCCCTTGCAGACTGAGGCTATCGCCGATGGTGGAAAACGCGCGGAACACGGGAATCGTCCGGCTTGGCCAGTAGAACTCCACGCCTCGGCCTGTCCTCACCGCAACGTCAATGATCGTAGCGCTCCCGTCATCTGCAGGAAGCACCTCGATGTCTCCCAGCAGGACAGCGGTCTGCTCCAGCGTGATGTCCCCGCTGATGCTGGTCTGGTTGAGCTCAAAGCCCACAAAGACCTCTCCCCATACCGAGCCGTCCAGCGCAACCGGACCGAAATCTGCGGCAACCGGGAGCGGAGTCTCCCGGTTCATCACCAGATCCGCGCCGTAGCGCTCCAGCTGGTAGCGGGAGATGAAGGCCTGCGCGGTAACGGTCGCGATCCCATCCCCAACACTCATCTCGGTTGCACCGATGCTGAGGTCGCTGTCCCGGAACACGCCAAAGGTGTCCTCCAGGAAGGCTGGTTCCGGCAGCAGGTTGCTCTCCACTACCACCCCGCGGATATCCACGGTGCCGGCAATGGAGGGATCGTAGATCGGTCCAGTGACGAACAGACCGCCGCTCAGCTGGCCGGCAGTGAACGCAAAGCCCTCTGACGCCGAGGCCTCCGTTGCCGGTGCAAGGTTCACCAGCAGATCGCTGATTGTTGCCTGCAGTTCACCGTCCTGGAAGGTTCCACTGAGCTCAAACCGTGCCGGGAGGGGCTCTCCGCCTGTCACCGTGAAGCTACCGTCCGGTAGGAGTTCACCAGAAACCGAGTTTCCCGGTCCCCCACGCACGGTGGTTCGCTCCGGAAGTCGCTGAACTTCAAAGACCCACAGGGTTCCCAGGGATGGAAAGCCCTGAACCCCATCAAGCGCCACTGTGGCGCTTACCGGCTCGGTGATGACGCGCCGGAGCGCTTCCGCTGTGGTCTGTGCCGCGCTTCCGCCGGCAATGGTCCCGATCACGCTGATGTCCAGGTCCTCTGCCCCCGGCTCATTGCGCTGGACTACCGTGACCGCACCGCTGACGGTGCCGGAATCCAGGTCCGCGCTCAGACTGCCGTTGCGGTAGTCAGTGTTTACCACGCGAATGAACAGATCCTGCAGGGCAAGCTGTCGCCGGTTCAGCACAAGCCGCCCGCGGACGGTAATGGGATCTCCATCCACCTCAACCGGCGCGTTTCGGACCACGAGCTCAACGCGAGGGGAGGACACCGGGCCCTGCGCTACAAGCGTTCCTGAGAGCTGGCCCTGGACCCGGGGACCGAGGATGCGCTCCGTCGGCGTTCCCTCCAACGCCAGGGTGGCACTGAGATCGCCGCCGACCAGTTCAGCGGAGCCCCGAAGAAGCTCCCCGTCCTCGGCCGCGAGTTCCAGACCCAGCCTCGCTGTTCCCTCTGCAAGCCGGAGGCCTGCGTTCCCGACCAGTCGGGAGAACTGGTCCGAGATGACGAGATCAGCGATGTCCGCTCCGTCAGGTCCGATATCCGCGGTCAGGCCAATCGATACGGGAGCGGCCGAAGCCGTGGGTGGTACCCAGCCGAGAACAGCGAGTTCGCTGACCTCTGCTGACCAGGATCCTCCGCCAAACGCAGCGCCTGCCTCCAGGTTGAGCGTGATCGGCCCGGAATCTGCCGGTATCGGAAACTCCCGAGCGGAGAGGTTCAGGGAGTATGCGGGCCCGGCGCGGCCGCCGCGGACGGCAAGGCCCTGCGGGCTTTCCAGCTGGAACCCGCTTGCACCAATGGTCCCCGAAAGCCGGTAAGCCTGGCCATTAATCACGGCCTGCAGTTCCGCGCTTCGGTTTCCCTGGTCTGCGCGATCCAGGCGAAAGGAGCCGGCAAAGCTCACGCCGGAGTACAGCCCCTCGATGTCTTCTATCCGCAGGCTGCCTGGCTCCGCAACGCCGCTTGCGGCCACTCGTGCCTCCGGGTTCGTCCGGTCCCTGACCGCGAGCTCAATGTTGCGGATGGTCGGAGCTCCAGCCAGGCCGGTGATCCGAGCTCCACCGGTGAAAACCAGGGAGTCCAGAACATCCTGCTGGGGCAGCCACGGAAGCAGCCGGGCAAGCGGAATCTGGGCCACAACCAGCTCGCTGACCTCCACGCCCAGGTCCACCCGGGGAGCATCCCCGCCCGAAAGGAACCCGCGGAGCGCAAGTTCCGGCCCTGAAACTGCAGCGGGTCTTTCCGCCGCCGGGTCCGCCTGCGCATCAGCGCTCCCGTCACCCTCGGTCGCGCCTTCCTTTGCCCCAGCTTTCTCCGACTCAGACGCCTGTCCCGGTTCTGGCACATCCGGAAGATCCAACTGGATTTCGGCGGCGGTCACCTCACCGGGGCGGATCCAGCCATCAAGGCGTCCCATGTCCGTCCCGGCGAGCAGCAGACCAGTGCTTCCGACGTAGACCCGGTCACCATCCGGCTCCAATACCGCAGTTGCCGATGCAGCCTGGCCGGAGATCTCGGTGTACACCGATAGCCGACCCCGCGGCAGGAGGCTCACTAAATCAACGGAACCTCGGTACCCCACCCTCGCCTGATCCTGCCTGAGGAGAAGCTGGTCCACGTAGAGCACGTTTTCCGCCACGCGGTAGCTGCTGGTGATGACAACCTGTTCGTTGCCGAGCAGCGAAAGCCTGCCTTGTGCATCCAACCTGCCCGATGCTTCCAATCCATCCGGGCCGCCGACCAGTACAAGCGAGCCGCTCCACACAGCCCAGAGCGCGTCCACAATCAGCGGATCAGCCCCATCGGAGACCTGAACTACCTGCGCCGGAACCACCTCGCTGAAGCCGACAGTGCCTCCGTAGCCGGATTCCGGCCCCGCAAACCACAGGTCATAGGCCAGGGCCAGGCCCGTATCCACCGAGGTTGCGGTGATCCGTTCACCGTCATAGGCGAGCAGTGTGCGGTGCCGCCGCAGCGTGACCTCATTGAACCGAGCGTTCCGCAGGTCCGTATCGGCCTCAAAGGAAGTATCTGCGGCCACCGCGCCGTCCACGGACAGCCGTTCCACTGAGACGGGCATGGTGCTGGAGTCAGACCCGATCCGAAGCTCAGCCAGCTGCAGGGCAACACTCGGGTCAGTGTCCCGCGGCGTGATCCGGCCACGGCGCAGGTCCGCCGACAGAGAGAGTCCCGGAATATCCACCCGAATGCCGAGGTCCCGGATGGCCGTGCGGGGCAGCACGGGAATGGTTTCCGGGACGATGGGTTCCGCGTCTCCGGAGACTCGCAGCATTCCACTGCGGGCGCGAACGAAGCGGATGGCCGCAGTGCCCCCGCCCCGGATCAGCTGACCGAGCCGGTAGCGCAGCACCACGCTATCCAGCTGCACTTCTGCCCCGAGTGCAGGAATGGAAACGCTGAGATCCGTGACCGCCACGGCCCCAAAAAGCCGAATGCTCATGGACTCGTAACTCAGGGAGACACCCGCGAGATCACGGGCTTGCGCCTGAAGCCGCTGTCTCGCATGCTCTGCGGCGTCGGTCAGGCGCGCGTTTGCCAACAAGGCAAGCGGCACGGACAGCAGGACCGCAAACACAACAATCAGAGAGGCGCGTAGGTGTTTTCGATCCGGTGTGGCGTCCGTGGCGCGTATTCCTCCAAGCTTGAGTTTACCACAGCACGATGACCGAACGAGGGGTCCTCAAGCGACTGATTGTGCTGGAAGGCATTGACGGTGCGGGAACCAGCAGCCAGGCAGAGCTTCTGGCAGAGCGAATCCGGGGAACCGGGCTCCCGGTGCGGGTTGACCACGAGCCCACCACTGGCCCCGTTGGTGCGCTGATAGCTGATGCCTTGCAGCACCGGGTTTCCCTTGAGCCGGGAACCCTCGCCTTCTTATACGCTGGCGATCGCTTCCAGCATCTGAACGGTCCGGACGGTATTCTTTCCTGGCTTTCGGCGGGAGGAGTTGTCATTGCCGACCGCTGGTACTTCTCAAGCCTCGCCTACCAAGGTGTTACGGCGGGATCAGAGCTCGCCACCCGCCTGAACGCCAGCTTCCCGGCACCGGAGCTCCTGGTGTTCATTGATACCCCGCTTGCGGAAAGCCAGCGAAGGCTGACCGGGCGCGGGGCCAGTGAGCTGTTTGATCCACAGGACCTTCAGGCGGCCGTCCGGGAGCGGTATCGGGAAGTCATTGCGGAGGCAAGCGCTCCCGGCACAACCGTGATCCAGGATCCGGGGATCGGTTCTGCCGAGGAAGTAGCCGAGCGAATCTGGAAGGAGGTCTCCGGCATGCCGATACTCGGAGGGTGAAGCGCGGGCTTCTGCTGCTCTCAATCCTGCTCCTGCTCCTCCCTCCGCTCCCGGGCTACCGGTTGATCTACCGGGAGCAGCTGTACGAGCTGTTTCATCGCCAGCTTACGGTGAGGCCCCTGAACCCGGCGGAGAACATCGTCTGGCTGGAGCAGGCCCTGGCTGCGGACTTTGCCAATCCCCTCTACGCCCTGGTTCGCGTGAAAAACCCACGGGATCACGAGCTGTACCGGGCACTGCTGACCATGCAGATTCACCTGCTCCTGGTTGATCAGTACCTGCAATGGGCCAGCCTCTACTTCAAGTTTGAGGCCTACTGGTACAACCAGCCGTGGCGGGAGCAGAACCTGGAGAGCCTGGATCGCGCGGAAGATCTCCTGGAGATTGGGCTGTACTACTGGGAGCAGGCGCGGCAGCAGTCAGACATTGCAGCGCGCTTCGCCTTTCTCTACCTGGAGGGCGCCGAGCAGTGGCAGAACCGGAGCCACAGAATCCAGACGGGTCAGCTGGACTACGAGGCGATCATCACAGGCCACCTGGCACGGCTTGAGGAGGTTCGGCAGGCATTCCTTGCCATGCCGCCTCCACGGTGAACCCCGCCCGGATCAGGGCAGAAACAGGCAGGCGTCCCCGTAGCTGAAGAAGCGGTACTGTTCCCGGATTGCGTGCTCATAGGCTTCCATCACCAGATCCCGGCCGGCAAACGCGCTTATCAGCATCATCAGCGTGGAGCGCGGCGTGTGGAAGTTGGTGAAGAGAGCCTTCACGATCTGGAACTCATAGCCCGGCGTGATGAAGAGGTCTGTGCTCCGCCATTCCCGGCTCCCGGGAACTCCATCCTTCATTCCTGCTTCCAGGGCCCGCAGAACCGTGGTCCCAATTGCAACAACGCCAGAGCCGGACCGCTTCCGCTCCGCAATGAGCCGCGCAAGCTCCTCCGGGATGCAGTAGCGCTCGCTGTGCATGGCGTGGTCCTCGGCGCGGTCGCTGCGCACGGGCGCAAAGGTGCCGAGTCCCACGTGAAGCGTGAGGTCCGCTACCGTCATTCCCTTGGCACGGAGCTTTGCCACCAGCGCGTCCGTCAGGTGAAGCCCCGCGGTGGGAGCGGCTACGCTTCCGGGGTCGCGCGCGTAGATGGTCTGATATCGCTCCGCATCCAGCTCCTCGGCGGGCCGGCCGAGATACGGCGGAATCGGTACCAGGCCGAAGCGCTCAAAGTAATCCTCATCAATGGGCTGCAGCGGCCGTACGCGGAGCACCCCCTGCTGCGAGTCGGTGAGCACCAGCGCCTGCCGTCCGCCGGGCATATCCAGCTGCTGACCCTTGCGGATACGTCGTGCGGGCCGCACCAGCGTCTCCCAACTGCCGTCCTCCGTTTCTTCCAGGAACAGGAGTTCTGCATTCCGGCCGTCCGGACGCGTGACAGGCACCCGCGCGTGCCGGACCCGTGTGTCATTGCGGATCACCAGGCTGTCTTCCGGAAGGAGGTCTGGAAGATCGGCTACCGTGCGGTCTTCCAGCGTGCCGCTACCGATGCGGATTACCAGGAGCCGCTCGTCCCCGCGGTTTCCCGAGGGGTAGCGCGCGATCAGCTCTTGCGGAAGCGTGAAGTCGAATTCAACGGTTCTCATGGTGTCACTCCTTGTCCGCAAACAGATCCGGGTCCGTTGCCGGCCGGGTCTCGGCTGGCGGCGTCAGCCCAATGTGAAGCCACGCGTTTCTCGTAGCCTGTCTCCCGCGCGGGGTGCGATCCAGCATCCCGATCCGGATGAGGTAGGGCTCGTAGAAGTCCTCCAGCGTGTCAACGCTCTCTCCCACGGCAATTGCCAGGGTCTCTCCGCCTACGGGTCCTCCATCGAACTTCTCAATGAGGGTCCGCAGGATTGCCCGGTCGTGCCGCTCCAGCCCCAGCCCGTCAATCTCCATTCGCAACAGTCCGGTCTCAACCAGCGCCGGAGTGATGCGCCCATCGCCCTCTACCTCAGCAAAGTCCCGCATTCGGCGGAGGATGCGATTTGCAACGCGGGGTGTGCCCCGTGCACAGCGGGCAAGTAGCGGCAATGCAGACTGTTCCAGCTGCACACCAAGGAGGCCCGCAGACCGTGCAATTATAGCACCGAGTGCGCCATCGTCGTAGAGGTCCAGTCTCTGACTGATTCCAAAGCGGCTGAACAGGGGACCGCTGACCCTGCCGGGCTTGGTTGTAGCACCAACCAGGGTGAATTTCGGAAGCGGTACCCGAATGGAGCGCGCGCTCGGCCCCTGCCCGATCACCCAGTCCAGCTCAAAGTCCTCCATAGCCACGTAGAGCATTTCTTCCAGCGCGGGCTTCAGGCGGTGAATCTCGTCAATGAAGAAGACCGCGCCCTCCTCTATCGATGTGAGGATGCCGGCGAGGTCCTTGGGTTTTTCAAGCGCCGGCGCCGCCGTCACCCGGAAGGGGCTACCCATCTCCCGCGCGAGGATTGCCGCAAGCGTGGTCTTGCCCAGGCCCGGGGGTCCACTGAGGAAGACGTGATCCAGAACGTCTCCCCTGCCCCGCGCGGCCTGTACAAAAATGGAGAGGTTTCGCGTGATCTGCTCCTGTCCGGTGAACTCGGACAGCCGCTGCGGCCGGAGCGCGTGGTCCTGCGAGTCCGAGCCGATGGGATCCGGTTGGAGCATGCTCATGGATTACGGCTCAGGCGCTGAATTGCCTCGCGGAAGATGCGCGCCTCAATATCTGCTGCCGGCTCCGGCGTGGTTGCGGTAACCGGCACGCCAGCCTCATTAGAATGCTCGTACTCACTCCGGAGGCGCGCAACCACTGGCCCGGCTTCCCGGGCGTCAAAGCCCATGTCCACCAGCCCGGCTACCAGTTCGTCCAGGCGGGCTGGCCCGCTTTCGGCCGGCTCGTCCATTACCAGTTCTCCCTGCAGCGCAAGGACGATCTTTGCTGCCGTGCGCGCGCCAATCCCGGGAATGCGGGAGAGTCCCTGGGTATCAGCTGCGGCAATCAGCGCGCCCAGCTGGTCCGGTCCCCCAGCCCCGAGCATCTTCAGCGCCTGCTTTGCCCCGATTCCGGTAACCCCGATGAGCTGGAGGAAGAGCCTCCGCTCCGCCTCTGTGGCAAAGGCAAAGAGCCGGAGCTGATCCTCGCGTACGTAGAGCCAGGAGAACAGCGTAACCACGTCTCCAAGGCGGATACGCCCCGCGGTCCAGTCCGAGCAGTCAAGCGCCAACTCAAGCGAGCCGGTGCTGAGCAGGACCGTTCCCGGGGCACGGCCACTTACTTCCCCGGTGATCCGGTTGATCACACCGGAACTCCACCGCCAACCGCGTGCAGGTGGCAGATGGCGCACGCGAGCGCATCCGCGGCGTGCTCGTCCGGCCGGAGTGCGCCAAGGCCGAGCAGGAGGGCTACCAGCTCGCCTATCTGGTGCTTGCTCGCGCCGCCGGTTCCAACGATGGCCTGCTTGATCTGCGGTGGGGAGTAGTCGTGGACGGGTATTCCGCGCTGGGCGAGGGCAACAATGATGGCGCCGCGCGCCTGCGCCACCGGGATGGCGCTGCTGATGTTCTTGGCAAAGTACAGCGCCTCTACCGCGGCAACCTCCGGCGCGTAGTCTCCGCAGATTCGCTGGACTTCCCGGCTGATTCCCAGCAGCCGTGTTGCTGGATCATCATCCGGGCTTGTGGTCACCAGGTGGTGCCCGAGGTGGACAAGTCGGCTCCCGCGCGATTCCACGAAACCGAGTCCGATGGACGCAAGTCCGGGATCAACGCCGACAACTCTCATGCGTCCGGATCAAAGTCCTCGGGGATATCCAGGTTGGAAGAAACCTGCTGCACGTCATCGTGATCGTCCAGGGCTTCCAGCAGGCGGAGCGCCTTGCGAGTGCCCTCGTCATCCAGCTGGATCATGGCGTCCGGGACCGCCTCAATATCTGCTGATTCGTCCTGGAAGCCCGACTCGCGGAGCGAATCAAGCACCGCCTCGAACTCCGATTGTGCGGTCAGCACGGTCAGGGTGCCCTCATCGTTCTGGACATCTTCCGCGCCCGCCTCAAGCGCTGCCTCAAAGATTGCGTCCTCCGCGTACTCTTCGCCGCTGTATCGAATCACACCCTTCTTGTTGAAGAGGTAGGCAACGCTTCCGGACTCACCAAGGTTTCCGCCGGCTTTGCTGAACATGCTGCGGACATCAGCGGCGGTGCGATTCCGATTGTCCGTGAGGGTTTCTACAAGGACGGCAACCCCACCGGGTCCGTAGCCCTCGTATACGATCTCCACGTAGTCGTTGCCGCCAAGCTCACCGGTGCCCTTCTTGATGGCGCGGTCTATGTTGTCCTTCGGCATGTTTGCTGCGCGAGCTTTGAGAACGGCCGTGCGCAGTCTCGGGTTTGCATCCGCGTCGCCGCCGCCCATTCGGGCCGCAACGATGATCTCTTTGATCAGTCGGGTGAAGATCTTGCCGCGCTTTGCGTCAGCGGCACCCTTCTTGTGCTTGATGGTTGCCCACTTACTGTGACCAGACATGCTACCTATCCTTGCGGGAAATGACGGCGGACGCTACCACCTGCCCGCCGCGCGGTCAAGAAAGGCGCTGCAGAGCCGGTTTTCCAGGAGCCAGCCTTCTTGCGAAAGGCAGAGATGGCCGTCGGTCCCGTCCCGCTTGAGCTCCGCAGGCACATCTTCCTGCCACCACGTCGTCAACAGCGTCGTCACATCCACCTGAGCGATCCAGGTGGCGCGGGCTGGGTCCACACCATCCCGTGTCCGCAGGGAAGCGATCACGTAGTCCCGCAGGCAGTCCGCGGGACTCTGGGTCTCAATTCGCGCCCGCCCGTCGCTACTCACCCGGTAGCCAATTGCCCCCGCACCCTGGCGCAGCCTGCCTTCCGCACCTTCACCAAAGGCAAGCCAGGTCCCCAGTCTCCAGTAGTTTCGGTTGTGCAGGCACTCAGAGCCGGGTACTGAAAAGCTGCTGACTTCATAGCGCTGCAGGCCAAGGGACTCCGCCTCTGCCGCCGCCGCTGCAAGGAGCGCGGCTCTCCGTTCCGGTCCGTCCGAAGTGCGTTCCTGCTGCGGCGGAGGTGAGAGGTCGTAGACGGAGAGATGTTCCGCACCTGCCTCCACCGCCTGTCGCACATCTGCCGCGGCGTCATGGTCTGTTTGTCCGGGCATCCCGGTAATCAGGTCTATAGAGAGAGCACCGGAGAATGCGCGCGCCACCTGCAGTGCTTCCGCCGGCGAGAGGTTCGGGGCGCAGCGGCCCAGTGAGCGCCTGAGGCCTCCGTTGAAGGACTGCACACCCACGCTCAGCCGCGTGGCACCGCAGTCTACAAGGAGCGCCACGAGCTCCGGGTTCAGGTCCGCCGGGTGACACTCCACTGTCACCTCCCGTAAGCCCGGGAACGCACGGTGCCCCGCATCCAGGACAGACCGGAGATCAACGTGTGGGAGCAGACTTGGTGTACCGCCACCGAGGTACAGCGTTGTGACTGAATCTCCGGACACCTGAATCTCTCCCGGATCGCCGGGAACTTCCGGCAGCCCGGATACCACGTCCGCTATTCCGGTGAGAACGCTGCCCAGCCACGGCGGAATTCCACCAAGACTGGTGCGGCTTGAGAAGTGACAGAACCGGCAGCGTTCCCGGCAGAAAGGGACGTGGATATAGCACCCGCTGTCAGGTTCCAGCCAGCTTGTCTTCAGGGGCGCCGCGCCGCTTTCTGCGACGGTCTCAGTGACGGTGTCAGCGCTGTCCACGGTCAATGGGTCCAAAGCGGTCCAGCGGCAGCACTCGATAGAACACCGAGTACAGGAGGTCTGCAGGCTCCGCCGGACTGCCGAAGGTTTCGCTGTCCAGATAGCCATCCTCCAGGCTTTCCACCGTGACCGCGTTTCCTTGCGTGCCGGCGACCCGCCGGATGGCCAGACCGGGACCTGGACTCCGCGGAAGGAGGCCGGCGATGTGGACGCCGGCAGCAGACCAACCGGAGGCTTCCGGATCCGTGAGAACCGCTATCTCACCGGCTTCCGGATCACGCCAGCGCAAGACCCACGGTTTGAGCAGAGGCAGCCTGAGACCCCAGGACAGGGGGCTTGCAAGTACGACATCTCCCGGTTGCAGGAGGGGTGCCATGGCGCGGTCCGGAACTCGGAGCGGAACGACTACGCTGGCGCGAAGTACCAGGACCGAGGCCAGCAGGATCCCAAGGGTGGCAAGAATACGGCCCAGACTCCTCCGGCGGCTGCTCCTGCGGTCATATCGTTCAAGGACGGAACGGCGAGCCACGCCTTAGCGGATTTGTCCCATGCGCTGCAGCGGCCAGTAGCGTACCATGGCCCTCCCGAGCACGCGGTTCAGCGCAACGGGGCCAAAGAAGCGGCCGTCCCGGCTGTCATCCCGGTTGTCTCCCAGGGGCATGATCCGATGCTCCGGGACGTACCATCCGCTTTCGTTTGCGGCCCAAACCGCGCGGATGCGGGAGTCGCTGGGATCCAGCAGGAGAGCTTCACGGGTCTGGACCTCGTCAATCAGGAAACGATCCGGAAATTCCAGGTCCGCGCGTGGCGGTGTATCCGTTACCGCCACACCCGCCTGGTTGCGGATCTGCCAGGTGAGAAAGGCATCAAACTCCGCTGCGGAGTCAACGTTGGCGAGGCGCTGGACGGGATAGTCCAGCCCGGTCTGTTGCTGCATTACCGATTCGCTCACCCAGTCCGGGCTCCCGGCAAGCCGGAACTTCACCTCCCCCGCCTCCACCCGTATCCGGTCTCCGCCCAGCGCGGCTGCGCGTTTAATCAGAAACTGGGCTCGTTCGTTGCCGGCCGCATCCCGGTCAATGTTCACAAAACTCAAACTGAGCATGTAAATGACGCGCTGCATGATCCCGAAGACGGTTCCGCGGGACTCGTAGGTTGGATTCTCAAAAATGAAGACTTCGCCCCGGTGGGGTTCCCGGAAGGCTGGAAGCTTTCCAACTCCGGGCAGCAATTCCGGACCAAAGACCACCTTGTCCACAAAGATCCGATCCCGGATCTCCAGCGTGGGAACCATGGAGGGCGACGGAATCTGGTAGGCCTGGAAGAGATACTGGTTAATCAGGAGGACCACGCCGGCGGCCCACAGGAAGGCTTCTACCCAGTCCCGCAGCGCGGACTTGCTCGCCTGCCGGCGGCGGCGCTTTTCATGACGGCGCGCGCGGAACGTGAGCCAGGCTTCCGTGATGGACAGCAGGCGGTCTGGGAGACGGTGCTGCGCTTCGGGCATCGGCAGACGCTACTATGCTGCCATTCGCGTTGACAAGTTCGCACGCGCGTCCGTAGCCTGCGCTTTCATGGCACGGCGTGAACCCGATTCAGACCAGCAGGCATCTCTTCCACCCATAGAGTCGGTGCGCGTGGGCCTGGGCCCCGTGCTGGGCATCCCGCCACGCATCTGGGTCACCGCGCTGTGGGGGTTGGCCGTGCTTGCCTTCCTGGTGTGGCTCCTGCTGTTTCCCGGAATCCGGGAGCCAGGCAGCGTGGTGCGCTTCTCCAGCCTCCCGCCGGGAGCATCGGTCTATCTGGGTGAGAGCTACCTGACAGACACCCCCGGGGAAGCATATGTTCCGCGTGGTACCCACACCTTCAGCGTCCGGAGCACCGTAGCTTCGGAGGCGCAAGTCAGCGCTGAAATCGGTGGCCGGGTATTTGCCAGCCGGATCTTCCCGAGGCGGCAGGCGCTCAGCGTTCCGCTCGCCTCGCCCGACAGTACGCAGGCGGCACGCGAGTACCAGGTGCTCTCCGCGCGGCCCGAGCCAATCGCGGAGGATCCCATTCCCCGAATCCTCTCCGGCCTCGCCCCGGGCATGCCACTTGATGCGGCAAGCATCCTTCGGCTTGCCACCCACGCCCAGACCCCGGCCGCGCGAGCCGACCTCCTCGGCGCCGTGCTCAGGTCCGGTTCCGGCTCGGGGTCAGCCTCTCCTCTTGCGCTTGTCTACCGGATGCAGGTGCTGGACGCGTCGCTTCGCTTTGTGCCGGAGCTTGCAGAGGTGCAGCTCTCCGGCGCCGGGATCCCGCTTCTTGCCGGGGCCGCGCGCGCCGCATCAGTAGACCCTGCGCCGACCGACAGCGGTCCACCCCAGCCGGAGGAAGCCCGCGTGGTATCCGGGCTTCGGTTTGTTGGATTTGGCCGCGGCACGGTGACGGGTCTTCCTGATGACCCCCGTGGTCTGGGCATAGTGCAGCCATTTCCGGAAGGGGCCAGCCCGGTCCTCCGGGAGCTGGCACCCTTCCTTCTGCAGGATCGGGAAATGAGCCTGGCAGCGGTATCCGCCGTGCTTGGTGAGTCCGAAGCCCAGGAAATTGCCGGGGCATTTGCATCCCCTGACCCGGCTGCTCCGCTCTCCGGAATGACTGCGGGACAGGCCCGGGCGATCCTGTCCCGGATGTCCAGCGAGATTCCGGGGACCCTTCGGCTCCCGTCTGACATTGAGCTCGCCGCCGCGCAATTTGGCGTAGCGCGTGGTGCGATCTCCGGCCGGAACGACGTGTTTGATTCACCCGCCGCCCGGCCCCTGCCCTCTGGCGTAGCTGCCGGCCTCCACGATATTGAGGGCAATCTTTGGGAGCTGACCGAAACCGAGTTTGCCCCGCTGATGGACTACGGCCAGCTTCCAGCGCTTGACTCCCAGAGCGCCTTTGGGTCCGTGCGGGGAGGCAGCTTCATCTCCCGCAGGCAGCTCACTGGTACCGCTACCCGGGGAGCTCTCCCGGCAGACCTGCCGAGCCCCTACACCGGGTTCCGCGCCGTGTGGGTGCCGGAGGACTGATATGGCCACGGAAACCCCGGTCCTCGGCCGGAATCGGAAGGCCTTCCACGAGTATGAGGTGGTAGACCGCCTGGAATGTGGAATTGCGCTTGAGGGTACCGAGGTGAAGGCCGTCCGGGCCCACAACTTCAACTTCACGGATGCCTATGCCCGAATCCGCGGCGGCCAGCTCTACCTGATCGGTTTTCACATCAGCCCGTACAAGTTTGGCACCCACGAGAACCACGATCCCGACCGGGAGCGGAAACTCCTTGCCCACGCTGATGAGATCCAGCGCCTGCGAAAGCGGGTTGAGGAAAAGGGCTTCACGTTGATTCCCTTGAGCATCTACCTGAAGAACCGGAAGGTGAAGGTTGAGCTTGGGGTGTGCCGCGGCAAGAAGCTCTACGACAAGCGGCAGACCATCAAACAGAAAGACCAGAAGCGGGAGGTGGACCGTGAACTCAGGCGAGCCCGATAGCCCTGTTCCGGAGTCCGATCTCCGCCACTTCACAAGCGTGGCGGAGAAGGCTGCCTTGGCCGCAGGTGGTGTCATTCAGCGATTTGCCCGCACCGGGGTTGCAACCGAGTACAAGGCAGATGGGAGCGAGGTCACCGCAGCCGACCGCGCCGCGGAGGAGACGATCCGCGCCATCATTTCGCACACCTTCCCGGATCACGCGATCCTCGGAGAGGAGTTTGGATCCGAAGGCCAGGCAGACCTCAGGTGGTACATCGATCCGATTGATGGAACGAAGAGCTTTGTCCACGGGATTCCGCTCTACACCACACTCGTTGCGCTCATGCGGGGCGAGGAGGCACTGTGTGGCGTGATCAGCAATCCGTCATCCGGGGAACTGATGTCCGCCTACCGCGGCGGAGGGTGCTGGCTCAACGGAAAACAGACATTTGTCCGGTCATGCGACCAACTCTCTGATGCCGTTGTTCTGACCACCGATCCCGGCAAGCTCCTGCGTGATCTTGGTGAAGGCGCGGCGGCACTCCTGCGGCAGGCGCGGTTGGTGCGAACCTGGGCGGATGGCTACGGATATCTCATGGTTGCCGCGGGCAGGGCTGATGTGATGCTGGACCCGGAAATGAGCGCCTGGGATGCCGGGCCGCTGCAGGTCTGCGTTGAGGAGGCGCGCGGCGTGATCACTACCACCGACGGCCGGCGAACCGCCCTCCTGGACTCCGGAATTGCCGCAAACCAGACCATTCACCCGCTTGTCGTGAACCTGCTGCGCTCTACCTAGCCTGTTCTGTGCGCCCATCCGATGGTATACTTATGGCTTGATCACGGGGGTGCTCCGGTTTCGACTGGCTCGGATCGTGATCTGGATTGCAGGCGGAGCGACTAACTCCTAAAACTGGCGCAGCTTGTAAATTGCCAAGCGTGAAGAAGAGTTCGCTTTCTCGGCTCCGGCCGAGGACGACCTCGCCCTGGCTGCGTAACCTAAAGTAGCCACGGACCCTTCGCACACTGTTCCGAGGGCGATACGGTCTGACACTAAACCGGGACTAACCGTTGCGGCTGGCCTGACGCTGTAGCGGAAAATCTACCAGGCTGGGCAGCCGTCGGCGCGTTGACGGGCCAATCGGCTGCCGAGAACACTAACCGCCAACTAAGCCTGTAGACGTCCAGGTGGCACCTGTCAGGACGCGGGTTCGACTCCCGCCACCTCCAGAAGAAGAGCCGTCGACCCGAGAGTCGGCGGCTCTTTTTTGTTGTCTGCTCAGGCGCGGCAGTCGAAGCGGAGGAGCGGTGCGAATACGTGGAGCGCGGATCGCCACGGATGGCGATTCAGCGACGTAGACGGCCTGAAGCGAGGAGGCACGATGCCGACGAGCGAAAGGCGACTCCCGCCACCTCCAGAGGTCCGCGCGCAAACCATGGGATCCGTGGAAAACCGTCTCCCATTGGTCTGCGTGCTCCGGATCAGAACGGATCAGGTCGGATCCCGCCGGATGCGGTCGGACTTAGTCGGACGCCCCTGGGTTGCGGGCTTCTGCGGCGTTGCGGAGTCCGTCGCTCAGGCCGATGAGCACGTTGTAGGACACCTGCTGGGCCAGCGCGTCAGGATCAAGGCCCTCAATGGACTGGTACAGCTCCTGGATCGCCTCCATGGTCTGGGCAAACTCGGACTCCATGATGGCGCCGGTGATGGATTCATCCAGCTGGGCCGTTGCCGTACTCACCAGCTGCTCCACAATTGCTTCCGGCTCCAGGGAGCGGAGCTGTTCCTGCACCGCCGCTATGGACTCCTCCGCGGCGTCCAGCCCCGTGTTCACCCGGTTGACCAGGGACACCGCAGTCCCAATGACAAAAGCGAGTCCTGCAAACAGCACCACGAATAGCGCAAGGTTCACCCAGGACAGAACCAGATTCTGCCGCTGCCGTTTCTGCACCCGATCCAGATCGCTCACGCCCTGTCTCCTTGCTGTGTAGCGCGCCGAGTTGTGCAGGCCATACAACCGCATGGCAGCATCGCGCAACTGTCGCTATGCGCTCTGGCCGATGATCAGGTTCAGTTGGTGGAGGTGTGGGCAGACACGAAGGTATGGACCGCACCAACGCCCTTGAGATCAACTGCTCCGTGATCCAGCCACTCAGACTCGGGGTCCCGCAGCTGCCTCCGTACCGCCGCGCTAATACAAACATGCCCAGGAGGGCAGAACCCCTCCAGCCGAAACGCCGTGTTCACCGTGTCGCCAAAGACATCGTAGACGTAGCGTGTCTTTCCAACAATTCCCGCGGTCACCGGGCCAACGTGGATACCAAAACGCATCCGGTTCAGTGCCTGTCCCTTGCGGTCTGACAGGAATTGGAGAGCCGATTGGGCGAAAGAGACCAGCGCCTGCGATGGGTTCTCCGATTCATCAAGTATTCCCGCGACGGCAAGGTACGCATCCCCAATTGTCTTCAAGCGTTGTCCGCCGGAGCTGGTGACAAGCGCGTCAAATGCTCCGAAGACCTCGTTGAGCTCCTCAAACAGATCATGGGGGGTCATCTCCCTCGCGAGTGTGGAGAATCCGACAATGTCGGCGGCAAGGACGGCCACGTGCCCAAAGGTTCGCGACGGGCTCTCGTTGCTCGTTTTGAGCTCCGCCACAATTGGCTCAGGAAGAACGTTGAGCAGCAGCTTCTCCACCCGCGAGCGTTCTGCGTCCAGCTCTGTGTTCTTGGATCGCTCCAGCTCTGTCAGCTTGAACTGGGCCTCCACTTCCTTGCTCAGGCGCATCTGCTCCAGCCGCTGCCGTGCCTGTGCAATGCCGATCTCGCGTTCAGTCCGCTGTGCTTCACGCAAGGCAGTCAGCGCAAGCGGGTACTGTCCAAGTTGCTCCAGGGCGAAGGCTTTTGTCTCCAGGCTGCGCACCTTCCCGCGTGGTCCCAAGAGTTCCGGTGCTTGTCGCAGCCCGTGATCGATGATCCGAGTCAAGCGCTCCCACTGGCCCGTCTGACGGAGGAGCACCACTGAAATGAACAAGGAGTACTGAAACCGCTCTCGGTCCAGATCTTGATTTCGTGTCTCCGGGTGATTCGGGCTGAACTGGACGACGGCGGCCTCCAATCTGCCTGGGAAGTCCTGGTTTTCACCACGCATGTACGCGATCAGGCCACGGAGCGTGTCGATGGCTGCCGCAAAGCGGGAGCCAACGCCGCGCTCGCTCGCGCTGGCCTCCAGTTCATCCACCACGCGCTCAATCCTGTCCGGATCTCCACGGACAATGGAGTCTTCCACAAAGCGCTGATCCGGCACTGGCAAGCCCGGATAATGTGGGATAGCGGTGTAGGCCTGATTGGAGAGCTCCCTGTGGTGTGAGGCCGCCGCAAGGTTGTCGTTTGCGTCTTCCACAAAGCTCATGATGTTGTGGTAGTCCCCAAGGACCTCCAGCCAGGCAGGGTCTTCGCTACCGTCCGGTATCAGTGCCAAGGCTTCCTCACTGAGCTCTACGGCGGCGGTGGCGTCACCGGCCCACACCTGGATCAGGCCAACGTTTACCAGCGCAAAGGCGAGCAGCCATGGGTCTTCCGCCTGGCGCGCAAGCCTGAGCGAGCGGTAGCCGGCATTGAACGAGTCGGCCCAGACCCCGCGGAACAGAGATCTCCCCGCAACAAGCAATCCGAAGAGCGCGTTCTCCCAGTTGCCCCCAATGGACTCAACCAAGGGTTCCGCCTCCGCCAGGACCCTCGCGCAGGCATCGTCATCAATGCCCAGGTGGCGCTTGGCGAGCCACAGGAGCGCAATCATTCGCTCATGATCAGTGCTCGCGGCAGTAAGTGCCGCACGGCGTTCCTCCAACACAGGGTCAACGTAGCTCACGTGGGGTTCCTCCGTTTCTCGCTGGCGCCTTCCTCCGGAATCAAGCACAAAGGGCTGAACCCCGTAGCTTCCGCCCCTACTCCCACTCAATCGTGCCTGGTGGCTTGGAGCTCAAGTCGTAGACCACCCGGCCGATGGCGGGTACCTCGTTGGCGATGCGGGTGGCAATTTCCTCCAGGTCTTCCCACGGAAAGCGATGGTTCCTGGCGGTCATTCCGTCCTCGGAGTCCACGGCGCGTATCGCCAGGACCTGCTTGTAGGCCCGCTCGTCTCCCGCTACTCCCACGCTCCGGACCGGCAACAGCACGCAGAAGGCCTGCCAGATCCGGTGGTACAGCCCTCGCGATCGGATCTCCTCGACCAGGATTCCGTCCGCGTGGCGGAGGCTTTCCAGGGCTTCCGGTGTGACTTCTCCCGGGATGCGGATAGCCAGGCCGGGTCCCGGAAAGGGATGACGATGCACAAGCTCGGGCGGTAACCCTAGCGCAATTCCCAGATCACGGACCTCATCCTTGTAGAACTCGCCGAGAGGTTCAATGAGCTCGCCCCGCTCCCGCTTTGCTGCAATCAGGGGTGAGCGCACGTTGTGGTGTGTCTTGATCACAGCCCCGGACGTGCCGGTCCCCGCTCCGCTTTCCACCAGATCCGTGTACAGGGTGCCCTGTGCAAGGAGCGCGTCTGACAGGCCGAGTGAGGCCACCAGCTCCTGCTGGACCCGGACAAAAGTGTCGCCAATCCGGCGCCGCTTCTCCTCAGGATCAGATACTCCGGCGAGCGCGGAGAGGAACCGATCTGACTCACGCTCGATGTGGATCTCCCGCGCGCCAAGGGCCTCCAGGCTGACGATGACGGCATCGCTCTCGCCCGCTCGCATGAGCCCGTGGTCCACGTGGAGCAGGTGCACCTGTGCCGGGTCCAGCGCTGACAGCAGGAGAGCCGCAAGCACGCTGGAATCAACTCCACCGCTAACGAGGGCAAGGACGTCCCGGCTCCCAACGCGTTGGCGGAGCTTCTGTCTGATATCGGCAAGCTGGTCTTCCGGGCGCCAGTCCAGCTGGATCCCGCAGATCTTGGTGGCAAACCAGCGCAGCACTGCCGCACCGCAGGAGCTGTGGCTTACTTCCGGGTGGAACTGCAGGCCCCAGGTTCTTCCCTGATCTGCCTCCAGCACCGCCGGAACGCCGCTATTGGTTTCCATGACTACCCGGAATCCCGGTGCAGGACTTGTAATGCTGTCCCCGTGGCTCATCCATACGGTAGCGCAGGATTCGTCCGAAAGTGGTGGGAAATCACCGCCGCCCCTGGGGTTGGCAGTGTCCGTGGGCTCTGCGGTGTCCCTTGTGTCCGCCACGGGACGGATCTGTGCCTGGCCGTACTCCCGCCGGTGCGAGCGCTCAACCTGCCCTCCCCGCTCCACCGTCAATCGCTGGATTCCGTAGCAGATTCCCAGGACCGGAAGGTCGCTCTCGCCCACCCACGCGGGGATAGCCGGCGCGTCCGGTTCCCGGCTGGAGCGCGGGGAGCCGGAGAGTACAAGCCCGCGCACGTCGCTTGGGGTTCCTTCGGCATCGTCGCCGGGGACGTCGGCGGAAGCGAATTCGCTGTCCGGTGAGACAATGCGTGCGAAGCAACCCTGCTCACGCAGCCTCCGGGCGATCAGGTGGGTGGTCTGGCTGCCGTAGTCAATGACCAGGATCACGGGTCTACCGATGTCTCAGCGGGGTGCGGCGGTCATGAATCAGACCACAGCGGGGACCGAATGATGGTCTGGCTCCGTTCAAAGCCTACGGAGACGATTGTTACCGGCGTCTCCACGTAGTCTTCAATCATGGCAATGTAGTCACGCGCTGCCGCCGGCAGCTCATCCCAGGTCTTTGCCCCGAAGATGTCTTCCTGCCAGCCCGGCATCTCGGCGATCACCGGCTTTGCCGTGGCCAGGAGATCAGCGGAGGCGGGGATGGATCGCGTACGCGCGCCGTTTACCTCGTAGTCAGTGCAGTATCGGATCACGGGAAAGTCATCCAGCACGTCCAGGTGGGTGAGCACCAGGCCGTCCAGGCTGTTGACCCGGCACGCGTAGCGGAGTGCAACCAGGTCCAGGTGGCCGATCCGGCGGGCACGCCCGGTGGTCACGCCGTACTCGCGCCCGGTCTTGCGGATCTGCTGAACCAGCGACGCTTCCGGGGCATCCGTACCTTCTGAGAGTTCGGTGGGGAATGGACCGTTGCCCACCCGCGTTGAGTAGGCCTTGAACACTCCGAGCACCCGGTTGATTCGCCGCGGCCCGATACCGGCGCCTACCGCCGCTCCACCGGCAACCACGGAGGTAGAGGTCACAAAGGGATAGGTGCCCAGGTCCAGATCCAGGAGGGTGCCCTGTGCCCCCTCCAGAAGGATTCGTCGGTGCCCTGACTCGTAGAGGGTGTCCGTGATGTTTACCAGCAGCGGGAGCAGGCGATCCCTGACACCGAGCAGGCTGTCCCGGTCTTCCGGTTCCAGCTCTGCGAGGAGCGCGTCATCCGAGAGGTCAACGGCTCGGATTCCGTCCCGCGCGGCCTTTGCCGCGTAGGCAACGCCAATCCCCCGCCCGGTTGTCCCGATCGGTCGGATGCGCTCCGCGTCCAGCGCTTTGTCCTGGGCACGGTATCCGGGGAGCACCACGTGTGCCCGGTCTGACACGTGTACGCGACCGGTCCAGTCAATGCCGCGCTCGGACAGTTCGTCCAGCTCACGGAAGAGCTGCACGGGATCTATGACCATTGCGGCACCAAGATAGGCGTGAACATCCGGATACAGGATTCCGGAAGGCACCAGGTGGAGCTTGTACTCCTCCGAGCCGTGCACAATGGTGTGGCCGGCGTTGGAACCGCCGGAAAACCGGACCACTGCATCCGCATCCGCCGCCAGCACGTCCACAATCTTGCCCTTGCCCTCGTCACCCCACTGAGCGCCGACGACTGCTACGTATTCTTTCATTGTCTGTTCCAGGTCCTGTCTGTGGGTTTCAGCGCGAGTAGTTCGGTGGCTCCTGCGTGATCACCACATCGTGGGCGTGGCTTTCCCGCAGACCCGCGGAGCTGATCTTAACGAAGGTCCTGTAAGCCCGCAAAGCGGCGAGGTCCCGGCAGCCGGTGTAGCCCATTCCCTTGCGCAGGCCCGTGACCAGCTGATGCAGGTAGGGCTTGAGTTCACCGCGATAGGGCACGCGGCCCTCCACGCCTTCCGGAACGGCATCCTCGCCTTCCGCAATGCGGTAGCGGTCTCCTGATCCCGCTTTGATTGCGCTGATGCTGCCCATCCCGCGGTAGGTCTTGAAGATCCTACCCTCAAAGATGACCTCTCTGCCCGGCGCTTCCCGCAGACCCGCAAACAGGTTCCCCAGCATCACCGCGTGCGCCCCCGCGGCAATTGCCTTGGTGATGTCACCGGAGAAGCGGATGCCACCATCCGCAATGACGGCCACACCCGCCTCCGCTGCGGCCTCGGCGCAGTCGGCGACTGCGGTGAACTGGGGCACGCCAATTCCCGCCACAATTCTGGTGGTACAGATGGAGCCGGGCCCCACACCAACCTTCACCAGGTCACAGCCGGTATCCAGCAGTCGGCGAGTACCGTCTGCCGTGGCGACGTTTCCACCGACAACCGGAAGGTCAAACCTCGCCTTGATGTCCCGGATGGCCCGGTGCACCGGGGCAGAGTCCCCGTGCGCACTGTCAAGGACAATGAAATCAACCCTCTCGCGGGCAAGCAGCTCAACCCGCCCGAGGGGATCGTTTGTGCCAACCGCGGCGCCGACCAGCAGTCTGCCCGCTCGATCCGTTGCCGCAAGGGGGAACTGCCGGTGCTTCTCCATGTCCTTGACCGTAATCAGTCCGGTAAGTTTTCCGGTGTCATCCACAACCGGTAACTTCTCAATCTTGTGCCGGTCAAACTTCTGCTGTGCCGTATCCAGCATCGGTTCACCGCGTTCCACCACCGGATCGGCGGTCATCACGGCGCCGACCCGCTGGCTGTAGTCCCGGCAGAACCGCATGTCCCGGCTGGTGAGAATTCCCACAAGCAGGCCCCCACGGAGGACGGGAAGACCGGAAACACCGTGCTCGTCCATCAGCTCGTCCGCCCGCTGCACAGTATCGTCGGCGTCCACCGTCAACGGGTTCTCAATGACCCAGTTGAGGTATCGCTTCACCTTGCGGACCGCCGCTGCCTGGGCCTCAGGGTCCAGGTTGCGGTGGATGACGCCACAGCCACCATTGAGTGCAAGAGCGGTAGCAAGGCCAGCCTCGGTGACCGTGTCCATTGCAGCCGACAGCACGGGAACGTGGAGCTTCATGCCCGGCAGCAGCTCCACCGATACATCGGTTTCTCCCGGCATCACCTCCGCAAAGCCGGGTAGCAGCTGCACATCGTCATAGCTCAGGCCTTCCGTAATCCTCATGTCCCCTCCTCCATCAAGGCGCGGATCTGCGTCATCCGTTCCGTGCAAGTCCGAGCCACCCGCAGGGCAGTCCGCTCGGCTATGCCTGCGTAGCGCTCCGGTTCTGCCAGCAAGGTTTCCAGGTCCGTGTGCATTCGCGTTGCTACCTGCTTGTCAAGCACCATCCGCAGTTCAGCCTTCTCTGCCAGCGCGCTGCGCAGGGCCTCTGCGCTGTTGTCATGCAGATCACGGGTGATTCTGCGCATCTGCTCGTGGGCATCGGCGTGGCCCGCGTCTGCAGCGAGGATGTACAGCGCCTCAGCCAGAACGGATCCGGCGTGTTCCCGGAGGCGAACAAGCATTCGCTCCCGGTCAACACCAAGGCCCGAGAGCACGCGCGCGCTCTGGCGCAATGCCATCGCAAGGCCCGCCAGGATCTCCGGGTGAAAGCGGCCGGAAGCTGAGTTGGTCAGATCCCGCTGGTGCTCGCTCAGCTGGTCGGCGAGGACTGAAAGCAACCGTGGGGTGAATGCTTTCCACAAGCTCTTCACATGCTCGCTCCGCCATGGATTGCGCTTGTGTGGCATGGTGGAGGAGCCAACCTGCTCCGGTGTCATTCCCTCTGCAACTTCGTGGATTTCACTCCTCTGCAGGTGGCGGAGGTCATCGTGCAGATCTGCGAGTACACCAAAGACAAGGGCTGCTTCCTGGTAGACCCGGATAGCCGGTTCGGCTGGGGTGATCTGGGTGGAGTGTTCCGCTGCAGCCAGTCCCAGACGGTAAAGCACCCCTGTCTCAAAGGTTCGGGGATCGGAAACAATCAGCGTCAGGGCGTTTGCGGAACCGGTTGCGCCAGACAGCGCGGCACGGAGTTCCAGGCTCCGCTCAGCCAGGGCCAGCAGCGCATCGGTGAGCCGGGATGCGTGAGATGCCAGGGCAAAGCCAAAGGTGATGGGAACCGCGACCTGACCGTGGGTTCGCCCCACCTGCGCTGTGCTCGCGTGTTCCTGTACGAGCGCTGTGAGTATCTCGGTCACGGAAAGGCCGAGGGGAAGCAGAACCCGATGCACGAGCGCGCGAAGGCGCAAGACCCCGGCGGTGTCGCTGATGTCAGCGCTGGTGGCACCGAGGTGGACCAGTGGTCGGTACGGCTCGGGTACCGTTGCTTGCAGAACGTTCACCAGTGCGCGGATGTGGTGCTGCGTCCGCTTCTCTTCTGTATAAACGGCCTCCGCGCTTACCGTCTGGTGGACATGTTGGAGCTCCGATTCACTGAGGGGTGAAAGTCCCCGGAGGACGGCGTGCTCGGCCAGCAGCGCGAGCTCTATCCGGAGCTCCGCTGACACCATCGCGCCCTCGCTCATGACCCCGGACAGCATGCTGAACAGCTCGGGATCCGACTGGGCGTAGCGATGATCCAGCGGACTGAGCGCTTCCCATGGTTCCATACCGGATGATGCCCGGCTGCACCGTGGCTGTCAAAAGCGATACGATGGGGCCAGTGATCTCACACCGAATGTCCACCCAGCACGCGAACACTGGAGTCCTCCTGGCGGCTCTCGTTGCCCTCAGCACTGCCATAGTCCTCCCGGGCTGCACCGAAGCGCCGACCTCTGTGGAATCTGTCCCACCGGCGAACGGTGGCCTGAGCGTTGCACCGGGAAGCAACCTGGATCTTGTTGTCACCGAAGTTGAGCGCCCGGACGGCCTGCGGCCCCGAGATTCCCAGTCTGCCCGAATCAGCCTTCCGGATGACGTGATCGTCCGCCAGCTCCGGGATGTGAACGTGGATCGGGACGAGTTTGACGAGCAGATCATTGCGTTCAAGCGGCGCGGTGATCCCAAGGACGTACTGCGCCTGCTGATTGCGGATCTCAACGAAGAACGCGGGTCATACTTCCCGGTCTGGGAAGGTGAAACCAGCGCCACCAACGTGCAGACGTTTGCGGTCCGGGTTCTGGACCTCACCGGAGATCAGAATCTGGAGATTGTTGCGCTGGGAACTGCCTCAGAGGGCCAGCAGACCATTGATGCCTTCCGACGTTTTCCCGCACCCGCGGGCGGTGGCCTGTTCTTCAGAAGCATTCTCTCACTGCGCTCTGACGTCTCTGTACAGGTCCAGGAATCAGACCGCGGAGACGCCTACGATTTTCTCCAGCAGCCGGGTGCGAGCTTTCCGATAGTGGTGCAGAACGTAGCGGAAGGCAGCGAAAGTGGGCTTGATCTCATTGAAACCACCTACACCTGGAGCCCGCAGAACCAGGCATACCTTCCCGGTCAGACCACCGAGATCCCGGGTCTTGCAATCCGTGAAGACCAGCTCCTCGCCGTTCTGGACGGGGACGAGGAGACCTACGAGGAGTTTCTCAGCGGCGGCTGGTATCGCGCTCGGGGTGACCGGATCCAGCTTCTCAGCTTTGCTCCGGAGGACCGCACCGTGCAGCTATACGAGCCCGGTTTCCAGGAAGTTTACGAGTGGCGGGTCTCCATCCGCACCCGATACCGGAGCCGGCTCTCCGCCCACCTCCGCAATGAGAGCCTTCCGATTTCCCGCCCGGTTCTCACGGCGGAGCTCATCGACCTGGATCACATTGAAGTCAGCGTGACAGATCGCGACGAATGGAGCGGACGCTGGACACGGTTGTCCGGGGAGACCCTGCGCGCGCTTGCCGGGAAGGACCAGATGAGTGTCACCCTGTTCCCGGATCAGCTTGAGGGCCTGTACCGAAGCGATGGTGGACGCGAGCTGTTCATCGGGCCCGCTGGCTTCATATGGCGCGAGGACCGGCAGGAGTTCCGCGGCGGCTACGTTACCTACCGTCTGGATGTCCCGGTACTCCAGATGCTGATACTGGATGAGAACGGCCTGCGGACCGGGCGTTGGTCATGGGCATACAATCTGCAGGAACCGGGCGACCCTGGCGAACCGACGGTTCTAGAGCTTGCGCCGATTCAGGTGACCGCATTCGGGACCCAGCCGGCCCCGGGTGATTCCCTGCGATTTGAGCGGGTTCCGGAGGACAGCTGATCGGCCCGGACTGGCTTATCAGTCCCGGACAAAGAATCCTTCCAGCCCAAACTCACGCAGCTCCAGTCGGAGGCGGTCCGGGTCAGCATCCGGCGGGATGGGGACCAGTACCTGGTACACAGCAGAGTCCCCGCTTCCGGTGCGCCGGATCATCGCGCTGAAGCCAAGGTCTTCCAGATCACGGGCCATGTAGCCGGCGTTTTCCTCCACGCGGAAGGAACCGGTCTGAATGGCTGTGGCTCGAATTCCGGGCGTGGGCACGTCCGGGCTGCTCTCAGCGCTTGACCCGGAGGCGGGCGCAGGAAGATTCGGAGGAGGCTCGCTGGAAGCCGGCGCGGTGGCTGGCCCAGTAGGACCCGGTGACGTGAGGAGCGATTCCGCTGACAACTCGGGGCCGCGTTGAGGCCATCCCCCCACCTCCCCAAAGAGGGACGCCGGTGAAGGCAAGCTGCCGTCTGCAAGGGGCCTGCCATCCCGGATACGCGAGGCTTCCGCCTCGGCGAGGCCACCGTAGGTCCCCCCGAGGGTTGCAGCCTCCTCCAGGCGCGCCAGCGCGCTGTCCGGATTTCCCCGTGCAGCCGCAATCCGGCCTTCCAGGATAAGCGCGCGCTGTTGCAGGTCTGCGCCGTCTGCAAGGCTCCGGACAAGACGAACTGTGAGGGTGGCCGCATCCAGTTCACCCACGGAGAACTCTAGTTCCCCGGCACGCAGAAGGAGTGCTACTCGGGAGGGAACCGGGTGCGCGTTGAATGCGCTCAAGTACCAGCGGGCAGCAGCCGTGAGCTCCGCGCGCGCATCCAGTACCGTCGCCACTGCGGCTGCAACGTCCGCCCGCCGCTCCGGGCTCCCTCCGCTCGGAGGAAGACTCGCATCCCCAAGGGCTTCCGAACTCAGCGAAAGCAGGTCCTGCAGGAGCGCGGCACCGGAGGGCTTCTCTTCTTCCACAAGCTCCTGCAGCCGGGATGGGAGCTCCTGCGCTGAGCCAAGCTCGGACCCCGTGTTCGGTGTGCCGCTGCTGCTGGACTCGGCTGGCTGGGCTCCCAGGATGGGCGCAACAAAGATGCAGATCAGGCCGGGCAGGCTGATGGCGCTGACAAGTAGCCGTGCGCCGGCGTGTGCCGGGCGCTCAGGAATCGGAGCTGTCCTTACCGCGCTGGTCCTTTGCCCCACTGCTGCCATCGCTGGAGTCCTGCTGGCTCTGGCTTCCACGTCGCCGAAAGAGAGCCCCGATTCCGGAGCGCTTTCCGGATTCTTGTGAGGCGGACGTGGAGTTTCTGCCCCCGTCGGAGGCCTGATTGCCGGATGACGCTGCATCTGCCTTCTTTGTCGGTCTTTGCGGGGCGGAAGCGGAGCGTGACCCCGGCCGCCTGCGTCCCGTCAGGGGCAGGGAGATTGCCACACCTACAAGGAAGGCGGTTCCCAGGGAAATCGGAACGGGTACGTCCTCAGCAACAGTGAATCCAAAACTGATGCTGGATGTATGTTCCAGATTCAGCCCGATGAAGATGAGGACGATTGATCCAATGAGAAGAAGGGCCAGGAGTCTCCAGGGCATCAGCGGCGGCTCTGCAGACCTTTCCAGAAGCGGTACAGACTCCAGGCACCCGCGCCAATCAGGCCAACTCCCGCGATCGCGAGGAGCCCGCTACCAACGCCAAAGCTCGCAAGCAAGGTCAGTGCACCCGCGCCCGCCAGGATCGCGCCGGTTGGGCGTTCTTTGGTGCGGAGAGCCAGCAGCGCAGTGCCGCTCACCAGGAGAATCCCGCCTACTACCCCGCCAAGCACGGACCCCGCGAGGCCCCGGAGCAGCAGAACTCCAACACCGGCCGCAATACCGGCCACTCCCTTGCCTCCACGGCGGACCAGCTCATTGCTGCTGACCGGAACCAGCTCTTTGCCTGAACTATCGCTCATTGATTCACCCCTCGTGCATAGCATATCGCGTCACCGCGCCGGACGTCATTCCGGGCTCAGTGGCGGAACACGCGTTCACCGGTAAACACCATCGCCGCTCCGTGCTGGTTCACCGCGCGAATGACATCTGCGTCCCGCACCGATCCTCCGGGCTGCGCGATGGCGGTCACCCCGTGTTTAAGGCCGACTTCTACGCCATCCGCCATAGGGAAGAATCCGTCGGACACCATCACCGAACCCGCAAGGACTCCAGCCGCCTGTTGCCGGATAGACGACAGCGCAACAGGGTCAGAAACCTCGTCAAAGGGTACACCGTGCTCCTGCAGGGAAATTCGTTCGCGGGCCCGGATCTCTGCCTTCAGCGCGGCGATTTCTGCGGACCCAACACGATCCTGCTCCCCGGTGCTGATCCCGAGCGTGACGCCATCCCGGCAGTACAGAACGGAGTTGCTCGTTACCGCGTGTTCCACAAACCACCCGAACAACAGATCATCGAGTTCTGCCGGTGTGGAACGCCGCCCCACTGTGATCGTGGTTCCGTCCTTCTCAGTTGCTTCTGCCGGGAGAAAATCCCCGGTCCCGAGAACCGCCGGTGGTGCGTGAACCTGGGCAATGAGACCGCCGTCAACCATGCTCTGCAGGCCCAGTCTCGGGCCATGCAGTTTCAGCCCATCGGCCAGTCCCGGCACCCGGAACACCCGGAGATTCTTACGACGCGACAGGATACCCGTAACCCCTTCTGCATAGTCCGGAGCTGCAACCACCTCCAGATAGCGCTCCGCTATCCACTCCGCGCTGTCCAGGTCCAGTGGACGATTGCATACCAGCGCGCCACCAAAGGCCGCACGAGGGTCCGCAAGCCATGCCTTCTCCAGGCATTCCCCCACGGTGCGTCCACGCGCCACCCCGCTGGGATTGCCGTGCTTCATGACTGCGGCGCAGGGATCGCTGAAGAATCGGAGAACCAGTGTTGCGGCATCAATGTCGGTGATATTCGTCAGGCCGGGGTGCTTGTTCCCCTGCAGCAGTTCGGCGGCGCTGCTTACCGGAGCCTGCGAGTTTGTGTCATGTGTGTTCACGGTCCGGTAGAGCGCCGCGGGGTTTCCCGGATTGTCCCCATATCGGAGTCCGGCTTCCCCCGCACCCGAACTGAACCGAACCTTCTTCCACTCCAGGACCTCTTCCCGCTGTTCCCAGCGCATGCGGACCTCAATCTCCTCCGGGAGCGAGTCCTCTCCAATCTTGCGATACATTTCTCGCAGGTTCATTCTGCGCGTCCTCCACCATCTTCCGGCATGTCCGACGGCTCGGACACCGTATAGTCAGTGGCCTGGAGCTTTCGCTCAAACCACCGGGTAATGTGCGCGTCATAATCCGCGCTGAGAGCAAAGGCCCGGCCGGCAAGCCCGATCCGCGCGTCCGGCGTGACGCCGCGGTGTTCCCGCACATGGCCAATGAAAGCCGGGTACTGCGCCGGATCCACCAGTACCGCCACTCGCAGAAAGTTCTTGGCCGCTGCCCGGATGAGGGCAGATCCCCCAATGTCGATGCTTGACCTCAGGATCTCCGCATCCGTGTCCTCCACCGATGCAGCTTCCCGGAAGGGATAGAGATTGGCGATCACCAGGTCCACCTCCCGTCCTCCAATCTCCCGGAGGTAGCTCGCCTGCTCCCTGTCACCAGGCTCGGCGAGAATCCCCGCAAACAGGGACGGCGAGAGGGTCTTCACAAGTCCCCCGGGCATCGCTCCCACACCGGACAAGGCGGAGATGTCGCTGAGCGCAAATCCTGGCGGCTGGCCCGCTGATAAGGAGACGCGAGTTCCGGAGCTCGCAAACACCTCCAGGTCCGGATTCTGTTCTGCCAGTCTGTCCAGAAGGTCACGCAAGCCGCTCCGGTCCGAGCAGCTTGCAATGACAGTGTTAATGCGTGTGGTTGAGGGAATCCGCATCAATGCCTCTGCGCTCCGGCGTGAAGCTCCGCCGCGAGTACCGTGTTGTGCATGAGCATTGCCACCGTCATGGGGCCGACTCCTCCGGGCACCGGGGTGTAGGCGGCTGCGCGTTCTTCGGCTGCCGCAAGCTGCACGTCCCCCACGAGCCGGTAGCCCGTGCGTGCCGTCGGATCACTGACTCGGTTCACTCCAACATCAATCACAACTGCTCCCGGGCGAATCATGTCTGCGCTCACCAGGCCCGGTGAGCCAGCCGCGGCAATCAGAACATCTGCATCTCTGAGTCGCGCGGCAAGGTCCCGAGTCCGGCTGTGACAGACTGTCACGGTTGCGTCCGTGCCACGTTTTGACAGCAAGACTGAGAGCGGCCGCCCAACCAGCATACTCCGACCGAGCACCACCACCCGCGCACCGGCAAGCTCCACCTCTTGGTGCTGCAGCAGGCGCATCACTCCCGCCGGCGTGCAGGGGAGAAGGAGAGGATCCCCGGCGAGCAGGCGGCCCAGGTTCACCGGATGCAACCCATCTGCGTCCTTTTCCGGCCGGATCAGAGATACAAAGGGACGGCCGTCCCGTCCCTCAGGCAGGGGCAGCTGCAGCAGGATCGCGTGCACACCCTCATTCCGATTCAACTCATCAAGCGCGGAACTGATCTCCGCATCTTTCGCGTCCGCAGGCAGGATGTGCTCAGAGCTATCTATACCCACTTCAGCGGCAGCCTTCCGCTTTGCGCGGATGTAGCTCACGCTTGCGGGATCGTCCCCAACGCGAACCACGGCCAGATGCGCGCTTGTGCCACCCCTAGCAAGGGCGGCCACGCGATCGGATACTTCACCCAGGACCTCGGCGGCAACCACTTTCCCATCAATACGCTGTGCGGGCATGCCGGCATTCCAGCACGCGCTACTCACGTTTGCAATCGGTCCGGATTGTGCTACCAATGGTCACCTGTGACTGTCACTTTTCGCGCATTGCGGCTCGTGCCGGTTCTGTTGCTATCAGTAGTTGGTACGCTGTCAGCACAGGAAACCGAGTTCGTGCCCACCTACAACCGCGGGGACCAGACGCTTTCGGTGCACCTGAATGTGCATCGGCCACTTGGCTTCCTGGATTCCAGCCTGCAGAACCCAACCCAGGATGTTCCGGCTAATCTGCGTCGTGGCGGGTGGGGTTGGGGCAACCTCAGCACCGGCCTTGGTGCGCAGCTCGCCTGGGAAAGCCTGTACGAGGGAAGTCGTTCGCTGGGGTTCGACCTGGGTGTGGCCGCAGCATGGGATCCCAACGGTCAGGCGCTGTTTCAGATTCCGCTGGACATCCGGCACACCTGGATTATCCGGAACTACCCACTGTCTGCGCCGCTGGGTGTAAGCATCGGTGGAGTGCTCGGACGCTGGAATGATTTGACCAAGCTTGACCCATCGCTTGGAGGGAGCGCCGGCCTGTACTACTCACTTGACGAACTGTGGTCAATTGGCGGGCACCTCGCGTTCCGCTTTGTTCCGCAGTTCTACCTCCGCGGAGACCTTCCGGACGCAACGCGATTTGGCTTCTTTGCCGATCTTCGCTTCGGATTCCGGTACCGACTGTGACTCACACGGCCCAGAGGAAACTGATGAATCAACCTCAAAAGATCCGGATCGCTGCTTTCTTTGTGTTCGTATTGCTGGCCGCCGCCGCTTGCCAGGTTCCCACTGCGGGCCTGTACGCGAGCCTGCAGGAGGCGCGGCTCGTGACCGATGGCGATATACCCAACGATTCCGGGGTCTTCGGCTTTGCGGTAGGACCGCAGAATCGGCTCCATGTTGCCGCCGGCAGCTGGTACGTGCAGTCCGACGTCACCTGGCAGGGCCTCACGGAGGCGGATCCTGTTCCACCGGAAACCATCACGGGGCAGCTCCCGCTCGTGAACGATGTGCCGCTGCAGATGAGCGGTGTGGTTTCCACTGACGATGGTCTGTTTGCTCTTCTGGTGAATCCGGCCAATGCGCAGGGAGCCCTCTACTACACAACCCACGCTGCGGTGGACGATCTCCTGGAAACAGAGGAGCCCTCACTCGCGGAGACGATCTGGAGTGAGCTGGACCTGGATATCGCCGCTCTTGACTTCGGCGTAGTGCTGGGCGGTCTTTGGCGAGTCCAGGACGGTGTCGGTGAGGACCTCCTGGTCTTGCAGTACAGAACTCCGCCCGGCACCTCCCCCGTTCAGTATGAGCTCGCGTCCCTTTCGCCTCCCACAGACCCGACCAGCGGGTCCCTGGCGGTGAGTATCTTCGGACCCGGATCTGCGGATGCCGAGAGCATTGCCCCGTGGGAATCCGTGATCTACGACCCCGCCGGTGATCGCCTTCTGGCGCTCAACCAATTTGGTGTTTACTCAAGTGGAACGGCGGTAGCGCTCGGAACCTTCACCGAGCTCTCCGGCCTGCCGACGCTAAGCACGGGTGAGCGGTTCACCGCCCTGGCAGCCCAGATGAACGGAGCTGACCGCTACCTTGCGCTGGGTGATTCCGTTGGGGGACTCCACTTGAGTACTGATGGCGGCGTGAGCTGGACCAGCAGCCTCCCTTTCAGTCCCAGAGAAGCGGATACAAGCACCGAGCTGGAGCTCATTGAGGATGGAGATCCGGACAATGACCCCGCAAGCGGATCGGTCCGCGCTGTAGGTGTGTCCCTGATCCAGATTCAGGATCCTGACGGAAGCAATACACTGGAAGATGTCCCCGCTGTGATTGCCGGCTGGCAGGATCGGGGTTTTGGTCTTATCACCGTGCCGGATCCCGTTGCGGGACTCACCGGTGCAATTGCCGTTGATCCCCCGGGCAACTACGGGAGTACCGGAGACCTCCGCTTTGCGTCCGTCAACACCCTTGTCGTTCTGAATCCATTCAGTTCCGCAGATGCGGTGTTTGTGGCGTCAACCGACAGCAACGGGCTCTGGCGTGCCGCCGTATCCGTCCCGGACGACAGCGGCGATCCTGAGCTGGTGAGCGCAGACATAGACCGGGACTCGACCACGGAGACTCTCACTACCATCGAGTGGTTCCAGGAATAGCGCCTCAGGAATCCGGCAGCGCAGGGTAGAGATCGGAAGCATCGAGGACCGGATCATCAGTCTCGGCAAGCTGGTCCGCAGTCCTGCTTTCAAAAACCGTCCCGATTCCGGGCACGCTCCGTCGCCATGCGGTCAACCCCTCGCCTATACCAGTGCCGCGTACACCAACCCGCATCTCGCTTCCACTCGCCGAGATAGCAACAGGTTGAGTCTGTGTACCGGGATTCCGAGCGAGGATCTCCGAATTCCGTATCTCGACGGAACCCGTTCCGAGGATGGCAACGCCCCGCGTGGTAGTTGCTTCCGGAAGCATGATGTGGGAATCGCTGATGTCTGCGTCTGTGTCCCGCAGGAAGATTGCCGTGGCGTCTGATGCACCCGCCGGTGTGACGGTTATCCTGCTTGCCGTAAGCGTGGAATCCCGAAGATTGAGCGCAACAACGGACTCCGCAGCGTTATCCACAGAGCGGATCTCGGTGTCCGTAAGAGAGACCTCGCTGTTGGCCGCAATCAACCCGACAGCGGTCCCTCTGCCGGCCACCTGAATCAGCGATTCCCGGAGCGTCGCAACGCTGTTGGTGAGAACCATTGCCCGCGACACAAAGCTACCGGGCGCGCCTTCCAGGCGCGTTCGGTCACCCGTGAACTCGCCATCCCGGACCTCCAGCGCGGTACCATTGCTCCTGGAGAGGGAGGTAATCCGGGAATCGAATGCACGGACCCTGGCCCCATCTATAAGGACTACCGGATTCTCTCCCTCACCGCTTTGGGCCGTCAGGCCGCTGAGTTCCAGATCAGAAAAGCGCCGGAACACCAGTGAGCCGGTCTCCATCTCAGCGCTCAGATCCACCATTCGCCCGCCGGCCCCGGTGACCACAAAGCTTCCATTGAAGCGGCCCAGGTCAAGGTTGGAGGCGTAAACAGCGGGAGCTTCCAGCAGGAGTTCGCCCGTGCCGGTGACTACCAGGTTCCGAAGGAGCAACGCCTCCGTTGCCTGCAGGGCAACGGTACCGTTCACCACAAGTTCCAGGTCAGAAACTACAAGGCTCCCGGATATGTCTGCCGTTGCCAGCATCAGCCGTGGTGAATCACCCGCCGATTGTGTGCCAAGCACCGCCAAGCTGCCCGATCCCTGCAGATCGGCAAGGCGGCGCTGGTCTCCGGCGCTGATAAGTGTGAAGGACCCCTGCGGAAGTGCGGCAACCACCGCCCTGACGGGGCTGCTCCTCCGCCCGAAGCGGTCCTGTGACTCGATTTCCAGTTCCAGGATCTCCAGTGCATCTGATGGCCGGAGCTCCAGCTCCTGACCCTCCCGTGTGACCGCAACGGTCCCGGGTCCCGCTACCGGGGTCACACGGAACTCCCAGTCCCCCACAAGGCTCGTTGGAAAGCGCCGAACCTGGGGCCCAACGATGGCAAAATCAAGTCCGGGAACCTCCGGTTCCTCAGGTGACCGCTGATCAACCACAACGGACCGGCTTGCCACGGTTCCGGATGCTCCGCGAACGCTCACCCAGTAGCGCACGCGATCATTTTCCCGGCCGGGAAGCTCAATCGTCCCCTGGTACACCGGATCGTCCGGTCTCACGGCCTCCGGGGAGCCACCTTCCGAAATTCGATACCGGAGTTCCTCGCCCGCGCTGGAAACCAGCTGGACGGAAACCGGCGACGCAAAAGCGTCCGAGTCTCTGGGTAGCACGACATCAATCTGTGGCCCGGTCTGCCGTTGAGCCGAGAGCTCGGCCGCGGGGTCATCACCGGGCCGGAACCGCGGGACGCGAAGGACAGCCGATGGTTCGCCGACGTTTCCGAGTTCATCCGCGGCCTGAGCCCGAACAAGGAAGGGACCTCCCTCTTCGGGCAGGATGACGGATCCCGCTGAGCCCTCCACAACACGCCGCTCCCAGCGCTCAGGATTCTGTTCCGGCTCAATATCCACAAATATCCGGTCTGCACCGGGCGCGGACACCTGAAGCGTATCCCGCAGTCCCAGCCGCGCCGGCTCCACCACCTCAATTCCGGGCCCTACCCGGTCAATTGTCACCGAGATCGGCCCCAGCGGATCACTGCGGTTCCCAGCGGGGTCCTGCGAATACAGCAACACGGTGTAGGTGATCTCCCGCAGCGGTCGTCCCGCAAAACGAAGGACACCACCGAGTCTCCCCTGTTCGCTTGTCTCTCCGTTCTCCCGGACCTCATAGAACACCGGAAACTCCTGATCCGCAGCCCGCACCACCAGAGTCTCCGGCCGACGCGAGCGCGCAGGTACCGCAGACTCAAGGATCGGAGACGGCGGTGGCTCACGGTCTATGCGGAAGCTGTATCTGGTCACCGGACCAAGCCGCCGGGAGATGCCGGTTTCCTGTGCTCGGAGCGCAAGGGAGTACTCCAGGTCCTCGCCGGGCCGCCCGGGAATCACCAACTCGTCGCTGATGATTTCCGAGTTCTCATCGGGTCCCGGAGCCGCACCGCCTTCCCGCAGCTCGTACAGGACCCGGATACCCGCCGCACGCTCAGGGAGGCGGAGCAGAACCGCCTGTGACTGGAGTGCCGCCGGAAGGCCCTCCAGGGCTGGCAGGCGCGGCAGAGAATCGTCACGGATCAGCGGCTCACTCCGAACTGTTTGCGACCGATTGCCGGCATCGTCCACGGTCCATGCAGCAATGACCGCTTCGGATGCCGGCAGGGTGGTGATGTCAATTGGGCCATCAACGGGGCCAAGGGGGGCGAGCACCAGGGAAGTGGCAAGATCCTCGATGCTGACCCAGACGGTGTCCTCCCCCTCAACAACGGCTTGACCGGGCTCAAGTCGAATCACCGGTGGACTCGGCGCCGCGTTGTCCAGGGTGAGCTGTGCGGCAGCGGAGTCAGACGGAATACCCGCGCGGTCCAGCGCGCGGGCCTCTATCCGCAGGCGACCCCGGAACGCGGAAGGCGGCACAAAGGTTGCGAACTGCTCTGCGGCTACCCAATTCTGAGGCACACCGTCCTGAGGCACGATCCGGAGTTCCAGCGTGGTATCCGGCGAGACTGTTGCGTTGAGTTGTTCCGGGACAAAGGAGCGTGAGAGTGCGGTTGCTGCGAGTTCTGGCGGGTCCGGACGGCCTCGGACGATATCCAGATCCCGCGAATCCTCGGCAATGATTGCACCGCTCACCAAATCCCGCCACCTGACGGACAGAGAAACGATGTCCCCGGCTTCCGGAATTCCCACCAGGCCTGCTGCCAGTTCCTGGGGAAGAACCTCACCGTTGCGGCTGTACTCCAGCAAGGCTCCGTCCGCCGCGTCCACACCAAGGGGTCGGTCTCCCAGGGGTGAAAGCGCACCTGCCCGGGGCGCGCGTATCAGGATTTCGCCGGGACGCAGCTCCTGCCTTGCATCCGGGACCAGCAGTACAAACCGCAACCACTCCGCAGTTCCCGATCTCCGGGCGGAGATGACGCTGATTCCCCGGTCATTCGCAAACTCAGATCCGTTGAGGAGGCGCGGGCCCTGCTCGCTTCCGGCAGGGGGCACAGAGTCTCCCGCGGCATAGAGATACCCATTAGGAAGATCCAGGATTCGGGGAATTGCAGCATCCGGAATCCAGTTCTCCTGGGCTTCCCGTGCGGTGAAGCGGATCCGCTCGCTGTGGGATCGTCCGTCCAGGCCGAGCGCTCGCACTTCCAGGTCCACGGTCCCGGATGGAAGCAACACCGGGCCGGTATAGGCTCCGGAGGAAGAGGAGCTCGTCCCGTCCGGACGCCGGAGGGTGTAGCTGTACTCGGCGGAGACCAGAGAAGAGCCGTCCAGAACAAGCGCCTGCCTGTTGGCAAAGCGACCCTCCACCGGACTCACAATCCTCAGCGCGCTCTGAAAGAAATCACGCTGGTCCAGATCAGCGGAGACCGCCTCACTGGGGTTGCCAGCTGGATCAATGCTTCGCGCCGTGACCACCGCCGGCAGACCAAACTGCCCCACACCGAGCACCGTTGTTCCCGTAGCGGAGCCGAGGGGCCCGTTCCCCACCCGATACTCAATCTGCACGGACTCCGGTGCTGCTATTGTTACCGTCCCGTCCCTGGGGTCAATTGTCAGCCTTGGCGACTCAGGGGCCTGACGGTCAATCATCCAGGTCTCCGTTCGGGAATCGCTACCCCGGCGGAACTCGATTGTCCAGGTCCAGCGACTGCCGCTGGGAGAATCCAGCAGCAGTTCTTGGGGCACCGGTCGAAAGCGCTGGTCCTCCGATCCGGATATTCGATACTCCCAGCCTCCCCGATCCTCCAGGCGAATCAGCTGGGCCGTCCGGTACTCTCCCGGCGGAGGTTGCAGGTCCAGTGCAAACAGGGTTTGGTTGGCCCAAAGCACGCCGAGGCAAACGAGGATGAAACGCATCTGAATCCGCCCGGGCCCGCGGATCATGTGTTCTTCTCCAGGATTTCCTGGAGGATCTGGGCGACCTCCGGATCCTCCCCGTACTGATTTTGGATCTCCGCGACAGTAAGCCCCACCAGCTCGTGTGAGAGATAGTGAATCCAGGAATCGGTTGCGCCATCGTTCACATCAATCCGGCGGCAGTAGTAGTCCGGGTGGATCGGCAGATCGGCATTCGTGTCTGGACGATGCTTGTAATCGTGGACTGCAATCCGTACGTCGGTCCGCGGAATTCCCTGCTCCAGGATGATCTCCACCAGATGGTTGATGGTGCGCCCGGAGTCAAAGATGTCATCTACCAGAAGCACGCGATCCCCGCTTCGGAGGTACTCCGGGCTGTACGTCCAGCCATCCACCATTACCCGATCGCGGCTGAAGATGTCCTGGTAGCTCCGGGCCACAACGGCGGCATAAAACACAGGCCGTTCGGTCTTGCGCACTACCTTGAAGTACTCGCTGATGACGTTCCCGAGGTACGCGCCGCCGCGCAGGCTGACGTAGATCACATCCGGCAGGAAACCTTCCCGATGGATGCGGTGGGCGAGCTTCAGCGCGTTGTTGCGGACCTGCCGATACGAAAGGAACTCTTTCGGCACCATGAAACCTTGTAACACGGAGGACGGAAGGGCCTCAACGCGGCAATGGAACCTCCCTGATGTCCCCGTCGCCGAAGCGCACATCAAGAACCACGGGCTCCGGCTGCAGCAGCCGATAGAAGTCCCGTACCCCGCGAACCTCCTGGCCGTTGACCGAGCGAATCACCACACCGGGGGTGATTTCCGCTCGGGTTGCAACGCTTCGTGGCTCAATATCTGCAACAACAACTCCGGAAATCTCGCCGAGTTCGCCCACGCTTCGGAGTTCTTCCGTGATTGGGTACACCGAGAATCCCGGCCAGAGTTCATTGTTCCGGGTGGCAAGCTCCGGATCCGCTTCCCGCTCCACGGTCTGCACCGTCATGCTCATTGGCTGGCCATCCCGGACCAGCTCCAGGTTCAGCTGCTCCCCGATAGCGTTGCGTTGTGTGAAAGCAACCACGTCCTGAACGCGGAGCACTTCGGATCCGTTGATTGCGGTGATAAAATCGCCCGGCCGGATTCCTGCTGAATCCGCCACGTCTCCAATGTACACCGACCGCACCAGTACTCCACGGCGGGTGCTGCCAAGGGCCTCTCGGGCTCGGGCGTCCACTGTTACCAGGCTCACGCCAAGCCATCCATATCTCGGTTCGCCCCGGGCAATGAGATCGTCAACCACCGGGAGAGCGGCGTTGATGGGAATGGCAAAGCCCAGTCCTACGCTCCCGCCGCTCTGCGTGGAGATCCAGGTGTTGATACCCACAACCTCGCCGTCGATGTTCACGAGGGCTCCGCCGGAGTTTCCCTGGTTAATCGCTGCATCTGTCTGGAAGAACTCGCTGATACTTCCCCGCGGTCCGCTCCGCCCGACAGCGCTCACAACCCCCAGGCTGAGGCTGGACCGGAAGCCGAAGGGGCTTCCGATGGCGGCAACGAAGTCGCCGACCCGGACTGCGTCCGAATCCCCGATTTGCGCAACGGGAAGTGACTCTCCCGGGGCCTCCATCCGCACCATTGCAAGGTCTCTGCGCTCGTCAACGCCAATACGGTTTGCGGAGAACTGCCTGCCGTCATCAAGGGTGACCTCAATGACTTCCGCGGCACCGATCACGTGATAATTGGTGAGGATGTAGTAGGCATCCCCTTCCTGGCGGATGATGATTCCTGATCCGAGCCCTTCTGTCTGGAAGAGGCGGGGCTCTTCCGGTTCCTGGCCAAAGAAGAACTCAAAAAAGTCCTGCGAGTTCCCCTGCTGCTCGCGAGTCTCAACCACTTCAATGGTTACCACGCCGGGAATTGCGGTCTCGGCAATGCGGCGCATTGACCCCTGGGCGGCAAGCAGACCGCGCTGGGTGGGAAATCCGGAGGTAACGCAGCTTCCAAGCAGCATGACGGCCAGCGCGCCAACAGCCAGCTTCACCCGGGCAGCCAGTCTATCGTTCATCCTGGAGTCTCCTTCTCAGTTCTCTTGCTGAGGCATTTGCCGGATCTGCCTGCAGAAGCAGGTCCAGGCGGTCACGGGCAGCAACCCGCTGGCCGGACTCTGCCAGAATCCTGATCTCTTCCAGCTCTACCGCCGATTCCCATGGAGCGCGCCGGACAGCAAGCGGGTAGTGTTGCCGGAGGAGTTCCCGGGCCTGCTCCAGTCTCCGGGACGCCGCGTCCGTGTCCCCTGCTTCCCGGTAGGCGCGAGCTGCGCTCAGCGCTGCCGCCCAGGATCCGTCTTCGGCAAGCCTCTCAAGAGATGCAAGCGTCTGTGCCGCGTCTACGGCGGATGCTACTGAAAGGGTACTCACAAGACCCCAGTCCCGGGGACTCTCTGCTCGCGGAACCCGTTCCAGCAGCACATCCAGGCCTTCCCTGTCTCCAATTGTCAGCAGATGCCATCCGAGGTAGGCAGCGCGCTCCGCGCGGTCCGGCTCAACCCCTTCCCACAGCAGGGCGAGGAATGCCGGAAACGGGTCCCGGGCCGCCCTCAGGTGAATCCGTGTCACCGTCAGCCGATCTGCCTCACCCACCTCCGGGTCAGGTTCCAGCCCGTCGGTGGCCACCAGGAGCCGTTCTGCAATGGCCATGTCATCCGGACGCAAGGCATAGGCCTCACGGAGTACCCGCTCCTGCTCCGCACCGTCGTCTGTCCAGATGTGCGCATTTGCGGCCACCGCGCCTACCCGGCCGGGCCAACTCTCTGACAGCACACGGTAGATCGGTGCGAGTTCTGTTGTTCGCCCGGAGAACGCAAGCAGATCAGCCTGCCACGCAAGGACGTCTGGTTCTGCCACCCGCTGCGCCGGGAGCTCGCTGAGCAGGCCGAGCGCAAGTGCGCTCTCCCCGCGATCGGCTGCAAGGTAGCTCAGCAGGAGCGGATCCGTGCCTTGCTGCAGCAGGAGTGCCTCTCCCCGGGACAGATCGCCCTCCAACAGCAATACCAGCCCGGAGGCAACGGAAAAGCGGGAGTCCCCCGTCTGTAGGGCAGCCTGCGACAGGAGTGCCGAGCTCGATCCCGGCTGGCTGGCAGAAAGGAGCACCTGATCCTTCGGGTGCAGTTCCTCGTATGCCGCATCCGCGTCTGTGGCAAGAATGGCCTCGGCCCGGAAGCTGCTACTTCCGTCATTGCGCCGGGGACGGGAATCCAGGATGGCCTGTGGCTGCTCAGCCCACAGCAGGGCGTCATACCGGAGGGTCCGGATTCCGGTTGAGCGCGGGAACCGGGCTTGTGCGCGCTCTACGGACGCGAGAACCTGGCCGCCGATCTCCGGTCCCGGCGCGATCCGTACGCGACCGGTGCCGGAAACCGGCCACGCCGCTGACAGAGCAAGCACGGCGTCCTGCGGGCTTCCGGCCTCGTCCAGCGCCGGTCCGATGAGAGAAACGATTTCTGCCGGGTCTGTCCCGGATTCCTGGGCCGCCCGCAGGCGGGTCATTGCCCGGAGGTACGCGGTGCTACGCGCCTGATCACCAAGGAAAAGAAGAATTCCCCCCCAAACAAGCAGAAACAGGAGCGCGCCCGCGCCGGCGAAGAGCAGCGCGCCCCGCCGCCGGCTCACGCCTCACCACCTGTACCGCGGCTCTCCCGGAGGATGGCGTCCAGCACACCGTTGATGAAGCGATGGCTCGAGGGTCCAGACATCTCGTGCGCGAGCATCAGAGACTCATCAATGACCACATTTGCGTCGGTATCCGACTGGTTCAGCAAGGACCAGGTTCCAAGGCGCAGGATTGCGAGGTCTACCCGGGAGATGCGGCTGATGTCCCAGCCCTTCAAGTGGCGGGAAATGCGCTCGTCAAGTGCGCCAACCTGTTCCATTGTACCGGCAACCAGGAGTCGGGCGTAGTCGGGAGCGTCTTTTCCCTCGTACCACGCCATAGCCAGAGCGCTGTCCTGATTCTCACGATTGGCCTCCCAGGCATAAAGGGCCTGGACGGCCAGTATCCGCGATTCATGCCGGGACGGCATCTACCAGTTCAGGCTTTCCTCGAAAACGGTGACTTCCGCCTCCGCTCGAAGCTCGTCCACCAGTTCGGTTACGGCCTGGCTCAGCGCCTGTGTCTGCTGCTGCTCCTGCAGCGCCTGCAAAATCTGCTGACGGGGAGTGACCGGTTCGCCCGGGAACAGGGGATCGTCCAGGCCCACGACTGTGGCTTCCCTCCGATTGGTCACGTGCACGATGTGCAGCCCCAGATTGGACTCAAGCACACGGCTGATCTGCCCGGTATTCAGCGCAAAGACCTGCCGTACAAAGTCCTGGCCCAGAATCCGGAGTCGGTCCGAATCGTTTCTCAGCAGCCACCCAAAGTCGCCGCCCTGAAAGCGGTCGTCTCCAAAGGACTCGCCGACAAGCTCGTTGAAGGCAGGAATTCCCCGGCCGCGGACTCGACTCTGCAGGTCCTCTGCAAGGTTCCGCGCCTGTGCGAGCTCAGTCCCGGAAAGTTGGCGGGTATCAATGAACAGGTGCGTGAACCGGACCAATGCAGGGCTGGCAAAGGAAGTCTGATTCTCCTCGTAGACCGCGCGGATTTCCGCCTCACTGGGCGCGGGAATGCTCTGGAAGAGTTGCCCCCGCTCACTGAGGACGTACTTCTCCTGGAGGAGTGTTTCCCGCAGCTGCTCCCGGTATGCCTCCCAGGTAAGTCCGGTTTGCTCCTCAACCAGGGATCGGAATTGCGCTTCGCTGATCTGCTGACCCAGTTGCTGTTGCGCCGCAATCAGGTTTTGTCCAACCCGCTGGGCAATCTCCTGATCTGTGGCGGTCAGGCCTTCCCGTGCGGCTGCCTGCAGAATGAGTTCGCTGTCAATCTGGGAGTTCAGTACCTCACGGCGCTGTGCGATGGTCAATCGCTGTCCCGTGACCTGCTCCACCTGTTCCACCTGGCTCCGAAGCTCTCGCTGACTAATTGCTGTTGTCTCTTCCAGGGTAACCACCGCTGCCGGCCGGTCGATGAGCTGCGCGTGCGCAAGCGTGCCGACAAGCAGGATCCCCCCGAACAGGATCTGCCGTTTCTTCATTACCCGAGACTGTAGCACGTTCAGTTTACGCTCAGCAGGGTTCCAAGCTTCTCGCGAAGCTTCTTCACACCGGCGAGTTTGTCGTCCAGCGAAAGTCCTTCCTGCAGGCACTCGGCGGCTCTCTCGTATCGCCCACCTTCAGCGTGGAGCTCTGCGGCCTTCTTCAGGTAGAAGGCGGTGTCCTTGCGCGAAAAGTTGAACGCGATGAGCTCGTCAATGCAGCCGAGGACGCTTTCATCGTCCAGTTCTCCGGGCATTTTGAAACAGGTCAGTACCTTCAGACGATCAATGATCTCCTGGGAGAAGTGCCGGAAGTACGGTTCCCTCTGTTCCTCGCGGAGGACCAGCACGTAGAGCTCCCATGCCTCGAAGTAGCGCCCCCGCCGCTCAAAGGCCTCGGCCAGCAGAAACAGGCCGTCCATTCCATCTTCTCTGCCGATCAGCCGAATCAGATCAAATCCAGCGGTAATTCGTTGCTCCTCAAACAGGGCCAGCGCCTCCGACTCACGGTTGTGAAAGAGATCGTAGAAGATCAAGCGCGCTGCCATCTCCGGCTCATCCCGGTGCTCCACCAGGAATCGCCGGTAGTCAAACTCAAAACCGCGGGAAGCAATGCGATGAATCCGATCGTAGCTCTTCCGTGACTCCCGGTCAGAGAGCGTGCGGTAGGCGGTGATGAGTTCCCGCATTCGCTCCTGTGCCAGCTCATCTTCCGGTCCGAGGTCCGGGTGCAGTGATTTGGCACGCCGACGGAAGGCCGCCTTGATGGCGTCCTGCGAGCAGTCATAGGGAACGTCCAGGATTTCGTAGTAGGTTCGCAATGCTGTTCCTGTCTTCCTTGCAGTATAGCGGAAAGCGGCCGATTGCAGTAGGGATTCTGTGCGAGGCGTACGTTAGCCGATGTCCAGGGATCGCGCGATCGCTTCGGCATCCGCCGGTTTGCTCACTATGTCGTTGAACGTGAGGTAGCAGCCCTCTTTTTCCATGGCGCCCATGGCCAGCCGAAGGCTGCGGTAGGCACCAATCAGGCGATTGCGCACAAACACTGCGCCACGGGTGCCCGGCCGGAGTCCGGATCGGGAGAGCCATTCGGGAAGGCCTGGCGGAACCTTAGAACCAAGGATGTTCGCACTTTCGGTGAGAAGGATCACGTACTGGAAAACCGTTAGCCGATCCTGGTCATCCGGTGGGAAGATCACTGCCGACTGATGACCCTGTGCCTGAAGCCCGGCTGAAACAGCCTGTGCCAGGGGCCTGAGTTTCCCGGGCGCGCCCGAACCCCAGGCCACCACGGCAACACGCATCAGGTGTCGCCTGCTCCGGTGTCCGGCGAGTCAGCTGCCGGCTCGACTGTTTCTGCTTCCGCGGCCTCATCAGCGGTGGGATCAAGAAGCGGGAGGGGTTCCGGCGATGTCTGGACTCCGGTGCTTTCAGGCGCTTCAGACGCTGAAACGTCCTGCTCCCACCATTCGAGTACATCAGCCGACCGCGCCTCGCGCGCAGCTTCCTGAATGGAATCCACGTCCGGTCCGCGGTTCAGCCAGGCGAGGCTGAGGCTGGTTACGATGAAGATGGTGCCGAGGATTGTGGTGGTTCGCGTCAGGACGTTGCCCTGGCGCCTACCGTACTGTTGGGACTGACCCCCGAAGATGCCTCCGAGCCCCTCCCCACCTTCATCCTGGATCAGGACGATACCGATGAGAAGCAATGCCACGATGACGAAAATGGTGAGAATAATGCCGGTCAGGACTGCCATAGATTGTTCAGGAACCTCCGCTGCCCACCAAAGCGATGGGCGCAAAACTATCGGCCGCCAAAGATGCCCCACCCACCAGAGCGCCGTCAATATCCGGCATGGAGATGAGCTGTTCCACATTGGCCGGCTTCACCGAGCCGCCGTACTGGATGATTAACTCCTCAGCAATTGCTGCCGACCAGGTCTCTGACACCAGTGCCCGAATCACTGCATGGACGGCCTGGGCATCACCCGGGCTGGCTGTCCTGCCGGTGCCGATTGCCCAGACCGGCTCGTAGGCCACCGTGATGGAAGCCATTGCGGCTGCATCAACGCCAGCCAGGCCGGCCTTCAGCTGAGAACCGACTACATCATTCACCTTGCCGGCTTCCCGTTCTTCCAGGGTTTCCCCCACGCAGAAGATCACGTCCAACTCGTGCTCCAGGGCAAGGTGGATCTTTGTGTTGATCAATTCATTCGTTTCACCGTACAGCGATCGCCGCTCAGAGTGCCCGAGGATCGCCGTTGTAGCCCCGGCCTCCCGGAGCATCAGGGGTGACACCTCACCGGTATGCGCTCCCTCGGCCGCTGCTGCCATGTTCTGGGCTCCTACGCCGATGTTGGAGCCGCGCAGCACATCCGCCACCGCCGCTATTGCCGTGAAGGGTGGAGCTACCAGAAGCCGGTTTGCGGCGCCGGCCAAGCGTGACTTCAGTTCCGTGGCGTAGTTTACGCTCTCAGAGATGGTCTTGTGCATTTTCCAGTTTCCAGCGATGTAGGTGGTTCGCATCAGGTCAACCTTCCTGTTCCAGTACCGCGATTCCGGGAAGCGTCCGTCCCTCCAGGAACTCGAGAGAGGCTCCGCCACCGGTTGAGACGTGGCTCATCCGATCTGCAACGCCGAACTGATTGGCAGCCGCAACCGAGTCTCCACCTCCCACAACGGTTATCGCACTGCTGCCGGCAATCATGACTGCAAGTTTTCGCGTTCCGTCTGCGAACTTCGGGAACTCAAACACGCCTACCGGTCCGTTCCAGACAACGGTACGGGCATCCGCAATCACATCCCGATAGCGGTCCAGCGTTTTGGGACCAACGTCCATCGCGATCATGCCGTCCGGTACATCGGTGGAGTCCACCAGCTCTGCCTCCGCCTGCTCGGAGAACTCCACTCCGCAGACGTGATCCACGGGAAGGATGACGTCCACACCCGCCTTCTCTGCCTTGTCCAGGAGGGAGCGCGCGGTTTCCAGGAAATCCTCTTCCAGAAGGCTGTTTCCGATTCCGTGGCCCTGTACCTTCAGGAAGGTGTAGGCCATTCCACCGCCGATGATCAGCTGCCGACAGCTGCTGAGCAGGCTTTCCAGAACCGCAATCTTGGTGGAGACCTTTGCTCCACCCACTACGGCGACCATTGGCTGCTGAGGATCCTGGAGGACACCACCGAGGAACTTGACTTCCTTCTCAATGAGCAAGCCCGCGGCTGAGGGCAGGCGATGGGCCAGGCCTTCCGTTGATGCATGCGCCCGGTGAGCGGTGCCAAAAGCATCGTTGACGTAGCAGTCACCGAGGGATGCCAGGGAATCAATGAAGTCAGGTGTGTTCTTCTCCTCGCCGGGGTAGAAACGCACGTTCTCAAGCAGAATCAGCGATCCTGTCGTGCTCGCGGACACCTGTTCTTCTACTTCTGCGCCGATTACGTCGGACGCCATGATGACTTCCCGCTCCAGAAGCTCCGCTAGCCGTGCGGCAACCGGGGCGAGGGTCAACTCCGGCCGCTTTTCACCATTAGGGCGCCCCAGATGGCTCATCAGAATCACCGCTCGTGGATTTCCCAAGAGCAGCTGGGTGATGGTAGGGAGTGCAGCCTGAATGCGGGTGTCATCGCTGATGACTCCACCCTTGATTGGCACATTGAAGTCAACGCGGAGCAGCACACGCTTGCCCGCGATATCCAGGTCCTTGATGCTTTTCAGCGACATTCTCGCCTCGTTTCGCGCACCGGTCGGGTTCTCCGACCGGGCATAGCTTGAAGGGGTTGGTCACCTGACTATAGGGGCCGTCCTGCGGGCCGTCAACGAGCGGTTGCACCTCCGGACTGCCGCAGGGAAGCAACAATTCCAGATACTGCCGATGGCTCCGGCCTAACCTGCTCCACGCCCCCAGCTGCGTTACTCGGCACATTCTCCTCGCCGATCGATTGCGAGTCTTCCGATGTTTCTGATATCGGCAGGAGAGCGGTTGCGGCTCGTACCCGGTCTACCAGCCCCCTCGGAGCAATAACGACCTCGGATACCAGGTCATCGAGTGCAGTGATCTCCGCAGTACCCAGCTCGCGGGAAGACTCATCCGGCACCGGGAATTCTGCAGGTCTGGGCGCGGTCACCACGCGCAGGCGCTGTCCCGTCACCAGCCCATCTGCCAGACCGGCACTGATCAAGCCACGGTCTCCACGGCGGTCAAGCAAGCGCAGCGGCAGGGGCATATCTGAGAGTATTTGTGTGGACAGGTCCGCAAGCACCCGATCAACCCTATCCAGTCCGCTCCGCGTGCTTCCGAGCGTGGCACGCGTTGCCGCGCTGGACAAGTCAACAACCCGCGCAGAGGCCCGAACCGGGTCGCTTTCACTGAGACTGAAGATGATCAGGAAATCGGCCCGTCCTTGAGAGGCCCGTATTGCTGCTACCGGGTCCGAGACCGCCGGCAGTGTCTCCGCTGCCACGGACTCTGAGCGGTTGAGCCGGTTTGCCAAAGCGCCCGCCAGCGCATTGGCCCGTCCTGGAAGCGCTACCAGGCTATCTGGTTCCGGGATAATCATCAGCCGGATCCGGGGCCGCTCCAACACAAACTGGTCAACACCCCAATCGGCAGCGACACCTCTTGACACCCGCGCACCGTAAATCTCCAGTTGCGTGGCAACGTTGCGGGCAGTTTCAGGGTCCAGACCGTCCTGCCGGGAAACGACTTCCAGCTCAGCGGTGTAGGTGGACTCAAGCCCGCGCAGACGCAAGAGCTCCGCGCGCTCAAGCCGCGCTACCTGGAGGCCCGGCTGAAGCTGGAGAGCACGGCGGTAGCGTTCCAGCGCGCGTTGTGTGAGGTTGCGGTCACGGTAGGATCTCGCGAGATTCAGGTGATGATCCGCAAGCAGTCCCCGGATAGGATCGTCCAGCGGACGTCCGCCAAGGACCTGCTGCTCAACTAGGAGCCTGAGCACCTCGTCATCGGTGGCAACGTTGAGGGCCTGTCGGTACCGCTGATCAGCTCGATCCGTATCCCCGTCCAGTTCCGCGGCGAGCGCGGCCAGATACCATGCCTCGGGTAGATTCGGGTCCTGCGTAAGCGCGCGCTCCGCTGTTGTGCGCGCTTCGGTGAAGTCGCCCATCTGCAGCTGGAGGCCCGCAGCAAGAATCCGCAGCTGGGTATCTCGGGGCCTTGAGAGCAGCGCGGCATCCAGGTCCGCGCGTGCCTGCTCCAGATTGCCGCTGCGCACCCCGACCAATGCCGAGACCCTCTGGGTATCGGGGTGATCGGGCCAGTATCTGCGGGCGTCGGAAAGCCACTGTGATGTGCTGGGATCTCCGATTTCGCTACCGATCAGCGCACGCGATAGCAGGGAAGGGCGGTGATTCTCCTGCCGAGAAAGCGCCTGATCCAGCGATCCCAGAGCGCGAACTTCCTGCCCCGTTGCAAGGTCAATGCGCGCCTGGAGAAACCAGGGCTCAGCCGCGTCCGGTTCCCGCTGCTGTGCGCTTACCACGTGCGTCCGTGCGTCCTCCAGGCGCTCCCCACCGAGTGCGAGCTCCGCGCGGAGCAACAGGATCCGTACGGACTCTTCCCGGAGCGCAGAGGCACGGTTGAGCAGCTCCTCCACTCCGCTCAGTTCTCCCTGAGCGAGCAGAGCTTCCGCCAGCCCAAGCAGTGCACTGGGGTAGTCAGGGTTTCTGGCCAGGGCCGCGCGGAATGCCGAAGTTGCCTCAGCGTAGTCACCCGAAACCAGAGACTGCTGACCGCGGGAAAACCACTCGGGCGCGGTCTGCGCCTGAGCGAGGGATGTGGCGAGCAATAGCAGCAGCGCGGCCGTGCCGATCAGGCCTCCGCGTTTGCGCCGCCGGATGTTCCGTCTCCCCTCCGCACAATCTTGATGGTGCGGATCTTGTGGCCGTCCATTTCCTGGATGATGAAGTCCAGGTCCGGGGTGGAAATCTTCTCGTACTTCACGGGAATCTTGCCAAAGAGCTCAAACACGTAGCCGCCCAGCGTGTCAAAGTCGTAATCCGGTATGTTTGTCTCCAGCTGGCTGTTCAGCTCCCCGATGTTGACCCGAGCATCACAGAGCCAGGTGTCCGGGCCGATCTCCAGGATCGCTTCGCGCTCATTGTCGTACTCATCCTGTATGTCGCCCACGATCTCCTCAATGATGTCTTCAAGGCAGACTATTCCGGAGACCCCTCCGTACTCGTCCACGGCAACGGCAATGTGGACCCGGCGGCCCCGCATCTCGCGAAGCAGGGAGTCCAACCGCTTGCTCTCCGGGACGAAGTAGGGCTTTCGCATGATGGACTCAATGCTGATCGGCTCATCCACCGTGAGATAGCGGAGCAGATCCTTGGCGTAGAGTACTCCGACCACGTTGTCGCTGGACCCACGATAGACCGGATAGCGGGAGTGCCCGTACTCGGAGATGCTCTTCAGAACGGCGCTTCCGTCTGCGTCAATTGCAATAAAGGCCACGTCGATTCTCGGGACCATGACCTCCTTCACGCTGGTGCCCCCGAGCTGGACTATGCCGCGAATCATATCGCGGGCTTCTCCATCCAGATCGGGGTAATGCGAGCCGGGGTCCTCGTCGTCGGCGGTTCGGCCGAAGAGGCGTTTGATCAGTCTACTCATTGGCAATTCGTACCGCCCCAACGGTATCGGCAAGTATGCGGTCCTGCAAGGCCAGCATGGGGTCCTCCGGGTCTGCATCGTTGTGGTCCATTCCACTAAGATGCAGGATACCGTGAACCACCAGTCGCTGGAGCTCCTCGGCAATGGATACGCCGAGCTCCTGAGCCTGGCGCGTAAGGACCCCCCCCGCAATGACGATGTCGCCGAGTTCATCACCGGTGCCGGCAAAGCTGAGCACATCAGTTGGCGCATCCATGCCCCGGTAGCGCCTGTTCAGATCCTGCATCTCACGGTCCGGGAGAATGACCAGAGAGACCGCGGTACCAGGCAGTTCCAGCCTGTTGGTCAGCACACCAATGAACTCCCGGACGCTGCGTTCATCCAGCCCCGGCAACAGGTCTGAACCGACAAGGGTAAAGATCACGCGTTGACCCCGGCCTCGGAGTCGTAAGCCGAAACAATTCGGCGTACCAGCGGGTGGCGAACCACGTCCGCCGCTCGGAAGCGCAGGACGCCAATCCCGTCTGTTCCCTGCAGAAGCGTGAGCGCGTGCTGCAAACCGCTCTGCTGGCGGCTGCCCAGATCCACCTGGGAAAGATCACCGGTTACAACCATCCGGCTGCCCTCTCCCAATCGGGTAAGGAACATCTTCATCTGTCCCCGCGTGGTGTTCTGTGCCTCGTCCAGGATCACGTAGGAGTCCATCAGACTCCTCCCGCGCATGTATGCAAGGGGTGCAACCTCAATGGCATTTTGCTCCTGCAGTCTGGACAGTGCGTCGGGGGGGAGCAGGTGCTCTATTGCGTCCTGCAGGGGCCGGAGGTAGGGACCAAGCTTCTGGGTGAGGTCTCCCGGGAGGTAGCCCAGGCTCTCACCTGCCTCCACTACGGGCCTGGTAAGGATGAGCTTTCGCACTTCCCTTGTAAGCAGAGCGCGGAGGGCATGAGCCACCGCAAGATAGGTCTTTCCAGTTCCGGCGGGACCAACGGCGAACACCAGTTCCCGCTGCTGCAACAGCTCCAGGAAGCGGGCCTGATTCACCCCACGAGGATGAACCGGTCGCACACCCCCGGGAATCACCACTCGCCCTTCCCGAAGCAGACGCGTTCCGGCGGTATCGCCCTGTGAAAGCGGAGCAAAGCCAGCGCGGATCAGGTCCGGCGTAATCTTTCGTCCGGCTCGGATCATTCCGCTCAGCGACTCAATCAGGGAATTGAACAGCGATTGGTCTCGCTCACTCCCGCCCTCCAGGTGGATCTCATTTCCACGAGATCGAACCGGCCGCCGGAGGAGCTCTTCTATGATGAGGAGGTGAGAATCATTCGGACCACAAAGGCCGGAGAGCACGTTGGAATCATCAATTACAACCGCCAGATCTTCTGCCACCCAGCTTAAACGCTATTGCTGCCGCTTCCCGCGGTCAAGAGCAGATCTCTGTGCGTTGCGTATGAGTATCCACCGACTCATGGTGTACCCGAGCCCAGGTCCAGCAGAATCCCATCATCCGACGGAACGATGTCCAGCTCTTCTCTCAGTTCCGGAATCGGATCCCACTGAATGGTAAGCGAGAGTGCGCCTGACCAGCGGTAGGCCTGCTGACCCCCGTCCAGACTCTGAAGCTCAGGTCCGCCACGGTAGTCGACATCAAGGACCCAGCTGTCCAGCCGGAGCTCTGCGCTTGCCTGCAGGGTCTGCAGGTTGAAAAAGGAACTCACCCGGCGGGGTCTGCTCCAGATCGCAAACGAGTCAACGAGATCCGGGATCAGTGGGCGCCTCTGGAGGCCTAACTGACTGCTGAAGGCATCCAGATAGCGATAGAGAAACCGGTTTACGCTGGTGGTTCCCAACCGAAACGACAGCGCCTCGTGTACCGAAATGCGGAGGCCGGCGTTCACCGACAGAAGCGAGTCGGTTACCTGGTCCAGGTTCTGGCGGACGCTGACCCTGGCATCTGAAGTCAGCAGAATCCGGTTCTTCCATAGCGGGGCTGGTTCCCATGCATCGCTCCAGGAGAATCCAAACCTCCTGAGCTCAAGGGCTTCTTCCGTCTCCTGTTGCCAACCAATGCCCGGGCCAGCAAAGGAAAATCCCGGTGCCCGCGTAGCAATGAGCTGGCTTTCCAGGTGACCCAGTTCCAGGTTGAGCGTGAAACCCGCAACAATGGCCTCGTCCAGCTGGACCTGGACAGATGCCCCGGCATCCAGCCATTCGGCGGGACTCAGACCGAGCCCAACGCTCAGGGGCTGCTGTTCCCAGTCGTCATCGGTTCCGGGCTCATCCGCTTCACCAAGGGCAACGCTCCGTGACGCCGACCACCCGAGCTGTGCCTGCCCGAGTTCTCCCAGGGCAAGCGAAAGGCTTGTACTCACGCGTGCTGTCCGCGGCGGGAGCTCCATGGACGCACTGAGGGACCGGATCAGTGCCCCCGCCTCACCGAGCGAAGCGGAAAGCCGATGTCTGCTGATCCAATCCGGCTCCAGTGTTGTAATCTCCCAGGTAGATACGGACGGCAGTACCTGGACCGGGTCTTCCGGGTCAGCTTCCACAACGCTCCGTCGCAAAAGATCACCCCCCGCACTGTAGTCAAGCCGGAGAGTCTGGAGGCCTGAAAAGCCCGGGGCCGGGCGGAGCTGAAGCGAAACATCCTGGTTGAGGTTCCCGCGGTTCAGCTGGACGGCCTGCTCAAGCTCACGCTGCACTGCACTACCGGGCTCAACGGGATTGCCAAAGGTGTCCACAAGGATCCGGCGGTCCGTGTAGGCGGTCTGCAGACCGATCGACAGCCACTCCCGAGGGAAACCGAGGTCCACAGAGAGGCGCGGGCGCAGAACGGCGTCAATGCTCTGGTAGGCCCTGTCCCAGGTTATGTCCGCGATGTCGGTCCAATCATCGGTGGCAAATGGCCCTCCGGTGTCCAGAGACAGATTCAGGTTTGCCTGCAGGCTGCCCGTCCATCCGGACTCCGAGTCTCGGTCCTCCGCGGGAGGGCCCAGAAGCGGCGGGGCGGCAAACCCAACAAGGGGTGGGTCTGGCAGGGCCTCTGATTGCGCGGCATCTGCCCAGGGCGGCCTGAGATCTGACTCGCCTGTGCGCGCCGCCACCGTCCCGCGAGAACGAAACAGGGTGTACCTGGTGCTCCAGTTCAGGCCGGTGTCAGCCACAACGTAGCGGTCCGGTCGGAAGTATCGGTCCGATGAGCTGCGCAGGATACTGGTGGGACCGGTTCCGGGTGGAACCGCTATTGCAGACTCCGCGTTTTCGGCGCGCCACTCCAGTGAACTGCGCGTGCGCTCCAGCCGCAGACGTCCGCCCAGTACGGGTACGTCGTTCAGCAGGGTTAGAGGCGCCAATTCCACTTCCCATACAAGGCTGTTCCGGGAAGATGCGATAGCTGTCCCGGCGGCGCTCGGCACACCGAGGAGTTCCAGCCAGTTGGTCTGCTCGCTGCGGGAGAGAAAATCAACCGGAAACTCCGGATCAGAGAGAAGGGGGAGCTCCAGGCCGAGGTTCACATCACCAAGGCGCAACGTTGTCTCAATGCCAGCCGAATACCGAAAGGGCACCCGAATACCCAGGACCTGACCCTGATCCAGGCGGCGGATTACCGTTCCGCTGGTATCCACGGTTGCGGTACTCGGCAGGCCTGCAAGGCTCCAGACAACGGGTGAAACTGCAATCAGAAGCTCCGCGTCCAGATCCCGGATCCACTCCCGGCGCAGGCCCTCAGCAATCATGCCAATGGCGGCACCCCCGCGGGCGTAGACGTCCGCGATGAGGCGGATTGTCCCGGTTGCGCCGTTCCTCTGCGCTCTCGGGGGAGGCTCTGGAGCCGGGACCAGGAAAAGCCCATCCCGCTCCAGGCGAGTGTCCCCCTCGGCCTCTGCGACCTGCAAGATGGCGAACGGTGACTCCGCGCGTTCCGGTTGTCCGCGCAGATAGGTGGTGGTCTGAAGGTAGCTGCCCTCCACTTCGCGGATTCCCAGAGACGGATTCACAAACAGGCGATCTCCCGGCCGGAAGAAGAAGGGAACACGAGCCACGGGAACGCGGCCAACCCGTAGGACGGCGGAACGCAATCCCCACTCGCCGCGGCCCGTGACCCAGATCCTGTCAGCATCAATGCTGTAGGCGGGCGGCTCCAGTCGGGAAGAGGTAATTACAGCATTGTCCAGGACAATGGTGTTTTCCCCGGAGCGGCTGATCCGTTCACCGGCAAAGCGGAACTCAATGCTGGTACCGTCAATGGACTGAGATCTCACGCTCTCACCATCCAGAAACCAGCCGCTCCAGTCGCTGATGTCAAAGCTGAGGGTCTCACCAACAAAGCGTTCGTTTCGTTCCCCCTGGCGAAAGCGGTAGACCACCGCGCCGCTCGCCGTCAGCAGGTCTCGGCCGGAATCCAGAAACACGCGATTTGCCCGTACAATGTGCTCGCTCCCGTCCCGGCGATCCCCCAGGCGCAGCTCCACAGAGCCAAACAGACGGACCAGGTCTCCGGCGTCGGCCCGTTCAAACTCCGTCCGGTCGGCGGAGACAATCTCAATAACGCGGTCTGGTGGCCGCGGGACCGGTTCCGCCGGAAGCCCGAGCTCGTTTCGGAGCCGTTGCTCCAGCTGATCCCGGTTTCCCGTCTCCGGCAGGCCAAGCTCCCGCGCCCGCGAAAGAAGCTGGTAATATGACGCTGAGGCCAAATCGCGTCCAAGGGTGTCTTGCAGGGTGAGCGGCGCTTCCTCGCCGCGGCTTGGGACCACGGCTGGATCACTTGGAGGATTGCGCTCAAGCTCCTGGGCTGGCAGCCCGGCGGCCAGTAGCCACAAGAAAGCGGAGAGTCCGATCAGGCGGAGTTTCGCGAGCGTGTACCAGCGGCCGCGGCGAGATGCTCGAGGTGTTGCCTGATGTATCGTCCGGTGTGCGATTGCGGAACCTCGGCGACCTGTTCTGGCGAGCCTGCAGCAACCAGGGTTCCCCCTTCGTCACCGCCTTCCGGCCCGAGGTCGATGATGTAATCCGCCTGACTGATGACGTCAAGGTTGTGCTCAATGAGTACAACGGTGTTTCCAAGGTCCACCAGGCGCTGCAGTACTTCCAGCAGCTTCATGACATCTGCAAAGTGCAGTCCGGTTGTCGGCTCGTCCAGGATGTAGAAGGTGCTACCCGTATTTCGCTTGGAGAGCTCCAGCGAGAGCTTGACCCGTTGGGCCTCGCCACCGCTCAGCGTCAGGGCGCTCTGGCCCAGCTTCACGTAGTCAAGGCCCACCGAATGGAGCGTTTCCAGCCGGCGGTGGATCTGGGGAATGGCGGAAAAGAAGTTGAGCCCCTCCTCCACCGTCATTTCCAGAACATCGTGAACATTGCGATCCCGGTAGCGGATATCCAGCGTTTCCCGGTTGAAGCGCTTGCCGCCGCAGACATCGCAGGTGACGTACACATCCGGAAGAAAGTGCATCTCCACCCGCAGAGTCCCCGCGCCCTGGCACTTCTCGCACCGGCCACCGGCCACGTTGAAACTGAAGCGGCCGGGCTTGTACCCGCGTGCCCTGCTCTCCGGCAGGCCGGCGAACAGCTCCCGGATCGGCGTGAAGAGGCCAACGTAGGTTGCCGGATTTGACCGGGGCGTTCGGCCGATGGGGCTTTGGTCAATGTCAATGACCTTGTCCAGGTGCTCGGCGCCGGTAATTTTCCGGACCGCTCCCTGTTCTGCCTTGGCCCGGTTCAGCTTGCGTGCCAGGTGTGGGTAGAGCACATCCTGCAGCAGCGTGGACTTGCCGGATCCGGAAACTCCCGTGAGGACGGTTAAGGTTCCCAGGGGAATGCTGACGTCAAGGTCCTTGAGGTTGTGCTCAGTGGCACCCTCAATTCGGATTTCCTTCCCGTTTCCTGCCCTCCGCTCATCCCGGAGTCCGAGTCCGAGTGTGCCCGCCAGATACTGCCCGGTGAGGCTGCGGAGTTCCTTCATGATCACATCAGGCGGGCCCTCCGCCACCACTTCACCGCCGTGGACACCGGCGCCAGGACCGAGGTCTACGATGTAGTCAGCATCCCGGAGTGTCTGCTCGTCATGCTCAACGACGATGAGGGTGTTCCCGATGTCCCGGAGGTGGGTGAGGGTCTGCAACAGGCGGTCGTTGTCACGCTGGTGCAAGCCGATGCTAGGTTCGTCCAGGATGTAAAGGACTCCCACAAGCTGGGAACCTATCTGGGTGGCAAGCCTGATCCGCTGCGCCTCGCCTCCACTCAGCGTGCCAGCGCCGCGGTCCAACGTCAGATAACCCAACCCGACGCTTTGCATAAAGCCAAGACGGTCTCGGATTTCCTTCAGGATAGGACCGGCAATCTTTTCTCCAGCCTCATCCAGGTCCAGCGACTCGAAGAAGGCCAGGCTGTCCCGTACGGACATCGATGTTGCCTGGTGAATGCTTCTTCCGTTGACCAGAACGGCGAGCACTTCCGGCTTCAGTCGCATCCCCTCACAGGTAGGACACGGACGCTGTGTCATGAAGTCTTCAAGCCAATCCTTGACACCGCTCGAGCTGCTCTCCCGGTAGCGACGATGGAGGTCTCCCATGATCCCGGGCCAGGTATTCTGGTACTCAAAGGAGCCGGTGCCTTCCCGATTCACGTAGCGGACGTGAATGGCCTCTTCTGTCCCGGTAAAGACCGCCTCCAACACTTCTTCCGGCCAGGTCTGAAGTGGGTCTGCCAGACTCACGCTGAAGTGATCCGCAATCGCCTGAAAGCGAGAACGGTGCCAGTTAGCGGTCGGCCGGTACGGCAGGAGGCCACCGTCATCAAAGGATCGGGACGGGTCGGGCATGATCTTTTCCCGATCAAACTCAAGGGTCATTCCCAGTCCCGAACAGGTTGGGCAGGCACCAAACGGACTGTTGAAACTGAAGAGCCGCGGCTCCAATTCAGGCAGGCTGAAGGAGGCGTCCTCGTACTGATAGTTCCGGGAAAACCCGCGCTCCTCCTCACTACCGTTCTCCGCCTCCACCGTTACGGTTACGAGCCCTCCTGCGGTGTCCATGGCGGTCTCGCAGGCCTCTGCAACCCGCTGTCGGGAGTCCTCAGCCAGACGAATCCGGTCAATGACAATGTCAATCCAGTGCCACTTTTGCTTGTCCAGCTCAATGCTGTCGTCCAGGAGCCGCATCTCGTCATCCACGCGTGCACGGGAGAATCCCGCTCTGCGCGCATCGTCCAGAACCTTCTGATGAACTCCCTTCTTTCGCCGTACCACCGGAGCAAGGATCGTGATTCGAGCCCCCTTCCCGTAGGCGAGAATGGCGTCCACCACCTCGTCCACGGTCTGCCTCTGCAACGGTTTACCGGTGGTCGGGTCGTGCGGTACGCCGAGGCGGGCCCAGAGAAGGCGATAGTAGTCGTAGATCTCCGTGACAGTTCCCACGGTACTGCGCGGGTTGCGGTTGGTGGTCTTCTGCTCAATGGAAATTGCCGGAGAAAGGCCCTCGATATAGTCAACATCAGGCTTGTCCATCTGACCGAGGAACTGCCGGGCGTACGCTGAAAGGGACTCCACGTAGCGACGCTGCCCTTCGGCAAAGATGGTGTCAAATGCCAAAGAAGACTTGCCACTTCCGCTGAGACCGGAAATCACAATGAGCTTGTCTCTGGGGAGCTCCAGATTGATGTTTTTCAGGTTATGCTGGCGGGCGCCGCGGATTACAATGCGATCCATTCCCGCCAGAAGTTAGTCAGCCTGGTCAGGTCTGTCACCTGTCACCGAGCAAGGCTTGTGCCCGCCTGAGTTCCACAGGGCTTGTGCTGTACGTAATCACAAAGTTCAGCAAGCTGACCTCCAGTGCCTGCAGACGCTCGGTAACCCCGGGCCCGAACTGCGGATCCGCCGGTACCGCGGCGCCAAAAGGATCAGAGGTGTTCTGTCTCAGATCCTGCGCCCGTTGTGCCAACTCAGTTGCGCGGATGAACACGGAAAGTTCCTGCGGGACACTGTCCAGTCGTAACCGACCGAGTTCAGCGAACAACCCGGGGAATGTTCGGAACTCAAATGGCGGATTTCCGGCTATTACCGCCTCAACCAGAACAGAAAGCGGCCGGTACAAAGCAAACACCGCGTGGTCAAAGGACCGCCTCAGGGCCTGTTCATCCGGGGCGCCATCTCCAGCCAACTCGTCCGCAAGCAGGCTTGAGAGACGGGCATGCGCCTCTATCGGGCCATCTTCCGAAAGCCGGAAGAGTTCCAGAGCGCGCTCCGGACCCCGGAGTGTCGCGGTGACTGGGAGACCCTGCCGGACAAGGCTCTCCGGTCCGCTCCACTCCTCGCTCTCATCTACAACATCCTGCAGCAGATCCCGTGCCCTGGCTGTCTCTCCGAGATCCTGCAGCAGGTCTGCGTACTCATAGATCAGTGCAAACTCATCTTGTGCTACCAGGAGGTTTCTCGCCTGATCTGTAGCACGCTGGTAATGATCAAGGGCAAGCCGAAAATTGCCGTCCGCCCGGTACACCCGGGCAATGCCGAGATCGGCCTCCGGCAAATTGGGTGCCGTTGCAAGTGCCGCGCGGTAGAACCGCAACGCGGCGGATGGCTCCCGAGCGTCAAGGAGCGCGTCTCCCCGAGCAAGCAGGAGCCAGGAAGGTTCGGTCGGATCGGGCACCTGGGCAACCCCGGTGAACGGGAGCGCGAGCAACATTAGCGCTGCAAGCAAAATGCCACCAGAACGCTGGAACCCGATCATGCTAGTGACCGAGGGTATCTCGTTAGCCGACCACCTGCAGCAGGAAGACCATGACAAACAACGCCACCGTCTCAATCAGTCCAAGGACGATGATGTAGTTACCAAAGCCCTTCCCGGTTTCGGCAAGCGCATCCGAAGCAACCGCACCAGCCTTTCCCTGGAACCATGCGCTGAAGCCCATTGCAATACCGCCAAGCAATCCCGCACCAAGAAGGAGCAGTGACTCGCCCCCACTGTCCAGGATGGCGTTCATGAGGATGAAGCCATAGATGGTCTGTGTCAGCGGGGCACCGACAAACGCCACAAGCAGGAAGGGTGCCGGCTTGTTGCTGGCAAAGGCCTTCTTCCATGCGCCCACCGCTGACATTCCGGCGCTTCCCGCGCCGATAGCTGATCCAATCGCTGCAAAGGCGAGCGCCGACCCGACGCCCAGAAGCCCGATGTTCATTCCCGTACTCCTTCTGATGCGGCTACTGCGAAGGGCCGGTACGTCTGTCCGGTCCACTCCATTCCGAGCCTGTTTGAGAATTCCAGCATGTTCAGTCGCACGCCGTGGACCACCACGGACAATGCGCCCATAACCAGGTTGAGTGTGTGCCCCAGGCCGAGTATCGCAGCCCCGGCGATGATTCCGGGAATCCCGTCCAAGCCGGACGAGACTTGCTGAGCCATGGCGTTGAATGCACGGGCAATCTCCAGCGAGGCAAGCCCGACCGCGTAGAGGCGAATGTAGGAGATGATGTCTGCAAAGCTGCTGATCGAATCCAGGAAGGTGGTCAGCAGGTTGGGAAAGCTGAATCCGCGGAGGATGTCCCGGAGGGGTCGACCCTCCTGAGAACCAAACAGAACCACCAGCCCCAGACCGGCACCTATCGCGTACATCGCCCACTCTGGAAGCGGATAGCGCTCCGAACTTATGACCAGATTCAGGACCAGCCGATACAGGCCAAGGATGGTTGCAAACCAGCCGAGCTGGGCAAGGCTCAGGAGCTTGTAGCGCCCGCGAAGGTCACGAATGATGTTCCACAGCTGCGCGAGCCCGAGCTGAACCAGGCCGATCCGGAAGGTCAACAGCTGTATGGTTTCTGTGCTGTTCGGATCAAACGCGTAGAGCTGGGGAATGACCAGCTGGGATAAAAAGGTGTTCTGTACCAGGGGTTCGTACCCGAACCAGTTGCCCGTGATAGCTCCCCACCCAACTGTGAAGACGCTCAGCAATAACAACAGGCGAGTTCCAATCCCAACACCCCCGCCAGCAATCCCGCGAACCGTGGCAATGAGGCCGAACAACAGCAGGACCATTCCGTAGCCTGCGTCACCAATGATCATGGAGAAGAACAGCGTGAAAAACAGCAGGAACCAGGCGCTGATATCCAGCTCCCGATAGCCGGGCACGGTTCCAAGCAGACCGAATACCGGCTTGATCAGGCGAATGGGCCCCCGGTTCCTCACAAGCGTTGGCACCGGATCGTCTTCTGTCGGATCATCCACTACCAGGGCCCAACCCTTGTCCCTTGCTTCTGTACGGACCGGCTCCACCTGATCCTGCGGAACAAAGCCACTGTGAATGACAACCTGGTCCCGATCTTCAAAACCGAGAACCGCGGCCTCATACTCCCACCGACTTGAGACCTCCGCGCGGGAACCGTCCAGTTGGGGAATCACCACCGCCGCTGCCTGAAGTACGGCATCAATCTCGGTGATCCGTGCGCTGACCTCTGCTTTTCGCGCTCTTAACGCGGAAACGCTGCTGCCGGGAGGGGTAAGCACCGGAATGTTGCCGGGTTCTCCCACCAGCAAAGCCCGAATCTGACGCTTGTCGCGTCCGGCGACAACGTAGTCCACCTCACTGAGAATGGGCTCCTGATCAACGGGCAGTTGCACGAGATGCAACTGAACACCGCTCTCAGCCAGGTCCGCAAGGGCTTCAGGATCCAGATCACCCCAGGGGCTCCAGCGCTCGAGGTCCCGTCGCAGGCGGTTTCGCTCGTCTGACAGATCGCGGCGCTCGGAATCCAGCTCCAGAATCCGAGATGCGATCAGCTCGCCAGATCCCGGGCCATTCAGCGCAGCAAGCGGATGATCGGCCGGAAGCTCGCCGGGAGCGCTATCCGCCCGGGTCTGCAGGATGTTGATTGCCTGTTCCAGTCGATCCAGTCGTGCAGCAATTCGGTCCAGATCCGCGCTGTCTACTGATTGTTCGCGCAGGTGCACCAGACCAAGCTTGCCGAGGGAATCAACGGTACGCCGTCTGTCTTCCGCGCGGCAGACGACAACCACCTTTTTCATGGAAACAATCATGTCGCGACCCCTGAAACCACTTTCCCCTTGGCGATCTTGCCCCGCACAACCGCGGCTGTTTGTTGATCACCAAGGTAGATTCGGATCTTGCGGATGTTGTCGTTTGTTTCCGGGATCTTCACCTTCTCAAAGAGGTTCACGCGCTGCGTGGTGATACGGAGTTCTTCGCTCAGGAGTCTGCGCTGTTCCGCAAGAACCCGCACCCGGCCCTCCACTTCCACCAGGTGGCGGAGCTCCTCAATCATTCGGTCAAGCCACGGTGGTGTGCTGAAGAAATCGTACTCTTCCTCGTGGAAGCTCACGGACTCAAACACCGGAATATCCACACCGGCGATGTTTGACCGGGAGGCACGCACTTCAAGCACCTGGAAGTAGTTTTCCGGCCTCACCGGACCGTCCAGCAGACCGGACCATGCCTTGATTTGACCGAGGATCCTGTCCCGCATCTGGGCCTGATTTCGCTCTTCTGCCTCCACCTGCCGGATGACCATCTGCAGCTGCTGTTTCTTAAGCTGAAGCGTTGGCAGGTAGCGTTGGAAGCGCTTGAGAGCGTCCTTCTGGCGCTTGAGCTCGTTCTTGGTGAGCTTGACCTCAGCCATTACGCTGACGCCGCCCCTTCGGATACCGGCCAGTATGTTTTGATGAGATCACTCTTGAGTCCGGTTTCCTCCGGACTGAAGCACTCGGCCAGGATTTCCCAGCCCTTGTCCAACGCCTTCTCCAACGCAATGTTGACAGAGAGGTCCATCATTTCGCGTTCAAACAGGTCACCGTACTTCAGCAGCTTTTCATCCCTGTCGCTCATCCGGAACCCCATGGACCGCTTTTCTGTAGTCTCTTTGTAGTTGGCGTAGAGCCTGATCATGCCGTCCATGAGCGCACGGTGATCGTCCCGGGTATCCTTGTTTACCATCTGTTTCAGCCGGGAAAGGGAACCAAATGGCTCGATCCGGCCGTTTCGGAGGTAGTACTGCCCCTCGGTGATGTACCCGGTGTTGTCGGGCACCGGATGGGTAACGTCATCTCCGGGCATGGTGGTGACAGCAAGGATGGTTAGGGAACCGGCCCCTTCGAAGTCAACGGCCTTTTCGTAACGGGAGGCGAGCTGGGAATACAGATCACCGGGATAGCCTCGGTTGGACGGTACCTGCTCCATGGTGATCGCAATTTCCTTCATTGCATCGGCAAAGTTGGTCATGTCAGTCAGGAGCGCGAGCACCTTCTTGCCCTCCAGGGCAAACTGCTCCGCGACTGAGAGGGCCAGATCCGGGACCAGGAGCGCCTCAACAACCGGATCGCTGGCTGTATGCACGAAGAAGATGGTTCGCGCAAGCGCACCGCCCTCCTCCAGTCTGTCCCGGAAGAACAGGAAGTCATCGTACTTCAGGCCGATCCCGCCCAGGATGATCATGTCAACTTCCGCCTGCAGCGCAATCCGTGCGAGGAGCTCGTTGTAGGGCTCACCGGAAACGCTGAAGATCGGCAGCTTCTGGGACTCCACCAGACTGTTGAACAGATCAATCATAGGGATACCGGTGCGAATCATATTCCGGGGGATGATCCGCTTGGCCGGGTTCACCGATGGACCCCCAACCTCAATAAGGTTGTCCACCAGACTCGGCCCGTTGTCCCTGGGCTCGCCGGATCCGCTGAAGATGCGCCCGAGCAGATTGTCGGAAAACGCAACCTGCATCGGGTGGCCCAGGAAGCGAACCTCGTCTCCCGTTCCAACACCGCGCCCGCCGGTGAAGACCTGCAGGCTCACCCGGTCACCGAGCAAGCGAATGACCTGGGCAAGAGATTCCCCTCGCTGTGTCTTCACCACCGCAAGCTCGTTATAGCGCACTCCGTTTGCGTGCACCGTTATGACGTTTCCGGCAATGGACTCAATCCGACTGTAAATCTTTGGCATTTGCAGAATCTCCTTGTATGAGTCGGCTTACCGGGTTGCCGCCGCAAGCGCTCGTTCTGCGTTGGGCTCCAGGGCAATTGTTACCCGATCAATCTCGGACGTTATCTCTTCTTCAAGACGCCGGTACTCGTCGCTGTCCTCTGGTGAGCCGTTGTAGTCAAGGAACTTTTGCCTGAGCGAGGCAAAGAAGCTCCGTGCTTCTGACTTGTCGGTGAGCCGAAGCGTGCTTCCCAGTAGGCGGAACAGGAGATCAAAGGTGTGCTGCTGCCGGTCCGTGCTGACGGATGCATCCACTGGATCAAACGCATTCTGCTGGAGATACACCGCATCCAGGAACTCGCTCTTCTCGTACTGAACGTAGTCCTCCAGACTCGTTCCTTCCTCCCCGACAACCTTCATCATCTGTCCGACATCATTGCCCCGGAACAGTATGTCGCGCGCGTAGTCCACCTTGGGTTCCGGAATGACCGTGTCGTACTTGCTCCAGCTCTCAAGGGGATCAATGGAAGGATAGCGCCGTGCATCCGAGCGCGCCCGAGAGAGACCGTGGAATGCGCCAACAACCTTGAGGGTTGCCTGGGTTACCGGTTCCTCAAAGTTTCCGCCGGCCGGGCTGACCGTTCCGCCAATGGTGACCGAGCCGGTCTCTCCGCTCCGGAGCTCAACAACCCCGGCGCGCTCGTAGAAGCCCGCTATGACAGACTCCAGGTACGCGGGGAAGGCCTCTTCGCCGGGGATTTCCTCCAGACGGCCGGACATCTCGCGCATTGCCTGAGCCCAGCGACTCGTAGAGTCTGCGAGCAGTAGAACGTTCAGCCCCATCTGACGGTAATACTCGGCGATGGTAACTGCTGTGTAGACCGAGGCCTCCCTGGCGGCAACCGGCATGGAGCTGGTGTTCACGATGATGACGGTCCGCTCCATGAGCGTACGCCCGGTGCGCGGATCTATGAGTTCCGGGAACTCGCGGAGGGTCTCCACAACCTCGCCGGCCCGCTCGCCACACGCGGCAATTACAACAATGTCCACCTCGGCGTTCCGGCTGGTTACCTGCTGCATGACCGTCTTACCCGCACCAAAGGGTCCCGGAATGCAGTAGGTCCCGCCACGGGCAACAGGAAGGAAGGTGTCAATGATTCGCAGCTTGGTGATCATCGGCTCGGTAGGCCGAAGGCGGCGCTTGTAGGTTTGGACCGGGCGCTTGACCGGCCACTGGAAGGACATTCGAACCTCGTGCTCGGCACCGCCCTCGTCCGAAACGCGGGCAATCACATCCCGGACCGGATACTCGCCTTTGTCCGCAAGCCACGTGATGGTCCCTGTGCCGGGGAACGCGAACGGCACCATCACACGGTGCTCAAAGATTCCTTCCGGTACCGTGCCGAGCGTGTCGCCCGCGACAACCCGATCACCCGTCTTCACTTTGGGTGTGAATGCCCAGCGCTTCTCGTGATCCAGTGGACTGAGGTACAGCCCCCTGGTCAGGAAGAAGCCTGCTTCTTCCGCAAGCTGCGGGAGCGGGTTCTGCAGCCCGTCATATACCTGGCCAAGCAATCCGGGACCAAGCTCAACTGCAAGCATCTCCCCGCTGAATTCAACCGGATCTCCGACGCCGATTCCGGTGGTCAGCTCAAAGACCTGGATCTCAACCTGGCTGCCGCGGACGCGGATCACCTCGGACTTCAACCGCTTGTCTTCTACAATCACGTAGCCGACCTCGTTCAACGAGATCTGACCTTCTACCTCAACTGAAACCATGTTTCCGTTGACGCCGGTAACGGTTCCCCGTGCAGCACTCATTCCCGTGACTCCTGTTCTTCTGTGTCTTTCGGTAGCCCGGCAAACAGCGCCGGGATCAGGGACTCCTGCAGCACCTCAAGGCCGCCGGAGCCGCTGATCTTCTGCATGCGGTGGCCAAGCTGAAGTTTCAGCGAGTAGGCCACAAGCTTGTCCAAGTCAAAGTGGTGACCGGTTTCCCAACTGTCCACAGCAAACCAGCGGCTTCGATCCAGGTGCAACTGAAGGTGCAGAGGATCACGCTGCTGCATGGCATCTTTTGCGATGTCCGGAGCCGAAAACGTCTCTGGCCCATCGGTCACCGGCCGAACCGTGCGCGCAATTCGTTCTGCGTCTCCCTGAGCGCGGAGCGACACAAGCGCGTTCCGCAGTGCCGTCTCAAAGCGTGCCCAGGTGCCCGCGAGACCCGGCAGACTTATGGCTTCCGGCAGCGGGTCAAGGGCCGCCTGTATCAGGACCGCCTGATCACGTTCGCTTACCCAGTCGCTGGTCCGCTCGCTGAACTCAGCCAAGGAGATTCCGGGAGGCGAATCGGATCGGAGAAAGGGCAGAGTTGCGACCAGATAGTAGTACTGTGCCACGCCTCAGTCGTTCTTGGCTGCGGCCCGGACCGACTCGGAAAGGCGGGCGTTGAGGAATGCTCCCATGATTTCCGCAATCCCGGCAGTGCTGAAATCGTAGTAGGCTGAGCCGTCCTTTTCGCGCACCTGGAAGCCCGCGCTGATTCCGGACACGGGCTGGATGCTCACTCCGTCCCGGAGCTTTGCTGAAAGCGCAGCCCTGACGGCCTTCTCCACCGCAGGGAGCTGATCCTCGGGGACCAGCACCGCAATGGAGTCCGACCCGTCCGGTGTCCAGTTCTGCAGGAGGGTGATTACCGCTTTCGCTAGGGTTTCGCCTACAAGCGCTTGATCAAGCTGCTCGCGGGTGACTGCGTCCAGCATCCTGCGGAGCTGATCTTCTACCTGCAACAGCAGATCACGAGCTGCCTGGCGCACTGCAGCCTCCGCGCTGGCCTGGAACCGATCCGCATCGGCGCGAGCGTCGGCGCGGATGGATTCTGCATGGTGTTCGGCTTCACGCAGCTTGTGCCGAGCTGCCTCTTCTGCTTCCTGCACAATTCGGCTGGATTCGGCCTTTGCCGTTTCCACGCCTTCGGCCTTGATCCGGTCGATCAGCTGTTCTACGTGTACTTCCATGGAGCCTTTCCCGAGGAGTGTCTCTGGAGTATAAAGCGCTCGCGCCGGGTGAACAAGTCAGGTTTCGCCGAGACTGAGGTCTCCGTAGATCTTGAAGACCTGCCCGTCCCGGGCCAATTCCAGGTCCCGATCCGGGAAGTGTTCCTTGAGCTTCTGGTCCACCAGGTCTGCGGCTTCTGACTCGATGGCAAAGCGTTCCTCGTGCGGGACGTTTTCCAGCGTTACCATCCGGACTTCAATCACGTAGCCACGCCCAAGGTCGCTTCCGTAGCCTGCACTGAAGCTCGCCCCGATGTTGAAGAGACCATCGTGCTCAGGTGCCGCGGTGGTCCCCTCCTCTGCCCGATTGGGGTGCAGGCGATACTGGTGGCCGTAGCGTTCTTCCAAAACGGCGTCTATTTCCCGGAACAGCGTGCGCAGCCGGGCCTCAAATCTCCGCAGCGCCGGATGACTCATTCGCCAGCTCCGGTATTCGGCGAAAGACTCAGGACAATCTCCGTCTGTGCGGACAACAGTTCATCCAGGCCCCACTGTCCGGAAACCTGGCCCTCCGGAGCAGATAGTCGAACCGACAGCGTGATGTCATCGGCTCCCGCCTCCGCAAGAATGGAGGTGCCCGCCGCACCAAGGGGCTGAAAGACAACAAGTGACGGAGCATTTCCGGCCTGACCCGGCCGGATACCAGCGCCGCTGCCGGGCGCAAGCACCGTGTTTGCGGTGGCCACGCTGTCCGCCTCCAGACGTGCAAAGACCTCTGTTGTCTCTCCACGAGCACGGGAGCGGTAACGCCTCAGGGTAAGCCCAGGAGTAAAATCTACCATCCGCTGGAAGTCTTGCCGACGCAACGGTAGCAGCCAGAACTCTTCCGTCCGCTCCGGGGCTCCGGTCAGCAGGAGATCGTTGGAGACGCTGTAGCGGATATCCATTCGTACTGCCCCGTTATCCCGAAGCTCCACGTCAAGCTCTGCATCCAGACATGACGTGAGCACGCTTGCTGCGAGGAGAGCCATCACCACGGGTTTCCAGGACATCGGCGCGGATTGTACGGCTCGGAGCGTTGCTGAGCAACGCAGGGCAACTGTAGCCCGGATCTCTTCATCTCGGTTGTCATCTGCGGAGTTCCACCAGGGTCTTGCCAAAGCCACCCATCTCCGGTCGTGCAAAGGATGCAGCGGCTACCAGTGGGTGTCGCGAAAGGTGCTGTCGTACCGCCTGCTGCATCGCGCCCGTGCCGGTTCCGTGCAGGATGCTGATCTGACTTAGAGACGCAGTCACCGCGGCGTCCAAAAACCGATCCAGCTCGTCCAGGCCTTCCGCAACGCGAAATCCCCGGAGGTCCAGTTCCGTGCTCGCCACACTGTCCGGAACCGATGCCCGCTCGGGCGTGACAGGCTGTTTGCGGGACTCAATGAGCTCAACGCTTTCCAGCGGAACCTCCATTCGCACCGCGCCGATCTGCACCTGTACCTTCCCCTTCTTTGGGCGCGCGAGCACCGTGCCACTTGCACCATTCGGGAGGTACCGGACCCGGCTACCAGACTCCAGCTTCCCAGGCAAAGCTCCTTGCGGCTTGCGGACGTCCTGTGAAAGCGAATCCCGCTGCTGCTGACGCTCCTGGAGTTCCTGTTCCAGGTCTTTCCGGAGCTCCGTGGCATCCTCTGCGGATGCGGCACTACCCTGCTCCCTCAGTTCACGGATGACCGCCTCCAGACGCGAGCGCGCATCACGGAGGAAGCGTTGGTGGTCCCGTAGATCCGAGTCCCGTATCGCAAGCTCGCGTTCCCTTAGCTCTGCCTCGCGTTGTTCCAGCGCGCGCTGACGACCGGAAAGCCGCTGTTCCGCTCGACGCATCGCTTCGTCTCCCTGTTCCAGCCGGGAACGGTGTTCTTCCAGTTGCACCAGGATTGCGGAGATGTTGGCGTGCCCGGATCCAATTGCTTCCTGCGCATCAACAAGGACTGTCTCCGGCATCCCCATGCGCCGCGCAGCGGCTATGGCCTGGCTTACCCCGGGAAGCCCGGTCCGGAGCCGGAAGTCCGGTTCTCCGGTATCCGGATTCAGGGAAACTGCAGCGTTCGCCATCCCATGCTGCTGCATCCCAAAGTGCATAAGCTGCGCATAGTGTGTCGTGATCACGGCGAGCGCCCCGGCATCTCGAAGCGCGCGGCAGATTGCCATTCCCAGGGCGGCACCTTCCTCGTAGTCCGTTCCGGATGCCAGCTCGTCCAGGATGATGAGCCCGTGCTGTCCCGAACGCGCAAGCAGGTCTCTCACGCGCCGCATGTGTCCGGAGAACGTGGACAGCGATTCGGCAAGTGACTGTTCATCTCCAATGTCGGCTTCCACCGTGCTGAGCCACGGAATGCTGCTCTCCGAGTCCGCCGGTATGCCAAGTCCAAAGTGGTGCATGAGGGCAAGCAAGCCAAGCGTCTTGGCTGCAGCGGTCTTTCCTCCAGCGTTTGGACCGCTGATCACGAGAACCGATACATCGGGCGGAAAGCCAAGATCCACCGGCACCGCGCGGGTACCAAGCTCCGGGTTGCGAGCCTTTAGAAGCTGAAAGCCTGGCCCGGGGCGAGCGATGGACCATCCACGCGAATGGGACGCTCGGGCGCGAGCAAGCCGCAGGTCCTCCGCCGTTACCGACGCCTGAAGTTCCTTCAGAGCAGGAACCGCCGCTCTTACGGCTGCGGAGCATGTCCTCAGGAGTCGGAAAATCTCCTGCTGCCACTCTGACTCCAGATCCACGATTCGATTGTTGAGATCAACCACCGCCTGGGGCTCTACAAAGACGGTCTGACCGCTGTTTGAGCTTCCGTGGTGGATTCCCGGAACCTGTGACTGGCGGCTGACCGCAACGGGGAGGACAAGTCGGCCGTTGCGTTGAGTTGGCTCATCTCCGGTGAACAGCTCACGCGTCTGCGGATCCCGAAGGAGTCCGGCGGCGTGGCTGCGGATGTCCCGCTGTGAATCCACAATCTGCCTTCTGATCCGGCGGAGCTCGGGCAGCTCTTCGTTGATCCTGCCGTCCTCAAGGATTATCCGGCGGAGCTGGGCGCGGAGGTCTGCCTCGGCGGGGAGCGCCGAGAGCCGCCGCAGCAGATCTGCCAGCTCCGGCGGGTCCGATGCCTCAAGGCTCAGCTGGGCGGCAATGTGCAGGATCTCTGCGCCTTCCAGAAGCCTGGCAATCTCGTGGAGCTCCTCAGGGCCAAGGACCGCTCCTTCCGGCACGACCCGGCGAAGAATATCGGAGACGTCAGCGAGGTCTGCAGGAAGCGACGGAGCAGACCGGCCCAGAAGCAGCATCCACGCGCGGACATCCGCGTGCAGATCATGGAGCACCTGCGGATTCCGGGGCCAGGAGTCCGGCGTTTCCGCTTCCTGCAACAGCCGTGCTCGTCCGGCTTCGCTCATACACGCGGACCCCAGAACGGGTTTGAGCGCGTTCCACCCAAGGAGCTCTCGGGTTCGGTTGTCGCTCACCATTCCTGCTGGAGCTCCTCAATCTCCGAGTACAGTCTCCGGTAGGACTGAAGCCGCCGAGGGTGAATTGCTCCGTTCTCTCCTGCTTTGTTCACCTCGCACCCCGGTTCGTGTGTGTGCGTGCAGGGCTGAAAGCGGCATTGGCTCGAACGCATCGCGATTTCCGGAAAACACTCACCAAGTTGTGCTGCTGGAACGTTGCGAATATCCAGCTCCCGGACTCCCGGGGTATCAAGCAGCTCGAACGCTGTGTGGGCTCCGTGATAGAGCGTTCCAACCGTAGTTGTGTGGCGGCCCTTGCCAGTAGCGGCAACAACCTCAGCCGTCGCGGCGTCCCAGGTTGGGACAAGCCAGCGGATGAGGCTGGACTTCCCCACCCCGGAATGCCCAATCAGGATCACCCGCATTCCGGCTATAGCCGCTGCAAGGTCCTTCTTTGCATCGTCCTGATATACGGAGACGCGGGACACCGGGATACCCAGAGCAGCGTACACCTCCACCTCTGCCTTGGTTTCCCCTGAAATGCCGAGATCGCACTTGGTGAGCACAAGCCTTGCTGGGATTCCGGCCCAGGACGCGACTACCAGCATACGGTCAAGCAGGCCCGGTCTGAAGTCTGGATCCCGAACCGATGCAACACAGGCGATTAGATCAACATTGGCTCCCAGGGTTTGAATCGCGTTGCGCTTGCGGTTGAACCGGGTTACCGCTGATCGCCTGGGCACTCGCGCGGCAATCAGCGCCTCACCTTCTGCTCCAAGGTCCAGTAGCACCTCATCTCCGGGAGCAAGCGGGTTGTACTCGCGCTCGGGAACATCCAGCACCTTCCCTTTAATCCTGCACTCCCGCACGCCACTGTCCGTTCGGACAAAGAAGATGTTGTTTGCCCCGGAAAGCACCGTACCTCTCAGCTCGGCTGCCATAGCCGCACATCCGCAATGGCAAAGCGCTCCCGAAGCCGGAGCAGGGAGCTCCTACCGGAAGGGGATGTTGCCACAGCGTGAAGGGATCCGGGGCTGTTTTTCGCGCAGCCTGGGCCTACCCGCATTGCCTGCCGGGCAACACCGGCTACCGAGTCATGGAGACGCCGGCTACCGCCGGTCAGAGCTGCAATCTCCGCCCTCGCAAGGATAAAGTGGGTGCATCCCAGTACCACCTGCTGAACCTGCTGTTCTCCAAGCCAACGTCCCAACCCGGCCAGCTCTTCCTCCAGGGCGGCGGCATTTCCGGACTCAATGGCCGCCACCAGTGGATCTGCGGCCAGCCGCTCCACCCGAGAATCACCCGCGAACTCCGCGACGAGGCGGTCCAGGTAGCTGTCCCGCACCGTAGTGCTTGTGCCAAGTACTACCATCGCTTCTCCCGGGAACCGGTCGGCTGCCAGTTTTACCGCGGGAACCACGCCGACAACCGGGATTCCCAGCTTCTGCCGCAGAGCCTCCAGGGCAACCACACTCGCGGTGTTGCACGCGAGCACCAGGACATCTGCGGGCCACTCCGCAAGAGCCTTGTCTGCAAGCCGCAACAGGTGGTTTCGCAGATCAATGTGTTCTCGCCTGCCGTAGGGAAAGCCTGCGCTGTCGGCAATCGCCAGGACCGTGCATCCGGACCGTTTGTGGACTTCCGCGGCATAGCTGATGCCGCCGACACCTGAGTCAAGAACGAGAAATGTCGGCTTCACTGTCCGAAAAGCTTGTCAAAGGAATCGCGAGCGCTGTCCCGGCGATTCTTCCAGGAAGGTTTTTCTCCTCCGCTACATTCCGCCAGTCGGAACCAGTCGCAAAAATTGGCTGCTTCTTTGTCGTTCACACGCTCGGAGACGGTTTCGCGGCATTCCCAATGCGCCGAGGGATCGTAGAAGGTGCAGTTACGGCAGGACCGGACCGATGCTCCACAGCTCGGGCAGGTTTCGCTGCGGCCAACCGGCAGCGGAGGCTCCAGGGTTGCGCCGCATCGGTAACAGGAAAACATGACATCCCGAATGGTAGCACCCGCAGCTTGAGTGTGGTAGGCGCATCCCCTATCCTCTGCTCAGTGCTGGTACGTCCGGTCACCATCCGGGAAAACTTCACCGGCCCCGCTACGCTTACCCAGGCGCGCATCGGGCCCCTTCGTCTCAACGCGCGGGATTTCCGCGGGGTGGTCCTGACATTCTGTGACCTTGGTGCCTGCACTTTTGAAAGGTGCAGCTTTGTAGATGTGGAAATGGCCGCCTGCTTTGCCGTGGGCGCACGCTTTGTCAACTGCACCTTCTCCAATTGCCGCTTCTGGAACACCGTGCTCGCGCTTTCGCGATTCATCGATTGCCTCATGGACAACAGCGAGCTCTTCCAGGTGAACCTTGGCGGATGCCGATTCCAGGACAGCCAACTCACCCGCAGTAGTTTTCTCCGTTCATCCATGGTTGCAACGGAGTTTCTGAACTCTGCAATGCGGGACTGCAATCTGCGGAGCGTTGACCTCGCGAGGTCGGTTCGCAGCGGTCTCAGCGTTTCGGGGAGCAATCTGGAAGAGGCGATCGTGGAATCATGAACGTCTCGCTTTCGGTAGTTCCCTTCTACTGCCCGCGAACGCTAACCAACGCCTACATCGTCCGAATGGCTGGCAGCGGGAAGGTGCTCCTGGTTGATCCCAACGACCTTTCTACGGGTCTCATGGACTACCTGATCTCCGAATCCCTCACACCGCAGGTGGTCCTGCTGACCATGCGTTCCATCACGCTGGAACATCGGGTGCGGACCCTCCGAAGGGTCTACCCAGTACGCGTTTACGGTCCCCCGGCGCCGGCAGACGTCGTTGACCACCCCATCACTCCGGAGAAACCGGACCTGGAAATCAACTGCTGCGAAGTTCCCATTCGCGCCCTGATTCTCGGTGCTCTGGAACCGATGCGAGTGCTGTATCACTTCTCCGACCTGCTGTTCAGCTCTGACGTTTTGCGCGCTGGTCGGATGGCACGGCTCCCCAGCCTGTACGAGCAGAGCCGCCTTGCCGACTTCATTCGCGCAGAGATCCTGAGTATGCCGGCTGAGACCCTGATCCTTCCGGCGGTGGGACCGCCGAGCACAATCCTGGTAGAACAGGCGCTCAATCCGGCAACCCGTGAATCTCCGGAAGAAGCTGCAGCAGAGCACGAGGCGGAGGAGCGCGAAACCTGAGGCGCTCACCGGAGTCCGGATTATCAAATTCAAGCTCCAACGCGTGGAGCATCATTCGCTGGGCGGTGGGTCCTCCGTAGACCGGATCACCCAGAATTGGACAGCCAATACCGGCGAGCTGCACGCGCAGCTGGTGAGTCCTCCCGGTCCGCGGCCGAAGCAGCAGGAGGCTTGCCTTGAGGTCCGGGAGGTCTGCCAGAATATCGTAGCTGGTGAACATGGGTTTCCCCGCCTCTGAGCCGTCTGGAGCGCTTGCGAATCGCTGTCGGTTCCGCGGATCACGAATGAGGCGGCCGCCAAGCTCTCCGTCCTTCTGTGGCGGGATCCCGCGCACGATTGCGACGTATGTCTTCTCCACGCTGCGCAGGTAGAACTGCAGGGCAAGCCGGGTGTGGGCTCCGGCGGTCAGAGCCACCACCATCACCCCGCTCGTGTCCCGGTCCAACCTGTGAACAACACCAGGCCTCACCCCGCCCGCCTGGCCATCCGCGGCGGCGAACGCGCCAAAGCGATGCAGCAAGCCATTCACCAGCGTTCCGGATGGATGGCCCGGGGCCGGGTGAACAACCAGGCCCGCGGGCTTGTTGATGACGGCGAAGGACGCCTCACGGTGCAGCAGGTCAAAGTCCACCGGCTCCGGCTTCAGGTCCGGGAGTTCCTCCGGCCGAACGGTGAGCTCCACCGAGTCACCCTCACGAACCCGTGATGAAAGCCGGGCCGCTCTGCCGTTCAGCTGGGCGGAGACCAGCCGCTGCTTCAGCTGATTCCGGCTGGAAATATCAATGAGGTCTGCCGCAACGCTGTCCAGTCTTCCACCTGACTGCTCCGGCACCCGGAAGCGGTAGTGCTCCAGGTCTGCCGCCGCGCGGCCTTCTTCCAGCACGGCCTACCTGCCGGCCCGAACCAGGAGCCAGTCAATGCCGGCAATGACGGCAGACGCAGCAAGAGCAGAGAAGAGGATGACGCGGGTGTCTTCCTGGTTGATTGCGGCAGCCTGTGGATCTGACCCGGGAGGAGCCAGAGCGGAGACCGTCTCCAGCGCAAGACTCCCGCGACGGATGCTCTCCACAGTGAAGCGAGTGGCAACGAAACCGAGGCGCGAATACAGGACCGTGACCGGAATGCTTCCCGTGAACACAACCAAGCCGCGGTACAGCTGTTGCAGAGCGGGGCTGAACTCGTCCCGCTCGTACGGAACCGGATCCCCGGGTTCAAGCTGAGCCTGCCGGGTGCTGCCCGGGTCACGTGGGGATTGACCTACGACGCCTGGGCTGGCAAGCAGGATAAGAAGTGCGGCCATAGACGCGGCGAGCAATCGCGAGCCCGGCGAACCTGGACTATTCACGGTCACCAAACAGAACAGTTCCGAGCCGGACCACCGTGCTACCCTCCTCCACTGCAACTTCAAAGTCATTGGACATCCCCATGGAGAGGCCCTGACAGATATCTGCTCCCAGTCGATTTTGCACCGCATCCCGCCACTCTCGCGTCAGGGCAAAGCAGCGGCGGATTGGATCCACATCCGAGGTGAACGGCGCCATCGTCATGAGGCCGGCGAGGTTCGCTGACTTGTGTGCCGTAACGGCATCCGCGAGCGTCAGCACTTCTTCCAGTGTCCTGAGTCCGAACTTGCTGTCTTCTTCCGAGGTGTTCACCTGAATCCAGACCGGGAACGGAGCGGTGCGCTCGAACAGGACTCCGGCGACGACATCCCAGAGCCGCCGTGAATCCAAAGACTGGAGAGACGCCGCGTGTTCCACCGCAATGCGCGCTTTGTTTCGCTGGAGGTGGCCGATCATATGGAGGCGGAATTCGGCAGGAAGCTCGGCTTGCTTGGTTTGCAGTTCCTGCACGCGGTTCTCGCCAAAGTCCCTGAGCCCCAACCCGGCGGCCTCTGTGAGCCGCTGCACGGGAAGCGTTTTAGTCACGGCCTGGATTGCCACCTCATCCGGACTTCGGCCGGCGCGCTCAGCGGCATCGGAGATTCGCCGCCGGATTTGAACAAGCCTGCTTTGCAGTTGTTTCACGCGTCGAGGCTACCGCGCTTTTGTTGACCTTCGTCAAGCGCTGCCATAGATTCCCAGCGCTATGAGTGAAACTCCCTGGTCAGATCGTCAGCCCGCAGCTTTTCAGACAAAGGTCGGCCTCGCCCGAATGCTTCGGGGTGGCGTTATCATGGATGTTGCCAACGTGGAACAGGCACGAATTGCCGCGGAAGCCGGCGCGCAGGCTGTCATGGCTCTGGAACGGGTCCCCGCGGACATCCGGAAATCTGGCGGCGTTGCCCGCATGAGCGACCCTCAGATGATCGCGGAGATTCAGGCTGCCGTTACCATTCCCGTTATGGCCAAATGCCGAATCGGCCACCTGACTGAAGCGCAGATTCTCCAGGCGCTTGGCGTTGACTTCATTGACGAGAGTGAGGTGCTGACCCCCGCCGATGACCGCTTTCACGTGAACAAGCACGCCTTCACGGTCCCCTTTGTGTGTGGCTGCCGGAATCTGGGGGAAGCGCTACGGCGGATCGGCGAAGGTGCGGCAATGATCCGAACAAAGGGCGAAGCCGGGACCGGTGACATTGTGGAAGCGGTTCGACACCTTCGCACGGTGAATGAAGAGATCCGCCGCTTGCAGTCCGCCCCACACGAGGAACTGATGACCATGGCCAAGGAACTTGGTGCACCGTACGAGCTGGTGGTTGAAGTTGCCAACACCGGAGAGCTGCCGGTCCCGAACTTCAGCGCGGGCGGAGTTGCCACTCCCGCTGATGCCGCACTCATGGTGCAGCTTGGTGCGCAGGCCGTCTTCGTCGGCTCCGGGATCTTCAAGTCGTCAGACCCTGAGCGTCGTGCGCGCGCCGTTGTGGACGCTGTTGCCCACGCAGATGACCCCAAGGCCCTTGCCGAGATCAGTGCCGGTCTGGGCGAGGCGATGGAGAGCATTGACACCGCCGCAATGGAGGCTGAGCGCAGACTGGCCGGGCGTGGCTGGTAGCAGCAAAGACGAGGGCTGTGGAGTTGTCTCCTTCCAGGGAGACTTTGCCGAGCACGTCAGCACCTTTGACCGACTGGGAATCCGCTGTAGACGGGTTCGGAGGCCGGAGGAGCTTACTGGCCTGCTGGGCCTGGTGATTCCCGGGGGCGAAAGCACCACAATCGGCATGCTCATGGAGCGGAGCGGACTCTTTGCCGCGATTCCGGGCTTTGTTGAGGCTGGCGGCTCGATATTCGGTACCTGCGCAGGGGCAATCCTCCTGAGCAGACGGATAATCGGGCTTGAGCAGAAGAGTCTGGCACTGCTTCCCGCCGATGTGGAGCGCAACGCCTACGGACGTCAGATAGACAGCTTCACCGCACCTGTCCCCGTGCCGCTGCTGGGCGCTGATCCGATCTCGGGGGTCTTCATTCGTGCACCAATCCTGCGGAACGCAGAGCCGGAGGTGGAGGTCCTTGGCGAATTGGACGGTGCACCGGTGCTCGTTCGGGCGGGCCGCGTGCTTGCGTCCACCTTCCACCCGGAATTGACATCAGACGCCAGGGTTCACGCACTCTTTGCCGGTATGGCCGGCCTGATGGAACCCATTCTATGAGCAGGGCGCCGGCATTTCGTGGAAGCCGCTTCCTGTTGGGGATCGGGATTGGCCTTGTCTTACTCGGGATTCTTTGGACCGTGTATGTCCTGGACTACTATCGCGCATCCAGGTCTCCGGCGGGGTATCGGGAATCAGGGATTGCGGTCCAGGAGCGGACCTGGGGCTGGTACGTTTCCGCGGAGGCAGCAAACACCGACGGGGAACTCTTGCTGGTCTACTACCCCGGCGGAAAAGTGGATGAGGAAGCCTACATCCCCCTCGCAGCCGCGTTTTCCGAGCGAGGCGTCAGCACCGCCGTGGTACGGGTGCCATTTCGGCTGGCGGTCTTTGGGATCAACCGGTACCGCAGCGTTCTTGCTGACCTCGCGCCTGCGCCGGGCGCCGTGCTTGCGATAGGCGGCCATTCGCTTGGTGGTGCAATGGCCGCCGTCGTGGCGGACCGGGACGATCAGCCCTTCGCTGCTCTCATCATCCATGGGTCCTACCCCCCCGAGAGTTCCGGCCTCGCCTCCGGGGAGATAGCCGTGCAGAGCGTCTGGGGCGCACGGGACAGCGTTGCAGGGGTGGAGCAGCTCCGGGTCGCTGCGGGGCGGCTTCCGGAAGCTGCGGAACTCGTGGAGCTTCCAGAAGGTAACCACGCCGGATTCGGCGACTACGGTCCGCAGGACGGAGACGGCGAGGACTCCGAACCTCCTGGAAGCCAGATGGTGGTCGCCGCAGCACTTGGTTCGCGCTTTCTTTCAGCCCTCGCTCAGGAAAGCCGCTCCACCGAATAGCGGGCAAGGCCCTCAAGCCCAATCCAGGAATCATCATTCCAGCCGTCACGGAAGGGCCTGAGGATCTCCAGCCCCCGGGAAACCTTCTTCTCCATCCGTGTACGGTAGCGGTCAAGGAGCCCAGCCTCATGAACCTTGCTCCGGAGCTGCTCCAGCTCGTTCGGTGACAAGTCCGCGGTGAAATAGCCCGCAGAACCCGGGATCTCCGTGAGGATCATCCTTCTCAGGATGGTTTTCTTGTTCTCCCGAAGATCCGCTCCTGAAGGCTTTCCGGTTTCCTCGCTGTCACCGAAGGCGCCAATCTCGTCATCGCGCAGCTGAAACCCGATTCCCAATTCCTCGCCGGCCGAAGCAAGCGCTTCAATGGCAGCTTCGTCCGCCCCTGCGACCCCTGCGCCAAAGAGCAGTGGAAGCGAAAACGTGTACCGTCCTGTCTTGAACCGATAGACCCGCTCAATCTCGGCTTCATCAGGGTCTGCAGATGTCAGGCCAAACCGAACGTCATCCATCTGCGCAAGCCCCACGGACGCGATCTCCCGGGCAAAGCGCACCCCTAGCTGCGGCACACCCGCCTCAGCCGCAGCACCATTCGCGGCCGAGAGCGCAAGCATGGCAGCTACATCTCCGGTGCAGATTCCCATTGCGGCACCGAGTCGGGCAGCTGACGGGCCAGATAATCCGGACGCGTCCCGGTAAGCAGCATGAATTGACGGCTTCCCGCGCCGTAGGTCGTCCTGGTCCATGATGTCGTCGTGAATCAGGAGAAAGCTCTGGGTCAGCTCCAACGCGGCAGCGGCTCGCATCAGCACCAGATCAGGTTTCCGGCCGTAGAGACCGCCGCCGAGGAGAACCAGTGCCCCTCGGATCATTTTCCCGTCCGAAGTGTAATCAACAAGCTTGTCCAGCAGCTCATCCGCATCTTTGGATGCTTTGCGTAGCAAGGGACGCACCGCATCCGCTTCAGTCGCCACGGCGGAGCTTATCTGTGGCCGGAAAGACGTAAGGATCGGATGGAGACTCAAGAGGGAAGCCCGCGTAAGCGATTGGTGATTCCGCGAATCACAATCCGCGCCTTGGCCGGCTTCACCTTGCGCTGGTACACAATGAGCGGGTCCCGCGAAATCTGCTCGCCGGTCCAGTTGTACATGTCTCCGGCCGTACGGATGGGTATTCGCAGGCGTGGTGGGAGGAAGCGGTAACCACTTTCTGCCTCCCGCTGCCAACCCCGGTAGCGCTCCAGCTGCGCGCGCACAAAGCGCCGGAACTCGTTCGGATCTGCCTTCGCGCTCTCCTGTGAAAGGTCCGGGAGGCTGGTTTCCTCCATCGGCAGATACTCCCGGCCGAGTCCCTGGTCCTCCGCAATGTCCCGGATGAAGTTGATGAACTGCATGGCACGGCCAAGCATGCGGGCGGGCTGCAGACTTTCCGGGCTCAGGTCCATCATCCGTGCCATGAACAGCCCGATGACCTCTGCCGAGCCGTAGATGTACTCAAGGGTCTCATCCAGCGTCCCGTAGCGCCGCTTGGTGAGGTCCAGACGCATGGAGTACAGAAAGGCATCTGCCCAGGCCGGGTCAAAGCTCCGGCGCCGGGACAGGTCCACAAAGCCGTCGATGATGGGATCACCTGTCGTTTCTCCGGCAAGCCCGCGCCGATACCGCGCCTCAAACTCGTGAAAGCCATCCGGATCCTGCGGAACGCTGTCCACAAAGTTGTCCGCAACACGGACAAAGCCGTAGAGCAGGTAGACATCGTCTCTGACTTCCCGCGGGAAAAAGCGGCTGGCGTTGTAGTAGGTCTTGCTACCGGCCCGAAAGGTCTGTTCGTGAATGTCAGTGCTCTTCACAGCTCGCTCCGTTTCCCGCGAAATCTCACCAAGCCTCCATCACCCGAGGGCGGGTTTCAGGCGGGAAGTTCCCGCTTCACGATGTCCGAAATTATCTCGGAGGCAATCAGCGTCATGGGAACGCCAATGCCCGGGTGCGTGTACTGCCCGGCAAAGAACATGTTCCCAAGCTTGCGGTGCCGCATCCGCGGGCGGAACACCGCCGTCTGACCGAGCGTATGTGAGATTCCCAGGGCGGTGCCCTTCAGCGCGTTGTAGTCGCCGGCAAAGTCCCGGTGGGAGAACAGGCGCTTGATCTGGATGTGATCACGGATTCGCTCGCCAATCATGCCCTCAAAGTGATCCAGGATCTTCTCCGCGTATGACTCCCGGAACTCCGGATCGTCTTCCAGGCCCGCTGCAACCGGCACCAGGAAGAAGATGTTTTCCTTGCCTTCAGGCGCCACGCCAGGATCATCGTGGGAGGCGCAGCTGACGTAGTAGGACGGACTATCTGGCCAGCGCTTGTTCTTTCCAAAGATGGCATCAAAGTGCCCGTCCCAGTCAGGCGAGAAGTACAGATTGTGGTGTACAAGCTGCGGAACCTTCTTGGAGAGGCCAAGGTAGATGATGAACATCGTTGGGGCCATTACCCGCTTGTCCCAGTAGCCGTCGCTGTAGTTCCGCATGCCCTCCGGCAAGAGATTTCGGTCCGCCCACGCGTAGTCAGCGTTCACAACTACCAGGTCAGCCGGTACTGCGCCTGAGGGCGTGTGAACCTCGGTGACCGCCCCATTACGGTATCCAATCCCGGTTGCCGGCGTTCCGGTGCGGAACTCGGTGCCAAGCTCCTCAGCCGCCTTCGCCATTCCCTGAACGAGTTTGGTCATTCCCCCGCGTGGAAAATAGACACCAAGGTTGAGGTCCACGTGGGACATGATGCTGTACAGGGCCGGCGCATTCTGGGGGCTGCTGCCAAGGAACACCATGGCGTATTCCAGAATGTGCCGCGCTCGGGGATCAGTGAAGTAGCGCCGGACAAAGCGATCCAGGTTGCTGAACACGTTGAGCTTCAGACCCTCGGTCATCAACCTCCAGTTCAGGAACTGGAAGATGTGCCGGTACTCGCGGTACAGGAACTCGTCCATCGCAACGCGATACTTGTACTCAGCCTGCTTGAGATAGGCGTCCAGTTTCACCGCTCCGCCGGGCTCAAACGACTCAAAGACCTGCCGGTTGTGCTCGTGGTCCTGGGTGATGTCCACCGGCTCCGCGCCGTTGCCAAAGAAGACTCGATAGTAGGGATCAAGCTTGTACAGGTCGTAGTAGTCTTTGCGCTCCTTGCCCAGCTGGGTGAAGTAGCGTTCAAAAACTTCCGGCATCAGGTACCAGGAGGGACCCATGTCAAATACAAAGCCGTCAGTCTCCCAGACCCGAGCCCGGCCGCCGAGGACCTCGTTCTTCTCAAGCACGGTCACCCGGTAACCCTGCTTTGCCAGAAGGCCGGCCGACGACAATCCGCCGAAGCCTCCACCAATTACCACCGCGTTGCGTTCCAATCAGTGCTCCACAGTCAGTGAGGTTATACGGTGAGTATACGCACGATCTTCATGTGTCGGCAGTACCGCGACCACTGTCCGCCCGGCGCAACCGGCGGACAGGAACCACGGAGCCTCGGTCAGGGTACTTTACGACCGAGGCTTAGAGATGACGATGACTGCATCAGCACGGCGACAGCCGCGGCAATCAGGAGAGTGATCCGCGGCATTGCCACCACACGCATCAGTAGATCTCCGTGATCAGGAGACTGGTCTGCGCGCCTAAGTCAGACTCGTTGTAGGTACCAACCCAGATGTCGTAGCGCCCGGACTGGGGATTCTCAAAGGTGTATCCACCGTTGAGTCCCTCAAAGTCATCAAAAAAGTAGTACTGGCCATCCGGTGCGTTGATCAGAACGACCGTATCCACGTTGGACTCAATGTAGATGGTCAGATCAAAGGTGCTCCCGGCCTCGTAGAACAGGCTGTAATCAGGCGCAACGGCAACGTAGCCGTCGTAGTCTCGGTTCCAGGCGTTCAGATCCACCGGGCCACCCGCAATGATCGGCACCGTGAACGGGTCGGGAGCGAAACCCGACTCCAGCCGAACACTTCCAAAGGCCGGGTCCAAGGTGAAGTCCGGCCGTGACTGCGCTTCTGCGCTTCCGGGCGCGAACACGAACAGGAGAGCCACTGCAAAGAGTGACACGGCGAGGACACGCAGGCGCCGACTCACAGATACCTTCATTTTCAGAGCGTACTCCGAATGGAACTCAAGCGCCAACCGCGAGGCCCGGAAGCGCATCCCTTTTGGAAGGATTAACCAGATTTTCACCTGGTATCGCGGCAGCTCAATGGATCTGGCGTGAGCTGTGCACGAACCGGCCGATGGTCGCTGGTCTCCCCGGTGTCCGGGAAGTCCTCCGGGAGAACCACGATTTCTGCGGATCCCGTCCAGTTGCACCCGTTGACGAACACAAAGTCGAGGATTGATTCCGGATAGCGGTCCGAGCCGTTTGCGTCGGACCACTGCGTATCCACAAGAACCTGTGGCTCAATCCACAGAACCCCGGTGCCTGCCGTGAATGCTACCCAGGAGGTGTTTCCGCCGATCACCGCACCGGTATCCGGATTGAACTCCAGGTCAAAGTTGAAGTCACCAAGGGCCACAAGAGAAATCCCGGACTCCTCCAGCAATCGCCGGACCAGGTATGCTTCCAACAGACGCTGCGCTTCATCCCCGCGAGTGAAGTGCACCGCCACAACGCCAAAGCGGTAGCCACCGGAGCGGTCTACAAACTCAGCAAGGATAGGCGCCCGCAACCCACTCCGCGTGGAATCGGCGATCAGCGGCACCCCGTCATAGCTTAGGAGTTCCCGGTACCCGATGAGCTCAAGACGTCTTGCGTCAAACAGGAGAAGCTGGCGCATGCTCCTTCCCGTGGTTCCAACGACGGACTCCCAGCCCTGCCCGAGGGCTGCGCGATACAAGGGCGCATCCTGCTCCTCCACCTCCTGCAGAGCCACAATGCTCGCGCCCCGTGCGTGCGTTGCGAGTTGCGTTGCAACCACGGTTGCGCTGCTCCCCCTGCTCTCCACGTTCCAGGTGAGAACCACCAGGTCCTCCACTTCCTGGGTCCACAACGGTCCGACGATGGCGAAGGAAAGCATCAACAGAAAACACAGCCTCGGGCCCGCTTGAGAACGCCCGGCTACAGGCGTGCGGTGGTAGTGCAGACGCGGACTCATTGAAGCGGAGGAAGCCGGAGGAGCTGATCGTCAAACTGCAGTGGCGGGTCTCCGAGCGGCTCCAGCAGGAGCGGAACGAGCGCCGCGGCTACCCGTGCATTCTCGGGGGAGGTCGTGGGTCCGGACCTTTTCCACCCAACGGTGACCGAGCCCACTCGAACTTCCGGACGAATTGCACCATCGCCGGCGAGGTAGGCATCCGGCCGGACAACCCAGCGATTCCCGCCCAGCACCGTCAGAACAAATACCAGATCCCAAGTTTGGTGTTCCCATGGACCACAGAATGGGCGGTACTGGACTGAGCCCCGCGAAGCCAGCTTGCAGGTTTGATGCGCCATCGGCGCACAGAATGGGCGGTACTGGACTCGAACCAGTGACCCCTAGCGTGTCGAGCTAGTGCTCTAACCAACTGAGCTAACCGCCCGGACGGAAGAAATACCTCCCGGAATCACTTCTTTAGCGCGTTCACAATTCGTTCCAGCACCTTCTTGCGATCAAGCGGCTTGACTATATAGTTCTTGGCACCGATCAACAAGCTTTTCTTCACCAGGTCCTGTTTGCCCAGAGCACTGATCATCACCACACGGGCCTTCTTGTCAAACTCGATGATCTGCTCAAGCGCAGCAACGCCGTCCAGCTTGGGCATGGTGATGTCCATGGTTACAAGGTCCACGTTGGGGTACAGCTCCTTGTACTTGTCCACACCTTCCTGGCCATCTGCAGCGGTGCCAACAACCTCAAAGCCCTCGGAGGTCAGGATCTGGCTGATCTGCTTGGTGGTAAACATGGAGTCATCGACCACCAGCACGCGGTAGGGTTCGCCGGATTCGTTAAGTCCTTCGGCCTGCCGCTCGTTGATGTTCGGGAAATCCTGCTTGGTCCTCATCCTATCCCCTCTCGCGCACAGCGACGTTGATCTCTATCTTACCCATCGACATTTCCATCGGCACGATCAAAGCCTCCACGTTGTTGTCGGAGATCTGCATGTTGCTCCCGGTGACGATGGCTGGTGGGGTAAGGTCAAACTTGAACCCGAGTTCGTGCAATGAGCTGACCGCGCGACCGGTGATCATGTTGGCAAGCTCGGTGATGCTGGCGCGTCCCATCTCGTTAAAGGTGGTGATTGGCTGCTCCTCCATGCTTTCAAGCATTCGGGACGCCACGGCCAGGGCTGTTTCCTGAGTCATGTCAAAGAGGATTCGCCCTTCAACGTCTCCCGCCAGACCCACAATCGCTGCCACGCCGAGCACCGACTGGGAGGAAACTTTCAGGTAGAGATCACCTCGCTTGACCTCTTCCTGCAGGACCTCCGTCAGAATGGCGTATGCCGCTTCCACGAAGGGATTGATGTACTCAACTCGCATGCCTCTGCTGCTCCTAAACCTTGAAGTACGCGCTGAGCCGACCCTCACCCGTACTCTTCCAGAGCGGGTTTCCGGCCAGGGACTCGTGATCGCCGATTACCAGCAGACCACCCGAAGGCAGCAGCTCCGCAAACCGGTCGAGCACCTCTTCCTGCGTGGGTAGCGCAAGCGTACTCAGTATATCGCGTGCAACGATCAGGTCTACCTGCGGTACCGAGCCAACATGCGCGATGTCGGAGTACTCAAACGTGATTAGGTCCCTGATGCTGCTACCAAACGTCCAGCTTCCATCCTTGCTGACGGTAAAGGGACGGTAAATCTCCGGTATCACGTTTCCGCTGAACGTCAGTGTCTTCGCCTCGGAAACTCGCACAATGTCGTTGTCGGAGGCCACGGTCCTGATCACGGCACTGGGAAATGCCCTCCTTGCGGCAACTGTAGCGCTGTAGGTCTCATGCCCCTGTCCACATCCGGGGTTCCACATCTTGCAATGGCTCCGATTCGCCTGCGCCAGAAGCTCCTGCAGTTCTCCGACAAGTTCCTCGTCCCACAGAGTTCCGCTTGCCGAACTGCCGAATCCACGGAGAAACGCAGCAGCATCTTCTTCACTGCGCAGCTGCACGTCTTTCCCGGCTTTGACCCGATCTTGCTTCCAGGCTGCCAGCCTGCGTTGAACCCAGGCTTGATTGGCGGCGCTGACGTGGAACCCGACGAGGGTAGCAAGCTGCTCGACGATGAAGCGGTAATCGAGGTCAGCGTCATCGGATTGTGACTGGATAGCAACTGGTCCCGAGACTTCCCGGGCGCCAGATACGCCCGCGTCCGCCGCGTTTGTGTTTGCAGCGGGGGTTTGGGGGATGGGACGGGTTCCGGCCTGACGGGTCTGCTCTCCCGCCTGCTCACGACCAAAGATTCTCTCCACGTCCAGAATGATGTAAAGGGTGTTGTCGTGCTCCACGACCCCGGAAATGTATCCGATGTTGATGTCTCCAAAGATCGGGTGTGGCGGCTGGATCCGGCTGCGGGAAATGCCGACAACCCGATCAATCCGGTCCACAACCACGCCAATGAGACCACCCTCGTACCTGAGGATGAGACCGTCCTCAACATCCGGCTTGCCTTCTGGTATAGGGAGCTGGAACATTCCCCGCAGATCAATCACTGAGATGATATCTCCGCGCAGGTTGTAGACCCCGCGGACAAACCCCGGACTGTTGGGCACGTAGGTGAAGCCGCTGAACTTTGCAATCTCCTTCACCTTCATGATGTCAACCGCGTAGTCTTTCCCTGCGAGGGAAAAGGTCACCATTTTGAAGTCGATTGCGCCAAGTTCCTGCTCCTGATCTCCCTTGCCGATGACCTGCGGGCTGCGCCGTGCCGCGATGGTTGCCATATAGAGCTCCTAAGCGATGACGGTTTCCCGTCGGGTCCGGGCCTCTCGCTCCGTTCTCAACCCAAGGTCAAGGAGCTGGCCAACGTCTATGATGAGGGCAACAGAGCCATCCCCGGTGATGTTCGCACCAGCTATTCCGGGTGCATTGGTGTAGTGGTCTCTCAGGGGCTTGATCACCACATCCTCTTCCCCGATCAGGGAATCGACGATCAGACCCATCTTCTTGTCGCCCGCTCCAACAACCACCACATAGTGGTACTCGGTGTCCTCGTTGGTATGGATGCCAAACAGGCGATTCAGTCGAATCAGCGAGACTACGTCATCCCGAACATTGAAGACCTCATAGTTGTCAATTAACCTGATTTCCTCCGGCTTGATCCGGTGGGAGTCCACCACACTGGTGATGGGGATTGCGTAGGTTTCGTCACCAACACGCACAAGCAGGCCCTGGATAATGGCAAGGGTCAGCGGAATCTTGATGGTGAAGCGTGTACCCTTCCCCGCCTCGCTCCACACACTCACGCTTCCATTGAGCTTTTCAAGATGCTTGCGGACCACGTCCAAACCAACGCCGCGGCCCGATATTGCCGTGATCTGCTTTGCTGTGGAAAAGCCAGGGTCAAAGATGAGGTTGAAGGCTTCAACATCGCTGATCTGCTTGCTGGCATGCAGTACTCCGCGCTCCACGGCCTTTTGGCGCACGCGGTCAACATCAATTCCCTTGCCGTCATCACTGACGAGGATGTGGATCATGTTGCCCTCGTTGGAGGCTGCCAGGGTGATCTGCCCAGCCTCCGGCTTGCCGGCGCGCTTGCGGTCATCTGCCGACTCAATGCCATGATCAATCGAATTCCGCACCAGGTGAATGAGAGGATCCAGAAGGTCTTCAATAACTGACTTATCCAGCTCGGTGTCCTCGCCGCGAATAGTCAACTCAATTCGCTTGTCCACGCTCCGGCTCAGATCCCGGACCAGGCGCGGGAAGCGGGAAAAGATCTGGCTGACAGGCACCATTCGGATGCGCATCACGCCTTCCTGCAGCTCACTGGTGATACGCCCGAGATTCTGGGCATTTCCGCGGAACCGGGCGACAACGGCTTTCAGGCTGCTTTCAAAGCCGTCAAAGTGGCCGCCCAGATCGCCGAAACGCTCCACCAGCTCCCGGCGCAAGGTATCCGCCACAGAGTCTTCTCCTGCAACCGAGCCGTTGTGGGTGCTTGCGTCGCCCGCTGCCGCTATCGCGGACTCAAGGAGTTCCCGGAAGCGCTGCCGGAACTCAGTGGTGAGTCCCTGGAGCTGTGTGAGAAGCCCGCTGAACTCGGTGCTAACCTGATTGAAGGTGGCTTTGTTGATTACCGTTTCGCTTACGAGGTTCAGCAGGTCGTCAATGCGCCGGCTGTCAACACGCAGGATGGAGCCAGCCTGTACGTGTTTGCGCGCCGCCGCAACAGCCGCGGGCTGGTTGACCTCCGCAGGAACCGCGGAGTCCTCGTCCACGGTGGATACAGCAGGACTCGGATCAGTCTCGGAGGGCTCCGCTGCAGCCGCTTGCTTCTTGGGCGGGACACCCCGGCCTCGTGCGGATTCCCGTATGGCCGGGACGTTCCCGGACGCCTCGAGGTCTTCCGAATCCGGGGGCGCCTGGACATTCAGCTTCTGAACAGTTGCCCCGGTAGTAACGTCAGCAATGGTGACAGCGTCACGAATCTCGGATTCAGATGCCTCGGCGGCCAGCACGTAGGAGACTTCCGTGTAGAAAACGTCCTCGTACAGCGCATCAAGCTCGGGGCGCGTGGTGAGCAGGGTTCCCAGCGCCTTGAGTGCGGCATAGACCTGAATTCCACCCACGGTGTTCATGGTGTTGGACTCGTCAAAGGTTACGCGCACATCCCAGGCTGTCAGGCCCGGCTCCAACGCACTTGCAAGTTCCGCGAGGTCAAACTCTGACAGCGCAGACTCGCCAGTCATGTTCCTGCCAGTGCCCTTACTTGCGCCTACCGGTGATGGCGTCAGGGTTCTACTGGGGGAAGCGGCGTTGTGGCCGCCCTTTGTCCCTCGAACAGCATCCGATTCCCTGGTGCCGCCGCCCTGGAGAACTCGGGCGATGTCTGCTTCCACCACACTGGTATCCTTGGTGTAAACCTCACCGTCCTCTCTGGCGTCAAGCATTTCCTTGATCACGTCAATTGCGGCGAGAATGGTGTCTACAACAATGGAATCCGCGGTGACCTCCCGGTTCCGGATGGCGTCAAGCGAATCCTCAACCCGGTGCGTGAAGCCCGCCAGTTCATCCATCTGGACGGTACCCGCGGCCCCTTTGAGGGTGTGCGCGGCCCGAAAGATTTCGTCAATGGCGTCGGAGTCGGTGGGATCGGACTCAAGGACAACCGCGTTCTCCTCAAGCTTCTGCACCATTTCCCGTGCCTCAACGAAGAAGTCGCGCAGCAACTCCTCGTTCTGCGGATCCAGGTAGTCGCTCATCCCCTTCAATCTTATTCGGGGGGTGGGCTAAGTCAAGGCGAGGAGATTCGGCGGCGATAGTGATAAAAGGGTTACACTGAACCATAAGGGGGCCTAAGGTGCGAAAAGCTACGTTGATCGCACTCCTGCTCTGTGCGGCATTACCGGCCAGTGCGGCGAGCGTACTGGCGCAACTGCAGTTGATTACCCAGGGTGAACTGACAGGCGGGACCGTTGGCCTGTCCTCTCAACTGGATCTCGGCCTTCGGATTGAAGGTGGAGCAAAGTTCGGCGGTTCAATCGGGCTGAGCCTGAACAGCGCAGAACTCCAAGAGCCCGGTACCGTGGAAGAACGCCTGGACCAAACGCTTTCGTTTGAGTCCGCGGCTGTGAGCGTACGCGATTTCCTGGGCACGCCGATGGTACTTGGCTATTTCACCGGAGAGGGCCCAATCTTTGGATCCGGAACGGATTTCCCGGAACGCTTTGGTTCCGACCGCTTTGCGTCCGGGTATTCGGGAGTACTGGTCTTTGGCGATGGAGTGAACTACCGCGGCTTCAGCCGGGTAGATGGAACCGGTGTCAGCCTGGAAAGCGGTGATGCCTGGGATTCTGCCGACCTCAGTGGATTCCTCTACCAGGATGCGCAGCTCGGTACAGGGCGGTTCTCGGCCGACCTGCGTTTCAGGCTGAATCGGCCGCTTCTGAAGTTGGACGCCTTTGCTGGTGCAAGCTTCCCTCGTGGCAACTTTGGATCCTACCGGGCCGGCATCCTCCTTTACTACGACACAGACCAGATCGGCGGTTTCCTGACCCAGATTGCATTGACGCAATGGACGCCGGGCACAGACGCCTTGTTGCTCAACGAGTTCTTTGTACTGTTTGAGCCGAGACTCTTTGTTGGTCCCTTTGCAACGATCGTGACAATCTTCTGGCGACCAGAAATATACTTCCAGCAACCCACCGGTGAAGAGGGTAATCTGGACATCAATGCAAGGCTGCAACTCGGTCGTCCAGAGGTCTCCCCTCTCCGCGGAGGACTTGACGCACGACTGGGGATCCGGCCGAACGACCCTGCCGGTCAGTTCTCGTTGGTAGCTTCACCGTTCTTCCAGCTTGCAGGCTCCGGCGTTGTATGGGACCTGCGAGTGAACGCGACGGTGTGGCCCTTTGAGCCCAGCGAAATCATTCAGGCCTTTGTAGGCCTGACCACGGAGTTCTAGGATGCACAAGCACAAACGGAACACGGCTCTTCTGCTAATCCTGCTGCTCGCTGCCGGGAGCGCTTCGGCAGTTGACTTCACGGTTCTCGGTTCCGGTGGGAATCTGCTCTTCGCCAGGGATCGGGCAGCGGGGGCAACGGACTTTCCGGTCAATGGCTTCTTCTACGCGGGTAGAATCTCGGCCAGCCAGGCAGTCAACGATCAGCTGGGGCTCCAGCTCAGTTTTGTCCGGGACCCAATCCTTCAGAACATTGCAACCACCGAACTGATCTATCGCGCGGACTTCTTCACGATTGGCGTTGGTCCCTTCTTTGGAATGTTCAATAGCCGTGCGGCACTGATCCAAACAGGCATCCAGAGCTCGGTTCGCCTTGACCTCGGAGGATTCGCGTACGTGAGCTTTGCGAGTGCAAACAGCATTGGCGGCCGCTTGGTTGATACCGGCGACTACATCCAGGAGGCGTCTGAAGCCCGGCTAGGCTTTTACACGCCAAACGCACTCCCATCCCTCTTCCTCACCGGCGAGCGCTACACCGAACAGTCGGATTCCGGAGAGGTCTCCCGCGCGAGAACCCGCTACGGGCTGCAGGTCGATCTGTTTCAGAAAAACACGCCCTACACCATCGTGATGACCCTTGGCTATCAGGACCTGACCAACACGTATCCCGGAAGCCCCCGAATAACCCACCGCCTCAACTCGCTGATGGTGGGAATCCGGCTGAACCTTTCGCTCATCCCGGGATTCACCTACATTCTGGATCTGGATTCCAGCTTGTACAGCTTTGGGGGTGAACAGCTGGCCGGTCTGACCATTGCGGAGAGCTATCTCTTCCGCCTGCAGACCGGAATCCGCTTCAGCGCGGGCAACTGATCAGTCCCGTCAGTCCCGGTTCGGTCCCCCGTCCCCATCTAACTGACTGCCCGTGCACCCGGTGCAAATGTGCGACACACAAAAAAGAGCTTCACCCCGTGGGGTGAAGCCCTGAATAGAAAGCGAGCGCCGATCAGATGACCAGCAGCAGTTGTACCTTACTCCTGGTTCTGTTCGTCAGCAGGAACCTGGCGCTGCTCTTCAAGGAAGCGAAGGACCTGGATTTCGCCAAGGCGGCTCAGCTCGGCTTCCCGGCGTGCCTGTTCGCGCTCCTGCAGAATTCCCCACACCTGCTCGTCATTGATATCTCGGTCAAGGGTTAGAACAGCCCGGTCGTACACCAGAGTTACATCCGCGATATAGCTGATGAAGTCGCCACCGATCTGAGCCCCATCCCGGTAGATCACAAAACCTACCAGCTTCTGGAACGGTGCCAGGTTGGGGTAAAGCGGGCTGCGGCGCAGCTCGCGGTTGCGCACGTTCTGAATGTAGTTCGGATTGTCCCACTGCAGGGTCCGCCATCCGTCAAAGTCCAGATAGCCGAGGAAGATCTCCTGCACTTCGTTCCGCTCGTTCTCCATCAGAACGCTCAGACCGTGCGGGTAGTTGTTGGCAAAGGCGTTGACAATAACGCTGCGGAGAATTCCGACGTTCTTGACAACACCAAAGCCGTCAAACTGGGTGCCGGTCCCAACATTTTCCTGGGCGACGGTAACTGTGCCATCCGCATCAACCTCGACGGGATCCGCGTAGGCAGGGATCTCAAAGGGAGGCCGAATGATCGCGTAGCTGTTGAAGGGCTCCGTGGGGAAGGATGCCCGAACCCCAAGCACCGTATCGCCAGGATAGCGGGTTGCATTGTCGCTCACCGTAGCCGGGCGCACGAGGCTGTTGGCGACCAGATCCACAAAGCGAGAGGACGAGGACAGCTCAACGTCCCAGTTCTCAATCGCCAGCGAGCTCTTCAGCTGTGCCTGCAGATCGTCAGGAAGGCCCTGAGCAGCGCGGCTGCCACTGAAGTCAAAAATGGTCGCCTCATGCTGGGTCGGGTCATCTGCCGGCCAGTCGGCAACCAGCTCTGTGAAGTCGATCAGCACACTCTGTGTCTGCGCAACTGCAGCTCCTGCAGCAAGCAGAACCACAAGTGCCACCATGACAAGCTTCTTCATCCGAATCTCCTTTGCCTGCACAGCAAAATGGCCAGAATTGTTCGTTCGCGTAAGTATTCGCTGGAGCGGCGGCCTTAGTCAACGCCCCATTCTCATTCTACCTTCGCACGGGTGACGGCGGAAAGAAAGGGTTGTTTCCACCGACAGTGATTTCCACGGTGTCAATTCCGGTGAGGTTTGAGCGGATAGTACGTTCAATGGCTTCGATGACCTGCTCAAGCGGAAGGTCCCCGCTGTCAGCAAGGGCAACTACCACCTCCGAGAGGGAAACGTAGAGCGCCCCGTTGCGGACCAACACCGCATTTACACGGGAGCCTTCCGGGACCAGCTGGCCCCGGTCAAAGCTCACTGGACCAAGCAGGAGTTCCTGTATCAGAACCTCCGCCTGTTCCTCCGCATTGCGTCGGCGCGGCACCACCCTTCGTTCGGGTGCGAGATTTTCGTCAAAGATGCCGGGGAACCAGGCAACAACCTCTACAAAGCGCGCGCTTCTTCCGGCGTAGATAACGACTGAGCCTACCAGACTCAAGCCAAACACGATGGCAGCGGCGATGAGGATTCTGTTGCGAAAGGTGCTCATTCAGCTCCTGGTTCTGGCGGGTTGAGAACCACGGACTCAAAGTCGTCAACGAAGTTCACGATTCCCGCAAAAATTCCCGCTGCGAGCATATCCCGGTAGGGGTCCGTCTGCAAACGCTGGAACTCTGCGCGGTTGGTGAGAAAGCCAAGCTCCACCAGAACGGATGGCATTGTGGCATTGCGGACAACCCACCATACCTCCCGCCGGAGGCCACGGTTGGGCGTGTAGGTGCCAATGCGTTCTTCAAGGCCGTCCAGCACCTGATCACCAAGAAGGACGCTCTCAACCGTGAGCTCTTCCTCAAGCAGGCTATTGAGTATGGGAATCACAGATGGATCGTCCGGCTGCACGGCAAGCCGATCAATCACATTACGGCGATACTCCGGGGGCAGATACCATACTTCAAACCCTGCAGCGCCCGGGTTCAACGCAGCGTTTGCGTGGATGGAGATGAACACGATGTGCTCAAACTCATCCACCTCAATGGCATTCGCGATATCGGTTCTCTCATCCAGCGAGAGGTAGCGGTCATCATCCCGGCTCATCAGGATTGTGCGGTCAGGAAACTCCGCGTTCAGCAGATCCCTCAGGCGGAGAGCAACATCCAGGACCACGTCTTTCTCCGCCAGACTCTCGGTCTGTCCGTCAATCCGGTGCCTTCCGATTGCCCCGGGGTCCCTGCCGCCGTGTCCGGCGTCAATGAAGATGGTGGAGACGTAGCGGCGGCCAGCGGGTCTGGTTGGCTGGAGAAGATTGCGAAGCGCGTCCACGGACGCTTCCGGTAAAACGAGTTCACCGGCCTGAAAGCGCACCGGCTCCGCAAGCAGAGGCTCCTGACCATTCACCCGGAACACGGGGTTGTCCACTGTGAAGCTGACAAGCTGGCGGCCCCGGAGCAGAAAGCCCCGGTAGCCAACCGAGTCGTACATCAGCTGGGCGCGGACATCGTCCGCAAAGGTCTGAAGGGTTAGCGGCTCCGCGGGAAGGCCTGCGGCAACCGTGAGCCAGATAATGGCAAGCAGCGGTCTGCACTTCCTGCGCATGCCCGGGTTTCGTACTCCTGCAATCCGATGCCTGCCGTTCATCCTGCGGATCCGAACGCTGGGGTATCGCGCGTGCAGGAGGCAACAGCAAACAGCGCGCCGCTCGCTCCACCACGCATCAGCGCATGCCACACCCATGGATCAAGCGGACCGTCATGCGCTGTTTTCCGGATGACACCAAGGCGTTCCAGCAGGTTGAGGGATTCGCGGATTGTCCGATGGAACCAATCCACCCCCGGAACGGTTTCCAGCTGAGTGGTATGACCAAGCGCAATCGGGCCGGTGCCTGGCAACGATGTGGCCGCCATCTGCCTCATGCTTTCACTATCGGCTCCCGGGAACGTCCTTGGAAGCACTGTGCGCAGCCGGGGGTATGCGTCCTGGCGGCTATCCTGACCAAGAAGAAATGCAACAGTCTGCCTTGCCTCCGGTGAATCCGCACTGTACTCAGCCAGCAAAAGGCGGAGCGCAGCCTCTGCGCGCTCGTCCGCCTCGCTTGGAGTCCGACCGGTGAAGATGATGTTTCCCAGCTTCTCCACGTTGCTGCGCGGAAATGTGCTGACGGCGTTGTCCGCAACCGACCGGTATGTGAGCAAGTGGCCGACCTGGGACTCCACCCGCTCTATTCCCCGAACGCGCGTAAGGCGACCAGGCAGGCCGAGAATCCCACGCTCTGCGGAGGATCCCAACCCTCCCCGCACTCCTGGCGACATGATTTCCCGGTGATCTGCACCGATCGCCTCTGCAATAGCCCCGTCAATGGACTCAAGACCCGTTGCCGCGGGGAAAGTCCATCCGCTCATGAACCCGCCGGACAGTCGCGCTGCAATTTCCCCAATGACCGGTCCATGGGAAGTTAGAAACACGTCTCCTTTTGCTGCACCACTGCGTATGCCCAGCGCCTGCACTCCGCGGACAAACACGGATACCAGGGAGTCCTGTTCCAGTTGGCGGTAGCTGCTGGGCAGGGTATGCCCGAGCTCCACGAACGCCGGTGGCAAGCCGATCTGCCGATCCGCAATTCCACAGATCGTTGCGATCCCGTCATGAACCAACGCGTCAATGCTGAACTCCGGCCCGCTGATCATGCCTTCCACAATGCATGCGCCGTCCGGATCAAAGCGGGCCGCGGTGTCCACGGCAGACGAGAGCTCGGTGCCGTCGCTTACCAGCTGCACGCCGCGGGCACCCATACTCCGCCGCGGCTTGACCACCCACGGGCCCGGAAAATCCGGTGTAGCGACTGCGCCAGGCGCTGCTGCGATGAAGGGCGGGGACGGAACCGCGGCTTCCAGGAAGGCAGTTCGCATCAGCAGCTTGTCCCGCGCTGCAGCAGCTACCTCCGCGTTCAAGCCGGGCAGCCCCAATGCCGCGGCTACCGCAGCAACGCTGGTGGAGAAGTCTGTGCCAACGGTGAGGACCCCTGCGTACTTCCGCGTGGGGCGCGCGCCGAGGAGGGCGTCCAGGACCTGATCCGGGTTGCTGATGTCCGCGTGGACAAAGTGGTGGGAGATGCTGCGCCCGGGTGCCTCGGGATTACCGTCTACGGCGGTTACCTCGGCGCAGATCTCCCGAGCCCGGCGCAGAGCGGGGACCTGCATGATTCCGGCGCCAAGGATAACCACGTGGGCTGATGCCACTTGCTCCCTTACGTTCACCCGGATCGCTCCGCCAGTACTTCAAACGTATCACCAAGCCGAAACACCCGGCTGGCCCTCATCCGGAGCGCAGTGCGCAGGGGGCCTGCCCGTCGCCCAAACCGCTCCGGATGATGGCCGGTACTCCTCCATCCCAGCACCCGGAATCCGCAGCGATTGAGAATCGCCGAGACCCGGCGCGGTTCCCAGATGGTGAAATGATCCCGGGGGCTGTTCTCCAGAAAGGCGCGCTGGTCCCGTCTGGCGCTGATGCCCGATCCGCAGGGTGTGGAAAACGCGAGGAGACCACCCGGAGGAAGCATCTGACGAACGCGGTCCAGCGCCCCGCGGATATCAGCGAGGTGCTCGATAACGTACCAGAGGGTCACCATATCCACAGAATTGATGCCAAAGCTGTTCTGCAGATCAAAGTCTTCGATGGCCGAACGGACACAGGGTATTCCCAGTTCCGCCCGCACGTAGGTCACGGAAGTCTCAGAGACGTCCAGACCGTAGGGACGGAGCCCAAGCCCTGAGGCCGCCTGCAGGAACGGGCCGTAGGCGCATCCGGCATCAAGAACTCGAGAACCTGCTGGAAGCGGACCACGAAGCCAGGCTATCCACCGGAGGCGGTTTCTGCCCCGCTCCTCGATGTCCGCGAAGTCTTCCAGATAGCTTCTGCCGTACTGCTCCCGGTACTCCCGCCCGAAGTAGTCGGGCCCATAGGTCACCGGCGAGTCTCCAACGTAGGCCATCCAGAGCATTCCGCAGCTGGAACAGCGGCGGTACGTGCGCTCCGGGAAGCGGGCGAGCACGCCACCGTCGCACGAGCCGCAAACCGGACAACGGTGGGGACCTCTGGCTACCAGGGATCCAAGCCAGGCAGCTCCCGCCTCCGGATCAGCCGTAGCCAGATCCTCCGCTCCCCTTCCCGCCGGCGGGGCGCCCCATTGCCGCTTTTCCGCCGCTTCATCCCACTCGGACAGACGCCTGACGACAGCCCGGGCACTGTCAGCCACCGCAAAGCCCCAGGACTGGGCGAGTCGACGGTGGTATCGCGAAAGCGGGACCACAAGTACGCGGCAACCCGCTGCGCTCGCCTGCAGGGCGGTCAGTCCGAAGCCGCAGACAACAACATCGTAGTCAGCCATCCGCTCCCGGAGGCTCGTGTCAAACTTGCCGGCAGAACCAAGTACCGGCGACTGATGATCGATCGAGTATCCAGCGCTCCGGAGGGTTTGTGCCAATTCCGGTCCGCTTCCCCCGGGATCCTCCCCACCAAGACTGAGTAGCACCCGAGGCTTCTGCATTCTTGGCGGAGCGCTTCTGCGCCGTCTGGGCAGTGGTAACAGATCCATGCGTCTACTGTTCGGTCCGTGGCTCTGCCAGCGGTCTATGTTGTCTACCAGGAGGCTTGCCAGCGGCCTCCCAGCCCCGCCAAGATCCAGTCCAAGGACTGGTCCGCGCTCAAGAAAGCGCTCCATTTCCGCAATGCTGACCTCCCTTCGGTCCAGGACCAAAAGCTGGTCTGAACCGCGGTCAACATCGGAAACATGCTGAAGCCGAGGGGAGATGGCACCTACGATATCCAACACCCGTTTCCGCGGGTGCAGTGTGGGGTTCCAGGATTCCGGGCCGGGTATGATCAGTGCAGCCCCGGAAATCCGCGAGGCAAGATCTGCAGACCGTACAATGTGCCCGATTCCATGCCCGCGTCTCAGCTCTGGAAGGAACAGAACGCGGGCTCGGGGCTCAGGCAATGCTTCTCTCCTGTTCTCGGCGGAGGAGCTGCACCAGCTCCGCTATCCGGACCGGTCTTCCCGAGTACAACTGCTCAAAGATCCGCTGAAGGTTGCGGTAGTCCTCCGCCGTATCAAGGGTGACACGGGCCGAGTGTTCCCAATCGGCCGGACAAGCCCGTGTGAGTATGCGGAATCGGTCCGGATTTCGGTACAGCCACGGAGTGACGTGCTCCCTGCTGTAGCGGTCACGTGCATCTGAATCCGCCTTCTGCAGTGCTGCCATGCGGACGGCTTCCACACCGGTGCCCAGTGGCATTCCAGTCAGACCGGCGTAATCAGCCGTCTCGGAATCCAGCAGTGCCAGGCAGGAACGGGCCACGTCTGCAGACACCAGTGGATTATCTCCGGTTGCACGAATGACACGGCCTGCACCAAAGCGTTCGGCCGCTCGCGAAAAGCGGTCCAGCACGTCATCCGGGTGCCCGGCGAAGACACGGAACCCGCAGCGTTGTGCCAGCGGGCTCAGTTGAGGTTGACTCCGCTCATCGGTCAGCAGCACGTAGTGGTCTGCACCCACGTCATTCAGCGCCTCCATGCAGTGCTCCAGGACCGTCTTTCCTGCGAGCGGAAGGAGCGCCTTGTTCTTCAATCGGGTGCTGTCCAGGCGTGCCTGGAGGAATACCGCTGTGCTCATCACACCTCCCAGAGCTCGGCGAGTGCTGCCGCATCCAGATGGTACTCCTGGCGGTGCGCTCGTACCCACTTACGAGTGTCGGCGCCAACGCGCAGGCCCCAAAGCAGCCGGCCGCTGCGGAGCGCGGCCCGCAACACCGCACCGCGGGTGAGGGTGATTCCTTCCGCCCCCATGACCGGGGCAAGAAAGCGAAGATGCACACGAAAGTAATCCTCATTCCGCTCGGCAGCTTCCGGGCCGTCCTGCTCCGAAACACGCAGGGACAACTCATCGCTGACCCTGGGGGGTCGACCAGAAAGAGCGCAGCGCAGACCAAAGGCTATTCGCTGCCACCAGGCAGAACCCATGCTCCGGTCAAAGCCACAGATGACGGTGAAGTGCTGTGCGTCATACAGTCCACAGAAGTCCAGACCGCAGAGCGCGGGACGGCCACTTTCCGGCAGGACCACCGGGCGAAACTCCAAGCGGCCGTCCGGCAGAGGCACCGGAACAACGGCGTCCGCGCCGGCGTTGCCCAGGGAATCCAGCCGTCGGGGGAGCAGCAGCGGAGTGTCCCGATCAAGGCGTCCCGCCGGAGCGCGCAGCAGAATCCGATCTGCAGAGGTAACCAGCACTTCCCTGCCCGGTGACTCTCCCATGGCAATCGCCATCCAGGTTGCCGGGCCTGGATCCGTGTCCAGAGTGAGAACCCGCAGTTCCGGCATTTCTGAATGCCCTTCCAACTGGCCGGCTGTACCCGAGCGGCCTACTGCGCACCAGATGACCGATCGACAGCCCGCTTGTGCCAGGCGCGCAATCACCTGCTCCACCGGTTCCATTGGAAGCCCGGGAAGTACAATTGCACAGCGGTCTTCCGCACCGCTGCCGCGGCGCGCACGAATTCGGTAAGGGGGAAGCTCAGGCGTTGTAGGTGTAGTACTCATCACACGCGGCGCAGACGGCCGGCAAGTCACCCCTCAGGTGCTGCCGATACAGGGCGTCCCCTGCTTCCCATAGCGATTGCGCGCCGTCACCAGTTTGGCCGAGGGCTGGGAGTCTTCCGAGCCCCGAGCGGCACGGGAGCACAGTACCGTCGGCCAGTACCACCAGGTCCCGTTTTGCGTGCCAGCAGGGAAAGCGCTCTGCTGGCGAGAGATCGGCCACCTTTCGGTCCGGAATCAGGCCGGCATAGCTGTCATGCTTCTGGACAACGAGGGTAGACGGACGGTCTTTCCACCGGCGATAGAGAGATTCCAGCCCGTCTTCCAGCTCCGGTGTCCTCGTAACCTGCACCCAGGTCCGGTCCGGGCAGGCTTCCTCCAGCATGGACACGAAGGCCATGGCTTCCGCGTAGCCTTTGCCCCGAACGCGGGTGTAGTCGGCCGCAACGTCAGTGTCCAGAAACACAATCCATGAGAGGCGGCTCCCGGCCCGCGCGCTGAAGGCTGGAATGGCGGACAAGGAGTCCGCGCACCAACCGACACCGGATGTCTCAACAAACAGATCGAGGCCAGGAATCTCCAGCAGTGCCCCCATAAGGCCGAGCGGATCCGGATGGAGTCCAATTTCCCCAAAGGCGCTGACCGAGACTGACGCTTCCCCGGCAAACTCCATGATAGGCCTCAGGCAATCAAGCGCCTTTGCAGGCTCCAGCGGTCCGGTGCTGAGTGCATCCGGGGATATCGAGGAAATCTGTGAGCGGATTGCCTCCGTTGGACGGTAGACCGGGTCCTGCACATCCGGAACACCGCAGTCCAGCTCAATCCAGGCGGGAAGCGTCCGCAGTTGCTGTGGCTGCTGGTCCACAAAGCGGCAAATCTCTGCGGCATCAGGCACGGGCGTTAATGACAAGGCTTCCGCTGCCCGCCGACACAGCAGATAGTCTCGCCTTGTATCGGTGGTAAAACGGACCCGGAGCATGCGGTAGTCCTGCGGGGCCAATTCCGTCTCCACATCAAAGGCGTTCACGTCCCGCTGTATTGCCGCAAACAGACCCTCATCGTCTGTTTTCGGATTCATGTCGCGCATAAGGTGAGCGAGAGGACCGAGGATCTCGGTGCTCAGGATCTGAGGGGCGATACCAGCGGGGTAGCCGTCAGCAAATGTGAACTGGGCAATGTAGTCCTCGTGCACGCTCCGGAGGCGGGCAACAAGCTCCATATCCAGGAAGGGCATGTGAGCTCCGTGGTATAGGATACGCCCGTCCTCACCAAACTCATCCCGCCGCTCGTTGAGCGCGCGAATGAGCTCGCCCATACCCGGTTCACTCGCTGGCAGGCGCTCTCCCGGGAAGGAGTCTGGCGGATTACCTGCGTACACCAGGATTCGCGCACCGGTCTCCGCCAGGGCCCGAACCGCATTGCCCATAAGGTCCCAGGTGCTCATGCCCTCCGCGAGTGGCATTTCCGTGTATGGGCCGGTCAGCGAGGCGTCCAGCACCACTGTCAGGGGTCCGCTGTTCACGTTTCCTCCGAACTCGCTACGCTCACGGCATGGTAGAGGCTTCCGCAGCCGCGTACAAGGTAAGCGAACTCACCAACCTGATCCGGGAGACAATGGAAGGCGCCTTTCCGAGTGTGACGGTGGAAGGCGAGATCACCAACTTCAAGGCTGCGGCGAGCGGCCACTGGTACCTGAACCTTTCTGATGACGCGGCAATGATTCGTGTAGTCATGTTTCGCGGACGGAACAGCAGCGTTGCCTTCAAGCCGGCCGACGGTCAGCTCGTCCGCGTCACGGGACACCTGAGCGTCTACGCAAAGCGAGGCGAGTACCAGATAAACGCTCAGCACATGCAGCTGGCAGGCGTGGGCGAGCTCCTGCGAATTCTGGAAGAGCGACGGCGAAGCCTTGCGGCTGAAGGCCTGTTTGACGAGGACCGAAAGCGGGAACTTCCGGTGCTTCCTGCGCGGATTGCCGTAGTCACCTCCCCGACCGGTGCGGCGATTCGTGACATCCTCCAGGTGCTCAGGCGGCGGAACAGCGGTGTATCCGTTGTGGTGCTTCCCGCCCCGGTGCAGGGAGCTGGCGCGGCAGAACGAATAGCTGCGCAGATCCAGCAGGCAAACCACTTCTCGTTGGCTGACGTCCTGATAGTGGGCAGGGGCGGCGGATCGCTTGAAGACCTCATGCCCTTCAGCGAAGAATCCGTGGTGCGCGCAGTAGCAGGGAGCGTGATCCCCGTTGTTTCCGCGGTAGGACACGAAGTGGATTGGACCCTCTCCGACTACGCCGCGGATGTCCGCGCACCAACTCCCAGCGCGGCCGCGGAGCTCGTTGCCGGTGCCCGAGAAGAGCTCTCCCGTCAGATACACGGAATACTGTTTGTGATGATGCGGGATCTGCGCTTCCGGCTTGGCACCGCCCGCAACCTGGTGAAGCAGTTCAGCCGGGAGGAGCTCCTGCAGCGCTTCCGCGGGGTGATCGCACCCAAGCAGCAGCGCCTTGACGATGCCCGCGAGCTTCTAGTGCGCGAACAGCAGGCCCGACTGATCGCATATCGGTCACGACTGGCTCTGGCGAGGGAGGCCATCGTCGCGAGGTCACCACAGGATGTACTGCGTCGGGGCTATGCCATAATCCGCGATCACGACGGCGTGGTCCTTACCCGTTTCGGCGGCATTGCAAGCGGAAGCCGGGTTCACATTCAGATGCAAGACCAGACACGCAGCGCAGAACTGGGAGGCAGGGCGGACAATGAAGACCTTTGAGGAACGGCTGGCCCGCCTGGAGGCGATCAGCGAGATCCTTCGGGACGAGGAAACCGGGCTGGAACAGGCTGCGGAACTGTTTGCGGAAGGCGTGAAGCTCGCCAAGGACCTGGAGAAAGAACTCACCCGAGCTGAACGCAGGGTGGAGCAGCTGCTCAATGAACCGGAGAACCCGGGGGACAAGCCGGTCCTGGAGCTCTTCCCCGAGCTTGCCGGTGAAAACGGTGGAGCTTCCGGAAGTGAGAGCAGGGACTAGTCGCGCGCAGAGGGTAGCGGTGGATCAAACACAAAGCGATCCCCCACTCCGACTCCCGCGCGCTCAAAGGCACCCTGCAACACTTCCACGGCTACTCGGGTGGAGCCCCGAGACCTGGTGAGCCGCTCGGACTGCGGCTGCATGTCGTAGATCTCGCGGATGGTGCCATCAGAGCCAAGGAAGGCGATGCTCAACGGAACAAAGGTGTTGCGCATCCAGAAACTGCGCTGTTGTGAGTCCGGGAAGACAAACACCATACCCTCCCGCTCACCAAGCTCTTCCCGGAACATCAATCCTTGCGCGCGGCTGTCAGGGTCTGCAGCAATTTCCAGACGAAACTCAACCTCCCCGACCCGCCCGGTGGTGCGCGGGAGTGATTCTTCCGCACACGCGCTCAACGCCGGCAGGAGAGCGAGGACCAAAGCAATCGTCCTGGTGCGCAAACGTTCCTGTCGGGCTTTCATCGCCACGAGTTATGCCTCTCCCCAATGGTCTCCCGGTGGACCCAGCTGCACTCAGAGGGACTCCAGGAACGCCTCACGCGTGATCTGCTGCAAACTGTCCTGAGTCACGGACTCTTCCATGAGCCGTTCCAGAACCCTGGTATCAAGATACTTGACGGTGAGCGGTCGTTCTAGCCGGATCTGAGCGTCCTCGCTTTCCCACAGCCGGAATCCGGGAGCAAGCTGCTGCGGCTCTCCGTACTGCGACGCGAGGGACTGACCCACGGTGAAGTAGTCCAGGAGCTGGGGGTCCAGCACAAGAGAAATCGCATACAACTGATCCTGTGAAAACTGGAACTGGCCACGCTGGACGAACGATGTACCCGCAACATCCAGGAGTGGTTCCCGGTCCAGCGGCACAAGCGACACATCCGGCGGACCGCGGTAGCTGAACATCGGATCTGTCACCAACTGTGTCTGCACAGCTTCCAGGCTTTGTCCAAAGGTGTAGGCCCCGTAGCCCACTGGAACCGGGTCAAAGTCCACCCCGATTTCCTGGGCCGGGAGCACGGCTACCCGGATGCTGATGAGGCAACAAGCAATGAGCAAACGCAAAGAAGACTCGGGCTTCCGCACTGAGACCCTCACGCTTCTATTGTCGGTCAGGTCCGCAGGAAGGCAAGAACTGCGGAAATCAATCCCAAAAGGACGGTCACAGCCGCAATCAGAAACAGCTGTTCCCCGGTGCCGCTCCCTTTTGATGCAGGATCTTTCCTGCGGCCGGATGCTCCCCGAGATCTGTTTCCTCTGGCCCTGGATGAACCGCGTCCCGGTCGCTCGGAGGCGACAATCTCCCAGCCATCCGGTACCGCTCCTCCGATGGCCAGTTGCCCGGAGGCTTCTGACTCCGTCTGTCCGGGATACGCACCGAATCCGGCATAGCCGCAGTTCGGGCATCCGAGCCGAAACTGCTCTGGAGTTCCGGTTTGGCTGCAGCGGGGACACCGGACATCGGCAAAGAATCTGCCGCAGTGGGGACAGACAGCCGCGTCCGGTTTCACCTCGTGTCCGCAGTGCTCGCAGAAGAATCGTGCGGTGGTCACTGCCGGACAATTACGTCGGTCGCAAAGGATCCCAGGAAGAACTCCTCGGTCACACCCAGCCCTGTGAAGGTGGTGTAGAAGTTGATTGGCCAGGGGGCCTGAAGCACCTCGGTATCCAGCTCCGATTGGCTGACCCGTACCTCAATAGCAAAGGGAGAGACCGCGGCCTCTCCAACCAGCACAAAACTGTCCGTCTTCAGGTCCCACCAGCTGACCAGAGCGCCGGCTTCTGTCCAATCAACCCGCAGTAGATACTCGGCTTCCTCAGTTTCCGGCTCAAAAAAGAAAAACCGGATGCTCGCGCCATCGGCGAATGCACGGTCAGACGCGGCGGCAATCCAGAGACTGCTCCCGTCTACCAGCATGTGGAGCCGATCTACGGCCGACCCCTGTGCGGGCCAGAAGCGGCTTTGTGCGATAGGTCGGGTGATGACACGGGCCGACTCGTAGCTGGTTACCTCCCCCGGCCGTGTCTGGGAGGAGAGCTGGTAGACCATGCTCCCGATGGGCCAGTCGGAGAGCTCACCGTCCAGGGACGGCGACGCCGCGCTCTGCGCTGATGCAATGGAGCAAGAAACCAGGATCGCAGCCGGAATCAGCAGGAACCGTTTCATGTTCCCATTGTAGCCCGAAGACCGGAACAACCGCATGGTCATTCCAGTCTTCAGCTTACCCGCGGTCTGCGAATCATGAGCGCGGTGAGATCATCCGTCTGGTCATCCTCAAACAGGTGCGTGAAGGAGCGGTATTGCGGGTCCGAGTCTGGCAGCGGATGGCCGAAGAAGGACTCGTACTTGGTGAAGTAACAGCTCAGGAAGCGGTCCACGTTTCGGTCCACTTGTACCGGCCTGTCACGGTCCACCTGTGCCGGTGTCCGGTCTCCTCGGTGCAGACGCCAGAGCTGTTCAACGGAAACCATTCCCATGCAAACCGTTTCCAGGGTCTTCGGTGCCCGAGAAAAGTCAATGACCAACTCATCACCAAAGGCCTCCGCCGCCCGCACCAGGCGGTACGGCTTTCCAAGGGTTGCGCAACGCAAGAGCTCCGCCTGACGCTCCGGTGAAAACTCCTCCGAATCCAGCCTGCCGCTCTCAATTGCCTGCGCCTTCTGCTGCTGGGAGGGCACCACTTCTGGCGGCAGATCAGCAGTGTCCAGGGTGATGAGATTCCACTCGGTGTCACGGAAGAAGTAGCGGGATTCGTCAAAACCGTCAGTGAACAACATGATAATATCGCCGGGCGCAGTCGGCACCTCCTCTTCCGGGAACCCCGGTAGCATGTCAGATGACATGACACCGGCGGCAGGCACCCGTGCCAGCTCAACAGTTTCCACTTCACCCTGTTGAGAGCGGAAGATGTTGACCAGGTTGTCTCCGGCATTGCAGAAGCGAATGGTCCCGGACCCGATGTTCAGGTGCCCCATGTTGAATGCGGCAAAGCGTCCTGTGAAACCGCGAGCCTCAATCAAGTCATTCATCCGCTCAACGAGGCCACGCTGGACTCCTGGCGGCAGCTCGCGACCTGAGTAACGGCGTTGCCATATCTTGACCTCGTTCTTGTAGAGGGTAGCGACCATGGTGGCGATGATCCCGGCGGCGATTCCCTTACCCGAGACATCACACTTGATGAAGACCCAATCCCTGGTGTTGATCGGGAAAAAGTCGAAGTAGTCGCCCGAGACCCCGCGGGCGCCTTCGAAGTACCCGAAGAACTCAATCCCCTGCTCCGTGCGCTCTGCGATCGTTTGCGCAGCTTCCCGGTCCTTCGGCCGGAGCGGAATAAACTGCTGCTGAATTTCCTTACCGGCCCGGACTTCCTTTGCCTGCTCCTCTCCCTTCCGCAGGTCCTGCGCCATCAGGTTCACCGCATCGGCGAGAGTCCGGAGTTCATCACGGCTGCGAACCGTCACGCTTGCTTCTGCCAGCCCGAGGTCCGCGGCCTTACGCAGTTGTTCCACCGCGTCCACAAGGCGGGTGATTGGCACTGCCACCAGCGTGGCAATGAGGATTCCCGCCGCTATTCCCGCGCCAAGCGCAATACCCGCCGCAAGGAGGATTCGCGTGATTATGGTTTGCTGCGCCGAGCTGATCTGCTGCTGAATACCTTCCGTGCTGACTGCAAGGCGAACCGCGCCACGGTAGTAGCGGGCGGTCCCCGGGTCCTCCGCGGGCGATCTGGCCACAATCGGCGCGTAGAACAGATAGCTGTCCTGCAGGCTTTGGTTCTGTCCCAGGCCGAATGCCGGAATGCTCCGGACCTCACCGGTGACCTGACGCAAGATTCGGTTCAACGCCACCGAGAGGTCACCCTGCTCCTGCTGCTCCTGGCGCAGTCGCGCAGCAAGCTCTTCGGCCCGGGATAAGTTTCCGGCCTCCGAGGCCAGGAACTCGGCAATGGTAAGCTCCTGGATGCTCCGTGAGAGCTCTGCGATCCGCTGGGGAATGTCACCCAGTCGGCTCCGAGCTTCAGTGTCCAGCTCCTGCTGCCACGTGGCAAGATCCGGCGTCGCGTTGTCCCGAAGCTGGAACAGTCCCGGAACAAATTCAGCACCCTCGGCACTGAAGTCCTGGCCAAAGTCGGCTTCGGCCCCCGATCCCGCGAGAATTGCCGGGTCATCACTTGCCCAGACGTACGACAGCGAGGACAACGGCGCATCCGGGTTAAAGGTAACCCCGGCGCCAATTCCCGTCACGGTGACAAAGCGCGCCGCAGCAAGCGCTGCGCGCTGCCCCGGGATTGCCGCAAGGTCAAGCACGTTCTGCTGGGGATCCAGCAGAAGCCCGAATGCTGTACCGGCGATGCTGTCCACCAGGACCCGCACGTTGTCCAGGAGACCTTCCGTAAGGGTGCGCTGCTGATTCTCCAGGGAAAACAGCGAGAGCGGAATGGCGACAAGCGACACAGCTCCCACCACGATCAGCAGGATGAGGAGGCTGAACTTTGCCCGAAGGTTGAGACCCCTCCGGCGTGAACGCCGTTTCGCTGACCCCGTCATCATATTCGCCTCACAATCAGCACGGTCAGATCGTCCGGCTGTTCGTCTTCCAGCAGGTGCGTGAACCAGACGTATTGGCTGTCACGGTCACGGTCCGGCAGAGGATGGCCGAAGTAGCGCGCGTAGCGATTGAAACACTGCCGCAAGAGATTGTCGATGTTGCGGTCAACCCGCACTGGACGGTCCCCCAGACCATGTGGATGGGGCTGAATCCGGAACACCGTGGCCGCAGCAACCATCCCCAGGGCAACCGTTTCCGGGTTACGCGGCAGGCCGCTGAAGTCCAGGATGAGCTCCTCATCGGCCAGGCCGAGCGTTCGACGGAAGACAAAGAGCTCCCCCCGAAATGCTGCATTAACGAGTTCGGCCACGCGTGCCGAACCAAATTGTTCGCGATACACAGCGATGTCTGGATTCTCCCGCGTGGCGGCGGTCAATCCTGCGTTGTCAACGAACTCATCGGTGAAGCGGGAGGCAGGATGCGAGACCCGCGCGAGCGAACTGTCCCGGAAATAGTACTCAGAGTCCTCAAACCCGTCGGTGAACAGTGTTAGGGCGTCTCCCTTTTCCAGGCGATCCTCTTTCTCAGGAAAGCCATTGGGCAGCATTTCTGTCTCAAAGGTTCCGGCGGCGGGAAGGGTTTCCCCAGTCCCGAACTGCACTTCCTCCACGCGGTTCGCGCTCCGGCGGAAGATACGGTAGTCGTTATCTCCCGCGTAGCAGAAACGCATACCACCGGTACGAGTATCCAGCACGGGTGCGAAGAGCGTTGCAAACATCCCGGTGAAACCGCGCTCCACAACCAGGTCGTTGATTCGCCCGACCATGGCCGAGATAGCCCCCGGAGATACCGGCTTGCGCGCGTACTGACGTTTCCAGAGTTCCAGCTCATTCCGGAAGAGCGTGGCGACCATAGTCGCAATCAGGCCCGCCGGGATTCCGTGTCCGGAGCTGTCCGACTTGATCAGGGCCCATTGGGAATCTGAGATTCGCTCAAAGTCAAAATAGTCGCCGGAGACACCGGATGCACCCTCGTAGTAGCCGAAGACCTCAATCCCGCCCTCCTGCAACTGGGCAATTGTCTGCCCGTGCTTCCTGCCATCGGGTTTCAGCGGGATAAAAGCCTGCTGTATTTCCTTCCCGACCTTCACCTCTTTGGCCTGTTTCTCCGCCTCTCCCAGGTCATGCGCAAGAGCTTCCAGCGCCTGCCCGAGGGTCTGCAGCTCATCCCGGGATGGAACCTTGACCTCCAGGGTCTTGAGGTCCTCCTTGTCCTGTGTTTCCCGGATGACGGTTACGGTGTCCACCAGGCGCAGAATCGGGACCACAACCAGGTAGGCAATCACAAGCGCCGCGGCGATTCCCACCACCACGCCAATCACCGCCGCCACCGCGATGCGCTCAAGGATGATCCGCTGTGACTGGCCGATATTGGCAAGGATTCCCTGGCTGCTTACGCCCATCCGGACGGCACCCCGGAAGTAGCGGGCGGTCTGTGGATCATCCGCCGGATCTCGCCCCACAACCGGAACGTAGAACAGGTACTCTGTCTGCTGGGGTGAGAGTGTCTGGCTCTCAAGCGCCGGGACACTGCGGGGAGAACCAACAACTTCGCGGAGGATGCTGTTCAGTTGAACCGTCAGTTCATTCCGCTCGCGCTGCTCTTCCCGGATGCGTGCGGCAATCTCAGCGGCCCGGGCGCTGTTCCCGGCTTCTCGCGCATTGAACTCCGCCAGCGTGAAGTCCTGGAGCCGGCTGGTCAGTTCGGCTATCCGCGTCGGGATATCCCCGAGGCGTTCCCGCGCCTCGGTATCAATCTGCAGTGCCCATTCCTGGAGGTCACCGCTTGCGGGGTCCTCGATCTGAATCAGGCCCGGAATGAACCCGCCATCCGCCCCTATCAGAGTTCGCTCTGCGTCTGACGATCCATTCAGGTTTCCAGCATCTCGCGCGCCGGGGTCCCGGAGCACTGCATCGTCGGTCGCCCAGACGTAGCCGAACTCCCGTTCCGTTCCCTGCAGTTCCACCGGCACCAATGCACCACGGCCTGTAATGGTGACGTAGCGGCTTGCCTCCAGTGCGTCACGCTGAGATGGCACGGATGCAAGGGCAATCACGTTGCCGCCGGGATTCTGCAGAAGCCCGCGGGATGTACTCGCCAGGCTCTCCAGCAGTACCGCGACATTGCTTCGCAGGCCTTCGGTTAGCGTCTCTTCCTGTGTCTCAATTGAGAAGACGGACAGCGGTAAAGCGACAATCGCCACCACGCCAATCACAATCACTACAATGAAGAAGGCGAACTTTGTCCGGAGGCCCAGCCCTTTGTGGCGGAGCTGCGCCTGGCGCTCAGCTTCTTCCTCGCTGAGACTCTCGCGAGCAATGAGCCGGCGAACGTCCTGCCGGAGCTGCCTCGCTTCTCGCACGGAGCTGCGGATCCGAACTGCTGCCAGGACTACGGCTGCACCGGCTAGCACCAACACAATCCAGGTGACCACGCTGTCTGCGCCCAGGATGTACTGCGCCCTCCCGCTGAAGCGAACTGCCAGAAGATCCTCAATGCGGAAATCACCGAGTCGCACCAGGCCACGCCGATCAAAGCTCAGCTCCTCTGATGCCGTCTCCAGGCCACGGGTGCTGTGGTCCAGGATGAGCCGGAAACTCCCTGCCCCGATACCGGCAAGCCCGATTCCGGTGATCACGCGGTCCGAGTCCAGGCTGAAGTCCCCCTCCTGCCGCTCCAGCACGTAGTCAAAGGGCGCCTGCCCGTCTGCATCAATCAGAATTCGGCTGATGGTTCCGTCCGATGTGAAGCCCCGGCCGACAACGTCCAGAACGGGCTCTCCCAGGAAGTCCTCACGAACCTCGATACGGCTGATGATGGTCACGGGGATGTACTTGTTCAGGCGAACAAGCAGTCGGCGCGCCGGACCCACGTTTCCCACACGGTCTACCGGTGCAACTGCAAGCACCCAGGTTCCGTTATCCTCGTTTTGCCGGCTGAACGCCGTTGCCGCCGTCTGCACCGTTGTCCCCGGTTCAATGGACTGGATCAGTTCTGTCGGCGGATCCAGCCGCTCTGGCCCCAGCCGGGTCCAGCGAAGCGAGTATCCGGCGAGATCCTGGTCATCTGGCGGCTGCCACTGCACCGTGAGTGTGTTGGACGCCAGGAATCCATCCTCATCCACTACCGGGCGATCCAGCGTCACCGGTGGGGGCGGAGTGGTGTCCCGAAAGAAGCGGATCCGCCCCGGAGGCGACCAGTTTCCCGCGAGGTCCAGAGTCCGAACCGCAAGGTACCAGGGTCCATCAGTGTCGGCGCCGACACTCACCTCCGTTTGATCCGGCGAGAGCCCGGACACCTCCGGAGGGATGGCCTGCTCATTGCGGGTCCAGATCACGCTGTACGCCTGAACACCTGATGCGTCCGGCGCGGCGCGCCAGGCGATCTGTGCCTCATCCAGGGGCGAACGCCGGCCGGCCCGGAAGTTCAAGGGACGGAGAATTGGCGGGTCAGCGGTCTGGTCCGGCTCAGCGGCGATCACCCGGAAATTGGGTCCGGGGCCACCCTCCCATGCAACGTGCGCCCGAGGGCTACCGTCATCCAAGTCCGGATGAAAGACCGCACTGTGATTGAAGGCACTGACATCCGCGAGGCTCCGGACCTGCTCCGGATTTGCGGCAAGGTCCCGATACCGCATCCGCGGAGTCCCAAACGGATCCCGCGTCCAGAAAACAACTGGCTCACGGCCGCTTGTCTCCGCGAACCGCGGCCGGTCCACAGGAAACCCGCCTGAATCCAGATACCGAAACTCGTCCGGTACCAGGCCGGAATCCTCCGCCGGGCGTGCCAGATCCGCTGTTGCGGCAAGCAGGGAATCGGCGGCATAGGCCATGTAGGCGGCGCGCGAAACGCCACCTGGCCGTTGGCGGCGCTCCCAGGCGAGCCGGAGCGTTCCGTCCGCATCAAGCACCGCATCCGGTGACTCGTTCTCAAAGTTCAGTGGCCCCGCACTGTCAGGATCCAGCGCGCGGGGCTCGGGGAAATCGGTCAGTCGCACCGCCAGTGACCACTGGATCCTTGCGTTTGTGCCACTGCCCACCAGCACGCCGCTCTTGGCCCACAGATGGAAGCGCCCAGTCCTGTCATTCCTGCTCTGAAACACCACCAGCTCGCCATCAGCCCCGCTGACGTGAACCGGGCTCAGGTTGACCTGGAGGAAGCTCCCCTCGGTTTCCTGGCCCAGGACCGCTGCAGACTCCGCCTCCTGATCCTCTGGAGAAGGAAGTACTTCCTGAAAGACCAGTGGCTCCAGCGGCCCAAAGACGCTGCCGTTCCCGCTGACAGCACCGAAGAGGTTTTGGACCGCGCGGCGCTCGATTACCTGGTTGCCCTCGCTGTCCTGCAGGACCTCCTCTGCAAGCAGAACCTGCTGCGCCACAATTAGCAGGTGTCCGCCAGCAGAAAGTGAACTGAGCTCCGGTACCACCAGTGCGCTCTCCGCCCGGAGTCGCGCCCCGGGGGTGACGGTGGAACCCTGGATCCGATAGGCCCGGATCAGGTCCTGGTCTTCCAGGACTGCTACCATCAGGCTGCGCCCGTCCCAATTGGCGTCAAACACCCGGGGCGGACTGTCTGCAATGAACTGCACCGGCTCGCCCACCGGAATCGGCGTTCCCCAGTCCCGGCCAAACTCAGAGACCTGCATCTGAACCTGTGTTTGCGGGAAGGACTCAGGACCAACCACGGTCTGGGTGAAGAGGTAGAGCTGATCTCCGGTGGAAAGCAGAAGGGGGTGAACGCTCGGCGATGGAGTTACCGCACGCGGCGCCTCAAAGAAGACCTGGGCACCGAGTCCGGCGCTGAATACCACCGTCAGGACAATACCTATCGCTATCCGGCGCAGGCCGGGCAATGAAAGCATCTTGCTAGAGCCCCGGGAACTGATCGCGGAAGCCGGGATTTGCCTGCACAAACTGGCCGACAAGGCTCCTGACCTCCGGGTTGCTCCGATTATCGGTGTAGCTCCACAGCCTGCGCAGATCACCAAATGCCAGCGTACCATTGGCAATGAGACGTTGTGCATTCGCCAGCCACTCCGGTCCGAGGCTGGGAGGCTGCAGCGTCAGCGCCCGCGTGGTCCCCAGGTTTAGTGAGCGCTGTACCGTATCGCTGAGCGTCTGACCGCCGGGAACCTCATCCCAGAGCGAGAGTGCCCGTTCCACCCGATCCAGCGCGGGGGGTCCGGTGAATTCCGGTCGGAGCGGATCCCAGAGCCGTTGCGCCTCGGCTATCAGGCGAATTGCCTGAATCTGCTGGGGCGTGGGTGGCGGTTCCCGCAGCCCAAGTGCAATTGCAAGGCTGTTCTCCAGGGGCCGGAGCCGCTGCAGCCCCGCAGAAACCGTCTGGTTGGCACCGATCGTCCGGAGGTACTCCTCCCCAATGGCAAGCAGATCAAGGATTTCATCGTAGACGCTGGTTGGCGGTAAGGTGCCCGGGCCATTGAGGGCGGCCTGCCCGTCCTCCACCGCCTCGCCAACCAGGGATTGGTAGGTGTCCGGGAACACCGCTGGATTTGAGACCAGATTCGTCCGGAGCAGGCCGAGGCGGGCGTCCCGGTTGCGGCTCTGGATGTCCAGCACTTCTTCAAACCGTTCCTGTGACGAGGAGAGCAGTTGTCCGCGGTCGGCAGAAGCGGTGCGGGCGCGCTCGAGCAGGGTGTTCCCCTGGGACAGCCGAGCATTGACGATTGGGTACAGCGAGTCACCGGGACGTACGTCCGTATCGTCAAGGAACTCGATTGCCACCGTGATCCGTGCCTGCAGGGTGATCAGCGAACGGTCCGGATTGCCCGGGAACAGATTCTCCCGAAGCTCAATGGCCTGCCCGATGATTCCCTGAGCACGTTCCAGGAAGGTCAGATTGCCGTCATCCTGCCCCTGCTCGTAGGAGGCACGTGCCTGCTGATAGAGATCGTTGATCTCAAGCAGACCGATTTGCTGGTCAAGAGCACCAAGCCGGGTTCCGAGTTCTCCGATCTCTGCTGAAGCTTCCCGGTTGAAGGCGGGAAGCCACCGGACGTCCAGGCTCCGGTTTGCCGTGCTCTGGGTCTGCTGGACCTGGGATCGGAGTTCGGTGATCCTGCTGCGGGCAGCCGGTGCGGAGATGGCCCGGCGCTGGACCTGACCTTCCAGCGCGCCAATGGACGTATTCAAACCGGCCTCTGCTGTATTGTAACGGATACGGAACTCTGCGGCCTCTGACACTGCCCCCTGCGCCTCTGATACCAGCTGCTCGGTATCCGCAAGCTCCTCCTGGGCGAGGGACAGGAGTGCCGCAATCTCCGAGCGGATCCGGGTGAAGCGCTCGTCGGTGACAACAAAGCCTCCTTCCGTATCGAGCACCTCCAGCAGCTCGCTTGCGGATCGGATGACGCCCTGCAAACTGTCCACGGCACCCACGGCTCCGGCGGGTCCGGACTCCGGCGGCGCCGGTTGGCCGCTGAGAACACGGTCCGGGTAGGCGCGGGTTGCGGTTTCCCGCTCGCCGGTCACGGGATCCGTGAGGACTTCCCCGGTCTCTGTCAGGACCTCTTCTTCCACAAACCACACGCTCCTGCTGCGCTCGCGCTCTGTAACAGCGGCAACAAGCTGATCCTGCAGGGGTGTAGCCCCGAGATCTGCGAGCCTGAGCACTGTCAGCACCTCGTTCTCCCGAGTGCGCTGGATCGCACCCTCCAGGCGGTTCTGCCATCCGGCGAGGACCGCCGCATCGGCCTCTGACGGCTCAGCGGGTAAGCCTCCGGTGAGTGAGAGGAAGTTCTGCAGGACCGAATCCAGAACAGCACGGACCTCCTGCTGCTCGGTTCTCAGTTCGTTCAGTGCTGTCACCTCCCCTTCCGGGTCCTCCGGCTGTTCCAGGGGAGCGGGGTCCAGCTGTTCCGAACGGGATATCGCTGCAACCGCTGGCTCAAGCTGGGAAGCAAGCGCACGCTGCAATCCTGCTGATCTGACCACGGCGGCGTTGCGCTCCGTCCCTCCATCCGCGCCTGCCACCACGGTCTGGGGATCCAGCACGATGCCTTCCTGCAGACCCGCAATCTGCAGCAGGCGAGCGTTGGTCCACTCCGAACGATCCAGCAGTCCTGGCAACTGTTGCCATTCAGCTGATCCAAGTGCATCAAGGATCTGCTGTCGGATCTGCTGTGCGCCGGCAAGCCAGGTTTCAGATGCGGATCCAAGGTCTGCGTATCTTCCATCGTCCACTGCAGCAAGAATCCCAACGTCCAGGTCCGGTTGCGCGATCCCCGCGGCAAACTCAACCAGGTACTGCACGTGCTCGTCATCGTCTCCCTGGGCAGCCGGAAACTCACGAAACACGCGATCCCGGAGTTCAAGCAGGGCTTCCGTGCTCGCTTGCATGGTTGCCCTGAGGGCCTCCAGCGAGCGCACTTCCCCCTCCAGCTGGTCGAGCAGACCGATGACAGCGGACCGTGCCTGCGGATCGCTGTCCTCGGTGGCGGACTGTGAAGCGGAGAGCTCCGCTCCCAGCACCGGGAGAGCGGGTTGCTGTTCCCGCCATGTTTGCGTTGCGTCACGCAGGGACTCTCGTGCGGCGACTACCTCCGATACAAAATCCTCCGGGAACACCAACCGCACGGTGCGGGTGAACTCATCAGGGTCTTCCAGCTCAACGCGTTGCAGGTCAAAGCCACCGAGGTAGGTCTCCAGAGCAGCTCTGAACTCGCCCGCAGTAATTTGGGCAACCGCCTGATCCAGAATCTGTTGCCGCACTTCACGGTCTGACTGAAGCGCCAGCGTGTAGCGCGCCTCCTGAACCTGCCGTTCCACGCGGGCGTTGGGATCCGGCTCAATGACTTCTAGCTCCGTTATCAGCTGAAGGGCGCGCTCCACATCGAGGGCCTCGCCCTCAGTAGGGTTCAGGACCGTGATCAGCTCATCCAGGTTGTTGTTGTATGCATCCCGCTGCGTTCGAATTTCCCTGAGGCGAGCCTCCGCTACGTCAAACAGCTCCGCGTTGGATTGCATGATGGCAGTGAGCTCAAGAATCGCCTCATCAAAGCTCCCCTGTTCAACCAGGACGTCTACCGGCACAAACACGTCTTCGCCTGCCCCACCCGCGTGCAGTGCGGCGGGTGCTGCCAGGGCAAGAGTTACCACCAGCAGGATTTGGGCTGGGCGGAGACTTTTCAGCAATCCGGTACCGATCCTACTAACATATGTCGGCTTGGAGCTCCACCCTTTGGAATAGACACTTAAGACGGATATACTACCCCACGAGATGAGGGTACTCCGACCGCTTATCCTGCTAGCCATGCTCATTGCCTCGCCACTGTCCGCCCAGGAGTTTCAGGACAGGTATGCCCGGCTCTGGAACCTCTTTGGGCTGCGGGAAGAGAACCTTCTGAACACCGGACTGACAGTGTTCCCCACGCTCACCATTGGACCCGGCGGAGAGTACGAGGGCATGGCAAAGGCCTACACAGCGCTGGCCAGGGAAGCCACGTTCCTGGATGCAAATCCCGCGGGCAGCGCATTTGTGCCGGCTACCGAGTTCACCATCCTGCACAGTGACCTGCAGGAAGACGTGACCATGGAAACCCTGATCTACACCATCCGGCCTGACCGGCTGGGAGACTTCGGCCTTGCGGCCGGCGGGAAGTTTCTCCGACTGCCCTTTCAACCGGTCACCGTCCTGGAAACGCTGCCATCGGACCGATACGCAGAACTTGTGGGCGGTGCAAACGTGGCATACCGGCTCTTTCGGCGATATCCCTTTGACGGTGTGGCGGTAGGACTGACGGCCAAGCTAGCCTATCGATCCATCCCCCAGGCGCTTTACAGTCACCTCCCGAGCGTAGCCGGTACCAACCAGAATGCCCTTGGTGTGCTCGCGGACCTGGGTCTTATGACGCGCTTCAACTTCCTGAAGTTTCACGTCGCCCGGAAGGAGAATTTTTTCATTGGCGCCGCCCTCCGGAATGCAGGCCCACTGGTCCGGGGGGAACCGCCTCCAACCGTGGCGGCTGCCGGCGTTGCGTGGCGGCCCTTCCGCCCAACATTGATTTCCGCGGATTTCCTGTGGCCCCTGAGCTTCTACCCTGATCTGTTTCCCGCTGCACCGATCGGCTTTGCCGTAGGTGGAGCGCTAACGCTCACAGACTTCCTGCAGGTACACACCGGCTTCCGCTATGAGAACGCTACTCCTGCCTTTGCGATGGGCACGATCGTTGGTCTTCAGGAATTCTCAGTGGTTGCAAACTACAACCTGGACGTGACCACGCGCTCCGGCGCCCTGGACCGCTTCAGTGTGCAGGTGCGCTTTGACCTGGGAGATCGAGGCCGCAAGGAACTGCAGGACAGGCTGGACGAACTGTACGTTGAGGCCTTGATTCAGGTTACCGAGGGAAACCTGGAAGCGGCTGTCGGCAATCTGGTCACCGCAACGGAGCTGGATTCCCGTTTTGGTCCGGCTGATGCCCTGCTCCGACAGCTTGAACGCACCATAGCACTGGAGCAGCTGCTGCAGGAAACGCAGGAACAGGGAATCCCGGGGCTGACCGGCACGCCTGATCCCCAGGGTAACTAACTGCCCGGCGGGTACCGGGGGACTGCCTGCTTGCAAAACAAAGGACTGTTCGCCAGACCGCCGAGGTTCAGCTCCTGGGGCTTGGCGCCTTGGTCCGGAGCCAGGCAAGAAACAGAAACACCGGGTAATCGATGCTGCGAGCTTTCACCCACCGTCCGAGGGTCTGTTCCAGATCTGTACTGGCGGGGCTTGCGATAGCGCGAGACACCCGCCGGAGCTGCCTTCGGTTTCGGCCACCGGCATAGGTCTGTTCCAGCTGCTTTCTCAGCTCCTCCACCAGGCCCGGATCACTGACTTCCGGTGCCTCCATCTGGGCAACCGTGGCTGGGTAGGGCTCGTCCTCAATCTTCTGAAGGATGTCTTCCAGGCGGGCCAGATCCTCGCTGTGCTCAAATGCAATGCCGTCCACTTTGCTTCGTAGCGCAATGCGCTTCTTTAGCGCCATGTCTGACTGCTGCTGGCGGCGGCCGAGGCTTACGTAGGCAAAGACCGCTACTGCAATCGCCACCAGGATCTCGTCAATCACGGGCACGGCATCCCGGACAACGAGAGTCCAGAACAGGTAGGTCAGCAGAAAGATCCCGGCCGAAATCAGAAAGCGCGGAATGAACCGGACATCGGCAATCCAGTCCCGAACCTCCCGCTCCACAATCCGATAGAGCGCGTTGCGATACAGGGTGATGCTTTCAACCCTCGGTTCCTGACCGTACTTCCCGACAAGTCGGGTGTCGGCGGGAAGCTTCATCAGACGCTCCCGCTCGGCAAGAGGGTGGACAAAGAGGCTTTCGCCATTCTTTCGCTGCAGGTGGAAGAGCGGGACGCTGTCTGCCATCGCTCTGGGAAGGTATGGTTGCCCGGTACGGCTGTCAATCAGAGGGTGAATGCCGCTATGATTTACGGGTATGAAATCGCCCCTCCCCAGCCCTGTTCTTGCCGGCTGTGAGGCTCGTCACCTTGCCGGCGGGCCCCAGGGCCTTCTTTGTCTGCACGGATACTGTGGAGCCCCGGTGGACTTGATGGACCTGGCGCAGGGCGCACACGCCGCCGGGATGACCGTGAGCGTTCCTCGCTTGCCGGGGCACGCAACCCACCCAGATGATTTCTCCCGATCTCGCGCGGAAGACTGGCTCAACCACGCCGCCGATGCGTTCCGGGAGCTGCAGGCAAGCTGCGAAACCGTTGCCGTGGCCGGGCTTTCAATGGGCGGGTTGATCGCAAGCATTCTTGCAAGCACCTTTCCGGTGAGCAGACTTGCTCTCTTTGCCGCAGCCTTTTCGGTTCGGAAGGTGCCAATTGGCCTCGGCCGGATCCTCGGGCCGGTAATTCCACGTGTCCGCTCCCGGGTTTTTACCCCTCGTCCGGAGGGTGACGTCCGCAAGATCTTCTACGATAGCTACGCTGAGTGGCTCTTTGTGAAGCAGGTCGGTGAGCTTTCACGAATTCGCCGCCTGGCATGGCGCGCGCTTCCCTCGGTACACGCCCCTGTCCTGGCGTGGTTCAGCCACGATGACGAGGTTGTCCCGCCAAGTGCCGCAGGAGCACTGAAGCAGCTTCCACCAGAAACACAGCAGACAACGAAGATGCTCCGCGGCGTTGGACACGTGATCACTGTCTACGAGTCGCGCGAGTTGGTGACCAGGGAGACCGTGGCCTTTCTGCGCGGGGACGTAGCCCCATGATGGGACTGACCATTCGCAAGGCCTTCTATGACACCTGGGACAACCTGGGCCTGGTATTCCTTGCTACCGTGATCTTTGACCTGCTGCTGTTGATTCCGGTTTCCCTGCCGGGACTGCTGGCTGAGACGTCCCCAGCGCTTGCGTTCGCTGTACAGTCAGCGGGAATTGCCATCTGCGTGGGCTGGGCCGGAGCTTTCTCTGTTCCAGTAAACCGGATTGTGACCGGGCGGAGTCCCGCCATCCGAAAGCAGTTTCGCAGAATCCTCCGTGGCTTCCTTTCGGGCCTGGCGTACGGGGTGGTTGGCGTGGCTGTCCGCGCAACGGTACTCACGGCGTTTCAGTTCTACGGTGCGCTTGGGAACGCCGCGGGCCTGATCGCGTTGGCGGTTGTGTTCTGGATGACAGTGGCTGCGATCATGATTGCCGGTGTTTTGCTTCCGGTTCGGGACCAGCAGGATGGCAGCTGGTGGCACACCGCCAGGCAATCGGCACTCCTGGCGATGGATAACCCACTGTTCTTCCTTGGCGTAATTGTCCTCCCCATTCTCGGGATTGTCCTGATTGGGGTGTTCCTGTCTCCTGCCGCCGCCTTCTTCGCCTATCTGGTGTTTCCCGGCATTGGCGGCTGGATGGTCTGGCTCCACGTTTCCGTCCTGCTTCGCAGCAGGAAGTACGAATGGCTCCGCGACCATCCGGACGCGGAAACTGGTGGGTTCTTTCGCAGGTTCCCCTGGGGTGAAATCCTGATGCAGGAGCGACAAGACACGGGACGGCGAACCATCCGCTCCCTGTTCTTCCCCTGGAAAGACTGAGCCCTGGCGCCACCCGCTGGAGCCGCACTGATTGCCCGGCAGGCTCGGCGATGCAGGTGCGATATCGCGGGATGGGCGAGCTTCAGACTCGGAACCGGTCCGGCTCGGGGATTCGCCCTTTCTGGAAGCTGTTCTTTGCCAGGTAAAGCACGGGAGTGTCTGCCACGGCTACAACGAGCTTGAACAGGAAGGTTGTCAGCATGATCTCAAGAAGCAGCGGGAGCGGAAACACTCCGGCAAAGGCCACGGCTACAAACACCGCTGAGTCAATGAGCTGGCTGACCGTTGTGCTGGCAAGGTTCCTGAGCCAGAGCGCGCGCGGAACTCGGGCCTTCCACGCGTGGTAGGCCCAGATATCGTGAATCTGGCTCACCAGATACGCGGCAAGCGATCCCGCCGCAATTCTGGGCACCAGCCCGAATATCTGGCTGAATGCGCCAGCCGTGAGGTCACCCTCTCCTGGGGCAAAGGCCAGGACCAACTGCAGCAGCACGGTTGAAGCGATCAGGGCTCCAAGTCCGACACGGACCCCCATGCGGGCATTGTCCTTGCCGTAGTTCTCACTGAGGATGTCAGTGCACAGAAATGTGCTGCCATAGAGTGCGTTTCCCAACGTTGCCTGCAGCCCGAAGAGCGTGACCAACCGGGTAACCTGAATGTTTGCTACCGGGATGGCCAGCGCAATCCAGGCAAACAGCCCGATTCGCCCGAACATCCGGTAGAACAGTATTGGACCGGCGAGGCTCACGACGATCATGCCGAGCCAAAGCAACTCCTGTGGCATTAACCGGCCTTCCGATAGGGGATTCCCGCTGCTGCTGGACCACGCGCCTTGCCCACCAGGCCAGCCAGCACAACAATTGCCAAGACGAACGGAAGCATCTGCACGAACTGGCTGGGGACGGGGATGGCGTCCTCGTAGACGATCCGGAAGGTTTCCGCATACCCAAATAGAAACCCTGCGCCCGCCGCTCCGACGGGGTTCCAACGGCCGAAAATCATTGCGGCCAGCGCCAGGAAGCCCCTCCCTCCGGTCATGCCGCTCAGCCACTGGGACGGAAAGAGCGTGGCGCCGGAAAACCCGACGAGCAGGCCGGAGATCAGCACGCCAGCGTAGCGGTAGGCCCCCACGTTGATACCCAGCGAATCGGCCGCCTCCGGATTCTCACCCACCGCGCGGAGCCGCAATCCAAAGGGAGTCCGGTACAGGACGTACCACGCCAGGGCAGCAACAGGGATTACCAGCCACGCCCACACGTTCACACCCAGGAACCGCGTGTAGGTCTCTGAGTTGATAGGGGTCTGCGTCTCCTGGCCGTAGATCCGCTGGCTGAGAAAGCGCGTAAGTCCAAGGGCAAGGATGTTGAGGCTGACACCGGAGATAATCTGGTTGACCTTGAACGTTACGGTCACAAGCGCATGGATAGAGGCCATGGCAACACCGGCAATGAGGGCACAAATCACACCCATGAAAAAGCTCCCGAACGTCAGCGAGCCCCAGACCACAAAGAAGGTGGTAGTCAGCATGATGCCTTCCAGGCCGATGTTGATGACCCCGCCTTTTTCGCTGAATACCGCGCCAATCGCTGCAAAGGCCACCGGCGCGCTCACCTGCACCCCGCGGAGCAGGAAGAAGAGAAACTGATCCATCAGGCGGCCTCCTGTTTGCGAAGCTTGCGGACGTAGCCGGACAGCAGCTCGTTGGAGACCACGATGATGAGAATCATGATCCCGCTCGTCACCGCAGCAATTGAATTGGGCACGCTCATGTACAGCTGCATTCCATAGCCTGAGGTTTTGAGGAAACTGAACAGCAGCGCCGCAAAGGCAACGCCAATCGGGTTGTTCCTCCCGATGAGCGCAACGGCAATTCCGTCAAAGCCGATTCCTGCAGCAATCTCGAAAGTATAGTGCTGACGGATAGCAAAGACCTCCTGCAGCCCCACCAGCCCCGCAAGTCCGCCGGAGAGCAGGAAGGTGGAAAGTTGTATGTTTGGCACGCGCATTCCGGAGTATCGCGAGACGTCAAGCGCTGTCCCGATTGACCTCACCTCAAAGCCGTAACGGTTGCGGTAGATGAGCAGGAAGATTGCGATTCCAAAGACCAGTGCCACGATGAGCGAGTAATCCAGATACACATGATCGGCCACGTTCCAACCAATTGCCCGGAAGAACCCGTTGAGCCTGCCGAAGATTGCGGTCTCCTGAAGGTCGGGGAGCTGAGGAGCCTTATTCTCGCCGGGCTGGAGACCGGAAAGCGGGCCATTCACCAGGTAGTTTACCAGGCTCAACGCTATTGCATTGAACATTATGGTGGTAATGACCTCACTGATTCCGCGCTTCACCTTGAGTACAGCGGGAATGGCAGCCCATGCCGCTCCCCCGATCATGCTGAATATCACCACAACCGGGATGTGAATGATGGCCGGCAAGCGGAGGTAGGTGCCGGCAATAGCGCCGACAAGCCCGCCGATGAAGTACTGACCCTCAACGCCAATGTTGAATACGCCACCCTGGAACGCTACCGAGACAGCCAATCCGGCGAGAAACAAAGGGATAGCGGCCGCTACAACGGTGGCAAAGCGGTTTGCGCTGGAGAAGCTGATCCGGTAGATCGCGTTCAGGGCGTTCCCCGGGCTCTCCCCGACCATTGCGACCATCAAGATCAGCAGGATCATGGCCGCGATAAAGCCAATGAAGGGGGCAGCCGTCTCCAGGACGGTAGCCCTACTAAGCCTCAGCTGCATGTTCCTCCGCTCCCATCATGAAGTAGCCCACCGCTTCTTTGGTTGCAGAAGCGCGATCCAGTTCGCGGATGATCCGACCCTTGAACATGACACCGATCCTGTCTGAAAGGGCCATGATCTCGTCCAGGTCGGCAGAAATCAGGAGCACCGCCTTTCCCTGCTTCTTGGCCGCCACAATCTGACGGTAGATGAACTCCATAGCGCCGATGTCCACACCGCGGGTGGGCTGTGCGGCCACCAGAAGGTCCGGCTGCGCACTCATTTCCCGCGCAATGATGAGCTTCTGCTGGTTTCCACCGGACAATGCATCAGCCGGTGTCCGTGCATTGGGAGTTCTGATGTCATAGTCCGCGATTGCCTGTTCGGCAAAGGCGTCAATGGCCTTGCGGTTGCGGAACTGCATAGTCCCCACAAACGGCGGGCGATGATGCCGACCTAGGGTGAGGTTGTCCGCAATGGCGAACGGCAGGAACAAGCCGTAGCGCTGCCGGTCCTCCGGTATGTGAGCAACCCCGGCGTCCCGCCGTTTCCGGATGTCCCAGTCACTTGCGTCAGTGCCGTTGAGCAAGACGCGTCCGCTTGCCAGGCTGACGGAATCGGTGACCGCCCGAATGAGTTCTGACTGACCATTCCCCTCCACGCCCGCGATCCCGTAGATCTCTCCGGCACGGACCTGGAAGCTCACTTCACTGAGAATGGGAACTTCGCCCCGCAGCATGGAGATGTTCTCCACCGAAAGAATCACCTCGCCGGGCTCTGCCGATGGATTGTCCACGTTCAACAGCACCGGCTTGCCCACCATGAGCTCAGCGATCTTGGCCTTGGTTGCGCCTTCCCGTGGCATGGTTTCCACCACCCGACCGCGGCGGATCACCGTTATCCGATCCGCTATCGCAAGAACCTCGTCCAGCTTGTGGGAAATGAAGATGATCCCCTTTCCCTGGTCCTTCAGCTCGCGGAAGGACTGGAACAGATCTTCCGATTCCTGCGGAGTAAGAACTGCGGTGGGCTCGTCAAAGACCAGAACCTCTGCACCGCGGTACAGCACCTTCAGGATTTCCACCCGCTGCTGCAGCCCCACCGGTAGGTCCTCAACCGAGGCGTCCAAATCTACCTCCAGCCGATTCTTGCGAATGAGGCTGCGCAGGCGCTGCCTGGCGTCATCGAGGTCAAGTTGTGCACGCCCGCGAATCCGCTCCAAAAGGCTTCCCCCACGCTCCCGACTCTCTTCTCCCAGCACAACGTTCTGGAGAACGGAAAAGGGAGGGATCAGCATGAAGTGCTGGTGCACCATGCCGATTCCCTTCTGGATCGCGTCCCGTGGGCCGTGAATGTGGACCGCTTCGTCCCGGACGCTGATCTCACCCTCGTCCGGAGCATAGAGTCCGTACAGTATCTTCATGAGGGTGGTCTTGCCGGCTCCGTTCTCACCAACCACCGCGTGGATTTCCCCGGCTTCCAGATTCAGGTTAATGCTGTCGTTGGCGATCACACCGGGAAACACCTTTGTGATGCCGCGCATCTGCAGCAGTGCCACGCTTCTGTCCTCCCCGCCCGCTGGTCTGGGCCGATGATACAAAAAAGGGGCCGATCGCGCGGACCGGCCCCCTGGTTCCTCTGCGGAGCCCTAGAGGTTCTCCGCCATCCAGTCATCCAAAGCGGCAGTGTTGTCCGGGACAACCAGCTCGCCACTGGCGATCATCTCTGCAATGCCATCAATAAAATTCACGTACGGAGCAAGGATGTCCTCGTTGTACTGGTTCAGCGCGTAGCCGACGCCGCCATCGGGGAGGCCATACACGTTGTACCCACCGGCGGTATCACCACCGTTATTAATGAAGTCTGCGCCCAGGAGGAAGACCGCCTGGTCAACCCGCTTCAGCATGGAGGTGACAATGTGATCCGCCTGTGCCCGCTCTGCCTCGCTGTCGCTCTCCGCAAAAATCAGGCCCTGGTCGGAGTCAACTCCGATGGCCAGACGGTCGTTGTCGCTGGCAGCCTTGAACAGACCGTTACCGCTACCTCCGGCAGCGTGATACACGATTGCCGCGCCACGGTTGTACATGTTGACCGCGATGTTCTCGGCGGTCTGCGGATCGTTGAAGCCGCTCGCATCATTGGCGATGAACTGGCTGAATCGGCGTGCGGGATCCCGCAGGTCCGGGTTGGCGTACATGGCACCCGCCATGTAACCGGCTTCAAAGCGGTCCAGCAGCGGAATGTCAAAACCAGCCATGTACCCGATGCCGTCACCAGGGAAGTCCTGGACCATCAGGCCGGCAAAGGCGCCGACGAGGAACGAACCTTCGTGCTCGGTGAAGCCCATGGTGGTGACGTTGCTCTCAGCTGTCAGGTCCGGGATGAATCCGTCAACAATTCCAAAGTGAACGCCCGGGAACTCCTGAGACACGGTTGCGATCGGCTGATCAAACAGGAACCCGACACCAATGACCAGGTCAAACCCATCCTCTGCCAGAAGGCGGAGCAGGTTCTCCCGGTCGGCGCCTCCCTGCTGGGGCTCCAGGTAGCGGAGCTCCACGTTCCGCCCGAAGTCCACTTCGCCGGTGCCGTCAGCGATGTAACCGCCAAACTCCTGTGCAAGCAGAACGAGTCCTTCGTAGGCGGAATCGTTGAAGGACTTGTCGCCCCTTCCGCCAACGTCAAACACAATCCCAATCCGGTACTCCGGCTCGCCCTCAGCTGCTTCTTCTCCACCGCCGCCCGCAAAAACGAGCGATCCGACGGAGATGAGAAGCACCAGGCCAAGACCAAGAATCTTGCGCATAAGTGACCCCCCTTAACGGTGCGCTAATATTGCGCCACCGTACCGGCGGGCGATGCCGCTGTCAATCTGAAAGCGTTACGGGACGGCCATTATCAGCACAACGTTTGGTGAGATAGCCTCTGTCCAGGGAAAGCGATGCGGCGAGTTCGCGAACCTGGTCCGCTGAGAGCAGGTTCTGCTCTACAAACAGGTACACGATCATCTTCTCCGCAATGCAGGGAACCCCGAGCGCGTGCATCGCGGGGCTGTCCCCTTCGCCGTACTTCTCCGCAAAGTGCCCCCACAGGGAAGATTGCTCAATGTCCGTACTCACCGCACGGAGTTCACCGGAGAGCGGTTCCAGGTTTCCCCTGCTTGCCTCAATACCGAGCGGTTTCAGGATCAGGTAGGCAAACTCCTTACCAGGCAGCACGTGGTGTTCCGCACAGCGGCTTGCATAGTCCGGATCACGTGCATCGTGCTTTTCCCGGTCACCGCCCGCGATGATCAGCGGGTCAAAGTAGAGAGCAGGACACTCAACCCCGTCCACGGTGTAGTAGCGCCAGGTGTACAGGCTGTTCTCCAGGCAGTCCGGATGCTCACAGTAGGCGGTCAGGGGCAACACATCAGTAGCGCACTCCAGGAGCAGGCGTGCGGTTGGGTTAAATACCTCTTTGCGGAAGTTCAGGATCAGCGTTGGCAGGACAAACACCAGGCCGCTGCGCTCGCTTTCCCGGGAGATCACGTAGGCAACGCGCTCATCGTAGAAGCTCGCCTCATCCACCACCCAGGTGCCCACCTGCGGGTGATCCGCAATGGCCTGCTCCAGGTCAAAGGAATCCGAGATGACCAGAAGCGAGTCCCCGATCCGCTCGTATCCGCCACGGTAGGCCAGCGCGTCATCCGGGTACTCCGGAAAGCGCTCCCGGTCCAGGATGGACCGCACAAATATCACGTTCCGGCGATCTGCCGGGCCGGTCCGGGTGCGGCGTGCAAGCTGCCCCGATTTGGTGCGGGCAACGCGGGCGTCACGCCAGATCCGGGCGGCGTACTCGGTCTTGCCGGAACCCATCGGACCGATGACCAGCAGGCGGCGGGATGCCGTTTCAAAGTCAAAGTGTCCGATGGACGGGTGAATAGTGAATCCCGGGAGTCCCAGGAAACCCAGATCAGGTTGCAGGTCGCTCATCCGCTACCGGGTTGGCAAGGATCCCAATGCCACCAATCTCCACTTCAACGGTGTCCCCGGCTCCAATCGGGCTGACCCCGGCGGGAGTTCCGGTAGCAACAATATCTCCGGGGTAGAGAGTGAAGTTGGCGGAGGCAAAGGCGAGGATCTCTGCAACGCTGAAAATCATCTGGGCGGTGTTCCCTTCCTGACGAAGCTCCCCATTCACGCGACAGCGGATCTCCAGTGTTTGGGGATCAGGAATCTGGTCCGCCGGCACGAGTTCAGGACCGATGGGCCCGAAGGTGTCAAAACTCTTGCCTCGCCACCATCCGGAAGCGTCGCCCTTCTGAATGTTGCGCTGCGTCACGTCGTTGAACGCTGTGTAGAATGCAACTGCCTGCAACGCTTCTTCCACCTTCAGGTTGCGGGCCTCCCGGCCAATCACCACCGCAAGTTCAGCCTCGTGATCCGTGCGCGGATCGGCAAAGCTGTAGCGGGAAAGAATCGCCGGGATTTGAATCGGTTGCCCGGGGCCAATAAGAACGTTGGGAGTCTTGGGAAACAGCACGGGTTCTGTCGGGATCTCCCGAACTTCTTTCCCGCCAGGAACCACGTTTTCTGCAACGTGATCCCGGTAGTTCAACCCAACGCAGACAATCTTGGACGGCTGCAGAACGTGCCGACCGTCACCACGGACATGGAGCGACAGGGACATGCCAGCCCTATACCACGCCCCGCTCAGCATCGCAATTGTGGCAGACCGCGCTGCTTCCTATACTTTACCGATGCGCTCCGGTTCACAGCTTGCCGACCTCCTCAGCAAATTCGTCCAGGTCCGCTCCGTCTCCTACCCGAACCACGAAGATGAGGACCCCGAGACGTTTCGCGCGGCAGTGGCACTGATGCAGGAGCGCTTTCCGGCGCTTTTTACCGGGGCCGAGTCCCGCGACATCGGTGGGCGAGCCTGGACTTTCCGCTGGAACGCAACCGCGGATCCTACGCTGGAGCCCCGCGGGGTCGGCAGCCACTACGATGTGGTTCCCGTTGAGCCCGGAACGGAAGCCGACTGGGACCATCCCCCCTTCAGCGGCAATCAGGCAGCGGGCTTTGTGTGGGGCCGCGGCGCTATGGACATGAAAGGAATGCTTGTCTGCCTGCTTGCCGCCGCGAACGACCTCATATCCGAGGGCGTCTCCATTGACCGTCCGTTTGTCCTTGCCATTGGCGGAGATGAGGAAACCGGCGGTGAGCGTGGCGCGGCCCGAATATCCCAGGCACTGTGGGAGGAGGGTGTTCGGTTTCACAGTTTTCTGGATGAAGGTGCGGTCATTGCCACCAATGCCTTCCCCGGAATCACCGGGCCTGCAGCCCTTGTCGGCCTTGCCGAGAAGGGATACGTGGACACCGAAATTGTGATCTCGGCGCCGGGCGGACATTCCATGAACCCGCCGGGTCACTCTGCCGCCGGCCTCCTTGCTGAAGTGATTCGGTTCATTGAGGTCCACCCCAGACCTACTCGTATGCCCGACACAATTGAGGCGATGCTTCAGGCTCTCTCCACCAAGACACGCGGCCCGATGCGAGCCGTCCTTCGCTTCCGGCGTCTGTTGCGTCCGGTGCTGCGGCGGGTCCTCGCCGGTGCGGGACCGGCGCGGCCACTGGTGCAGAGCACGCAAGCGGTCACCATGCTTGCCGGATCGGCGGCACCAAACGTGCTTCCGCAGCGCGCACGCGCGGTGGTCAACAGCCGCCTGCTTCCCGGCGACAGCGTGGAACAAGAAGTGGCGCGGATCCGCTCTCTTTCCTCTCGGGCGCTCCGGCGCTATGGGGCGGCAGATTCGCTTGAAGTCCGAATCCTGGAGGATTCCATGGCGAACGATCCTATTCCCGCCGCGCCTGCAGACGAGCGTCTGGAGCTGATCCGAACCTGCATCTCCCAGGAATGGCCGGAAGCCTTTCTCTGTCCTTACATCACAACCGGAAGCACGGACTCCAAGCACTACGCCAGGCTCTGTCCGGCCATCTACCGGATCATGCCGGTGAAGGTCAGCCTGAGTGAGACCGCTCGAATGCACGCCACCAACGAGCGCTTCCCTATCTCAGAGCTACCAAAACTCTACCGGTTCTTCCGGTCCTATCTATCCGGCACACCGACAGGGGGAACAGCATGAGCAACGCACAGGACTCCGGTTACAGCCTGAAGATCGGGAAGCGGTCATTCATCATGGCTTTCCTGATCATCCTCGCCCTGATGATCTTCAGCGGGGTTCTCACCCGCGTGGTCCCCGCCGGGACCTACGACAGGTTGATTACCGATGGTGTAGCTCGGGTGGTCCCTGGCACCTACACAGAGGTTGCCCGCCCCGACTATCCGGCTTGGCGATGGCTCACGGCCCCGGTGGAAGTGCTGTTCGCGCCGGGCAACATTGTGCTCATAACCATCATCCTGTTCCTACTGCTGGTCGGCGGTGCGTTTTCCCTGCTGGAGCAGGCCGGAGTCCTTCGGGCACTGCTCTCTGAGCTGGTACACCGCTTCCGCGAACGGCGCTACGTGCTGATGGCAGTGCTTGTGGCGGCGTTCATGCTCGCGGCCGCTCTACTGGGAATCTACGAGGCACTGGTTCCCATGGTTGTCCTGGTAGTGCCCTTGGCGCGCGCTCTGGGCTGGGACAGCGTCACCGGGCTCGGGATGAGTCTGCTCCCCCTGGCCTTTGGCTTTGCCTCTGGAGTGTTCAATCCGTTTACCGTAGGAGTTGCCCAGCGCATTGCGGAGCTTCCGCTGTTCAGTGGCTCCTGGTTGCGATTGTTGTTTCTGGGTCTGATTTACGTGCTGGTTCTGATCCACGTCAGGCGATACGCCATGCGGGTTGAGGCAGACCCGTCCCGCTCGCTGGTATCCGGACAGGACGTGGAAGCAAATGCGGACGACTTTGCCAGGTCTGCCACGGACGCGGAGAAGCGCGGCTACCGGGCGTTTGGTATTGCGATAGTGCTTGCCTTCAGCTTTGTGCTGGTCACCTCACGGATTCCCAGCATCACCGACCTTGCATTCCCCGTAATGGCGCTGCTCTTCCTGATTGGTGGCCTTGTCGGCTCCGGTCTTGCGGGAATGACGCCCTCGCAGCGCCGCCGGGTCTTTCTCAAGGGCGCGCTGCTCATGCTCCCGGCGATACTCCTGGTAAGCATGGCTACCTCGGTCCGCTACATCGTTGACCAGGGGCTGATAACAGATTCAATTCTCCACTCCGCCGCCGAGCGCATTGCTGGCGTTCCGCCGTTTGGCGCTGCCCTCATGCTGTACGGCCTGACACTGATCATGAACTTCTTCGTTGGCAGTGCGTCAGCTAAGGGTTTCCTGATGATGCCCGTCCTCGCTCCACTTGCCGACCTGGTTGGAGTGACGCGGCAGACTGCTGTCCTCGCGTTCAGTTTTGGCGATGGATTCAGCAACGTCATGTACCCAAGCAATCCACTTCTGATGATTGCACTGGGTCTGACAATCGTGAGCTACCCCAAATGGATGCGCTTCACCATCAGTCTTCAGGCGCAGGTCTTTCTGCTTACCGTTGGCTTTTTATGGCTGGCAACCGCAATCGGATACGGACCGTTCTGAGCGGCATTCGCTAGCTCCGCCGGAAACCTCGGACCAGTTCGCTGAGGAGCGAGCACATTGCCCGGTGATCATCACGGTGTGCGGTCTCACGTACCGAGTGCATGGCGATGAGCGGAATCCCGATGTCCACGGTTTCCAGTCCCGTCGTGGACGCGGTGAGCGGCCCAATTGTTGAGCCAGCCTGGATATCTGCCCTGTTGTTCAGAAGCTGAAGAGACACGGATGCGCGCTCGGCCGCTGCGCGCACCTCCTGCTCCCCCGCTGCCTCTGTTGCATAGCGCCGGGATGCGCTGGTCTTCAGTGCCGGTCCTGCGCCGATTCGCGGGGTGTAGACGCTGTCGTACCTGTCTCCGAATGAGGGATTGTAAGCGTGGGCCGCATCTACAGAGACCACCAGGCTCTGCTCCAGCCTCAGCAGGTGGTCCCAACGATCTCCGCCGAACGCAAGACTCAGGCGCTCCAGTACCAGCGGGAGCAGCGGGGAAAGCGCACCGCTTGCCGTCCGGCTGCCGATTTCCTCGTGGTCATAGAGTACGCAGACCACGGGAAGTCCCTCCTCCACTGCAATCTGGAGACCCGCGAGTACGGATGCGCAACCGCTGAGGTTGTCCAGCTTGGGACTGTTCACCAGGGGACCGATGCTCACCGGATCCTGGGAATCAAACACTCCCAAGTGCAGTGAGGCGATTGAGCCGGGATCGATGCCCGTCCACCGGGAAATCAGCGAAAGAAAACTCCTGGCCGCATCAGCATTGTCACTGGGTTCTGGCACTGCAAATCGCAGCTGATCATGCGGATTGTAACTGAGATCCTTGTTCAGCTCCCGCATCAGGTGAATCGGAGGGTTGGGGAAGATCCCTACCGCCTCTCCGGTGCTGAAGAGCTTCCGGGACCCATCCTTCTGCAGGATCAGACCGGCGAGCCCCAGCGGCCGGTCAAGCCAGGTGGGATAGATCGGGCCGCCGTAGACCTCCACAGGAACGCGGAGGAAACCATCTCCCCGTTCGACCCCCTCGGGCTTCAACTGAAAGCCCGGACTGTCCAGATGCGCAGCAAGAATCGGAAGGCCTTGCGGAAAGACGTCATCTGGAAGATTCCAGGCTACCAGTGCGTTGCCGCGCCGGATCCATCCGGAACGCTGCCCGGCGGCGTTCCACCGGGAGGCCAGGTCCTGCTGCGCAAGCGCGTCCGAAAGCTCACCCGCCATCCACTCGGCGGCGTGTGCGCTGCTGTGAGCGTGGGAAAGCAGGGAAAGTGAGGAAAGATCCGTCCACTGGTGCATGGCTGCGGACGCTACGGTCTGGCGGACGCGCTGTCAAATCCAGGTCTTTGGGAGCTCTGTATCACTCGCTGGTTCGGAAGCGGGAAAGATCGGAAGCAAGCTCTGAGACCGCCTCCCGGCTCTCCGCTCCAAGGTCTCGAACCTGCACCGCCGCCTCTGAGAGCTGAGCGGTCCCCGCGGCAATCTCGGCAATGGCCTGACCGGCAATGTCGCTGGCCTGCTGAATCCGTCGGATTGCGCTTGTGATGATGTCAGCGCCGGTAGCCATTTCCCTGCTTCCGGCGGCAACCTCCGTTGATAGTGTGGAAAGCTCTGAGGTTGCCCGATCAATATCATCAGCTTCCCGATCCATCGCTTCCAATCGCTGCCCGATGCGCTCAAAACTTTCCGTCACAAGGCCAACGGAGCCGGATATCTGCTGGAAGCTGTGCTCAACTGCAACGGAAGCGCTTCTGGATTCCTGAACGCTGTGAACAATCGCTTCAAGATCTGTGCGGATTGCTGAGGCATTCTCCGCTGCAGATGCGGCAAGGGTGCGGATCTCGGCGGCAACAACACTGAATCCCCGTCCCGCATCTCCGGCGTGGGCTGCCTCAATCTCCGCGTTGAGCGCAAGGAGGTTGGTATTCTCCGCAATGCGCTCAATGACTTCCACAAACTCGGTCAAGGTGTCCACCGAACCGCCCACGCGCTTCATTGCGCCCCGCGCGCGCTCAACCTGGCTCCGACCTTCTGTGGTTTGCTCGGCAAGCAGGCGGCTGTCTCCCACCCGTTCACGGCCTTCGCCGGCAGCAGCCTGAATATCTGCGCGAAGCGATGTCAGTGCACTCGCGGCGTGCTCCGCTGCATCCCGTTGCTTCTCAATCTGTTGAGTCAAAGACACCACCTGCGCCGTTATCTCCTCAATTGCGCTGCTTCCCTCACTGACCGCAGTCTGCAGCTCGTCTACCTGGCGGGTGGCGCTGGTGGCGTTTGCGGCAATCTCTTCCGCCGCCGACGATGACTCCTCCGAGTTGGAAGACAGGTCGGCGCTTAGTGCGTCACTCCGCTGGACATGATGCTTGGCCCCACCAATCAGCCGGTTCAGCTCCTGTGCAAAGGAATTGAAGCCGGCAGCAAGCTGCCCTACTTCGTCCCGGCTCTGAATATTGATCCGCTGGGTGAGATCACCGCTCCCCTCCGCAATCTCTGCGAATGCCAGCGTTGCCACGCGTAAGCGGCTGGTAACGCTCCGCGCAAGCAGGATCCCAAAGAGCAGGAGCACCCCCAGTGCAACGCCGGAGGAAACCAGGCTCCGGATACCGGTTGTTCGTACATCCGCCAGGGCCTCATCACGATCCACTGCGGTCACCGCGGTGTAGAGGTGTCCGTAGACGGGGAAGGGACGCAGGCTCATCACGACCCGCTTGCCAAACAGCTCCGCTTCAGGGATGCGAACGCTCTGGCTGGTTCCACGGGGTAGTGCTTCCGCCATCTCATAGAGTTCTTCGCTGATGGCGGTAATCCCGCCAATGAGGGTTCCGCTTGCGATTGCCCGCTCCACCGGGTCACCCTCGGCGGCACCAGCCAGGATCTGCTGGATACCCTGTTCGTCTTGTTCCAGGTATGCCCGGGGGTCACTCCGGAAGCGCCGGTCCTGTCCAATCAGGAATGCCTCTCCGGTCTGTCCCAGGCCATTTTCCCCCCAGGCACCCCCAAAGCTCATGAGTCGGTTGAAGTCCTCAACGGGAAACTGCACGATCAGCAGCGCATCCGTACCCGGCACCCAGGTCCCCATGAAAGCTGCCGGCACGAGATAGCTTGGCTCATAGGGGACGTAATCCCGGAAAACGATGGCGTCCTCTTCCCGACGCGTGAGCTGCTCATACACCGTGGCAATGCTGGAGCCCCGCTGTGGACCAAAGCGCAGGCTGGTTGCGAAATCAATCTCCTTGAAGACCGAGTAGATGATTGCCCCGTTGGCGGCGTTGACCAGAAACAGATCGTACAGGCCGTACTCCTGCTGAAGCTGGCGGAAGTACTGGTGATAGGTTGCGTGGATGCGGTCATAGCTAAGGCCAGCGCCTGAGTCTGGAAGGAGGTCCTTGCTACCCACGGGGTTGGGGTTTCCGCTGAGGTAGCGTGACTGCAGCACAAGCCCCGGTCCGGTGGCAGGCAGCGCAGACTCCACGCGCCGGTCAAGTCCGCCGATAACTCGTGGCGCAAACTCAGCCTCATACCAGGCACTGAGTTCTGCACGGAGCGCAGGTCCGTCCGGAACACCAAGGCGGTCGGCTTCTTCCCGGGCTGCTTCAAAGGCATCCTGAAACTCGCGCACAGCGTTGGCAGTAAGTGGAGAGCCTGCGATGGAGCGCAGGTTCTGCTCCTGCCCGGTCAGGTATTCCTTGATTTTGAAGATCTCTCCGTTGCCTGTGCTGACCAGCCGCTCAAGCACGCTGTCGGTGAGAATATCTCTGGTGAACAAAAAGCTTGCAAAGCTGGCCAGTGCCAGCAGGATGCTGGCCAGGCCAACCAGCAACACGATCCGGGTACCAATCTTCATGTAGCGCGCCTCCAGCACATCTGTCCGTTGATGGTGCCAAAAAACTCAACAGCGCAGCAAATCCACCGGTCCCGAATTGAAAAACCGTGCAGCTTGAGGTTTCCTGCGCCCCCGGTCTATAACCATCGCCCGTGGATCAACAAGGACGCGCCTACTCAAGCAATTATGACAGTCGGGAAGATGCCCTGGCACAGCGGATCATGGAGAAGATCGTTGAAAAGTACGTGGATCTTCCCAAATCCGTCCGCATCCCCCTGTGGCAACTGTGGCACAACCTCATCCTGATTTGGGACCCGGGAAGCAAGAACCTCCGCTTCATGAACTACGGGTACGCTCCGCTGGATGGAAACCCGGAGATGATCAAGCTGAAGCCGGAAGATCGCGCGGAGCGATACGGTGCTCAGCTGTATCACACCGCGGTTGCGGACGCGCAGATTGAGGGCAAGGACGTACTGGAAGTAAGCAGTGGCCGAGGTGGCGGTGCGTCCTACATCTCCCGCTACCTGAATCCCAGGAGCTACATTGGTCTGGATCTCTCCAAGCGTAGCATCCGCTACTGCAACCGCGTGTACCGGAAGGTTCGCAACCTCAGGTTTGTTCAGGGCGATGCGGAGAACCTTCCGCTACCGGACAGCAGCGTGGACCGGGTTGTGAACGTGGAGGCGTCACGTGCGTATCCGCACCAGGACCGCTTCTTTGCCGAGGTCAAGCGGGTGCTGCGACCGGACGGGCTGTTCTGCCTCACCGACATGCGCTGGGCGGAAGACGTTCCCCGAATGATGGATCTGCTCCGCCGGGCCGGATTTGAAGTCATTCGGGAATTGCGGATCTCGGATAACGTAGTTTGCGCGCTCCAGGCAGATAATGACCGGAAGGTTCAGCTCATGCGCTCACGCGTTCCCAAGGTCTTCATTAGAGCGTTCAGCGAGTTTGCGGGCATGGAGGGAAGCGAACGCTTCGAGTCTTTTGCCAGCGGACGGATGCAGTACCTCAGCCTTGTCCTGAAACCGCTGAAGTAGGCTACCGCAACACCAGCGGGCATCTGTACGGATGCTGGGGAGAAAGCTGGAAATTTTTGCGATCTCGGGATTCCTTGCCGCGAGCGTGTCGGTCGGATACTGTTACTGTCAGTTGTGGAAGATCTGCTCACTACTGGGTCAGAAGGCACGGACGATCTTGCAGAACGCGATCTCAACCGGTACCGGCGGAAGCTTGCTCAGCTGGAACAGAGTCTCCGGCGGAGCAGCCTGATCTCCGCTGCCTTCCGGGACGTCTTCCCCTACGTTGCGGTTCACCAGGGAGTGACACTGAAGGAGCTTTCCACCGCCCTCCCAGAAATCCCCGCGGACATCATTAGTGCGGTTGTGAGCTACTACGCCCGGAAGGGCTTGCTGTGGAAACAGCAGGATCAGGGACGCACTCGCCTGTGGGTTGGCACCGGTACCCGTAGGCCGGACAACACTCCCGAGACCTCGGTCTATCCAACGGCCGAGTAGTCAGCTTCCAGTACGAACGGGAAACCGAATCCGCACCTCAACCCCCTCGCCGGGTGCGGTCTTCAGTTCAATTTCTCCGTGCAGTGATTCCTCCACCAGATTCTGGACGATGTTCAAACCCAGGCCAGCGTGCCTTCCCGTCCGATCGGTGGTGAAGAACGGATCACGCGCGTGCTCGGCAACGTCCAGAGCCATACCGCTACCGTCGTCCTGGTAAACGATGCTCACAGTGCTCGCATCTGCGGATACGGTTATCTCGGCGTGGCCCCGGAAATCATCCGGAAAGGCATGATCCAGCGAATTGACCATCAGGTTCATCAGGATCTCACTGATACTCATGGGCCAGGTCCACACATTCTTGTCTGGAGCGCGGAACCGAACCCGGTGCCCGGCCTCCTGGAACGCTGCATCCATTGTGAAAACGGTGTTACCCACCAGTTCCCCAAGATTGACCAGCTCCTCCCGTCCACCCACGTGAGAACTGGAGATACTTCTGAATCGGGTAACCAGCTCCGCCGCACGGCGGATATTTGCCTCTACCAGCTGCATTGACTCGCTGACGCCCTCCAGAACGCTGTTCTCACCGCCCTCCTGCGGCACGTTCACCAGCTCCAACTGGGAGCGGCCAAAGGTCAGGGCGGTAAGGGAGATACCGATTGGGGTGTTGATCTGGTGTGCAATGCCGGCAACCAGGCGGGAGGTCAGTGCAACACGTTCGCTGCGCCAAATTGTGGCAACGGTCTGGTTGAGCTTCTCCGTGCGCTCCTGAATCCGCTGCTCCAGGGTGCGGTTGAGCTCCGCAAGCGCACGACTCCGCCGGAGCAGTTCCAGCCGCAGCACGATTGTCAGAGCGGCCAGAGCACTTGTCACAATGAGCCCAACCAACAGGAGCCCGAACAGCCAGCGCGGAACGGTCCGAACCTGCACCGGTTGTGATTGCAACCACTGCTCCCGCAGTTCCCAGTACCAGGAGTCCGGATTGCTCATCAGTTCCCCCAGCGCTGCACTGAGTTCATTAACCACGGGGATCATCACCTCATTTGTGAGCGCAGTTGTGGCGTAGGCGGGTGCGGGCGCAAAGACAACAGCGGTCGGGCGAATCTGTGGATTGCCCACGACCAGGGTACTGAAGGCAACGCCCCCGGCAACGTCGCCTGACGTCACGGCGTCCAGGAGCTCCAGGAATTCGGCAAAGACCACCGGCACCACGGAGATACCCAGGCCGTCCATCAGATCCAGAAAGGCGGAGCCCTGCGCCTCGTTCCTGATGATCCCGATTCGTTGCCCGCGCAAGTCCTCCACGGTCAGAACGGTCTGCCCGGCCCGGACAAAGAGCTGACCCCAACCGTTGAGAGCCACCTGGTCGGGCCAGTAGAAAAGGTCTTCACGCTCGGCGTTTCGCTGGAGCGGCACAAAGAGGTCCACGGTGCCGGATAGCAGCCCGGCGTAGATTTCGGAGAATGGCGCAACGACAAGCTCATAGGAGAAGCTGGAATCCTGGAGCAGACGTGAGTACAGCTGGTACAGAAATCCATCCGGCTCACCGGCCTCGTTTATGAAAGTCATTGGCTGGAATCCGTCCACGATCGCCCAGCGAATCTCCCGCGGTGCTTCCTGTGCGGAAAGCGCCGGACCCACAATGACAAGGACGGCGGCAACTGTTGTCCGCGCGCTCAGTCTCACCCGCCGGCTCCAGCCGCAAATGCCTGCCGATTCCGCTGGATGTAGAGGATGTGGTGGCGGGTGTGCTGCGCCATCACGCTGAGCACGTGCCGCACCGTCATTCGTCCGTCCGGTCCGGTGCCGGGAAAGTCCGGATAGTCAATGGCAAACCCGTCCAGCACCGAGTCCGAAAGGCCCTCCAGTGAGGCGAGGACAAAGGATCTTGTAGCCTGCAGAAGTATCAGCGAGAGTTTGGCCGGAATGTACGCGTACGCATAGACCGCTGGGCTTTCCTGGACGCGCGCTCCCCCGAGTACCGGGCTATAGGTCCGGTCCGGACGTTCCCCGAGGGCCGCTCGCATTCGCACCAGCAGTCGTGCCTCGTTATCTGCGAGGTGTGCCAGATGCTCTCCAATGGTCCAGGCGTCCTCCGGCACCGCAGGGCGGAAGTCCAGCTCAGCGGTTGTACATCCCGTAATTGCAGATCGGACCGCCGCCACGGACTCTGTCAGATCCGTCCGGAGCTGTACAGTGTCATGAACCGTGGAAAACGTGAGCGGCGGAATCTGCACAGTGTAATTATCGCACGTTTGCGTGCAGATTGCCGCCCGTCGGTTGGCTCGCTCCGCCTCGCGTGACCAGACCGACGGACAGCTGATCTCAGTCCTGTACTGGCGCGGCCTCGTCCGAAGGCATTGCCACAGAGAACTCGCTCCCGTTGAGGAAGGCCGGAGTCGGCGGGAGGAGTTCCGCAGGAGGCACAACCTCGTCCGCCCACTCAGGAAGCGATTCGGCCCCCATTCCGGCGGTTGACACGAGCCGACCGCTGGGTTCTCCATCCACCACCGTGGGTTCCAGATAGGCCGGGTTGGTCAGCTTGACCGCAAAGAGCACACCGGCAAGCTCTGCATTATCCGGATCCGCGGCTGCAAGCTGCTCAAGCGCGGCAAAGACTTCCGCAACGGTGCTGGTCCCGCTGAGTGGCGGGTCCAGCGAAAGCTCTGCGTTCAAGGCTGCAACCAGGTCAGGATCACCACCCTCGGTTGAGAGGACCCAGTTCCCGATTGCTTCCCGGTAAACCTCGCCGACGCTCAGCTCGGCAAAGACGTCCGTGGCAGCGTAGTCCGCAGGAGCAAGGGCAAGCTCTATGCTCGCGTTGTCCGTCTCCGTATTCACCACAGCACGGTACAGGTAGTTTGCAGGAATCAGAGACTCCGGAATGACCCCTCCGTTGAGCACTGCAATGTACTGGTCCCGGAATTCCCACGTGTCCGGGGGGTCAACCTGGCGGTAGGAAATGTTTCCAGCTACCACAAAGCGGTCCTCCGCCTCTGAGGCTTCCAGCCAGATTCTCCCCGGGATGTTCCGGTCATCGTCCGGATCTTCAGGGTCGTCATAGTCAAGCTGATCGCCACGGAGGGTGATGCCTGCGTTTCCAGCGGAATCACGGCTGAAGTCCACAGCAAAGGTTGTTCGGATGGACTCCGGCATGCTCAGGTCGCGTACCGTGATGGTTCCGCTGTCACCTTCGGGGCCCTGGACCAGATTGACGTGGAGGTTCTTTACCAGAACCGGCGTTCCCGGATCCGTGACCGTGTCCGTTCGCCACTGTTCGATGACCCAGGTGTTGGTACTCTCGGTGAATGCAACGCGGATCACCGCGGGCTGCCCACCGCTTTCAGAGTACTCAAAAACAATTGTTTCACCGGACTCGGCGCGTCGGCGCAGCAGGGGTGCTCCAAAGATGTTCTCTTCAATTCCGGCGAGGATCTCGTCCACAAAGCGGATGGCTTCAACCCCGATTACGTTGTACTGGTTCCATACTGGATGGTAGACGCTGGAGAGCTCATCCAGGAGCTCCTGATCGCTGACGCTTGCCATTCGGCCCAAGGACTGTGCGGGTTGCCCACCAGGGGCCGGCGCACCTCCCCTGGCAATGACGCCGGGGATCTCCGGAGTGAGTCCGGTGAGATCTATTCCCTCATCCGCACCCGGGAAGAGTCCACAGGATGCGAGCACAAGCACCACGATGACGGGCGCCGTTCTCCGAGCAAAACGAATCATTGTTCCTCCTGCAGCGGCCTGATACCGCTCAGATTGAGTGTAGACCCAGTCTAAGGGGTTTTCAGAGCCAACAGTCCGGCACGGCATTCAGCGTCTGTTCCAGACCAACCACGGGCAGGTGTACCGTGGACATGGAGGTAGGCGCAGATGACAGTGAACGAGTATCTGCGCTGGTTGAGGCGCGATTGGGCCAAGGCAGGCCTGATCGCAGCGGGCTTTCTGCTTGTCATGCTTTTTGCGTTTGTACGGCAGTCAGAGTTCCTGATCTTTGTGCTGCTCCTGCAAACACCCCTGTACATGCTGCATCAGGGCGAGGAATACGTCTTCCCTGGTGGCTTTGGCGCTTTCTTCAACCGCCACATCTTCAAGCCTGGAACGGATGAAGGCCCGGTGGATGAGAGCTTCATCTTTGCCATCAACATCGGGCTGATCTGGATTGCGCTCCCAGCCTGTGCGTTGCTGGCGCTGGTGGACGTAAACTTCGGGCTGTGGACGCCGAACTTCTCAGTGTTCGCCGGCGTGGCTCACATCGCCCTGGCCCTGAGAGCCCGGAAGGTCTCCAACCCCGGCCTTGTGGTCAGCCTTGTGGTCAACATCCCGGTGGGGGTCTGGTCCGTCCTGACGCTCGTGGAACAGGGAGTGCTGGATAGCTGGTGGTACAAACCTTCTCATCGTTGGAATTGGGGTCAACGCGATGCTTCCAATCATTGGGGTAGTCCTGCTCCGCAACTACAAGCGCAGGCAGGCCTCCTGAATCTCACACTCCAGGCAGCTGGCCGGAATCATCACGCCGAGAACAACGCTTAGCGTAGACACCGCAAATGAAACGATTACCGTCCTGCTCGGCTCCCAATCAGACCTCGGCCTGTGGGTGGTACCCGCGGACGGTAATCAGATTCCGTACCGGTTCTTTGCGTGGGAACCCACGGAAAACTGCGAGTAGCAGCGCGGAAGCCTGGAGAACCGTTGGCCCATCCCACAGCAATTGCCATGGTTCTCTATCACCCATCGGGACAACCTGCTGCAACCTTGGAAGACCGATCGCGCGCTGGCACGTTGTGGAGAAACAGGAAGGTGCGGTTGCGAATGCTATCCGACGGGGCTGCAGGAGAAGTTCACTTTCCGGAACCCATGGGTCAGCGCACGATCGGGCGATAATGGGCGGTAACGGACTCGAACCGCTGACATTCTGGGTGTAAACCAGACGCTCTACCAGCTGAGCTAACCGCCCGGGGGACGGCGGGAAGCTACCAGCGGCCTTTGGGTGTGTCAACGTTCGGCGCGGCTCCGTGTTAGGCTTGGCGGCAATTCATGGGCATTCGAAACATCGGGATAATGGCCCACATTGATGCGGGCAAGACCACAACTACAGAACGGATTCTCTACTACAGCGGGCGTAGCCACCGCATCGGCGAGGTGGATGACGGCCAGGCCACCATGGACTGGATGACCCAGGAGCAGAACCGCGGGATCACCATTCAGAGCGCCGCAACCACCTGCACCTGGGCCGGGCACCAGGTGAACATCATCGATACTCCGGGCCACGTTGACTTCACTGCGGAAGTGGAGCGGAGTCTCCGCGTACTAGACGGTGCAATAGCAATCTTTGCGGCGGTGGGCGGCGTGGAACCCCAGAGCGAGACAGTCTGGCATCAGGCGGATCGCTATGAAGTTCCCCGCATTGCCTACATCAACAAGATGGACCGCATTGGGGCGGACTTCGCGGATGTTCTGGAGCAGATGCGCCGGAAGCTCGGTGCCGACCCGCTCCCCCTGCAGATTCCGGTGGGAGCAGAGTCGGGGTTTCGCGGAATCATCGATCTGCTTTCCATGGAGTTCCTTACCTGGAACGCCGATGCACAAGGCAAGGAATTCACGCGCAATTCCATTCCGGAGGAAATGCAGGACGCCGCAGCGGCTGCGCGAGAGACCCTCACGGACGTGCTGACCCAGCACGATGACGGCCTGATGGAGCGCGCGCTAGAGGGCGCGGAACTCGGTCCGGATGACCTGATTCCGGTGATCCGAAAAATCTGTCTTGGGCGAATCGCAACGCCGATTCTCTGCGGAGCCAGCCTGAAGAACATCGGGGTGCAGCCCCTCCTGGACGCGGTTATCCGCTATCTGCCCGCACCGGAGGAGCTACCGCCGGTGCCCGGCACCCACGCAAAGAAGCAAAGCCGGGTGGAGACCGAGCGGTCTGCTGACGGCCATCCCCTTGCGCTTGTGTTCAAGATTGCGCACGACAGGGAGGCGGGCCTCCTCTCCTACATTCGGGTCTATTCCGGGGGCCTGGACGCCGGGAAGGCGGTGTTCAACATCACCAAGGGCAAGCGGGAACGAATCAACCGACTGATGCGCGCCTACGCCAACCGCTATGAGGCCCTCGACCGGGTGGAGGCCGGTGACATCTGCGTGGCGGTTGGTCTGAAGCTGGCGCAGACCGGGGACACCCTGGGGAGTGAAGGAATGCCGGTTCTTCTGGAACGCCCGGTCTTCCCCGAGCCCGTCATCAGCGTATCCATTGAGCCCAAGACCCTGAGCGAGAGGGATCGCCTCAAGGAGGTGCTTGAGATTCTCTCCCGGGAAGATCCCACCTTCATCAGCCGGGAGAGCGCGGACACCGGAGAACTCCTGGTCAGTGGGATGGGAGAGCTCCACATTGATGTGCTGGTGACGCGCATCATTGATGACTTCCGTGTTAGCGCGCGAGTTGGAAAGCCCCGGGTCACGTACCGTGAAAGCATCTCGGGATCCGCCACGCACCAGGAACGCTTCAGCAGGCAGATCGCTGGCAGGGACAACACAGCGGACATCACCATCTCCGTCTCTCCCCGCGAGCGAGGCACGGGCAACACTTTCACAGACGATCTCCCCGAAGGCAGTCTGCCAGCGGAACTGCGGGAGGCGGTTAAGCGCGGAATTGAAGGTGGATTCCTCTCCGGAATCGTTCTGGGATACCCGGCCATAGATGTGGAGGTGGGCCTCACCGCTGCCAGACACAACGAGGCGACAGACACGGAGTTTGCATACGAGGCCGCGGCCGCAGGCGCCTTCGACACTGCATGCCGGGCTGCTGGCCCCGTGCTCCTTGAACCCATCATGAAGCTTGATGTCAGCGCTCCCACCGAGTTCATGGGAGACGTGATCAGTGGAATCACCGTGCGGGGTGGCCTGGTACAATCGGTAGAAAGCCGGAGCGGAATTGAAGTTGTCACGGCAAATGCGCCGCTTGAGAAGCTCTTTGGCTACTCAACAGCGCTGCGATCGAGCACGCAGGGCCGCGGAACCTATGCCATGGAGTTTGCCTACTTTGCCCCAAAGTCCTGAATTGACAGGCCATCGGGGCGGTCCCATACTTGTAACACTTCACTAACATTCTGGAGACGCATTGGATATGGGCATCTCGTCAGACGCTATTCGAAATGTTGCCCTCGTGGGACACGGGGGCTCCGGCAAGACCACATTGACCGAACACCTGTTGTACCGCGGCGGAGTCATTGGCAAGGCAGAGACGGTAGAGTCCGGTAAGACCGTCAGTGACTACATGGAAGAGGAAGTCGGCCACGGCTTCAGCGTGCACACCAGCCTCTCCAGCCTTGGCTGGAAGGACCACAAGATCAACCTCCTGGATACGCCCGGCGCTGCGGATTTTGTTGGCGAGGTAGTGACCGCCTTCCGCGCGGCAGAGACAGCCCTGGTGGTGATCAACGGGCGGGCCGGCGTTCAGATTGAAACCATCAAGCTGTGGCGCCGCCTGAACAACCGGAACAAGCCGCGAATCGCGTTTGTGAACCGAATGAACGAAGACCGCGCGAGCTATGCCACCTGCATTTCGGACTTGCAAGACAAGTTCCAGCTTCCGATGGTTCCCATCACCATCCCTATGGGTGAGGGTACGGATTTCCGCGGAGTCATTAACCTGATTGAGATGAAGGCCTACTTCACTCCGGAGTCGGGCGCACGGGAGAAGTCCGGCGACATTCCTCAGGAGTACATGGCTACCGCCAACGAGTACCACGCGCGGATGATTGAGACCGCCGCTCTGGGAGATGACGAACTGACGGAGAAATACCTGGAGACCGAGGACCTCACCATTGACCAGGCGCGCAAGGGCTTGATGGAAGGACTACGGGACAACCGGATTGTACCGGTACTTTCCGGAGCGGGACTGCTTGGCTCCGGCATTGAGAGCCTGCTGAACTTCCTCGTTACCGCCGCTCCCTCACCGGCCGGCCTGGACGAGGTTGCGATCGGCGAGGATGACGAGCACGGCGAGCAGCACATCCCCATCAACGTCTCCAGGCCCTTCAGCGGCTACATCTTCAAAACAACCATTGATCAGTTTAGCGGCAAGCTGAGCTTTCTTAAGGTTGTCACCGGCAAGCTGTTCCCTGACGGCGAGGCCACCAAGTACGGCGAGGGCCGGAAAGAGCGGTTCTCCAAGGTCTACAGCGCTGTAGGCAAGAAGCTGGTTGAGGAAACAGAAGTTGTTGCCGGTGACCTGTGTGTAGTGACCAAGGTAGCAAGCGCGCACACCAACGACACCTTCCACGACCCGGCGTTCCCGGTGCACTACAAGCCACTTGCGCTCCCGCAGCCCGTGTTCTCCGTTGCCATTACCGGCGAGAGCAAAAAGGACGAAGACAAGATCGGCGAGCAGCTCGCCCGAATGGTGGAGCAGGACCACACCCTCCGCCTGGAGTTCAACCCGGAAACCAGGGAGAACGTCTTCTCCGGAATGGGCGAACTTCACATCAACCTCATCCTGGACCAGCTCCGGGAAAAGCAGAAAATCGGCGTGCAGACAAAGGTCCCCCGTGTTGCCTACCGGGAAACCATCACCAAGAAGTCCTCGGCAACGTATCGACACAAGAAGCAGACCGGAGGCCACGGGCAGTTTGGTGAGGTTGCCATCAATGTCCGCCCGATCGAGCGGGGCCAGCATTACGAGTTCGCCAACATCATCAAGGGCGGCTCCGTGAGCAAGGGGTACATCCCGGGTATCGAGAAGGGCTTTCATGAGGCCATGGAGTCCGGAGTCCTTGCCAACTACCCGGTAGTTGACGTGGGCATTGAGCTGTACGACGGCAAGGAGCACGCAGTGGATTCCAGCGAAATGGCCTTCAAGATGGCCGCGCGTGGAGCCCTTCGCGATGCAATGGAGAAGGCCGGTCCCGTTCTGCTGGAGCCGGTGATGAGTCTGAAGGTCTTCGTTGACGAGCAGTATCTCGGTGATGTGCTGTCTGACCTGTCCACCAAGCGTGCGCGGGTGTTGGGCCAGGAAAGCCTTGGCGGCGGAATCATAGAGATTGATGCTGAAGTTCCGCAGGCGGAGATGCTCCGCTACGCGATAGACCTCAAATCAATCACCTCCGGGACCGGCGGCTTTGAGATGGAGTTTAACCACTACAGTCCAATCTCCGGCAAGATCGCACAGGACGTGATTTCCGCCGCTCAGGAAGAAGCAGCCGCCAGTTAGGCTGACTTCCGCTGACTTCCGCCGAATTCGGCTGACGCGCGGTCGACATCCACGGCAATGGCTGCCGGCCCACGTGCTTCTTTGCTTTGAGTTTCCCGGTCTGGTGAGAGTGCGGGAACCCTAACGCCCGGTCAGCGGTGTGTAGTGCCGTTCTTCACCCACGTGGCGGTACGCAGGGCGGATGATTCTTCCACCGCTATGCAACTCTTCCAGCAGGTGAGCGGTCCATCCGGCGCTGCGGGAAACGGCAAAGATTGGCGTGAACAGGTGATCCGGTATACCGAGCATGCGGTACACAAAGCCGCTGTAGAAGTCCACATTAGCAGCAACCGGACGGGGCAAGCTCCGCTCTTCAGCCAGAAGCTGCGGCGCAAGCTCCTCAACCATGCGGTACACCCGGTAGGCCCCGGCTTGTCCTTCGGCCTCAGCGAGGGTCTCCGCGTGGGCCTTCAGGATTCGCGCACGAGGATCACTCAAGGTGTAGACCGCGTGCCCGATTCCGTAGATCAGGCCCTGCCGATCATAGCGCTCACGCCTGAGCAGCGACCGCAGATAGTCGGCCACCTCCCCTTCACTGACCTCCCCGTCTTCAGCACGCGGCCCAAGAGTGGCAAAGAGGTCATCCATCATTCCCACAACCCGCTCGTTCGCGCCGCCGTGCTTCCGCCCCTTGAGGCTGCCGACGGCCGCAGCAATTGCGCTGTAGCAGTCAGTTCCGGAACTCGTCACAACATGAACGGTGAAACTTGAGTTGTTTCCGCCGCCATGCTCTGCGTGGAGCACCATGGCAAGATCAAGGACCTGCGCCTCCAGCTCCGTGTACGCCGAATCTGGCCGAATCAGGTGCAGGAGGTTCTCCGCGCTGCTACCACCCGGAAGCGGGCGGTGGAGGTGCATGCTTGCGCCCTCAAAGTAGCGTTGCCGCGCCTGGTAGGCGTAGGCAACCATGACCGGCATTCGTGCAATCAGGCGCAGGAGAGTGTTGAGAGTTGCCTCCAGATCCCGAGTCTCCGGATCCGGGTCATAGCCGTAGGACACCAGCACCTGGCGGCCGAGCTTGTTCATCACATCCAGGCTGGGCGCACGGAGGATCATGTTCTCCGCAAAGCCCTCTGGAAGCTCCCGGTAGCCTGCAAGCGTCTGCTGAAACTCGGTCAGCGCGGTTGCGTCCGGGAGCTCACCGGTCAGCAGGAGGTAGACGGTCTCTTCATAGCCCGGTCTGTTCTCCGCAACAAATCCATCCACCAGTTCCGCAACATCAATACCCCGGTAGCGGAGGATCCCGTAATCGGGAATCGGGCCGTCCGGTCCAGTTTGATATCCGTAGACATTGCCGATCTCGGTTAGGCCCACCAGGACTCCGGTCCCGTCCTCATTGCGGAGTCCGCGTTTCACCCGGTACTCCTGGTAGAGCTCCGGATCAATCGGTGGCCGTTCATCAATAATCTGCGCGATCCGCGTGACGATATCGTTCACTTTGTTTCTCCCTTCTTCACGGCAATAATCTCCCTGATTGCGCGTCCTGCGGTCCTGCCCTTCCGCTCAAAGGCGGTCTGCGGGCGCCATTCACGGAGGGGGCGCTCTCCCGCTTCCGTCACGTGTAGGCCGGGCTGGTTCTGTAGTGCGCTCCGCATCTGCTCCGCATAGTCAGCCCAGTCGGTAACCGCGTAGCAGTATCCGCCAGGCCGCAGAACTCGACACAGCAGTGCGGCGCCGGAAGCGTTGAGAAAGCGCCGCTTGCGATGGCGCTTTTTTGGCCAGGGGTCCGGGAAGAACAGGTGAACACCTGCAACGCTTGCGGGCCGAAGCATTCCGGAAAGCACATCAACCCCATCCCCGCGAATCACCCGCACGTTTTGCAGTCCATCCTGCTCCAGACGGAGCAAAAGAGCGCCAAAGCCGGGGCGGTGTACGTCAACTGCCACGTAGTCGGTATCCGGAAAGCGGGCAGCAATAGCTGCGGTTGCCTCTCCCATGCCAAAACCAATCTCCACAACCAGGTCTGCCCCCGCACGAACGTGGTCATGAATGCTCACCTCGCCGGGTCCGAACGGGATGGCGTAGCGGGGCATGAGCTCATTCCAGGCCCTCCGCTGCGCATCAGAGATTCTTGTTTCGCGGATCACAAAGCTTCTGATTCCGCCATGTCGGGAGAGCGCTCCGGGGTGCGCTTCACGCTGCATTCGGCTACCTTAGGAACATGCCCGGCGCCGCGCAAGAACACGGATCCGTGCCGTCTCAGCAGATACCGGCAGCCATCGCGGACCTTGAGGAACTCCCGGACCTTCCGGACGCCCAGGTTCCGGCTCAGGCGCCGCCGCCGCTCCAGATCCTCGCGGAGGCCACGGAACTGGTAGGCATGATCGGCCGCTCGGACCCGGAGACGCTGGAGCATACCGTCCGGCAGATTGTGGCCCGACTTGGCACCATAACCAGGGCTGACCGTGCCTATCTGTTCCTGGAAACCAAGGACCGCTCCCGCATCAAGCCAGTCCACCGTTGGGCAGCAAACCCCTCTTTAGGACCCTCAAGCGTAGCCCCATTGCGGAGAGAAGATATCCCGGAGCTTACGGACCGAATGCGGCGCGGCAGTGCGGTGGTAATGCAGGATGCTCTGAACTCTCGAGACCTGAAACCAGCGGAACGGGAAGAGCTTCGGATTCGGGGCGCTCGATCACTGCTCTGGGCGCCGGTCACATACTCCGGCAACTTCCGCGGCTTTCTTGGGGTTGATAACAGGCAGGCACGGGAGTGGCCTCCAGTACTTCCGCTCACACTCAGAATCACAGCGGATGCGCTTGCATCTGCGATGCAGTGGCGTGAGGCGAATGAAGCGCTGGTCAAACTGCAGGAACAGAATCAGGCCTTCCTCTTTGCGCTGCCGGACTTCATGTTTCTGGTTGATGGCCACGGCGAGATCCGGGACTGCAAGACTGCGGGCGGCTACGGATTCTCCACCCACCCACCGGAGCTGGTTGGTGAGCAGATCAATTCGGTGCTGGGGCCAAAACTCTTTGATCAGTTCTCCCGCCATTACGCAAGCCTGATGGAGACCGGGGAGACCCAGTACTTTGAGTACCAGCGGGACGTGGATGGAGAGCGGCGGGACTACGAGGCCCGGGTAGCCAGAAGCGGGGACAGCGACTCTCTTCTTGTTCTGCGGGACATCACCGAGCGCAAGCGGGTGGATCGGATGCAGAAGGAATTCCTGTCCCTGGTCAGTCACGAGCTCCGAACCCCGTTGACGTCCATCACCGGGAGTCTGGGTCTGTTGGAGGGACTGTACAGCGCCTCACTCCCGGAGCAACCGGCAAGTCTCATCAGCAACGCCAAGCGCAATGGAACCCGGCTGCTCAGCCTCATCAATGACCTGCTGGATATGGACAAGATGGAAACCGGCGAGTTCCGGCTGGAGATTGCTGAGCATGATCTTGCGGAACTCACAAGGACCGCAAAAGCCGATCTGCAGGGCTACGCGTCCAAGCACGGCGTACTGCTTGCGGTGGAGGTACCGGACCATCGGGCCATTGCACGTGTGGATCCGGGCCGCTACCAGCAAATTGTGACCAACCTTGCGAGCAACGCCATCAAACATTCTCCGGAAGGAGAGACCGTGGTCCTCCGGCTGACAGCCACCAGCAGAAGCTGGAAGCTTGATGTTGTTGACAATGGACCCGGAATCCCTGCGAGCTTCCGAAACAGGATCTTTGACAAGTTTGTGCAGGTGGACGGGCTGGACACACGCGCCAAGAGCGGGACGGGTCTCGGTCTCTCAATCGCCAGAAACCTCACCCTGCAATTCGGGGGCACCATCTCCTTTGAGACCCAGGAAGGCCGCGGGACTACCTTTACCGTCAAGATCCCACAGGCATCCTCCGCCAGGCCGGACAGTACCTGAGGGGGCAAGAGCCGCGCTTACTCTGCTGGCTCCTCCGGGTAACAGGACAGGAGAATCGCGGCGGCCTGGTCGGAGTCGGAGGCACGGTGGGCGGTTTCTGCTGCTTCCCGGCATGCGTCTACGCTGAGCTGCGACAGAAGGGTTCGCACCGCGGGGATGTCCTCCGGTGCAAGCGAAAAGGATCGACATCCAATTCCGAGGTAGAACACAAGCATGGCCGGATCGCGTGCGCTGTCACCACACACAGTCAGCCGGTCAACGGCCAGACCGAGATCCCTACCAAGCCGATAGAGCGGCCGAAGAACGCCAGGATCAGTCATTCGGAACAGGAAGGAGACCCGCTGATTGGTCCGGTCCACGGCAAGCAGATACATGATGAGATCGTTGGTCCCCAGGCTCAGGAAGTCCGCCTCCTCAGCCAGGTCTGATGCGATTTCCAGGGCGGAGGGAACCTCAAGCATTGCCCCAATCCGCAAGGCCTCCGGAACGGGCAGCCCACTTGAGACAAGCTCGGTCTGATTGCGGATGAGGGCGTCTCTCGCCTGCCGGAACTCCGCGAGCGATCCCACCATGGGAAACATCACGTGGAGGTCCTCTCCCTCCCCGGCCCGAAGCATTGCACGGAGCTGATCGTCAAAGATGTCCGGGTGCGCGAGGGAGAAGCGCAAGCCGCGGAAGCCAAGGAAAGGGTTGGTCTCCGGCTGGTCGGAGAGATAATCCGCGGTCTTGTCTCCACCCGCATCCAGTGTGCGCATTGTGACCGGTCGCCCGGACATCCGCTCCATGATGTCCCGGTAGATCCGGTACTGCTGGTCTTCGCTTGGGAAGTCGTTGCGTACCAGGAAGGGAAACTCGCTGCGGTACAGACCAACACCGCATGCACCCTGCGCCAGCGCAGCCTCCGTGTCATTCACGATGTTAATGTTGGCAAGCAGGTCCACGGAAGTCCCGCAATGGGTGCTTCCCGGGGTTGGCGGACGTTCCACTCCGACCTCTGACGAACGAGCATCCGGGAGCGCCTGAAGCTGTTCCTGGCTGGGGAACAGCCGCAGCAGGCCAGACTCCGCGTCCAGGAGCACCGGTGTGTCCTCCGGGATACCCAGGACGCGGCGGTCATCCGAGAGAAGCACGGGAAGGTTGAAGCTGCGGGCAAGAATGGAAATGTGGGCGGTGGGACTTCCGCCAACCAGCACCAGGCCAGCCGCGTGCTGGACCACCAGACGAACCATCTCCGAGGGGAGCAGGTCTTCCGCAATGGCAATCTGCCCTGCGTAGTCTCCGGTATCGGACTTCCAGTCCTTCAGGTTTCTCAGCAGTCGGTGACCGAGGTCGCGAATGTCCTGGATTTTCTCCCGGACCCGGGCGTTCTCGTTTGCGCGAAACAGACTGACGTAATCCCGAACCACTCGAACCACGGAGAAATCCGCGCTGTGGCCCTGCCTGATCAGCTCCCGCATCCTGCCGACAAAGTCCTCATCGTGAAGCATCAGCAGGTGAGCGCTGAAGATCAGACTTGCGAGATCCGAGAGCCGCCGCTCCACCTCCACGTTGAGCTCTTCTATCTGCCGAACGGTGCGGCTCAGGGCAAGGCTGAAACGCTCCTCTTCGGCCTCTGCAGCGGCCTGCGCGGCCGGCTCGCCCGCGTACTCAAGCGGCTCGTCTATTGCGCGGTCAAACCCGAGCACCGCGGCACTCCCGGCCACAGCACCTGGGCTGATTGCGGTTCCGCTGAACTCGCTGACATCCTCAAGGAGCTTGGGCCGGGCGCGGCCACGGAGGTCCAGCAGGGCTTCAGCGCTCTCCAGGGTAGCGGCGAGCTGGCCCGCAATGAGGCGCATGGCTTGCGCGTGATCCTCCGTGAAGTACCCCGCGCTCCGGTGCTGCAGTATTAGCACACCGATCCGGGACAAACCCCGCCGGATGGGAACGGCAAGAGCGGCATCGTACTCGTCTTCTCCGAGGTCCGGGATAGCCTTGAAGTTGGGATTACTCCGCGCAACGGCCTCCCGAACGGGGCGAAGCTCCTGTAGCGCCAGACCGGTAACACCTTCGCCCAGGCGCAACCGAACCCGGCGGCCGACCTCCATGTTCAATCCATGGGTAGCCTGCAGCACCAGCTCTTCCGTGCGCGGATTGTAAAGGTAGACGGTACAGGCATCCGCGTTCAGCCTGCGGGCAATCAGGTTCACCACGTCAGAAAGAAATCCGGAGATGGAGCTGCGCTTCTCAAAGAGCGCACTTAGCTCGGGAACCGGGAGGATGTAGTCACGCAAGCCCGCCATGGCTCGCCTACCCGGCCGGGGCGAGAACCGAGAGCCGGTCCCGCAGAAATTCTGACTTCTCCCGCAATCCGATTGCGGGAGCTTCCATTCGCAGCACGTTGGGTTTCTGGGGATCAGGCCGCACGGTGCCGCCACTGGTCCGAATGAGTGTCATCACGCGGTCCAGCGGCAGGCTGGAGACTTTGGTGAACTCCAGCTCAATTCGGCCCTGCTTCTCCCGAATGCTCGCCAGTCCAAGGCGGCGACAGAGAATCCTGATCTCCGCAAGCGAGAGAAGGCTCTGCACCTCTTCCGGGATTGGCCCATAGCGGTCCTCCAGCAGGCCGCTGACTTCCAGCAGGTCTTCCTGATCACCAACAGAGGCGATCTTCTTGTAGACCTCCATCTTCTCCGTCACATCGTCCACGTATCCGTCCGGAATGAAGCCCTCGTACTGCAGCTCCAGATACGGTTCAAGTATCTCCTCGGCGCGCTCGTCCTTGCGACGGCGGATGGCCTCATCAAGCAGTTTCACGTACAGATCAAACCCCACGGCCATGATATCACCGCTTTGCTCCCTGCCGAGAAGGTTTCCGGCACCGCGAACCTCCAGGTCCTTCAGCGCAACCTTGAATCCGCTGCCGAGATCCGTGTAGTCGTTGATGACCTGCAGGCGCTTCATTGCCGCCTCGCTGAGGGCAACGCGCTCCGGATACAGGAGGTAAGCGTAGGCCAGGCGCTCCGAGCGGCCAACTCGCCCCCGGAGCTGGTAGAGCTGCGCGATCCCGTACATATCGGCGCGGTCAATGATGATGGTGTTCACGTTGGGGATGTCGATTCCGTTCTCAACAATGGTGGTGGAAACCAGGACCTGCACCGCGCCGTCCACGAATCGGCGCATGATGTCTTCAAGCTGATTGGCGCTCATCTGTCCATGGGCCTGCTCCACAAACGCCTCGGGCACCAGGCGCTGGATGAAGAGCCGCACCTGATCCAGAGAGTTCACGCGGTTGTGCAGGTAGTAGACCTGGCCGCCCCGGCGGACCTCCGCGCGGATAGCCTCTGCCACAAGATCCTCGTCAAACTCCCGGATCACAGTCTCAATGGGCCTGCGGTTCATGGGAGCTGTGGTGAGCAGGGACATATCGCGAATGCTCACCATGCTCATGTGGAGAGTCCGGGGAATCGGTGTTGCTGTCATGGTCAGGTAGTCAACGGTTGTCCGGAGCTCCTTCAGGCGCTCCTTGTCCTTCACACCGAATCGCTGTTCTTCATCAACCACCACCAGACCCAGATCGTGAAACTTCATATCCTTCTGCAGGATTCGGTGCGTCCCCACCAGGATGTCAACGGAACCGTCTGCTGCACCGGATATCACCTTGCGAGCCTCAGCAGGAGGTACAAAGCGGGAAAGCATCCCAACTCTGACCGGGTATCCGGAAACCCGGTCGCTGATGGTGTTGAAGTGCTGCTCCGCAAGAATTGTGGTTGGTGCAAGGAAGGCAACCTGTTTCCCGGCGGTAACCGCCTTGAAGGCGGCGCGAATTGCCACCTCCGTTTTGCCAAAACCCACGTCACCGCAGACCAGGCGGTCCATTGGCACCGGGGCCTCCATATCCGCCTTTACCTCCGCAATACACCGCAGCTGATCCGGTGTCTCTTCAAAGGGGAAGCGCGCCTCAAACTCAAGCTGCCACTCGGTGTCCGGGCCAAAGGCAAAGCCGCGAGCCTGCCGGCGCCGGCTGTACAGCTCAATCAGGCTGTCTGCAAGGTCTTCAACGGACTTCCGAACCCGCGACTTTCGCCGCTCCCAGGAACTGCCGCCAATAGTATCCAGGCGCGGGGCTTCCCCGTGACTTCCGATGTAGCGCTGGATGAGATTGACCTGCTCAATCGGGAGGTAGATGAACTCTTCCCCGGCAAACTCCAGATGAACGTAGTCCCGCTCATTGCCTCCAACCTGCATTCGCCGGATTCCCTGGTAGCGCCCGATCCCATAGTTCAGATGGACGATGTAGTCGCCAGGGCTCAGGTCCACAAAGGAGCTGATCATTTCGCTGCGCGCGCTGCTCACGGATCGCGGAGCACGGCGCCGCCTGCCAAAGATTTCACTCTCGTGGACAACCAACAGGCGGCTCTCGGGTATTCCAAAGCCGTCGGCAAAGTCCTCGGTGAGAACCTCCAGCTCCAGGTCCGGTATCAGGTGCCTGAGCCGGTGGGCCTGGGCTTCACTGCTAGCTACCAGGACAATCTCTGTGCCGGCCGCCACCTGATTGGCAAACTCTTCCTTCAGGAAGTTGACGTTGCCAAAGAAGCTGCGCGGCGGATCGGCCCCGAGGTCAACGCTGTGTAAGGCGCTGTCTGTCTGCAGCTGGAGCATCTCCAGGCGCTGGGCCCGCTCCGAGGTCAGCGAGTCAAACTCGAGCAATACGTCTGCGGGCGACGGGATCAGCAGATCGGTCCGAACCCTCCGATACAGCGCGTCGTACTCCCGCCGCAGGGCTTGTGCACCGGATTCAAGGCGTTCCCGATCCACCAGGACCAGCAGATCTTTGCCGCCAAGCCAGGCAGCAATGGACCCGGCACCCTCGGCGGCAAGAGGATAGAACCACTCTTCCCCGGTGAAGTGGTCCGTGGAAGACAACTCCTCCGATATCTCCTCGGCACGTCTCTGCAAGTCCGGGCGGGACTCCATCACGGTTCTCAAGCGGTCACGGTCCGCCGGGGTCCACCGCACTTCCCGGAGGGGCGGAACAGAAACGGAATCCAGAAGGCCCTGAGATACCTGCGTTTCCGCGTCCAGATAGCGGATTGCCTCAATGCGGTCAAAGTTGAACACCACTCGGACCCCGGCATCCTGTCCGGGGGGCACCAGGTCCAGTACCTCACCACGCAGCGCAAACTCACCGGTGACGGTGGCTCGACTCACCCGCTGATACCCAAGCTCCACCAGAGACCGGGCAGCGTCTTGCGGATCAAATTCCTGCAGGCGGTGGAGGACCAGAACCCCCTCCCTGAAGCTGCGTTCTGCAGGAACCGGCGTGAGAACCGCCCGCTCGGACGCCACCAGCACCCCACCGGAATTCCCGGCAAACCCAGCTAGCACCGACGCACGGTCACCAAAGGTACGCGAGTGCACAGGGGTGGGCCGATACGGCACGGTCCCCCACCAGGGGAGAACCTCTGCCGTAACCCCGCAGGTCTGCAGATCACGGGCAAAGCGCGTTGCCTCCTGGTCTGTGGGAGTGACCACCAGCGTTCTGCCGTTCCGGCGTTCGGCGAGCAGCGATGCAAGCAGCATGGAGCGGAGGCTCCCGTGCGCGCCGTGGAGCTGCACGATGTTCTTCTCGCGGTCCAGAGACCAACGCTCCAGCTGCTCCCAAGAGCGGGTTTCCCGCAGTCGTTCGGCTACGCGCCGGTAGAGTTCAGAATCAGGCATCCCGGGTCGAATATGATAACAGGCAGCTATGCGAAAGAGACTGATCCCGCTGGTTTTTTGTGTGTTTCTCCTGCCGTTCTCCGTGTGGGGTCAGACTGTGGGTCTCTCTCTTGAGAATCAGCAGGTGTACCTCCTGGGCGACACGGTGCAGATGCGCATCACCGTCCGCAACGAGAGCCCCAGCCCCTTCCGTTTCCGCCTTGCGGATGACCGCGCGCTCAACCTCGATGTTCGCGTCCGAACCTTTGATGGTGAGCCGGTTGAGCAGACGATGGTTGCCGCAATGCCCGCCGCACGCAACACCGCAATCCTGTATCGGGACATTGTGCTGGATCCCGGCGAATCGTTCTTCTTCACGGAGAGCCTGAACCGCTACGCAGCTATCTCGGAAGCTGGAACCTACGTGGTGGAAGCCCACTTTGTTCCCGAGCTCCGCGCCGGGGACGCGTCACCGATGCTGGCAAGCAACACGCTCCAGGTCACCATCAGGCCATCCGGTTCTCCCAGGAACCGCGTGGAAGCAGCAATCGCTGACGAGACCCGCGAGGTCATGCGGCAGCAGGACCTTAATCCGGACGAGGTGGTTCGCTTCACATTGGAAGGCCTTGCGGAAGGCCGCGCGGAGCAGTTCCTGCTCTACCTGGACCTGGCACAGCTCTATCAGGGAGAGGAGCGACAGCGCCGCCTGTATGAGCGGTCCACCGAAGCGCAGCGGCAAGAACTCCTGGCTGAGTTCCGCACACAGCTTTCGCCAACCAGGGAGCCGGAAGACGGCATCGCGCGGATTCCGTCCGAGTGGCGGATTGAACGGACGACCTACACGCCGCAGCAGGGCGAGGTCACCGTGTTCATGACCTTTGGAATTGGCCGCTTTGTGGAAGAGCGCCGCTACATCTACTTCCTTGAAAGGCAGAACGACATCTGGACAATCGTTGACTATCAGGTTGCAATCCTGAATTAACCCATGCGCGCAATGCTTGTTTCAACCCGAGAAGAGCTCAGAGAGGCTCTTGCCCTCCACTTCCGTCCCCACCAGATGGAGATTGTTAGATACGGACACCCCCTGAAGGCCATGGACAACCTGGAAGAGCTTCGCCCGGACGTTATTCTGTGGTCCACCCGGGACTATCCCCGGCACTGGAAGCCGTTCATGCCCCTGCTGCGCCAGTCCTTTGACCGGGACGAATGCGCAATGGTGCTTCTGCACAACAATGACCTGGTGGCCAAGGAAACTGAGGCGCTGAAGATCCTTGGGATCAACGGAATGGTCCTGGAAGACCTCGGCGATCCGGACACCATCAACCAGCTCCGCGGAATCATCAGCCGCTACAAGCCGATCTCCGAGAATCGTGGAGCGCGCCGCTACACCGTGAAGGCCCATGACCGGATCAGCGTCCTCTTCGCGAATCCCCGGACACTTCGACTGGTCCGCGGACGGGTAGAAGACATATCGCCCCGGGGCTTCCGTTTTCTTCCCACTTCGCCGGAGATGGCGCGTGGAATTGATGTTGATACAGCGGTGGGTCCAGTCAGCCTCCGGATTGGCGACCAGATCATGAATCTGGAAGCCAGAGTGGTTGAGGCGGGAAAGACGCTCTCCTTCAGCTTCCGTGGCCTCGCAAAGCAATCAAGCGATCTCCTGGCCACCTATCTCGCCGCGTCCGAAACCCGATCACGGGAGCGCGTGCATGTCGAGTGAGTCCACCTGGCTGGAAACCCTCCCGCCGCATGACCTGCAGAAGAGCGATAGACCGGACGGAAAGCGCTCCGGTGGGATCCCCTTCACCGGCACCCCCAGGCGCCATCCATACGACACGGAGCGGCTGCTGATTGTGGCAACGCCCTTCTCTTCTCCTGGAATCCTCTACGAATTCCGGCTCCGGGACATCCTTGCGGTTGACGAGGAGCCCAACCTGGTAACCGCCGATGGTGACAGCATTCGCATGGTCCGCATCTGGGTACGGCCGGGAGCGCTTGGACTGCTCATGCAGCCATTTGAGGTGAAGGCTCAGCAGACCCCGTCACCGTGGCAGGTTTCTATGGGCCCTTAACCGCTGCCAGCCAGCGAGCTTGACACCGGCGCATCGGGCATTTATCCTCGCCGCCATTCATTCCCCTGTAGCTCAGTTGGTAGAGCAGATGGCTGTTAACCATCGGGTCGGCAGTTCGAGTCTGTCCGGGG
>CAZPXH010000001.1:187757-203004 GCA_964591085.1 uncultured Spirochaetaceae bacterium | reverse complement strand
GAGCTCACTTTCCCAGCGATGCATGCTGCTTACCAGTGTGCGGCGAACTGCCTCCTGTGGATGCGCGAAACCCGGTGGGTTTCGCTGGGGTCGGCAGTTCGAGTCTGTCCGGGGGAGCTCACTTTCCCAGCGATGCATGCTGCTTACCAGTGTGCGGCGAACTGCCTCCCACAAGCGCACCGTGGTAGTCTGCGCACATGGATTCCCCAGACGTGGACCGCCCGGTAATCAGGGAGGGAGAACTGGAGCGCAGGACCCGCTACCTGCAGATCCTGAACGCGCTCATGACAGGTTTCTTTCTGGTGGCCGCAGTGCTGGCCGGAATCGTCGCTGGACAAACGAGTGCGGGCCTGGGGCTGCTCATCATTGGCATCCTCTTTGCAAGCTCATGGATCCTCGGCCGCCGCGGGAACCTTGTTCTGGGAAGTTCGATATCGATTCTCCTGATCTTTGCGGCCGTCAACGTTGTCACGTACCTGTACACCTACGAGCACTACTACGAGTCCTACCGCACGGCCACTTTCCTGGTCGCCGGAATGCTGCTCGCGGGCCTCATAGCGTTCGAGAAGTGGCAGATCCTTGCACTGGGTCTGCTGAACTTCCTTGCTGTCAATGCAACGGTGTGGTTCCGGATTGTTCCGCTTGAGGGGCTCCCCAGCGGACTGCTGGCGGCCTACCTCGCTCAGTCACTGGTCATCATTCTGACCGCGGTGCTGACCTACCTTATCCGTCGGTTTGCCCACGAGCTGCTCTTGGAGGTTCGCACCAACCAGGAACTCGCGCATGCAAAGGCCCAGGAGTTGCAGGAGAGCTTTGCCAAGAGCCGGGACGGGATAGATCTCAGTTCGGAGATGGTCTCCATCACCGAGCGCAGCCGGAAAGCGTCTGCGGAAACTGCCGCAGGAATCGGCCAGATTCGGGAAGCAGCCCTCAAACTCAGAACTGACTCAGAGTCCAATGCGGGATCGTTTCACCGCATTGATGAGGCACGCGTGGTCCTTGCTCGGGCGGTCTCCGAGACGAGCCAGCGGGCCAAGGATGCCCGGACTGATGTTGAGCACATCGCCTCAGAGACCAGAAGCGCACTCTCTCGAAGTAGCTCCCTTGATGAAACACTTCGGGACTACGCTCGGGACTTGGAGGATCAGCGCATCAGACTCAACTCCGTGATAGAGCGACTTCAGGGACTGGTGAACGCAAACCGTGCTATGGGTGAAACGGCCGAGATCCTTTCTGACATCGCAAGCCAGACCCACGTTCTGGCAATGAACGCCCTCATTGTGGCAGCGCGCGCTGGTCACCATGGAGACGGATTCGCAGTAGTGGCGCAGGAGGTTCGTAATCTCGCGCAGCTCTCTGCGGATCGCGCTACTGAAATCCAGGAAATGGTGAGCACCAGCAGCCAAAGCGCAGCGCTTGCAGAGAGCGCGACGGAGGAACTCGGAAACCTGGTAGCGAGTATCCAGCAGGAGCTTGCGACGGCCGCTTCCGGCTTCCAGGACATTCGAGCGCGACTGAACTCCATGAACGAACGTGGAGATGCGATCTCCAGCGGCATGCAGGCCCTGGAGGTCTCTGCGTCTCAGAGTGCATCGCACCTTTCGGAAGTGGAGCATCTGCTCGGTGACGGAGCTCGGACCAGTGAGGCTTTGAACACCAAGCTTGAGGAGGTGATGCAAACCATCACCAGCGTCACCGAGGGGGCAACGGTGCTTGCCAGCCTTGGTTCCGAGCTCGCGAGTCTAGGCTCGCGAAACAAGGCGCACATTGACGATCTGTTTGAGTCTCTCCAACACGGATGTCTGTAGAAGGCGCCTCGCGGTCGCAGATCATGGAAACCCTTCAGCCTTCGCCCATCCGTACAGACGGTAGCAACTCGTTTGCCCGGCAAACCATGGAGAGCCGGCTCCCGACGAACATACGCAACGTAGCAGAACTGAACCCCGCCCTCCATGCCGAACACAAGCAACGCATCACCTTCCTGGCCGATGCAGTCGCTGCCGGACATCTGATGCCGGATGTACCGGACTCCTGGGAGGACTCGGCGGACTGGACCGCTCGCGCCCGGACGCATGCGGGAGAGTCCTGGCATGACACCGAGTGGCTGTTCGCGGAGACCTATGCCTATCGCCTGGTCCTGGACGCGGTACGGTGGAACACAGGTGGAATTGATCCCTTTGCGTCCCTCAAGCATCGCGAGATCCCGGCTGCGTTGGAACTGATCGGGGACCTGGAACACTCGGCAGCGTCCGAGGCGGACGGAGCGCCCGGTATGGAAGCCGCGGGGGCGCACGAGCTGGAAGCCTTGTTGACCGCATCACTGTGGGGAAACCGCGCTGACGTCTCGTTTGTCGCCGGGGGAAACCTGGAACGAGGGTCCGGGAGCGATGATCGGATTGTAGTCAACCACATCCCGGAGGCCGCTGAAGTTCTGAACGCGGCTCGGGGCACGGTGCACATGATCCTGGACAATGCAGGAACTGAGGTTGCAGCTGACCTTTTTCTTGCCGGGATAGTCTCTGCCGGCGGGCGACAGGTCGTCCTCCACGCAAAACACGCCCCGACCTACGTAAGCGATGCGACTCCAAAGGACATTCTCCGGCTGCTTGGAGCGGCGGAGTCAAGCCAAGGCAGGACAGTACGAACCTGGGCAGCGGCCTTTGCCCGCCTGCTTCAGCGCGGGATGATCACGATATCCGCGCACCCCTGGTGGTTCCTCCCGGACTATTGGACACAGATGCCGCTGGACCTCGCCACGCACCTTGCGGATTCGGCGATGATCATTGTGAAGGGTGATCTGAACTACCGGCGCGTAGTGCGGGACAGCATCTGGCCCGATTTGGTGGGACCTCATACCGCCTCCGGTCTCAGGGCCTCCGGCCTCAAGGCATCTGGCCTTCGGACCGCCGGGTATGGGGCCTCTGCTCCTGGGCCCAGCGCCTCGGTGCTGGCGAATACCCCGATCCTTCTGCTCCGCACCGGCAAGAGCGATACCCTCGCTCCCGAGAATTCAGACCGGGTCAAGGAGCTGGACGTCTCGCACCCCGGCTGGAGGCACGGCGGTCAGTACGCGGTGGCCCAACTGATTCGCTGAGCGAGGACCTACAGTTTGCCCACTGCCTCGGGGCTGCTGATATTGCGACTCATGGACCTAAGCAACAAGAACTATCTGATCGTAGGCGGAAGCAGCGGTATCGGCCGGGAAACTGCGTCCAGATTGGTTAAAGCGGGAGCAAATGTCACAGTCTGGGCTCGCCGAGAGAAAGCTGCCGATCAGCCGGGCGACTACGCGCACTACGATGTAACCGGACCGGAGAACGGCATGCCGGAACTGCCGGAAAGCCTGGATGGACTGGTGTACGCACCGGGTACAATCAAGCTTGCAAGCTTCCGGCGGCTGGAAACGGAGACCTTCCTTTACGACTACCAGGTGAACGTCCTGGGTGCGATTCCGGTGATCAAGGCGGCGCTCAAGCCCATGCAGAAGGCAGGTGGCGGCTCAATTGTCTTTTTCAGTACCGTTGCGGTGCAGCGGGGCCTTGCCTTCCACGCATCAATCGCGGCGGCAAAGGGTGCCGTGGAAGGGCTGACCCGGTCCCTGGCGGCAGAGCTGGCACCCTACAAGATCCGGGTGAACTGCGTTGCACCATCGCTTACCGCCACTCCCCTCGCCGAATCCCTCGTGGACAACGAGAAGAAGCGGGAAGCAAGCGCCAAACGCCACCCGCTTGGCCGCTACGGAGAGGCAAGTGACATCGCCCCCACAGTCATGCACCTGCTCTCCCCCGAAGCATCCTGGGTCACCGGTGCCATCATCCCCATCGATGGCGGGCTCGGCCACCTGGGAGCAGCGAGCTGATTATCCTGCGCCGGCGGTGGTAGGCTTGACAAGTGAGCGTTGCCGCCGGCGTATCCGTTCGGGACTTCTCAGTCTGGGAACCCACAGACGAGGCTGTCCTGTGCTTCTGCCTCCGTAGGACTGCGGATGGCTCTGAAGAAGTACTGCTCATTGAGAAACAGCGCGGACTTGGTGGCGGAAAAGTCAACGGTCCCGGCGGGAAGCTGGAAGACGGAGAGAGTCACCGGGAAGCTGCCCGCCGGGAAACCTGGGAAGAAGTGGGCGTGCAGCCCGGTGAACTCTGCGACGCGGGGGTGCTCTCCTTTTCATTCGCGGATGGCTATGGAATTCGTGCCAGGATTTTCCTCTGCCGGGACTTTCGGGGAACGCCGGTAAACACTCCGGAAGCCATCCCGTTCTGGTGTCCTGTCAGCGAGATCCCGTATGAGCGAATGTGGGCCGACGACCGGGAATGGCTGCCGGAGGTGCTTGCTGGGAAGCGGGCGATTGGGCGCTTTCTGTTCTTCGGCGACAGCATGCTGGCCCATGAGTTGGAGTTCGGTCCCCGTGGCTGTTGATCCGGATCTGCTGTACCGGCGCTTTGCTCCAATGGTCCTTCGGCGATGCAGGAGACTCCTCGGCGATGAGGAGCAGGCCGTTGAAGCCATGCAGGACACCTTTGTGGAGGTCATCCGAAAGCAGGCTTTCCTCACCGAGGATGCTCCGTCATCCCTGCTCTACACCATCGCCACCAACGTGTGCCTGAACCGCCTGCGCACCCGCAGAAGGCACCCCGTGGATCATAACGACGAGATCCTCTCGAGCATTGCGGGCACGGACGATCCCGCCGAACGAGCCACCAGTCTCCAGCTCATCGACCGTATTTTTGCCAGTGAGAAGGAACAGACGCGAACCATAGCGGTGTTGCATTACGTGGACGGGTTCACGCTGGAGGAAACAGCGGCGGCAGTTGGGATGTCGGTGTCCGGCATCCGCAAGCGCCTCCACAGACTCCGTGAGCGAGGAATCGCTATTCGGGACGTATAGGTCCCCACAGAGATGTGAGCCCGCAGGGAGGTGGAGCACCCGTGACAGACTACCGACTGGAACAGTACCTCCTCGGTGAGCTGGATTCGGCCCAGATCGCTGAGGTGGAAGCGGACCCCAACACCGTGAAACGCCTCCGCACGATGAGAGAGGAAAACCAGACAATCCTCCGGGACTATCCCGCACACGCACAGCTTCCGCAGATCATTCGGCAGCTGGACCAGTCCCGATCTGAGGGGTTGGCGGAGGCTCTAAAGCAGCAGGGTCCGAGTGGTCCACGGCTGTGGAACCGGCCAGGCCTGGTGAGGCGTGGTCTGGGTTTGGTCGCCGCTGCCGGATTTGTGCTGGTTGCGGGCCTGTTGATTGGTGGATTGCCGGCTACCGAGCCTGAAGCCACGCGGGTCAAAGGTGGAAGTCCGGAACTGATTCTCTACGCCCCGGATTCCGATGGTTCAGCGCGCGAACTTGCGGAGAACGAGGCTGTTTCTCCGGCAACACTCCTGCAGGTTGCCTACCGAGCCGGCAGCGCAACACACGGCGTGGTATTCTCTGTAGACGGGAACGGAACGGTGACCAGGCATCTGCCGGAACAGGCAAGCGGGAGTACGCTCCTGGATCCGGATGGGGAGACGCGTCTGCCCTTTGCGTATCGCCTGGATGATGCACCGATGTTTGAGGACTTTGTATTTCTTACCTCAGGCGAGGCGATTCCGGTGGATGAAGTTGAGCGAATCCTTCGGCAAGCGGCAGGTTCCGGGAGACTTGCACCTGAGCAACTCCCGTTGCCTGATGGAATCAGCGTGAGGGTCTTTCGGCTTGCCAAGGATGGAACACAATGAGCGGGAGCAAAACCTTACTGCGGATGAAGCGATCCCATCTCCGGAGGCTCGTCGCCCGCCTGGTGCTGGTGTTGGTTTCTGTTTCAGCCTTTGCAACCGGCACCGGGGGCGTCACACGGCTTGGCCTCTTTGTCGGTGCGAATGATGGCGGCGCCGAGCGAGTCAGACTTCGTTGGGCAGAGCAGGACGCGCGTACGCTTGCGGAAGTCATGCAACGCTACGGCGGGCTCACCCGGGAAAACACCTGGTTCCTCGTAGACCCGGACAGACAGGAGTTGCAGGAAGGTCTGGATCGTCTGGCCCGAGAGGTTTCCCGGCGCAGGGATTCCGGTGGACGCATAGAGGTCATGCTCTACTACAGCGGACACAGCGATGATCGGGGCCTGCTTGTTGGGGAAGACCACTTTGGCTATGCGGACCTGCGCAGTGCGCTGGAAGCTACCGAGGCGGATGTCACCCTCGCAATTCTGGACTCATGCGCATCGGGAGCCTTCACCCGCTCCAAGGGCGGGGAGCGCGTTTCCCCATTTCTCCTGGATGAGTCAAACAGCACCATCGGGTATGCCTTCCTTGCTTCCGCAAGTGAAGACGAAGATGCGCAGGAAAGCGATTCACTCGGTGCGTCATTCTTCACGCACTACCTGGTCAACGGACTGAGAGGCGCAGCTGATGTCAATAGTGACTCCCGCGTCACACTCAACGAGCTTTACGGCTTTGCCTTCCAGCAGACCCTGGCCCGCACCGAATCAACGCAGGCGGGTCCACAACACCCTGCGTACGAGTTCGCCCTCAGCGGGACCGGAGACCTGGTGATCACCCAGCTTGCCGCTGCGGACAGCCGCCTGAGCATTCAGGCGCCAACCAGTGGCCGGATCTTCATCCGGGATGGCCAGGACCGCCTGGTAGCGGAACTGGGATACACCCTGGGCACCGGACTTGTCCTTGCGCTCCCAGCGGGACAGTACCGGGTAACCTTGCAGGCAGCAGACGCTACCTGGACCGCAGACGTCCGCCTTGGCGCCTTCAGCCCGGAAGCGCTGGTAGCCGCCGACTTTGAGCAGCGGCGCCGTGAGTGGTTCCGAGTACGCGGAGAATCCGATGCTTCTGATCCAGAACCCCCGCGTCGCCCGGGAGCTCCACCGGTGGCTGCTGCGTTGGACACTGAAGAAGAAGACCTCCGGGAGCGGCAGATAGCAATCCCGGTTCTCCCGATGTTCTCTCCCGGCCTCAGTTTGTTCCCGGGGCTGGAGAACACCTTCCGTTCACCTGTTGTGCTTTCAGCAACCATCGGTCAGGTTCATGACTCGGAAGGAATCATGGCCAGCGGCGTCATGAGCATCTCCGTGAACACGGTGTTCGGGCTGCAGGCAGGAGGTCTTGGAGCAATTGCTGGTGGGACCGTGTACGGCATGCAGGCCGGCGGTGCCTTTGCCTTCGCACAGGCGGACTTTGTGGGAATCCAGGCTGCGGGCGCGTTGGCAATCGCTGAACAGGACATCGCCTTCGGCCAGTACGCTGGCGCAGTTGCAATAGCCCACGGAACCGTTTCCGGAGTGCAGGCTTCCGGGGCCTTTGCCTACGCGGGTGCCGTTCGTGGAGCTCAGATTTCCGTTGTCAACGTGGCCGGTCGTATTGAGGGCGTGCAGATCGGGGTGGTGAACATCTCCAACTCCATGCGGGGTGTCCCGATTGGACTGGTGAACATCATCCGGGACGGCATCCACGATGTGGTGGTCACCGCAGCACCGGACGGCTCCCGGGTTGACCTCAGCTGGCTCAACGGAAGCCAGACCTTCTACTCACTGCTTAATGCTAGCTACCTTGGGGACGGGCGCCTGGATTCCGTGCGCGGTTTCACGGCAGGCTTGGGCCTTGGTACACGCCTGCGTTCCGGTGCGCTGTTCACGGACCTGGAGCTGCTGGCGAGTGCAGCAGCGTCAGGAAACAACCCTGCAACAACGCTCACAAACCTGGTTTCCGGCGGGGAAGACGCCTTCCTTGGTGGTCAGGCCCGCGCAAGATTGGGGCTGGACTTTGGCGAGGACTTCGGGTTCTTTGCCTCTGCTGAGCTCTTTGCCCTTGTTCTGGACGAGATAACAGCGATTCCCGAGCTGCTTTCGGCAGACGGCTTCACGCCACTGCGGGTACGACCGCCGGGAAGCGGGATGACCGTGGGCCTCTATCCGTCAGTTGGCCTTGGGATCAAGTTCTAGCCGCCAATCAACTCGGCGACGTCGGACTGCTCGCGAAGTTCCATAAGAGCACGCTCCTGGAGCTGCCGGACCCGCTCCCGGGTAATTCCTATCCGCTGCCCGGTCTGCTCCAGCGTGAGCGGTCCCTCACCGTTCAGCCCGAATCGCAGCGTGATGATGGTGCGCTGCCGGTCGGAAATATCCTGGAGGGCTCGCGCAAGGGTCTGAAGAGCTTCTGCCTTCAGGGTGTGATCCAGGGGTGCATCAGCTTCTCCGCTGTCCACATAGTCCAGCATGGTGCTGCCACCGTCGTCGTCCAGCTGGGAATCCAGGCTGAGCGTCTCCGTGGAAAGTTCCCGAACTTGCCGCACCCGGTCCTCGCTGCATCCGAGGTAGGCAGCGAGCTCTGCGTGAGTCGGCTCACGGCCAAGATCCACGGCCAGGTGCGCCGCAAGACGAGCGTAGCGCTTGTGAGTGTTGAGCATGTGGATGGGAATGCGAATGGTCCGAGAGGTGTCCGCAAGTGACTTGAGAATGGCCTGCCGTATCCACCAAGTCCCGTATGTGGAAAATCGGCAGCCACGCCGCGGATCAAAGCGGTCGATCGCGTCCATTAGTCCGAGGTTACCCTCATCAATCAGGTCCATCAGGGAGAGGCCGCGGTTCTGGTAACGCTTGGCGATTGAGACCACCAGGCGGAGGTTTGCGTTGATGAGCTCTTCCCGCGCCGCGGAGAATTCCAGCTCAGCCTTGTCCAGCTGCTCACGGACATCCGGGCACGCATCTGCTCCCTGCGCAGTCAGTCCAACAGGATTCTGCGCCCACTCCCGGAGGTTCGACACGGCCTTTCGGAGCTCGCCGATTCGGGTACCGAGCTCCCGTTCCCGCTCCGCCGTCAGGAGCGGGTACTCGGAAATCTGCCGAAGATAGATGCTGAGGAGATCCGGTCCATCCGCCAGAACGTGAGGCGGCCGTTTTGCGTATACCTGCACAATGACCCTTGCAGAAAGCGTAAGTCGCCGGTTCGGCGAATGCAAGATTTGCGCACAGAATCCGTGATTTTCTCGCGTCCGGGTAATGGGGCGGGCGTTATCCGCGAGGAGCTGCAACCGGATCCACGTAATTATCGTCTTTGTAGACCCCGAACAGCAGCTGCGCCTCACCAACTCCCGGGGCGACACCCAAGGTGCCAATAGGGGTTCCGGGCTCCACTGCCTCGCCATAGGAGACCAGGAGCTCGTCGTTGCCACCGTAGATGTAGGCGTGCCCGGAGGATGACTGAACGATGACAACGAGCCCAAAGGTTCGGTAGGGACCGGCGTAGATGGTTCTGCCTTCGCTCACTGATCTCACCGTTTCTCCGGCAGTACCGACGATCAGCACACCCGGGAACTTCCCCTCCATGCGGTACCGACTTCCGGCAACGGGCCAAAGTCCTCCCGCCGACAACGGCTGATTCCGCGCGATGCTTGTGCCTTCAGCGGGATTGTCGTTGGACGGAGCAGTGTTCCCAAATGCTGGATCCTCGGTCAGGGATACAGGCGTACCACTACCCGACTCCACTGGAATCCGGATCACCTCGCCAAGCCTTAAAACCTCATCTTCACTCCGCCCGTTGAAAGACGCAAGCTCGGATGCCCCGAGCCCGTGCCGGCGAGCTACTCCATACCAGGTGTCACTCCGCACGACGGTGTAGTTGATAGTGCGCGCCGCGGCACCGTGGCTGCTCTGCTGAGCGGCTGTTCCTCGTTGCGGTAACTCTGTCCCGCTATCGTCGGGGATGACCAGACGCCTTCCAATGGACAAGGTCGTCGGATCACTGATCCCGTTAGCGGCCATCAGCTCGGCGGGAGTGATGCCAAAGCTCCGTGCAAGACTGTAGATGGTGTCGTTCGGGCGAACCACGTGGGTGCGCGAGGGGCTCTGCGCCGGAACCGAGACGAGAATCACGATCAGCAACAGCGCCTGCAGCAGCCGAGCGCGGAGTGTATGCACGCGGAATCCCCCGCTTTGTTTGTCGGTCATCGGCCCAACTTAGTGTAGCTCGGATCAGATGCTGGCAATGAACTCGCGGGTGCCCTGCAGTAGCATTTCCGCGGACAGAATGGTTAGCAGCATTCCCATCAGACGCTCTACTGCCCGCAGTCCCCGCTCTCCAAGGACGCGGCCAATACCACCGGAGAAAACCAGAATGAGCGTCGCCGCAAACCAGGCCAGGAGTACTCCTCCACCAAGCTGCAGCAACTCTCCAGGGTCATGCGGAGAGTTGATGGTGATGAAGGCAATTGCGGAGGGGCCTGCCACAAGCGGCGTGGCCAGCGGCACAATAATGGGATCACTGTCCGGGCTTGCGTCTCCGCCGGCGGTACTTTTCTCACCGGGATAGATCATTCGGATAGCGATCAGAAACAAAATGAGGCCGCCGCTCAGGCGTATTGCAGGCGGCGAGATGTCAAGGGCACTGAGCGCCGCATTTCCAAACACCAGAACCAGTAGAAGAAGCCCGAGTGCAATGAGCGCTTCCCGGATCACCACTCGCGTACGCTTTTCCTCTGCAACTCCGGCCAGAACGGAAACGTAGATAGGTACGTTGCCAAAGGGATCCAGAATGAAGAAGAGCGTGACGGTGTAGCCGAGAAAGGAATCCAGCGTCATACACTCAGCCTACACCCGGAGCGTGAGTTGGGCGTGATGGCTCCACTCGTGGTCAACCAGAAACACCAACCAACCGTAGATGTCCAGCTTGCCCAGCCCGGGGTGCGGAAATCCCACACCCGTAAAATCCAGGACAGCAGCACGGTCAGCGATGTCAAGAATTTCCAAACGCGCCTCTGTCTGCAGCGGAACCATGAGAAAGGGCTCGCCGGAAGTATCCCCGGGAACAACGTTCGGCAGTGATTGGACGGAGAGCGAATCCCGAATGAGGGACTCCCTGCTGAAACTGACCTGTACGCAATCCGGAGCGACCGGCGGTTGGCTTCCAGTCTTTGCCTGCAGGCGCTGCAGCACCTGCAGAACGGCGCTGTCAGTAAGCTCAAGGTGCCGCCATACCATCAAGGGGGACCAGTCGTGCCCCGGGAGCGGCTGGTGGACGGTGCCGTCCGTCAGCGTATCAAAGATGTCCACGGTTACGCGCCGAACGCGTTCCAGCTCACGCCGGAGTTCGCTGGTGCGGACAATATCTCCCATCTGCTCGAGATTAGACTGCAAAGAGGGTCGGTATTCAAGTGTTTGGTTAGCGTTGTGTTTACCCGGTCGGTGCTCCACGTTCCCGTAGCGCAAGCTCAAGGCGACGCAGCCAGACTGCTCCAATGGCAAAGGCAAGACGCGGAACCACGAGCCAAAGGACGGGAACCCCCAGGACCGCGAACAGCAGGGTGTCTTCAAGCAGCGAATGGCTTATGGCAATGTGGTGGTTGAGCAAGTCCCCTTCCCGCAGCGTGAGGGTGCCCTCGGAGACCATAGAGCGCAGGACGCCGGCCCCGTAAGCGAGACCGAGGGTATTGGCCACTACCCACGGAACCCCGGAGGACGCCTGCAGACCAAAAATCCGCATCAGCGGGGATATCGCGCGGCCCATGCGCTCGCTGACCCCATATCGCCTGAGTAGGGTTTCTACGATCATCAGCGGTACCAGGATTGCCGCCACCCGAGCGCTTAGCATGAGCGAGTCCAGCAGCCACCCGAGCAAGCCAACGGATCCGCGTGACCCTTCCAACACCGCCAGAGAGAAGGCAGGCACGCGCTCGCCAAAGTCAGCCGGCACCACCACGTTTAGCATCAGGGCAATGAGAAATGCGCTTCCGATCCGCAGCACAAGCATCCTGAACACACCGCTCCCGGTTGACCGCAGGACCGGAAGCTCTACCAGGAGGTTATGCGCGGTAAGCCCCATCAGAGCAAGAATGGTCATGCTCCGGAGGTCCAGCCCGATGCCCGGAGACGCGGCAATCAGCGAGTACAGGTTCACCAGGAGGCCGGTAACAAACGGCAGAGACGCTTCTCCGGGCAAGCCAATTCGGCCGAAAAGCGGCTCCACGGTCTCGGCAAGCAAGGAGAGCAAACCGGTTTCCCGCAGGAATACGACTAGACCGGATACGGGAATCATGATGGCAAGGAGCCAGAGCACCGTACGGAGGCCAAGCACAAGCCCTTCCTGGATGACGTCGTGCAGCGAGTTGGGCGATTTCACGTTTGGCCCTACAATCCTCTGGTGGAAACGGAAACTCGGACCGGTGCGGTCGCCGGTCTTGCTCTCCTGGCCTTTCTGCTTGCTGTCAGCGTTGCTGGAATCCTCTCTGATGGGCTGCAAACCAGCCTCACCGGTCTTGCGGCGCTCCAGACCCAGCCGGCAAGGCTGCTGACGGACTTCACGGTCACAGCGGGTCCGGGAGCGGCGCTGCTGAACGCAAGCCTGGTGGCAGCTATCGGCCTAACACTCTCACGCTTTGCGGGCGTGCAGATCTCCGGTCCGGTCATTGCGGGAATTCTCACGATGTTCGGCTTCGGGCTTTTCGGCAAGACCCCGGTCAACGCGCTTCCGATCATCGCCGGCGTCTGGCTTGCCTCCCGGCTGGCAAAGCGAAGGTTTGCGGAGTATCTGCTGATTGCGCTGTTTGGCACCGCGCTGGGTCCGGTTGTGAGTTTTCTCCTGGTGGAGAGCGGGCTGCCACTGGTCCCGGGAGCGGCACTTGCTTTACTCGGTGGCGTTGCAAGCGGTCTTCTGCTTCCTGCCATGGCCATGCTCATGCTTCGCGTCCACCAGGGTTTCAGTCTGTACAACATCGGCTACACAACCGGCTTTGTGGCTCTCATTCTCTCCGGAGTTGTGCTGTACCGTAGCAACGGCGCGGCCCTCCTTTCCCACTGGAACACCACGCCCGGACCTGTCCTCAGCCTTCTTGTCCCGGTCTCGTCACTCTCACTGGTTCTGGTGTCGCTGGCGAGAAGGCCACGCAAGGTATTGGCCGGATTCTGGCGAATTCGTGGGACAAGTGGCCGCCTTCCGAGCGACTACGTGGATACGCATGGATTGGCCGCCACCGGATTCAACATGGGGGTCCTGGGCCTCCTGTTCTCCGGACTGGTACTCGCCACCGGTGCACCGTTCAATGGCCCAGTGCTCGGCGGCCTCTTCACTGTTATCGGGTTTGGGGCCTTCGGCAAGCACCCCCAGAACGTGGCTCCCGTTGTAGCCGGCGCACTGCTGTCTATCCTGGTCTTTGGAGCTCACCCCGCTGATCCAGGCGCCATCCTGGCCCTGCTATTCTGCACAACGTTGGCCCCCCTTTCCGGAGAGTTTGGTCCACTCACCGGCCTGAGCGGCGGCTTTCTCCACTTCGCGATCGTCCGGCGGGCTGCTGCATGGCACATCGGCCTTGGCCTGTATAACAATGGATTGGCAGGTGGAATGGCCGCTACGCTGATCGTAGCGATGATTGAGTGGTATCGTAGCAGCCGCGGAACAGAGTTCAGGAGAGCGAAATGAACAGAAGCGAGCTGATCGTTCACCTCATCAGTGGGCTATCCCACTACGTCCTGGAGTCTGATCCGATGCGGGTAGTGGTGTCTTTGCACCAGGAAGAGGATGGCGTTCACGTTGCGGTTCTGGACGACACGCTACGCGAAGACGATGTGCTGCAGGCGATGCGGGCAGACCTCAACCGGAGTAAGCGTCCGGAGCTTGCCGGCTACTACGGTAGCATGAGTGGCTATGACATGCTTGGCCACGCCCGCCTGGACCTGGTGGGTTGGCAGGTGAAGCACGCAGACGTGAACCGAACAGACAGTGGCACCAGGATTGACCTGTGGCTTGGGGGCGATCGCTTTGATCCAACCCAGTTCAACATTCCCGAGGTTCCTGACCAGCCGCCCTCGTAAACAGAACGGGCCCGGCAGATGCCGGGCCCGCAGCAAACGCGCGAAGTAGCGCGGCTCAGAATACGATGCTTACCTCAAGCCGAACGCGCGCAAACGGATCGGCGTATTGCTCTTCCGGGAGCGGGTAGCTCGGAGGATTGAGCAGAACATCCGCAGGCAGGTCCGCGGCGCCCTGAATTTCCAGGAAGAGGAACTTCAACTGGCCGCCAACGGTGTAAACACCGGTGCGCGGGTCAATGTTGTCGGCGACCTCCAGCAGATTCCCGGGAACCGGCTGGCGGTAACCGCCACGACCGACAATCACTATGACCCCGCCCAGATCGAGTCCCGCTTCCACACCTGCGGTGAGAACCCGCTCTGTGTCACTGCCGATTCCCCTGAGATCCGCTGCCGCTGCCAGCTGCAGGCCGGAGCGGGTCCGGGAAGTCTTTTCGTTGGTGGGGGTCCACGCCACGCCGAAGTTCAGCGTGTCAAAGATCGCTCCAAAGTCCACCTCGTCTCCGTCCAGGAAGGCAAGGAGGTTGTCCAGATAGGCACCGGCATTCAGCGGACCAAAGGCAAAGAGCCCACCAACGCCAACTTCAAGACGTGGTGCGCTTTCCTCGGCAATGTACGAACCCTCGTCCGGGCCAAACAGCAGGAGCTGTACCAGCTCTTCCGGGGGACCGTTATCAAACTCGTCCAGAGTGAAGGACGCAGTGGCGGTAGAGCGCGAGAAGAAGCGTGCATTGGCTCCCGCAGCAAGCGGACCAAAGCGAAGGCCAAGTCCGGCAATCAAGCCACCATCCCGGGAAACGCTGACATCAAGCGGTGTGATGTCCGGATTGTTGTTGTCAAAGAACCCGGGAGTAACCAGCAGGTTGACCCGGTTGATGTTGCCAACGGCCCATCCCCGGCGCTGCAGCACCAGGCGGGGAGACGCAGCAAGATCTGAGATGTTCTGGAACTGCTCTACCGTGTTGTATGCGGACCGGAACTCCTGGTACTGGTCAACCGCCTCCTGGTAGGTGGGAAGGTCACTTCCTTCCTCGTCAGACCAGGGGAAGCCGTAGTCTGCCGGATCAAAGGGGACCGGAGTTCCAAAGAAGTCGTCGTAGACGACGTATCCGTCCCCGCTGGGGTTGTTCCAGTCCTGCTCGGCAAAGGGAAAGGCGGGTTCCCCAAAGAAGGAGAACTTGGTGAAGCTCCCTCCTACACCGGTTCCAATCCGCAGCTCTCCGCTCCGGAGGAAGGCAAGACCGGCCGGGTTCACAAAGAGGGCGTTGCTGTCATCGGCAACCGCCGTGAAGGCGCCCCCCATTCCCTGGGCGCGGATGCTCTGCAGATCCTGCGCTCCCAAGCTCATCCCCGCCAGAATCAGCAGGGTCAATGTCAGATATGCAACTCGTTTCACGTACATCTCCTTAGCGGGTGACAACGCGGACGTTGTCGATTGCAATTCCCTGCTTTCC
>CAZPXH010000001.1:0-187657 GCA_964591085.1 uncultured Spirochaetaceae bacterium | reverse complement strand
CATCTCCTTAGCGGGTGACAACGCGGACGTTGTCGATTGCAATTCCCTGCTTTCCGTCCAGGAAATTGTCCGACCGCAGCCGGAAGCGAATAGGCGCATTATCATTGGGCGGGCTACCGCCGGAACCAAGACGGAATCCAACCTGATACCAGCCGTTGTTCACACTGGGGTCACCGTAGCGCACCCAGTCTTCCGGTTGGTCAATTCCGCTGGTGGTGAATCCGCCCCAATCGGAGTAGCGCTCCGCGTTATAGAAGTTCCAGTTGTTGGGGCCATTGCGGAATCCACCGTACTGCAGCTCAAAGCGATCGTCCCAGGCATCACTGAAGTCATGGTAGACGTCAAAGAAGACCCACACTTCTGAAGAGCTGCTCCAGTTGTCAACGGCGCCGGAGATTGGCAGCTCTACAAAGTCATTGCGGAGGGTACCGTAGGTTGCATCTGCCGCACCGTCCCCGCTTGAAAGCGCACGGTTTCCTTCATCCAACTCGTCATAGCGAATGGCCGGAAGCCCGATGTTCCAGTCTGCATCTACGGCGCTGGGCGTCACGGTGAAGGGGCTGGTGAGCTCTTCCGTATAGACGCCGGGTCCGTTTCCATCCGAGGCACCAAAGGCGGAAGTGTCCGTGATGTCACCACCAATCATGTTGACGTCGGCCACGGTGGCGTCAAAGGTGGTGCTTGCCACGGTGGTCACCGGACCGATCGCGTACATCTCAATCGTCTCGTTCCAGAAACTGCTGAGATACGCCAGGATCTGGATGCCCTGATCTGCCTGCGCATCCAGCGTGATCGGCGTGACGGAGGAATCACCTCCTTGAAGGAAGGCAGCGGCGCTGTCCACCTGGAACGTCCACACGTAGGTACTTGCGGTTATATCGGTCAGGACGGAGTTCAGACTGCTGGCCTGCAGCTCTTCCGTGGTGGCGCCACCGGAGCCGAGGTAGCTGATCTGCGGAAACTGGTTGACCTCGTCAAAGCCGCTTCCACTGGTGCCACTGAGGTAGCTGTCAGCCTCCATCTGCACTACTACGTGGAAGATGTCGCCGTCCGCCACGGTGCTCGCGGTTGTACTGACTCCGGGATTGCCCTGGCGAATGACGATGTAGTCAAACTCTCCGTCGCCAAGCTCAACGTCAAAGACCTCACTGCGGTAGGCGCCGGTGGGATAGCTGTTTTCAAAGTAGGTGTACTGACCGTCAACTTCCAGATCCCGCCAGCCGCGGCTGAATCCGGTGGAAGCGATGACCTCGAAACTCTCCAGGCGCTCGTTGAACTCGTCATCGCTCAGTTGAAACGCGTTCAGCCACCATCGGTTCTGGTCGTTGGCAATTTCCGCAAAGTCCACCGTCACGCTGACTCCAATCAGGAGCTCCTCAAGCGTGACTTCCTGGCGCTGCAACGGGTTGTAGGAGGACCAGTCATAGCCAAAGTTTGGCTTGATCCAAAGGAACACCTCCTGGATGCCCCCGAACTCCGGGTCAGCGGTGATGCTGTTGTAGTCTTCCTCGGAGATACTCACCGTGAAGGTGAAGATCTCGTCCGCCTGGGTGGCCTCAATCTGAAGGATTGATTCCGCCTCATCAAAGGAATCCACGTTCACCCCGAAATCGCAGGCTGCCAGTACCAACAGGAGCACCAGCCCGCTCAGCAGTACGCGCGTTTTCATGCCTCCGATTGTAGCACAGGCAACACGGCACTAGCCATGATTCCCACCGGAATCGGAGATATTTCCCCCGGAAATAACTCTGTCTTCGTCAATAATGCGTGCGATTTCTGTACGTTACCAACCCACAAGCACCGCCACCGCCAGAATGAACAGGAGCAGCGCCTGAGCTGCAGTCAGGCTTGCCCACCCGCGCATGGAACGCCGCAGGTAGTAGATGGCAAGCGCTCCGTAGCCCAAGAGCGGTACCGCCAGGAGCATCGCCATGGCCCAAACGGAGAGCCGGTTGCCGCCGGTGTCGTCGAAGCCGGGTCCGGCAGGGGAAGTGATCCGTTCCATCAGATCCTGCGCGCTGGAATCCACCGTACCACTGACGAGTTGTGCCAGGTCCAGGAAGGAGAGGAGCAGGGAAAGTACGGCCGCAGCGGGAAGCAGCAGACCGAGAATGCGTGCAAAGGCGGCTGCTGGTGAGTGATCCTTCCTCATGGCAGTAGACCCGCCCCGGTGCGCAATGCGGCCAAAAGCAGCACTACAATGATCAGAACCCGGATGACGCGCGGGTCCGCCTTGCCCAACAGGCGTGCTCCAATCCGCGTTCCTCCCACCACCCCCACAAGTGCCGGTATCACCACTATAGGAAGGAGCGCGCCTGCTCCCAGGTAGACCCAACCGGCGGCGGACGCATTTCCCACTATCACCAGGCCGCTGGTTGCCGCAGCCATCCTCAGCGGCAGCCCAACCAGGCTGGCCAGGACAGGCACGTTTGCCCAGCCTGCGCCGACGCCCAGCATTCCACCCAGGCCACCGATGCCGAACATGAGGATGGCGGCAAGGGGAATCCGCTTTGCGTGCCAGTCCTCGCGCACACGGGTGGAGGGGTCAACGTAGGTGCCATGGATGTCACTCAGCAGACCACCCCGTTCGCCCTGCGTTCCTGACCGATCTGGTAGAGCTTCAGTGGCAGGAGCTTTCGAAGGCTGTCGGGGACGGAATCCGGTCCACGCAGTCTGCAGGGCAACCCCCACCATGAAGACCGTCAGCAAAAGGATGAGCGCCCGCTCCGGAACCAGCAATCCAAGTCTTGCGCCAAGAACGGAACCCACTGAACCCGAGAGCGCAAGCGGAATGCTGATCCGCTGCTCGGAGAGGCCAGCGCGGAGCAAACGCGGGGCCGCGGCGACAGAGCCGATCAACGCCACCATGATTCCGGTTCCGCGAACCAGATCCGGGTGTATGGGAAACAGCGCGAGCACAATCGGGACAAAGAGCACTCCCCCGCCGACACCCGCCATAACCGCGACAATTCCGATGGCAAACGATACGAGGAGAAGCAGCACGGTCACCGTGGCGAGCTCCACTGTTGCAAGGGACGCGGTAAGATTCATGGTGTCTGCCAGGAACGCCGCTAGGGCGGAAACCGGTGAGTCCACGGGACAAGCATGCCCGGCAGCTCACCCACTGTCCAATGCCCGATACTTGACTTGTCAACTAAGTCAACGCTTGGTATGTTGGCTCAATGACAATTGCAGTATTCGGTGCGACCGGAAGAACCGGTCGCCCTCTGGTATCGGAGCTCCGCTCGGCAGGAATGTCGGTCAGAGTCCTCGCCCGCAACCCGGAAAAGCTCAGTGACTGGGCGCAAGACAGCGGCATCACAATAGTGCCGGGCAGCGCGGAGGATCCGGAAGCGGTGAAGGCAGTGGTTAGCGGAGCAGATGCGGCAGTTAGCGTTATGGGTCCGGTCAAGGGAGAAGACCCCGGGCGATTCTCCACCGCGGGCCGGGTTATTGCGGCAGCGTGCAAGGAAGCTGGGGTTGGCAGACTCCTGTGGATGACGGGTGCAGGCGTGATGCTGCCACAGGACGAACCCTCCTTCAGCCGCCGGCTGATCCGTGGGGTGATGAAGATGGTAGCGGGCCCGGTGCTGAAGCACAGCGAGAGCGCCGTTTCCAGCATTATGGAAAGCGGTGTTGACTACACCGTGATACGGGCACCCATGCTCAACGAGGACACCGAAGAAGTCACGCTGGAAAGTGGATACGCCGCGCCCCGGCCGAAACCGGTTCCCCGTGCACAGATCGCGCGATGGATAGTGGCTGAGCTACAATCGCCGCAATGGCGGAACCACGCACCCATGCTGGGACTCGCGGGCTGAGACATCGCCCCGAGCTCCTGGGGATCTCTATCGCCCGTCTCTCGCGTTCGGCCAATCGGCACATTGCTACAAAGCTGCGGGATCACCGAATAGGCGCCGGGCAGCACGCCGTGCTGCTCGCGCTGTTCCGGGAAGGATCGCTCCGTCAGGATGAACTGGCGGCCACACTGGACGTGGACCAGGCGCACGTCACGCGGATGCTGCAACACCTTGCTCAAGCGGGCTATGTGATCCGCTCCGTGGACCCCACCGACGCACGCGCCCGGCGCGCGGTCCTCACGGAAACCGGAAAGCAAGCTGTGCCCCATGTTGAGGAAGCGATGCGGAGCTGGAACACACGGGTTCTTGGCGCGCTGAGCGGCACGCAGGCGGATGAACTCCTGGAACTGCTTTCGCTTGTTGCGGACACGCTGAATCAGGAGGACCTGCCCAATGCGCGCTGAACACCTCAACGGAAAAAGCCTCCTGAGCCTCCGGGACTGGGAGGCTGTGGATATCCGGTACCTGCTCCGGCTTTCCGCAGCGCTGCGTCAACGACGGCGACAGGGACTCCGCTCCCAATCCCTTGCGGGCAAGAGCATTGTGATGCTCTTTGAGAAGACCTCCACCCGGACCCGAACGGCTTTTGAGCTTGCCATGGTGGATGAGGGTGGCCACGCCACCATGCTTGGTGGGAGCCAGTTGGGAGCAAAAGAATCCGTTGAGGACACCGCCCGAGTCCTCGGTCGGCTGTATGACGGTATCCAGTTCCGGGGTAGCAGGCAGGAAGACGTGGAGCTCCTTGCCGGGACAGCAGGGGTACCTGTCTGGAACGGTCTGACGGATGACTTCCACCCTACGCAGGCGCTTGCTGACGTGCTGACCATGCAGCAGGCGGCCGGCGCTGAGCCCGGGATGATCTCTGTGTGCTTTGTCGGGGACGGACGGAACAACGTGGCAAGATCTCTCCTGGTCATTGGAGCGAAACTGGGGATGGATGTCCGAGTTGCCTCCCCGGCCGAGCTCCACCCCGACCCTGCTTTTCTTGCCAGCCTGGAACGCTTCGCCGCCGAAAGCGGCGCAAGCCTGAGCGTGCTGGAAGACCCCATCGAGGCGGTCCGGGACTGCGGATTCGTCTACACCGACGTGTGGGTGTCCATGGGTGAAGAAGCCCACGCAAGCGAGCGCTTGTCCGTTCTGCAGAACTACCGGGTCACCAGAGAACTGATGGCAGCAAGTGGTCGGGAAGACACCGGATTCCTGCACTGCCTTCCGGCTCTCCACGATTTCAATACCGAGATCTCACGGAAATTCCGCGAGCAGACCGGACTGGATCCCCGCGAAGTGACCGACGAGGTCTTCCGCAGCCCGGCTTCCCTGGTTTTTGAGCAGGCAGAAAACCGGCTGCACACCATCAAGGCGCTCGTTGCCACCACCATGGGAGTGGACCTGACCGCTACGTAATCGCTGCAGAAACTGTGTGCCGGCTTTCGCAACAGACTGCGCATATTCATACACTTTGACCCTCATAGACGCCGGAATTGCGAATGGATATGCTTCTACCTCGAAGTAAGGAGGAGAAACGATGAGGAAACTAAGCATCGTCCTGGTAACGGCCCTGTTTGCTGTTGCCTGCGCTGATGATCCCGGAGTGATCCGGATTGGCGTTGCGGGGCCGCACACGGGAGACCTCGCACCTTTCGGCATTCCCACGGTGCGGGCAGCCGAGCTTGTGGTTGAGCAGATCAACGCTCAGGGCGGAGTTCTCGGCCGGCAGGTGGAGCTGCTGATTGAGGACGAGCAGTGCTCACCGGAGCAGGCAACCAACGTTGCTTCAAACCTGGTGGCCAATGAGGTTGTTGCCGTTCTTGGACATATCTGTTCCGGCGCAACCGAAGCCGCAATGAGCATCTACCTGAATGATAACATCCTGGCGATCAGCCCCTCGGCCACCAATCCTGCGCTGACGCAGAGCGGGCAGTTCCCCAACTTCTTCCGCTCAATCGCCCCGGACGATGCCCAGGCCCGACTGCAGGCAGACTTTGTTATTGATCAGCTTGGCGCATCCAGCGTGGCCGTCATCCATCACCGGGAGAGCTACGGACGCGGCCTCGCCGAGTTCGCCCAGACCTTCCTGGAGGAGGAAGGCGTTGAGGTCGCCATCTTTGAGGGGATTGACCCCGCCGCCGTGGACTACAGCGCAGTCATCAGCCAGATCGACAATTCCGATGTAGACGTGGTCGTCTTTGGTGGCTACCACCCCGAGGCATCCAAGTTTGTGGATCAGATGCGGAGCCGCGGAATGGAACAGGTCTTCCTTTCCGGGGACGGGATCAACGGACCGGACTTCATTGACCTGGCCGGTGATGCGTCACAAGGCGTCTACGCCACCGGACCCATCGATACCAGTGGAAACCCACTGGCGCAGCGTGCAATTGCCGCGCACCGCGAGCAGTACGGTGAAGATCCCGGCGCATTCTTCCTTAACGGCTACGCCGCGATGCAGGCGCTGTTCGCCGCTATTGAAGAGGCCGGGAGCACTGACTATGAGGCTGTTCGCGCAGCACTGCAGAGCATCACGGTAGAGACCGCCCTTGGTCAGATCAGCTTTGACAGCCAGGGGGACACCATTGGTGTGGGCTTTGCGGTGAGCCAGGTGCGGGACGGCAGCTTCCAGGAACTCTAGGCTCCTCTGCTCATGTCCCGGGGCCGCTTTCCAGGCGGCCGCCGGTTCCAACCGTTGCACCACAATACGGGGGAGGCGATACTCTCGCCTCCCCTGTTGTTTATTCATTCCTGTTCGGGAGTTGAGCCAACGTGGAGTACTTCATCCGACTGTTTGTGGCCGGGCTGACCCGCGGGAGTATCTACGCTCTCCTGGCACTGGGCTACACGATGGTCTACGGCATAATCCAGCTCATCAACTTTGCCCACGGCGAAATCTACATGATCGGTGCGTTCACCGCGCTCCTTGCGGCTGGGGTCCTGGGTGCGGCCGGCACGCCGGCGCTCGGCCTGCTGATAGTTGTGCTTCTGGTCTCCATGCTGTGGAGCGCCGCATACGGATTCACGGTGGAAAAGATCGCCTACCGGCCGCTTCGTGGCGCTCCCCGCCTCTCTGTGCTGATCAGCGCAATCGGAATGAGCATCTTTCTGCAGAACTTTGTCCTGCTGGTACAGACACCAAACTTCGTACCGTTTCCCCGGATTGTCCCCAAGCTCGCCGTCCTTGATGGGCTTGAAGGAATCATCAACTCCGCGCAGGTCTTCATCCTGGGAACAACCGCGCTCATCATGCTGGCCCTGTGGCTGCTGATCAGCTACACCAGAATCGGGAAGGCGATGCGCGCGGCAAGCCAGGATCGAACCATGGCCACGCTGGTGGGCGTTAACGTGGACCGCATTGTGTCGGTGACCTTCATTATCGGTTCTGCAACGGCTGCGGTCGGCGGTGTGCTGATCAGCTCCTTCATTGGCCAGATCAACTTCTACATCGGCTTCATTGCCGGCATCAAAGCATTCGTTGCCGCGGTTCTCGGGGGAATCGGCAGTATTCCGGGCGCTGTTCTTGGGAGCTTTGTCCTGGGGATGACCGAAGCGTTCGGAGCGGGCTATCTCTCCAGCGACTACGAGGATGTGTTTGCCTTTGTCATTCTGATAGCGGTGCTGGTGTTCCGGCCCTCCGGCCTGCTTGGCAGACCGGAAAGCACCAAGGTCTGAAGCCATGATCAGCTACCTGGTCCTGGGCCCGCTGCTTGGCCGAATCAGCTTTGAGCAGTTCCGCCGTTCCCTGCTGGTGATGCTGTGGTTTGCGCTTCTCACATTCCCGCTCATGGTCATGAGACTGGACGTCAGCGAGCGCATCATCCGATACAGCCCGCTGGTCATTCCTTTTATTGCCCTTGGTGCACTTGAGTTGAGCGTGCTGTGGAGCACCGCCATTGAGCGCAGCCGTCGCGGTGGAATGCCGGGAAGCAAGGAAGCAGCCCAACCCGCCGCCGAACTTGAGACCGGGGCACCCGATCAGAACGCAGCGGACTCACTCAGCGCGGCTTCCGATGTAGCGGCAACAGGGGAACAATCCACCCAGTCCGCTTCTGGCCGACTCGCGGGTGCCTGGGAGTCCATGCGTCAGGCTCTCGGCAGGCCGGAAATCAGGACCTGGGCGCCACGCGCGCTCCTGCTGACAGCCGCGGTCTATCCGCTGGTCACAAACGCCTACCAGACCGGAATCATGATCTCAGCGTTGACTTTCATTGTGCTGGGGCTGGGCCTCAACATTGTGATCGGCCTCGGCGGAATGCTCCACCTGGGCTACGCGGCCTTCTATGCGGTGGGCGCCTACACTTACGGCCTGCTGAACCTTTACTTTGGAGTAGGATTCTGGCTGGCGCTCCCACTGGGAGCCATCACTGCAACCGTCTTTGGCCTGGTGGTATCCCTGCCGGTCCTTCGGCTCCGGGGAGACTACCTGGCAATTGTCACGCTGGGCTTTGGCGAGATTGTACGCCTGGTTCTCAACAACTGGGTCAGCCTCACCCGCGGAGCTGCTGGCATCCCCGGGATCCCTCGGCCCGGGCTGTTTGGTATGGATATGCGGCTGGGAACGGCCACCGTGTACACCTACTACATAGTGCTTGCAATGACGGTGCTGGTGATCTTCATCACCCGCCGCTTGAAGTACAGCCGACTCGGGCGCACCTGGGTGGCAATGAAAGAAGACGAGATTGCTGCCCGAGCCATGGGCGTGGACATCGCGCGCGCAAAGATGGCGGCCTTTGCAATTAGCGCGGCCATCGCCGGAGCCGCGGGTGTCATCTTTGCGGCCCGGACCACCTTCATCAATCCCGGAAGCTTCAACGTGCTCCAATCCGTGCTCATCCTGTGTGTTGTTGTCCTGGGCGGCCTGGGCAGCATTCCTGGCGTTGTTCTGGGCGGCCTCATCATGATCCTGGTTCCGGAGTACTTCCGGGCTTTCAGCGAGTACCGCCAGCTGCTGGTCGGCGCGGTTCTGGTCATCATGATGGTGTTCCGCCCCCAGGGCCTCATCCCGGAGAAACGGCAGGCCTACACCTTCATTGAGGCTGAGTCCAGGGCGGACACCCATGGGTGAGCACGCCCGCGCAAACACAGTGCCAGACATGGACACAGCGCTCACCATCAGCGGCCTGTGCATGGACTTCGGGGGTCTGCGAGCGGTAGATCATTTGGACCTGCAGGTGAGCCGAGGGGGCATTGCCGCCCTGATTGGTCCCAATGGGGCGGGCAAGACAACCGTGTTCAACTGCGTCACGGGCGTCTACCGCCCAAGTTCGGGCAGCATCACCGTGCGAGACAGAGCAGGAGCAGAAAACTTGCTTGGCACAAGGCCTCCGCACCAGGTCACATCCCTTGGAGTTGCGCGCACCTTCCAGAATATCAGGCTGTTCCGTGCAATGACTACGCTGGAAAACGTGATGATGGGCCGGCACAGGCACCTGAAAGCAGGAATAACCGGTGCATTGTTCCGCCCTCCATCTGTGCGGGAAGAAGAGGAGCGCATCCTCCAAGATTCCTGGACGCTCCTGCGCAGGATTGGCATTGAACGCTACGTCAACGAACCCGCCGGTGCGCTCCCTTACGGCGCGCAGCGCCGATTGGAGATTGCGCGTGCCCTGGCAACCGAACCCTACTTGCTCCTCCTGGATGAGCCAGCCGCCGGAATGAACCCCAACGAGACCGGCCGCCTGATGGACCTCATCCGCGAGATCCGCGCCGAGTTTGATCTCAGCATTCTGCTGATTGAACACGACATGCAGCTGGTGATGCGCCTTGCGGAGGAGATTTTTGTGATGGATTACGGGCGCCTGATTGCGAGGGGTGATCCTACATCAGTCCGCAGCAATCCGGACGTGATTCGAGCCTACCTCGGCAACGAGCTGGACGGCACCGTTCATGCTTGAACTCCAGCAGGTTGGAGCCAGCTATGGCGGCATCCGGGCGCTGGACTCCGTGGATATCCGGGTTGACGCCGGAGAAATTGTCGCAGTTATCGGCGCCAACGGAGCCGGGAAATCCACTACGCTTATGACCGTCTCCGGCGTTGTTCCGGCCGATGGAGGAAGCATCCTGCTGGATGGCGAGGACATCACCGGACTTGCCGCCCACGAAATTGTGGCCCGCGGGGTGGTGCAGGTTCCTGAGGGACGTCGGATCTTCCCGCAACTCACCGTCCGCGAAAACCTGGACATGGGCGCCTATCTGCGGAAAGATCGGAGCGGGAGTTCCGCAGATAGGGACTATGTCTACGAGCTCTTCCCGCGCCTGGCCGAACGCCGGTCCCAGCTCGGCGGCACGCTGTCCGGGGGCGAACAGCAGATGCTTGCAATCAGCCGCGCGCTCATGGCCCGGCCACGCCTCCTCCTTCTGGATGAACCGTCTCTGGGGCTCGCGCCGCTCATTGTGGCGCAGATATTTTCCATCATCGCCCGAATCAACCAGGAGCAGCGAACAACCGTTCTCCTGGTGGAACAGAACGCGAATCTCGCCCTTCGCACCGCTTCCCGCGGCTACGTGATGGAGACCGGGCGCATTGTGCTTGCTGACAGCTCGGGGCGGCTGATGGCAAACCCGGAAGTAAGAAGCGCTTATCTTGGCGTATAGTGGAAGACGATGATTGTTCAACAGATCATGACACGCAGTCCCGTGACGGTTTCACCGGACACGCCGGTGGCTGACGCGCAGGCATTGATGCGCAAACAGCACTTCCACCGGATTCCGGTGGTGGGTAGATCGCAGAGCCTTGTTGGGATTGTGTCTGAGAAGGATCTCATCTACGCCTCTCCGTCTCCGGCAACCACGCTCAATGTGTACGAGATCGGGGCACTGCTTTCCTGGCTGAAAGTCTCTGAAATCATGAGCACGCCGGTGATCACCATTTCCCCGGACAGCCTGGTGGAAGATGCGGCTCGAGTCCTTGCCGACAACGACATCGGCGGTCTGCCGGTGATGGACGGCGAGCGGCTGGTGGGAATTGTGACCGAGAGTGACATCTTCCACTGCCTTATAGAACTCTTCGGCACCCGGCAGAAGGGAGTCCGGATTACCGCTGAGGTTCCGGAGGAAACCGGTGAGCTTGCGCACCTCTCGTCAGCGCTGGCCGAAAAGCAGATCGGGATCATTAGCCTGGGTACATGGCCGGGGACGGATCAGACCAATCGGATCCTGACGATCAAGGTGGAGCGTGCTGACGAAGCGGTGCTCCGTAGCGCATTGGAACCGTGGGTCACACGGATCCTTGACATCCGTGAGGCATGACGATGGCAGAACCAACCTGGTTGGGGATCGATATCGGCGCGAGCACGGTAAAGCTCGGGCTCCTGGGGCCGGATAACAAGCCGCTGGGCGAGCGCCGGGATTATGCCTCGCGAGCAAAGACAGGTCCGAGCTCCACCATGGCGGTGATTGCGGAGGGAGTCGGCGAGATCCTGGCTGAGCATGGGCTTCAGAAGAGCGACATAGCTGGAATCGGCGCGTCCATGCCCACGCCGGTGACCGAAGATGGGAGCTGTATCTACGCAACAAACATCCACCCGAGCTGGGTGGACCTCAACGTGCGCTCCGCGATCACCAAGGCAACCGAGCTTCCGGTTATCCTGATGAATGACGGCGATGCGGCCGCCTACCGGGAGTACACCCTCCGGATTGAGAAAAACTCAGCGTCAGAGGCCATGGCGCAGTTCATCACCGGAACCGGTCTCGGGGGTTCGGTGATTCTCCGTGGAGAACTGTTATCCGCTCCAGGCGTGGTTGCCGAGCTTGGCCACGTGATCACGGACACCGGCCCGGACATGGACAGATGTGGGTGCGGAGCGATGGGATGTGCCGAGACGCGAGCATCCCTGACTGGCCTCGCAAATCTGGTTCGCCACCGCGTTCCCGAGAACACAGACCTTCCGGATCTCCGTGGTGACCCGCTGGACGTAGCTAAACGTCTACGCAGGCTGGGCCAGGCGGAAACCGTCCACCAAACAGTGCACGCCATCTGGCACGAGTACTTCATGCATATTGGACGAGCGGCGCGCTCCGTAGCCAATGTGCTGGGCTGTGATCTGGTTGTGTTGTCCGGCGGAGCGCAGGAGCGCGAAGCCGGAGCGAGCACGGAAGCTTGGACCCGCTTTCTGGACGAAGGCCTCGGTTGGATCCGGGAAGAGCTGAGCACCAGCTTCTCCCACCTGCGCTCGCTCCGCGTGGAATGGTCCATTGATCCCCTGCCCGACAGCGCCGCCTACGGGGCGGCAGCCTACGCCCGGCACCGGTCTCAGTAGGTATCGATACCAACGGCCGTTCCGCCGGACACAATTGCCTCCGTTGAAGAGTAGCCGTTCCCGATCCGGCTGCACCCCATCTCCACATACATCACGGCAGTCTGATAGTCCCGGATTCCTCCGGATGCCTTGACCCGCACGCGGCCGGCTGCCGCGTCCAGCATCGTCTTCACTGCTTCCGGTGTCGCTCCCTCTCCGGTGAAACCGGTTGATGTCTTCACAAACGTGGCACCGGCGTCGGCAGCAACCCGGGTAGCTTCCGAAATCTCCTCTGGTGTGAGCTGGGAGGTTTCCAGAATGGTCTTCACCGGGACCCGAGCAACGCGGGTCACCGCCTCAATGTCAGCCCGGAGGCCCATCCAGTCAGCGGACCGAATCAGTCCGTAGTTCACCACCATGTCAATCTCGCTCGTGCCGAGTTCCTGATAGCGTTCAGCCTCCGCGGTCTTGATGTCCGGGAGTGCCTGTCCGTGCGGAAAGGCCAGCACGCAGGAAACCGAGGTCTCGGTTCCCCGGCACAGCTGAACGGCGAGCGCGATATCCGGTGGCTTCACGCATACGGTGTAGACCCGGTGCCGGATTCCAAGCTCAATTGCGGCGCGCACTTCCTCCTGGCTCATTTCCGGCTTCAGAACCGCGTGGTCCAGGTAGCGGCTGATCTGAATCTTCTGTTCTGCTTCACCCATTCTGGGGTGCAGTGTACCTCCAGTCCGGAGTACGGTCTAAGCCAGTGAAACGAAACCGGGTGTTTGCCGCACTGACTGTTGTCGGCGGAGTTCTGATGCTTGCAGCCGCGGGCCAGCTGTTGATTTCTGCAATTACTCCTGCGGTCGCTACACGTCCCGCAGAAGGCGCATGTGGGCCGCTGGCCTGCAGGATTCACGAAGGCGGGCCGACTCCGCTGATTGCCATACACGGAAGTCCTGGCAGCCAAGCAGACTTTGCCACGCTCTCACCCGAGCTATGCGATGAGTTCACCGTCTACGAGGTGGAAATGCCAGGATTCGGGGAATCGCCACCGGTTCCTGGTCACTGGGGCTACGCTGCGTCTGCTGATGCGCTTGCAGAAGCCATCTTCGCCATGGGCCTGGCCGATCCGAAGCCCGTGGTACTCGGCTTCAGTTGGGGCGGCGGCGTGGCCATCGCGCTCGGCGCGGAGTACCCGGAGCTGGTTTCGGGCCTTGTGCTGCTTGCTGGTGTCGGCGTTCCGGATGGCCTCCACACCGGTTCCTGGTACACAGAAACGCTTCGTACCCTGGCTGCAGGACCCCTGGTCCTCGGCTACCCGGGCGCCCTTGTTGGGTCCTGGTTTCCGTTTGGGCAGAGGCAAGCGTTCTGGGCGCACTTCCTCGGGGGCGATACACGGCAGGCCGAACGCAGACTGCGCGCCACGCCCGTTCCGGTGGTGGCCCTCCACGACCCGGAGGACACGGTGGTGGGTATCTCCGGTGCAGCACTGCACGCTGCCACCGCGCCACAAGGGACCCTGCACTTCTACAGCGGTGGTCACGGGCTGATCTACCAGGGTGGAGCAACGCTCGCGCCGCTCCTCAGGGGCGCAATGGCCGCCGGGGGCCTGTTGTGAAGCGGGAATCGGTCAGAAGGCAGGCAGAGACTCCGGCGCGCTATCGCCGGCTATCTCGAAGGGCGGATCTGGTCCTTGGAGGACTGTGCGGGATCCTCCTGCTCTGGGTGCTGGCGCTGCTGTTTGCCGCCTGGCAGGCAATCCTGATGAGTGACCGCTATTGGCCGGCTCTCCCCATTCTCGCCTTCATCCCGCTGGTATCGTTGCCCTACGGACGGCTGATTCAGGGTCTCTGGCTGAGGCGGCCGATACCATCCGCGGTATCCGTTGTGATCGGGCTGGCGCACCTTCTTCCGGCAGTACTTCAACTTGCCGGTGTGATTGAACCTTCCATTGACCCCCTCGTAGCCGGGCTACCCGGCCTGGTTTTTCTTGCAGCCCCGGGCATCCTTGGTTATTCGGCTCCTGTCAGCGATTCGGCAGAACTGCAAGCAGGGAGGTGAAGGCTTGGATCCGGGCTCTTCAAAGTGCCGGCCAAAGAGCCTGATTACCGCGAAGAAGAACCAGGCGAGGATTACGGGAGTTCCATCCGCAATGAAGAGCCGGCGCATCAGGACGTCAGCCTCCCGGGCAACGGTCCAGCGAATACGACTCTCAACGGGAAAACACTCGTCCCGGATCAGCTGGTACAGAGCGTCATGTACCAGGGACCCACGGATCATCCGGCGGGCATGGCCGGGAATGAAGGACGGTCCGTCCCAGCTGTACCAGGCGTGAATGAGCAGGGTGCCCCCGGCATCCATGGTCACGAAAGGGCGTCCGTCCGACCCCGGCTCGGAGGCGCTTTGCACGGATGTACCGTGAATAGTGATCCCCGTCTCACAGGTGAGATCATCAAAGAGCTGGAACTTGTAGCTGCGTACATCGCGATACTGAAACTCGCTCCCAACCCGGACCATATCATCCATGAGGCCAATGGTGCGCCCAGGAACCGCGCTCGTCGAGTGGTGTGAGCTGGGATGGCGGGTGGCATCCCGCGGTGGCGATTTCCCCGAGCGCCAGAGCACACCGGGCATCCGGTAGGGTCGTCCGCGTTTGTACGCTTAGTCAGTCCTGGCCGGAGGCAGGGTCGGGCCGCGGCCAGTCCTCCGGCAGCCCGTCCCGCTCTGCCGCGTCTGCACATCCGTGAGCCCGGAGTCCGGCAAGGGTATCCGCCCAGCGAGGACAATCTCCAGGCACTGCAACCGCTTCAATCTTGTTTCCGTTCACGGTGCGTGAGACCCGGTAGCGGGGTGGTTCCGGCCTGCTGCACGGAAGCCCATAACACCTCCCAAAGCGGCGGACCGTACGGTACAGCCGCCTCGCGCAGAAGTGCTCGTCCCGGATCAGCTGGTAGCGTCCCGGGCCCACCTTCTCCGTTGTGCCTGCTCATGGGACCAAGGATGCCGATGGCTGCGCCCAGCGGCAATTCCGCAGGGCAGATCCTCAGCCTCGCAAGCTCATCATCATCTCCATCAGGCTGCCACCGTTGCGGACATTGCTGTAGCCTTTGTCACGGAGCATTCTTTCCGCGTAAGCGCTTCTTGCGCCTGATGCGCAGTAGACCACAATCTCCCGGTCGCCCGGTCCCAGGTCTGGCGTGTCGTAGAACAGATCGTCCAGTGGAAGGTTGATAGCCCCTTCCACTGCGCCCATGGAGAACTCCTCCGGAGTCCGGACGTCCACCAGGAGAGGCCCGGACTGCTGCGGGGCGGGAAGCTCATTCTCTGCCTCGCCGTCCGCTGGACTGGGGTCAGAACCAGCCCGCGCCTGCTTCCGCTCCAGCTCCTGAAGCACAACTCCGAACTCGGCAAAGGGTCGAACCCGCGCCGCACGCTCAACACTTGTGAACCCACCGGACAGGTTCACCACGGACGCAAAGCCCATTCCTTTCAGCGTACGCAGCGCGCGATGACCGTCCTTGCCATCGTCGCTGTACACAAGAACCGGGCTACTTGGTTCCACCTCTCCTCTCAGAGTTTCCACAAATGGTACGGGAACGTTGAGCGCGCCGCGGATTCCGTCCCGCTCCGCCGCAAGCGGATCCCGGACGTCAACCAGCACCGGCTTCTGCCCGGAACTCCGCTGGTCGGCAAACCACCCGTCCAGCTCCGAGGCAGTCAGGGCCGGGCTGAACCCACTCATTCGGTTTTCCGCAACAAAGCCGGCCATGTTCACAGGGTCGTTTGCACTGCCAAAGGGAGGAGCGTAGGCGAGGTCCAGCTCTGCCAGCTCGGAGACTGTCATACCGGCCGTTGCTGCCGTTGCAAGCACGTCCAGGCGCTTGTCAGCTCCGTCGCCACCAGCCACCTGCGCCCCCAGCACCTCCCCCGTGTCCCGGTGGTAGACCAGGTGGACCGTCACCGGCTGGGCACCGGGGAAGTAGCTGACGTGCTGGTCCTTGTGGATAGTGACCGCATCAGCGGGGATTCCAGCATTGCGGGCGGACGTCAGACTCAGACCGGTGGAACCCGCAACCGCATCAAAAACACGCACAATGCTTGTTCCGATTCCGCCTCGGTACCGGAGATCCTTGCCCAGGGCGTTGCTTGCGGCAATGCGGCCCTGCCGATTTGCGGGACCGGCAAGCGGAATCCGGACCTTCTGGTGGCTCACCCGGTGCTCAATTTCCAGCATGTCTCCGGCGGCGTAGATGTGAGGATCACTGGTCTGCAGCCGGTCATTCACGAGCAAACCGCCCGAGGCACCGATCTCCAGGCCTGCTTCCCGGGCAAGCGACAAAGTAGGCCGCACACCAACGGAGAGAATCACGAGCTCGGCAGGGATCACGGCTCCGCGGTCAGTCTGCACGCTGTCCGGGCCAATTGCGGATACCGCTGCATCAGCGTGTACCGCCACTCCCCGGGACTCCAGCTCTGCCTGTAGCGAGCCCGCGATTTCCCGCTCCAGGAGCGGCATCACCTGGGGTGCCTTCTCTACCACCGCAATGGACAGTCCGCGGAGCGCAAGTGCCTCTGCCATTTCCAGCCCGATGAACCCGCCACCAACCACCACCGCGTGCCGCGGGTTGCGTGAACCCAGAAAGGACTGAATGACATCCATGTCAGAGAGGGTCCACAACGTATGGACACCCTCCCGATCTGCTCCGGAAATAGGCGGAACAATCGGTTTCCCACCCTGCGCGAGGATCAGTGCATCATAGGGGTGTTCGCTGGTCTGGCCGGTCTCCGTGTTGCGGGCCATAACCACCTTTGCTTCCCGGTCAATACCGGTGGCCTCGGTGTTGGTGTGAACCAGCACGTTGTACTGTTCGTGGAAGCTCTCCGGGCTCTGCAGGATCAGGCGGGAGCGAGAGCGTATCTCTCCGCCGATGTGATACGGCAATCCGCAGTTGGCAAAACTCACGTCCGGACCGGTCTCAAGCACAGTTATGCGAGCGTCCGGATTGAGGCGGCGTGCCCGGGCCGCGGCAGTAGCTCCACCGGCGACACCACCAATTATCAGCAGATTCATTTATCGTCCCCTTGGAATATTAGACTACTTGAATACGATACCGAGGGAACGATTTGCGGTCAATGCCTCCGCGTGTCGGCTCCGGGTTCTCCGCCGGCTTCACCGCCAGGTCTGGGCAGGAACGGCAAGGCGATGGCAAAGAAGAGAAAGAGGAGGCCGAGCAGCCGGGATGCAATCAGACTGGTCTGCAGGGTTGCTATGGTCCGAGCCAGCAGAACAAGAGCTTCGCCGCTGCTGCTTTCCGGTACCACAATCGCCTCCACGCTGTCCCCAACGGAAACCGAGTCAAACACCTGTCTGGTGATGTACCGCTCTGCCACCCCGTTCGCCTCTCCGCCGTTCTGCTCCCACCTCAGTGCAAGGAGGTAGCGTGTCCGGGATACCGTCTCTTCGGTTCCGCGCTCGGAGAGCATGGTTGCAGACGTGGAGGGAGGCACCACCTCACCACCGATTACCTCAGCGGAGACGGGGAACCCTTCGCTCAGGTAGCGTTCCCGCCGGACCGACTCCCGCTGGCCGGATAGCAACAGGACCACACCAAGTGCAAAGAGCGCGAACGCCAGAACCAGTCGTTGTCGCATTGGTGAAGAATACTCCCGCTCCGGTCTCACGTGGGACCAAGGCGGCTGCGTAGGCAGGAAATTCAATTCCAGGTTTCTTAGACTGACTCCACGTGAGCGCTACACAATCACCGACGACAGTTGCCGGCTGTATGGACTCTGAGAGACCAGGAAGTGCCCCCGCTCCCTTCCGCGTGCTGGTGGTCGACGACGAGCCCATCGTCCATACCCTGACGGCATTCGTGCTTGAGGATATGCGCTTTGATCGGCACCCGGTGGAGATGATCTCCGCCCAGAGCCTTTCGGAAGCCAAGGCGGCGTTTCAGTCGCATGAGCGGATTGCCGTAGCGCTGGTGGATCTGGCGATGGGATCCGATCTCCGCGCTGGTCTGGAACTTGTGCGGTGGATCCGGGAGGAGCTGCGAGATCGCCTGGTTCGCATTGTCCTGAGGACCCAGCGGACTGCGCTGCTTCCTGAGCACGACGCCATCACCCGCTACGAGATCAACGACTACCGGGACAAGATGGAGCTGAGCGACACCGAGTTGTTATCCGTCATTACCGGCGCGCTCAGGGGCTACGTCCAGGTTCATGACATAGACCTGCAGCGCAGGGGACTTGAGCGAGTGGTCCAGGGACAGGGCGGCTACCTGGGCGCGCGGAACACCAGAGACTTTGCTGCGCAGGTACTCCGTCACCTGCTGGAACTGATGCAGGGAGAGCGCAAGAGTCTGGCGATATCCTGCGCAGTGGCTGCTCTCAGCGCGGGCAGCAGCTGGCGGGTGGTGGACTCGGTCGGAGCAATCTTCCACGGTCTCCAGCGAATCACCGGCCAGGAAATCCTTCAGCAGATGATCGGAGACTGCCAGGAAGGGATTCTCCGGCCGGGCCTCACCTTTGGCAGCAACGGTGTCATTCTTCTGCTGGACGCAAGCAACGAGCAAAAGGTAATTGCCGCGGTCTGCACGCGGGATCCGCTGACCGAGGTGGATCAATCGATGCTCCGGGCCGCGGCAAACAACATCTCCCTTGCTGCGCACAACCTGAACCTGAGCCTGCAGATGGAGCGGGAGCAGCAAGAGATGATCATGCTGCTCGGCGAGCTGGTGGAAGGTAGATCCCATGAGACCGGCAACCACGTGCGGCGGGTTGGCAGCATCGTGAGCATGCTCGCCGAACACGCAGGTATTTCGTCCCAGCAATGTCAAACCCTAAACCTCGCAGCGTCTCTGCACGATGTGGGAAAGATTGCCATTCCGGATGACATCCTGAACAAGCCGGGCAAATTGACGGAAACCGAGTTTGAGCAGATGAAAGCACACACCCTCCAGGGGCATCGGCTGCTGTCCGCGCGCACGGAACCACTCATGCGGGAAGCGGCCATTATTGCCCGATCCCACCACGAGCGCTGGGATGGAGCGGGGTATCCGGACGGGTTGATGGGAGAGTCCATTGACCCAGGCGCACGGATGACCGGAATTGCCGACGTGTTTGACGCACTCACCCACAAACGTGCGTACAAGCCGGCCTGGACACCGGAGGAAGCCTTCACCTACATCTGTGAGCGCGCGGGTACGGCGTTTGACCCTCACCTTGTTGACCGATTCGTTTCCCTTCGCGCAGATATCCTGGACCTCATCGACCGCTATCCAGACTGACCCTACACTGCCCTAAGGAGGTTCTTGCGCATGCTCCTGGTCCTGCTGATTGCCGTAGCTGCCACGCTCCTGCTGGCCGCTATCAACTTTGCACTGGTCCGCCGTGCTGACCCGGGTACGGAGGAGATGCGCGAGATTGCTGCTGCAATCCGGGACGGAGCGGATGCCTTCATCCGCCATGAGTACCGGGTCATTGCCGGGATTGCGGTGCCTGTTGCGCTGATCCTCGGGCTTGTTGTGGCGTGGTACGCGGGCGTGGCATTTGCGTTGGGAGCCCTGATGTCTGCCAGCGCCGGCTGGGTGGGAATGCGAATTGCCACCATTGCCAATGTCCGCGTGGCCAACGCTGCGCGGGAGACCGGCGAGATTACGCCAACGCTCCGGCTTGCCTTCCGTGGTGGAACCGTAATGGGCCTCTGTGTTGCAGGCTTCGCCCTTGCGGGGCTACTGCTTGTGTACCTCGGCTTTGGAGTTGGCCTCGGCCAGCTGGAACCGGCGGCCATGCAGGTTGTTCCGAATGCGATTGGCCTGCGCTTCATTCCATTCACCATGTCCGTTTCCGGTTACGCGCTGGGCTGCTCGCTCATTGCAATGTTTGATCGCGTTGGTGGCGGCATCTACACCAAGGCTGCGGATATGGGCGCGGATCTTGTGGGAAAGACAGAAGTCAACATCCCGGAGGACGATGTCCGCAATCCGGCCACAATTGCCGACAACGTGGGTGACAACGTTGGCGACGTTGCGGGTCTGGGTGCTGATCTGCTTGAGAGTTTTGTGGGGGCAATTGCCGCAGCGGTGGTACTTGCCGCCTACTCCTTCTTCACCTCCCAGGGCGCAAACACACCCACAAATGCCGAACAGCTAAGCGCCCTGATCCGCTACCCGCTCCTCTTTGCGGGCGTGGGCACTATCGCCTCCATACTGGGAATCCTCCTGATGCTCGTGCGCCGCCGCAGCGCATCTCCGCGGCGGGATCTGGAGTGGTCAACGGGGACCAGCGCCGTGCTGGCGGCAGTTGGCGGGGGTATTGCGGCGTGGCTGCTCTTTGGTGGCCTGGAAACAGTCCCGGCGGACTTCCGCCTTGGCTGGGCGGGGCCCTGGCTTGCAGCACTCCTGGGCATCGCAAGCGGAATTGGCGTTGGCCGCCTTGCGGCCTACTTCACGGCCTACGAGTTTGAACCAACCCAGCTGATTTCAAGCGCTTCCCTCAGCGGCTACGCCCTGAACATCACGCAGGGTCTGGCGATTGGGATGAAAAGTGTCTTCTCTCCGCTGGTGGTGCTCTCTGTTGCGGTCATCGGGAGCTACTGGCTTGCCGGGCTGTACGGAGTGGCAATGGCGGCGGTGGGAATGCTTTCATTCGTGGCGGCAACCGTTAGCGTGGACACCTATGGTCCCATCGCGGACAACGCTGGCGGAATCAGCGAGATGAGCCACCTCCCAGCAGGGGTGAGAAGCGTGACCGACAGGCTTGACTCCGTAGGTAACACCACAGCGGCAATCGGCAAGGGCTTTGCGATAGGGTCGGCGGCGCTAGCCTCCCTCTCCCTGTTTGCAAGCTACCTGTTCAGCCAGGCCGGCCCGCTGGATATTGCTGGCAACTTTGTACTGGACCTCAACATGATTGATGCGCTCACCCTGGCCGGATCTCTTGTCGGCGCAGCGCTACCCTTCCTGTTCAGCGGGATCCTGATTGAAGCGGTGGCAAGCGCCGCCGGCGACATGGTGCAGGAAGTCCGCCGGCAGTTCCGGGAGGATCCGGGAATTCTCGCCGGCACCTCACGGCCGGATTATCGCCGCTGTATTCAGATCAGCTCTCGCGGTTCGCTACGGGAAATGCGGCTGCCTGCCTTGATCGCCGTGCTCAGTCCTCTGGCGGCAGGGTTTCTGTTTGGTCCCCGCTTTGTGGGAGGTCTGCTCATTGGGACAACGCTCTCCGCGATAATGCTGGCCCTGTTCACCGCAAATGCCGGTGGAGCCTGGGACAACGCCAAGAAGTTCATTGAAGAAGGCAACCACGGTGGAAAAGGATCGGAAGCCCACGCCGCATCTGTGGTGGGAGACACCGTGGGAGATCCGCTGAAGGACACGGTGGGCCCCTCCCTGGACATCCTGATCAAGATCATGGCGGTGATTTCCCTCATCGCCGTGCCAGCCTTCAAGGAGTTCAACCTGCTGTCGTTTTTGGGATAGGTCTGTCGCGGGACCGTTGTGGCGCCACGCTCAGGGGCAAAATTCGTGCTGATTCATTACAATCCGGGGCGTGGAAATCACGGCGAGACCGGCGCTAACAAAGGAGCAGGGCGCAATCCTTGACCTGCACAGCATTCTCAACCTGCTCAACGTGGCGGGTTCACAGCTGTACCTGTTGGGGAAGAAGCTCGGTGGGAGCCCGGAACTTATCGGCCACTATCGGGATGCTGCCGCCCGAGCGCGGAACCTCGCTGATCCCGCCCACGGTGGCCAACTCCTTTCAGAGATTCCGGACCTTGTCGGGCGCATCAGGCAATCGCTGGTTCACGTGGATGGTGGCACCGTGGATATCGGCGCGCCGGCCGCAGCGGAGCCTGCTGCGAACTCAGCACCATTCCTTCCCCGGCTGCGTGAAGCACTGGACACAACACTTTCCGTTCTCGTGACTCGCAGTGCTGAGCTGCTGGCACGCGCGGACGACCCTTTCAGCTGGCGCGAGTTTGATCCGCAGCAGCTGCAGGAGGATCTCCTGTCCGTCCTGAAGGCGATGGAGCTCGCATCGGCCCGAGCCTATCTGATTGTTACCTCGGAACCCGAGCACGGACCGGACCGCTATCTGATTGCGCTTCAGTTCGGACAGCGCGGCCAAATGGTTCGGATGCCCGCTGTTTTTCCAGATGTGATCCGCGACCTGGTTGCCAATGCGCGGAAATACACCAAGCCAGGCGGCCGACTCACTGCTGAACTGGCGCAGCAGGAGGGGCGCCTGGACCTCCGAGTTCGCGATTCCGGTATTGGTATTCCCCGCGATGCGATACAGCGGGTGACACAGTTCGGGTTCCGCGCGTCCAACGTATCCGGCCAGCGGACCTTTGGCGGCGGCTTCGGGCTAACCAAGGCACTCTGGGTCACCAGGGAGTGCGGTGGACGGATGTGGATTGACTCGCCCCTTGACAACGGAGGGGGAACTGAGGTCCGCATCAGTATTCCGCTTGCCGATGCGCCGCCATAGCCGCAGACTTGTCTGGTGGACAGCCTCCTCAATCCCCGAGTCATCAGCTTTGACCTGTTGTCCACGGCACCGGCGCTGGTTGGACTGCTGACCCTGGGATTCGGAGTCTTCATCCTCGTTCACGAACGCGCGAGCCGCTTGGGTTGGCTCTACCTGGCGCTTGCGGCCAGCGTTGGACTCTACGCCTTTGGGGCAGGACTCTCCTACGCTGTTCTTGGACGATCTGCGTCCCTCTTTTGGGACCGCGTGGCGCACGCGGGAGTTGTGTTCATCCCCAGCACCGCAGCAGCATCCAATGCAGCTATCCTCGGACTGAGCTTCCGCTATCGCCGCTACATCCGCGGCCTGTTTGTGGTTTCCGGAATCTCACTGGTGAGCGTGGTGTTTGGTGACCTGTTCATTTCCGGAAACCAGCGCCTGTTCTGGGCGTGGTACCCCCTGTACGGACCCCTCGGCTGGGCATTCGTGGCGCTGTTCTCCCTGACCATGATTGCGGTTATCGGAGTCTTCGCCAGCGAGCTTGCGGAAACCGATGACCCTGCAATCCGGCAGCGCCTAATAGGCTTGCTGAGTGCAGTTGCAGTCGGATCTGTGGGCGCCGTGGACTTCATACCCGCACTCGGCGCGCCTCTTTACGCCTTCGGCTTCATCCCCATCAGTCTCTTCGTCCTGATCACGGGCTTTGTCATCCTTCGCTATCGTCTGGTGGACATCACCCCGGAGTCTGCAGCCACCCCCATCCTGCGAACCTTGCGAACCGCTGTGCTCGTGACAGATCGCTCGGGGATTGTCCGTGTTGCCAACCCGACGGCGCACGAATGGCTCGGCGAACCGCAAGGTTCCCTGATCAACCGAAAGCTGTCGGAGGTACTTTCGAGGCACTCGCGGCCGATCGGGGAAGACACCGAGTTCCTGGCTCCATCCGGGGATACGCTAACCAACGGCCAGTTCGCGTGGAATGGCGGAGATCAAGGCACCGTGAGCGTAGACGTGACGGTCAGCGAACTCAGACTGCCTTCCGGCGATACTGCTGGCTTTGTGTACACGGCGCACGACATCTCGGCCTACAAGCGGGCCGAAGAACGCCTGACACAGCTAGCCCTTCACGACGGGCTCACCGGACTCCCAAACCGAACGCTTTTGTACGAGCGCATCCGCCACGTCGCAGAGCTTGCCCGCCGAAACCAGGACTATTTTGCTGTACTGTTCATAGACCTGGATGGATTCAAGGACGTCAACGATGCATACGGACACGACGCCGGAGACGCTGTCCTGCAAACCACGGCTCAGAGGCTGCGGAGCGGAATCCGCGGCGTAGACACGGTGGCCCGGATGGGCGGGGATGAGTTTGTAGTGCTGGCGGTGGGGCTAACCAGCCTCTCCGGTGCGTTAGCTGTCCGGGACAAAATTATTCCGCTGCTGAACGAGCCGATCCCGCTGGAACGGATCTCCAGCCAAAAGAACTCCAGGCCGGGAATCACAAGCACCACCGTGGGCTGCAGCGTGGGGGTGGCCCTTTTCCCCAGGGACGGAACGGATCCCGAAAGCCTCATCCAGGCGGCCGATGCAGCCATGTACACCGTCAAGCGCGGCCGGCGCTGATCAGGTCGTGCCCCGCTTCCGCCTGCACCGCTCAGAGCAGTAGCGCACGTTCTCCCAGTCCCGGGTCCATTTCTTCCGCCATGCAAAAGGACGTCCGCAGACCTCGCAGACCTTAGTCGGGAGATGCTGCTTGCGCTCCGATGCGCGCGGCAGCCGTGAAGAGGATCGGGCTCTCACCCTTTGAATGTAGGCATGAAGGCATCATCGCGAACAGCTCCCTCGCGCCTTTGGCACTCGTTCGCCCTGACCACGTGGATTTATTGGGACGTTGGCTTTTCATTTGTAGATCATCGCTGGGCAACTATATCCCTGGGACTACCCACTGCCTGCGCCCAAACGACAACTACCACACGGTTGCATTTGTGGACGAATACCGGGACGCCGATGCCCGGTTCATTGATCTCCGTCACTTCAACGACATGTTCAGCCGTGACTACGTTAGCTGCTTTGAGCATGCTCCTTTCCTGCAGTATCCGGAAGGCTGCACACAGATCGGCAACAACGGCTGGGAGTTAAGCCCTGCTGATGTGGAAAGTACGGCAATCCTGGAGAACATCTCTGGTCCCAAGGACGGCGGGATCGTGCTGATGTATGGCTCCGGAGCCCGGGCCGGACACACCATGTACACCCGGGAATCAATCGGCTACACCCCGGTCTTCAACGTAGGCGGTATCCGCGAATACGCCGGCAACAATCGTGTCTTCGGCGACGAGCGCTTTGAACTCGTCCTGCGATAGCACCGGATTAGTGATCAAGACATGAACGTTTGCGCCCCGAGCGTAGTGTCAGGCCGACCGGGACACCCGGGCGGCTTTTTTTGTTCTTGAAGTGCATTAGGACGCTCGAATATTCTTTTGTTGTAATTCAAGAACATCCGGTTTATGATAATCCGTATCGATATCCGGAGGTGAAAATGAAGATCGTCATTGTAGGTGGAGTAGCTGGAGGCGCTACCACGGCAGCGCGCCTGCGCAGAATTGCCGAGCACGCAGAGATTCTGATCCTGGAGCGGGGAAGCCACATCTCCTACGCGAACTGCGGATTGCCCTACTACATCGGCGGTGCTATCTCTGACCGGGATCGCCTCTTTGTTCAAACTCCGGAGAACTTCAAGCAGAACTTCAACATCAACGTGCGTGTGCGACACGAAGTTCTGTCGATTGACCGGGAATCCCAGACGGTCGCCGTGCGTGACCTGGATGCTGGCTCTGAGTACACCGAGGCCTACGACTACCTGGTGCTTTCCCCTGGAGCCGAGCCGGTCCGGCCGCCTATTCCCGGCATCCAGGACGAGGCCATTTTCACTCTGCGCAGTGTTCCAGAAACCGATGCAATCAAAGGCTTTGTGGACCAGCGTTCGCCCCGGAAGGCGGTAATCATCGGAGCCGGGTTCATCGGCCTTGAAATGGCAGAGAATCTCCACGACCGCGGCCTGTTTGTGACAATCGTGGAAATGGCAAACCAGGTCATGAACGTGGTGGACAGTGACATTGCCGCTATGGTTCACCAGCACCTGAAGACCAAGAACGTGGAGTTCTACCTGCAGGATGGTGTCTCCGCGTTTGAGCGTGATGACGACGGGCTGGAGGTGGTACTGCAAAGCGGCAGGCGGATTCCCGCGGACCTCGTGATCCTCAGCATTGGGGTCCGGCCGGAAGGACGGCTTGCAAAGGACGCAGGACTGACAATTGGTCAGACTGGCGGGATCAAGGTTGACCGCTACCTCCGCACCAGTGATGAGCGGATCTTTGCCCTGGGAGATGCTGTAGAGTACGAGCACCCGATCACCGGATCACCGGTCATCACATACCTCGCCGGACCGGCCAACAAGCAGGGCAGAATCTGCGCAAACAATATCGCCTTTGGACCCAAGCAGGAGTACCGCGGATCCATCGGTACCGCCATCGCCAAGGTCTTTGACCTCACCGTTGCCACCACCGGCGCAAGCGAGAAGCTCCTGCTGCGGGAAGGAATGGAGCACAAGTCAGTGGTAACCCACGGCAGCTCACACGCGGGGTACTACCCGGAAGCACTGCCCATCACCATCAAGACAATCTTTGATCCCAACAACGCCCGGCTCCTGGGTGCCCAGGTAGTGGGCTACGACGGTGTGGACAAGCGGATTGATCTCCTGGCGAGCGTAATCCGCGCGGGCGGCACCATCTTTGACCTCACCGAGATTGAGCACGCCTACGCGCCGCCCTACTCGTCCGCCAAGGATCCGGTGAACATTGCCGGGTTTGTGGCAGAAAACGTCTACACCGGGCGGAGCAGACACGTGCAATGGCACAGTCTGCTCTCCTGCAACTTTGATGAGCTGATGCTCATAGACGTTCGGACACCGGAAGAGTTTGCACTTGGAAGCATTGACGGAGCGGTCAATATCCCAACCTACGAGCTTCGCTCGCGCCTGGATGAGCTTCCCCGGGACAAGACCCTGGTGGTCTTCTGCGGAATCGGATTGCGGGCCTATCACTCAGAACAGGTACTCCGGCAGAGCGGTTTTCCTGATGTCTACAACCTCTCCGGCGGATACAAGACCTACGAGCTCGCGGCCCAGAAACAGTCCAACGAGGATATCTGGACCGGAGATGTGATCGGCAAGGATGACAACATCTACCGCGCAGTACCCGGCCACACCGGTACGCAGGCACAGAGCGACCACAACGTGTGGGACTCCGGCCACGGCGCAAGCGCCCCCGTGTCAGCCGCGGTGAGCATTCCGGTGGTACAGCTGGATGCAAGCGGTCTGCAGTGCCCCGGCCCAATCATGAAGCTGAGGAAGGCAGTGGATGCGGCAGTCCCCGGAACGATCATTGAAGAGGCCGCAACCGATCCCGGCTTTGCCCGAGACGTGGAGAGCTGGTGCAGGATGACGGGAAACCAGCTTCTTGAGCTGCAAAAGGATGGCGTGAAGAGCCTGGCACGGATCCGCGTGGGGAACCAGGGAAACTCCCCTGCCACTGCGGGGGCTGCCTCCGTCGGCAACGGTGCCACCATGGTGGTGTTCTCCGATGACATGGACCGCGCACTTGCCAGCATGGTTCTGGCGAACGGAGCGGCCAGTGCCGGCAAGGACGTGACACTCTTCTTCACTTTCTGGGGCCTTTCCATCCTGAAGAAGCAGCACAAGCCACGCGTCAAAAAGGACCTCATGGGGCGGATGTTCAGCGCCATGCTTCCGGGGAACACGGGGAAGCTGAAGCTGTCCAAGATGAACTTCGCCGGCATGGGCCCGGCAATGATGCGCTCCCGGATGAAGCAGCAGAACGTGGACAGCCTGGAATCCATGATGGCTGCGGCAATGGAGTCGGGCGTGAAGCTTGTGGCGTGCCAGATGAGCATGGACATCATGGGCGTGAAGGCAGAAGAGCTGATTGATGGCGTAGACATCGGAGGGGTGGCTACCTACATGGAGCGCGCCCACGACAGCCGGGTGAATCTGTTCATCTAGGCGGGCGCTCATGCGCGGAATCAGTTCTCCCGGCCTGCATCCCTGGTGTAGGATTTCAGCTCGTGAGTCAATCGGAGACTGCATCTGTCCGGCGGCCCCGCCGCCTGCTGATAGCCGTGGCAACGGTACTGGTTCTCGCTCTTATTGCCGGTACCGTTACCTGGCACATACTGATCGTTCGTCCGGCTGACCCGGCCGCGGAGACCCTGCTTCTGGAGGTACGACCGGGAAGCAGCTTCCGCGCCGTCACCCGGCAACTTGCCGACACCGGGGTGATTCGCAGCGCCTTGCCGCTGGAACTCTGGGGACGCGCGAACGGGCTCTCCGGCCGGATACAGGCCGGACGCTACCTGGTGAGCGCTGCAGACCCTCCCCAGGAAACCGTTCGGCGAATGGCTGCGGGGGATGCGGTCTTTGACGAGCTGGTCATCACCATTCCTGAGGGCTGGAGCCTGGATGACATTGAGCGATACATGGCGAGCCTTGGGCTGTTCTCCCTGGAGGAGTTCCGCCAGGCCGCAGTGATGCAGGATGCCTACCGGGACTTTGCGCTGCTTGCAGACCTGGAAGACGACACCATCCTGGACGGCTACCTCTTCCCGGATACCTACCGAATCTTCAGCGACAGCACACCCGTTTCCATTGTGCGCAGGATGATATCGGCATTCTCGCTTCGCCTGGACTCAGAGCTGAGGCAGCAGATCGCGGAGTCCGGGCTGGATCTCCACGATGTCCTGACTCTGGCCTCTGTTGTTCAGAAAGAGGCAGGCGGCCCGCAGGAGATGCCGGCTGTGGCGGGGGTATTCCTCAATCGTCTGGAAATCGGCATGCGCCTTGAGTCTGATGCAACCGTCAACTACGTCCTGGGCACCAGCAAGCGCCAGCCGACCTTTGCCGACACCGATGTTGATGATCCCTACAACACCTACGAGTACCCAGGTCTGCCTCCGGGACCCATTGGGAATCCAGGGCTGGATGCCATCCGGGCGGTCCTGCAGCCCGAGGAACACGACTTCTTCTTCTTCCTCCACCCGCTGAACCAGCCGATTGTTCTGAGCCGAACCTTTGCCGAGCATCTGGAAAACGCCCGGCGTTACCTGGACTGAGGGCAGAGACATGCAGTTCACCGAGCGCGTGACTCTCCGCTTCCGCGATCTGGACGCCTACGGCCACGTAAACAACGCAACCTACCTCACGCTGCTGGAAACCGCACGTTGGCAGTTCCTGGAGCGTCTCCTGCAGGAGATGGGGACAGAACGCCCCACCTTTGTTGTTGCCCGGATTGAGATTGACTACCGCGTTCCCGTTGAGGAGCTCTATCCCCTGGACATAACCTTCAGTGCAAGGAGCGTGAAGAAGAGCAGCTTCTGGCTGGACTATGATGTAAGCGGAAGGGACGGTGTTGTGCACGCACAGGCGACAACCCGAATGGTCTGCATTGATACCCGGGGACGCCCGGCCCCGATGCCGGCCTGGTTTCGGAGCGCAATCTCGCCTGGCAGCGCGGACTGAGGACTCCCGGCCTACAGGAGCTGAAGCAGGCGCTTCAGGTGATCACGGTTGCGCAGCTCATGGATCACGTCTCCGGTGCCGGGGCTATTGCCCCCAATAAGCGCGCACACGTACTCGCCCAGGTCCTGCGCGGTGATCCAGTCAGTGCCGGCCTGTTCTCCCCGGCTACGGGTGAGGATTGAGGTCTGGGCCGTGATCACGTGAACGCGGATAGCCGTTCCGAAGGCCTCGTAGGCCATCACCCGGGCCATCATTTTCTGGGCTGACGCCATAATGGACATCGTGCCTGCATCCGGGATTACCGCGTCCGCCTCCGGACCGGTGAGGGTGACGTAGGTCCCGGAACCCTGATTGTGCATCTGGTCCAGCAGATACCGCTGCAGGAGGTAGTGGGTCCGCAGGTTGTCCCGAACGGTTCCCAGCCAGTCATCAAAGGGCATCCGGTGCAGGCTGTAGCCGTAGTAGTAGGAGCCGACTGAAACCACGACAGCATCAATCTTCCCGGTAAGCCGCAGTGCCTCTTCAAGCAGCCTGGCAACATCAGATTCGCTGGAAAGGTCTGCGGCAATCGCTGTAAGGCTACCAGCCTCAATATCGGACACGTAATCCTTGAGCCGGCCCTCCTTGTCCCCCTCACGGATAGGCACAACCACGTGGAAGCCTTCCCGCTTGAGCGCGTGCACCACGCCCTCACCGATTCCTCCAGCCCCACCAGCCACTACCGCAACCTTTTGCACAACCTTCTGTTCTGCCACCGTGAACCTCCACTCTCCAAAATATGCTGCCGCAGCCTTCCTAACGGCGACCGGCGATCCCGGCGATCTCAGCTTCCGGTCATCCTCGGCGTCCCGCGCAACGTGAACGACAGGAAGCAGTGATTCAGGCTGTAAACGCGTCCTGCAGAGCGTTCCACATCCCGGAGTTGCCCGTGGAAAGCAGGGGGCATGGTTCCTGGGGCACCGGCCGGTAGGGTGCAGAGTCCGGCAGAAAGGCACTCCTGCCACCGGCTTCCTCCACCAGAAGGACCCCTGGAGCGTGGTCCCACGGCATCATCTTTCCGGGCAGGTAGGCCTGGGTTTCTCCGGTGATCAGCCGGATATAAGCCCAACCGGCGCATCGGCTATCCGTTGTGGAGGACACCGCAGCCAGGCCGGCAGCCACACCAGCCGCAAAGGGGCTTCCGGTGAACGGACCGGGAATATCGATCGCCGCCTCCGATACCGGAAGGCGCGGGGCCAGACCCAGGGCAGACACACCGTTCCACTCTGCGCCCGAACCACGCTCTGCAATGGCCATGCTGCCTTCTGTCACAGCAAGGATCCAGCTACCCACGATTCGTCCTTTCCGGATGAAGGCGACCATGGAAGCAAACCCTTCGTTTCCGTGGACAAAGTTCCAGGTGCCGTCCACGGGATCCACCACCCAGAAATCTCCATCTGCATCCAGACGACCAAGCAGTGTCGGATCCTCCGCAACCGCTTCCTCACCGATGACGAGCGAGCCAGGAACCAGAGACTCAAGCTGTGGCCGCAGCGCCACCTCGGTCTGTTCATCGGCAATGGTGACAAGGTCATTGGGGTGAGATTTGGCGCGAACCGCGTCTTCCGGAAGCGCACGGAAGCGCGGAAGGATGAATTCATCGGCGGCATCCCGAATCAGCACTTCCACCTTCTGCATCAGCGAGTCATGCAACACCTCTGAAGACTACGCAGGATTCTCTGACCCGGGCAATGGTAGTCTTGCCGGGATGACAGGTCTTTTCGTATGAACGGGTTCCGTGAATTGCTGGAACGCGGCCGCGCGGTTCTGATTGACGCGGCCAATGTGCCGGCAATTCGCGATCTCAGGACACAGCAACTTGCCGGGCTGTCCGGCGAAGTGCTGGAGATTGGAGTGGGAACCGGTAACAACCTACCGCATTACCCACCGGAAGTCACGGAACTCCACGCGGCGGACCCAGCTCACGGGATCAGGCGCAAGGCGGAACACCGCGCGGTCCACAGCGGCCTGCGTATCCTCTGGTACGACTCCCCGGGTGAGTTCCTACCCTTCGCGGACAACTCTTTTCGCAGTGTTGTCAGTACGCTGCTCCTGTGTGGTGTCCGTGATCCCGCTGCCCTCCTTGCCGAGGTGCACCGGGTTCTTGCCCCCGGCGGCGAATATCGCTTTCTGGAGCACGGCGCTTCCGCAAGCCCGTTGGTGGCGGTCTGGCAGCATCGGCTCAACGGCATGCAGCGCGTCATTGCCGGCTGTTCCCTTACTCGCGATGTTCGCGGACTCCTGGAGGATTCCCCCCTCCATGTCCGCGAAGTCTGGCACCGAGACGTCATCACCGGACCCGGCCGCCTGTTCCCGCTCTATGGCGGCGTGGCGGTCAGGAGAGCATAACCCCATGCCTGCCCCGTCCCGCACGCCCAATCTGCCGGCTATCCGGAACCTCCTGCTCCGGGAGCCTGAGGCAAACGCCTTCCTGCTCGGAGACCTGGCCGCGCATGGGCTGAACCGCGCGCCGTTCCAGGAAGCGGTGGTGGAACAGGATGCCGGCGGACAGCCAATTGCGGTGCTCCTGCGTCACTTTGGCGTTGCGCTGTACTACGAGGCCGCAGAAGCAGAGCCAGATCGTGGACGCTTTGGCCGCGTTGTCAGTGATTGGGTGCATGCGGGCAAGGCTAACCGCATGGGCGGCCTTCGGCGCTGCCTGGATCCGCTGGAGCCGTGGCTACCACCGGTGGGTCGGGGACAGGAGCTGTACCTTGCGCGCTGCGGCCCGGAAGAAGCGCGTGCACCGGAGTGGCTCTCTGAGGTGAGGGCCGAAGCCGGAAGAGACCGGATCAGGCTGCGTTCCACCGCCGCGGATGATCTGCCTTTGATTGAAAGATTGGTGGCTGCGCAGCGACTGATCCCGGAGTTCACGGTTTCCGATGAGGCCGTGCAGGTTCTGGTGGAGGGCTTGAGATCAGGGCAGGGGTTCAATCTTGTGGCACTGAAGGAAGACGCGTTGATTGCCCGAGCCGCCTGGGCCGCGGCGAACGAGGCATCCGCCATGATCGTGGGCGTGTTTACCCTGCCCCAATGGCGCGGGCGGGGGCTGGCCAGCCTTCTGGTTGCAGATCTGGTCCGGCGCCTCCACGAGTCCGGACTGGTGGCTGCCCTGTTCTACAACAATCCCGCGGCGGGCAGCATCTACCGGAGGCTTGGGTTTGTGGACATGGACCGCTACCGGATGCTGCACTTTGCCTGATGCAGTATCAGTTCCTGGGAGCAACCGGGCTCAAGGTCAGTGAACTCTGCCTTGGCGCCATGACCTTTGGCAGAGAGACCGCGGAGGAGGACAGCTATCCCCTGCTGGAAAGATTTGTGGAGGCAGGTGGGACCTTCATCGACACTGCCAACGTCTACGGGACCGGGACATCGGAGGAGATCATCGGCCGATGGTTGGCCAAGTCCTCGGTGAAGCGAGATGACCTTGTCATCGCTACCAAGGTGCGCTTTGCGATGGGAGACGGCCCCAATGACCGCGGGGTGAGCCGGAAGGCCATTCTGAGGGAGCTGGAGGCCTCTCTCCGCAGGCTTGGAACTGACTACATCGATCTCTACCAGGTGCACTGCTGGGACGAGGGCACGGAGCTCACGGAGACCCTGGATCTGCTGGTGCGGGAGGGCAAGGTCCGCTATATCGGCGCGTCCAACTACCCGGGCTGGCAATTGCACCTTGCCCGACTAAACGAGGCGAGCGAGCCTGAGGTCCCCTACCCCTGGAACATCACCACCTTTGCCCAGGATGGCCGCCGGCGCTGAGGTTATGCCAACGTCCCTCCTGGCCGACCGACGCAGCGTGGATGCCCAGCGCCAGCATCGCGGACCGGCCCGGTGCCGTAGCTAGCGGTTGAAGAGCGCGCTTACCAGGCGCTTCACCCGGGGCCCGTAGGGCGGATAAGCGAACTTGATCTCCCGGCCTGCTCCGCGTGCGAAGTGCGTCATCGGCCGGGTGAACGTGTCAATGCTGAACTGACCGCGATACTGCCCCATTCCGCTTTCTCCCACTCCGCCAAACGGCAGGCGTGGGCTTGTGATGTGGGATACCACCTCGTTCACCACGTGTGCTCCCGCCGGATACCGCAGCCGGAGATCCTCCGACAGGCCCCGGTCTCTGCTGAAGGTGTAGAACGCAAGCGGGCGCCCAAAGCCGGCAAGAAGCTGATCCAGCTCCTCCCGTGTATCCCACAGGCGAATTGGGAGGATGGGACCAAAGATCTCTTCCTCAGCAAGCGAGCTGCCGGGCCTGGGCTCAGACATCACGGTGGGCGCAACGTAACGGGACTCCCGATCCTGCTGCCCTCCAATCAGCACTTCGCCTTGTTCCAACATCTCCGAGATCCGGTCAAAGTGTCGGTCGCTCACCATCCGTCCGTAGTCCGCGGATGACTGGGGATCGGTTCCGTAGAAGCGGGTGATCGCCTTTCCCATCTCCTCTGGGAGCGCCTCTGCGAGCGAGCGGTGTACCAGCGCCGTGTCCGGTGCAATGCAGGTCTGGCCCGCGTTGAGGTACTTTCCAAAGGCGAGCCGACGCGCCACCAGTCCCGGATCAACACCGGGTCCCACAACAACCGGGCACTTTCCGCCAAGCTCCAGCGTCACCGGAACCAGATTTGCCGCCGCGGCCTGGGCAACCTTGCGTCCGGTGCCCGTGCTTCCGGTGAAGAAGATGTAGTCGAACGGCGTCGCCGAAAGGTCAGCGGCGAGGTCCGGCCCACCGGTCAGAACGTGGAGAACCTCGGGAGCAAAGGAGGCGTTGATTAGTTCTTCCAGGACCGATGCAGTGTTCGCAGTGATCTCTGACGGCTTGACCACCACGCTGTTTCCGGCGGCCAGCGCACCGACAGCGGGAACCAGTGCAAGCTGCACCGGGTAATTCCAGGGCCCCATCACCAGGACCGAGCCCCAGGGTTCCCTGAGGATCCGGCTCCGGCCTGGAAACAAGAGCGCAGAGGGAGCGCGTCTACGAGCCTGGGTCCACCGGGCGGCGTGCTTGCGCTGGGTTCGGATCTCCTGCATGACCATTCCGGTCTCACTGGTGACAACTTCCAGCTCCGGCTTGCCCAGGTCCGCGGCCAGTGCTTCCCGAATCCTGGACTCCCCTGCCTTCAAGACTGCTCGAAGCTGTTCCAGGTAGCGGCGCCTCACCGCCACGTCACGCATTGCTCCGCGTCTGACGTGCGCACGCTGAAGTTCCAGAAGTTCGGTTGGTGACATGCCATGAGAGTATCCATTGGGGGCGGCCCGGGAAAAGAGTCAGGCCGCGGATGAGCTACCAGGGGTCCGAGTTTGCACGCTTTCAGATACGGTCTTGTATTCCAGTACGTCATGTGATATCTTGTTTTCAGATGTATTGGCGTATCTGAAAGGTGGGGCACGGTGAGTGAGAAGCATGTAGTTATTGGAGGCGGGTCCGTGGGTGTTTGCCTTGCGCAGACCCTGGCCGGGGCAGGCGAACGGGTGGTCCTGCTCAGCCGGAGCAACCGGTTGCCCGATGGCTCCAGCGGAGTTGAGTTCCAGGCCGTGGACGCTCGGGATGCGGAGTCCGTCGCAAGGGCTGCGGCCGGTGCCGGGGTGATCTACAACACCGCAAACGTCCCCTATCATCGCTGGACGCAGGATCTTCCGGTGCTGTGGCGGAGCATAGCAGAGGCATCCGCGCGTGCAGGCGCGCACCTGGTGCTTGCCACCAACCTCTACGCCTTTGGCGAGGCGGAGGAACCCTTCACCGAGACAAGCGAGTTCCGACCGGTCAGCAGGAAGGGTCGAGTCCGGGCTGACCTGGAAACAGAGGCCTTGGCCCGCGCCGAGAAAGGTGACTTCCGGCTTTCCATGGTCCGTGCCAGCGACTTCTACGGACCTGGTGTGAAGGATGCAATCTTTGGGGAGCGATTCCTGGTGCCGATGCTTGCCGGCAAGCCGGGACAACTGTTTGGTAACCGATCCTCACTGCACAGCTACACCTACGTCCCTGACTTTGCCGCAGCACTTGTTGCCGCCGGCCACCGTGCGGCGAAACGGCCGGAAACCTGGCTTGTTCCGAATGCCCCGGCGGTTCGGATTCCGGAGCTGGAAACACTGCTGACACCCCTGCTCGGGCAGCACGGGGTGGAGTCTGGCGCGCGCATTACCACGGTTGGACCCGGCGCACTGCGCCTTGCCGGCCTGTTCATGCCACAGGCGGGTGAGGTGGTTGAGATGCTCTACGAATGGAACGAGGACTTTGTTACGGACAGCAGCCGGACCTCTGAAGAACTGGCGATTCAGCCGACACCACTGGAGGATGGCCTCCGGGCGGCACTTGCGTGGTACGCTGGGAGGATGAGAGCAGCCGCGTGACCGACGGACCGGAAACTTCTGCAGGCAGAAAGCGCCTGACCAGACAGGAACAGCGGGAACAGACCCGTCAGCGGCTTCTGGAGTCGGCTCAACGTCTGTTTGCGCTCCAGGGCGTAGCCGGTGCGAGCATTGACGAGATAGCGGAGGACGCGGGCTACAGCCGGGGAGCCTTTTACTCCAACTACCGAGACAAGCTGGATCTCCTGGGCGAGCTGATGGACTCCGGCTTTGACGGCGACATCGCGGGCGTCCGGCAGATGCCAAGAGACGGGGATGAGGCGGCCCTTGCTGCAGCTTTCGCCCGGATCAGCAACGCGTTTGCAGGCGCAAACTCAAATGCTACCTGGATGCTGGAATTCCAGCTTGCCGGCGTCCGGCATCCCGAACTTGCCCCGCGCTACCTTGCACAGTTTGATCAGTTACGGGATGCGGTTGCAGACCTGGTTGCTGCGCACCGTTCTGCCAACGGCCAGCCAGCTCCGAGGCACCCGCAGATCGTAGCGGATGCTTTCATCGTCCTGCTATCCGGTCTGAGCCTGCTGCGAACGCTGGAACCTGAGCGGTATTCCGGGGAAGCCGTCCAAACGGTGTTCCTTTCCCTGGTCCGCGGCCTGACGGACTAGGCGGGGCTTCCACAGCCGCCTGGCCCGAGCAACTCCGAAACCGGAAATCGCCCTGGGCTATCCGACGATCAGACGGACTCCAGGTCCCCTTCCGCATCACCACCCTCTCCCGTGCTGATACGGAAGTTGCGGACATCATCCCCGGAGAGGTCAACCAGAGCGAGTTCTGCCCCCGGGGAACCGATACCCCGGGCTGTGATTTCAGCCAGGAAGGCCGGAATATCCGGGATACACCGGTCCAGTCCCCAGGCCTGACAGACAACGCGGGCGTCTTTACCCGCTCCAATGACGCGGATGCGGGTCCAGCCGGCCTTGCAGACTTCCTTTAGGAGAGCGTCCCGTCCCGGTCCTTCGCTGCCCGGCTTCCCGCCGGAGGCGGCATAGACCTGGTCTATTGTGCCGGCCTCCACTCCAAAGCGTCCGGGGTCCGCCAACACCAGCGCGGCATGATCGTCACCCGCATCAAGCCACTCACTACCCTTGACCCAGAAGCGCATTGCTACAGAGACCTCATAGGAGCAAAAGGATACCAAGGTTTCCCGCTAATGTCCAATCCAGTCTTTTACGGCGAATTCGCAGCGAACCGCTCACCAACCTCAGCCACTTTGTAAATGGTGACGGCCGGCTGCTTTCGGCGGACGGCCACGCTGCCGAGCCGCCACAGTTGATCCCGGCGCAAGGTCCCACTGAAGTCGGCAACAAACTGCTCTGAGAGCAGCAGTGGAACGCCATGCTCGCGTGTCATGCCTTCAATCCGTGACGCGGTGTTCACCGCGTTACCAAGCACGGTGAAGTCCTTCCTGCGGCTGCTGCCGATCTCACCAACCACCACCTGGCCCGCATGAACCCCGATTCCCACCGAGAGGGGTTCCTGTCCGGCAAAGCTCCGTTTCCCGTTGATGACTTGCAGCTGATGAAGTAAGCCCGTTGCGGCATTCACCGCCTGATCTGCAGGAGTGCCGGCGTGACGTCCATCACACGGGCCAAAGCCCAACATCATCCCGTCCCCGATGAGATTGTCCAGGATTCCACCAGCCTCAAAGGCAGCGCTGATCATCGGGTCAAAGTACTCGTTGAGGAGATCAATCACGCCCCGGGGATTCAGGCCCTTTGGAGATCCGCGTGAAGCCCCGGACATCCGCAAACAACACCACCGGGCTGGTAACAGTGCCCCCGCTGGACCCAAGGCGGCCGGGCGCATCAAAACGCTGGACCAGGTGCGCCGGCAGGTAGCGACGCAACATCTCCCGTTGCTTGCTGCGCTCCAGGATCCGCCAAAATCTTCCGGAGAACACAGCCGGGGTCAGGCCTCCGCTGCGGCGTCAACGGACTCCGCGAAGCCCGCGGGCCCCTCCCAGCTATCCATGCTGTGGTTCACCCCGAGTACTCGGGCCATGCCGTTGAACCAGGAATCCGACAGCAGGCCGCGCAGAAGCGGCACCAGGACCAGAGAGCGGGGACGCCGAACCACTCGACGACGCCGAATAAGCGCTGACTCAACGATTGCTTTGGCTACCACATCGTGATTCTTCAGGCGCGGAAAGATCAGCCCGCCGAGTCCACGGATTCTGGACCCGGCGAACATCCCGCTTGCGATGTACATGGGGTGTACCGAGCTGAAGCGGATTCCGGGTGCACCTACATCGCGGATCTCATGGCGGAGTGCCTCCGTAAGTCCATACACAGCCCACTTGCTGGCCGAGTAGACCGCCAGGCCGGAAACCCCTACAAAGCCTCCGGCGGAGCTGATGTTCACTACGTGTCCTGTTTTTCGGGCAATGAGGTCAGGCAGTACGGCGTAGGTGAGCGAGACCACTGCATTCACGTTGATGTCAATGGTGGTGCGCCAGGTGTCCATGGGCTGATCCAGCAAGCGCCCGGGCCCAAGGTGCCCGGCGTTGTTGATCAGGATGTCGGTCGGTCCAGACTCCGATGTAGCGGCAGAAACCGCAGACGCAATGGCCGCGTCATCCCGCAGGTCCACAACCCGGCCGTGAATGCTGAGCCCGGGGTACCTCGCGCGCAACTCTGCGGACAGATCCTCAAGTGCGTCTCCACGGATATCCCACAGTTCAAGCGAGCAGCCTTCCGCGGCCAGCCGCCGCGCGGTGGCAGAACCTATTCCCCCCGCTGCGCCGGTGACAATTGCCATCCGTCCGGCCAGCCGTAGTTTCCGTTCCATCCTTGAAGTGTAGCAGAGCTATGAGGATCAGGGACCGGTAAAGAGGCCTGGGTACCTGAATCAGAACTGAAGCCGCAACCGGGTAATGAGTACGGCGACGACGTTGGCCTTGATGATTCTCCGGTGACTTTGCTTTCTATCATCTGAGCGCGTTTCCCAGGAACTGCACCAGCTCGGTCCAGGCCTCACCGGCCGCACCGTCATCGCGGTAGGCAGAGCTATTGACGAACGCATGGCCCACGCCGGGGTACACCGTGATGGTGGAGTCGGCGCCAATGGCATCAAGTGCGGAGCCGAACTCCTCAACTTCTCTCAGAGGGATGCTGCGGTCCTCTTCTCCAAAGATCCCAAGGACCGGGCCGTTCTCCGCGAGATTTCCCAACCCAGCCGGATCCGTCACCAGTCCACTGCCGTAGAGCGTTACCACTGCCGCAAGGCCAGTGGCCCGGACTCCCAGCCGCATGGACTCCCTACCGCCGAAACAGAAACCCATGGTCGCAACCCGCGCTGAATCCACCTGAGGATGGCTCCGGAGGTAGGCCAGCGCAGCGTCAAGATCGCCTGCGATCTGCTCCTCGGGGGTCCGCGAGTTCAGGGCGATTGCCGCGGCTACGCTTGTGGCAAGCTCTCCTCTGAGGGCATCCGGAGCCATCACCACAAACCCCTCCTCCGACAGCGCATCCGCGAGAATCGTGATGTCCTGGTTCAAGCCCCACCACTCGTGAATCATCATCACCGCTGGAAAGGTCCCGTCTCCATCGGGGACTGCGAGGTAGCCGTGGAGCTCGGCTCCGTCTGCCACCGTGTAGCTGACGTTGGTGTCGGGTTGAGTCCGGACGCTTTCTTCAATACTTGCGCAGGAAGCCAACACCGTTGCAGCAGCAATGATTCTGAACGCGTTCGCCAGCATTCTGTTCATGTTCCGTACTCCTGTTTGAGGATCTGCAATGCCCGGTCCTGCTCGGAGGCCGGGACGGTCACTTCAAAACGCCCGCCAGGCGGTAGGTTACCGGTGACCTCGCCTCCGAGCCCGGGACCAAAGATGCTCAGTCGGCTCACCACACCCTGGCGCGCATCCAGCCCGTGTTCCTGCAGCACCATTCGAGCCTCTACCACGTCAAGCTCTGCGTCTGACAAAAAGACTGAGACCCGGTCGCGCTCCGGTCGGAACAATCCCATGTCGGTGAGTATATCCAGCCTGCTACCGCTCCCATACCCGGATTGTTTGGAGCAACCGTGCGGCTTCCAGGGCCATGAACGTCAGTATGGGACCTGTCTGTCTTTGACTGCGCCCACAGGTGGCCTTAGTCTGAAGCTGGAGGAATATCAAGCGTGAAACAGACCGGGATGGGCTTTCTGGAGGAGCTGTATCAGGGTAGTTATCGTGAAGATCTGCTCTTTGCCTCGGGTAGCCCGGTGGACCATGCCAAGGTCAACGATTTTGTCGAGCGATACCACGCCGTAGTGGGCAAGTACAATCCGCTGGAACTGGAGAAAAGCTCCCGGATCCCGGATAGCCTGATGCAGGAGCTTAAGGAAATCGGGATCTTTGGGCTGACGATACCCACCGAGTACGACGGGCTTGGGTTTACACCAAGCGAGTACCTTGCGGTGGTGGAAGCTATGGCGCGCTCGGACATGGCACTGGTGCTCATTCCCCTCGCGCATCTTTCCATCGGATTAAAGGGCGTTGTCCTGTTCGGAACCCAGGAGCAGAAGCGGAAGTACCTGCCCCTTGCTGCTAGTGGCTCAATGGTCTTTGCCTACGCGCTAACCGAACCTAAGACCGGCTCGGATGCCCAGCATATTGAGACTCGGGCGGATCGCTCAGAGGACGGAAGCCACTACATCCTCAACGGAAGCAAGACCTATATCACCAATGGCAACTACGCCGGGGGAATGACCGTGTTTGCCCAGCTGGACCCGGAGAATCGCCCCGGATTCATGGGGGCCTTCATCGTGGAGCGGAGCTGGGATGGTGTTGAGGTTGGCACGGACATGCCAAAGATGGGCCTGAAGGTCAGCTCCACCACGCCTATCCGCTTCCGGGATGTCCGCGTTCCGGCAGAGAACCTGATTGGCGGGCCGGGCGATGGCTTCAAAATCGCAATGAACATCCTGAACTACGGGCGGCTGGGCCTTGGGGCCGCTGGCTCCGGCCTGATGAAACAGTCCGTTGAGGACATGGAGAAGCGAGCCCGTACCCGAAAGCAGTTTGGGGTGCCCATCCGGGACTTTGAGCTGATTCAGGAGAAGATCGTGAGGGCCAGGGCCCACGGGTTTGCGGCGGCAAACATCACGGGGCTCACTGCAAAGATGCTGGAGCAGGATTCTCTGATGAACGTGGCCATAGAAAGCAGCCACACCAAGCGATACGGCACGGACGAATGCTGGAACACCCTCTACGACGCGCTGCAGACCGCTGGCGGCGCCGGATTCATCCAATCAATGCCCTACGAGAAGCGAATGCGGGACTTCCGCGTCACCACGATCTTTGAAGGCACCTCAGAGATTCATGCGATCTACCCGCCTCTCACCATCTTCCGCCGAATCGGGAAGGAGCTAGCGGGCAAGGGCAACTTCGCTCGCCTGCAGGCAGTGCGCAAGCTGGGCAAAGTCCTGTTGCCAGGGAGCCTGCCGGGGCACGACCCGGTGCTCTCCCGAGCAATGGAAGCGGCCCGGTCCCTTGAGAAACAGTTCCGTTCATACCTTCGCTATGGGCTGCTCAAGTACGGCAAGCACGTGGTTGGCCGGGAGTTCTTCCTGCGTCGGATGACGCTGCTGTCCATCGGGATGTACGGGCTGCTGTCTTCCGTCTCCATGCTTCGGGCGTCTTACGGAAGCTCGGCGATCCCGCCCGAGGAACGGAGCCTGCTGTCCTACCTGATCACCGAGGCAAAGGAACTACAGCGAAGCATCGGGAAACCAGGCAGCAATGAGCTGGACCATGCGCATCGGGCGGTGATGGACGCCTTCACCCAGGCAGAGCCCGGGGCCGATACAGCCGGAGATGATCGGTCAGCAAGCGATGACCAAAGCGGCAAGAGCGCCGGGCGGGAAGCGGTAGCGGTTCGCTAATGGGATCCGAGGTATCCGGGGCGGACACCGAGTCCGCCCTACCCTTCCCGCTTCCGGAGGCAGACAGCCTGGAGGCATGGAAGCGCTGGATGGCGGAGTTCGGTCACGGCACGGCGCTCCACCCTCACGGAGTTGAGCTGGTCAGCGTTGATGACACCGAGCTCACGCTTGCAATGGACATTGGCGATCACGCCCGCCAGCCCTACGGACTCCTCCACGGCGGGATCAGCATGATGCTTGCTGAGTCTGCGGCCAGCCTCCATGCGTGCTGGAAGCTGGACCTCACGCAGACGGTTCCGGTTGGTATTGAGATCAACGGTTCACATCTGGAGTCCAAGCGAAGCGGCCGGGTCTTGGCCCAGGCCCGGCAGATTCGCCGGAGCCGGACTCTCGCCCACCACGAGATCACCATCACGGACGCAGACACCGGGCGAACACTCTCCGTAGTGAGGATGACAAACTTCTACCGGCCAACCCGGCCTAGCCGTGGAACCGCGCTCCGGAACCTGCCAGCTGCACCAGGAGCGGGGCCGGCTTGAACCGGGATCCGTACTGCTCGGCGAGCGCCGAGAGCCGGTCCGCAATCTTTTTGGTGCCTTCTGCATCCGCCCAGCGGAGCAGGCCACCGCGGAACGGCGGGAAGCCGGTTCCCAGGATCATGGCCATGTCCAGTTCCTGAGCGGATCCAACGATTCCGGCTTCCAGCGCGTAGGCGGCCTCGTTCACCATGTTCAGCATTGCGCGGTCAAAGATGTCACGGGAATCCGGGCGCCGAGCAGAACCGTGCTTTGCCGCGTGTTTGCGCACCAGGTCCTGCATGGCCGGATTCACCCCGGTCTGCTTTCCGCGGCTGTAGCGGTAGAACCCTGCCCCGGTTTTCTTGCCAAAGAACTCCGGCTGAGCCTTCACCTGGTCCAGTATGGGCGCCGTCGCCATCCGCTCGCCAAAGGCCTGGTGCAGCGTCTCCGCCACATGGAACCCAACGTCAATCCCCACCTCGTCCAGGAGGGTGTAGGGTCCCATTGGCATCCCAAAACTGGTGAACAGGCGATCTGCCTGCAGGTAGTCCACACCTTCGGAGAGCATCTGGGCTGCCTCGTTCAGGTAGGGAAGCAGTAGGCGATTCACAAGAAAGCCGGGGCTGTCTGTAACCACCACCGGGCTCTTTCCCAGGCGGAGGCTGAGATTCACCAGATCTCCAACCACGGCCGGATCGCTCTTGCTTCCGCGCACCACTTCCACCAGAGGCATGCGATTCACCGGGTTGAAGAAATGCATTCCGGCAAAGCGCTGGGGACGCTGCAGCACTGCTGCCATCTCATCTACCGAGAGCGCGGAGGTGTTGGTAGCAATGATGGCGTCCGGCGAAATCCGTCCTTCCAGTTCTGCCAGGACTGCTTTCTTCACTTCCATGCGTTCGACAACCGCTTCCACAACAACATCCGGCCTGCCGATGGAGGCGTAATCCACAGCACCGTGAATGTGGTTCAGGCGAAGATTCACCTCGCGCGCATCCAGCTTGCGCTTGGCCACAAGCTGGTCGTACACGTCCTTCGCGCTCTGGTAGCCCTTGTGGACCGCGTCCCAGGCAATGTCCTTCATCACAACCGGAATGTCCCGGCTGCTGAACAGCCATGCAATCCGGCCTCCCATGACACCGGCTCCAAGGACGGCAGCGCGCCGAACGGCAAAATCCGTATGCGCGTGCTTCACCGCGTCCTGGCGCTTGAGCGCCTCCTGACCAAAGTAGATCCGGATGAGATTGCCGCTCACCTCTGAGACTGCAAGCCGCCCGAACGCAGCGGACTCAATGCGAGCCGCGCGGTCCCGAGCCTTGCGACTCGAACGTCCGCCTCGGCTGGTCTGCTTCAGCACCCGAAGGGCCTCTGTCTGCGCCGGATAGTTCCCGCCGGTCTTCTTCTGCAGGTCCTTGGCGGCGCTCCGGAAGACGAGGCGCCGGCCGAGTCCTGTCTTTTCCAGAAACCATTTTCTGCGTTTCGCCGCTTTGGCCCGCGCCCGCTCCACAGAAGAATCCGAGCCCTTGGCCGCCAGTCGGGCGAAGAGCGCGGCGGTCCATTCATCAAAGAAGGCCGGCGGGTACACCGCATCCACCAGTCCAGCCTTGAGCGCGCGCATTGGCTCCAACGCCTGACCGGTGAGAATCATTTTGGTGGCCAGAACCCAGCCTACTGTCCGTGGCAGCCGGAAGGTTCCTCCCCAGCCGGGCAGCACGCCCAGCTGTGTTTCCGGGAGTCCAATCCGAGTCTTGGGATGGTCCGCGGCAATCCGGTACGTACACGCCAAAGCCAGCTCCGTCCCGCCGCCCATGCAGCTTCCGTTGATTGCGGCGAGAGTCGGAACCGGGAGGTCCTGGATCCGCTCGAACATCCGCTGGCCAAAGCTGGCGGCTTCCCGCGCGCGCTCTTCGCTGGCCAGGTCGGCAATCAGGCGGATGTCAGCTCCGGCAATGAAGTTGCCATCCTTGGCGCTGGCAAAGACCACTCCTTTGACCGTTCCTGCCGCCGCCAGCGCTTCCAGCTCAGCGAGGTGAGCGTCAAACTCCCGCATTGCCTGGGTGCCAAAGGTGTTCACCTTTTCTCCCGGGCTGTCAAAGGTCAGCGTGGCGATTCCCGCATCATCTGTTTCCAGACGGAATACCGTGGACTCGGACTGTTCGGGTCTGGCAGCGCTCATGCTGCCTCCAGAAGAACCGCACCGCCCTGACCGCCGCCAACGCAAAGAGTCGCCAGGCCGGTGTTCTTGTTCTGCCTGCGGAGCTCCAGCAGCGTGTGGAGAATGATGCGAGTTCCGGTCATGCCAACGGGGTGGCCGATGGCAATTGCGCCACCCTGCATGTTCATGATGTCCCGGTTGAAGGCACCAATCTTCCGATCCCGCCCCAGGAACTCTCTGGCAAACGCGTCTGAATCACTGGCCTTCTCGCAGGCAATGACCTGGGCCGCAAACGCTTCGTTGATTTCCAGGTACTCAATGTCGTTCATGGTGAACCCGGCACGATCCATCAGCCGCGCCGTTGCATACACCGGACCGAGGCCCATCCGCTCCGGCTCCAGGGAGGCATAGGCAAAGTCCCGGATGTAGCCGATGGGATTCAGGCCGCGCTTCCTCGCCTCCTTCTCCCCTATTACCACAAGCGCTGCAGCCCCATCGGTGACCTGTGACGAGTTGCCCACGGTCACCGTCCCGGCGTTGCGGTCAAAGTAGGGCTTGAGCCTGGCCAGACTCTCCATGCTCTGGCCCTTGCGGGGACCGATGTCCTGGCTGATGAGCTGCTGAAAATCCGGAAAAGCAGGAACTGGCATGATTTCCGCTGCTAGAGTTCCCTCTTCCTGCGCCTGGAGCGCCAGCATGTGACTGCGGAGGGCAAACCCATCCTGCTCCTCCCGGCTGATGTGGAACTCCCGGGCAAGGTTCTCCGCCGTCATTCCCATGATCAGGCCGCTGACGGGATCGGTGAGGCCATGAATCAGGCCAACTTCCGGCCGAAGCATCCGCAGCCGAAACGAAAGCAGGGTGGCAATGCGCTGCCGTCCGGTCTTGGACCGGCTCAGCCGACTCATGAAGTCCGAGTACTCCGCGTTGAAGAAGAGCGGAATGTTGCTCATGGACTCAACGCCGCCGGCAACAAACACGCTGCCCATGCCCGCCGCTATCCGCATTGCCGCCTGGGTCACGGACTCCATTCCGCTCGCGCAGTTCCGGTGCACCGTGTGGGCGGGCACCCCGATGGGAAGCCCCGCCTTCAGTGCAATCACCCGAGATATGTTTGCCGCGTGTGCCGGCTGGGCCACGTTCCCGATGATGACCTCGTCAAACTCGGCGGGGTCCACGCCGCTCCGATTTACTACTTCCCGGACAACTGCCGTACCCAGGTCATCTGCGGGAGTGTCCTTCAGTGCGGTTCCCGCCTTTGCCATCGGAGTTCGTACCCCGCTGATCACTGCTACGCGTTCTTTCATTCTTGTCTCCGTGCGTGTGTTGGGTTCAAGCGCCCGGTGGCTCGATCTGTGGGCAAAAGGTTGAGACCCTAAATCTTGGTGGCCAGGGCACGGTTCTTCTCGTAGGCCATGACCTCGTCCCGAGTCAGCTCTCCGGGACCAAAGCTAACCCCAAGCTCCTCCGAGAGCGATTCCAGGAAGCGGGTTCGGAACTCGTCCAGTGTCGGGCGGGAACCGGTCTGCTCCTGAATACTCGTCATGGGTTCCAGGGCCCGCTCCCGGATCTCCGGAGGGACATAGACCACCTTGAACAGCGGGGATGTGTCCATCTGCTGGAGGTAGGTCACGATGTTGAAGATGTACAGGCCCTCAATCTCCCGCAGGAGCATGACAGCGAGCTTCTTTCCCCTGGCTCGGACGGCTCCCTGATGCTTGTACCATGCATCCGTAACACCAAAGCCGTGGAAGGTATCTACCAGGGCTTCTCCCACGAGGTGGAATGCGTCATCCGCATCCTTGAATGCGCCGGTCTCCATTACCATCTGAACGTTCACCGTTGCATCAGGATCCACGTATACCAGTGTGCGATCGCCGGTGGTTATGACGTGCTCCAGTTCCGAACAGTCTGGCCGGATCTCGCTGATGAGGTTGGCAAAGCTGGAAAGGCAAATGATCGCCCGTGACCCGCTGTTCTGCAGGATGTAGCTGATCTCGCGGCCCTTATAGGTTGTGTTGAACGGCACGGCAACCGCGCCAAGCTTCTGAATTCCAAAGAAGCTGAAGACGAACTCCGGGATGTTGGGCAGCATCATGGCGACCCGGTCTCCCTTGAGGATTCCCAGGGCCTGGAGCCCCCCGGCGATCCGGGTTGCCTGCTCGTCCAGCTCGGCGTAGCTCCAGGTTCTCCCCTCCATGCGGATGGCATCCCGCTTTCGATACGCCGCAACAACAACGTCCAGCCCCTTGCCCAGGCCGATCGGCAGCTCCACCCCGGTCTTTTCCGTGCTTTCGAAGAGCGCCATCAGTCGTCCTCCCGTTCCACCAGCCGCCGGTCCGTTGATTCACCACGGAGCTCGGTGCGCAGGACCTTTCCGGTTGCGCTCTTTGGCAGGGTGTCAACCAGGTGGATGACCTTTGGCCGCTTGTAAGGCGCAAGCTCTGAAGTGCAGAACTCGTTCACCGCGCGCTCATCCAGGCCCGAGCCCTCCCGCGCAACGATCCATGCGTTGATAGACTCGTTGGTGTTGGTGTCCCGGTCCGGTGCAATCCCGACAATGGCACAGTCGGCAATGTCCGGGTGAGTGAGCAAAACCTCTTCCACTTCTCGTGGGCTGACGTTGTAGCCACCGGTGATGATGAGGTCCTTCTTGCGGTCAGTGATGAACAAGAACCCGTCCTCATCCCGGTACCCAAGGTCACCGGTGCGGAACCATCCATCATCGCTGAGAACCTCCCGGGTAGACTCAGGATCATTCCAGTAACCGGCAAACACGGTTTGGCTTCGGATGGCAATTTCACCAACTTCGCCGTTGGGCAACTCGTTGCCATCCTCGTCCACCACGCGCATCTCAACCCCGTGAGCCGGCGGGCCGATGCTGCCTTCCTTGGAAACCCCGTTCTGGCCGTTGGCGCAGACGCTGGATGCCGTCTCACTGAGCCCGTAGCCCTCCAGGATGGTGGCGTTGAAGGTCTCCGAGAACCTGCGGGCAATGACCCGCGGCAAGGCCGCTCCCCCGGAGACACAGAAGCGCAGGCTCTGGGGTACCTCTTCCCTCTCCCGCTTCACCACGGAGAGCAGGTGCATGTACATGGAGGGAACCGCGGTCAGGATGGTTGCCTGCTCGTCCCGAATTGCCCGGAGGAGATTCACCGGGCTGTAGTGCGGTACCAGAACAATCGCGGCCCCTACGCTCATAGCGGTCAGCAGGGAGTTGGACAGACCAAACACGTGGTAGAGCGGAAGCACTCCGGTGACGCGGTCCTCATGGCTGCAGTCAATGAGGGACTGCACAATTGTGGTGTTCTGGAAGTGAAGGTTCCGGTGCGTGAGCGTGACACCCTTGGGATTCCCCGTGGTGCCGGAGGTATAGATGAGGACCGCGGGGTCGTCCGGATGAGTATCCGCAGTTTGCAGCTTCCTCGGAGCCTTCATCATGAGCTCGCTGAGGGTTAGTGTTCCCACTGTTCTGGCCGAGTTTCGCCCGGCCCGCTGTGTCTTTACCACGGTGACCCCGTGCTTTTCGGCAGCCTCCCGGTCCACCAAGACATCAGCCCCGGCAACTATCCCGGGAACCTTGCTCCGCTGTATCACCACGGAGTTGGGAACCCTGACGTTGGAAAGCTGGTACTTCCCTGCGATGCGGCCTTCGGCCATTGCGGCACCGTAGGCAACTATATCCGCGGGGTCCCCGTCCGGGTTGTAGATCTCGCGCCATTCACCTGCGCCTTGTGCGCCAGACACCGGCCTGTCCTTTGGTCTCTTCCCGGACTCAACGGCCTGTGTCTGCTTTTTTCTGCCGAACATTCGGCTCCTCCTATGGCTCGTGCCGCCGACGGTCCGGAAGATCGGCACGTCAGCATTGCCCACCATGATAGGGCCAGTTCTCGCATTCGTAAAATCCTATTTTTACCAACGATACGGATATTCATCCACTCCGATGCATGAAGATGCTCGGCAAGATACAAGACCCCATGCTGAGGCAGTGATAGCAATGGACCATGGGCCGATCTGCCGGACGCGTGTATCAATGAAGCGTGGGCGATAGCGGTCAGCTATCGCTACCATTCCTGGATGCTCTCCCCAAACATCACCGGGCTTGCGGTGATTCGCTATTTGATTTCTGCCAGCTTCAGTCTCTGCGAGCTCTCGGATACCGACCATTCACCGGGAATGCAGGGTGGCTACCGCTCTGCCACCTGTCAGGCCCTGCTGTACAACCTCCGGCTTATCGCTGCGCTGTGGCCGGTTTCCGCTCCGCGGGAGCCAATTGAAGACGCGGTGGACGCTGCTGCTCAAGCAACCCGCTGCCGATTCACCTGCCTCCACGAGCACCTCTCAGAGGTGAAGCTGACCTTTGACACTTTTGTGGGGGAAGCCGGACTGGACGACGAAGACATCATCCTCCGGGGATAGTCGCAGGAATTGAGAGAAACAGAAAAAATGGCGGCGGGTAAGCATGGTGGCCAGCCGCCGCAGAAACGATTGTCAGACCGTCCGTCAGGCCTCTCGGGCCGTTTTAAGCGCGCGGGCAAACCAGGACAGGTTGTCTGCCATGTCCTTCACGCTGTCTGCCAGACCGTATACATCGTCCAGTGACTTCTGGCCCATCATGATGGGAAAGAAGTCGCCGCCAAAGACGTAGGCACCCTGCCGAACCGGAGCCATCTGCAGCTCTACGGCGATCTGCTTCAGATGCTGCACTGCACGGGTTCCGCCAGCCCCACCGTAGCCAAAGAAGGCTGCTGGCTTGCGGTTCCACTCCGCGTACACGTAGTCCGTTGCATTCTTCAGTACACCGGGCACACTGTTGTTGTACTCACCGGTCACAAAGATGAAGCCGTCAAGCTCACCGATCTTCTTCTGAAAGCGCAGGGATACCTCGTTGTCGGATGGCTTCATGGACGGCGCCATCGGCTCGGCGAACAGTGGTAGCGGATAGTCCCGGAGATCCACCGTTTCAAACTCAAGGTCCGTCCTGCCGGCCAGTTGGCCGGTAAGCCACTCTGCGGCCTTTTCCGAGAAGCGTCCCTCCCGGACAGTTCCAACGATCACACCAATGCGCGGTGTTGCCATAGCATGCTCCTTTCATACGTGCTGTGCTGCGGTCAGGCATTCCGCCGCCCGCAGCTTTCTTACTTCTGGTAAGTAAGTTACGAAGTGGTAGCAGAAGAATCAAGCGCATTGCCCAATCTGTCCATCAAGATCCGCCGCCGGACGCAAACTTGGAATTGCACCATTTCGGTACGATACTTACGCCTGGTGAGTGACTATCGGTTCTGCACCCAGTATCAACGCCACGTGGAACTCATTGGACGGCGATGGACTGCCGTCATCATTCGCGCACTTCTGGCTGGAATCTGCCAGTTCACCGGCCTCAAGGACGCAATCCCCGGCATCAGCGATCGCATGCTCTCCGAACGGTTGCGCGAGCTGGAGGCTGAAGGAATCCTCACGCGCACCGTGATTCCGGAGACTCCCGTGAAGGTCATGTACCAGCTCACGGACAAGGGATGCGCCCTGGAGCCGGTCCTTACCCAGTTGATCGAATGGATCGGTGAATGGGGCAGCGCTGACCCCATGCCCCTGGTGGTTGGTAGTTCCAAATCCGATTCCGAGAGCTGAGCAGCAAGCGGCCCCGTGGGGCCGGCCTTTCCCTTCCTCCGCTGGACCAACGGGTCGGGTGAAACGAGGAGGTCTGGATGTTCAGAACTGCGCTGCTTCACGTTGTATGCGACGTGATTTCAGATGGACCGCAGACCAGAGTTGCTGATCTATCGAATCAGATCTCGCAGAGGCTCGCCGGCCGGAGTGACCGCACAGAGGAAGTGGCAACAGTAGAGCCAGAAGTACGCGCCGGCTCGCCGTCGCTGGAGATTACCCGCGTGGCAAAGGAGCAGGGGGCGGACTTCATTTACATCCCCTGGAAGCAAGTGTTTGGTGGCACGGCGATGCACCTCTCGCTGCGGGAGGGGATTGAGTTTGCGCAAACTGCCACTGCAAGTGTCTCACGCGCGTTGTTTGCAAGGTTCCAGTCCGTGCCCCTGTCCGCGTGCTCAGCGTCCTCGCGATTGTGCTGCTCACGGTCTTCTGTGTGACCTCGGCACACAGCGCACGCGTCGCGCACAAGAGCGCAGTGACGGCAAGACGGGCAACTCGGTTACCACAGCCGTACAGGAATGATTAGCTGTCCCTGCCTCGGCGGAGGATCTTCCCGAGTTGGCTGTAGGTATCTCCAACGCGCCCGGAGTTCCGACGAATCCGCTCCGTGAGTGACTCTCCCCGATCAGCCCTCGGCTCGTCCTTTCCTCCGTCGTGAAGAAACAGCTCGGCATGACCACAGTTCGGACAGGTCCAAAGGTCCAGTTTCTGTCCAGCGGCCTCTGAGCTAATCCGGCGGTCCACAACGTTCAACACTGACCCGCTGGTCAGGAAGCCGACCCCCCGGCACTCCATCTGTGTGTCGCATCGGAGGCATGCGAGCTCTCGATCAATGCCTTGCCCGTTGGGTGAATCTCCTGGCGCACGGTGAGACACACCGGTAGTCTACTACGGATTTCTGGCAGAAGAAGATGGCATTCCTCTGTACTCGCGCCGCCGATCCTTGCAGATTCCTACAAAGAAAGGGATGATTCAAAGCGGCGAAGATAGTCGTGAGAGGGCAACCGAGCGGTACCGTAACCTTTCTCTTCAGCGACATACAGGGGTCAACGCGCCTGTGGGACGAAGATCCGCTGCGTATGGAAGTGGCCCTGCTCCGACACGACAAGCTGATCCACGAAATCGTCACAAAACACCTTGGCTTCACCTTCAAAACTGTCGGCGACCAGTTCTGTGTCGTGTTCCAGCGCGCGGCAGACGCAGTCCTTGCCGCAATTGACATCCAGAAGAGCATATCTGCCGAGACGTGGGATCTGCCATGGGCCCTGAAGGTGAGAATCGGGATTCACACCGGAGATACCCACGAACGCGACGGCGACTACTACGGGCAAACCGTCAACCGGGTGGCACGGATAGAAGCCGCTGCCCACGGAGAGCAGATTGTCGTTTCCGAAGTTGCCTACCAGCTTGCCCGTGACCGCCTGGAACCGACAATACAGTTCTCCGAGCTCGGAGAGCACCGACTGAAGGATCTCAGCAGACCGGACAAGCTCTATCAGGTCAATGCTCCGGAACTCCCGACTGTTGAGTTTCCCGCTCCAAGGTCTCTGAACCGGCACCTGCACAACCTGCCGGTGCAAACCACACCGTTCATTGGACGCGGTGATGTGCTTGCAAAGCTCGCATCCCAACTGAGGGATCCGGGATACCGAATTGTTTCTGTTGTTGGCCCCGGCGGTATGGGAAAGACCCGACTGGCACTTCAGGTAGCCGTTGAAGTGATTGAGGTCTTTCCGGACGGCGTCTGGTTTGTGGATCTCAGCGGCGTGTGGGACGAATCGGACCTACTGAAAACCATCGCTGAGGCACTTCCGATGTCAGCTGCCACGAACGCGGTGAGCGCGGACCAGATCGCCACCTGGATTGAAGACAAGCAGCTGCTCCTTGTCCTGGACAATTTTGAGCAGGTAGTTGAACACGCAGATGTCGTTTCCAGTCTTGCGGCAAAGAGCGCCAACGCGGTCTACCTGATTACCTCCAGGATTGCACTCCGGCTCCGCGGCGAGCGGATTCTGGAACTCGATCCGCTCCCAAGCCCGCCCAAGGACCTGCAGCTGGACCACGAACACTTGACCGCATACGACTCGGTGCGGCTCTTCATTGAGCGCGCCGAAGCCGCGGATTCTGGCTTTCAGGTGAACAACTACAACGCTCCTGCGGTGGCAGAGATCTGCAGCCAATTAGATGGGATTCCACTGGCAATTGAGCTGGCCGCCAACCGCACACGACTGCTCCAGCCGGAAGAGTTGCTCAAGAGACTCGGAGAGCGGCTGGAACTGTTGAGCGGTGGCAGTCGGGATCTTCCTCCAAGACAGCGAACGCTACGACGCACCATTGACTGGAGCTTTGACCTTCTGGACGAACAGAGTGCACGGGCCTTCCTGGCTCTTGGCGCGTTTGATGGGCTCATTCGGCTCTCTGCTGCTGAGGCAGTCCTTGGTACCCTCGGCTTTTCGCTTATGCACTGCCTGAATGCGCTTCAGAACTTGGTGGAGCAGAGCCTGGTCCTCCGTACACCGCTGGACGAAGAGCAGCCGGTGTTTGGAATGCTTGCGAGCATTCAGGAGTACGTACGCGAACGACTGGACAAGTCAGAACTCCGCATCACAGCACACGATGCCCACGCCAACCACTTTCTGGAGTTGAGCAAGGCGCTCTTTCCCGGCTTTGACACACCCCTGAACGCTGAGCAGCTCCGGGCGGGATGGGCAGAGATGGAGAACCTCCAAAAAGCCTTTCGCTGGTTCCTTGAGTCAGGCCAAACCACGCAGGCGGCGGTGCTGGTCCGCAACTTTTCCCAGGTTCTCATCACCAAAGGAAGGGCAAACCAGGCAAGCCGAAACCTGGCTGAATTGGATATCGAGTCCCTTGACCCGGATCTGGCGATAGGCATCGCCTGCCGCAAGGCGCACACCGCCATTGAATCCGGACTCCTGGACCAAGCGAGCGCTTCGCTCGTCTCAGTCAAGGAATTGGTGCGTCCTACCGAAGACGCCTCGGACCTGGATTACTTTGCGCTCCGCGCCCGCATTGCTACCCGGCGCCGGGATCCGGCGGCGCCGGCCATCTACGCAGAGCTGTTGACCGAGGCTGGGAAACGGAACAGCGCGTGGATGCTGGGGCACGCGCATATCGGGCTTGGCCGGGTGGCCATGATGAATGGCAACCTGAACGAGTGCCTGCAGCATAATCAAAGCGCTGAGAAGCAGTTCCAGTTGGCCGCCGATGAACGAGGGACGGCCATGGCAAGGTGCAATCTCGGCCTGGTCCACTACCTTCGGCATGAGTACGACCTGGCGCGGACCTTCTACGAAACTGCAGTTGGTGTTCTGACATCGGAGGGGGATGTCATGATTCTGCTTCAAGCACTCGCCAACCTTGCGATGTGTCAGCTGTCTCTTGGTGAACCGGAGGCTGCCATGCTTCGTGCCGATCACTTGCAAACCCTCGCCCACGATTGCGCCAACCCAAGAATGCAAAGACTCGCTACCGGTCTCCGTGCTGAGTGCATGGTTGCACTGCAGCGGCCAACAGACGCACTCCAAACCGTCCACTCTGCGTTTCAATCCGCAGCGCAGGAAATGGATTCCCCGGAGGATGCGTATCTGCTTCGGGTGCGCGCAGATGCATACCTCGCAAGCGGAGAACGACAGAAAGCGGCGGAGGACTACGACCGCGCAATTCCATTGCTTGCAGAGACCGGGGACACTGAGGAGCTTGATCGAGCCCGCAGGGGGCTCGCAATCACGCAGTCCGGCTCCGCCTAAGGACCGGGAAAGGAAGGGATGTCATGGGTACGAGAAAGGGCATTCGGGGAGGGCTGATCCTCGTTCTGCTCGCAGTGGTGGCGGTTCTTGGCGTCGCGGAGGGACAGCCAGAAGCCGATCACGCAGGCGACGCTTCAGCAGAGATGCAGGAGGCGGACCGGACGGGGCTGGACGTTCGGGTCCTTACGGAAGGCAGGGGTGTCCGTGTCGCAATTGACCGAGAGCGGGTTGAAGCAGAAGACATTGTTACCGAGATCCTGGTGGGGATGTTCCCGCCGCCAAGCGGCAGGATCCTCCTGCAGGGAAGCAACCCCGAGGTGTCATTGGACAGTCTGGTGCCGATCACCAACCTCGACATCTACGTGCGAAACATCCTCGGCGATGAGGTGATCCGAGCAAACTACGCCAATCGAGAGGCAGGAGAGCTCGGCAGAGAGCTTGTGGGCGCCGGGCAAGGGCCAATCCGGGTTGCAATTCGTTATGGCCTGTTTGAAGAGGCGGGTGTTGATCCCGTAATGGGAGAAGGCGTACCCGAGGCTTTCCTGGAGAACCTGTACTTTGAGCTACTGCCCACGGTGGTTGCGGATGCTGCAACGGCCCATGCCCTGGGATGGGTCGCGAACTTTGAGTTTGATGGCCGATGGATGCTCTTTGATGTCCTCAAGTGGCGATCTGACGATCTGATTATCTACATAGACACGATGTAGCAGTTCCTTGCCTACCCACCCGTTCCGTGACTCTGAGTCGCGGAGCCGGTGAGGCCTATCACGCGGTGGCGCTCCTCAGGCTTTTGCCACTCAATGGTCTGGGAGTGTATCAAGCCACGCGTAGAGCGCGGGATCGCGGTAGATGCTCTGGTGAATGTAGTGCCGGCCGGTCTCGGTGATTGTGAAGCGAACCCTTCCCCCTGCATCGCGGACCCGCTGGACCGCCCAGCTCTCGCGTTCAAGGCCGATGGAGGGATCGTTGCGGTCGTGGAACACCCACATCGGCGTGCCGGCAAGCTCGGCAAAGCGCCGACGCATTGGGGGGCTGTAGACGGCACCGGAAATCGGGACAAGAGCCGTGAAACGCTCCGGCGCCCGCATGCCAAGTGACCAGACGCCCATCCCTCCCATGCTCACCCCGGTGAGGATGATTCGGTTTCCGTTCACCTCCGGACGAGACGCGATTTCTTCAATAAGCGTGAGCAGGTTGTCATGGAGCAGGTACCAGAAGGTGCCTTCCGGACAGAGCGGACTCAGGGTAGCGTAATCTGTGAGGGGATGGTCCGCCTCGGCCTCAAGTGCTATCTGAGTGAGGCCAATACCTTGGCCGGAGTCGTTTTTCAGCAGTGGTGCAAGCAGGTCTCCACGTTCTTCCAGGCTGTGAAGAAACACAATGAGCGGCCGTGATCCGGTACCCGGGTGGGTGAAGAGGTAGTTGAGCCCGGACTCGGCTGAGTAGCCAGCCTCAAGGACTACTTCTGCAGGAGAGGACTCCAGCGAACCACCGTAGCGGAAATGCTCCAGATCCGACGCGGGCGCAAAGCTCGCGCAGCCGGATAGCGTGAGCAGCGGAAGCAAGCCCACCAGCGCTACCCGTCGCCGCGCACCAACGCGATTGTTGTCACCCCGCTTCATGCTTGCCCATCTCTGGCATCGTAGATGCGCTCCGGTCTGCCCGCAATGCCCGGAAGCTCGCCGCCGGGTCAACCACCCAACGAATGGGGCGTATCGTGGGCCCATGGACAAGTCGCACAAGACCACCAGGTGGGGCATTCTGGGTGTCTCCCGGCACTTCCGGCTCCGGGTCTCCAGCCCCGCTGAGGGAAGCCCGCGGTGTGGAGGTCGCTGCCATCGCGTCTCGAAACCCGGATCGCGCTGCAGCGGAGGCTCAGGACCTTGGAATTCCCCGGAGCTACAGTTCCTGCCAGGATCTCCTTGCCGACCCGGACCTTGATGCCGTCTACATTCCCCTTCCCAATGACATGCACCTGGAATGGATCAAGCCCGCAGCAGACGCCGGTAAGCACATCCTCTGCGAGAAGCCGCTTGCGCTGATTGCGTCCAATGCCATGGAAGCCTCTGAGTACGCGGCGCGAGCCGGTGTGATGCTCATGGAAGCCTTTATCTATCGCTTTCATCCACAGTGGCAGCTTGCGAGAAATCTGGTTCAGACTGGTGAGATAGGGAGCGTCACGGCTGTGCAGTCCCAGTTTTGCTACAACAACACGGATCCCAACAACATCCGCAACCGCGTGGAGAATGGTAGCGGCGCGCTGTATGCCATCGGGTGCTACGCAATTTCGTCCGCGCGCTTCATCCTCGGTTCCACCCCGGGCTTTTGGCGGAGCCAAAAGCTAAGCCTCCGGCCCGGGCTTTTGGCGCAGCCAAAAGCTAAGCCTCCGGCTGGGCGGATTTGCCCTCCACCCCTCGGCGTCCTGCCTCGGGGCTACGGGCCGTCTCACTCGCTTTCTCGGACATCCTGTCCGCTCTTCCTCCCGCAGGTCGGCGCGAGTTCGCTTCAAATCCTCAAGTTCAATCCGGAGCACTTCTGCTTCCAGCCTGAGAGGCTGGGTACAGAAGTGGTCGGGCTGGGCGGATTTGAACCGCCGACCTCCTGGTCCCGAACCAGGCGCGCTAGCCCCTGCGCTACAGCCCGATGAAAAACATGCCCACCGGGAATTCCGGCGGGCGGGAGTGATTGCGGGAGCGACGGGGCTCGAACCCGCGACCTCCGGCTTGACAGGCCGGCGTGGTAACCAGCTCCACCACGCCCCCAAATGCAGGAGCCGGACTATAGTCACTTCACCGAATTGCGTCAACGTATAGGCGGGAGCGGCGTCGTTGACACCCCAGGGGGCCGGTGGTAGCGTCGGCGTTCCTCACTATGGCAAAAGACTCCGGGAAGGTTATCCAGTTCCGTCCATCGGGTGACGGCAATGGCGATGCGGGAAAGCACCCGCAGAAGAAGCAGGAACGCAAGCCGGACCGTCCGGCAGATCACCGCAGTCCGTTCATCCGTTACGGAACCATCGCTATACTTGTGCTGGTGGTTGCGGCGTTCATCGGCGGTCCGCTGATCGGTGGCCTGGTTCAACCAAACCGCGCCGTCTTTGGAAGCTACAATGACCAGGAGATCCTCCTGGAACCGGGAAGCTACATGGCCCGTCAGGTGCAGCGGCTTGCAGACGAGGGCGTGGACGATACACAGAACCTCCAACAGCAGGCGCTCGCCATCTATCGGCAGGCCTTCAGCGAGACGGCGTTCCAGTTTGGAATCCGCGATGTAGCGAAGCAGGCCGGTCTTGGTGCGAGTAGCGATCTGGTGGACGAAGCCGTGGTTGCGCAGTTCACCCAGAACGGCCGCTTCAACGAGGAGGCCTTTGCCAACACGGATGCGGCAACCATCGCGCAGCTCCGGGACGAGCTGACGGATCAACTGATCCGCAATCAGGTGCTCACGGACTACATCGTGCTCACGCGCAGCGCGGAAGAAGAGCTGGGATTTGTTGCCTCCATGGGGGGACCGGAGCGGCAGTTTGATTTCGTTCAGTACCTTCTCTCGGAGTATCCCTCATCGGAGATCGTGGCCTACGCACAGGATAATCCGGATCCCGTCCGTACCGTTGTGCTTTCTTCCATCACCGTGACCTCCTCAGAGGCAGACGCTGAAGAAGTGAGAAACCGCGCCGCGGGCGGGGAAGACTTTGGCGAGCTGGCACGGACCTTCAGCCAGGATCTCTTTGCTCCAGACGGTGGGAGCGCCGGCCAAAGCTACGCATACGAGCTTGAGCGGGAAGTGGTTGGCGAGGAGGCCCTGGAGAGTATCTTTGCCACGCCGCAAGGAGAACTCACTCCGCTGATGGAGCGTGCGAGCGGTGGCTGGGTCTTCTACCGCGTAGATCGTGCTACCCAGGCTCCGGACACCACGGACTCGGTAGTCATTGAGGACATACGCAGCTACCTGAACACCATTGAGCGGGGCCGGATTGAGGACTACTTCGTAGCTCAGGCAGATCAACTCAGAATCGCGGCCGCACAGGGCGATTTCCGGACTGCAGCGGCGGACGCTGGCCTGCAGATCCGCAGCACCTCCTGGTTCCCGATCAACTTCGGCAACAACCAGATATTCGGTACGGTCACCGACAGCTCCGGCAACCAAATCGGCAACGCGGCACAGAGGGACGAGTTCTTTGAGACAGCCTTCCAGACGCCCATTGGAGGTGTCACGCGCCCTGTTGTCCTGACCAACAACGTTGTGGTCTTGTCGCCGCGGGCCGAACGCGAGTTGAGTGACAACGGAGCCCAGCTTGCGCGCCTGCAGTTTGGGAACCAGTTTGCGCGGATAGCAGAGACTGAAGTGCAGCGCGCAATCCTGGATCCGGATCTGATTGAGGACAACTTCTTCCAGACCTTTGTGACGCAGGTCATCGGCGAGGGGCAGTAGCGCGCTTGGGTGGGGCCAGCCCGGAACGGCTGTTCATCTCGCCCGTCGGAGACCTGATCAGCCTGGATGGGCGGGAACTCTACCGTCGGCAAACCGACGACTCCCGCATCACCCGGGCGGTGGAATCCCTGCCGGATGTTCACCCCCTGCTTCTGCTCCTACCGGCTCCCCTTCATCTCCCCGGTATTCCGGCGCTACGCAAGCGCCTGGGGCCGGGAGATACGCTTGTCCCGCTGGAAGCGGACCCGGTGCTGTCGGAACTCACTGCTTCTGAGCTTCCGGGCCTTCGCGCGAGGCTTCCTGAGCAGCAAGTGGTCCCGGTTCTCGGCGTGTCGCCCGATTCCTCTGGTAGCGCGGTCTCCCGGCTGGCAGACAGCATTCTAGGGCAACTGGACGCCATTCCCCGCAGGCTGAGCGTTCTGCGCCTGGGACGCGCATACCGGCTGCACGCAGGTCTCTACCGCAGGGTAGAAGGGGCACTGATAGCCGCGCTGCAGCGCCAATGGCAAAATCGCGCGACGCTCTCCGCCGTTGGCGCCCTCGTTCGCAGAAACGTCCCAGTCAATCTGGCACACGCAAACCTTTGCGCACCCTTTGCCGGCGGTGGCGGAAGGAGGGCTCCGGAGGACCTCACTGCACCCGAGGGGATAGCGCTGGTGCTGGGGGCCGGGCCGTCACTGGACCGCCTGCCACAGCACTCCCAAGTGCTTTCTGAAGCATCTCGGGTACTGGTTGCTGACAGCGCCTGGCTTGCCCTCGCACGCGGCGGCCCGGAGCTCCACCGGGTTGCTGCCAGAGCGGAGCTTGTAATCACCGAGCCTCGCCTGGCCAACCTTGCGGACTTCCATCGCACTATGTGGGTGCACTCTCAAGTCGCCGCTGTAGACCGCGGACATCCAAGCGACGGAGCGCCGGGAGTACCGCGCGTGTTGCGCGCGCCGCTTGCCTGGATGGATCTCGCCGCTCATCCGTCCGGACTCCGGCAGGCGGCGGACCGGGTTGGTCTGTTTTTCTGCGGCATTCCGGACTCCGCCTGGAGTGAGCGCATCCGTCGTGCGTTCCCCGAGCTGACAGGACCGCCTACCAGAGGTTCGGTTGGTGTGACCGCGCTGGAGATTGCGCTGCAAAGCGGCTTGACCGAGCTGGCCGTTCTGGGTCTGGACTTTCTCTCACTGCCGGGCAGGTCCCACGCCCGCGGCAGCGCCCCTCACCGCAACCTGCTTGGCCGACACTCTCGCCTGCAGCCCACAGCATCCGGTCCTGTCTATGGCAGAACCTGGATTCGTACCGAGGGCAGTTGGCCCAACCTGGTGCTTTCCAGCCCTGTTCTGGACGACTACGCCCGGAGTGCGCGGGAACTGCTGCGGGAAAGCGGTGTGACCCTGCACGATCTCCGCGGCTTTGGCAGGCCGCTTGCTGAAGCGCGCTGGAGTCCAGGTCCACGGACCGATCCGGCGCGCACCACTTCCGGCGCGCACCCTGAACGCAGCGCCTTTGGCTCGGTGCGTGCAAAGGGTTTTCCCCGGCAAATGTCAGCCAGCCGGAGCTATCAGCGGACGCCACCGGAGCCGATTCCACTTGCCGATGACCCGCGGGCGTGGCACCGGCGGGTGCAGGACTGGCTTTCCCAGGAGCGGGACATGCTTCTGCGCTTCATCCACGATCCCGCTGACTCCGGCTTGATGCGGGAGCTGGACCAGCTTTCCTGGGGTCTTGCGCAGGACACGCCGGGTACGCGCAGGCTTGTGGCAATCCGGGAAGAACGCCGCCTGGGCTCAATCCTCCTTGGTCTTGAGCACCGCGAGGAAGGCTGACTGGGGCAGCTCCACGTTGCCTACCATCTTCATTCGCTTCTTTCCTTCCTTCTGCTTCTCAAGAAGCTTGCGCTTTCTGCTGATGTCACCGCCATAGCACTTTGCCGTGACATCCTTGCGCAGGGCGGAGATGGTTTCGCGGGCAATGATGGTACTCCCGATGGAAGCCTGGATGGGGATCTTGAACTGCTGCCGGGGGATCTCATCCCGGAGCTTTTTGCAGATGGAGCGCCCCCGGGACTCTGCGTCACCGCGGAACACCAGCTGGGAAAGGGCATCAACCCGCTTGCCATTGATGAGGATGTCCATACGGACGAGCTGAGTTTCCCGGTAGTCCGCAAGATCATAGTCAAAGGATGCGTAGCCCCTGCTCACGGACTTCAGCCGATCGTAGAACTCAAAGAGCACCTCAGCCAGTGGCATCTCGTAGACCAGCTCCACTCGCCGCTCGTCCAGATACTGCAGATTGGTCTGGATTCCGCGCTTCTCGGTGCACAGGGTGATGAGGTTCCCCACGTAGTCACCGGGTGTGATGATGGTCGCGCGGATGTAGGGCTCCCAGGCGTGGAGGATGGTTCCGGGCTCCGGAAAGTCCTGCGGGCTTTCTATGTGGATATCCCGACCGTCCTGAAGCTGTAGCCGATAGCTCACGGACGGTGCGGTCAGTACGATTGAGAGGTCAAATTCGCGCTCAATCCGCTCCTGCACCACTTCCAGATGCAGCAGTCCCAGGAACCCACAGCGAAAGCCAAAGCCAAGCGCGGCGGAGCTGTCCTTCTCGTAGATCAGCGATGCATCGTTGAGCTTCAGCCGATCCATGGCGTTGACGAGTTCATCGTAGTCATTGGTGTCTACCGGGAAGATTGAGGAGAACACCACCGGTTTTACCTCCCGGAACCCCGGGAGCGCCTTTTCAGCGCGATTTGCATCCAGCGTGACAGTGTCGCCAACGCGGATGTCTGAGATGTTCTTGATGCCCGCAATGAAGTAACCAACGCTGCCGGTCCCGAGGCTCTCCGTCTTCTGCAGACCAATGCGGAAGACCCCACATTCTTCTACCACGTAGCTCGCGCCTGCGTTCATCATCCGAATCCGATCTCCGGTCTTCAACTGACCATCAAAGATTCGGAAGTGGACAACAACGCCGCGGTAGGCGTCATAGTGAGAGTCAAAGACCAACCCTCGGAGTGGTGCGTCCTCCACCACCGGGGGAGCGGGAATCCGACGCACCAGGACCTCTAACAGCTCATCTATGCCCGTACCCAGCTTTGCGCTGATCAGGACGGCTTCATCGGGATCCAGCCCGAGGTCGTGATCAATCTCACGCTTCACGCGCGGAATGTCCGCGCTTGGCAGATCAATCTTGTTGATCACGGGGATCACTTCCAGATCGTGCTCCAGCGCGAGGTAGTAGTTGGAGAGTGTCTGCGCCTCCACTCCCTGGCTCGCGTCTACCAGGAGCAGGGCCCCCTCACAGGAGCTGATGGCGCGGCTTACCTCGTAGCTGAAGTCGGCGTGACCCGGCGTGTCTACCAGATTCAGCAGGTACTCCTGTCCGTCTGAAGCTGTGTAGTTGAGGGTGACTGCCTGACTCTTGATGGTAATGCCGCGCTCCCGCTCTATGTCCATGGAGTCAAGCATCTGATCCTGGAAGTGACGCGCGTCTACCAGAGCTGCGCGCTGGATGAAGCGGTCTGCAAGCGTGGACTTGCCGTGGTCAATGTGGGCAATGATGCAGAAGTTGCGGAGTTGCGGGTTCATGCGGAAGGCGGAGTATGCCTTGGAATGTCCCGTTAGATAAACGAGTTGATGTCCAGGAAGGAAACCAACTGAATTGCCGCCTCCAGGAAGCCGCCAGTCCGCCTGCGAACCAGGATCTCAACAAGGGCATAGCCCTCGTCCACATCCACAAACCAGTCGCGGAGCTGGAAGGGGTCCCGCTCGGAGATTCCCACCTCATCTCCAATACTTCCCGGAATGACGCGGGTGACCACGTAGCGCTGGCCCAGCCCGCTTGAGGTGCGCTCACTTTCAATACCAAAGAGGGGGGGCAGAAGATCAATAGCCTCTGCCGCCGGCAGGGCTTCCGCAATGGGAAGGCGTGGGCGTTGCTCGGCGCGGATGACCGTTCGCAGCCGCCGATTGTCCCGGAGGAAGCTGACCGGATGAAGGGTGCCGGGACCATGCCGGAGGAGCGCGTCCTGTGCCCCCACAATTTCCGGTACCTCCCGGTCCCCGATATCCACAATGATATCACCCTCGCGGATACCAGCGCTGGACGCCGGGCCACCGGGCATGACGTAGATGACCTCCAGGCCCCGCGGCGTCTCCTGCACTGACGCCCCAAGCCAGGCACTGGGAGCCTGACCACCTGCGTAAAGACCAGGGAGCATTCGGCGGATCCAGTAGCTGGGGATTGCAAAGTTGATGCCCTCAAACTGCTCAATGCCCGCAAAGATGATCCCTACCAGCCGGCCGTTTGCATCCAGAAGAGGCCCGCCGCTGTTTCCGGGGTTGATAGGTACGTCCACCTGAATGCTGTTACCCACGGGCAGGAAACGGCGGCCGGCCGCAGAGACGATTCCTGATGTGACAGTGCGTTCCAGGCCACCCGGTGAGCCGATGGCCACGACCGGCTCTCCGGAGGGGAGACCGGGGACTGCGGTGATCGGTACCACCACATCCGAGGGCCGCTCCACCTTGAGGAGCGCAAGGTCCAGGAAGCGGTCATAGCCAATCACGCGGGCCGGAATCCGGGACTGCGGATCATCCGGAGGGCGGATGTAGGCGCGGCTGAAACCCTCGTAGGTCGGATCCACCTCGCTCTCCACCACGTGGTAGTTGGTCAGGATGTAGCCATCCGGATCGATGTAGAAGCCGCTGCCCAGAACGCGGTCCGGCACACCTCGCCCATCCTGGATGCGGATTCCCCGGTCAACCCACACGGTTACAGTAGCCTCACTCAGCCGGTCAACGGACAGCGCCACACCCGGCTCTTCCCTGTCCAGGGTCCGGGCGATTGCGGCGGCGGCAAAGCTATCCCCAAGGGCGCCTGCCACAGCAAGCCACTCCTCGCGCTCAGCGACTGGCCGTGCACTCAGTTCAACCAGTGACAGATAGATGCTCAGGCCGGCAAGTTCCTGATTTGCGTCCAGCAGGGATTCCGCGAGTGATACAGCAATGTCGTCCCGGGCAGGCAGTCCACCGGGTTCGGATACCAGCCCAATGTCTGCAAGCTGCATCAGGGAGTACTCAAGGGAAAGCGCGGTACCCAGAGCCGCGGGCGTACCGTGCTCAACGGACTCAATGACGCGCTCGGACATTGCATCCGCCGCCTGCTGGTACCAGTCAGTGACCGGCCGCATCCCGGCGGGATAGCCATTCTCCAGGCTCAGGCGGGAGAGCCGTGGAATGATTGCCGCCGGGTCCGTCTCAAGCAGACCGATGAGTTCAGCCTCCAGCCGTTCCGAGCGAGGCTGGGTATTGCTTTCCGTGGTGGCACAGGAGGCGGCCAGTACCGCCACAACGAGTAATGCCTGAAGGTGGCGCAGCGGTCTTCTCAGTCGCTCCACGAAAATTCTTCCAGGCGCGGAATAGCGGGGAATCGGAGCTCGCGTTCCACCGTCCAGGACATGAACAGTGGCGGAATCGCGGCGCCGGTGAGTCTTCCATCGGCGGATTCGCCGCTTAGGATCACCTGACCGTCCGCGTTGATCAGCCGAATCCGAAAGCCTGCTGCCAGGATTCCCGGATTGTTTGCCTGCCACTCAACCACCTCATCCCTTCCGACAATGCGGGACTGCAGCAATCCCGTTTGCGGGTTCCAGGCCAGGCGCTCGGACCCAATGCTCCACTGCACCGTCTGCACCCTGTCCCGTTGCAGGGAGAATCGTACCTCGTTGGGTTCCCGACTTCCGACAGCGGCGGAATCCGTGAACAAAGTAGCCACAATCTCAGTCGCCAGCATCCGCAGGTCTGCAAAGCGGAACACCGGGGGTGGCAACAGCTCCAGGGACGGGAGGGCAACACCGCCAAACTGACGGGCGGGGCGCAGCGGATCGGCCACCGGGAGCGTCAGCACTTCATCCGCCAGGTGGAAGGTCACCTCAGGGCCGGCCTCTGTCCGTGCATGGACCCGAGCCACCTCCGGGTAGTCCCGGTACACAAAGAAGAGCGACAGATCCGACGTTGTGGCGGTGTAGTCCACCGGGAGGCCATCCACAATCCGGACCACCTGCTCTGCCACTCCATCCTGATCCGCATCCGCTTCCCAGGTGAGCTCTCCGTCCTGAATCCGCGCGCTTGCATCCGTGAATCCGTCAGCGTTTGCATCCGCGGTCCAATTCAGGGTTGCCCCCGCCAACAGCGCGAGCTCGGGCTCAGCCTGCGCGTGGCGCGTGAGCACGGGACCAAGGAGATCAAGGCGCCGCAAGCCCCCGGACTCTACAAATCGGTCCCGCAGGTCCGCGGGGAACTCGCCGGCAGGGTGCAGGAGTGCCGCGCGAGCGGCAGGGTCCGGGAGCGTCCCACCAATCCGGTAGTAGCGCCGCGCGAGCTCATCCACCACACGGCTCCGATCCTCCACCGCAACGTAGGCGTGCAGCAGGGCGTCCAGACCCGGAGCATCGTGCGGCAGTCTGCGGATCCACTGCAGGTCAGTGAAGCGTGCACGCTCCAGTTGGGACACCATCACGGCCCGAACTCGCGGATCGTCCTCCTGTGCCGGCAGCAGACGCTCTTCCGCATCCAGGTAGGCAGATGTGCCGGTCGCGGCGTAGGCACGAAGCACGCGAGCAAGCACAAGGGGATCCGCGGAGGCATTGCCGGGCAAGTCACCACCCAGCTCCAGCAGACCGTCCCAGTCCATCAGGCGCGCGAGGGCTGCACTTTGCGCACGCAGGATCTCCGCCGAGTCGATTGCTCGTAGGCCGGAATCCTCCAATTCTGCCGCGCGCCGCAGGACTTCCCGTGGGAGGGGCTCGGCAAGAAGGTACAGTGCATCCAGATCGGGAGAGTTCAGGCCCAGGTCGGCAGCGCGGTCTGCAAATGCGCGCGCACCATCCAGGTCTCCAGCGATGTAGGCACGGACCGCGGCATCCAGACTCGGCTGGCCTGGATGCTGAGCCCAGAGGCCCGAAGCAAACCAAAGCAACAAAAGCCACACAATGCCAGCGAGAGCGGCTGGCACGGGGCGGAGGCTACGAGGCGGTCTCCGCATCAGATCCTTCCCCAACGGGCGGGAGGCCGACAATTCGGCGGACCTCGTCGTCCGAAAGTGTTTCCCGCTCAACCAGGGCTTCCGCTACAGCCTGAAGCGCTTCCTTTCGTTCGGTGATGATGGCCTCAGCGTCGGCGTAGCAGCGGCTTAGGAGGGACCGGATTTCGGAGTCAATGTTGCGGGATGTGTCCTCGGAGTAGTCCTTGTGGCGTGCGATCTCGCGACCAAGGAAGATGGGCTCTTCCTCCTGCCCAAACGCGATAGGACCGATCTCGCTCATTCCCCACTCCGTAACCATTCGTCGTGCCATATCGGTTACCTGCTGCAAGTCGTTCTGCGTACCGGTGGAGGTCTCACCAAAGAACAGTTTCTCTGCGATGTATCCGCCGTAGGCTATGCGGATGCGATCCTCCAGGTAGCCCCGCGTCATGGTGTACTGATCGTTCTCCGGCAGGCTGAAGGCCACGCCAAGAGCGCGACCCCTCGGGACGACCGTTACCTTGTGCAGGGGATCAGCGTTGGGAAGGAAATAGTGCAATAGCGCATGACCGGCCTCATGCACCGCAGTCTTCCACTTTTCGTCCCGGCTGATGAGGCGGGACGCGCGCGCAGCGCCCATGAGGATTTTGTCGCGAGCTTCCTCAAAGTCAGCCATCGCAACCCGCTCGCGTCCCTTCCGGGCAGCGTACAGCGCCGCCTCATTCACGATGTTTGCGAGATCCGCGCCGCTGGTGCCTGGCGTTGCCCTGGCAATCCGCTTTACGTCTACGTCTGCGGCAAGCGGAATTCGGCCGCCGTGGAGGCGCAGAATGGACTCCCGCTCGCGGACATCCGGCATATCCACAACAATCTGGCGATCAAAGCGCCCCGGACGCAGCAGAGCCGGATCCAGCACGTCCGGCCGATTGGTGGCCGCAAGAACAATAACACCCTCGACGGTATCAAAGCCGTCCATCTCAACCAGCATCTGGTTGAGCGTCTGTTCACGCTCGTCGTGTCCGCCGCCATAACCCGCGCCCCTCGTGCGCCCGACGGCGTCCAGCTCATCGATGAAGAGAATACACGGTGAGTTCTTGCGGCCCTGGTCAAAGAGATCCCGAACGCGGGATGCCCCGACGCCGACGAACATCTCTACAAAGTCGGACCCGCTCATGTGAAAAAAGTTGACGCCGGCTTCTCCGGCAGCCGCCCTTGCGAGCAGGGTCTTGCCGGTACCCGGCATTCCCACAAGGAGCACTCCCTTGGGGATTCTTGCGCCGATGCGCTGGAACCGCGCCGGGTTCTTGAGAAACTCGACAACCTCCTGCAGCTCGTACTTGGCCTCTTCCTGGCCCGCGACGTCAGCGAAGGTGATGCGCCGCTGGCTTTCGTCATACTTGCGGGCCTTACTGCGCCCGAAGCTGAACGCGCGGTTCCCGGTCCCCTGCATCTGGCGCACAATGAACCAGATGAGCAGGATTCCGATGATGGCGGGAGACAGGGTTAGAATGATCTCTAGGACTGATCGACGTGCCTGCTCCCCGGCTACCCGGACGTTGTTCTGAATCAGCAGGTCCGTGAGTTCGGGGTGGAAGTACGGGATGTAGCTCACAAATCCGGCAAAGCCACCGGTTGTGCTGCGCATCTGACCACGGATCAGCCGCTCGCCGACAATCGTGACCCTGGACACCTCGCCGTTTTCCACGCGTTGAAGAAAGTCGCTGTAAGTGATCTCCGGGCCGGAGGGCGTACCTCCGTTGATAGCGAGGATGATTACCACAAGCAGGATGCCCGCAAGCGCGACGAGGGAAAATCGATTGTTGCGGAAGTCCAGGCCCGGTTTATCCGGGTCCCGTCCGTTCCGATTGCCGTCAGGCTGTCCGTTCTGCATTCGCTTGTCGCTTTTGAATCTACCACGCCAGGATGCGCAGACAGAACCAGGAAGCATCTTCCCTCTCACTTGACTCTGCCGCACGCGCCCGCTGCGCCTGAGGCAAAGGATACTGCCGTCCAAGGGCGGCCGTATATGCCAGCACCGGTCTGCCGGCTGCTTCAAGCACCGGAACCAGCCTCCGAAGCGCGGGAGGAATTCCCAGATCACGGCACACATCACCCAGCAGGCGGGTCCCGCCCGCGCAGGGAATCCTGTCACCCGGGAGGGCAGGACGCAGGCGCAACGGACTCCGGGCGTGAGCCCGCAGCGGAAGGCAATACCAGCCCCACTGAGGCAGATCTTCCAGGCTTGTCTGCCAGGCATCAGCGGGCTCGGCGGGCAAGTCCCGGGGAAACAGCTGTAGCCAGCCGGAAGAGATGCGGACCACAAGCGGCCCGATTTCCCGCGTCTCCGGCCCAAGCTCGTCCAGGAGGCGTTCCAGGTGACCCCACGGCACTCGGAAACCGCCAACGCAGTCCTGCAGGGCCATGAGGAGGGCGCGGATACGAAGCCCGCGGGGGAGCTTGAGCAGGGATTTCAGCGCCAGCTCGCGCCATTGCGGCACAAGTCCGGGAAGCAGTTGCCCGGAGGACAGCGGGAGGGGCCATTGTTTCCAGGGGACAGACCGGCGAATCCACGCAGCCGCGGATTCCGCGCTTTTCCGTGCCGACTCCCTTCCGGAGGCAAAGCTCATTGAGTGTTTGACCAACTCATCCTCTAACTGTTGCCCGATCCCCGCTCGCACTCGATTTCGGCGTAGCCCTTGGTCCCGGTTGGTAGAATCATACGAGGACCGGAGCCCCCGCTCCGCTGCGGCATCCGCAAGTTCTGCAGGGCTTCGGTCCAGTACCGGCCGAATGACGTGCCCCTGCAGGGAGGGGATTCCGCCGAACGCGTCCGGGGGTGCGCCGTCCGCAAGCCGCATCAGGAGGGTCTCCAGTTGATCCTGCTGGTGGTGAGCGGTAGCAATCCAGGAACACCCCAGACGATGCCGTAGCCACTCAAGGGCGGCGTACCGTACGCGGCGAGCGCTGTCCTCGGGCCCCGCGCCGTTCTGCGACCGAAGCGGCGCGGTGCAGATGTACAGGGGAAGACTGAGGCACTCGGCCGCACGCCGAACGGCGGCAATGTCGGCCAGCCGCTCCGCCAGGGACCGGAGCCCATGATCTACATAGCACAGCACAAGGCGGCGTGCTTCTGATCCGGCGGCTGCCAGCGCGGCGAGTCCGAGGCTGTCAGCACCCCCGGAGCAGGCAATGAGAACTCGCCCTGCGGGAAGCCTGAGGGGTTCAGCCGGGCGAGCCGACGGCGTTGATGGCATTGATAATGGAAGGGAGGTCACCGGGATCACTGTGAGAAAGCACACGGGCGGCGCGCAGGACGGCCGCCTCAATGGCTGCGGAGTCGTCCCCACGCGGTCGGCCGAGCACCCACTGTACGGGACTTTCGTCCCGCGGAGGCCGCCCGATTCCGATCGATAGCCGAAGGAACCCGGGACCGATGGACTCCAGGATGCTCCGGATTCCATTCTGCCCGCCGGCACTCCGGGAGTAACGAATCCGGAACTCGCCGGGCTTTAGGTCCATGTTATCCACCAGCACAACGAGGCTGGTCGGCTCGCAGCCAGTCTTGTTCAGCAGCCAGGGTACAACGTCACCGCTGTTGTTCATGTAGGTCATCGGCTTGGCAATGCGCACCGACGGATCCAAGCCAACGGTGAGCAGGAGCGGACGAAGAAACGGTTTTCTGAAACGCAGCCCGAGAAGTCTGGCCGTTTCATCTGCAAGCCAGAAACCCACGTTGTGGCGGGTCTCCGCGTACCGATGGCCTGGATTCCCCAGGCCAAGGAAAAGCACGGGTCTAGTCTTCGTCTTGCGTTTGTTCTTCAACGTCCAGATCGGCTTCCGCTTGCTCGCCTGCAACAGCCTCAGCTTTCACCGTTGTCACGGAAGCAATCACCTGCTCCGGGTTATTGAGGATGCGGACGCCATCAGGAGCAGGAATATCAGAGACGTGAATGGAGTGCCCGGATTGAAGGTCTGCAATGGCAACCTCAAAAATCTCCGGAATATCTTTGGGCAGGCACTCAATCTCCAGTTCGTGAAGACCATGCTCAAGCACGCCGCCCTCTCGCACTCCAATTGCCTGCCCTACCAGATGTACCGGTACGTGGGTGTGCAGCGCCTTTCCGCGCTCAATCTCGTAGAAGTCTATGTGACGAATGGTTCCGGAGCGAAGGTCTTCCTGATAGTCCTTCACCAACACGTCATAGCTCTGATCGCCAACACTCAGCGCGATCAGGGTGTTCTCCGACACCACCTTGAATGCCTTATGCCATTCCCGCGCGTTGATGGAGACGCTGGTGGCCTCACTGTGGCCGTAGATCACGGCGGGGATGCTGCCTTCCCGGCGGAGCTTCCGCGCAGCTGCAGTGCCCCGGTCCGTTCGGGCCTCTGCGGTCAATGCCTGCTTCTTCATATCTGCACTTCCTTTCTCTCAAAGGTCCTTGACCTGGGACGGCAGGATTCGAACCTGCGTATGCCGGGACCAAAACCCGGTGCCTTAACCGCTTGGCGACGTCCCATTGGGTTCGGCCAGGCGCTCCCGGTAGGCTTCCAGGATCCGATCCTCAAGCTCTTCCCGAAAGGACGAGGTGATCGGATGCACCACGTCCCGGAATTCACCGCTTCGGACACGACGACTCGGCATGGCGACGAACAATCCCTCCACCCCGGCAATGACCTTCATGTTGTGGACAACAAAGCACTGGTCGAAGGTGACGGTCACGTACGCTCGCAGCTTTTCGTCGGCCTCAACGGGCCTGATTCGAACTTCGGTAATGTGCATGCCCACCCCTTGCCCGTCAATAGGCCCGTCAGAGTAAACCAGCATAGCCCATGCACGGCCATGTTCAAGTATCGGCCCCTCCGGTTACGCCGCTGCCCTTGCGGTCTGGAGACTCCCAGATGACCGGCGCCTCAAACCAGATGCGCTCCAGATCGTAGAAGTCTCGTTTCGCAGGATCAAAGAGGTGGAGCACTACGGCTCCGAGATCCACCACGAACCATCCGGGGTCTGATGGCTCCCGCAGACGATAGCCCGGATCCAGTTCGTGGCCGTTGAGATGCTCGTTCAGGCGCCGAACAATGCCCCGCAGGAGTCCCGCGCTCCGAACGGTGCACACGACGAACACATCCGTGAACGCCCCAAGGGCGTGGAGGTTCAGCGCAACCACGGACTCGGCTTGCTGCTCCAGCAGGAACTGCGCCAGTGCAGTGGCCTGCTCAGTTATCGGTGCGGACAGTTCGTCCATCAAAATCCTCCCCCAGAATCAGGGTTACCTCCGGGTCTTCCGGACCCGGCACAAACTCACCGGCCTGAACCTCAATCCGCTGGGCGTTGATTGCTGCCGCGGCCCGTTCAGCCGCGCTGCGATCCCCGCGCCGGTCAATCACCACGGTCTGTTGCTGGTCCTGCTGCTGTGCGTTCCCGATGTTGACAACACGAAATCCAAAGCTCTGCATGAGGTCCGCCGTCCGCCGGGCCAGGCCGCTAACCGTTGTCCCGTTCAAAACTTCCAGACGAATCCGTGGTCCGCTCTGCGTGGGAGCGGCCTCGTTTGCAAGCGCTTCCCGCGTTTGCCGTACCACATCCCGCGCGAGGTTGCCCTCAAAGAGCGGGAACAGGAGCACCGCGGGGCCAGAGGCGGTGTCTACGCTGCGGTACTGCCCCAGAATTCGCTGGGTTAGCACGCTGTCAGGCTCGGATACCGTGACCACTGACGAAAGCTCGCGGAACGCATCCCACTCAAGGCTGCTGTCCAGTTCGCGAGAAAGGGCACGTCTCGCCTCTCGGGTGGCCAGGATCGCTTCCGCCCCCTGCATCTGTTGAAGGAGGCTCACCAGAACGTTCCACCTTCGGTCCAGCAGCTCGTCGGTGTCTTCGTCACGGCCCTCCAGGTAGGGAACCAGCTCCGAGCCGGCGAGAACTGCCTGTCCACCGGGCACAAGAAGCGGAATGTCTGTGTCCAGGATCTCAATGGCATCAAGCACAGCAACCGGTAGCCCACCAGCGATGTCAACGAGATCCGCGAGGAATTCCGGACCAAGCCGAACGTAATGGTCCATGGGAACCCCCAGGACATCGCCAACTTCCTCGGCAAATGCTTCCACGCCACGCTCGGAGAGCACTGCATCTATCCGGTCCACCCGATCCAGTGTCCGCAGAATTCGGCCCAGATCCGCAGGTACATCAATCAGCGCGAGGCGCCCGGTTGCCGGGTTGATGATACTGGCGGTGTAGGCTATGTCCCCCTCGGGTCCTTCCAGGATCCAGAGAGTGCGAATCTCTTCACCCCGGCTGACGATTTGCTCCACCGTATTGCTCCGCAGGCTGCTCACCAGCAGGAACCCGGCTCCACCGAGGGTGATCACTATTGCGACAGTAAGAATGATGGCAGGAATCCGGCCCCGTGCGCTCACCCCTACAGCCTACCGATACAAGCCGCGATGGACGAGATAGTCGTAGACACCCTGGGGAAGCAGATACCGGTAGGGACGTGCGAGCTGAATCCTGCGGCGTATCATGGAGGAGGACACCGGAAGCGGTGGGTTCTCCAGACTGACATGGGGAAGCGCGAACACCTGGTCCGGAGATTCTTCTCGCAGCGCATCGCGCTCTGAGGGTCTTCTAGCCAGGACCAGGTCCACCATTCCAACCAGCTCCTGCGCGCGTTTCCAGTTGCCGAATCCGTCAACAAGGTCCTCACCGATGATGAGCATTGGACGAATCTCCGGATGGCGGGACTGAAAGTACTCCACCGTGGTGATGGTGTAGCTCACCCCCCCGCGACGGATCTCCTCGTCTTCCAGGACAAACTCCGGCCGCCCAGCTAACGCAATCTCCAGCATTGCCAGGCGGTCCGTGTCGCTAGCTCCGCCGGAGACGTCCTTATGGGGCGGCTCCCCAGCCGGAACAAAGTAAACCCGGCTGAGGTTCAGCTGGTGCAGTGCTTCCTCTGCAATGGTGAGATGCCCGATGTGAACGGGATCAAAGCTGCCACCGAGGATCGCGTACCTCACGAATCCCGATCCTCGCGCTCATCCCGCGGGACAAGCTGGTCCATAAGCTCCCGGAGTTCGGCGAGCCCGGCTCCGGACACTGCGCTCACCGCAACAACAGGAGCCGATGCTATCCGGGACAGTTCAGCCAGCGAACCCTGGGTTTCGGCAAAGCCCGGAAGATCAGCCTTGTTGGCGGCTACAAGCCTTGGTCTAGTGGCAAGGGCTACATCAAACTCGCGCAACTCGATCTCCAGCTGCTGGAGAGCATCTCGCGGTGGCACGGTACCCGTATCCGGCCTGCTTCCAGCATCCAGCACAAAGCAGAGCACCGCCGTCCGTTGCACGTGCCGCAAAAAGCGGTGGCCCAGGCCAATCCCCTGGTGCGCACCCTCAATGAGTCCCGGCACATCCGCAAGCAGCAGGCTCCGATCCCGCAGTTCCATTACCCCCAGGTTTGGCTCCCGGGTTGTGAACGCATAACTCCCAACACGCGCATTGCTTCCGGTGAGTGCCCGCAAGAGGCTGGACTTCCCCGCGTTTGGCAGTCCAACCAGACCGATATCCGCAATCATTGAGAGTTCCAGTTTGAGGGTGAGGGTGGTCCCGGGCTCGCCCGGCTGGGCCATTCGAGGAGCCCGGTTTGTGGAGGTGGCAAAACGGGCGTTTCCCTGACCGCCCCGGCCGCCCTCACACACCGTGACGGTCCGACCGTTGTAGGTGAGATCGGCCAGCTGCCGGCCATTCTCTTTGTCCAGAACCCGGGTCCCGGTGGGGACCTCAAGGATCAGGTCAGCACCAGCAGCACCGTGACGGTTGGATCCCGCGCCTCGCGCTCCATCTGCCGCACGGTAGCGTTGCTGCATTGCCACGTGGGACAGTCCGCGGAGGCGGTCATCCACCCGAAAGCGCACAGAGCCTCCGCGGCCACCATCGCCGCCATCCGGACCACCCCGGGGAACGTACTTCTCACGACGGAACGACACAACACCGGCGCCGCCGTTCCCGGAAGAGACTGTGATCTCTACTTCGTCGATGAACCGGCTCACCGGCCGGCTGGACCGCTGACCCGCAGCGCGATCAGTTGGCGATCGCTACGGGATCGATGGAGATGTAGCGGCGCCCACGGCGCTCGTGAAAGCGCACCGTTCCGTGACTCTCCGCAAAGAGCGTATCGTCCCTGCCCTTGCCGACATTTTCCCCGGGATGGAAGTGGGTTCCCCGCTGACGGACCAGAATCTCGCCCGCCTTCACCAGCTGCCCGCCAAAACGCTTCACGCCCAGGCGTTGCGCATTGGAATCACGACCATTCTTGGAGCTTCCGCCACCTTTTTTGTGTGCCATTTCATTCCTCCTGCGTCCGGCGCTGCAGCCGGATCAGATCCGGGTAGTCCTGGGCAACATCCCAGAGCGCGCGGCTTACCAGATCGCTGACGCCGCGCAGCCATTCCCGGGTTTCCGGGCCCGCCGTCTCCGGCAGTACCCAATCGTACTCGGCTTCCCCTTCCCGCATGACCGAACCGCCGAGAGCAAGCTCCGGGCGGGCGATCAGCAGGCGGCCGAGACTGCGAACCGCGGAACTAACCGCGGCACAGGCCGCTACCATCCGCTCATCCCCGCCCGTAGCGTGCCCACGCGACCGAAGGCCCCGCATCACGCCGTCCTCCGCAAGGATGAGGACAACCTCAATCACGATCCGGCGGAGATGTCCTCCACCTTCAGCACAGTGAATCCCTGCCGATGTCCCAGCTTCCGGTGACTGTCCTTGCGCCGCTTGTAGCGGTAGATCGTGAGCTTGGGCTCTTTCCCGTGGGACTCGACCGTGGCAGAGACGCGAGCGCCAGACACGTAGGGGCTGCCCAGCACCGTGCTCTTCTCATCCCGGATCATCATCACGGTGTCAAACTCAAGCTTGTCCCCGGCCGCTGCCGAGATTGACGGTACCACCAGGCTTGCGCCCTTCTCCGCCTTGAACTGCTTGCCCTTGATGTCAACTATCGCGTACACGCCATCATTCTCCCGTCTGAAGTGGCAGGGAAGCTACCATGCGGTCCGACGCCGGTCAAGCGTTCAGGCCGGGAGCCGTGACTCCCCCACCAGAGCTTCATCAATTGCCCGAGCGGCGAGTCGTCCTTCTTTGATGGCCCACACAACCAGGGACTGGCCACGGCGAGCATCGCCGCAGGCAAAGACCCGATCAGAAGAGGTGGCAAAGTTCCCGTACTCTGCGCGGGCGTTGCTCCGGGGATCTCGTTCCACACCCAGCTGCTCCAGGAGCTCCTGCTCCGGACCAAGAAAGCCAAGCGCCAGGAATGCAAGGTCCGCCTTCCATTCCTCTTCAGTGCCCGGGATTTCTTCCATCCGCGGACGCTCACCGGGTTCTTTGTGCCACTTCACCCGAACGGTCCGGATTGCAGCGAGTTTTCCGTCCTTGCCGATGAACTCCTTGGTGAGAATGCTGAACTCGCGGGCATCCCTGCCAAAGCGCTCAATCGCCTCTGCGTGGCCGTAGTCCACCTTGAGCAGACGCGGGTAGGTTGGCCATGGCATTTCCGGGGTTCGCTCGGTTGGCGGCTTGGGCAGCAGCTCAAAGTTGTAGAGACTGGCGCAGCCGTGCCGCATTGACGTTCCAATGCAGTCGTTGCCGGTGTCTCCTCCACCAATGACTACTACGTTTCGATCCCGAGCGGAGATGAAACCGCCATCCATCAGGCCATGATCAAGCAGTGCCTGCGTGTTGGGTCCGAGGAAGTCCATTGCAAAGTGCACACCCTCAAGATCCCTACCCGGCACGTTCAGATCACGCGGAACGGTTGCACCGGTGGCGATAAGAACCGTGTCAAACTGGTCCAGCAGGTCAGACGCAGGAAAATCCACACCAACGTGAACTTGCGTGCGGAAGGTCACACCTTCAGCTGCCATCAGATCAATGCGGCGCTGCACAACCTTCTTGTCCAGCTTCATGTTGGGGATTCCGTACATCAGGAGGCCGCCAATCCGGTCTGCCCGCTCAAAGACAGTCACGCTGTGCCCCGCCTGGTTCAGCTGATCCGCCGCTGCAAGGCCCGCGGGACCGGAGCCGATTACCGCAACAGTCTTGCCGCTGCGGTGCTCCGGCGGCCGGGGAACCATCAGACCGTTTTCCCAGGCCCGGTCAATTATCGTCTTCTCATTGTCCTTGATAGTCACCGGTGGTTCGTTGATTCCCAGAACACAGGCCGACTCGCACGGTGCGGGGCAAACCCGGCCGGTGAACTCGGGGAAGTTGTTGGTCTTCATCAGACGGCGCCAGGCTTCTTCCCAGTCCCCGCGATACACCAGGTCATTCCACTCAGGAATCAGGTTGTCCACCGGACACCCGTAATTGGACTGGCAGAAGGGAACGCCGCAATCCATGCAGCGAGCCCCCTGCTCCTGCCGCTCCGTCTCATCCAGGTGTTCGTGGAACTCATTGAAGTCAGCAATTCGGCTGCCCGCGTGGCGGTCAGGGCTCGTCTTCCGTTGATATTCAAGAAATCCGGTTGGCTTTCCCATTCGTCGTCTTCCTTTTCTCCTATGGTTCCGGTGCCGGTTACCGGGCCACCGCGCCGGTAGCAGCGCCGACACCCGTCGCCACCGCAGGACCGGCTGCCTCCGCCTCCCTCGCCTCGCGCTTTCGCAGCTCCAGAACCCTCCGGTAGGCGGGCGAAATGACGCGAACGAAGTTCTCCCGCAACCGATCCCAGTCCTCCAGGATCGTCATGGCCGTATCAGACTCGGTGTAATCTCGATGGCGCTCCAGCAGCGAGCGGATCACCGGGAAATCTTCCGGCGCGGGGCTCTCCAGCTCAACCATTCCGGGGTTAACCTGCTGTTCCAGGTTGTCCTGGGATCGGTAGATCCACGCAATCCCTCCGCTCATACCCGCAGCAAAGTTTCGGCCCACCGTCCCGAGGATGACAGCGTGACCACCGGTCATGTATTCACAACCGTGATCGCCAATATACTCAACTACCACGTCCGCTCCGGAGTTCCGTACGCCAAAGCGCTCGGCGGCACCACCGCGGACAAAGAGCTCACCACTGATTGCGCCGTACAGGGCAACATTTCCAATGATGATGTTCTCTTCCGGCACAAAACCAGAGTCTGCCGGTGGACCGATGATGATACGGCCGCCGGAAAGGCCCTTTCCAACATAGTCGTTGGCGTCTCCGATGAGCCGCATTGTAACGCCGCCGGCGAGCCAGGCACCAAAGCTCTGACCCGCACTTCCAGTGAAGTCCAGCTCCACGCTGCCTTCGGGGAGACCCTTCATCCCGTGGCGGCGCGCAATTTCGTGGCTGAGCATGGTTCCGGTAGTTCGATCCGTGTTCCGGATACCGTAGCTACCACGATAGCTGCCAATGCCGTCCAGTGTATCCGCTGCGTCTCTAATCAGACGACGGTCCAGCACGGACTCCACGCCGTGTTCCTGAAGCACGCAGCAGGTGGTCCCGCTCGGCGCCAGCTCCACACGGGGTGGCGCAAGGAGTGCCTGCAGGTCCACCGCGCCGGACTTCCAGCCGCGAGCAGCTTCATCAATCTCCAGCATGTCAACGCGTCCGACCATCTCATCCACGGTTCGGAAACCGAGCTCAGCCATGAGCGCACGAACGTCTTGTGCGACCATGGTGAGGTAGTTCACCAGGTGCTCCGGCTTGCCGGTGAACTTCTTCCGAAGCCGTTCGTCCTGGGTAGCAACGCCGACGGGGCAGGTGTTTTTCTCGCACTTGCGCATCATGATGCAGCCCACGGCTATCAGCGCACCCGTGGCAAAGCCGAATTCCTCCGCACCGAGCATTGCAGCGATGATCACGTCCCGACCGGTTTTCAGCTGGCCGTCAGTCTGAATCACCACGCGGCTGCGGAGGTCATTCATCACCAACGTCTGGTGTGTCTCTGCAAGCCCGAGCTCCCAGGGAAGACCGGCGTGCTTGATTCCGGTAAGCGGAGAGGCACCAGTGCCCCCATCGTGTCCGGAGATGAGGATGTGGTCCGCGTGGGCCTTTGCAACCCCCGCGGCTACGGTACCCACCCCTACTTCACTGACCAGTTTCACGCTCACCCGCGCGGCGGGATTGGAGTTCTTCAGATCAAAAATCAGCTGGGCCAGGTCTTCAATGGAGTAGATATCGTGATGAGGCGGCGGACTGATGAGTCCGACTCCCGGGGTTGAGTACCTGGTCTTGGCGATGACGTCAAAAACTTTGTGGCCAGGGAGTTCGCCGCCCTCGCCGGGCTTGGCGCCCTGTGCCATCTTGATCTGCAGCTCGTCCGCGTTTGTCAGGTACTCGATCGTCACCCCAAAGCGACCGGACGCCACCTGCTTGATTGCGCTGCGCTTGCTGTCACCGTTGGAAAGCGGTCGGAAGCGTTCCGGCATCTCGCCGCCCTCACCGGTGTTTGACTTGCCGCCTATCCGGTTCATCGCAATTGCCAGGGTTTCGTGGGCCTCCTGGCTGATACTGCCAAAGCTCATGGCACCGGTTGCAAATCGGCGGAGAATCGCCTCTACAGGCTCTACCTCTTCTACGGGTACAGGATTGCCCCGCTTCAGTTGCAGCAGACCCCGCAGCGTGGCCTGCTCGCGGGACCGACGGTTCTGCCGTTCGCTGAAGCGACGGAACGCCGCGTGGTCGTTGGCTTTCGCGGCAATCTGGAGATCCGCAACCGACTCCGGATCCCACATGTGCTTTTCTCCGCCGGTCCGCCACTGGTAGTCGCCCGGATTCAGGGAATCCGCGCCGATCACCTCATTGCCCCGCGGGTATGCCTCCGCGTGGCGTCGGCGATTCTCCTCCGCAAGGATGTCAAAGCCAATTCCCGTGACGCGGCAGGCAGTTCCGTCAAAGCAGCGCTGGATGACCTCCCGGGACAACCCGACAGCCTCAAAGATCTGTGCGCCTTTGTAGGAATCCAGGGTGCTGATCCCCATCTTCCCAAAGACCTTGCGCATTCCGTAATCAATGCCCTTGATGTAGTGCCTGATCGCCTGCTCCGGACTGATGTCCGCCACAATTCGCCCCTGCTGGTGGAGCTCGGCGATGGTAGCCATGGCGAGCCAGGGGTTGACTGCGTCAGCTCCGTAGCCAACAAGCGTGCAGAAGTGGTGGACTTCTCGCGGCTCACCGGACTCGACCACAATCCCGATCTGCGTGCGCAGCGCCTTGCGAATCAGGTGCTGGTGCACTGCTCCGGTTGCCATGAGCGCGCCAATGGGAAGCCTGCTTTGCCCGGCACTTCTGTCGCTGAGGATGATAAGGGAATCGTCCGCGGAGATTGCGGCTTCCGCCTCCGCGCAGATCCGGTCCAGCGCCTCGCGGAGCCCGGCCTCCCCGGAGTCCGCCGGATACGTCATGTCTACCTCGCGGGTCCGGAAGCCGTCGGTGTCCAGCTCCCGGAGCTGGGCCAGCTCGCGGTTGGTCAGCACGGGCCGTTCAAGGCGAATTCGGTGCGCGTGCCCGGGTCCGGGTTCCAGGAGATTCAGCTCCGGCCCGATGTAACTCGCGAGGCTCATGATGATGTCCTCGCGAATTGAGTCGATCGGCGGATTGGTCACCTGGGCAAATAGCTGCTTGAAGTAGTCGTACAGCAGGCGAGGCTTCTCTGAGAGCGCGGCGAGGGGCGTATCGTTCCCCATGCTGCCCAGAGGCTCCTTTCCAAGCGTCGCCATGGGCTGAAGGATCATCCCCAGGTGTTCAAGGGTGTATCCAAACAGCCGCTGCAGCGGGCGAGGTTCCGGAAGCGATAGCGGATGAGCGGCCTTTGGCTCAGGCAGATCCTTGATGTGAAGACGCCGCTGCTCCACCCAGTCCCGGAAGGGCTCACTCGCCGAAATCCGTGACTTGAGTTCCGAGTCATCCACAATGCGGCCTTCCCGGAAATCAACAAGGAACATTCGCCCCGGTTGCAGCCGCCCTTTCTGGCGGATCACCTGGGGGTCCAGGGGCAGAACGCCAACCTCGCTTGCCATGATCACCCGGTCGTCCGTGGTGACGTAATAGCGGCTTGGCCGGAGTCCGTTTCGGTCAAGGACCGCGCCGATGACCCGTCCGTCCGTGAAGGCGATGGATGCAGGACCGTCCCATGGCTCCATCATAGTGGAGAAGTACTCGTACATGGCCCGCCGATCGGGAGACATCTGCTGATGGTTCTCCCATGCTTCCGGAATCATCATCATCACGGACTCCGGCAGGCTGCGGCCGGCCATGAGCAGAAGCTCAAGGCTGTTATCAAAGTTGCCGCTGTCCGAACAGTCCGGCTCAATGACAGGGAATGCCCGGGAAAGCAGCGGGCCAAACTCCTGTGAGGCCAGGGTACCTTCCCTCGCCCGCATCTTGTTGATGTTTCCCCGGAGTGTGTTGATCTCGCCGTTGTGGGCCATGAAGCGATTCGGCTGCGCGCGGTCCCAACTGGGAAAGGTGTTGGTACTGAAGCGGCTGTGGACCATTGCCAGGTGCGTCTGATAGTCGGGCTCGGCGAGGTCGGTGAAGTAGGTGAACAGCTGCTCGGGCATGAGCATGCCCTTGTAGATGATCACGCGCGGAGAAAGGCTGCAGACGTACGTGTGGTGGTCCGGGTCATGCACGCCACCGCGCTGCTCGGCGGTGAGCCGCTTCCTGGCCACAAACAGCCGTCGTTCAAAGTCACTGATCCGCTCGGCGTCGCCGCTCTCCGGATCGGTAGGCACCACAAAGACCTGGCGAATCAGCGGCTCACTGGCCAAGGCCGTATCGCCAATCCCATCCCTGTTCACCGGGACAGTTCGGAAGCCCAGGACCCGCAGGCCGGTTTCCGCTGCAATCTCTGTGAAGGCTGCCTCCACGGCTCGGGCGCGCTCCGGCTCGGGCGGAAGGAAGACGTTGCCGACTGCAAAGCCTTCGGCGGGCAGCTCCATGCCAGCCTCTGCTGCCACACGTCGCATGAAGGCATCCGGAATGGAAGTGAGAATACCCGCCCCGTCGCCGGACAGCCTGTCCGAGCCGACCGCCCCGCGGTGGGTCATGTTCAGCAGGACCTGTTTGGCATCGGTCACAATACTGTGGCTCGCGATGCCACGGATGTGAGCAACAAAGCCGACACCGCAGGCGTCGTGTTCAAACCAGGGATCGTAGAGTCCGTGTGCGTCCGGTCGCCGCCTCAGAGCCATGCGCGAACCTCGGGTATTGGAGCTTGCATTGCCCCTCAATATCGCAGAAAGCAGCCCCGAGCGTAAAGCAAAACTGCATGTTTATGCGTTGCAACGCATGAAGATACAGTGCGCCGCGATTCGCATCACAGCGCCTGGTTCATCCCGGATTCGTGGACAAAGCAGGTACGAACTGCTGGTTGCTTGCCGCTACATCGCCCGTACGAAGGGTATGTTGAGCAGTTGCATCCCCTGCTCCATCACGCGCTGTACGGCTACCGACAGCAGCAGACGCGCGGCGCCAAGCTCGCGATCCGGAGCGGTTGCGATGGGAACATCGTGGTAGTAGCGGCTGAATCGGCGGGCAAGCTCGTACAGGTAGCCGGCAACAACGCTGGGATTTAGGTCTTCCGCCGCAGAGAACAGGGCCTCCTGGAAGCCGGCGAGGTGAACGATCAGGTCCCGCTCTTCTTCCGTAGTCAGCCTTGCAGTTGCGGCCGTGTCGGAGGCGTCTGCGGGGGCAAGATCATCCGCCGCTGCCTTCGCCAGCATGCTGCTGACCCGCGCACCAACGTACTGCAGGTAAGGCCCGGTGTCACCCGCGAATGACAGCGACTGCTTTGGGTCAAAGACCATGTCCTTGGACGCGCTGGTCTGTAGCAGGAAGTAATGCAGCGCACCGAGTGCAATAGCATCCGCGGTCTGCTCGGCCTGCGTGGAATCTGAGATCCGCGCCTTGTCCTGGATTTCCGCAAGCGCCATGGTGCGGAGCTCGTCCAGCAGTTCGTCAGCGTCAACAACGGTCCCTTCGCGAGACTTCATCTTGCCGTCGGGGAGGTTGACCATCCCGTACGCGAGGTGGTGGAGGTTGGAGGCCCAGGCAAAGCCGAGCCGGCCAAGAACCTCAAAGAGCACCTGGAAGTGGTAGCGCTGCTCGCTTCCAACCACGTGGATCAGTCGGTCAAAGCCGATACTGCGCTGCCGTTCAATCGCGGTTCCAATGTCCTGGGTGAGGTACAGGGACGTGCCGTCTTTTCGCAACAGGACCTTGGTGTCCAGGTTGATGTTTGAGAGGTCCACCTGCACAGAGCCATCCTCGGCCCGGAAAAAAATCCCGGCTTCCAGCCCGCGGAGCACTTCTTCCCGGCCAATCCGGTACGTCTGGCTCTCATAGTCGTAGTGGTCAAAGCTGATCCCCGTGCGCTGGTAGGTCTGCTGAATTCCCTCAATCGCCCATCCGTTCATCCGTTCCCAAAGCTCTACGGTCTCAGGATCGCCAGCTTCCCAGGCTCGGAGCATGGCCTGCGCCCGTTCCTCCGCGCTGCTGTCCTCCCCAGCCCAGGTGTTGTACCGGACGTAGTAATCCCCCACGAAATGATCGGGCTTCTTCCCGCTGCTGTGTGGGGTCTCACCGTTCCCGAAGCGCTGATAGGCCAGCATGGACTTGCAGATGTGGATTCCGCGATCGTTGATCAGGTTCACCTTGACCACATCCGCGCCCGCACCGGCGAGGATTCGGGCTACGCTCTCCCCGATCACGTCATTGCGCAGATGGCCGAGGTGCAGCGGCTTGTTGGTGTTAGGGCAACTGAACTCAACCACCACGCGCTGTCCGGACAGCGGACCGGACTCATCTGTGTCCCGCAGTACCTCCGGAAGCACCGCTGATGCGAGTGCCGCCTGGTCCAGGCGCACGTTGATGTAGGGACCTTCAGCCAAAGCTTCGCCGGGCGCCGCAGTTGGGCTGACAACGCGTTCGGCAACCGCAGCAGCAATCACCGGAGGACCCTTCCGTAGCACGCGAGCAAGCGTGAATAACGGAATGGCAATCTCTCCGAGTTCAGGCCGCGGCGGACGCTCTACCGGCAAAGCCTCCAGGGCAGCTTCCAACCCCTCGGCGGCATCGGAAGCTGACTCGGCTGCCCAGCTGCGGAGCGCATCCGCAACTGCCTGTTTCCATAATGATTTCTGCCTGGTCATTGCTTCTCCGCGCTGGAATCCGGTCCGAGCAGGAAAATCGCACGGGTGTAGTCCGCGCCATCCCTGCGAAAGCTCGGGAGCCGAGGATCGCTGCTCCGCTGTGCCGCGGCAAACACTTTCGCTACCCCGAACCGCCGCGAAATATTGAAGTTGGCGGCGTACATGTCAAGGCGGAAGCTCCCGGCGCAGTACCGGACAGCGTTTGTCCCGTGCTCCGCCGCAAAGCGCCGCGCTCGCGGTTCATTAACCGGGTAGTCTGCTGCGTCAATAGCGGGCCCAAGGAACACCAGCGCGTCCTGCGGTTTGCTCAGCCGAAGGAGTGCAGCTTCCAGGATTCCGGTCCCCTTCCAACCCGAGTGCAGGAGCATGCGCTCGCCCCGGTCTCCAATGACGACGATTGGCATACAGTCGGCCACCGTGACACCGAGCCAGGCACCACCGGGTCCAGTAGCAATCCCATCCGCTGCCGGGCTGTCTGGTTTTACCAGATCTGCTTCCAGAATTCGCCGTGTGTGCTCCTGGCGAACCCGGACAAGCGGTGTGATACCGGCTGATGCAAGCCGCTCCGAAACCTCTGCAGCAAGCGGCTCACCGCTCGGGCCGGCATCGCCAAACTCTCTAGTACTCAGCAGCAGGCGGAACCGTTCAGCCGGATCGGGCAAGTGGTACTCCCACAGGCCGCTCCCGATCGCGTGGGCTTGAACTACCAGGGGCTCGGCTCCACTGTCCCCGCTCATCCCTGTGCGCCGGCCTGGTCAAGCGCAATGCTGCTCAACCCGCTTGCTCCGTTAAACAATCGAGCGGTCTCCGGGCGCGCGCTGAACACAATTAGCTGCCGATCTCCTTCCATGACCCACTCAACGAGCATTTCAGCAGTCTGCGCGGCCCGATCCTCATCCATGTGCACGAACGGCTCATCAAGGAGCAACGGAATCCGTCCTGCAAAGACGCGTTCTGCAAGCTCAAGACGAATACCCAGATAGAGCGCGGCCCTGGTTGACTGGCTGAGCGAGCCAACGGGGCGTTCCACCCCGGCGGCATCCACGGCAACAGCCTCGCTGAATCGAATTCCTTCCAGCCGAATCGCACGCGTGCTGCCGGTTACGCGTCCGTAGCGCCAGGAAACGTCATCCACCAGTCTCACCAGCTCCCGCTCGTCCTCACCACCGATACGGCCCAGAACCTCTGCGGCAAGCTGCATGCCCTTCAATTCCAGCTCTGCATCCGCAGCATCCTCCCGGAGTTCCCGCGCCCGCGAGTACGCTGCCCTCAGCTCGTCCGGGACGGTTCCGGAGCGCTCCTCCACCGAGGTGGAGACCCTCGCTTCATGTTCCCGCGAAGCGTATAGCGAACGCTCCGCCATGTTCTTGTCATCAGCCAGCCGAGCAACGGACGCCCGGAGCGCGCGGAGCGTGGCATCCGACGGGGCGGGACCCGGATGGTCATCCTCCGCATCTGCTATCCGCCGCCGCAGCTCGGCCAGTGCGGCACCCGGGCTTTCCGCTTCAAGGCCCGCGAGAATCGGCCGGGCGCGTTCTGCAAGTTCGCTGGCAACGCCCCGCGCCGATTCCGCCTGATACACCAGGGTCTCCAGATGAGCTTCGCTGGCCGCGACGGCCTCCCGGATACACCGTTCCAGGCGTTCCTGCGCCAGCCCATACTCCGCTTCTGCCGCGGTCACAGCGGCCGATACGCGTTCCCGTTCCTGGGCCTGTTGTTCCGCATTTTCCCGCTCCCGAGTCAGGACCCGCTGCACATCTGCTATGTCCTGCTGGACCCGCGGAATCTCCGGGGTGTCTGCAAGGCTGGTGAGCAGCGCTGGCTTTGCGGCCGTAACCAGGGTCTGCAATCTACGGGCGATGCGCTTCGCCTGCTTCTCCGCTTCCTTCCGGGTCCGGGAGAGGCGCAGCGCGCGCAGGCCAAGCCAAAGCAGCCCAGCTGCCCCCAGAACCGAATTGGCCGCAAACCAACGCCATGGATCCGGGAGCACCAGGAGGGAGAGAGGAATTCCCGCAACGACAAGTGCCAGCGCTAGCAGTGCTGGCTGTACCCCGCGCCGGGCTTTGCCGCCGAGGTGGATTTGCTCAGCCTGCTCGGAAAGGCGGGAGAGTTCGGCAAGCGTCCCGTCCAGGGCCTGAGCGTTTTCGCCTTCCGGAACAGTGTCCAGACGCGAGCGCTCGGAATCCCGCTGCTCGCGTGCGGCATCGCGTTCCGCACGCAGACGCTGCAGGTCTGCCGGGGTCGGCAGACTTTCCGGGGGTACCGTAGTTCTGCTCCATTCGTCCAGTATCCGGTACTGATCCTTCAGTCGCGCAAGCTCCGCAGCGGCTTCCGCCTGCCGGAGTTCCTCTTCCGCTGCTTCCAGTGCACTGGTCGCCCGGGAGGCTTCCGCTTCTGCAGCAATCCGCGTGTCCCGCGCCGTCTCTGACTCTGTCCGCCGGGTCTCCAGGGACGCAAGACCAGACTCCATCCGGCTGATGTCCGCTGAGAGTGAATCCAGCTGGTTCCTCGCATCCTTCAAGCGCTTGCCGGGGGTCCCGAGTGCTCGTGAAGTGGCACTTCGCTGGAGCTCCACAGACAGGCTTGCAGGGTCCACGCCGCTGGACAGCAAGCTGGTCCTGAGCTCGGTTGCCCAGTCACGCTCCGCGTCTTCCGGGCGGGAAAGACCAGGGCGGTAGAGGTGCGGAGGCAGCGCAAGCCTGTCCGCCCGCACAGCGGCAATTCGCAGAACATCCGCGATGTCGGGTGGATCCGATAGTTCCGGGTCCACCGTGACTCGACGGGCTTCCCCGTAGCGTTCGGCAAACTCGGCGCGCTTTCGCCGGTCGGGAGAAGAGAGCGCCTCGCACAGCGCGTCAAAGAGGGAGGTCTTCCCGCTTTCGTTCGGGCCTATAACCAGGGTGATCCGGTTCAGCCAAAACTCGCGATCCCGGTGCATCCCGTAGTCTGTGAGCCGTACGGTTCGGATCACTGTCCGCGCCTTCCCAGCTGCGCCGCAATGCCGGCCAAACCGGCGGAACGGGCGCGCTCCACCACCTCAGGCTCATGGTCACCCGCAACCTGCTCCAGCTCGGCGAGGAAGCGCGCCGTCACGGGATGTTCTCGCAGTTCCGCGAAAACCAGGGCACGCGAGCGATCCTCGCTGACTCTCCGAGTGTGGGGAGCCAGGAACTCGTGATAGCGCTGGACAAGTGCCGTGACCTCTGCGTCGCTGTCTGCCAGGCCCACCGGCCGTATACAAATCCAGTCTGCAGGCTGAATACCCTGCAACAGGTCCGGATTGGGCTCGCTCCCAACGGGAACATCCAGGACTCGGTACTGCCCTGCTCGCCTCAGCACGTGCTCGGTCACCTGCGGCTCACCGGAGTCCGGGATCACGACTTCCACGGCGCCGCGTGGCCCTGACTCTCCTTCACGCCAAACCCGCGCGGAGCCCGGATACACTGCGAGAGGACGGGTGAAGTGCTGCTTCAGGTGGATGTGACCCAGAGCAACGTATCGGCAGCCCATGGCCTGGAAGAGCGCCGGATCCAGCACCGAGTCCTCCGATTCCTGGGGAAAGCCGGAGGCTGGAAGCCAACTCCCATGGCACACCGCAATGCGCGGGCGGTCCCCGGGCTCGCCCAGGTCCGGAAAGCCCCGCTGCAACTCGGGGTCCGCAAAGGGCACCAGCACAAACTCCGCACCTGCAGCGTCAACCCGGGCCATCTGTGAATCCGCGTAGTGGTCGGCGCCGAAGTCAATTCCCGTCCCGGAAGTCGAGCTTGCCCGGAGCCGCTCGTGGTTTCCCGCGACGGCAAGCACGGAAAACGATCGCTCCGCGGAGAGGCGAGCCCTGACGGCTTCCCGCATGTCCCGAAAGTCCGGGGCACTGTCAAAGGTATCGCCGGCAAGGATAAGCGCATCCACCGAGCGGGACACTGCAAGTTGCAGCAACTCGTCCAGGACGGCAAGACCGTACTCGGACTCCCGGACCGAACAGTGCAGGTCGGCGGCGTGCAGGAATCGGATCACTCGCCGTCCCCGCCAGCAAGCGCTGCGTTGGCCATGTCCTGCGCCTTGAGGAGCATCTGCTCAAGCGCCCGGGATGCAACGAGCGAGCGCTCCAGGCCCTTTCGCACTTGTGCGTTGCGGCGTCCTCCCAGCTGTCCCAGGTTGGACAGGGTGTCATAGCGGGCTCCGGGCGAACTGAAGAGGACGCCGTTAAGAACGGCAGCAAGGGAACCGAAGGCGGGTATTGCATCACGGACAATCTCTCGCGCCGCCTGATCGGCGCCGGGCCCGGGATCCGAGCTTTCCGGAATGGTTCCCGCGGGAAGGGGCAGGTCCGGGCTCTCCTCGGCTAAACCGGGTTGGCCTGCTTTGGGTTCGTCGGATTCTACGGGGTCAGCCTGCGATCCGGGGCCCCATGCGCGGCTGAAGGAGGCAAGGCGTGGCGGGAGCGCCGCGATCTGGCCGATGCTGCGGCGGAACTCCTCCCGGTTGTCCGGTTTGTAGAAGACCCCGTCAGCGATGACGGTGCGCAGCTCGGGCAACATATCCTCTGTCCACGGTTTCGCCAGAGCCTCCCGCAGGACACGGAGCGCAAGGTCATAGGCACCGGGCTGCCCGATGTCCGGCCGCCGGTAGACGGGAGCAGGGTCTTCCTGATCTCCGGTAAGTTCACGGAGGCTGTCCAGGATGGACTGGCTCTGCTGATGCCGGACATAGCGGGCAAGCTGCGCGGACAGCCGTCCGTGCCAGAACTGGCCGAGCTGGGTCTGCCAGTCCTCACCACCGCTGGGTTCGGGGAAACTGGCATTGATATCTCCGCGCAGATACCGCAGGACCAGTAGTCCAGGAACCCGCTTGTGGAAGAGTCGGACACGGGCCAACGCATCCTCTGCGGCGAGGACAAATCGCTCGATGGTTTCGTTCCCGGCGCCGCCTGGCTGTTCCATCACCTCAGGGTGATCCAGCACTACCAGTGCCTCAAGGGTGGCGATGGAAGGTGGCAGGGTGATCTGGGCAAGTACGGCCAGGAAGGATAGCAACTCCTTGGCCACTTCCGTGGCAGGAACTCCATTTTCGTCGGCGCGGATTTGCTCTATCAGCGGCCGAAACCCGAAACGGCTTGCGCGGAGAACCACGTCTACAAATCGGAGACCGGCGTAGAGCTGGTCACGGGACGGCTGTGAGGTACCCCCAAGCAGCGCGGAAATGGATCGCTCGCAGGCGCGTCTTACGGCGTCAGGATCGGTGATCCCGTGGACCTCTGCGTGCTGAAACGGGTCACTCGCCGCGAGCAGATCTGCGTGCACCCGGTTCTCCACCATGGACAGCAGCGTGGCCACAAAGAAGGGGCGGTTGGCTGCGGCCTGCTGACAGGGCGTGGCGAGCACGGTGAGCCGCGCGCGGACCTCTTCCAGTTCCTTTGCCATTCCCGGAAGCACAAGATCCCGCCTGGGATCCAGCAGACCGCGCGCCTGCGTTGCAAGCTGGTTCCGGACCTCACGGATCATCCGGCGATGGGTAACCTGGTATCGGTCCGCACCGCTGAACCAGCTCTCCAGCAGAACCAGGAGCCGCTGCAACCAGCCCAGACGCTTGTACTCGCGCTCCAGGTCCACAGTCTGCTGATCCGGAGACTTGAGGACGGGCTCGGTACTGACGGGGACCGTTGCACGGATGCGTTCCAGCATCATGCGCCGTTCCCCGGTGCTCAGCTGCTCAACGAGTTCGTCAAATCCGCTGTTTCGCGCCATCTTCTGCCGGAACGGTAGATTCGCCCTCAACGGCGGTCAAGCCCGAACCCTGGTTCAGCTCCACAGGGGCAAAAGATCCCGGTGGAAGGGGCTTCACGCGCGCTTCGCCGGCCTGGAGATAGCGGATTCCTTCAATTGCGGCTCGCGCGGCCGACAGCGTTGTCACGTAGGGAATTCCTCGCTGGAGGGTTGCCAGAAGGATGCGCTCATCATCGGTCTGGGTGGATCGACCCATCGGAGTGTTGACAAGCAGGTCAATCCGGCCGGCGTCCATGTGATCCAGGATGTTCGGGTGTCCTTCATGAATTCGCAGCGCAAGCTCGGGGAAGATTCCGTTCCTGAACAGAAAATCAGCCGTTCCGCGGGTTGCGATCACAGAGAAGCCGAGGGCTGCCAGCTCCCGAGCGATGGGCACCACGTTGGGCTTGTCCGCGTCATTCACGGAGATGAACACACGGCCGCTCCGCGGCAGCCGTGTCCCGACAGCAGAGCTTGCCTTGGCAAACGCCTCACCGAAGCTGTCACCGATGCCAATGGCTTCACCGGTGGACCGCATCTCCGGTCCCAGGCGAAGATCCACCTCCGGAAAGCGATCAAAGCTGAACATCGCCTCTTTCACAGCCCAGCCAACAATGCTGCGTCCCTCCGCAACGCCATCCGGACCAACCAGCCCCTGGTCCTGCAGGTCTTCCCCCAACCAGACCCGCACCGCCGCGTCCACGAGATCAACTCCGGAGGCCTTGGAGATGAACGGCACCGTACGGGATGCCCGCGGATTGACCTCAATCACGTAGAGCTCCCCGGCCCTGGCGGCAAACTGGATGTTCAGGAGTCCGCGCACACCGAGCTCACGGGCAAGAAGGACGGTGGTATCAACGATCTTCTGATGGATTCCGGGAGGATCAATGTAGGCGGGAAAGACGCAGGCGGAGTCCCCTGAATGGATTCCGGCAGCCTCAATATGCTCCATGATCCCGGCGATGTAGACGTTCCGCCCGTCGCTGACGGCGTCCACATCGTACTCAAAGGCGTCTTCCAGGAATTGGTCTATCAGGACGGGTCGGCTTTCACTGACTGGAACACTGGGATCAGCGAGGAAACCCCGCAAATCCTCTTCGCCATACGCGATAAGCATGCTGCGGCCGCCCAGCACAAAGGAGGGCCGAACGAGCACAGGGTACCCGATCTCTGCCGCCGCAGATGCAATATCCGAGATGCTGCCGGCGGTGCGGTTCTCCGGCTGCCGCGCGCCGGTGCGCCGGATCAGATCACTGAATCGTCTGCGATCCTCAGCTTCCTCTATGGCCGCCACGCTTGTTCCCATTATACTGGCACCGCGGACTTCCAGTTCTGCTGCCATATTCAGCGGAGTCTGACCACCGAGCTGGGTCACAACCTCGGTGATGCCCTCTCCCTCCATGACAGCCCACACGTCATCAACCGACAGCGGCTCCAGATAGAGCCGGTCACTCACGTTGAAGTCCGTGGAGACAGTCTCCGGGTTGCTGTTGATAATCACGGTCCGAATGCCCTGCCGTCGGTACGCCATGGAGGCCAATGTGCAGCAGGTATCAAACTCAAGGCCTTGCCCGATTCTGTTGGGGCCGCTTGCGAGGATGACCACAGACTTCCGTGGGTCCGGATTTGCCTCGTTCACCTCACACCAGGTTCCGTAGAAATAGGGCGTAGCCGCGGCAAACTCCCCGGCACAGGTATCAACCATGTGGTAGGCCGGAGAGAGCCCGGAGTCCTTGCGCATCGCGGCAACGGACTGGACATCCGTGGCAGAGAGCTCGGCAATTCTGCTGTCGGTCAGGCCGAGCCGCTTTGCCCGGCGCAGCAGCGTCGGGGACGGGATGCCGGCGGAGAGCTCGCGCTCTGTTTCAGCGATCCCGGCCATCTCGGAGAGGAACCAGGGGGCGTAGCCGCTGCGCTCCGCCAGCTCCTCAATGGCACCTGCCCCGCGCTGCAGAAGCGCGGTGTAGAGCGCGAGGATCCGTCGGGGGTGCCGGGTATCTATCATTGTCGCAAGCTGGCTCGGCGAAACGTCCAGTGCCTCCAGCCCTTCCAGCCCAGACTCGCTTGCCCGCAGCGCCTTGTTCAGGGCTTCAGGGAAACTCCGCCCGATTGCCAAAGACTCACCAACGCTGCGCATCTGCGTTCCCAGCTCGCGATGCCCCCGTGGAAACTTCTCCAGCTCAAATCGAGGAACCTTCACCGCCACGTAGTCCAGCGCCGGCTCAAAGCTTGCCGAGGTTCGGCCCGTGATCTCGTTGATGACCTCGTCCAGGGTGTATCCCACCGCAAGTTTTGCAGCGGACCGGGCAATGGGAAATCCGGTGGCCTTGCTCGCCAGGGCGGAGCTCCGGGAAACCCTCGGGTTCATCTCAATGACCACCATCCGGGTTCCCGCAGGGTTGATGGCAAACTGCACGTTAGACCCGCCGCAGTCCACGCCAACGGCTCGCAGGACCTCTATTCCCGCGCTCCGCATCACCTGGTACTCACGGTCACTGAGGGTCTGGGTTGGCGCAACGGTGATGCTGTCCCCGGTGTGCACACCCATGGGATCTACGTTCTCGATCGAGCAGACAACCACCGCGTTATCAGCGGGATCCCGGACAACCTCCAGCTCAAACTCGCGCCATCCCAGGAGGCTTTCTTCTATCAGGCAGCTGTGCACGGGACTCTCGCGGAGGGCCTGCTGCACTCGTGGGGCAAACTCGGCCTCCGACTCCACAATTCCCCCGCCCCTGCCCCCAAGGGTGTAGCTCGGGCGCACAATGAGTGGGAAGCCTGCGGAATCGGCAAAGGCGCGCGCTTCTTCCATGCTGTGAACAAGCTCTGATCGCGGTGAGTCGAGGCCGATGGTTCCCATCAACTCCTTGAAGCGCCCCCGATCCTCAGCCAGCTCAATGGAGGACAGGCTCGCGCCAATGACCTCCACCCCGTGTCGCTCCAGGATCCCCTCGCGCCCCAGTTCCACAGCGGCATTGAGCGCGGTCTGCCCGCCCATGGTTGCAAGCAGGGCATCCGGCCGCTCGGCCCTGATGATCGCATCCAGGTATTCGGGTTCCAGCGGGTCAACGTAGATGCGGTCTGCCAGGCCGGGAGTGGTCATGATCGTGGCAGGGTTCGGGTTTACCAGAATGACGCGGTAACCCTCTTCCTTCAGCGCGCGCACCGCCTGGTTTCCGGAGTAGTCAAACTCGCAGGCCTGCCCGATCTGGATAGGGCCGGACCCGATGATAAGAACAGAGCGAAGATCACTTCTCTTTGGCATCAGTCCACAGTCCCCACACTGGTTCCGCGCGAGCGCGCAATAGCAATGAAGCGGTCAAAGATCCAGCGAGCATCGTGGGGACCGGGTCCGGCCTCCGGGTGGAACTGCACGGCCCAGAGCCGCTGTTCCTGCCAGCTGATGCCCTCCACGCTGCGGTCGTTCGCGTTGCGGAACCAGACTTGGGCGCCGTCTGGCAGATTGGAATCGTCTACCGCAAACCCGTGGTTCTGGCTGGTTACAAAAACGCGGCCGGTCTCCTCGTCCCGAACGGGCTGATTCCCCCCGTGGTGTCCAAAGCGCATCTTGAAGGTGGAAAGGCCGAGTGCCTGGCCAAGGAGCTGATGCCCTAGGCATATGCCCAGGAGCGTTGTTTTTCCCTTGAGTTCTCCGGCAAGGCCCACCTCGGCCGGAAGCACCGCGGGGTCCCCGGGGCCGTTGCTGAACAGAACCGCGTCCGGGTCAGCCTGGAGGATTGAATCGGCTCCGTCCGCGCTGGACACCAGCAGGACTTCCGCGCCGCGCCTGACCAGCTCGGACACAATGCTCGCCTTTGCCCCGCAGTCCACCAGGGCAATGCGCGGGCTTCCGCCGGGATTGATGCTTCGGCCGGCGCCAACGCGCACTCTGGACACCAGTTCCCGCCCTTCCATCACCGGGAAGCGGGAGAGCAATGCCTTTGCCCGATCCACGTGCTCTGCGCTGACGATGGCGGCGTTGCAGCTACCGTGATCCCGGATTCGCAAGGTTATGGCCCGGGTATCCACCTCCGTGATTCCCGGAACACCGTGTGATCTCAGCCATTCAGAGATTGAGATCCTGCCAGCGGGTAGCGGACCACGATAGAGGCTCCGGGCGACCATTCCTGCCACACCGAGTGTCAGGGGTGCCCCGTCCAGGGATTCGTCCCACTCGGGATCCGTTCCGTAGTTGCCGAGGTGAGGATAGGTCATGACTACGATCTGGCCGGCGTAGGAAGGGTCCGTAGCAATCTCGTGATACCCGGTCATGGCCGTGTTGAACACCAACTCGCCGATCCCGCGTTCGCTGGTGTTAGAGATCTGATCCGGATCCGCCGGTTCCGCGCCAAAGCCCTCGCCGGCAAAGACCGACCCGTCTGCCAGAACCAGGGCAACTTCCTGCGATGCCAACACGCCCCTCCGCTTTCAGCAAACAAAAACGGGGAGCCTGTTCAGCTCCCCGTTAGCCCCTAGGGGAATCGAACCCCTCTTTCGAGATTGAGAATCTCGCGTCCTAACCGATAGACGAAGGGGCCAGGCAGGCAAACGCCTGCAGGTTGGGCCAATCGCCTTCTTCCCGGGGAGGATTTGAACCCCCACTAGCAGAGCCAGAATCTGCGGTGCTACCGTTACACCACCGGGAAACGGGTGGCCGGAAAGCTATCAACCGCCCGCTGCGCTGTCAATGAGTCGGTGCCCGGACACCCGGGGCGACACTCCCTCGTCCAGGGCGCTCCGGTCTCCCCGCAACAGCAGGTGATATCCCGCCGCAGCAATCATCGCGCCGTTGTCCGTGCACAACTCGGGCGCGGGAATCAAGGTCTGCAGATCCTCCCACTCGGCCAGCTGCCGTCGGAGCTCGGAATTCGCCGCTACACCGCCGGCAATAACTACACGATGGATGTCGAGATCATCCACAGCCCGCCGGAGTGATCGGAGCAGAGTGCGGAACACCACCCGCTGATAGGATGCCGCAAGGTCCTGACGGTCCTGCTCAGGGCTCACCGATGGGATCTTCCGGTACCGCAGGGTGTGATGAATTGCCGCGGTCTTGATCCCGGAGAAGCTGAAATCGTAGCGGCGCCCACTCTTGTAGAGGTTGGGCATGGGAAACTCATAGGCCGTTGGGTCTCCGCCGCGGGCAAGAGCTTCCAGGCACGGCCCGCCCGGGTAGCCAAGGCCCAGATGCTTGGCAAGCTTGTCCAAGGCCTCCCCTGCCGCGTCGTCAATGCTTGCTCCGAGCACGGTGAAGGAAAGCGGGTCGTCCACGCGGCACACCATTGAGTGCCCCCCGGAAGCAAGCAGGCAGAGTCTCGGATACGGCATTTCGGGTTGCGGGACATTTCCGCTCTGCAGGTCTGCAGCCGAGATGTGTCCGTGGATGTGATCAACGCTGACCCATGGCAGCCCGGAAGCCCAGGCAAGTGTCTTAGCGAATGTGAGGCCCACCAGGAGGGAGCCGGACAAGCCCGGTCTGTTGGTTACCGCAATTCCCTGGAGATCAGACGCTTTGCAGGAGGCCTGCTGAAGGGCGGCGTGCCAAGCAGGAAGAATTGCCTGGACGTGCTTCCGGCTTGCAAGCTCCGGCACCACTCCGCCGTAGTGCTCGTGCAGCTTTGCCTGGCTGACAATTACGTGGCCGCGGATTCGCCAGCCATCTTCCACAATGCCAATGGAGGTTTCGTCACAGGAGCTCTCAATTCCGGCTACCAGCATAATCCGCCTCGAGGATGTCGCTTGTCAGGACTGAGGCACAAGCGCCGACAACGGAACAATCTCCCAGCCGAGCGTCTGCAAGCGGGAAAGCTCTTGCCCGAGCACAGCGGGAAGGGTCTGCGTCCCCGCGTGCCCGATGAGGATCACGTCCTGACCCTGGTTGGCACGGACGGCGCCGAGGAGAGCTTCCCGGATCGCCTCGGAGTCAGCACTGTTGTCCAGAAATCCGCTGCGTTCCAGGGTAGGAAGCCCTGCCCGCCGAGCCTCCTGCGCCGCAACCGTCTGCGCAGTTGTCCGTGAATCGAGGAAGAAGACACCATGGCGCGCAAGCTCCCTGGACACGCTCGCCATCACCCGGGGATCCGCGGTAGCAAGGGAACCCATGTGGCTGTTCACCCCAACTGCGCCCGGAACACTAGCGAGATTCTGGCGGACCAGCTCTGCAATCTCGTCTTCCGTATTGGTAGTGAAGATCGTGCCTGGACCCGGCCATTGTCCGGTGGAGGCTTCAAGCGGAAGGTGGAGGATTACCTCCAGGCCCGCCCGCCTGGCGCGCTCAGCAGCATCTGTGGTGCCGGGAAGCTGGGGCAGCACCGCAATCGTGATTGGCAGACCCAGGGCAGCAAAGCCGTCCACATCCGCTGGCCGGTTGCCCGCGTCATCAATTACCACCGCAATCCGGCCGGCGGGAAGCAGGTCTCCGGACTCTTCCGGCCGCGTCAGAGACACCGTTGCCGAGCCCTCGGACGAATTCCGATAGTCTTGCGCCTCACTGGGAACACTGTCCGTATAGCCCCGCTCAGGCACCTGGCCCGTGCCGGACCCGGGCGTGGACTCCGCGGCATCGTCAACGGCGGCGTCCCTGCTTCTCTGCCGGTAGCCTTCATAGGGACCGGATGCGGGAACCTCGGGCTCCGGGAGGAGCAGCAGCGCCGCGGCGAGTAGGATCACAATCAGGCTAAGCAGGCCGGTCAGGCGGCGACGATATCGCGTCACGGAATGATCATCGGCGCGGCCAGACCTCCGGGCAAGTGCGGAATCCAGCAGGTCCGCGCACGCCGGATAGTCGCCTCTCAGGCGCTGACGAGCTCCCGCAACTCCGCTGACTGCGCCCGGAGCTTTCGAAGCGCCCGCAGCTCAATCTGCCGGACCGTTTCCGGTGAGATCCCCATCTGGTCACTAATGCTCTTGAGGGTGCTCCGGTCCCCGCCTTCCAGTGCAAATCTGCTGCGGATAACGATCCGCTCCCGCTCGTGCAGGCAGTCCAGGCTTGCAAGCGTTCCCTCCCGGATGCTTTCCGCCATCAGCGGAGCTTCCGGCGAGTAGGTGTAGTCCTCGTACAAGTCGTGGAGAGTCCCGCTGTCCTCCTCACCAAGCTCGCCATCCAGGCTGACCGGGCTGCTGGCCACCAGGAGAATATGCAGGACGTCCTGCCGGGACATGCCTACTTCTGCCGCCACCTCGTCAACACTCGGCCGGCGGATCAGCTTCTGGCTCAGCACGGTAAAGGCACGTTGAATGCGACGCAGGGCGTCTTCCTTGCGATGCGGTAGGCGGATTGCCCGGCGCTTGTTCGCCAGTGCCCGGCTGATTGCCTGCTTGATCCACCAGGACGCGTAGGTGCTGAAGCGAACCTCCTTGCGGAAGTCAAACTTCCCCGCGGCGTGCAGCAGGCCAACGTTTCCCTCCTGGATGAGGTCCAGGAGTTCCATCTCGGAGCCCGCGTAACGCTTAGCGATCTTTACAACCAGGCGAAGATTGCACTCAATCAGCTGCTTCCGTGCGGCGTCATCCCCATTCTGGATCCGGCGGGAGAGCTGCTGCTCCTCCTCAGCCGTCAGAAGCCGGGAGTTCTTTATCTGGTTGAAGTAGGCCTTGAGGGCGTCTTCGGAGCCGTTTGTCCTGCGTCGATCGGTCATTCGTACCACCTTTAATCGAAGGAGCAATCAACGTGCCAAGCGGCTTCCTCCGAGGGACAGCATCCAGGTGATTCTCTTGTAACGACTTAGCCTTCCAGGTTCAGCCCTGCAGAATTCCGCTCGCCGGATTGTGCACTTTCGTATACTCCGGCCGCGCGGGAGAGTTCAGAAACGAGCATATCCGCGATCCCAAGATCGCCACTCTGTGCGATCTGGCGCGCGTACTCGTCAAACAGCATCTCGTCAAACATGTCCTCCGCCATTCCGCCGTACAGAAGGTTCTGCTCCGGCTGGCGGGTGGAACGCATGCTGTCCAGCATGATTCCCACAAACAGCGCCTCGAACTCCTCGGCAATTTCCCGGATCGCTTCCGGGGAGTTGCCCTGGGCCGCGAGCGTACGCAGTCCCTGCAGGTCACTGGCGGACTGCGCGGCCCGGAGTCTGGCGGCTGTCTGTGCTGCTACGGGATCCATCTTCCTCTACTCCCTTAGCGCTTCAGGCTGTTTGCAATGCCCAGCATGGTGTCACTGGTCTGGATGGCCCGGCTGTTCATCTCGTAGGCGCGCTGCGCGACAATCATGTCAACCATTTCCCGGACCACCGACACGTTGGACGCCTCAAGGAACTGGTGCAGCACAGATCCCATACTGTCTATCCCGGGGGTGCCCGGAATTGCCTCGCCGGAGGCCTGGGTTACCCGCAACGCGTTGTCGCCAATGGCCGATAGCCCGGCAGGGTTCACAAATCGATACAGTTGGATCTGGCCAACCTCAATCGGTACATCGTCCCCGGGGAGACGAACGCTTACCTGTCCTTCCCTGCTGACAGAGACGCTTTCCCGGTCAAAGTCCTCCGGAAGGATGACTTCCGGCGAAAGACGATAGCCGTTGCTGGTTACAAACTGGCCGTTCTCATCAATCTTGAAGCTCCCGTCCCGGGTGTAAGCGAAACTGCCGTCCGGGGTCACAACGCGGAAGAATCCTTCGCCTTCAATGGCCATGTCGCTGATGCTGTCGGTCTGCTGGAGAGCACCCTGCGTGTAGAGCTTCTGGGTTGCCGCAACACGCACACCGTTACCGAACTGCTCCCCAACCGGTACAAGCGTGAGTTCGGTAGCGGGTGTACCGGCGACTCGGCGGGTCTGGTAAATCAGGTCCTCAAAGTCGGCACGGTTTCGCTTGAAGCCAGTGGTGTTCACGTTGGCGAGGTTGTTGGAAATTGTATCGATGTTGGCCTGCTGGCCAATCATCCCGGAAGCCGCGCTGTACAGACTGCGTACCACCTGTATGCTCCTTATCTGAGTATCATCACCTGGTTGATCAGGCGGTCCGTTGCGTCTTCCTGAGCGCGAACCACGCGCTGGTTTGCCTCATAGGACCGGTTGACGCTGATCATCTCCACCATGGACCGCACCGGATTGACGTTCGCGGTCTCCAGGAAGCCCTGCCGCACGGTGGGCCGTTCGGTTCCTTCCTGTTCCTGCGCGACACCGGACTCCAGGGTCTCCAGGTAGAGGCTGGAACCCTGTTTGCGGAGGTACCGGGGCTGGTCCACGTCAACAATTCGCATGCGATCCAGCACTTCGATCTCTTCCCACTGGTTTTCCCCGCTTGCTATGAGCCTTTGGGGGTCATCCTGCAGGAGCGGGTTGTAGAAGATGGTGCCGTCGCTTTCCACACGGAAGTTGTTGAGCTTGAGCTGGATGGGACCTTCCTCTCCAAGAACGGGGAAGCCTTCCTTGGTTACCAGAAGCCCCTCCACTCCCAGGTGGAAGCTGCCGTTGCGGGTGAGACGCTCGCCGTTCGGAGTCTGTACCACAAAGAACCCGTCATCTTCCATGGCAAAGTCGAATGGATTGTCCGTCTGCTCCAGGCTCCCCTGCTGGAAGTCTGTGTAGATCTCGTTGGTTTCAACGCCCGTCCCGAGGCGACCGACAACCGGCGCAACGTCAATACTCCCGGTAAGCGGGAAGATTCCGCTTGGGGGGATGCCAAAGACGCCGTCATCCTGAACCCGCCGGATCAGTAGTTCCGGGAACGCCTTGTCCACGGTGATGTCACGCTTGAAGGCCTCCGTATCCACGTTTGCGAGGTTGTTGGACAGGGTGTCCATCCGATTCTGCGCCGCAATCATTCCGCTGGCAGCGGTGTAGATTCCCCGTAGCATCCTGCTTTGAGTGTCGGCGAAATGCCGTCCGTCTTGATGCAGCCGAATCGCGGAGGGTATTCTTGAGGGTCTCGCCAGAATAGCTCAGCGGTAGAGCAGCTCACTCGTAATGAGCAGGTCGAGGGTTCGATTCCCTCTTCTGGCTTTCTCTCGCCGATGTGCCGTTTTCTACGCGCTTGCGCACTGTGGCATCCGGGTTTCCGGACCTTTCCTTGCACGTCTTGAACGATGCCGAAATAATGGAGGCTAAGGAGGATTTCACATGAAGAGACTTGCGCAATTGGCCGGGATGACAGCAATGGTGCTGCTCCTGCTTTCCTGCCAGACCTATGTGCGTCGTACGGCAATTGAGGCACCCCTCTCGGAGGGAACGGCAATTGGTGTAACGGTGCGCGGTGACAATGACGGGGCACTGCTGAACTCGCTGTACGCATCCATGGTGGAGCAGGGTTTCCGCCCGCTGATGATTGTAGATGAGACAGCGGTACCGGAGGACGTGGCGGTTGGCCGCTTCCACGTACTCAATGGGGTTGCAGGCCAGATTCAGGGAGGCGGATCTGCCACGCTAAGCGAGGCGCTGTTCACCGAACTCCTGGATGCAACCAGTTTTGACTCTTCCCAGACCCTTATGACCGACTTTCGTGAGCTTTTGTCTGCAATTTCCCAGGCCACCGGGATCCAGGTTCTGTTGGTGGTAGAGACCTCGCGCAATCTGACTGCCTCTGTGTTTGCCTACGATGCGGCAAGCGGTGCGGTGCTGGGCAGCTACTTTGTCACGGCGAACAACGGGCCAGCCTTCCTTCAGGCGATTCCAGCCGGAAGCCAGGAAGACAATCGGCAGTGGGTGGTTCCCGGAGGATCGGTTGCCGCTGACGAACGGGTGCGTGCCGTCCTGCTCGCGGACGACATCGTCTCGGTGCTCGCCGGCAACCGATGATGGGCCGAGGCAAACGGAGCAGGGTACCCCTCCTGATTCTGATGCTGGCCGCAATTACCCTTCCGGTCTTTGGCCAGGAGGAAGCACCGCCGGCTCCACCGATCGCGGGAGAGGTCTCTGTTCAATGGGGCCCGGCGCCAGCGGTGGATCCCGATGATCTGGATTCAAATCAGGCACAGATTCGCTGGCGAACTGCGGATGGCACGAGATTTCTGGAGCGAAGCCGGGACGCCACCGCAGGGTTCATTGACCGTGTGGTCCCGGACACAATCCAGGACCGGCTTGCACCGGCGGATTCGGCGGAAGCGGCTATACAACTGACACCGCTTGAACCGGCCGTTGCCATTGGGTTTGGCGCGCTGCTGCAGACCGTGGACACCCAGTCAGCAGACGGAAGCGCCGATATTCCAGGAGTAAGCATCATCGAGCTGATGGCTGGCGGCGGATACCAGCGAGGCCTGGGTGGACGCTTCGTAGTCGGCGCGCGTGCCTACGCAACGGTTGGACTGCTCGCGGCTAACGACTCGCAGACCTATGCCTTCAGTGGCATTGCGCTCTCTCCCCTTGGGCTCATGACGGCGGTGGAGCTGGGCATACGCACAACCACGCCAACCGGGGACCTGGTCTACGCACTTGCTGTTGGCCGCACCCGAGGACAACTGGCTATTGGTCTGACGGTTCGCACCAGTGTTGTGGGGAGCGGGGCATGGTTTGTTGACGTTGGCAACCTGGGGACGGGCTCTTCGCTCCCGGAAATCGGGTCCAGCGTGGACATTTTTCTCTAGCTGCGGCGGCCAACGTCCAGCCTGTCTTACCGACGCGCGCGGGTCCGGGCTCCGTCCCGGGCCCGCGCGCGTCAGCCGTCCTTCCGGCTCTTCACCGTGCGCTCAAAGTCCTTGATGTTCTGCACCGTGATTCCACGGTTGTCCACCGTAAGCCGGTTCTGCGACTGGAAATGGGAGATCACCGCGCGGGCTCGCTCGGGCTGCAAGCCGGCCCAGTGTGCGACGTCATCAATGCTTGTCCCGGGAAAGTGCCGTTCATTGGAATCGTCTTCATCCGGCGGATTGCGCTCTTCCAGCATCAGAAACACGTCCATGACTTTCGCCTGTTCGTCTGGCAGGGTCAGGATCTGGAATCTGCGCCGCTGGTCGTAGATGCGTTTGGTCAGGAGTTTCAGCGTCATCATGGCAATCTGCGGATTGCCCTGCATCAGGATTTCAAAGTTGGCCTTGTTCAGCTCAAGGACCCGGACCTCATCCACCGCCATTGCACCGGCCGAGCGCGGGGCTTCTTCCAGGATTGCCATCTCACCAAAGACTTCGCCCGGCTCAAGCTCGTCTATGGTCTTTTCAACGCCACCCATGACGCGGAAGATCCGCACCCTGCCCTGCTGAACAAAGTAGAAGCTGTCTCCCGGTTCGTGCTCACAGAAGATGATGTCCCCTGCCTGAAATGTCTTGGCAAAGCGGTCAAATGCCGCGCTGTTGAGACTGCTCACGTCAGGCCGCCTTGATCTGGCGCAGCTGCTTGGTGGCCTTGCGCCGAGTCTCGTCAGAGACCCCTTCCGTTCGCAGGATCTGCTTCAGGAAGGTTTCTGCGCGCTCATTGTCACCAAGCGCCGCATAGGCAGCGCCAATAAGAAACAGCCCGTCCGGAACCTGCTCTGCTTCCCGATGCCCCTTGATGAATGCCTGGAGCTGCTGGATGGATTTCTCGTACTGCTTCATGTGGAAGAGGGCCTGCCCGATCGCGTACTGCGCGGAAGCCACGTACTCAACGTCATCACTGGTGGCAACCTCGGTGAAGACTCGGATGGCCCGCCCGTACTCGCCCTTTGCCGCAAGCGTTTCACCCTGGTAGTAGCGCTCGGCAACGCCGCTCAGCTTGGGACGCGCGGGCTGGCGATCAACGGGCTGCTGCGGTCCCTTCCCATCGCCGTAGCGCTGGGCATAGTCCTCGGCTTCGTGGAGCTTCCGCCTTGCATCGGCAACCCACTGACCCTGCGGATAGAGCTGGATGTAGCGACCAAGCGCATAGCAGGCCTGCCGGTAGCGCCGCTTCTGGAGGTAGAACTCACCGATCTCATAGAGACCGCGTTCGGGGTTCTTCTGCTCCTCCACCGCCATCACGTTGCGGACCTTGCCCTGGATGCGCCGCAGCTGATTGGAAAACACCTTCAGCATCTGGAGGATGATCCGCGTGTTCTGGCTGGCGAGCGCCTCAAACTCTGGCACCGAGAAGATCAGAACAGCCGCATCAGACTCCACCATGGCGTCCTCTTCCCGCGGGTATCCCCCGAGGGCGCTCTTCACCCCGAAGAACTCGCCGGTCCGAATGAAGTCACGGTTTTCCACGCCGGTCTCAATGTCTGTGCTGCGGAGGCTGACCCGTCCGGACTTGAGTATGAAGATCCGGTCGGCGCGGTCGCCAGTGAAGTAGATCACCGAACCGGGCGTATAGGTGCGCGCGCTAGGCAATGCAGCTCCTCAAGTTGCCTATCGTATCCTGTGGACTGCCTTGTATCAACGTGAATGCCATATTGCGCCATTGGGGTGCGCGGAATACGCTCGGCACCGTGGATGCACCCCGGCCGCGACCGGCAGGACCGATCGAACGCAGTGGTCGGTCTGCTATTCGACGCCTTCAGGCGCTGGCGCGATTTCTTGGCTTTGTGGTGGAAGTTGCCCGCAGTCTCCGGGGCTTCCTCAGGAGCCGCGCGTATTCAGGACGTGTGCTCACCATGCAGATCCTCTTCACGGGAGTGGAGGCTGTCTCCGTTGTAGCCATCCTGTCATTGGCTTTGGGAGCGGTGATCATTGTTCAGGGTCTGTCCCTGCTTCCCCAGTTTGGTCAGGGAGACCTCATATACAACATCTTGATTGTGGTAATCACCCGGGAACTCGGGCCCATCCTCACTGCCTTCATCATCACGGCGCGCAGTGGTACGGCCATTGCCACCGAGCTGGGGAACATGGTTGTGAACCATGAGATAGAGGCATACACCGCAACCGGAATCAATCCGATCGCCTACGTGGTGGTCCCCCGCGTTCTGGGTGTCCTGATCTCCACGGTGATTCTCAACTTCTACTTCAACGTCTTTGGACTTGCCGGGTCATTTCTGGTGACGCAGGTCGTCGGCTCGCTTCCACTGGACGAGTACTCCGCCGGCCTGCTTCAGGCCATCGGGTTTGGTGACATCCTGGTCTCTCTCCTCAAGAGCGTGGTCTTTGGCCTGCTCATTTCCCTGGTCGCCACCTATCACGGGCTCCGGGTGGAACGCGCCAGCTACGAGGTCCCGGTGGTGGTCATCAAGGCCGTCACCCAGGGCTTTGTGCTGTCCATCCTCGCCAATGCGGTCATCACGGTCCTCTCCTATGTTGCTTGAGCTCACAGATGTCTACCTCTTCTTCTCCGACTTCATGGTGCTGGACAAGGTGACACTGCGTGTGCCAGACGGAAGCTCGGTTGCCATCCTGGGTCCCCAGGGATCGGGGAAGTCCAGCCTGCTGAAGGTTGCTGCCGGGATCACACCACCGGACGAAGGCGAGATCCGCATCCTCGGTCAGAATCCGGCAAACCTCCCGGACTCCGAGCTGCTCTCTCTACGCTCCCGTATGGGGTTCGTCTTCCAGGACGCTGCGCTCTGGCAAACGGAGACACTGGAGAGGAACCTACAGCTGCCGCTTCTTGTCCATCAACCTGACACTCCCGTGGGTCGGATGCGGAACGCCTACCTTCCGCTGCTCCGCCGATTCAACATGGCTGACGACCTCCACCTCCGGCCGGCACAGCTGTCCGCGGGTGAACAGAAAGTGGTGTCTCTGCTGAGGTCCCTGGTGACCTGGCCGGAGATTCTTTTCCTGGATGAACCAACCAGCTCTCTTGGTTCGGGAACCCGGAGAACGGTCCTGGGCCTGCTCAAAGAGGTGCGGGACCGCGGCTGCTCCCTGGTCTTCAGCACCAATGACGCAAAGCTTGCGTCCCTCCTGGCAAACTGGGTGGTGGTACTGGACGATGGGCGGGTGCTGGCTTCGGGTCCGGTGGCCGAGGTCTCCCGGGACACGAGACCCGCGGTACAGGCTATCCTCACCGATGTGCTGAGCGAGACCGCCAGCTGGGCAGGCGACATTCTTGATCTCATGGGGAGCGACTCATGAAGCTCCGAATCCGCTTTGCAAGCCAGGTTGTGGGCGTCTTTCTGCTCCTCGGAATCCTCACAACCATTGCAATCATCGTTGCCATGGGAAGCTCTCAGCGGTGGTTTGCGCGTGACGTCATCTACACCAGCTCATTCCCCAGTGCAACAGGCCTTTCTGTAGGTATGGGCGTTGACTACCGCGGCTTCAGCATTGGCCGGGTCCGAGCGCTGGATCTGGACGAAAACGACAGGGTCCTGGTGACCTTCACCATCCAGGAAGAGTTTGTGGACCGAGTCACCGAGTTCTCTGTCCTGGAGCTCGCAACCAGTCCGATCCCCGGCTTTGGTGGCGGGCTGGTCTTCCACCCCGGCGTGGAACAGACCGAGCCGCTGCCAGAGGCCAGCCTCATCCCGAGTCTGGGGAGTCCTGAGGGCCAGCGTCGGGCGCGCGAAGGACTTGCGGATGTTCCGGACACCGCGGATGAGATCACGGGCCTGGTCACGCAGCTAGATCCTTTGATCGCAGGGGTGCGACGTGCCCTTACAAGCCTCGACGAGGTCCTGAATACCGTGGAGCAGGGTCTTTCGGGCTCGCCCGAGGGCCCGGTGGGAGCAATCCTCACGGATCTCGCGGCGATCAGCGCGGATCTAACGGTGATCATAGCAGACATCCGCACGGCCACGACTTCGGTGCTCCCGTCGGTTGATGATTCGCTTGCGAGCATTGGGACAACGCTAGCCTCCGTGGAGCGGCTTGCGTCCAACCTGGAACAGACCTCGGCGGTCCTGGCCGACCCGGAAGGGCTGGTGCCCGTCCTGCTCGGCGACGAGGGCTCGGTGGGGGCGCTGTTTTCAGACCGGGGCGAGCTGTACGCGCAGGTCAACTCGATTCTTGCCTCGGTGGAGCGCGCCGGCGCGAGCCTGGAAGACTTCGTGACCTTCATCAATTCCACCCAGCCAGAGGTACGCTCTCTCCTGGAGCAGACCCGAGATACCCTGGACACCGGACAGGACGTGCTCACGGGGCTCTCCAACAATCCCCTCCTCCGAGGAGGGATTCCACAGGAGGCCGATACTCCTACGACCTTTGAAGGCGTGCGGGAGGATGGCTTCTGATGCAACAGCTGGCACGGTGGCGTCTGCCGATCCTGTGTGCCGTGGCGCTAGCACTGGCCGCATGCTCAAGTCTCCGCGGTGCGCCGACCGGGGAAACCTCCCGGCGCGAGCGCATTGCCACCTACGCAGAACAGGGGAACCAGCTGTTCGCGGATGGCCGATACGCTGAGGCAGCAAGTCTGTTTGAGCTTGCCCTCAGCGAGAGCCTTGCACTGGACCACCTGCCCGGGGTTGCCGCCGCACGCAACTCGCTGGGCCTGGTCCTTCTGGCAAGCGGCGACCTGGACAGTGCTGCGGCAAGCTTCCGGCGCGCGCGGGAAACTGCTGGTATCGCGGGAAACCTGCGGATTGCCGCAGAGGCGGAGACCAATCTGGGCCAGCTGGCACTGCGCAGCGGTGAGGTTCCGGCGGCCCTGGACCGATTCCTTCAGGCCCTGGAGCTGGCCGAAGCGTCTGGAGACCGGGAGGCCCGGGCCATCGTCGAGCACAACCTTGGCATTGCGGAGTGGCGTATGGGCAACGCTGAGGTCGCCGAACAGTGGTTCCGGCAGGCACGCGCGCGGAACGCCCGCGACGAACGCTGGGCTGAGCTCGCCAGCAACCACTACATGCTTGCGTTGATCGCCAGGGAAGCCGGAAATCTGCAGCAAGCGGAGGAACAGGCTCTGCTCGCGCTGGATGCGGACAAGCGGGTGGAGAACGCACCGGGAATTGCGCAGGATCTGTTTGCCCTTGGGCGGATCAACGCGGAAGCCGGACGGCCGGAGCAGTCGTGGGACTACTACGAGCGCGCGCTGGGCGCCTTTCTGGGGCTCCCCGACCGGGTGGCTGTGCAGACAACTCTGCAGCGAATGCAGACCCTGCTCACAGAGCTCCCCGCGGACAGCGAACGCGCTCTCCGAACGAGGCAGCTGGCGGAACGCTATGGCACCCAGAGCGGTGAAGCAGCAACGCCGGAAGAGCCGGGACCGGATGCCGGTGGAGAGTCTCCCTGAAGCGGGCAACGCACCCAAGAAGATGGGTAGCCGGGTTCCTGGCCCTCGCGCTGCTGGTATTGCAGCTTCCCGCGCAGGAAGCTGGAAGCGACGCGGAGGTGGTGCTCCCGGAGGATGATCCTCGATCCCTGCTTCCGGCAATTGAGCGACTGCACCCCTCGGATGCCCTCTACCTCCAACTGCAGCGTGACATTGAGGCCGCACAGGAAGCACTTGCCCGTGGAGGCCAGGGCCTGCCAGGCCTCCGGATCTTCCGCTTCCGGGTTGACAGGGAGGAGAGCCTGATTGCGATATCCTCCGGGCTGGGTCTCCGGCTGGAGACCCTGGCCAGCCTCAACCGCTTTGCGACTTCGGTGGACGTTCCAGAGGGAACTGTCCTGCTGATTCCTAACCAGGACGGAATCTTCCTCCCACTTGAGTCCATTACGGAGATTGAGCGCCTGTTAAGTCTGCGGCTCTCTGAGGCGAGTGGGCTTCCGGTTGCCGGGTTGCTTCAGGAAATGGATCGCTTTGTACCGGCTGTGCGCTTCACTCGGACCGAGCGGGACGCCTTCCTCAGGAGCATCTTCCGAAATCCCGTTCCGGGGTCCCGCTTCACTAGCGGGTTTGGAATGCGCCGGAGTCCGCTGACCGGGCGGCTTGTGTTTCACGGCGGGGTGGATCTGGCAACAAGCGTCGGGCAGCCGGTCTACGCCGCGCGGGCCGGAGTGGTCAGGGAGATCGGAGAGCACCCGGTCTACGGAACCTTTGTCATCATTGATCATGATTCCGACTACCAGACGCTGTACGGACACCTCAGCACGGCGATTGTCTCCGTTGGCGCTGAGGTCCGAGCAACAGATTCCATTGGAACCGTTGGCGCCACTGGCGCAGTTACAGGCGCTCACCTCCACTTTGAGGTTCGTCTGGACGGCGTTGCCCGGGACCCGGTGCTGTTTCTCTCGCTGAAACGTTTTGGAGTGAACGGGGAAGGCAACTGAGCGGCGACACCGGCGCAAGCACACCAGTAGCGCGGGCCCGGCTAAGACCGGACGGAGCGCTCGGCTAAGGGCCGATGACTTTTCAACTCGCCCGATATGAGCTACTGTGCTCATGTATGGTTGCCTGCTGGACGATCATACGGGTATCGGTCGCATTTAGTTCCCCTCCCAGTTTGCTATCTGTTGACCGATACCCTAGGGTTGACCGGCTCCCCCGAGCCGGTCTTTTTTTTGCTCGTTGACAGCGGCAGTCTCCGATGGGTAGCGTTCGCAACATGCCTGCAGGGGGAATGCGGTTTCTCGCCCGTACATCAATAGTCCTGTTCATCAGCGGTAGTCTCATCGCGGGCGTGACCCTTGGTCTGGTGCTGGGAGCGCAATCCAGTATTGGAATGGTTGAAGCCGCTGATGATGCAGAATCCGCTCTGCCTTCTCAGCTGCTGGATATAAACGGTCGCGTGATTACCGAGTTCTTCTCGGTGGAGAAGCGCGAACTCATCGCTGTTGAAGACCTTCCACACCACCTGGTGCTCGCGACGATCACTTCCGAAGACCAGAACTTCTTCCAGCACCGAGGGTTTTCTTTCCGCGGAACGCTTCGCGCGCTGGTGAACAACCTACTGGGAACATTCTTCTCTGGCGGTTCAACCATCACCCAGCAGGTAGCCGGGAGCCTCTTTGACGACCGCACCGACATCAGCTACACGCGGAAGCTGCGAGAGCTGTGGTGGGCCTTCCAGCTGGAGCGCACCTGGAGCAAGCAGGAGATCCTTGGCGAGTATCTTAACCTTGCCTACCTCGGCGAGGGCACCTACGGTGTTGAGGCGGCAAGCCAGTTCTACTTTGGCCACGGAATCAGTGATGCAAGCCTCGCCGAATCCGCGCTCCTGATCGTGCAGCTCCGCAGTCCGGCGCTGTACTCGCCCATTGGCAATCCAACAGCCGCCCGGCGACAGCAGGAGCGGCTGCTGCAGCAGATGGTAGAAGAGGGCTACGTATCTCCCCAGCTGGCGCGCCTTTCATTCAACCAGTACTGGGACAACTACGATTTCACTCGTGCTAACACCTCCACTGCTCTTTCTGAACGGGCAGACCAGGCGCCGTACTTCAGTGAGTACGTGCTCAACCTTCTGGAGACCCAGTACCTCCTGGGTACCCTGGATCTGTATCGGGACGGACTCCGCGTCTACTCAACGCTGAACCTGGAGTACCAGGAAGCGGCGGAACGTTTTCTGACCCAGGGAATTGCAGATGCGAACGAGACCTACCGAGCCAACCTGGAGAGCGACGAGCAGCTGGCGGAGAATCGCTTCACGCCAATTGTGGATCTCCTGGCCCTTGCTCTGGACGTGCCGGAGCTCCGGGTTGTTGGCCAACGAAACGAATTTCAGGCTCAGCAGTACTACCGGGAAAACCTGAATCCCGTCATCGATCTGGTGTCCCTTATGTTTGGCACCGGTCCGGAGGACGAGCTTCGGAGTGCCACTCAGGCGGTGGTTGCCGAGCAGCAGGATCAGGCGAGGAGAACCACGGTTGAGGGTGCGCTGATCACCATAGAGAACGATAGCGGCTACATCCTTTCCATGGTTGGCGGCGCGAACTTTGAGGCAGCTAACCAGTTCAATCGCGCGGCTTTTGCGGAGATTGAGCCGGGATCGGCCTTCAAGCCGCTGTACTACGCCGCCGCCGTGGATGCCGGAGCAATTACGCCGGCAACTCTCATCTACGATACTTTCCGGGCCTTTGAGAACGCTGACGGAAGCTTCTATGTACCCCGCAACTTCCAGGATGTGTTTGTCGGGCCGGTCCTGGCGCGACAGGCTCTTGCCCAGTCAATGAACGTTCCGAGCTTGGTGGTCCTGTCACGAGTTGGCTTTGACCGCGCGCTTGAGACTGCGGGATCACTTCTGGGAATTCCCCGGGACGAGTGGGTGAACCGCGGCTTTGTCCGCCGCTGGCCGGTGGGACTGGGTGTAGTCTCGGTGAGCCCGCTGGAGATGGCGCGAGCCTACGCGACATTCGCGAACGCCGGACGCGCGGTGGAGCCTATCGCCGTCCGCTACATCGAGGATCGTTATGGGGAGGTCATTGTAGAGCCGGAGCGTGAGCTCAGGATACGGCAGGCACGGGAAGGCGATTCGCAGCAGATTATCAGCCCGCAATCAGCCTTTGTGATGACCGACATGCTCCAGCAAACGGTGAAAACCGGTACCCTGGCCAACCGTCGGCGCGCAGTTGGTGACTTCAACCACCCCATGGCCGGCAAGACCGGGACCACCCAGAACTGGGCAGATGCCTGGACGGTTGGGTTCAGTCCCTACTACACCACCGCCGTTTGGCTGGGATTTGACCGTGGAGGCAACAACTCCCTGGGTGCCAATCAAACCGGAGCGGTCACGGCCGGACCCATTTGGGCGGCCTACACGAAGGAAATCCACGACGGACTTCCGCCGCGCGAATTCCAGGAGCCTGCAACCGGCATTGTACGCACCGTCGTGAGCAGAAGGACCGGACAGCTGCCGGTGACTGATGACGAGGCCCTGGTTTACGAAGAAGTCTTTGTGGAAGGCACCGAACCGCGCGAGATAGACACCAGGACCATTTTTGAGCAGGAACAGCAGGAAGAACTCGTGGATCGGCTCCGGGACGCGGTCTTCAGTCCCTCGCTCAACCTGACCAACAGTCGCCCGCAGTCTGCCGACTTGGCAGAGGGGCTGTCTTTCAGCCTGCCCGAGCTGGACTGGAACGCTCCGCTGGACGCCGACGAGACGGACGGTGAAGTCTCCGAGGACGATCAAAGCAACCCGCTTTTGGATTAGGCGCTCACGCTCGCAGGAACCCTCTCTCCCGCGCTACAATTACAACTCAATGCAGATGCGACTGGATGAGATTGTCGTCCGAAAGCGGATCCGGCGGTCTATTGGGGACTTGGGCTCGCTCAAGGACAGCCTGTTCCGACATGGAATGCTCAACCCGATCGTTGTGAACTCCGCCAATGAGCTGGTTGCAGGGCAGCGGCGGCTGGAAGCTGCGCGCCAGCTGGGCTGGGTAACCGTTCCCGTCACGGTTGTTGATTCCGTAGATGAGGTCCAGCGATTCGAGCTGGAGATTGACGAAAACCTCCACCGAAAGCCCTTCACTTCCGATGAGCTTGCCACCGCGTATCAGAAGCTGGATCGCCTCCGCAATCCGGGCTTCTTCTCCCGTCTCTGGACGGCGCTCCGCAACTGGTTCCGGAGCATTCTGGGCCTCTTCCGAAGAAAGCGCCGCTGACCCAGGATTACCTGCGCGCAGCGGCGCCTGAGCCCATCAGTCCGAGAAGCCTGCCTCCGGAAGGGAGAAAATGGACCCGTCTGGCGCCTGAGCGAACACCGAGCCATCATCAAAGGCAAGAAAGCCGGCGGGTTCCACTTCCTGGCTTGACACCTCAAGCAGATTGAGGTTTCCGTCAAAGCGTCCCAGACGCCATGACCCCTGCTGTTGGACAACCGCAAAGATGGTTGCTCCGCGGTCTCGGGTCACAACGAGGCTGTCCACGGATATCTGGTCACTGCCGGTGAGGCTGGTGTCCAGGGTCTCGCGATCAATGAGCGTCAACCGGGCAGTCCCGCCGTTTTCCGTAAGCACGAGGTAGTTGCTTCCGATAACGTCAAACTGCCGCCCCACGATACGGTCGGAGTCACTTGCGGCGAGCTGCGTCCCAGACTCAGCATCAATGCTCACCAGTTGCCCAAGGCGCAGGCCTCCCGTCTCGCGTACCAGAAGGAAGGCTACTGGTTGGGGTTGGTCGGTGACATCATCCCCGAGCTCGGCCTGATCCTCGGCTGTCTCGTCCCTGATCTCCTGGGCCCGATCGGTTGCATCAGCAATGGCCGCCTCCCGCTGTGCAAAGGGATCTGTGTCGTCTGCATCGGCTGTATCACCGTCCTGGCTATCCGGGCGGTCCGCCTCCTGGTCTGCGCTTGCCGGATCCCCGGGAGCATCACCGTCCTCGACTGTCGTGGCGGGGTCAGCATCGTCTTCTTCGCCATCAGTCTGCTCGTCAGCCTGCTCATCGGCGTCTTCGGCGGCTGCCCGGTCCCGTGCCAGGGCCTCCTCTTCAGCAGCGATTGTGTCATCAGCCAGGTCCGCCAGGTCCCGGCGCTCGTCCACGGCACGGTCTGGCTCTTCCTGTAAACGCTCAATGACCTCGGGGTCAGCGAGTTCAAGCGGACCTTCCAGCCCGGGCCCGGGGCTGACGCCGGTAGGCCGTAGCGGAATGATCATCTGCGTCCCGCCAGCCCAGTCGGTGAAGCGGGTGGAGAGCCCGAAGCGGGCGGAATCAACTGCCGCCGCAACCGCGGGGGTGTAGCGCTCTGCGATGCGGCCAAAATCCTGGCGGTAGACCGCATTGTAGATGGTGGCAAAGAACGCGAGTGTTTCCGCGTTCTGCTGGCTGTAGCCGTACGCTTCCGCCAGGTAACCGGCGAGGATCCGTCGGACGTTGTCAATGTGGTCAACAAGAGCATCCGGCTCGATGGAGAAGAGATCCGCCCCAAAGCCCGGCTCCCCTTCCGCGGGAAGGATTCGCTGTACCCGATAGCGGCCGAAGTACTCAGACTCTCCGGAGTCCGGGCCGGCGAGCGCACGCCCCATGAACTGCCCGATTCCACGGATCTCCTCCACGGTTTCAATCTTTTCGTAGGGACCCTGGTAGTTGTCAAAGGTGATGGACTCTCCGGACACACTGCGGAGCTCCGGCTCGCTGATTTCCTGCCCGGCAAGCGGCAGGAGACCGGCGGCAAACACCATGAAGACGGCCAACAATCGGCGGCTACGGGACTGCATGCCGCCCATCATAGTCCATAGCGCGGCGTGGTTAAACGCGCCTGCAGTGCTTCCGACACGCTCAATCTCTCACCGGCGCGGCCACCTGGCTGGCTCCGGATACGGCCGTTTTGCAGCTGAGCGGCGAGAATCTCGGCGATCTCAGCCACTGCTTGCGGGCCGCGAAACCAGCGTAGATCCGCAAGGACGAGCAATGCCAGCTCCACAAGCTCGGCGGGCAGGTCATCCCTCCGTGCAGTTCTTGCCACAGCATCCCATACGCTGGAATCTCCTCCGGCCGACGAAATGGCCAGAAGACCGGCGCGTACCACCGATGCATCGGGCTCCCCACGGATCCGTTCCGTCAATCCGCGTACGGCCCCACCGTCCCCAAGATCGCCGAGAAGCCGGGCAGCCTCTACCCTCGCGGCGCTACCCAGCAGATCCCAGCGGCCAAGCAGGAGCGAAGAGAGGGATTCCGCTACCCCTCGGCGAGCGGCCGGATCGTCCGGCAAGCGGTATCCCGCCAGCGTCCGCTCCTGCACTTCCGGAGATCCGCGCTCCATGGCGGAGACAAGCACGGCGAGATCTGGCAACTCTCGCCAGCTCCGTGCATCCGATGCGCGCGGGCTCTCCAGCGGAAACAGGCCCAATCGCCGGCTGACATCCTGGTTTACCGAGGCAGGGGAACCCGACGGCTTCGCCAGGGCGGTGGCGGGCTCATCTCCAGCGCTGCGAGTCCCGCGGGTGTTGCCGAGGTTGCCAGCCAGTGAGCCGGTATAGCGCCGCAGGGCCCAGTCCTCGGTCCAGACCAGCAGGGACCATTCTCCGCCACCGATCCCGGCGTAGAGCAAGCTCTCCAGCACCGCACCGGTACCCGGCGGATCCAGGATCAGCCTTGCCGCCTCGCTCCCGGAGGTAGCCGAAATCAGGCTCAACTCACCGGCAGGTCCGTGGAGGGCAATAACGGGCGCAATGGACCCCTCTTCCGAACCTGACCCGGAGTTAAGATTTCCGCCAATGCTGCGCACACCTATCAGGCGGGGTACTACGGCGAAGTCAGGCGGCCCGGACACTGGGGTCCGAACAAGCGCTCCGGGACCCGAAAGGAGAAAACCCGCCGGGAGCTCCCGCCAGACCGATACTCCGGACTGGGCGATGCGCCTGACCGATCCGCCTTGGTCCACGATGTCCACGCTACCACTCGGCCCGCGAACAAGGAGCTGGCTGCCCAGTGCATGAACCTCGCCCCCAGTTCCTACGGTGAAGGAAATCCGGCGCCGTCCGTCTGCTTCAATCGCCAGGTAACGGCCGGAATCATCACTGAGCCAGACGACCGGCGGCGGCAGCTTGCCCGCTGCGGTGGGCACAAGCTCAGACCACTCTCCTCGCGTGGGCAACTCCCACAGAAGCCTGCCCGAGAGCGAAAGTGCGCGCAGGCGGTCCCGGGACAGAACCAGAATTCGATTCCCCGCAGCAACCGCAAGATCCACGGCGCTAGAACCGGAGAGTTCCCGGCGCCAGACCTCCTCCCCCGCTGCATTGAACAACAGCACCTGGCCGGGAAACACCAGAACCGCAACGGTTGAGCCGGTGACCTGTGCAACGGCAATCGGACGGCCCGGAAGGGAAACCCGGAACCGTTCGCGAGCGTCGGGGCTGACTCCGTACAGCCGACGGTCCTCCGCGGCAAACAGGATGACCGAGCCTCCGGACAGCGGGATTGCGGGCCCCACGATTCTGCCGCCGGCTACCAGGAGCTGTTCCGCTGCTACGATGGGGTCCGTCTGGGATTCCGTGCTTTGCGCCTGCAGACCGGACCGCTCGCTTGGTCCCAGTACACAGAGCAGAGCAATGCACGCGGGAATCGCCCACCGACGCACAGAATTCAACACTGATTCAGACCGGTGGCTCAAAGCGGCAAAGTACCTCAACCCGCGGGGTCTGGGGATAGAAGTCCAGGAGTGCCGCTCGCGAGATCCGGTAGCCCGCCGCACACAACTCCACAGTGTCTCGCGCCAGGCTCTTGGCATCACAGGAGAGGTAGAGGAGCGGATTTCGTGCGTCCAGGCACAGGTTACGCTTGAGGCGGCGGGTGAGGCCGGCGCGAGGCGGGTCTACCGAAATCGTGTAATTGCCCCGGGGAAGCCCCCCGCGGAGCTCCAGCCATTCGTCCACGGACAAAGCCGCAACGCTCGCATCCCTGCAGTTCTCTTCCGCCATCCTGGCCGATGCCGTTCGGGCTTCTACCAGCGTCAGTGATGCCCCCGGTGCAATGAGCGCGGGAATCAGGCCGATGCCCCCGTACAGGTCCACAAGCTGTTCGGGACTACCCAAGAACTCCTGCATGAGCGGCAGGGCAGCTTCCAGTCCCGGAACAGATGCCTGAAAGAAACCCGCGGCGTCCGCAGCGAGTTGCTTGCCGGCTACCGTTACCCCTACCGGGTAGGCCTGGTCACCGTCTGGTGCAACAACGGGCCCTTCATCCGAGAGAAGCATATGGATCCGTGTTCCCAGCGACGGACTGGAAGGGGGATCTGCTATCAGTGGCTCAAGATCCGGGTGGGCTACTGGACAGCGGTCAACAGGCACCGGGTCCCGGCTTCTGCGCGCACGCCAGCTGAAGGGCTGGTCCGCATTGTCACGACTGAGGCTGATGCGTGTGCGGTAACCCCAGGGGCGGTTTGGTACCACGCTGATGGGGAGACCGGACTGGCCCGAGGCACGCCGCAGCAACCTGGCAAGCATCGCCCGCTTCATCGCGAGTTGGAACGGGTAGTCTGCATGCTGAAGAGCGCAGCCTCCACATATTCCGTACCAGGGACAGGGCGGCTGGGTACGGCGCGGTGAATACCGGCCGTGCTGTCCCGTCCCGGCAACCAGCCCTTCGCCGGGAAGCAGGAAAGTATCGGGCAGGTCAGCATCTTCCGGCCGAGGCCGCAGGATCATGCTCCCGTCTGGAGTCATGGGACCGACCCGTAGCTCCTTCAGCTTCCCATCTCCGCGTGTATTCACTATAGTCTGGCGACACTGTAAACCGTGATCGCCTCCTGAATGAAGAACACCAAGCTTGCCAGTGTACCCACGATCAAGCGACTCCCCTCCTACCTTCATGTGATTGAAGCGGCCCACCGGGATGGTCGGGAGTACATCTCCGGGACTGTCATTGCAGAGGAACTTGAGCTTGAACCGATTCAGGTTCGCAAAGATCTTGCGCTGACGGGGGTTGTCGGCAGGCCTCGGCTTGGGTTTCGCGTGGAGGATCTGATCGCGGCCATCAACGCCTTTCTCCAGTGGAACCAGGTCCGGCGGGCCGTTGTGGTTGGCGCGGGCAACCTTGGTACCGCGCTCATGGGTTACGGAGAATTTGGCCGCCATGGGATGGAGATCGTGGCGGCGTGCGACGCCGATCCCAGAAAGATCGGATCTACCGTAAATGGCCGTCGGGTTGTCAGCCCTGCAGAACTCCCCGAGTTCGTAGCTCGGGAAAAGGTCACCCTCGCCATCCTGACCGTCCCCAGCTCCGCCGCTCAGGAGACTGCGGAGTCCCTGGTTCAGGCAGGGATCACCGCCATCTGGAACTTCACAAACGTGAAGCTCAAATTGCCCCCGGAGGTCATTGTGCAGAAAGAAGACCTTTCCTCCGGGTACGCCGTCCTATCCGTCAAGCTCTCCCGTGCCGTCAGCTGAACAGGCAGCCCAGTTTTTCACCAACCGCCTGAAGCGGAGAATCAAGACAACTGGGACCTGGGCACGGAAACTTGGCCTGGAGGCCTACCGCATCTACTTCCGTGACATCCCCGAGGTGCCCTTGGCCGTTGACCGCTACGGGCCCTACCTCCACATCTCCGAGTTTGAACGACCAAACACCTATGAGCCCGACGAGCGCGAGGAATGGCAGGACCTGATGACGGAAACGGCTGCCAGTACCTTGGGTGTCCCCCGTGAGCGGACCTTCTACAAGTTCCGGCAGCAGCAGAAGGGCAAACAACAGTACGAGAAGTTCGGGACGCGAAGCGTAGAGGCCGAAGTAAGCGAAGGTGGTCTTCGGTTCATTGTCAATCTCAGCGACTACCTGGACACCGGGCTCTTCCTGGACCATCGCAATGCCCGCGCCTGGGTTGGGGACCACAGCCTGGACCGAAGGGTCCTCAATCTCTTTGCCTATACCGCGGCCTTCAGCGTCTACGCTGCGGCGGGGGGAGCCGAGACGACGGTGAGCGTTGATCTCTCCAACACCTACTGTGATTGGGCACGCAAAAACCTCGAGATCAACGGCTTCACCGAGCCCTTTCACACCGTAGTCAGGGAAGACGTGTTCCGCTATCTGGAGGGTGCCAAGAACCGACAGTTCCACCTCATTGTGCTGGATCCACCTACCTTCTCCAACAGCAACAAGATGGATCGGCTGCTGGACGTGCAGCGTGACCATCTGGAGTTGATTCACAAGTGCCGGAGACTCCTCCTGCCCGGCGGGGTGCTCTTCTTTTCAACCAACCGGCGTGGATTCAAGCTTGACCCCGGCGCCTTTGCCGGCGGAACCTGGGAAGAGACTACGGAGCGGACGATTCCGGAGGACTTCCAGCGGGCTGGACGGATCCATCGCTCGTTTCTGTTTCAGGAATCCGATCAAGGCTTTGGAGCACAAGACCGCGGTGGATCCCGGCCACGGCGGAACCGGTCCAGGAGCGCTCCTCCTCCGAGAGGTCAGGCTCGGAAGCGGAACGAATCCGGAGCGGGGGACCGTCAACAAAGAGGATCCGGTCCCCCAGCACCACCGCGTCGTAGAGATCGTGAGTGATCAGGAGGACCGCCTGGCCGGACGCGCGGGCATTGGACCGGATGCGTACCCCAAGCGAGGCTTTTCGAGCCAGGTCCAGGTGAGCAAAGGGCTCGTCCAGCAACAGAACTGGCGGGTGCAGCAGAAGAGCCCGTGCAAGGCTCAGGCGCTGAGCCATACCCCCGGACAATCGGGATGCTAAGCGTGATGCCGTATCCTGCAGGCCAACCAGTCCCACAACCCCGCGGATGCGCGCATTGGACTCCTCAGCGGTCAGGCCGCCGGCTTGCGCGATCAACGCCAGGTTCTCCCAAACACTCCGGTGACCAAGAAGCCGCGGTTGCTGGAAACTTACCCCGATGCCGCCGACCCGGAGTCCCGAGCGGAGCAGCAAGGCAAGACAGCTCCGCAGCAGGCTTGATTTCCCGCAGCCGGAGGGTCCGCTCACACAGGTAATGTGACCCGGCTGCAAAGACAGACTGAAGCCGGAAAGGATGTCCTGTTCCCCAAGCAGGAGATTGAGATTCTGGAACTCCAGCGTCGCGCCCGCTTCCACCGAGCTGGTGTGCCCGCTGGCACTCATACTACTGGCATCGCCGGTGCTACCCATGCTGGCCTCGTCGCCGGTCCCAGGCCTCACCACTGTGACGCTTCCGCTGATCGGCAGCAGGTACTCAGACTGCACGGGCTTGCTCCGCGTGCCGTGCGGCGGATCCCTTCTCCCCCTTGTTGGAGCGAAGGAACAGCCTGCCACCGAGGGACCACGCAGCGTCTGTAAGTCCGGAGGCAATCACGGCCAGGAGAATCCAGGCGAAGACCAGATGGGTGTCCAGATTGAGGCGGGCCAACTGCAACTCGGTTCCCAAGGCCTGCGCCGGCTCAATGATCACCTCGGCGGCAATGACCGCCTTCCATGACAGCCCGAGGCTCACGCGGAGGGCAGATCCAATAGCGGGCAAAGCTGCGCGGAGGGTGATCTCAGCAAAGCGCTGCCGCGCGGTGAGGCCGAAAGCATCCGCCATCTCCAACAGATTGGAGTCCCGAGCGGCGTGTCCGGAGCGGACTCCGGAGGCTACCAGGGGAATGATCAGAAGGGTTGCCACGGCCACCGGTGCCACATCTGTCGGAAACCAGATCATTGCCAGGAGGATGAAGGCCACGGCGGGAACCGCTTGCAGCACCACCAGAACCGGCGCAACAACGGCCGATCCGCCCGGTCTCCACACTGCCGCAACTCCGACTCCGGCGCCGATCAAGGATCCCAGCGCAAAAGCTAAGAACACACGGGCCGCGGTACCCCCCAGGCGTGCGAGCGCCCCGGCGCCCAGGACTTCCTGCGAAAACACCGCCAGAACCCGGCCCGGAGTTGGAAGCACAATGTCGTTTGACACGATGGCGGCGCCAACAGCCCAGAGCGCAAGCACAACAAGGATTCCCGCACCCGCTCCGAGCGCGTTCCGGGCCACGGTTGCGCCCGGTCTAGCTCCCCGCCACACGGACAATGAGATGGCGCTTTTTTCCGGCGCGGAGGCGCAGTCCGTCAGCAAAGGCTGCTAATGGAACCACGTGCTCCAGGTCGGTGATGCGTTCTCCGGCTACCACTGCGCCACCCTGGGAGATCAGGCGCCGTGCTTCCCCCTTGCTGGCGGAGAGGCCGCTTGCATGAAACAGCTCTATGATGCCGATACCGTGAGCCACCAGGTCCGCCTCCAGCTCAACCGACGGGATGGCAGAGTCATCGCCGGACCCACCAAAGGCGGCCCGCGCGGCATCCCGGGACTCGTCCGCAGCCTCCGTGCCGTGAATGAGCGCGGTTACTTCCCACGCGAGCCACTCCTTGGCCGCGTTGACGTCCCCGGATGCGATGTCAGCGGTCTCCGCCAGGGGCAGGAAGGTGAACATCTGCAAAAAGGGTTCCACGTCGGGGTCCGGCACATTGCGAAAGTACTGGAAAAACTCGTAGGGGCTCACCATCTCGGGGTCAACGTAGAGCGCCCCGGACTCCGTTTTGCCCATCTTCTTCCCGTCCGCCCGCATGATCAGTGGCTGGGTGAGTCCCCATGCATCCGAGTTCTGCTTGACCTCTGTCATTCGGCGGATGAGATCCACGCCGGCAACAATGTTGCCCCACTGGTCGTCTCCACCAATCTGGAGCACACAACCCTCGTCCGCAAACAGGCGGTAGAAGTCGTAGGACTGCAGGAGCTGGTAGTTGAACTCAATAAAGGATAGCCCCGTCTCCATCCGCGCCTTGTAGGTCTCAAAGCTGAGCATCCGGTTCACGGAGAAATGCCGGCCGACATCCCGCAAAAACTCGATGTAGTTCAGTTCACCAAGCCAGTCGGCATTGTTGCGCACCAGAGCCTGGACGCCGAGGCTGCCGAAGAATCGGTTTAACTGGGCACGGAAGCGCTCCACGTTCCGGTCGATCTCTTCAACACTCATGATGCGCCGCGCCTCGGTCTTGCCCGTGGGATCACCAATCCGTGCTGTGCCCCCGCCCAGCAGACAGATCCCTTGGTGGCCGGCGCGCATAAGGTGCGCCAGCGCAAACGCCGGCATCAGGTGCCCGATGTGAAGGCTTGGACCCGTGGGATCGAATCCAACGTAGAAGGTGACCGGGCCCTCATCCATCCGCGCAGAGAGACCCTCAAGGTCGGTACACTGCTTGATCAGACCGCGATCACTGAGTGTCTCCAGCGCCTGATTCACGCTCCCTGCCTCCGATACTCGCGAATTTCGTGGTTGATGCGGGAGGGCAGTTGGGGAACGGGAACCCGGATTTGCTCCATGGAGTCCCGGAACCGCAAGGTAACCGTGTTCTGCTCCTTGGTTTCGTGATCAACGGTGATGCAGAACGGAGTGCCGATCTCGTCCTGACGCCGATACCTGCGCCCGATTGCACCACCCTGGTCGTAGAAGGTGCGGAAGTCCTCTCGGAGGACTCCTTCAATCTCCCGGGCGAGCTCGGCCAGGCCATCCTTCTTCACCAGAGGGAAGACCGCCACGGTGATTGGAGCGATCCGCGGGTGAAAGTGAAGCACCGTCCGGACATCGCCCTCGCCGACTTCTTCCTCATCGTAGGCATCGCAGAGCACCATCAGGACGCTGCGAGTGAGTCCCGCGCTGGTCTCCACCACGTAGGGGATGTAGCGGCTCCCGTCACTGTCATCCAGGTAGGTCTGTTCCTTGCCGGAATACTCCTGATGGCGCTGAAGATCAAAGTCAGTTCGGTTGTGGATACCCTCCAGCTCCTGCCACCCAAAGGGGAACTGGTACTGGATGTCAAAGGCCGCTTTAGCGTAATGCGCAAGTTCGTCCGGGCCGTGCTCGCTGAAGCGCAGACGGGACATGTCAATCCCGAGACGCTCGTAGTAGGCCATGCGCTCGTTCTTCCAGTAGCCAAACCATGAATCGTCCTCCCCAGGGCGTACGAAGTACTGCATCTCCATCTGCTCAAACTCGGCGGTTCGGAAGATGAAGTTCTTGGTGACGATCTCATTGCGGAAGGCCTTGCCAACCTGCGCAATTCCAAAGGGAATCTTCACGCGTGATGTCTGCACCACATTCTTGAAGTTGACGTAGATTCCCTGCGCGGTCTCCGGGCGAAGGTAGACGACACTGCCCGAGTCAGCCACCGGGCCCAGATGGGTCTGAAACATGAGGTTGAACGCGCGGGGCTCGGAGAGCGGATTCCCCTTGGGGCTGAGCTTGTTCTCCCGCTGCTCATCCGTGAGGTGATCCCAGCGGAACCGCTCGTTTGTCACGGTGTCTTCCACCATCAGGTCGGCAAAGCTCGCAACGTGGCCGGAGGCTTCCCAAACCCGTGGGTGCATAAGGATGGATGCGTCCAGGCCCACGATGTTGTCATGGAGCTGGGTCATCTCCCGCCACCAGAACTGTTGGATCCGGCTCTTCAGCTCCACGCCAAGTGGACCGTAGTCCCAGGCGCTCGATAGGCCTCCGTAGATGTCGGAAGACGGGAAGACAAAACCCCGCCGCTTGGCGAGGGAAACGACTGCTTCAAGGCTTGGTGCGCTCATTGCTGCTCCTGATTACTGAGAATGCCAAGGGCCGCGTTGATTCGGTGGAGGGTGCGTTCGGCACCCAGGATCTGCAGGCTTCCGAACATCGGGGGGGACACGGTACTACCGGTCACAGCGCTCCGCAGTGGGTGCATGAACTGTCCAAGTCCTGTGCCCGATGCTTCTGCACGGTCCCGAAACGCTTCTTCCAGGGCTGCCGGATCTTCGGTTCCGGTGCCACGGATGAGCTGCGCCGCGGACTCAAGGAAGGCTCGGGCGTCCGCCGGCGTTGCGTTCTTTGGAAGCAGCATCTCCCGGTTGATCTGAATGTCATCAGTGAACAGAAAGCGGATCTGATCAGCCGCGTCCGCAAGGCGCTTCATTCGGGGCTGGAGTAGCGGCACAAGACGGGAAAGGAGTCCGCGGTCTGCATCGCTGGGCGGATCGGAGATGAATCCGGCGCGCTGGCAGAACGGAAGCAGTAGATCTGCAAGCTCCGACTCAGACTTCTCACGAATGTAGTGCCCGTTCATCCAGTCAAGCTTCTTGAAGTCAAAGACAGCGGGGGATCGGGACAGTCGATCAAGGGAAAAGACCTGCTCCAGAGTCTTGAGGTCAAAGATCTCCGTGGAATCATCGAGGGACCACCCGAGGCGAACAAGGTAGTTGATCATGGCCTCCGGGAGGTAACCCTGCGCCCGGAACTCCCGCACGGCGGTGGAGCCGTGCCGCTTGGACAGTTTGCTTCCGTCCTTGCCCGTGACAACTGGCAGATGACAGTAGACCGGCGGGTCAAAGCCAAGAGCTCGAGCAACAAGGATGTGCAAAGTGGCAGTGGGGAGCCACTCCTGCCCGCGCAGCACGTGGGTAATCCTCATGTCTTGGTCATCCACAACGGCTGCAAGGTGATAGGTGGGAAAGCCGTCACTCTTGAGAAGGACTGGGTCCGGAATCAGGTCCCGATTCTTGCGTTTGACCTTTCCGAGTACCGCGTCGGTGAAGACAGCTTCGCCCTCCATGGGTACCCGAAACCGGATCACGCCGGGCCTACCGGGCCTTCTGTAGGTTTCCCGCTCGGCATCGCTCATGTCGCGGAAGCGCCGGTCGTAGCCTTCCTTGCTGTTTTCCCGCTGCTGTTCCAGCTCTTCGGGAGTGTCATACGCGTGATATGCATGGCCTTCCGCCACCAGGCGCTCGGCTGCCGCCCGGTAGAGCTCCAGACGCTCTGATTGCACGTAGGGCGCGTGCGGGCCGCCGACGTCTGGGCCTTCGTCCCACTGGATTCCCAGCCAGGCAAAGGTTTCGTAGAGGTCCTGCAGCGCTTCCGGGTCAAGCCGCTCACGGTCTGTGTCCTCAATCCGGAGGATGAACTGCCCGCCCCCAGCGCGGGCGGCCAGGTAATCAAACAGCGCGGTGCGAATGCTGCCAACGTGTTGTCGGCCCGTGGGAGAGGGGGCGTATCTGACGCGAATCATGCGGACTGCGTGTACCAGCTGAGGAAGTTGCCAACTCGCCCAATAGCGTCTTCCAGCTGCTGGACGCTGGGCAGGAACACAATCCGCAGGTGTTCGTGATCATCCATGTTGAATCCGGTCCCCTGCACCAGAAGGACGTGCTCCTCCCGCAACAGGTCAAGAACCAGCTTTTCGTCATCCCGGATCCCAAAGCGCGCAGGGTCCAGCCGGGGAAACAGATACAGGGCCCCCTTGGGTTTGACGCAGCTCACACCGGGGATGTCAGTGAGAAGCTCCCAGGCACGATCGCGCTGCTCGCGGAGCCTGCCACCCGGCAACACCAGATCCTGGATGCTCTGGTAACCACCCAATGCTGCCTGCACCGCAAACTGGGCGGGCGCGTTGGCGCACAGGCGCATGCTTGTGAGGATATCAATGCCCTCCCGGAGACCCGCCGCACGAGACTTGCGACCGGAAATGAGCAGCCAGCCGGCCCGAAACCCGGCGGCCCGATAGGCCTTGGAGAGACCGTTGTACGTCAGGACGGTGGCGTCCTCTCCAAGCGAGGCCATGGGGACATGAACGGCATCGTCGTAGGTGATCTTATCATAGATCTCGTCAGCGCAGACCAGGAGCTCATGCTCCACCGCCAGCTCGTAGATCTGCTCCATGAGTGAGCGGGGGTAGACCGCACCGGTGGGGTTGTTAGGGTTAATCACAACAATTGCCCGGGTCCGGCCGTTGATCCGGGACCGGATGTCGTCCAGGTCCGGGTACCATTCGGACTGTTCGTCGCAGCGGTAGTGCACGGCCCGCCCGCCGGAAAGGGTCACCGCGGCAGTCCAGAGAGGATAGTCGGGCGCCGGAATCAGCACCTCGTCCCCATCGTTGAGGAGTGCCTGCATGGAGAGGGAGATGAGCTCGCTCACCCCGTTGCCCATGTAAATATCATCGATGTCCACGCCGGAGACCCGCTTGGTCTGATAATGCTGCATCACCGCCTTGCGCGCGCTGAAGAGTCCCTTGCTGTCAACGTATCCCTGCGCATCCCTGAGGTTTACGATCACATCGTGTATCAGCTCATCGGGTGCATCAAAGCCGAAGGGTGCGGGATTTCCGATGTTCAGCTTGAGAATCCCCGCACCCTCTTCTTCCAGCCTCTGCGCCTCACGCAGGATGGGACCACGGATGTCATAGCAGACATCCGCGAGCTTCTGAGACTTCTCAATCGGGAGCATGCACCCACTCCTTTGCGTCATTGATCATTCGCTGCAGGATAACAACCTGCAGGTTGTCACGGGAACGCTGCACGCGCTTGTCCCACTGTTCGGGAGAGATCATGGCAGCGGTGTCGCTCCTGGCCTGTTCAGCCCAAGCCCAGGACGCGGACTTCTCCGGCGCAATCTGCGATGCCAGATAGGCTGAAAGCCCCTGGAGGAGCGGATCAGATGTCTGTTCGCCCGCGCGGCGTGCCTCGTCTCCAGCCTCCAAGTCCCGCGAAAGCTGTGCCAGCGTGATTGCCCGGTCCCAGCGCAGCCAATCCGCCTGCTGCACGCCTTTGGTCTGAAGAGCGCGGTCCGTATAGGCCAGAGTTGCTTCGGGATCTGCAAGCTTCCCCTCCCCGGAGTCGGCCAGCCAGCCTACTGCAAGCTGCGCGGCGTTCTGCCGAAAGATTGCAGGTTGTTCAGATGCAAGGCGATCAGCAAGTTCCCGCAGCCGTCCGGGATTCCGGGTAAGCAGGTAGGCGTTCATCAACAGACGTATTCGCGTCCGTCCGAGCCTTCGCTTCTCCAGTTGGTCTTCCAGATAAGACGCGAGTCCGGACCAGTCTTCGGCCTCCATCAGATTGAGTACCTTCCGATTCCACAGGAAGTAGCCGTTGAGACCGATCAGGACAAGGCCGAGAATCAGAACGAGGTACCAGTTGTCCGTCCAGAACTCCCTGGCAAAGGAAGGTCCGATCACAATGAGGGGAAGAAGCAGCAGAATGAGGACGGACAGCGCGACAACCGCGTTGAAGAGCACCACCACAACTCTGAACTTCATTCTTCCGGCTCCTGCGCACTATACTGACGGGATGCTGCGGTGGCTGACATGACGAAGATTTCGGTGAACGACCTGCAGCCGGGAACGTTCTTCTCCCAGCCGGTGTATCTGGACGAGGAGTACCTCCTGCTTGCGCCGGAAGCTCCTGTCACAGAAGACCTGATTTCCCGCCTTCGCACCTGGCACTATGACTATGTCCTGTCAGAAGGCCGTCCCGCAAGCGCGCCGCCGGCTTCCGGCGAGGCAGTGCCCTCTGGCGCCAACACCCTGGACGCTGATGTCAAGGAAGAGGAGCGGACCAAGGCCAGCCTTGAATTCTTCCGGGCAACCTGTGTCTTCACGGAGCGGATGTTCACCGACTTTGTCCAACGCGGTGAGCTGCAGCGCCGAGCGCTGTCCGATAAGATCCGTGAGATCGGAGACTTTGTACGGGACAACAAGCAGTACATCCTCCGGCTGAATCTGCTGGATGCACCAGGCCGCAGCTACGTGGTGGTGCAGTCCGTGAAGACCGCGATTCTGTCTTTGGTAATGGGTCAGCTGATGAGACTCCCGCCGTTCAAGCTAATGGAGCTGGGAGAGGCTTCACTGCTCCACGAGCTCGGAATGCTCAGGCTTCCCCGCGAGCTCTTTCTCTCAGACCGGCAACTCACACCGGAGGAGCGGCGTGCAATCACCGCGCACCCCGTTGTTGGCTACAAGATCCTGCGACAGGCAGAGTTTCCGAGCCCGGTCTGCCTCGCCGTACTGGAGAGCCACGAACATGTGGATGGCTCCGGGTATCCGCGCGGTCTTGCCGGTGATAGCATCTCCGGTTACGCACGAATCCTCGCAGTGGCAAGCGCGTACTGCGCCCAGATAACCGAGCGCCCGTTCCGTTCCGCAAGAAACGGCTTTGAAGCAATGGCGGACCTGCTACAGAACCGCGGCAAACGCTACGACGCCAATGCACTGAAGGCTGCCTACACCGTTCTGTCCCTGTATCCCCTCGGGACCTTCGTACAACTAAAGAACGGCGCCCAGGGAATGGTGGTTGAGACCAGCCCGGTAGAGCTCAAGTCCCCGGTTGTAAAGCTGCTGCGCGGCCCGGGGGGCGAGCCCTACATCGAGAATCCACGGGTCCGAACATCCACAGACGAGCACCGGATCGTGGGCGCCCTGAGCCCGCAAGAGGCTGCAGATCTCAGCAACCCGTGAGGCCGCACTGGAGGGATTTCCCGTGGCATTGAGTATCACTCTGGACGCAGGAACCCGGGTTCTGGACGCGCCGATCAGGGCGGGCCAACTTCTGGACGCTGCGGCAGTGGCGGCGCGCTTTAACAACGAAGTCATCAGCTGCAATGAGTCCATCAGCGTTTCCGGGCACCTCGCGCCGGTTCTTGCGGCGGAGCCCGATGGTGTGCGAGTTGTGGCCAATACCCTCGCCTTTCTTGCTGGCGCGGCGGCATCCGGGCTGGAACCGGAACCCAGGCTCCGCATTGGGCATTCCATTGGCAACAGCGTGTACTTTGACCTGCAGGAGAGCGATCCTGGCAAACGGGATGCCCTTGTCTCACGCATTGAACAGAAGATGCGCGCGCTGGCCGCTGCGGATGAACCTATTCTCCTGGAGCGGCTGTCCTATTTGGATGCGCTGTCCTGGTTTAACGCGCACGAGCCGAGCACCTCCCTTCTGCTCGCACACCGCAACGACAGGGCAATCAACTGTGTGCGGCTTGGTGAGTACCGAGCCCTTTATCACGGCCCGCTGTGCCCTGGCGCCGGCATGATTCGTGCGTTTTCGCTGGTTCCCCACATGAACGGATTTGCGCTGTGCTTCCCGGAACCTCAGGACCCGGAGCGTGCGAGCAGTTTCACCGATCGCCCGGTTCTTTCGGAGATTTATCGCGAATACCGCAACTGGGGCAGCATTCTGGAGCTCAGCAGTGCCGGTGCGCTGAACCGGCTTGCCTCAGAACCTGATGCCATTGCCGACTTTGTTGTTGTGAATGAGGCACTGCACGATCGCAAGATTGCACGGATTGCCGACAGCATCGCCGAACGGGGTCAGAGCGTTGGAGTAGTCCTCATTGCCGGCCCGTCCAGTTCTGGAAAGACCACCTTCACAAAGAAACTCGCAATCCAGCTCCGGGTCCTCGGGCTCCGCCCGGTCACCATCGGGCTGGACGACTATTTCGTGCCCCGGAACCGGACGCCGCTGGATGACGCGGGCAAGCCCGACTTTGAGTCACTTGGGGCAATTGACGTTGAGTTGCTGAACCAGAACCTGCTGGACCTCTTTGCGGGGGGCACGGTGGACATCCCGCAGTTTGACTTCCGGATTGGCGATCGTCACTTTGGCCGGCAGTTCACGCGGTTGGATCAGGGGTCGGTGCTGGTGATGGAAGGAATTCACGGCCTCAATCCAGACCTCACGCCGAGAATTCCGCCGGAGGCAACCTTCCGGATCTACGTTTCCGCGCTCACCCAGCTCAACCTGGACTACAGGAGCCGGATTGCTACCACGGACAACCGCCTGATCCGAAGAATTGTACGGGATCACCAGTTCCGCGGGCACAGCGCGGCGCGCAGCCTGGAGCTCTGGCCCAATGTTCGCCGGGGAGAAGACAGAAACATCTTTCCCTTCCAGAACAGCGCGGATGCCGTATTCAATTCCGCGCTGGAGTACGAGCTTGGTGTACTCAAACCGGTGGTGACGCCTCTGCTGCAGGAAGTGAAACCGGACAACCCCGGCTACAGCGAGGCCACCCGTCTGCTGCTGTTCCTGAAGCACTTTGCGCCTATCCGGGAGGGCATGGTACCGGCCAGGAGTATTCTCCGGGAGTTCCTCGGGAACAGCGCGTTCCGCTACTGAACGGATCCCGGCAGCGTAGGGTTAGCGGAGCGTTCGTTTCCGGTCTTGCTGTCAGGATCTATGGCAAGCGCACGGATCACGGCAATCCAGGTGTCACGGGTCACCGGCAGCAGGGATGAGGCAAGCGATCGCAGGAAGCTGTCCCGCGGTACGTTTCTAGCGGCAAAGCGCCTGAGGTGTTCGGTCTCCATCTGGCAGTCAATAAGTCTGATTCCCGCGCGCTGCATTGCCCGCGTTCCCCTCACAAACGCAATCTTGCTAGCGTCAGGCTCCAGCGCAAACATGGACTCCCCAAAGAACACCTGCCCGAGGTGGACCCCGTAGTAGCCACCTACCAGCCTGGGCCCGTCCCAGGCTTCCACCGAGTGCGCAAAACCGCGCCGATGGAGCTTGATGTAGGCCTGCTCCATTCCCGGGGTGATCCAGGTTCCCTCCTGACCCGGCCGCGGCGCGCGCGCGCAGGCACGAATCACCCCCGCAAAGTCATGATCTACCGTGACAGCAAGGCCGCTGGTTCGCTCCGTGCGGAGCAGTCTCCGAGGTACGTGGAGGACAGGGGGGTACAAGACAAATCTGGGGTCCGGTGACCACCACATTAGGAGCCGGTCGTCATTGAACCAGGGGAAAATCCCTTGCCGGTAGGCGCTCAGGAGTGTATGCAGAGAGAGATCACCGCCGGCAGCAACAATGCCCTCGGGGTCGGCATCCTGCGGTGGCGGAAACACCACCGCCGGAGCTTCCCTCAGCGGATCCTCTTCCGTAGGAGGTGGAAGCGGGGTGCCGAAGTCCTCAGCCGTCTCCGCTCTCCCCGGAGTCGTCATCCCCACCGCTATCGCTTGCGTCAGCGTAGTCGTCGGTATCGCTGTTGGTACCCGGGCGTCCGGGGGTGATGACCACCTCGTCGGCTAGTACATCAGCGGTTGCAACCCCGCCATCCTGCAGATCACCAAAGAGTACTGCGTCCACAAAGAAGGACTTGATCTTGTCCTCCACCAGGCGGGCAACGTTTCGCGCGCCAAACTCGGGGCTGTAGCCGCGGTCGGCAATCCAGGTGACGCAGCGATCCGTCACAATCAGTTCAACCCCACGCTCGGTAAGCTGCTCGCGGAACGCAGCGATTTCCTTTCGGACGATTGATTCGGTGACCCGCTGTTCGAGCGCACCGAATAGTACGACTTTGTCCAGCCGGTTCCGGAACTCCGGGCTGAAGGTTCGTTCAACCGCTTCATTGACCGCGCTTGTGGTTACGGTCTTGCCTCCAAAGCCAATAACCGGCTTCCCGATCTCCCGGGCACCGGCGTTGGACGTCATGATCAGAATGACGTTCCGGAAGTCCGCCTTCCGGCCCTGATTGTCGGTGATGGTTGCATAATCCATTGCCTGCAGGAGCACGTTGAAAATGTCAGGATGGGCTTTTTCAATCTCATCCAGCAGCAGTACGGCGTGGGGAGACTTTCGGATTGATTCAACCAGGAGCCCACCTTCCTCGTACCCCACATAACCTGGTGGCGACCCGAGCAACCGGGAAACGGTGTGCCGTTCCTGGTACTCGCTCATATCAAAACGGTGCAGATCAACGCCGAGTGAGCTGGCAAGCTGCCGCGCGAGCTCGGTCTTTCCTACGCCGGTGGGACCAACAAACAGGAAGTTGGCCACCGGCTTGTCCGCACGGCGGAACCCTGCGCGGGACCGCTTGACGGCATTGACCACCTGCTGGACTGCGTTGTCCTGTCCGAAGATTGCCGCCTTCAAATCCTTCTCCAGGTTTGCCAGGCGGTCCTTCTCATCAACGGTAACCGTCCGCTCGGGAATCCGTGCAATTCGGGATACAACGCGCTCCACGTCCTTGTCAGAGACCGCTGGCCAGTCATCCCGCCTTTCGCTTGCGGGGTTTCCCACCTGCGAATCAGTGGTTGCGGCAGCGGCCGCATCCGCAGGCGCACCGTCTCCCGCGGTGTCGGCCTGCACAGATGCTTCACTAGTTTCTGACTCCGTGCCTCCAGGAGCGTCCGCGTCAGCCTCTGCTTCTACCGGCTGCTCCTTATAGGTCTTCATCCGCATCCAGGCACCACACTCGTCAATGACATCAATAGCCTTATCCGGCAGATAACGATCGTTGATGTACTGCGAGGAGAGCTGTACCGCCAGGCGTAGCGCTTCGTCGGTGTAGCGGACGTGATGGTAGTCCTCATACTTCGGCCGGAGGCCCTTGAGGATTTCCACCGTCTCGTCCTCCGTGGGCTCCACCACCTCAATTTTCTGGAAGCGTCGGGACAGCGCACGATCCCGATCAAAGTACTTGCGGTACTCAGCGTAGGTTGTGCTCCCGAGGACGCGGATGTCGCCCTTGGCAAGCGCGGGCTTCAGGATGTTTGACGCATCCATTGCACTTCCGCTGGCAGACCCCGCGCCGACAATGGTGTGAATCTCATCAATAAACAGGATGACCCGTTCCTTTTCCAGGAGGGACTTTATCACTGCCTTCAGGCGCTCCTCAAAGTCTCCGCGGAACCGGGTTCCGGCGAGGAGCGCAGCCATGTCCAGGCTGTACACCGTATAATCCTTGAGCAGATCCGGGACCTTGCCATCCACAATCGCCTGCGCAAGACCTTCAGTGACGGCAGTCTTGCCCACGCCGGCTTCTCCAACGTGGACGGGGTTATTCTTCAGCCTGCGACAAAGTACCTGCATGGTCCGCTCAAGCACGTCTTCCCGGCCGATGAGCGGTTCCAGCCGTCCCTGCTTGGCTTGTTCGTTCAGATTGTCCGTAAACTGGCTGAGGGGATCTCGTCGCCTGCGCTTCCTGCCACCGGCCTCGGCAGCCTCCGCGTCGTCTGCCACTTCTGCCACCGGCTCCGGGTCTTCCTCATCGGCCTCGTCCTCTCCATCGGGTTCTTCCGGGAGCCCGTGGCTGATGATCTGCAGGAGTTCCAGGCGGGTCACACCACCCTCTCGCAGAAAGAAGCTCGCAAAGCTCTGTTCCTCATCCAGCATGGCAACCAGCAGGTCACCAACCTGGACTTCTTCCTTCTGCGCGGAGTCCACGTGAATGATCGCGCGCTCCAGCATGGTCCGGTACCCGTTGGACTGGGTCGGATCGCCCGAGGGCAGCTCATCGATGTTTTGCGTGAGATGCTCCTGCAGCTGATTACGAAGCGCATCAATGTCTACACCACACTCGGCGAGGACATCACGCGGGTAGTCAAACTCCAGGGCGGCGAGGAGCACGTGCTCCGCGGTGAACAGTTCGTGCCGTGCCTCGCTTGCGCGCTGATACGCGCGCTTGAGCAGATCGGTTACGTCCTGACTGAGTCTCATATCCTTCCTTCCGGATGCCGCGGTGCTGGTCTCACGCTGATGTGAGAGACCGGCACCACAAAGCGGGACAAGCCTGCCGCCTCAGGCAGGCTCCATGGTGCATTTAAGCGGAAACTGCCTATCCCGTGCCATCTGGTGCACCTTTTGCAATCGGGTTGACGCAACGTCGTGAGTGTAGACTCCAACGGTACCCCTTCCCTTCTGATGCACATCCAGCATGATCCGCGTTGCTTCCTTCGCGTCCTTACGGAACACGGCCATCAATACCTCCACGACAAACTCCATGGTTGTGTAGTCGTCATTGTGGAGGAGAACCCGGTACATGTCCGGCTTCTTCGTTTTCTTTTTCGTTTTCTCCGCCAGGTCTCCCTGGGGGTTGTTCGAAAAATCCGCCACGCGGGGAATATACTATTCAGGACTCAGAAGTCGAGAGCCGCATGGAAGCCAAGCTCATCCCGGCCGGACGTGTCGGTCATGGTGACGTTCACCGCAAGCGGCACATAGTCCTGGCCGGGCGGTGGGACAACCCCCGAGCGGAACTCCAGGACGTAGCGTCCGCTGAGCTGCCGGGACAGTGCTGCAGTCAGTGTCGCCGCCGCAGACGCCGGACGCGCGTCCACAACACTTCCCCCGCTGATTTCCACCAGGTAGCGAATCGGTCCGGCAAGGTTGTCCGGCTCTGTGGTCAATACGTGCAATCCTATCTGCTGTGCCCGGAGCAGCTGCCCGATCTCCACCAGGCCAACCTGGTCAAACGCATCCGCCGGCACCGCACCGTCGTGAACAAGCACCAGAGATCGCCGGCCTTCCCGCTGAGCAGCCTCAAGCGCAGCAAGGCGGATCAGCAGATCCAGCGGGCCCGGTGAACCGGGCTGCTGCAGCGCAGCCACCGGAACCTGTGTTCCCGGAGTAGTTACCGGTGACGGTGGCGTCCCGCTTCTGCTGAGCCAGACCCGCGCATCAGGATCTGCCTCGGAGATTTGCTGCCAGCTCCCCACAAGTGCACTGTTCAGGGCAATTGAGTCGGACGGCGTGCGCAGAAAACCGGCACGCACCGATGCATCCCGCCAACCGGCCCAGACCAGCTCCGATTCCCGAGATGCGCCGGCCTCCGAGATGGCGAAGTTCCGTTCCTGCAGGCCTACCATCGGGCGGCCAAAGCGATCTTCCACCGAGAGTCTGAGCTGCACCACGCGATCGGGCTGCACCACCAGGTGGTCAACCATCACGTGCAGGTTTGCGGCAAGCCGTTGAGATTCGCTGTACAGCACAACCTGATCCCCGCTGACATCGGCTGCCATGAGCACGCCGTTGGGGTCGAGGTCTGCGTGCTGCACCCGCGCCTCGCCGGGCTCCAGCAGTGGCGTCACCAGGCAGCTCAGTGGATCCAGGCGATGGAGTTGACCGGACATGGCAAGAAGGATGCTTCCATCCGGATGCGCGGTCATGCCATCCGGCGCAGAGCGGTCTGGCAGCTCACACTCCCGGAGGTAGTTGCCGCTGAGGTCGTAGACAACTACTGCCGAGTTCTGGGCGTCCCCCACCCAGGCTTCCTCACCAAGGATTACAATCCCCGTAGGGCGGCGTCTGCGGGGGTCATCCTGCGTGGGGAAGGTCTGCAGAAACGATCCGTCCGCGCTGAACTTGGACACCCTGCGGTTTGCCCACTCGGTCACGTAGACCGCTCCAAATTGATCAAAGGCAAGGTACTGCGGGCCCAATAGCTGTCCGGGCGCCCGACCACTTGAGCCGAAGGCTGCAGTTCGAACGCCCAGGTCATTGAAGACAGAGATACGGTCACGGTTGAACTCGGTCACGTACAGCCCGCCGTTTGCATGAAGACGAGCGTCCCATGGGCCATCAAGCCCCTCCACTCCGCCAAGATAGCGCCGGGTGACCTCGCCGTTGATAGAAAGCAGGCTCACCTCATTTGCGCCAAAGGAGGCAACGTAGATGGAGCCATCATTCCGGGCACGGACCGCGGTGGGTCTGCGAACGGTGTTGAAGCCCCCCTGTAAGCCGTCAAACTCACCGGAACGGACGTAGCGGCCGGTCAGGTGGTCCCCGATCAGCCCCCGGCGAACATCAACGGTATCCGCAAGATCCAGGACAACGCCGGAGTCTCCTGCAGCCCGGCGCCACTCGGCCACGGCGGCATCCCAGAGGCCCTGGCTGTAGTATGAACGCCCCAGCCAGATTCGGGCCTGACGGATGAGCTCCGGATCCGCCGCTCGCGCGATGGTCTGCTGAAACGCCTGCGATGCCTGCTGGTATCGGCCGTCCAGCTGAGCGAGTATCCCAAAGCGGAGCTCCAGTCTGGCATCAACATCCGCCGGTCCCGGGTTTCGCTGCTGGCCTCCGGTAGCCGCCTGGGATCCCACAGCGGCCGATACCAGAGCAAATAGAGCGAAAACCAGGACCGGGAGCCGGGAAAACAGGCTGCGGCGCGGCTTAGCGCCGGGCATAGCTCTGGCGAACCTCATTGAGGTGTTCGGCAATCACACGGTTGGTTGGCGCGAGCATCTGTGCGCGCCTCAAGGTATCTGCCGCCTCCCGTACCCGACCGGACTGGTACTGCGCCCAACCCAGTGAATCCAGGTAGGCAGCGTTCTCCGGGGAGCGCTCAACTGCCGCAACACAGAACTTGAGCGCCCTGTCCACCTTGATGCCCTGATCCGCCAGTATGTATCCCAGCGAGTTCTTGGCATTGGCGTTGTCGGGATCCAGCTCCAGCGCCTTCTCCAGGTTGGCGATGGCCGGCGCAACCTTGCCCTGATCGTGGTTGGCGTAGGCGAGCGCAGCGTAGACGGCCGGCGACTCGTAGCCGTCCTCCAGCAGGCGCGCAAACTCAAACTCCGCCAGGCGCGAGCGTCCAGTGATAGCGTAAATGTAGCCAAGGATCATTCGGCTCTGATACAGATGTGGAAAACTCAGATCCGAACTGACAACCTGCTCAAGATAGAGCAGCGCCTCGTCGTACTGTCCCAGCTGCGTGTAGCACAGCCCGAGGTAGTACGACAGTTCGGCGTAATCCTGTTGCTCGACCTCGGTTTCCAGCAGTGCCTCAAGGGCCTCCTGGAACTTACGCTGCCGGTACAGGCGCACTCCCTGCGTCATACTCCCCTCCCCCAAACGGAAGTATGCCGCGTACAGCGCTATACGTCCAGTTCGGCCAGTTCCTGCTGCAGCTGGTCAACGGTGGGGTGGATGTGGATGGCGCTGCAGGAGACCCTGCCGCGCTGCACTGCGTGCCAGTCTCCACCGTCCTGCTCTTCGGTCTCCACTTCCGTCTCCGTGAGAAAGTGAAAGCGGTCCCCGTTGATGGCGTCCATCACGCGGTAGCCATCTCTATAGTGGCGCCTGCTGGGCACGGTCCACTCGGCTGCTTCCCGATGCTCCGGGAGGTTTGGGAAGTTAAGGTTGTAGAAGAAACTGTCCGTCCACTTCTGCCGGAGCAGGTCAATTCGCTGAACAAGCCACTCGGCCGCTGCGCCCCAGTGAAGGGTCCCACGAAAAGCAGCGAGGGAGATTGCTACGCCGGGAAGAGACAGGAGGGAGGCCTGGCGTGCGCCGGCCACGGTCCCCGAGTACAGGATGTCAGTGCCCAGATTCGGTCCACGGTTGATGCCGCTGATGACAACATCCGGCGGCTCGGGCATCAGTGATGCTGCGCCTACCACCACGCAATCGGCAGGGGTCCCTGAAGCACTGAAGCGCCTCTCGCCGAGCCTCCTGGTCCGCACCGGCTCCATGATGGTGATGGCGTGTGACTGTCCACTGCGCTCGCGGTCCGGCGCAACGGTCCAGACCTCTGCGCTTTCGCGTGCGCCAAAGGCAGCCTCCAGCGCGTGCAGCCCCGGGCTGTCGATGCCATCGTCATTGGTGAGGAGTATGCGCATGCGTTGACTATACGCCGGCTGCCGCTACCCGGTCTGCCCGTGCTGCGCCGCTGGCCACACGAAGATTGGCACGGAACCCGAAGATTCGCTCGTACTCGTTGAGGACCGTGCGGATCGCAGGGATGTGCTCGGCGGGCGCGAGAGCGGTGACACAGCCTCCGCTCCCCAGACCCGTGATTCGGGCGCCCGCAACCAGTTCAGCGTGCATGAGGTGCCGGACAATCCAGTCAATCTCCGGACAGGAAACCTCAAACAGGTCCCGGAGACTTTCGTGGGAGGCGTGCAGCGTCTTCCCCAGCGAAGTGCCGTCCTTTCGGGCGAGCGCGCCGAGGGCAGCATCGATGCGCTGCTCTTCCCCGACGTAATGCTCAAACCTGCGCCGTTCGCCTTCTGAAATCCCGTCAAAGTCTTCCCAGATCTGAGTTGGCTCTATTGTGTGAACATCACGGACTCCCAGTTCCTGCTGAGCAAAGTCCAGGCATTGGCGGCAGGATTCAACGCGCTCCGGCAGATCCTCCCACACCTCGGAGACCGGGACCTGGCTGTCAATCATCATGAGCGCCAGCTCCGGGTCATCCCAGGTGATGGTGTCGGTATCGCGGGACTGGCCGTCATAGAGTAGCGCTGTTTCCGGTCGGGAGCTGAGAGCGGCGTGGTACTCGCTGACCAGGCCCGCGTGCCCTGTTGCCAGCTCCTCCGCCTCAATGCCGCAGCGGATCAGCTCAAAGTCCGGCATTGGGTAGTCAAAGAGGTTGCGAACAGCAATCGTTGCGGCAAGAACCAACGCCGTTGAACTCCCAAGGCCACGGCCGTAGGGAAGATCGCTGGTGACCGAGAAGTTGAGCCCCTTGGCAACAAATCCACGGCGGTGGATAGCGGAAAGCACTCCCTTGAAGTAGTTGGCCCAGCGATCCTCACGCTTGAACTTGAGATTGGACAGCGAGGATCTCTTTGGATCCCGGAACGCATCCGAGATGAATCGAAGGCTGTTGTCCGCGCGCTTGGATAGCGCCACGGTGACGTTCCATGGGAGAGAGGCCTTCAGCACTCTTCCGCCAAGCGGTTCGCAGTGCTCGCCCAGCAGGGACATCACGCCAGGGACGGTAACCACCTGCTCCGCCGCTTCTCCGAAGGAATCCTGGTGGAACCGATGTGCCTGCTCGCTTGCGTACCTCATGTTGACTCTCCGGTATAACAACAACACTGGTCTGTTTGTTTTCTGTGTGACCACCGATTTGTTTTCTGTTCATTCCCCCGGAACCGGGTCCCGGGTTCCATGAATCGGCGTCACGCTCCGTGGTAAGGTCAATGCCCGTGCTGAACGTCCTGATTTCTGCCGCTCTCACGGCAATTGCCCAGCCCAACGATTGGGTACTCCTTGGCCTGCCCCTTCCCGGGCTGGTTGCACTGGTCCCCCTCCTCCTTGCACTGAGCCAGGCTCCTGATCTCAGGAGCGCCCGGAGGTTGGGAATGGTTTACGGGGGCATGTCCACGGCACTCACCAGCTACTGGTTGCTGTTCTTCCAGCAGTTCAGCGTGTGGACTCTTGGCGGAACGGTAGTGGGCTATATGCTGTATCACTTCCTGCTCAGCCAGATCCTCTGGTGGAGCCTCCGCCTTAAGCCGGGCGAGCGGAGTCTGGTCACTGCCCTGGTTCTCCTTGGCTATGAGTATCTGAAGTCCGTAGGCTTCCTCGGCTATCCCTGGGCACTCCACGCCTATCCCCTGGCGAGGTTCCCGGCGCTCCTGCAATCCGCCTCAATTGCCGGGGTGTGGGCGGTCTCATTTGTTACAATCCTGGTGAACGTGGGGCTGCTGGAGGGGCTGCGGTGCTACCTGGACCGCGAGCGCGACTGGCGCAGGCTGGTGGCGTCCGCCGCTCCCTTCCTGCTCCCGGCCGGGGTAATTGTGCTCTTTGGACTGGCGGGCCAGGCCGCGGACGCAAACCGGCTGGCCGGTCTGGAGTCAAGCGACATCCGGCTTGGGCTGGTTCAGCACAACGCGGATGCCTGGGAAGGAGACCCCGTGGAGGCAAGCGCCGAGCTGATGCGCCTCACCCGCATTGCGCTGCCGCAGGAGCCGGACGTTGTGGTCTGGAGTGAGACGGCGCTCAGCTATCCCTGGGACAGCAGTTTTCATGACCGTTTTCCGCAGGGAGATACGCTTCGGGATTTTGCACGCAGCCTCCAACAACCGCTGATCACCGGTGTTCCCCTCGTGGAACAGGTACAGCCGCTTGTTGCCTACAACGCAGCAGTGCAGCTGGAACGCGGCCGGGTGACCGAGTGGTACGGCAAGCGCCAGCTTGTTCCCTTTGCGGAGCGCGTTCCATTCCGCGATTCAGTTGCGATGCGCTACTTCATGGAAACCTTTGTTGGCCTGCCGGGGGGCGGATGGGCCACGGGTCCGCGGTTAACCGTGTTTTCACTCCCCGGATCCAGCGGGGCGGTCCGCACGGTCACGCCGATTTGTTTTGAGGACGGGTTTCCCAACGTGGTGCGGGACATGGTCCTCCGGGATGCAGACCTGATGCTGAACCTGACCAACAACTCGTGGTCACGCTCGGAGGGAGCGCAGAGTCAGCACCTGGTGGCAGCGATGTTCCGTGCGATCGAGACTCGCAGATCACTGGTGCGGGGAACCAACTCCGGAATTACGGTGATTGTGGAGCCGGACGGCCGCTTCCGTGACCAACTGCCGATGTTTGAGCACGGAGTGGTTGTGACAGACGTAACCGTTGCCCGCGGCATGTGGACCCCCTACCTCGCGATTGGAGATCTCCTCCCACAGCTTGCAATTCTTGCGGCTTTCGGCTGGATGCTCTGGGCCCGAATCCGTCGCCCGGAGCCTACTCTTTGATGTTGTACTTCCGGCGGAAGCGCTCAATCCGGCCGGCGGTGTCAACCAGCTGCTGCTTCCCGGTAAAGAAGGGATGCGATGCGCTGGTAATTTCCACGTCTACGACCGGGTAGTCGTTGCCGTCCTCGTATGTGACGGTCTTGCTGCTCGCCGCCGTTGAGCGGGTCAGAAACAAGGTACCGGTGGAGGTGTCCCGGAAGACAACGGTGCGGTACTCGGGATGAATGTTCTTCTTCATTTCGCTACGTCCTCAGTCAGTCCATCGGGGTCGCGTTCATCGACCGCAGGAAAGCATCATTGTTCTTGCTCTTCTTCATCCGGTCAATAAGGAGCTCAACAATTTCCGAGTCGTCCATTGGGTTGAGAACCTTCCGGAGGATCCACACCTTGGGAAGCTCTTCTGTACCCAGCAGGAGGTCTTCCCGCCGCGTTCCGGACTTCTTGATGTTGATTGCCGGGTAGAGACGCTTGTCGGAGAGCTTGCGGTCCAGGTTGATCTCCATGTTTCCAGTGCCCTTGAACTCCTCAAAGATGACCTCGTCCATTCGGCTTCCGGTCTCAATCAGGGCAGTGGCAACAATGGTCAGGCTTCCGCCATCCTCAATGTTCCGGGCCGCACCAAAGAATCGCTTGGGCTTGTGCAGAGCATTGGAGTCAACACCACCGGAAAGGATCTTGCCGGACGTGGGAACGGTCTGGTTGTAGGCACGTGCGAGACGGGTAATGGAATCCAGAAGGATGACCACGTCCTTGCCGTGCTCCACAAGCCGACGTGCCTTCTCCAGCACCATCTCGGCAACCTGCACGTGTCTGGTGGCCTGCTCGTCAAAGGTGGATGACACCACTTCTGCCTGCACGTTCCGCTGCATATCGGTCACCTCTTCAGGCCGCTCATCAATGAGCAGCACGATGAGATAGACCTCCGGATGGTTTTCCGTGATGGCGTTGGCAATCTTCTGCAGCAGAACGGTCTTTCCGGTACGGGGCGGAGAAACGATGAGGCCTCTCTGGCCCTTTCCGATCGGGCTGAAGAGGTTGATCATCCGGGTGGAGATGTCTCCGTTTCGGGTCTCCATATCCAGCCGCTCGTCCGGGTACAGCGGGGTAAGGTTGTCAAAGGGAATCCGGCTCTGAGCCACCGACGGGTGATCAAAGTTCACGGTCTCCACCCGCAGCATTGCCGGAAAACGCTCGCCGTCCTTGGGCAGGCGGATCTGGCCGTACACGGTGTCACCGGTCTTGAGGTTGAACAGCCGAATCTGGGACGGTGAGATGTAAATGTCGTCCGGGCCAGAGAGATAGCTGTTCTGCGGAGAGCGGAGGAAGCCATACCCGTCCGGCAGAATCTCCAGGGAGCCGTAGGCATAGATGCTGCCGTTTCGCTCCGTGTGTGCCTTCAGCACTGCCAGGACCAGATCCTGTTTCTTCAGCGAAGTTGCCTGTTCCTGGGCAATTCCGATGCTAACCGCAAAGTCCCGGAGTCCCTTCATGTTCATCCAGGTCAGCTCGTTGATCGAAAGGCTCTTCTCGTCCTTGCTCGGTCCTTTGCGCTTGCCCCGACCGTTTCGACTGGCCTCATAGTGCTGGGAGGCATTCCCACGCTTCCCTCGGCTCCCGCCTTTGCCATCCGCATCAGACTCCCCGGAGCCGGCATCAGACGCCTGATCCGATTGCTCCGCCTCACCGGCGCCCGCGGTCTCCGCTGCAGGAGCGTCGGCCGGCGCCGCTTCGGCTGCGGACTCATCCGACCCGTTATCCTTTACAAGTTCGACGCGGATTTTCTTCTTCCGTCGTGGCGGTGGCGATGAATCCGCTGTCTCTCCGCCTGAATCCCGGGGGGCATTTGCCTCGGTATCGCCGGCCGCCTCAGTGCCCTTGCGCGGTTTTCCCCGATCGTTCAAATCAAGCTGGGTTTGGGTGTCCATTCAGTATCCGTCCTTATACGTCGCAGCGCTTTCCAGAGGGTGGTACGTGCGCTACGAACCCGCCAACGCCCCGGCGGGATGCCGGAGCGAACTAACAATGATTCCGGGAGACAGCGGAGTTTTTCCTAAACTAGGGAGCTATGCCCCCGGTGTCAACCCGAACGGCTGATCAGTAGGTAACCAGACCGCTTTTCAACTCATCACGACCGGACGCAAAGATGTCCACCGGATCGTCTCCGCGAATCATCTCACACTTCCCGTCAAAGACCACGCCGTCTGCAATGCGGAGCCGACCGGTGCGCACATTTCCGTAAATGGCACCGCCGGACAGCATTTCAACACTGCGGTCCGCGTGGATATCACCGCGCACCGTCCCGGCGACAATGACCATGTCTGCGCGGACCTCCGCGCGAACCTCGGCGTCTGCCTCAATGTATAGCACACCGGTGGACTCAATCCGGCCCTCGTACTGACCCTCAATTCGTACCGACCGGGAGAAACGCAGGATTCCTTCCGCGCGGGTCCGCGGTCCAAACCGGGTCCGTACCTGGACAGCCGTGGGAACCTGCTTCCTTCGTCCTCGTCCGAGTCTTGCCACTACTTGGTCTTCTGCTCGAACACGCCGTCCCAGTCATCCGGGGGCGGCTTTTCAATGTAGGCCTTGCAGCGTGCGTAGTACACGCCGCTCGGGCTCTCCTTACCTTCCAGCTGTATCCCGCGCGCGAAGTACGGGAGGGCTTCCTTGAAGCGCATCATGTTGTACAAGCGCCGACCGGCAGCAAACTCTTCCAGAGCCTTCTTCTTGTCTTCGGTCAGCTTCACCGTCTAACCCTCCACCCGCTCTTCAGCTTCCAGGTCCAGCGGAAGCTCCGCGGCACGATAGGTGTTGAAATGCTTCACGTATCGGTCGTCCAGATCCGTCAGCGTGATTTCTTCCGCCTTCATCCCTTCACCGCGTGCCTTCAGATCCGAAACTTCTTCTTCCAGCGCATCAATGGCGGCAAGGGTCTGCTCCGCATCCGAAATGACCCGCGCCAGAAACTCCTGGACCTGGTCTGGCTGCTCAGGATCCAGCGCGTGCGCCTCTCCAAGCAGGTCCTCAAAGGGCGTACGCAAGTGCGCCGTGAAGTAGTCCAGCGAGGTGTGCAACGTGTCAATCAACGACAGGCGACGCTCCCTGCGCACAAGCTGTCGGTAGAGATCCCGGCTTCTCAGCACTGCCTTGATCCTGGCGAGCACCTCCGAGAAGTTGAAGGGCTTGGTGATGTAGTCATCAATTCCCAGCTCAAAGCCCTCAATCTTGTGGGCAATGTCGGTCACGGCGCTGAACATGATGATAGGGATGTCCCGAAACTCGGCGTATTCCTCGTCCTGCTTCAGGCGGCGGGTCACGTCCCAGCCGGTAAGCTTGGGCATGACGTTGTCCAGAATGATGAGATCCGGCCGCTCGCTGCGAACGCGAACAAGCGCCTCCTCTCCGTCCGAGGCACCGATAACTGTGAAGCCCAGCTTGCCCAGCATCGCCTCAAAGAACTGGAGGTTGATCGGTTCGTCATCCACTACCAGGATGCGTTCGCTATCCACTCTTCCTCATTGTCCTTTGGCCCCGAGCGGCTGTCAACGCGCAGATCCCGCCCCAGCCAAGCAGACCAGCAGCGGCAAGCAGCGCTGTCCAGGCAAACCAGTCTCCGAACCGGGTGTACAGGGTGGTGCCCTCGGTGTAGATGGGCACGTCAACCACAAGATAGTCCTCGCTAAACATCGGGAGCCAGTCCACGATCTGCCCGTTGGGATCGATCAGCGTGGTGAAGCCGCCGTTGGTGGACCGTACCATCGAACGCCGGTTCTCCGTGGCGCGGAACACCGCCATTGCAGCGTGCTGAACCATGGCAGTCTCCGAATTGGCCCAGGAGTCATTGGTAAGGTTGACAAGCACTTCGGCTCCGTTTTTCACGAATCTCCGGTTCAGGTAGCCGAAGCTGTCTTCAAAACAGATCGGTGACGAGAAACGGAACCCCAGAGACTCAAACACGGTGTACTCCGTACCGGCCTCCCAGAAGTGGGTATCGAAGTCCAGAAGGAGTTGTTGAACACCGGGGAGCAGGTTCTGGTACGGGAAATGCTCGGTGAAGGGAACCAGATGGGTTTTCCAGTATCTATCCGCAATATCCCCGTCCTCAAACAGCAGGACAGCGTTGTACTCCACGCGGTCAAAGCTCCCCCCATCAAGCTGGGCGCGCTGCCCGTCGTCATTGCCAATGACAAATGGCACGTCCTGCCGCTCCATGTAGTCCAGAAGCTCGCGCACAATCTCCCAGTTGTCACGGTTTGCCCGGAACTGACGGTGATAGTCGATGGCGGGGACAAAGCTGGTCTCGGACCACACAACCATCTCAATTCCGGGATGCTCCGCAAGCGCGGCTTCCGACTGCCGGATCAGAGCGTCCAGAGACCGGCGGTAAGCGCGGCTTCCACCCTGCCAGGGGTCCACATTCTGCTGTACCAGCGCCATCCGGACGTGCCTGACGCCACTGTAGTCAACGCGGGTCGCCATACCCCAGGTGATTGCCGCTACCAGCAGCGCGACCCAGACGCCCACCGCCACGCGATGCCGCCGCACAAAGGCCCCGAATCCCGCTTGCGGCCTATCCAGCATCCAGCCAACAAAGAAGGATGGCGCAACCACGAGAGCAGAAACACCCCAGACCCCCGTAATGGAAGACAGCCGGACGAGCGGAAGAAAGAGATACTGGCTGTACCCGATGATCCCGTAGGGATAACCGAGATAGCCAAGGGTGCGCAGGTACTCGTAGGCCAGCCAGATTACGATCTGAACCAGGAAGCCATTGCTGGGGAATAGACGCTCGGCAAGCTTCAGCACCGGAAACAGCACCAGGTAGTAGCCGGCGTAAATGAGAGCCACCACTGTCATGGCAAGGGGATGGAAGGTGCCGAGCCAGTAGTTGAACAGTGCGTAGGTCAGCCAGCCAAACAGCGGTGAGACGATAAGCGTCTCCAACATCGTGGAGCGCCGGAGCGCCAGCACGGCCGGAGCAAGCGCAACCCAGCCGAGAGGCCACAGGCCCCACGGAAACAGCATGTTGGGAAAGGCCGCCGCCCACAACACAATTGAGGCGGCAAAAAGTAAAAGGTTGATAGCGGGCCTTCTGACAGAAGGATCGATAGTGTTCAGTGTCTGAGGATTAGCGGCGGATGGGCCAGCTGGCATCCTTGAGTTCCTTCCCCGGCCGAAACACCACCACTCCGTGATCCTGGACCTGGACGGTTTCCCCGGTCCGGGGATTACGGGCGTGCTGCCGACCTTTGCGGGTACGGATCTCAAAGGTGCCAAAACCACGGAACTCGATGGTGTTCTCCGAAAGCAGGCCCTGCTTCACCTGGCTGAAGAATAGATCAATGATCTGCTGGATGTCCTTCTTGGTGCATCGGCTGGACTCTGCGATGGCTTCTACTATGTCGGCCTTGGTGAGTTTTTGTTCAGCCATTGCCTGCTTGGCCCTTCGGGCTATCCGGCGAGGGCGTTCACTCGACGCCGCAGGCGTGACTTTGTCCGGTCCACGGTGTTGCGGTGAAGAATTCCGCGACCGGCTGCGTTGTCCAGCATCTTCTCCACGCGTGCAACTTCGGCAAGGGCGGTATCCCGGTCCCCGGCCGCAATGGCCTCGTTGAGCTTGCGCTGCGCGGTCCGGACCGTGGACTTAGTAATCCGGTTCCGCATCCGCCGCTTCACGCTCTGCCGGTAACGCTTTGCCGATGAGAGTTTGTTCGCCAAGTCTTCCTCCAGTAATCAACTGCCTAAGTTTCGGCAGGCCGGGAAATTAGCAGAGCCCCACCGCGCTGTCAACAGCGGCGCCTTGCGGATACCATTGCACGGTGCTGAGAGGAAGCGTTCTCATCATCCGGGTACTGATCCGCCTGATCCGGATGGACGCTGAGCTGTTGCTGCGTTGCCTGGTGAACCGGACAGCCGCCCGGGAATGGTCATACGACGCGGTTGGAAACATTGCCCGCAAACTGCTGCGGGACGCAAAGGTCATTGCTGGCATTCAAACTCAAGCGGACCCGGACCTGTCCCGCATCACTGGCGGCCGCGTAATCATTGCAAATCACCAGAGCATTCTGGACATCGTTGTTCTCTCCGCACTCCTGCCAGGCCGCGTTGTGTTTGTTGCCAAGGATGAACTGGGGAAGCGCTTCCCCTTTGTAAGCCGTGTTCTCCGCTTGCAGGGCCAGGCATTGGTCAATCGCAGTCAACCCGGTCCGGAGGACGCCCGAAGGATAGCAAGACTGGCCGAATCGGTGGATTCCCGATACTTTCTCGTTATCTTTCCGGAGGGTTCGCGGAGCCGCAAAGGCAATCTTTTGAAATTTCAGGCCGGAGCTCTGCGCTTTGCGCTGGCTGGCCAGCGCCTTCCCGTTACGGCGGTGGCGTTGGACGGTGGTTGCCGGCTGCGCCGTCTGGATGATGTGTTTGCCACCGAGGCTCTGCCGAGGTATCGGGTTGCGCCTGTGGCGTCGTTTGCGCCACCAAAAACCCGGGCGGCGGTACGGGAACTGCTGGACCACTCTCGCGAATCCATTTCGGCGCGTCTTATCCACTGGAAGGAGTAATCGCTGACATGCTTGCCAACCTGAAAGCCCTTTTCCCCTACATGAGGAAGCACCGCTGGCGCTACGTCCTGGGTCTGCTCAGCCTGTTTCTCGCCAGCGGCAGTCAGCTCCTGATCCCGTGGCGCATCCAGATAGCGGTGGACCAGATTGCGTCCGGTCGATTCCGTCTGGAGGACATTGCTCTCATCGGACTGTCCATCGTTGGTGTTGCGCTGCTGACCGTTGCTGGCCGCCTGGGATGGCGGTACTGGATCCACGGCGCCGCCCGGCGAATTGAGGGCGAGATCCGGAGCGATCTGTTCCAGCATCTTTCGCGGCAATCGCGTGCGTTTTTCGCCCAGAACACCATCGGTGATCTCATGGCCCGCTCCACCAATGACCTGATGCAGGTGCGAATGGCATCCAGCATGGGCCTGGTTGCGGCGGCGGACGCAACCGTCACCGCGATTGTGATCTTTGCCATCCTGCTGACCCAGTATTCGTCCGTTGCGTTGTGGGTTCTGATCCCCCTGCCTTTTGTCAGTCTGGTGATCTTCGGGCTCGGGAGGCTCATCGGCCCGCTCTTTGGCAAAGTGCAGGCGAGCTTCAGCGAGATGTCCCGCCAGGCGCAGGAGGTCTTCAGCGGAAGCCGCGTTGTCAAATCCTTTCACAAGGAAGCCTGGTTCACCCGCCGCTTTGGCGACGCAAGCCGCGTCTATCAGAAGCGGAACATCAGCCTGGTGATGACCTGGGGAATGATGTTTCCGCTCGTGACCTTTCTTTCCGGCCTCACTGCGCTGCTGCTGCTGGTCTTTGGTGGCCGTGCGGTGATCTTTGGGGGCCTGACAGTTGGAGGATTTGTAGCAGTCAGCTACTACCTGGACCAGCTGACCTGGCCGATGATTGGCGCTGGCTTCACGGTCAACATTCTGCAGCGCGGCAGTGCGTCCATGGGGCGGATCAATGATCTGATGCGTCAGGAGCCGGAGATTGTCTCCTCGCCGAATGCACGGACCGAGCCACCTCGTGGAGCAATTGAGATTCGCAGTCTCAGCCTCACCTACCCCGGGACCAGCCAGCCGGCTCTCCACAACCTCGGCCTCCGCGCGGAGCGGGGCGAGATTATCGGCATTCTTGGCAGGACCGGCGCAGGAAAGACAACGCTGGTAAACGTGCTGAACCGCATGTTGGATCCGCCGGCGGGAACGGTGTTCATTGATGGCACCGACGTTCGGGACTACGAGCTGTCCACGCTCCGCACCGCATTTGGGCTTGTGGCGCAGGATCAGTTCCTCTTTTCCGATACGGTGAGCGCAAACATCCGCTTCGGGCGCCCGGAAGCGAGCGAGGCCGAGGTTCGCCGCATGGCGGAGGTGTCCACCATCCACCGGGATGTCTCTGCCTTCCCGCAAGGATACGACACTATTGTTGGTGAGCGCGGCGTCACCCTGTCCGGGGGCCAGAAGCAGCGGGTGGCAATCTCCCGAGCGGTAATCACGGATCCGGAGATCCTTATCATGGACGATTCGCTTTCCGCGATAGACACGGAAACCGAGGAGCGGATTCTGGACCACCTCCGGGAGGTTCGCGCAGACCGGACCACCATCCTGATTTCTCATCGCGTGAGCACCCTGTCCAATGCGGACCGGATCTACGTCATGGACGAAGGGGCGATAGTGGAAAGCGGCACACACGCGGAGCTGGTACAGAAGGGCGGCTTTTATGCACAGACCTGGGAGCACCAGCGCCTGGAAGATTCTATTGGAGCAATACAGTGATCGGTGAAGAAGAGTCGGTAGCAAGCACCTTCAACCCGCATGTGTTCCGCAGGCTCATGGGCTACCTCAAGCCCTACATTTTGCTGACGCTGTTCATGCTCGGCGCGCTGTTTGCCGCCACAACAAGCGAAATCCTGCTTCCGGTGGTTGTGCAGGGTGCAGTAGACAACGATCTCCGCGCTTCCTGGCTCCGCATCCCAGCGGTGCAGGCGCAAAGCCCACGGCTGGAATCACTGAACCTGGAAGAAGACGGCCTGGTCATTGGTGACTACGTCTACATCGGAACCGCGGCAACCAACCAGATCGCCGCACCGGCGCGGGCAGAGCTGCGGGACGATGGTACGCTGTCTCGCGAGGAGTACTACCTCGCACCCGAGAATTCCGACCTCCTGCAGCGGATTCGGCAGGAAGGAGTGACGGTGACGGTGATGGATGGGCAGATGCTTCTCCTGCGCGGTGACCTGGGAGAGCTTCCGCCCTCCGTACTGGAGGACCTCCGCTCGGATGACTACGGGCGCCTGTTGGAGGCGGGACGCATCTTTTTGGGTCTCCTGCTCGCCGGAATAGTATTCACCTTTGCCCAGACACTCCTTTCCGGCTGGATCGGCCAGCGGGTGATGCGGGACATGCGGCTGCAGGTCTTTGAGCACACCGTTGAGCAGCGGCAGAGCTTTCTGGACAACAATCCCGTGGGACGCCTGGTCACCCGGGTTACCGGGGACGTTGAGACCATCAATGAGTTCTTCACCGACGTTATGCCCAACCTGCTGAAAGACCTCGCCTACATGGTGGGCGTGGTGATAGCCCTGTTCGCGCTCAATCCTCGTATGGCGCTGATCACGGTAGCAACACTGCCACCGGTCATCATTCTGACTGCCGTGTTCCGCAGCCGTTCCCGCAACGCATACCGCCATGTGCGGAGCCAGGTCAGCCGGATGAACGGCTTCCTGTCCGAGCATTTCTCCGGCATGAGCGTTGTGCAGTCGTTCTCCCAGGAAGACGCCGTCCTTGAGCGATTCGGCGAGAACAACCAGAACCTGACGCAGGCCAATCTCCGGGAAATGTACGTGTTTGCCGTCTTCCGGCCTCTGGTGGATCTCCTGGGCTCAACAAGCATTGCCATTGTCATCTACTTTGGCGCCCGGGCCTTTGCGCTCCAGGTAGTATCCCTGGGGATCCTTGTTGCGTTTATCAACCTGGTCCGGCGCTTCTATCAGCCGGTGATGAACATCTCTGAGCGATTCACCCTCCTGCAGTCGGCCATGGCCGGAGCAGAGCGGGTCTTTGCGCTGCTGGATGACGTCCAGCGGATTCCCGATCAAGGCAAGGAAGAAGCGCCTGAATCTGTGCAGGGGCGGATACAGTTTAGGGACGTGCAGTTCTCCTACATCCCCGGCGAGCCGGTCCTCAAAGGGATCAGCTTCACAGCGGATCCCGGAGAAACCGTTGCGATTGTCGGGCCAACCGGTGCCGGAAAGACCACCATCACATCCGTGCTCACAAGGCTATGGGACATTGATTCCGGCAGCATCTTCCTGGACGGGGTGGACATCCGGAACCTTCCGCTGGCCCAGCTGCGCACTCTCATTCAGCCCATTCAGCAGGACGTCTTTCTGTTCAGTGACACCATCCGCCAGAACATCCTCCTCGGACTGCAGAAGCCGGAGGAGGAGCTGCAGGGGCTCCTGGAGCGGGTGCAGGCGTCAGGCTTTGTGAACCGACTGCCGGATGGACTGGATACCCACCTCTCGGAGGGAGCAACCAACCTGTCAACCGGACAGCGGCAGCTCATCAGCTTTGCCCGGATCCTGGCTCATAATCCGCCAGTTATTGTCATGGACGAGGCGACCGCTCACATAGATACCGAAACCGAGCGACTGGTGCAGACGGGAATGGAGGAGGTTCTGAAAGGGCGAACGTCCCTGGTGATCGCCCACAGGCTTTCCACCATCAAGAACGCAGACCGGATCATTGTCCTGAGCCACGGCCAAGTTGCGGAAAGCGGGACCCACGACAGCCTGCTTGCAGAACGCGGGCTGTACTACGAACTGTACAGGCTGCAGTACCAGGAAGCCACGTGATCCGGTAGCACGCCGTGCCGCGATGGCAGGAATCTCGTCCGTCAGTCTTCGCTGAGCATACCGGTGGAAACGTGAACGACCCACTCACGGGCACTCACCCGTTCAAAGCAGTCTGAGTCCACGCAGCGACGTTTACCCTCAGAGTCCCTGAGGGTGACAGTGCTTCTGATGTAGTCAAGGCCGATAACTTCCCAGTTGTTGCCGGCAAGTTCAACCTGCACACCGGTAGCGGGGAAGCTTGCGGCGGCGTCCCGGTAGAAGTCATTCTCATAGGCAAGGCAGCACAGGAGTCGTCCACATTGGCCGCTCAGTTTGCTGCTGGAAAGCGAAAGACCCTGGGACTTGGCCATGCGAATGCTGACCGGTGCCAGCTTGCATCCAAGAGAAGCACAGCACAGCTCACGCCCGCAGACTCCCAGACCGCCGGTCATCCGCGTCTCTTCCCGTGAGCTGATCTGCCTCAACTCAATCCGGGTGTGGAAGCGATCTGCAAGCATTCGTACAAGCCCGCGGAAGTCCACGCGGGAATCCGCGGTGAAGAAGAACAGAATCCGATCTCCTCCCAGGACGCGGTGAACGGATACCAGGTTCATCGCCAACTGCAGCTCATCAATGCAGTCCAGGGCAAAACTCCGGGCACTCCGCTCCATCTCCCGAGATGCGGAATCCTGCTCCTCGTCAACGGCCACCGCAGGACGTCCGGGGAAGACTTCCTCATCGCAGGCCGGGCAAACACCAATCACCCTCGCGAGGTCGTCCCCGAATCGGGTGACAACAACCGCAAGGCTGCCAGGCTGCAGCGCTCCGTCCGCTTGCTGGTGAACAGAAACCACCTCACCGGAGTAGAGGATTCGCGCACGCACGGTATTGTCTGCTTCAACCGACAAGCAACACTCCTGATTAGATGATATCCACTCTCACTGTAGCAGGAGTTGTCCGCAAGGGAAAGCAAAGGGCTGTTCAGTGCAGGAGGTTCACCAGGAGCCCGTGTATTTCGTTGACCGCCGCAAGGAGTGCCGACTGGGGCCGTTGGTCGGCGAGGACTTCCGCCACGAATCTATCCAGCTTCTCGTTGATGACCCGGACCAGACGGTAGCGCTTCTGCTTCAGGATATTCGGAGAAGACACTTGCTCCTCTGACTGGTAGACGGCGTCAACCGCAAGCTGCAGGAACTCACTGACGGATTTCCGGTAGGAAATGATGTTGTCGTAGCCGGGATTGCGGGCAAGCTCACTCCCGCGCCGGTGAACCTCGTCAAGAACCTCATTGAGGGAGCGTCCGCTACGCCGCGCCGGTACGAGTCCGTCCAGGCTGAGCTCAAAGCGGCGGGCGCGATCCGCAGCGGATGAGCCAGCCGATGCCGGACCACTGCTATCCGAGGTTCTGCCGCTCCTGCCGGTCTGGTTGCCTGGCCGATTCCGGGTCTCATCAATCCGAGCCATGGCAGAACCCTATCGCCGCGCGGAGCCGCTGCGCACCAGGCGTCCGGATGCAGAAGCTGTGGGATCTCGATGCCCGCGGAAACCCCCGACACCTGGATCAGGAAGGCCGATGTGGGCCTCTCCGTCAAAGATGACGCCGTCTTCCAGGACGAGACTGGCAGCAGAGAGGCGCGCGAGCACAAGCGATGTGGAAAGAAGCACAAGCTGCCGGGACGCACGGATCTCACCGCGACAAACCCCTCCGACAACAACCACCGGGGCCTCTATGCTTCCGTCCAGCCGACCGGTTCGGCCGATGAGAACTTTGCCGTCAGAACGGAGGCTCCCAGTGATGTCGCCGTCCACACGGATCAATCCGCTGACGTTGAAGTCCCCGCGCAGGTGTGAGCCTTCGCCCACAATAGAGTTAACGACGTTGGATTCCATTTCGGGAACCAGAGGGCCCCTATCGGTTACGGGAAATGCGCGCAAAGCTGTTGCGCACCTTCAGGAAGCGGGTCGGATCAATCACTTGATCGCCAAGGGTAAGTACAAAATCCAGGTGAGGCCCGGTTGAGAATCCGGTACTTCCGAGAGAGCCGATTCGTTGTCCCTGAACCACTTCCTCGCCCTTCTCCACAAGAATGCGGCTGAGGTGGCTGTACCGGGTGGTGAAGCCAAAGGCATGGTCAATGATGACGTAGAAGCCGTAACCGCTGATCTGATCAAATCCGGTATCAACCACCCGCCCGTTGGCGGCTGCCAGGATAGGTGTTCCCAACGGTCCCCAGATGTCGATCCCCCGGTGCATGTACCAGCCGCCACGGATGGGGTGGACGTTGGGACCAAACTCCATGGTTACCAGGCTCCGTCCACCGACGGGCCAGTAGGTTGGAATGGAAGTTAGCAGGTCTTCCTGCGTCTCAAGCAGGCGTCCGATTTCGCTGATGGGGTTGATAGCCTGTTCCAGGTTGCTTCGGACTTGCTGCAGGTCCTGTACTTCACCGGGCTGCCCATCGCGAACCTGCTGCAGATTCGCCACGTCTGAAAGGTCGCCGACAGAAACTGTCTGTTCCAGTTGCCCGGTAGGGGCGTTGAGGTCCAGACGATTGAGGGTGTCTGAGAGGCTTCCCTCAAAGAGACCGGCAATCCGAACCAGCTCATCAATTTCAACGAGAAGCTCATCGAGGCTGGCCTGGGTGCGGTCCAGATCGGTGGTGGTATCGCTGACCAGCTGGCTGCTCCCGGCGTAGGAACTTGCGAGGTACACAAAGCCACCAGCCATCCCCAATAGTATTGCCAGCAGAAAAGCCACCACAAACGAGTTAAGCTGAATGTTGAAAACGCGCCGCTCCGAATGCGGCACAACCATAACGGTGAAGCGGTGGCGACCGATGGTGCGCAGGCCGGCACCAAGCCGGGACAGCCACCGGGAGAAACCCCGCTGGTGCGTCCTCCGCACGCCGCGCCGAGGTGAGCGTGTTAGCCGGCCTTGACTGGTCCGTTGTGCCTGCAAGCGTCACTCCCCTTAAGGTGTATCGGCATTCAACGCTGAATTGCCCGCGGACCCGCAAGGCATTCCCGCCGAAGGCTACCATTTCGTGGTTAGACAGTCAATTGGATTGACGGCGGCCCACGGCACCGCTATTCTTGCGGGAATATCTGGCAGCGGTACCCGGCGCCTCTGCAGTTACCCGGTCACGGGAAAGGTACACGAATGAAGCTATTCGATACACACGCACACATCGGGCTGATACACGAAGACCCGATCGAACAACTCATTGCGGTAACGGAAGCCCGGCACGAGAACGTCAGTGGGATACTGAGCATCTGCAACAACCTCCACGACTTCTTTGAGGTCTACGAAAACCTTCGGACCGCCAAGCACGTATATCACAGCGTAGGCGTCTCACCGTCAGAGGTGACAAATCCCGGCAAGGACTGGGAATCCCGCGTTGAACAGGGCGTGAAGCTGGACCGCGTAGTTGCGGTGGGAGAAACCGGTCTGGACTACTACAAGAAGTTCGGGGACCGGGATTCACAGATAGAGCTGTTCATCCGGCAGTTGGAGCTCGCCGACAAGCTGGGCAGGCCCGTGGTGATTCACAACCGGGATGCAGGCAAGGATGTGCTGGATATCCTTAGAGAGAAGCTTCCGCAACGCGGTGGAGTGCTGCATTGCTACAGCGAGGACTGGGAATTTGCGCGGGAAGCACTCAAGCTCAACCTGTGGATCTCTTTTGCCGGCAACGTGACTTATCGCAATGCCAAAAACCTTCACGAAACTGCGCGAGAAATGCCGATCGATCGCATGCTGATTGAGTCAGAGAGCCCCTTCATGGTTCCCGCCGCCCACCGCGGTAAGCGGAATCGCCCGGCCTACATGGCGGAAACTGCGGCATTCATCGCGGAACTCCGGGGGATGACGGTGGAAGAGCTGTCAGAGCGAACCTGGCAGAACAGCGTAACGTTCTTCGGGCTGACCGGCTGACGCAATGGCCCGCGGGAACTGAAGCTTACGGTCCGCGGGAAGCGGCCGCCGCAGCATCCGCTGAAGCATTCGGCGGCTGATCGGCTCAGGAGTTCTGTTTGCTCGCAGCCGGGCGCTGGCTCAGGACGTGAAACAGGATTCCTGCGCTGACCGAAACGTTGAGCGAATCTATGCCTGCGTGCGTGGAACGAAGGTGCCCGGGCATTGGAATAGATACAAGCTCGTCAGCGCGCTCGCGCACCAGCCGGCTCGCCCCACTCCCTTCTGACCCAAGGATCAGCAGTATCCGAGCCGGCAGGTCCGGGGGACGGATCACCGAGCCCTCGGCATCCGCGACAATCACCCAGTAACCAGCTTCTTGACAGTCTAGAATCGCCCGGTTCAGGCCGGGCACCGATACCAGGGGCAGAACTGACGCCGCACCAGCGCTTGCTCTGAGCATGTCCGGGCCCGGGCGAGCGGCTCGCCGTGATGGCAGAAGCAAGGCGTCCACACCCAGTAGCAGTGCGGAGCGGATGATTGCGCCGACGTTCCCCACGTCTGTCACGCCATCCAGCGCCGCAATGACCGAAACCTCGGGAGCAGTGGCAAGGAAGCCGGAGAGAGTTGCCGGTGCAGGGCTTGTATCGGTTAGGAGCAGGACGGCGGTCCGAGCACTGGAGATTCCGCTCCGCTTCCGCAGCTCAGAGCGGTCAACGCGCTCAAGACGGATACCAGGATTCCCGTGCACCGTGCGGATCAGCGCTATGGCCGCATCTCGCTCAACAAGGAGGGTTCCGGACGCACCAGAGGCGATTGCTGCCTCTATTCCGTGAGTGCCGGTTACGACCCGGATTCCCGGCACGGAACCTAGCGGAAGGTTCGGCTGTAATCAACCACGCCGTCAAAGTCCGTGTCCTGGTCATATCGGGCGATGTAGATCCCGTCTTCAATGTAGACCCACAGGTCCACCGCACCATCGAAGTTGCTGTCTACTTGTTGGCGGACCAGGACACCGTTGCGATAGAAGTAGAAGTCGTCCATCAGGCCGTCCCGGTTGAAATCGAGTGCCTGCCGAAGCGGCAACATTTCATCATCAACAAAGACCGCACGGTCAACGACACCGTCACCGTCTGAATCCCCCAGAATCCATCCTTCCCGGTACTCCGCTACAGGAAAGACCGGTCCGCTCTCCCAGGATGCGGGAGTGCTCGGCTGCGCCGAGAGGGCAACCGCCGTTCCAACCGCACAGACGACAAGGAGTACACGCCGGATTCGCTTTGCTTCCACACTTTTGATATCGGAAGAGGTGAGAACCGGGATGAGACGAGAATCCGAGATCAGCGCAGCTTGCGGAGGGGTACCGGTTGCGGGCTCTCTTCTTCCCCGATGGATTCCGACAGCTGCTTCATCAGGTCCTTTGCCTTGCCGGAGAGCCGCTCAGGGGTCTTCACCTGGAGGGTAATGTACAGGTCCCCTCGCCGATTGCTTTCGCCCAGGTAGGGAACACCTTCGTTCCGGAGGCGCAGGCGTTTTCCGCTCTGTGTTCCGGCAGGTACCTTCAGCCGGACCCGCTTTCCTTCCAGCGTGGGAACGAGGATCTCCGCCCCGAGCGCGGCCTGCGTTACGGAGATGGGGATCATGCAGTGAACATCATAGTGGTCCCGCTCAAAGAACTCATGGGGCCGGACCTTGATGAACACGATGAGATCACCCGGGGGTCCCCCGTTGGGACCGGCGTCTCCCTGTCCCTGGATGGAGATCCTGCGGCCGGTTTCAATCCCCGGCGGAATGGTGATGGCCACCTTCTGGTGCTTGTCCAGAACCCCGTTCCCGCGACATTTCCGGCACGGAGAATCCACGACCGATCCCTCTCCGCCGCAGGTGGGGCATGCGCTGGAGATGGAGAAGAATCCGCTGGATCGGCGTATCTGCCCTGCACCACCACAGGTCGGGCAGGTCTTGCGCCCGGTTCCGGGCTCGGCACCGCTTCCGCTGCACCGGTCGCAGACCGTGTGAAGGTTGTATTCAACCTCTGTTCTGGTGCCAAAGACGGCCTCGGCAAAGTCAATCTCCAGGTCATAGCGGAGATCGTTGCCGCGCTGCACGCTACCGCGGGAGCGACCGGTGCGCCGTCCTCCGCCAAAAAACTGATCAAAGATTCCACCGAGGTCCGACCCAAAGATGTCGCCGAAGTCCCGGAAAATGTCACCCGGATCGCCGCCACCAGATGGACCGGTCATGCCGTCTACGCCGGCAAAACCAAACTGGTCGTAGGCTTGCCGCTTCTTCTCGTCGGCAAGGACCTCGTAGGCCTCGGTAGCCTCCTTGAAACGATCTTCGGCCTCCGCATTGCCGGGATTGCGGTCCGGATGGTACTGGACCGCCAGCTTTCGGTAGGCCTTCTTAATGTCATCCGGCGAGGCATTCCGCTGCAGGCCGAGTACCTCGTAGTAGTCGCGCTTCGCCACGATGAGACTCGCTTACGCTCTGCTCAGCTATTCTTCTCGTCCTCGTCAACCACCTCGTAGTCAACGTCTTCCACGCCGTCATCTGCGCCAGAGGTGGATGAGTCGCTTCCGCCAGCCTCCCCGCCGGCGCCGCTGTCGGCCGCTCCCTCTGCCTGGCCTGCACCGTCTGCACCACTGGCCGTGGCACCTGACTTGTACATCTCCTCGGCGAGTTTGTAGGAGGCCTGCTTAAGCGCCTCGCTCTTTTGTTTTATGTCCTCCAAGTCATCTCCCTGAAGGGCAGTCTCCAGTACGCTGATTGCCTCCGTGATGGAGATCTTGTCAGATTCGCCGAGCTTCTCTCCGTACTCGTCCAGTGTCTTGCGAGTGGTGTAGATCAGGTTGTCCGCCTCATTGCGAATCTCAACCTTCTCCCGGGCGTGGCGATCTTCCTCTGCGTGGGCTTCCGCGTCCCTAACCATGCGGTCAATCTCGTCCTCACTGAGTCCGGAAGAAGACTCAATCCTGATCTTTTGCTCTTTTCCGGTCCCGAGGTCCTTGGCTGACACGTGGACGATTCCGTTGGCGTCAATATCAAAGGCAACCTCAATCTGTGGCACGCCACGGGGTGCCGGCGGGATCCCGACCAGGTCAAACTTGCCCAGGGTACGGTTCTGGTTGGCCAGTTCCCGCTCACCCTGCAGCACGTGGATAGAGACCGCGGTCTGCCCGTCTGCAGCAGTGCTGAAAATCTGCTGCTTCTTGGTGGGGATGGTGGTGTTGCGGTCAATCAGCTTGGTGAAGACCCCACCGAGCGTCTCAATTCCGAGAGACAGCGGAGTGACGTCCAGCAGGAGTACATCTTTTACATCACCGCCGAGAATTCCGCCTTGAATCGCGGCGCCAACGGCCACAACCTCGTCCGGATTAACACCTCGGTTGGGTTCCTTGCCGAACAGCTCCCTAACCAATTCCTGCACTGCCGGAATCCTGGTGGACCCTCCGACCAGGATGACTTCGTCAACATCGGAGGCGGCTAGTCCGGCGTCCTTCAACGCGTTCACACAGGGCTGCCGCGTTTTTTCTACAAGGTCATTCACCATCTGCTCGAACTTGGCCCTGGACAGCGAATAGTTCATGTGCTTGGGGCCGCTAGCATCTGCGGTGATGAACGGGAGGTTGATGTCCGTCTGCTGCGTGCTGGAAAGTTCTCGCTTGGCCTTCTCCGCCGCCTCTTTCAGGCGCTGGAGGGCCATTCGATCCTGGGACAGATCAATGCCGTAGTCCTGCTTGAAGCTGTCCACCAGCCAGTTGATGATCCGCTGGTCAAAATTGTCACCACCGAGGTGGGTATCCCCGTTGGTAGACTTCACCTCAAAGACGCCGTCGCCGAGCTCCAGAATGGAAATGTCAAAGGTTCCACCACCAAGGTCGTAAACTGCGATCTTTTCTTCCGACTTTTCTTTGCCAAGCCCGTATGCCAGAGCGGCGGCGGTGGGCTCGTTGACGATGCGCTTCACCTCCAGCCCCGCGATTTTTCCAGCATCCTTGGTGGCCTGACGCTGCGCATCATTGAAATACGCGGGAACGGTGATCACCGCCTCGGTGACCGACTCGCCGAGGTAATCCTCCGCGGTCTTCTTCATTTTCTGCAGGATTGCCGCGGAAATTTCCGGCGGCGAATACTGCTGGTCTCCAACCTGAACGCGTGCACCCCCGCCTGGATCCTCGTTCACCTTGTAGGGAACCATTCGGTTCTCCTCGGTGACTTCTCCAAAGCGCCGCCCCATGAAGCGCTTGATGGAGTAAATGGTGTTCTCCGGGTTGGTCACCATCTGGTTTTTTGCCGGCTGGCCGACTAGGCGCTCACCCTTGGGAGTGAACGCCACTATGGAAGGCGTCGTCCGGTTGCCCTCCGCGTTGGTGATGACTACCGGGTCTCCGCCTTCCATGACGGCTACGCAGGAGTTTGTGGTTCCAAGATCAATACCAATTATCCGTCCCATACTGCTCTACCTTTCCGAACTGCAATTTACTCCTGCGAACTGGCTTCCGGCATGGAAACCTTCACCTGTGCGGTCCGCAGGATTTTTCCATCCAGCAGGTATCCCCGCTGAAACACTTCTGAAACCGTGGGTACTTCCACCTCGGTGCTGGGCTCGGACATCAACGCTTCATGCCGCTCGGGGTCAAACTCTTCACCCGTGGGCTCAAAGCGCTGCAGATCCCACTTCCGCTCCAGCATTCCAACAAACTTTCGCTCAATGCCGCCGATTCCGTCATAGAACGCCTCAAAGTCCCGGGAGTCCGCCGAGAACGCGATTGCACGCTCAAAATCGTCAATAATCGGCAGCAGGTCAGCCATCAATCGGAAGATTGCTCCCCGCTCGATGGACCTTGGATCCATGCGCCTCTTGTAGTTCTCAAAATCCGCTCGCATCCGGAGCAGCTGCTCCGTGAGCTCGGCGATTCGTCGCTCGGCGTCCGCCGATGCCGACGCTTGTGGTACAGCGGCATCAGCGGTCTCGGTGGCTCGGGACGTGACCGCATCCGCGGTGCTGTCCACCTGGGAGTCTGCAGAGACCGTCTCGGGGTTGCCGTTCTGCGGAACCGCCTCCTGGTCCTCCGGTCGCTGCGACGCGTCGTCGGCGACGGATTCGGGGTCGCGCGTCAGGTCAGACATCAGGCCCTCGTTTCGATTGGGATTCGACTGTCAAAATATGGAGGCCCTTTGGCGCTGTCAAGCCGTACAGGCTCTGCACACGCGGGTGCAACCCGCCGCCGGGCGCTATGCTCAAGCCTTAGCTTTCCGTACCTTATGAGGCGAGGGAAAGGAGGTCCGATCTGGCGATTGTTGAAGTGCAGGACGTGCACAAGACGTACCCGCTGGGTAGCACGGAGGTCCACGCCGTGAAGGGTGTCAGCTTCAGCATTGAAGCCGGTGACTTCATCTCAATTGCCGGGCCCTCTGGCTCCGGGAAGTCCACCATCCTGAATCTGATTGGCTGCATTGACGTGCCGACAGCGGGAATCGTGAGCATTGAGGGCACGGTGACAAGCGGCCTTAGCGACCGGGAGATCACCGCTCTTCGGCACGATGTAATCGGATTCATCTTTCAGAGCTTCAACCTGATCCCGGTGCTGAACGTACGGGAAAATGTAGAGTTTCCGGTACTGCTCGGTTCCGGGCGCCCTTCCGCCGAAACGCGGGAGTGGATTGATCATCTCGTTGAACGGGTTGGGCTGGCTGCCTGGGGAACACACCGTCCCAGCGAACTTTCTGGCGGGCAACGGCAGCGTGTTGCGATTGCCCGAGCTCTGGTGACCAAGCCCCGGATAGTACTTGCGGACGAGCCCACCGCAAACCTGGACTCCGTCACCGGAGAAGCCATCATTGAGCTGATGAAGGACATGAACCGTGACATGGACACAACCTTTATCTTTTCCACCCACGACAGCACGATCGTCGGCCTTGCGGATCACGTGATCCGGCTGCACGACGGTCTTGTAACCGAGAACTCCCGCCGGGAAGCGACCCGCGCAGCCACGAGCTGAGATGCCAGTACTTCTGAGGATAGCGGTGCGCAATCTCTGGCAGCACCGCGCAAAGACGTTCATCATTGGTGCGATTGTTGCACTCGGCGTGGTGGTGCTTATTGTCGGCAACAGCCTGATCAACACCGCCACGCTTGGAATTCAGCGGGCCTTCATCGACAACTACACCGCCCACGTAATGGTGAGCGGAATTGCAGATGGGCAGGTCAGCATCTTTGGCGTGCAGTCCGTCGGGGGCATTGAGCCAACACCCACCATCCCCAACGCGGCTGACGTCCGGGAATTTGCGGAATCCATTCCGGGAGTGGAGAGCGTCACCCCCCAGATTACCTCATTTGGAATACTCCGGCTGGATGACGACCGGTTCTCCGGAGAAGACGGAACCGCGTTCAGCCTCCTGTTTGGCATTGAGCCAGGGAGCTACGCCCAGACCTTTGACAACGTCCAGGTCCTGGACGGTGAGTACCTCGCAGCCGGACAGGAAGGCGTGATGGTCAGCCGTGACCGGATTGAAGGAATGGAGCGTGGAATGCGCCGTGCTCTCCGGGACGAGGCTGAAGAGCGCTGGGGGTGGACCGGGATCGCGGACCCATACCGCCGCTGGGCTCGGGAATCCGTGGAAGGTCCGGAGCTCACCGTCGGAGATCAGATCCGCGTGACCAGCGTGTCATCGGGTGGCCTACCCCGGATTCGCGTGGTTCCATTGGCAGCCATCTACGAGCCAATTAGCGAAACCGAGGGCGTTGGCACAGAATTCATTACCTACCTCGACGCGGATACCCAGCGGGCCCTGCAGGGACTCACCGTTGGTCGGATCAGTGACTTTGATCTGGACGAATCGGCAACCGCCCTCCTGGACCTGGATGCGGACGGACTGTTCGGAGTCCCAGTGGGGGGAGGCAGCGAGGCGGCGGAACCGCTCTCTGCGGGAGACCCATTTGCCGACGAAGATCTGTTCACCGAACCGGTTGAGCAGCTGGATGTACGGACCTTTGCCGATGACGAGTTGGACACCATCCTTGGGGACACAAGTGTTCGGGAGCGCGCGTCCGAGATTGACCGTGGCGCATGGCAGTACCTGCTGCTCCGGCTGGGAGACCGGAATGACGATGTGCAAGTCATTGAGGAACTCGAAGCCTACTTTGACGAGAACGGCCTTGCCGCCACCGCCGGAAACTGGGAAGCGGCCGCCGGGCCCTTTGCCACCACCGCAGACGTCATCCGCACGGTGTTCAACATCGCCGTGATCGTGATCGGCGTGGTGGCGGTCATCATCATCATGAACACGATGGTTATCTCGGTGATGGAACGCACCAGCGAAATCGGGACCATGCGCGCGCTAGGAGCAAGCCGCACGGTTGTATGGCGAATGTTCCTGCTGGAAACGCTGTCCATCACCTTCATCTTTGGGGGCATCGGCATCCTCGTGGGCAGCGCAACCGTGATGATCCTGAATCTCATTGGCATTGAGGCAACAAACACCTTCCTGCAGATCCTGTTTGCCGGCCCGGAGCTCCATCCGGAGGTGGCGGTTGGATCGCTGTTCTCCTCGCTTGCAATAGTGTCCGTCATCGGAATTCTTGCTCACCTTTACCCGGTGATTCTGGCGCTCCGGATCCAGCCGATCCGGGCAATTCAAACCGAGTAGACCAGACAGAGTAGACACGGAGTAATCGCAGATGTGGCAGGAAATCCAGATAGCGCTCAGAAACCTCAACCGCCAGCGCCGGCGGACCATTCTGTTGGGTGGCGCGATTGCCTTTGGCATAATGATAGTGACCGTCATCAACGGGTTCGCCGGTAGCTTTGTCCAGAATGTCAGTGAGAACTTTGCCAACATCCTTGCTGGACACCTGTTTGTGGAAGGTGTTGAAGCTGACGGGAATGACAGATTTCAGGTGATCCGGGAAGACTCAGAGCTGATGTCAGCGCTGGAGGCATCCGGTATCCCGTGGCAAGACGTCACACGCCGAAGCTCCTTCAACGGCGAGGTGATCTTTGCGGGGCAGAGTCTCCGGCAGAACATCACGGGCGTGGACTGGGACCGGGAGACCTACCTGCAGCAGCGACTGGTTCTCTTTGACGGCAGCTTTGACAACATGCTGCGCCGAAACGATGCCGGTGAACGAAACGGTTTGATCATCAGCTCGGATATCGCGGAGCGCCTGAACGTCCAGATGGAAGACATTGTGCTGCTGCGCCTGCAGACCATCGGTGGACAGCAGAACGTTGGCGAGTTCCGCATTGCCGGGATCAGCTTTGATCCGCAGCTGTTTGGCTCAATCTCTCTGTACGCTGATATCAGCTACGTGAACGAGCTCATAGGCCTTGGTCCGGGTGAGTACCAGACCATGGGCATCTTCCTGGAAGAGATCCCGCAGATCCCGGATGCGGTGGAAGCCTTCTACGCCGAACTGCAGCAACGAGAGCTCCAGCTCTTCCCCCGCGCAACGGAAGAAGAGGATGAGAACCCGGTTGCAGCGCTGTTTGATGACGCGGAGGAAGAGACCTGGGAGGGATTGCGCTACCGGGTCTACACCCTCAATGACCTGCTGGCCGAGATTGATGAGATTGTGAATCTGCTCAACGGCGCAGCATTCATCATCCTGCTGGTGCTCTTTGTGATCATCATGGTTGGGATTACCAACACCTTCCGCATGATCATGTTTGAACGGATCCGGGAGATCGGGACGATGCGCGCACTGGGAATGCAGCGGGTGAGCGTTACCAGGCAGTTCCTCTTTGAGGCGCTGTTCCTGGCGCTCGGTGGAGCGTTTGCGGGCCTGGCGATAGCCGGGGTGCTGATGGCGATCACCAGCCTCGTTGACTTCGGGCTGGACAATCCGCTGTTCATTCTCATGCGCAACGGGCGGCTGACATTCCGGCTGGAATTCCTGCAGGTGCTGTTCAACTTCACCGTTGTCGGCGCGCTGACAGTGCTTGCCGCGCTGATCCCCACCCGCCGTGCGGTAATGATGCCGCCGGTTGAGGCACTGGGATCCGTGCATTAGTTGCCCGCCCGAAAGCGGCGGGTTACAGAACCCCTACACCCTGGCATTGGAGGATAGAGAACCACTATGACAACAAAGAAGCGCTTTCCCATCCTGTTGGCGACGCTGATGATTCTGCTGGCCATGTCTGGCGGGAACGGTCTTCAGGCGCAGGGCCTGGACACCAGCAGCATTCTTGAGCAGATAGACGCTGCGGCCAACTTTGACAACACCGATTTCTCCGCGGAGTACACCATCGTCAGCCAGCGCCCCGGTGAAGAGCGCAGCGTCACCCAGGCCCGGCTGTTCCGGCGGGATCGGAACGACCAGTTTGTGCTCCTGATTCTGCTCCCGGAGGTCCAGCGCGGCCAGGGCTACCTGCAGATTGAGGACAACGTCTGGTTCTATGATCCGCAAGCCCGGCGCTTTGAGCGAACCAGCCTGCAGGAAAATGTCCAGGACTCAGACGCGCAGAACGCGGACTTCAATCAGCTGACCTACGCTAGCGAGTATGACGTGGTCGGCTACGAGCGGGGCAGCCTAGGCCGCTTTGACACCTGGATTCTGGACCTGGAGGCGACCAGCGATGATGCAACCTACGCCTCTACCAGAATCTGGGTGAGCGTAGAGAGCCCGATTGTCTTGAAGGAAGAAAACTTCAGCGTGAACGGCCGGCTGATGCGGACGCTCTTCTTCCCCCGCTACGTCAGTGTTGGGGGCAGATTCCTGCCGTCCCAGCTTCTGATTGTGGACAACCTGAATGAAGGAGAGCAGACACAGGTCACCCTTGCGGATCCGTCCATAGCTGCGATTCCAGACTACGTATTTACGCAGGCCTACCTTGAGCGTGTGAACAACTGATGACGCCTGCCCGCGCACTCCCAGCCTTCCTGGCTCTCATCCTTGTCGTGGGCACTCCGCTCGCGGCTCAGGATTCTGAAGCCGGGCAGGGAGACGCTGAGTCTGAGACGGAGAGTGCACCCATTGACGGTCCCCTCTTTGGGGACCCGTTTTCCGATCCCTTTGCGGACCCCTTTGGCGGCGGTGATGACGGGGGTTCGCTGATTGACACCATAGAGGAACCGGAAGGGAGCGCGGGCGGAAGCGATGCGGCCGAGCTCCTGCTGACACGGGAGGAAGGGCTCCGGTGGGGCGGGCGCTTCAGCGCAAGCATCGGGAACAGCTGGACCTGGGATGCGGTGGGAACCAGCGGCTTTGATGTTCTTGATCCCTCCAACAGTCTCTCCCCCAGGATCTCCTCCCGGCTGTTTTTTGACGCACGGCCGGAGGCCGACTTCCGGGTCTACGGAGAACTCACCATTGAGTCCGGCGGCGGGGACGATGCCGTGGATCTCACCGCCCTCCTGACCGACGATGCCGTTGAAGATGCTCTCCCGGCCGGCTTCAGCCTGGAAGAGAACGAAGATGGTGACCAGGTGATTGTAGACGCCGGTGGAAACGTGATCATCAACCTTGGGCCTGCAGACGAGGATGACGAGGAGGATGAGACCGAGGCGGAAGACGGCAGCCTGGGAAACCCGGTCAGCCTGAGCCTGGGAGTGGATGAGCTATTCTCAGACTTCCAGACCGGAGACCGGGTCTTCTACCGCATTGGTAAGTACACCATTCAGTGGGGGGTTGGATTCTTCTTCAGCCCTGCTGACGTAGTGAACCTGACGGCAATTGATCCGGAAGACCCGGAGGCGGACCGGGAAGGTCCGGTTTCCCTGAAGGTGGACTATCCGTTTGGCATTGGAAACAGCGCACTCGGCTATCTCATCCTGAACACCGGAGCGGAAACCTGGGACGCGGCTCTTGCGCCTCGGGTGGACTTTCTCTTACTGGACGGAGAAGCGCGGGTTGGCGCGTACTACCAGCGAACACTAGCACCGCGATTGGTTGCCACCTACACGCGAACCTTTGGCCAGTGGGACGTTTTTGGGGAAGGGGTGCTCTCGTATGGAAGCGACAGGAACTTTGTCCGAGTGAGCGATGATCAGTCAGCCGCAACAGCCGATCCCGACGATGGGCTGGATCTGGTCCTGGATACGTACCGGATTGAGGACCGCGTTCTCGGTTCGGCTACCATTGGCGCACGCACAACACGGGACGTTGGAGAGGAGCTCTCCCTGACCACTGTTACCCAGTACTTCCGCAATGCGGATGGATACCGCCGAGAGCTCGCCTCCGTTCAGGGGCCGGTTCCACTTCCGGAGGTTCTGGCCGCCGCCGCCCGCCTGCAGCAGAACCCGGGGGACAACGGCGCCGTAATATCGGAGGAATCTGAACAGCCGGAGGGATACCAGCCGCCACCGGATCTTGCTACCGGAGACCTGGTGAACTTTGGCAGGCACTATGCCGCTGGCCTGATATCACTTTCCGGGATCCTTGACGGCGATGTGGGTCTTTCCGTGCTGGTGCTGGCAAATCTGAGTGACCTCTCGGGCATCGTAAGCCCTTCGGTGAGTATCTCGCTGTTTGACACCTTCTCACTGAATCTCAGCGTCAGACAGACCTTTGGGCCGCCGAACGGAGAGCTCACCAATCCACTGGCAACCTTCACGGGTAGCGATGACACCGAGACCCTTGCGCCAACTCTGCAGTTCAGCGCGGACATCGGACTGGGTGGAGGATCCTTCTAATGCGCCAAAGACCAACCAACACGGTTTCCCGTCACGGCATCGGGCCGCTGATCCTCGGGATTCTCTGGCTCTCAGGTTGCACCGCATTCTTCGGACCCGTCGCTGGAGAAAGAGTAGTGACCGGGCTCACTGCATCCACGGACCGGACCGCGGAGGTCCAACTATCCTGGGAAGAAATCGACGGCTCACCGGTGTACCGAATCTACAGAACCACATCGCAGGACGCCGAGCCCGCCCTCTACGAAAGCACCCGCTACCCCGAGCTCATTGACCGCTCTGTGGACAAGAACCGGGATTACTTCTATCGGGTGAGCATTGTGGATCCCAGAAGCGGAGCTGAGGGGCCCCTCAGTGCAGCGGTCATTGGGCGGCGCGGTGACACAGCCCAGGCCTGGGAGACACCCGTATCCCTGGGAACCGTGCTCCACGGACTAGCCCTGGACCCCGGCGCTGCGTCTGCGGCAGAGGGTGTATACGCTCTGGCGGCAAACGCCGGAGATCCCCTCCTCTACCGCTATCAGCCGGAGACACTGGACTGGCTGGAAATCGGCCTCGCCCTGAGCGCAGACTCCGGCGCCGCGGGAAGCGCAGACCTGGTCCTTGCGCGGCTTGACGGGAACCCTGCTGCCCACGTTGCATACCTGCAGGAGGGGGAAGCTGGGCTGGGCTTTGCGCGCCTGATTCCAACAGCGAGCGAACCAACGTGGGAGGACCTGCCCGCGCCGGGGGCCGCGCTATCCGGACGGGAGCTCAGTGAAGTCCTTCTGGTGGGAGATGATGAGCTGAGCGGCGGGAGCCTGGTGATTCTTGCGCGCGCTTCGGAAGACGGAAGCTCCGCCACCACGGACGACGGGGTGCTATACTACAGCCGCTGGACCGGGAGCGCCTGGACAAATCCGGTTGCCATTGACGATGCGGCCAACGCCTTAGTCACCCAAGCGGCCCGATGGAACGGAAACACCTGGGTTGCGGTTCTGGTGGATGTGCTTTCCGCAGATGGCGGAGACGGCATCGGCGAAACCTACGAGCTGCGCCTGATTCAGCTCGGCGACAGCCCTGTGGGGACCGAAACGGGGATGACGGACTTCATTGACGGCGCCGGCGATGACGGCGAGCGGCAATGGATTCCTCAGACACTGGCGCTTTCAGCAACGCCTGCTGATACCGGCGCTCTGGTGATTGCCGCGGCGCTTGACCCGGCGGATGGCGGGGGCACACCGATCCGGGTGAGCAGCGGGGACGGAACTGCATTCAGCGAAGTGTCACCGGATCCGGCAGAGCTGGATGTCGTTGAGCCTGCGCCGAGCCTGGCGGTGTTGGCTGGCGACGCGGAATGGGTCCTGGCATACCCGGATGCGGGGAGTGGCTCCTTGCGTCTCGTTTCCAGCTCAGATACCGGAACAAGCTGGGCGCCGACAGCGCCGCTCCCGCTGAACGAAGACGGCGAGGAGGAAGACATCGCGCCAGCCGGTGCCGCGGGCCTTCGTCTGGCCGGGTCTGACACCTCACTCATCGCCATCGGCTGGAACGCTGGTTTCACTGCGCCGGTCCGCATCTTCCGATAGGAGCCGGTGGCGACAAGCAGTTCCCGCAGCGCCCATTCGGACAGGCGCGCATTCGTTGGGGCGCGCGCTTGCGCGGATGTGCGATTCTCGGGAACCGGGACCTCGTGCTCAGGCGCTCCGGCTGAACTCCAGGATCAACTCCACCTCACCGCGGGCCATCTTGGTGGCGCGAACGATGTCATCGATCTTCCAGCCCTGCTGTGCGAGCTTCACCACCATCTCCCGCGCGCTCTCCGGCGGCGCGGTACTCCTGTCCCGCGGCGCTGACGGTCCGGCCTTCATCAGGCTTCCAAGCAGGTTGAGCTGTTCGTCCGCGCGAGTGGAAAGCTCGTTGAGCCTGCTCTCTGTGCGGGCAAGCCATTCCCGTGAGTTCCGCAGCTCGGTCATGCGCTTCTCCAGATCGCCAACGGTCTGGTCGATGTTTCCAAGCTCCCGAACAGCCCGATCAACGTCGCCCTTGCCCCGCTCAAGCTGCTTCACCTGCGTATCCAACGTGGTGATGCGGTCCGGCAGATCATCCAGGGAACCCCGGATCTCTCCGATCTGCCGCTCAATGCTCTGCAGCTGATCAAAGGTCTTGCCAATTCCGTCCGATGTGACGTCAAGGACGTTCTGCTTCTTTTCCAGAGCCGTGAAGCGGGTCTGCACGTCCTGCTCCAGCTCGTTGAGCTGGCGTAGGGCTACCTGCATCTCCTGCAACTGGTCGTCTGCGGCGGTCACCTGCTCCAGCTTCACACTCACCTGCTGGCCCAGGCTCATCAGCCTTCGGTAGTCCTCTTCAATGAGGTCAATCCGCCGCTTTTCACCCATGAACTTCTGCAGTTTCTGACCAGCTTCGTCGCCTTGGCGCTTCACCCGCTGGAACTGCGTTTCCAGCTCCTTCAGCTCGCCACGCTGCTGATCCACCCGGGTAAGTTCCTGCCGGGCGGCTTCCACGTCTGCCCGAAGTTCTTCCTTGAGGGAATCCGCGCGCTCAAAGAGGCGGGTCTGACTGACGTAGGCGCGCTGGCGCTTCTCAATACCCTTGATTTCTCCCCGGAGTTTCTCGCTGCGCTCCTCAAAGTCAGCGAAGGACTGTGCCCGGGTACTCTCAAGCTCTTCCCGAAGCTCCCTCACACTGCTCCGGAACTCCTGCAGTTTGTCTGCACCGGCGCGCTCCAGTCGCCGCGCCATCTCTTCAGCCTTCTCCTGTGCATCCCGATGCGCGGCACTGATCCGGCTCACCGAATCCTGGCTCACGGTCTCCACCGTCTCGGTGAGGTCTGTGATCGTCTGCTCAATCTGTGAAAGCTCGTCTTTCACCCGGCCGCGGTCAGCCTCGGTGTCAGTCCTGAGCTGCCCTGCCAGCTCCTCCAGTTCGCCGCGCAGCACGGTCAGGGCCGCAAGTTGTTCGCTCCGCGCACCGGCAACCGCTGCGTCAGATTCTTTGCGCGCGGCCTCAATCCGGGAATCTACGGACTGCCGGAGTCCATCCACATCCTCGCTCAAGTTGCGGACCCGGTCTGCAACGGTGGACTCGAGCTCGCCAAGTTGGGAAAGCAGATCTGCAATTCGCTGATTCAGCTTCTGCTCGGCGGCCTTCACCTGCTGCTCACCACGCTCACCGAAGGCCTGCAGCCTACGCTGCGCATCCTGTCGGATAGACTCGCCCGCGTCGCTCAACTCCTGCTCTACTCGCTCTTCCAAGCGCTTGCCCAGCTCGTCCGCCTGCTCAAGCCGGACACGAATGTCCTGCTCGTGGAGCTCCACGCTCCGCCCGAGATTCTCCACCTGGGAGGTGATCCCGGACTGGACCTGACTGAAGGTGCTGCGAAACTCGGACGAGAGCCGCTGCTGCAACTCTCTGGCTTCTCCCCGGAGCGATTCGCTCAGGTTGGAAAGCTCCGAGTCAAACTGCAGGTGGGTATCCCGGATGGCATCTTCAAAGCTGCTCGCACGCTCTCCGAGGTCTGCAAAGAAGCGTTCTTCAAATTGCTGAAGCTGGGCGGAGGCTCGCTCGCCACTGTCGGAGGTCAGGCTGTCCAGCTCGGTCTGCATGCGGTCCAGCCCTTCGCGGAGCCCGTTCATCTGCTCGTCAATGCGGCCCTGTTCATCGTCATAGCGGACGCGGAGTGAATCAACCGCCTCGTCCAGCTGGGACTGTGCGCGGGACTCGGCTTCGTGCAGGGACTCGGTGAGGGAGGCTTCCAGCGAGTCAATGTCCGAGGTAACCGTGGAGACCCTGTCCAGGCGCTCATTGACGCTTGCCTCGTAGGTTTGCAGCCGTTCTTCCAGGCGCGCGAACACCTGGTGCTGCACCTCCTCGGTGGCTCGGTCCAGGCTCCCGGACAGTCCGCCGATCCGCTCGTTGATGGCATCAGCACGGCCAATCAGCCGCTCTTCCACCTGCTCAAGCCTGGTCTGGACGCCGGAAAGCTGGTTGTCCAGCTCAGAGGCTTGCGCGTCAATCCGACCACGAACCTCGGCCATGATATTGCCGTCAAGCTGCTCGGCCTCGGCGGCAATCCGCTGGATCCGCTCCGTGTACTCCTGCTCGGTGTCCGCAAAGCGCTGCTGGTAGTTCCGAACCTGCCGGTCAAACTCCTGCTGCCACTGGTCCAGGGACGCGCCTGCGCTATCTACCTGCTCAAGGAAACTCCGATAGCGTTCCTCGGCTGCGCTGCCAAACTCATCGCTGACGCGCGCAATCTCAGCCTGGTTCCGGTTGCTGAAATCCTCCACGATCCCATGGAGGCGATCCTGCAATGAGGACAGCTGTGTCTCTGTATCGCGGAGCTTCCTACCGACCTCGTCAACAAAGGCGGACTCTTCCTGCAGCCGACTGAGATTCTCATCTGTGCGGCGGGTCATCTCCACCAGCCGCCCGAGGGAGTCGTCGTACTCGGAGAGGCGCTGATCAATGACCTTCACGTGCCCGAGCCGGGAATCCATGTCCGACTCAATTTCAGCGCTGCGCTTGAGAACCTCCCGAGCAGCCTGCTGGTGCACATCCACCTCAATGGCAATGTCGCGAAGTGCAGCAGCGCGCTGCTCCACTACCGCATCCAGCTCGCTGCGAGCGGTCTCAGCGTATTTTCGGACCTTGTTGAGTGTACGGTTGTTCTGATCGCTCATCCGAAAAACAACGAGCACTATCAGAACAACGCCAAGAGTGATGGCGTCGCCCAGAAGAAACTGCATGATCCCCCCCCAGGTACAGTCTGATCCCAAGTATACGCCACCTTGAAGAGTCTGCCTATCCCGGGATTGCTATCCGTCCACCGATAGGGTAAGGACTCCATTGACAGCGCCCGAGGCGTCTGAAGGGGTGAACAGCACCCTACCAAAGAGACTGTCGAGGGCTTGATCCAGCGTGGATATGCCGGTGGGGAGAACTCCGGGAAGGAGCTCGGCGTAGCCACTGGGCTCAATCCTAAAGTGGATTGCAATGGTCTGTCCGGTAAGGCCGGGATCCCGCAGCTGCAAGCTCCGAAGTCCGGCAAAGGTGTCGGGGTCTGTTAAGCGCCGACCGGAGAAGTCTGCGGTACCCGCTGAGACTCCCGGCGAGGACTCAGCTGCGGTCCCGGGGGACGACTCTTCGGCGCTGCTCCCCGGTGATGCGCTCGGCGCCGCCTGATCTATTCGATTCGCCAGGTTGGTGGCTGCATCAGGTGCGTTAGCAGCTTCAGCATCTGTGGGCTCTGAGCTTGAGTCGCCCACAACCCCGGCCTCCGCGGCGGCGCGCAACTCTTCTCGGGATGGTGCGTCCGTGGTGGCGTCGGCGGCGGCTTCAGCAGCGCTCTGCGCAAAGAGGTTGTCCAGGAAACCCTGGTTCTGCGCCTGCCTCCCGGTCGGTTCTGGTGCGGGCTGTGGGGACTCCGGTCCGCCTTCGGACCGTTCCCGCGCCTGGCTGCCCGAAACAACTGCAGACTGCGCATTGCGTTCGGTGGTGCGGACTGGAGCCTCTTCCGGTGGCTGGGGCGGAGGTGTTTCCGTCTGCATTGGAGTGACCTGGGGCTCTATGCTTGCGCCATCCACCAGGCGGAGCTGCACCTCGGGAAGCACCTGGTCCGGCGGTTGGTACAGGATGGCAGCCCCCATAATCAGAACGTGCAGCACCACGGCACTTCCAACCGAGATGAGCACTCGCCGCCCGGCTCGTGGGTCCGGTGAGTCAAGGGGCCGGAAGAAACCCGCACCGGCCTGCAGTCCCATACCTAGCGGTCCTCCGTGCGCTCCCGAGTGCGGAGCCCGATATCGCTATATCCCCCCAGCCGAAGCGCGTCCATAACCGCCACAAAGCGACCATAGTCAACGCGTCGGTCGGCGCTGATAAACACCGCCGCTTCGGGCGCGCGCTCATCCAGGTACGGCACAAGCGCGTCCAGTTCCAGCGGGTTTCCATCAACGGAGATGCTACCGTCAGCAGTGACCACGATCTCCAGCGGAATCGTCGGAAGCGCTTCGCCGCTTGTGGCTTCCGGTGCATCCACCGGGATGCCACTAGCGACCGTAAGGCTGCCGGTCAACACAAAGAAAACCACCAGCTGGAAAACCACATCCACCAGCGGAACAAGATCGGCTCTGCTCATGGAGCGGAGGTTGCTCTTCACTTTTCCGGTTCCGGTGCCGGTTCAAACAGGCCCATCAACTGCTCGGCTCGGGTCTCCAGGCGGATGATGGCGTGACTGATCCGCGCTACAAAATAGTTGTAGAAGGCCACAGCCGGGATAGCCACAATGATTCCTGCAGCCGTTGTCACCAGCGCCTCGCTGATTCCGCGAGCGAGCGCAGCCCGATCGGCAACCTCCGGGGCGCCGCCAAGCACGCCAAAGGTCTCTATGTTTCCGGTCACGGTACCCAGCAGCCCAAGGAGCGGCGCAACGTGCGCAATTGTGCCCAGGAACGGAATGAAGCGCTCCAGGGCAGGAATCTCCAGGCTTGCCTGGTCGGAGATGGCAGCACGCATGAGCGCGGGCTCCCGGTGGCGATTCTCTATTCCCACCCGAACCAGAGAGGCAATCGGCGCGGTGGCGGTATCGCAGATGGCGAGCGCCTCGTTGTAATGCTTCTGAGAGAGCGCTCCACGCAACCGATCAATGAGCTTCTCCTCATCCACCGCGGTGCGCCGGAAAAAGAGCAGCCGTTCCACCACAATCGCGGCACCCATCACCGAAAGCAGGATGATGCCCCAGAGGATGGGACCGCCGTCTGTGAGAATTCGTCCGAGCATTTCTGTGCCCCCGCTCCTAAAGCCCGAGATCCACGAAAAGCCCCACGGAGAAGCCGCGACCGCGGAGACCGGCCTCCGTGCTTGCGCCAACAAGCGCACGCCCGCCGGGAATGGCAAGACCCAACACATCCCCCACCAGAATCTCGGCGCTAACCGGTGCGTCCGCCATTTCACCGCTTCCACCGAGGCTGAACTGGAAATCCAGGATCGGGACCTCGGGACTGTCAAAAACCGGCAACGAAATGTCGGTTCGGAGCCTCAGGAGATCAGCGGCAACTCCCCACTCCACCCCGGCGCCTAGTTCAAGTGACGCCTCGGTTGAGCCACGCTCCCCCAGAACCGACCGCGCCCCTGCGTCCAACAGCAGGGAAGGCCCCGCAAACCACGCCACACGCAGGTCCGTCTCAAAGCGATTTCCGGACAACGACTCCAGGGTGTAGCGGCCGACCGTGGGGTCCCAGGCCCCGGAAGCGGGCAGCTGATTTGCTGACAGAAAGCGCAGGCCAACGCCGAGGTCAAGTCCTTCCAGCAATGGAGACTGAATCTCCGTGCCCAGGGTCCAGTAGTCCCGCTCCGCGAGTGCCGGACCGGAGAGCCAGAGCTCCCGGACGTCCAGCTCGGTGTCAACTCGGCTCAGCTCAGTGCCCAGATCAATGATTCGGCCACCGTCCAGTACCACGGAGGTCTGTCCGAGAAAGGCTGTTCCCTGAACCAGGAAGGGGTAGGAGGCGCCGCTGGCAGCACCAATCTCCCAGAGTCCGTCCACTTCACCGGAGAGCAGAACCGGGATTGGCAGGTTCAGTGCGAGCCGCGCGCCAACCCGGAACAGGCTGGCAGCAGGCGGTGCTCCTGTGCTGGAGCGTGCCGCACGGAGTTCGTAGGAACCCCGAACCCCGAGTTGTAGGGCTTCCAGGTCCAGGCCCGCCGACGCTTCCACGGTGAGGTCTGTCCGACCGTCGGCAGGCACCTCGCTGCTCCCGATGAGCGCCTGGAAGCGTCCGATATCCGCCGCACGGAGCGCGGCGTCAATCACCACCAACGGATCCGGCTGGATGGATCCTGCCGCAGAGCCGGCAATCAGCCGGGATTCCGTTGCGTAGACTCCACCAAGGCCCTGCATTCCCCGCCTGCGGCTGGCAAAATCTGCGGTGAACTCAGCGCTGTATGCCGAGCTCCCGACGGGCGGTTGCAGGTTGAGCCACAGCGACAGCTCATCTGCTCCCTGGAACCATGCGGTTCCCGGTTCCTGTACCTCCGAGCCGGCTATCGCTGCATTGGTGCTGCGGTGGTCAAAGGTGATCCGGAAGCGCGGGGAAACTCCGAATCGGGCAACTTCTATAGACCCGGCCAGCAGACCAAAGAGCCCGCCCCCAAGGCGTCCACTCACCAGCACCTGGCCGCCCCCACCAACTGCGCCGGAACCGGAATCCGGGAGAAACAGCGCAAGGTCAATCTCCGGTTCCGGGATGAGAATGTCCGGAAGCGCGAGACCCACCGAATCGGGAGATGCCCCTGCCGGCTCCACAACCGGAATCACCACCGGAAGATCCGGCTGCAGCGGAATTGCAATCTGCGGAAGGACAATAGGGGTTTCTTCGCCCGACTCCGGCCCGGATCCCACCGGGACCTGCTGAGCAGAAGAAAGCACGATCGGGCCGAGCATCAGGCCCGCCAGCAGTACTGCACCCGCACCATGCACCCGATTTCTGCGGCGCGGAACTCCGCGCCTGCAAGACATTATGGCGAACATCAGATTTCCTCCAGGAAGCGTTGTGCCTCCAATGCCCAGGCACTCCCGGCGAAGAGGTCCACGATCCGCTCCGCCGCAATCCGCGCCTCAGCCAACCGGCCGGCATCCCGCCAGGCGAGCGCTGCGCGAAGCAGGCTCCGAGCAGCAAGTTCGCCGCTCCCTCCCGCCAGCTCAAAGGCAGTGAGAAATGACTCCGCCGCCTCAGCCGGAGCGTTTTCCCGAAGTTGCTGTTCTCCGAGCAGGAACCTGGCGTTTGCCCGGTCCATTGCGGGAGCCGAGGAGTCAGCCGCAAGGCGAGTCAGCTCCTCCCGCGCCCGAGCAAGGTTTGGTGATGGCACGATGCTTTCCAGGATCAACAGGTTCCCGAGCTCCAGCGTTGCGGCTCTCCACTCCGGATTGCGGCTGGCTGCTCCGCGGTCAATCTGTACGAGGAGCTCAGCCTCCCGCCGGTCAAAGCCCGCGAGCACCAGGGCAAGCTCGGACAAGCGAGCATCCGCGTTGACCTCTGACGCCAGGTCAGGGTAACGGGAGGAAAGCTCGGACAGGCTGGCGACCGCCGCCTGCACCTCGCCCCGCTCTTCCTGCAGCCGGGCAAGCTCCACCAGCGCCGCAGGTCTGAAGCTGCTGTCGGGGAACCGGTCCACGAGCTGTCCGAAGAGAAGAGTTGCCTCCCCGCTGGACCCAAGCGCCTCGGCCGCACGAGCACCAAGGAAGAGTGCCCGATCCTGTTGCTCCGCGCCGGGATACTGCTGGCGATAGCGGAAGAAGAAGTCAGACGCCTCGGCCGCCTGATCGTTGTCCAGGCTGATTCTTCCGGCCTCCAGCAAGGCCCTGCCAGCTCTACGATCCCCGCGGAAGGTAGCCTCAATGGCGGAAAGCTGTTCCACCGCGGTCTCTGCGTTGCCAGCGGCCTCCAGCGCGAGGCCAGCCTCTATCCCGGCGGCAATGACCTCCGGCCGACGCTGAGCTGCAGCGGGGTGCGACGCGAGTGATATCAAAGTCTGTGCGGCACGCTGGTATTCCCGCGTCCGGGCGAACCAGCGACCCAGTGCCAGGCCGGCTTCAAAGGACGTCAGGAGGTCCGCACTACTCGCCAGCGCGGCGCGGAAGTACTCCTCTGCATCCCGGCCAAGTGAAGCGGCAGCAAACGCGGCACGGAGAGCCGCCTGTTGCCCGATAATGTCGCTGCTGCTCTGCCGGAACACCGGCTCCAGCGCGCTGATCCCGTCCGCGCGGTTGCCTTGCACCATCCTGGAGAGGCCGGTGAGATACCCTGAGGTACGCCGATCCGCCGATGCCGCGGACTCCGGAAAGTCCTGTAGGTAGGAAAGCGCCGCTTCCGGAGCACCCAGGGCAAGCTCTGCGCTTGCCAGTGACAGGCGAGCGGACGCCTCAGCCGAGGGCGCGGGCGGCAGACGCAAGGCTTCCTGAAAGGTGGAACCACGAGCCCGGATTGCCTGGTACTCATTCCCGGACGCAAGCAGGCTCAGGAGCTCGGCGAGCCGATCCATACGCGCGCCCGAGACCGTGAGCAGTTCGTCCAGCAGGCTGATCCTCCGCTCGGTCTGGCCGTCCCGGGCGGCGACGCTGATTGCCAGTTCCAGGATTGCACCGTGGGCTGGACCTCCCCTGGCGCGATCCAGAAGGGACCGAACGGCAGCGGCCGTGACGGACGCGGAGTTGAGGCGGAACTCTGCCTGCAAACTGTAGTACTCAAGGAAGACCGATAGTGAATCCTCAGAAGGTATCGGCGGGGCCGTGGTCACCGCATCCCGAACCGCTGACCAGTCACCGGCCTGGGCAGCCAGCACCGCTCGCTGCGCCGAGAGCCTTGCGTTGGCCTGCTCCAGCTCCAGGTCATGCAGAACCCGGCGGGCCTCGGCAAGCTGCCCGTTCTGCCGGAGCACCTCACTGAGGACCAGGGCAGCATCCAGCCGAGCGCCCGGGGGCGAGCTGGTGAGAACACGCCGCAGGTAGAATGCCGCGAGCTCGGATTCATCGCGGGCCACCGCATCCTGGGCAACCGACAGCCACAACGCCGCAAGCGAAGAGGGCTCGGCTGCCAGATCACGCTCCGCCTGAAGCAGGATTGCCTCACGCGCCGCGGGATCCGGGGTGAGCTGGTACAAGCGCTGCCAGGCGAGCGACGCGATTCCGGGCTCTCCCGAGGCTGTTGCCTCCCGATACTGCTCAGCAGCATCCGCAGTCTGCCCAAGGGATCTGCTTGCTTCCGCGGCAATCAGGGAAAGTCGTGGGCTCGGCGGCCCCGCGCCGAGAAGTTGCAGGACTCCCACCGCATCCCCCGCCTCCAGGCGAAGAGCGGCAACCAGCTCCCGGGTGGCCACGGTCTGGGGCTGCACGGGAAGGACAGACAATGCTCGATCCCGCTCTCCAGACTCACTGAGCGCGCGGGCAAGCAGGAGTGTTGCATCCTCCCGTTGGCGCACCTGCAGGTCCTGCTGTTCCAGATATCGCTCCAGGGCAGGGACGGCAAGAGCAGGACTGCCTGCCGAGAGGTGAGCCCTGCCAAGCCAGTAGCTCACAAGCGGAGGTGCTGATGCGGGCGCGGACAGGCGCTGGAGAAGGGCAATGGCGTCACGGTAGCTTCCCTGCTGAACCAGGGCTGCACCAAGGCGGAGATTCACCTCCGGGACAAGCGGATCCGTGGGGTAACGCCGGAGAATCTCCCGGTATCTGCTGATCGCAAGGTCCAGATCGTTATCCGCCTGGAGCCGGATGGCTTCCTGGAGAAGCTGCTCCGGAGCAAGCTGGGCGGCGAGTGGCAGGGTGCACAGGGCTGCAAGCAGCAGAAGCAGCAGACGTCTCATGTTGGGCGAAGGATAGCCCCCTGTGGAGCCCGATTCAATCGAGGGCGCGGCTCCAGGACACGGTTACCACGGGTTCGTCTGCAATGACAGGCAAGCTTACTGCGTCAATCAGGTCCAGCCGGACGCCGTTGATGGCAAGTGTTGCGTACCACGTTCCGTCATCCCGCAGCCCGGTCTCGCCGGTCCACGATCTGGTTGTGGTGCTGAGCGTAAAGGTCTGCCGCCCGGTCTCCACGAGCACCCTATACACCTCAAACGGAACGCGGCGAGGGTCAGCACGCAGGTCAGCGGGCGGCAGAAGCGGCCGAAGTGGCAGGTCTGCTGGCTCTGCATCCAGGAGCAAGGGGTCAATCCGGGACGCAAGCAGCTCTGTGAGCCCGCTCATCGGGAAGTACGGAAGCTCGGGGAACGCGATTGGGAGCGGCATTCCACCCCCGGGCTGTGCAGCGATTATCGGAACTCCGGCGAGGACGAGTTCCACCTGCGTACGGGGACTCCCGTTCCAGTCAGCTCCGGGGCGGAGCCGCACAAAGAACTCTTCCTGTCCCCTGAGGAAGACCTTGTACTGATCAACCTCACCCGTTGCCCGCAGACGACGAACGGCAACCGTTCCCGGGCCAAGCATCGGGAAGCTCCCTTCAGAACCGTTGCGAAACACGATGTACTGGTAATCCCTGGTTGTCTGCACTTCCACTCGGACCTCTTCCGGGATTCCGGCCTGGCGTTCAACCACCGGCTGGACAGAAGCAACCTCATCAACGGGCTCGGTCAACAGCTGGGCGTAGCGACTGCGGACCTGGTGGTTGTCCGCATGATCAAACCCCTGTGAGCGGAGCTGCGGGAGGACCGGCGCTGCGCTCAGTAACAGCATCAGGCCCGCGGAACGCAACAGTGTGCGGGAGCGCAAGGAGAATCCGCGATGGGGACCGTGCCAGCCAGGGATCAGACAACACATCTTCTTCAGTATCGGGAGTTTCAAAGCAGGGGAGAAGCTCTACAAGGCGGGGACCCGGCACGAGCAGAACGGGCCAGTTGGCGTGAAGACCCTGCCTGGTGGCGGGACCTCCCCGACGCACAAATACTCCGATGCCGCCGCCCCGGGCACGCAGCCAGGACGCGGCTGCGCGCTCATGATCCCGCGCTACCGGCAGATTGTGCTCTGCATCGGGTGGCCAGATGGCGGTTGCACGCCTATCCCCAGCCCGGAGAACTCGGAGAATGGTGCCGTGAAGCTCAGCAGCGCCGGGGCCTAGCCGAAGCTGATCGGGCTCTTCTTCCTCGCCGGGTTCCACGCGAGTGAGGTTCACGCTCAAAAGCGGCCGACCCGCGCTCTCGCTGGCAATGCGAAGGGAACGGTGGAGAAGCTGCCGGAGCCCGGATTTCAGATCCCGCAGCAGCTCCCCTTCCCGATGGTCCCGGAGCAGATCGTCGGCAACCGCGTCCCATGCTCCTTCCACGGTGAATCCGCGGCGCTGAACGTAGACCTGAACTCGCTCAAGCAGCTCCACGTCTCGCTCGGTGTAGCGCCGGTGCCCGCCTGCGTCCCGGGTTCCGGACAGCATCGGCGAATCCCAGTGCCGGACAACGTGGGCACCCACGCCGAGGCGTTCGGCTACCTCGCCGATGCGGTACATGCTCACCCGCCGTTGTTGACGTCCAGCACCACCGGGACGTGATGCAAGGAAAAATCAAGCCGGATATTGTTGATGATGTAACGGCGATAGGCCTCCGGCAAAGGACGCCCGCGAGAAATGTAGACCCGGAAGCGTTGCGGTACGGTACCGGTCTGCAGGCCGTAGCGGATCCGAACCGGCTTGTTCCGGTGCTGGGGAGGCGGTGTGCGGGTCACCCAGGATTCCAGTGCGCGATTGAAGGGACCGGTTTCAATGCTCCGCGTTGCCTGGGCCTGCAGATCCAGAACCCGCGTCAGGAGGAAATCAAAGTCCGCATCATTTTGTGCGGAGATCGGGAGAACGGGGGCGTAGTCCACCCCCGGAAAGAGGAAGCGCAGACGATCCGTGTGGGCCTGAACGGCATTCCCGACCCGTGGGATCAGGTCCCACTTGTTCAGCACAAATATGAACGATGCCCCGCGCCGAATTGCCTGTCCGGCAAGCTTCTTGTCCTGGTCCGAAAGGCCGTTCACCGCATCAATCATGAGGAGGGCTACGTCACTGTTGTCTATCGCGGCCAGCGCTCGGTTCACGGAGTAGTACTCCAGGTCATCCCGCACGCGGGCCCGGCGGCGGATTCCCGCAGTATCCACCACCTGTATCTGCCTCCCGCGAAACTGGAAGCGAGCGGAGATTGCATCACGCGTGGTGCCGGCAAGCGCGGATACAATGGAACGCTCCTCGCCAACCAGACGATTGAGCAGGGTGCTCTTGCCCGTGTTGGGTCGGCCAAGAATGGCAAGTCGAAGGACTGCTTGCTCGCCTTCATCCGGGAGTTCTGCAGACTGCCCGGTCCCGGAAGATTCGACTGGGACGGCGCCTGGTGTGAGGCGCGCGCAGATCGCCTCCTCCAGATCCGCAATCCCAATCCCATGCTCTGCGCTCACCGCCACTACCGGCTCAAACCCAAAGCTCGCGGCGTCCCAGGCAAGGGCTTCTCGGGAGTCATGGTCTACCTTGTTGGCTGCGACCACTACGCGCTCCGAGTAACGGCGGAGGTGATCCGCAAAGTCCTGGTCTTCGCCGGTGATGCCAGTGGCATCAACAACAAACACAATCACCGCCGCGCCGGTCAATGCGCCGGTTGAACGCCGGCGGACCTCCAGCGCAAAGGGAAGCTCTTCCGCCGTCACGCCCCCGGAGTCTGCAAGGATGACCCGCACTCCCCCGAAGGTGGCCTCCTCTTCCAAAATGTCACGCGTGACGCCGGGAGTGGCGTGGACGATGGCGCGGCGGCGGCCAAGGAGGCGGTTGAAGAGGGTGGACTTGCCCACGTTGGGGCGCCCCGCAAGGACAACGCGGGGGAGCGATACCGGCATGGTGAGGTTTTCAGGCCTGAAGGACGTCTGCGTCAAGGCGGGGTCCCAGGAATGACTGGACGGCATCACTGACTTCCCGCCAGGAACGAAGGTCCAGCAAGCGCCCGACCAGCTCCTCCGCCTCCTGTAGGCGCACCGAGCGGATGATCCGCTTTACTTCCGGGATGGTGAAGGCGCTCATGGACAGTTCATCCAGGCCGAGGCCGAGGAGAACCACGGCAGACACGGGATCTCCCGCCATCTCTCCGCACATGGCTACCGGGATCCCCGAGCGGTGGCCGTGCGCAACGATTTGCTGGAGCGTCCGGAGGATGGCGGGGTGGAAGGGCTGGTAGAGGTACGCAATACGCTCGTTGCTGCGGTCCACCGCAATGGTGTACTGGATCAGGTCGTTGGTACCCACGCTGAAGAATCGGCTGCGATGGGCGAGGATATCTGCCGTCATTGCTGCGCTTGGCACTTCAACCATGATTCCCGCCGGAACATCGTCTGCCACCGCGTAGCCTTCGGCCAGAAGGGCGGCGCGAACCGCGTCCAGAATGTCCAGCAGGAGGTTGAGCTCTTCAATACCGGAAATCATGGGGAACATGATCTGCAGCTCGCCATAGACAGAAGCTCGGAGGAGAGCGCGGAGCTGGGTTTCCATCACCTCCGGATGCGAGATGCAGTAGCGGATTGCACGCCAGCCGAGAATGGGGTTTGCCTCCTCGCCGGCCTCCATCAGGGGTGAGAGCTTGTCTCCACCGATGTCTACCGTCCGGATGGTTACGGGCCGGCCGCGCATTGCTTGCAGCACGCTGCGGTACTGGGTGAACTGTTCTTCTTCGTCCGGGAGGTCTCCCGGCTGCATGAAGAGGAACTCGGTTCGGAACAATCCGATCCCGTCTGCACCGTGGGACAACACGGCGTCCACCTCCACCGGGAGCTCGATATTGGCTTTGAGCTGTACCAGCTTGCCGTCCGGCGTCTCGGCCGGCAGATCATTGAGGCTCATCAGGCTGACTTCCCGCTTGCGCCAGGCGCGCTGAATGACCTCGTAGCGACGGATCTGTTTCTCGTCCGGATCGACAAAGAGTCGGCCCCGGTTCCCGTCTACTATGACGGGTGTGGATTCCTCTCCAAGGCTGGAGACTGCACCGACGGTTCCCATGACCGATGGAATCTCAAATGCGCGGGCAAGAATTGCGGTGTGGCTGGTCTTTCCACCGCGCTCCACGGCAATGCCAACCAGGCGACGCCGGTCCAGCGCAAGCAGCTCGGAGGGCATCAGATCATTGGCGATGAGGACGGAGCCATCCGGAATCTGAAGCGAGGAGCCGGAACCGCCTCCCTGCAACGCGCGGATAATGCGTTTGCCCACATCACGCAGATCAAGCGCGCGTTCCCGCAGGTAGTCGTCAGGAATCCGCTCAAGCTTGCCGGCCGCATCGGAGACCGCCTCGGACACCGCGCGCTGGCCATTCATGCGGGCGTCCCGGATCCGCTCTTCTATCTGTCCGGTGAACTCCGGATCGTCAATCAGCAGCAGGTGTGCGTCCAGAAATGCCAGCTCGCCGCCGAGGTTTCGGGACCGCAGCTCCAGAATGCCTTGACGCGCGCCAGAGATGGCCCGGGAAAGCCGTGCCAGCTCGGAGTCCACCGCTTCCGGCGCGATGTAGTATCGGGGAACGCCCCCGCCGGAACGCAGTACCCATGGAACTCCTATCCCGATGCCCGGAGATACCGCTATCCCGCTGAATTCCTGCATAACCGCAGCAAGATGATAGGTGCCGGCTTCCGGCGCTGTCAAATTCGGCCCCCCGGCTGCCGAAACTATAGACAGCAGCCATGGCAAGCCGGACTCGAAAATCAACATCCCTCGGCGTTCTCTTCTGGATCGCAGTCATTCTCTTTATCCTGGTGCTCTACCTCGCAAACCGGAACGAGATCACTACGGTTGTGGAGCAGACAGAGCTCCGGGACGTGATAGCGCGCCGTTTTGGTGGAGGAACCGGAGCCGACACACCGGACACCTCAGGTACGGGGCGCTCGGTGGAAGACAACGCGGCAGATGAGCCGGGGGCCACCGAGCCGGGTATTCGCTTCACCGATCCGCTGCCACAGGATGGTCCGCCGGCCACCGAGCCTGCTCCGCGGCCCGCTCCGCAGACAAGCGGCTCATCGCAGACCACGCCGCAGCCGGAGCCAAGCACCAGCCCGCGGCCGAACACGGTGAGCGAGCCGCAATCGAGTCCCCCACCGGCGCCGTCTCCGAATCCCGCTCCGAACCCAGCGGTACAGGAAGTGGCGGTCACCGAGCCGGTTACCCGGACCCGTACAAGCCGCCTCTATTACATACGCGTGAATGACACAGGACTGATTGAGCCGATTCCCGTTGAGCGCGAGGTCAGCTACGTGGACGCGCCGCTTTCCGCCACCATCTCCGCCCTGATTTCCGGACCAACGCGGGACGAGCTGAGTAGCGGTTTGCTCAACCTCCTCCCGGAGGATGTCAGCCTGCTCGGCGCGTGGGTGCGAGACGGTGTTGCCTTCCTCAACTTCAACGAGTCCTTCCGCTTCAATCCGCTGGGCGTGGAAGGCCTCCTTGCCCAGTTGCAGCAGATTGTCTTCAGCGCTACCGAGTTCAGCACCGTGGAGCGCGTGCAGATCCTCATTGACGGTGAGAGCATTGACTATCTCAGCGGGGACGGGATCTTTGTTGGACGCCCGATTGCAAGAAGCGACTTCTACGCCGGAGGTGGCTGAGACCTCAATCCGAGGCGGGGACAAGCAGCACAAAACACTCCAGGTTTCCGCTGCTGCCGGCAAGCGCACTCCAACGCCTGTCTCGAACGCCCAGACCTTCCTTCCCCAACCAGGAAACGGTGCGGTCCACTATGGCTTCCCTCAGGGCGGGATCCTGTATCACTCCACCATCCGGAACCTCCTGGGTTTCCGCCTCAAACTGCGGCTTGATGAGGGCCAGCAGCCAGTCCACTCGGGGAATGCTGAGAATATGGCTTGCGGCGCCGCGCAGTGACCGAAACGAGAGATCGCAGACGGCAAAGCGGGGAAGCGGTTCCAGGCTGCTGATGTCCATGATGTTGGAGCGCTCGTGGAGGATCACGCGCGGGTCTTGTCGAAGCCGGTAGTCAATGAGGTTGTACCCGACATCCACTGCATGAACCGCAGATGCTCCTCGCTGCAGAAGAGCTGCGGTGAAACCCCCCGACGCTGCTCCGGCGTCCAGTCCCACCCGGCCTTGCACGTCCAGGCCAAGCTCATCCAGGATCGGGCCGATCTTGTATTCTCCCCGGGAGGCCGGCCGATCTGTCTGGACGGTAACGACGGAATCCTGGGACACCCGGGCTGCGGGATCCCGAACGGTTTCGCCGTTGACCCTGACCGTGCCGGCCGTGATCCGCGCCCACACCTCCTGCGCGGAGAGGCCGGGATGCTGCCGCACCATGAGCTCCCGCAAGGAAACCCCGCGGCGTCCCACAGGCTCTACGCGGTGGCCTCGGAGGCCGATCGGTGAATTCGTTCCATGGAAATGCAGCGACCGCTTGACGGATCCGCTCGGACAAGCAGGCCGTTGATCTCGGCCGGGCTGTCCGGAACGTCATTGCGCAGCGGGATTCCAGTGCGCAGGCGCTCCACGGCAATGTCCCGCCCAAAACCGATGATGGAGTCCGGGGTGCGGCACGCGCCAATGTCGGTGAGGTAGCCAGTCCCGCCGGGGAAGATACGCTCGTCTGCGGTCTGTACGTGAGTGTGCGTTCCCCACAGAGCGGTGACCTTGCCATCGAGGTGCATGGCAAGCGCCTCCTTCTCCAGAGGCAGGTCCGCGTGGAAGTCCACAAAGCAGAGTTTCCCGTGGCGGCTGACCCTTCGCATCAGGTCATCACTGGCGCGGAAGGGGCAGTCTATAGGAGCCATGTGTTCCCTGCCTTGCAGATGGAGCATTGCCCAGGGAGTTCCGTGATGATCCAGGAGCGCCAGGCCGCTTCCGGGGTTTCCCGGGGGGTAGTTGTGGGGCCGGAGGAGCCGGGGTTCCTCTGCCAGCATGCGCAGCGCGTCCGGGTTGTCCCAGACGTGGTTGCCGGTGGTGACAATGTCAGCCCCCAGGCCAAAGAGCACGGACAGCTGCTCCGGCGATACACCAAAGCCACCATCAGCGTTCTCAGCGTTGACCACCGTGACATCGGCCCGGCTCTGCCGGATGAGGCCGGGCAGACCGGCAGCGAGCGCCCGCATGCCGCCCTGCCCGATGACGTCTCCGATGGCGAGGAGACGGAACTCCCCTTTCAGCGTGCGTACTCCACAATTCGCGTCTCACGAATCATCGTGACCTTGATCCGGCCCGGATACCGCAGCTCGTTCTCAATTCGCTTGGCAATCTGCTTGGCGATGTTCTTGGCCTCGCCGTCAGATACCCGGCTGTGATCCACCATGATTCGCAGCTCGCGGCCGGCCTGAATGGCATACGCCTTGTCCACGCCGTCAAAGTCAACGGCAATCTGCTCCAGGTTCTCCAGGCGCTTGATGTAGTTATCCAGCGTTTCCCGCCGCGCGCCCGGCCGTGAAGCAGACAGAGCATCTGCAATCTGGACGATCACCGACTCCACAGAGTTGTGCGGTACGTCACCGTGATGCGCGGCAATGGCATTGATCACAATCGGATCCTCGCCGATTCGCTTTGCCAGTTCCACACCAAGTTCCACGTGATTGCTGTCACCATCGGACTCAATGCCCTTGCCTATGTCATGAAGCAGACCGCCGCGCTTTGCAAGATCCCGGTCCGCGCCAACTTCTGCGGCAATCATCCCGGCAAAGGTGGCAACCTCCCGGCTGTGAGCCAGAACGTTCTGTCCATAGCTGGTGCGGAAGTAAAGGCGGCCGAGGCCGCGAATTCCGTCCGGCTTCATGTGATGCACGCCCAGCTCAAAGAGGATCTTTTCCCCTTCATCGTAGATGAACTGGCTGAGCTCCGCGGTGATCTTGTCCACCACCTCTTCAATTCGGGTGGGATGGATCCGACCGTCGGCAATCAGGCGTTCCAGACTCCGTCGAGCAATCTCCCGGCGAACCGGATCAAAGCAGGAGACCACTACCGCTTCCGGAGTGTCATCAATGATGATGTCCACGCCGGTGAGGGTTTCCAGTGTCCGGATGTTCCGCCCTTCCCTTCCGATAATCCGACCCTTCATGTCGTCATTCGGGAGGTTGACCGTGGAAACGGTCTGTTCCGCGTTTACCTCGGAGGCAATTCGCTGAATCGTTGAGACGAGAATTTCCTGGGCGTGCTTTTCAGCCGTCTGCCAGGCCTCTTCCTCAATGCGGTTGACCGCACCCTGCGACTCGTGGCGCGCCTGGTCCTCAATGGACTCAATGACGCTGCGCTTTGCCTCTTCCCTTGTCAGGCCGGAAACACGTTCCAGCTCCTGATGCACCTCTGCTTCCCGCTCGGCAAGCTCTGCTTCCCGGGTCTCCAGTTTCCGCTCGAGGTCTGAAAACGCCTGCCGCTGCCGGTCCATGTCCGACAGCTTGCGTTCGATCGCTTCTTCCCGCTGCAGAAGCCGGTTCTCCACCTTCTGCAGTTCAAGCCGTTGCTCGCGAAGCTCGCGATCATGCTGGTTGCGCTCCTGAAGGAGCTCATCTTTCAACTCCAGCATCCGCTCCCGCTTGAGAGCGTCTGCTTCTTTTTCGGCATCCCGCTTCAGCCGATCTGCTCGCTGTTCAAGCGAGGTCAGCTGGATCCTGGCGTACAGCCACCGTATCAACCAACCAAATGTCAAACCAACGAGGGGAAGGACGACCAGCCATACTATTCGCATGGTCCCTCCAACTCTCAGTGACCCACCAGACTATCCGCCCCCACACCCGGTGTCAACGAGCGGCGGTTTGAGCACGGCATAGACCCGCCCCGGCGGATAATGGTAGAAACCGCACAAGCCATGGCACCGCAACAGACTACAACGGCGGCGCCCCACTACCGGTTGCGTTGTCTGGGAACGGAAGCTGTCCTGGACGATGACGGTGTTGCCCTGCGATCCAGCAGTCCCGAGCCCGCCTTTCTTCGGGCTGAATACTCGCAGAAGCAACTGAACGTGGGGCCACCGGAGGACGGACTGTACCGATTCCGTGACTGGTTGCCCATCAGGCGCCAGCTCGCCGGCTCCGCAGCGCCGATCACCTACCAAAGCGAAGGACTCGCCCGGGCGCTCGGCCTCCAACACCTGTGGATCACCTTCAGTGGCTACTGGCCCGAACGCGGAGCCGGAATGCTCACCGGCACATTCAAAGAATGCGAAGCCTTCTCCGTGTGCGCGCGCATTCCGGAGAACCACCGGGAGACCCTGGTAGTGGCAAGCGCGGGAAACACCGCACGCGCATTCATCAGGGTCTGCAGCGAGAACCGGATTCCGCTGGTGGTGGTGGTCCCCGAGCCGAACCTTCCCAATATCTGGGCAGTCGGCGACGTGACGGATACTGTGACCCTGGTGGCGGCCGGAGACAACGCCGACTACACCCGAGCCATTGAGCTTGGAGACCTCATTGCCCACCTCCCCGGGCACATGCCGGAGGGCGGGGCGCGAAACGTCGCACGTCGGGACGGAATGGGGACCACGGTGCTTTCGGCTGTGACCACCATTGGGGAAATCCCCGAGTTCTACTTCCAGGCGGTTGGCAGCGGGACCGGTGCCATCGCAGCCTGGGAAGCCAATCAGCGCCTGCTCGCCGACGGCCGCTACGGAAACCGGGTGATGCGGCTCTTTCTTTCCCAGAACAAGCCCTTTGTCATCCTGCGTGACTCCTGGAAGCGGAAATCGCGCAGACTGGTACGTGTGAGCGAGGAACGGGCTAAGCGTCTGGTGAACCGGATCGCCGCCAAGGTGCTGGCCAATCGCAAGCCGCCCTGGGACATGCGAGGCGGCCTGTTTGACGCCCTGACCGACACACGGGGAACCATGCTTGGGGTCAGCAACCGGGAAGCAGCGCGCGCCGCCCAGCTGTTCGAGCAAACGGAAGGCATTGACCCAGCGCCGGCTGCCTCCGTTGCGGTTGCCAGCCTGATCCGGAGTGTTCGCGCGCGCCTGGTGAAGCGGGACTCCCTGGTAATGCTCAATATCACCGGTGGTGGCTTCAATCGGGTGCGGCGGGACTATCCGGTACGCCATCTGAGCCCTAACTTCGTGGTCTCCGAGCCGGATCCGGATCCGGCGCACTTACTTCATCTGCTTCAGGAGAAATCTTCATGACTGATTTGTTCGCCAAGTTTGATAGCACCGAGGGTTACTTCGGGCGACTGAGAGCCGTTGACGACCATTACTTCACCCGGCCGATCCTGGATCCGCAGCCGGACACTCTTATGCGTTTTGACGACCGCGACGTGGTTATGTGGTCAATCAACAACTACCTCGGCCTGGCCAACCACCCGGATGTGATCCGGGTTGCGCACGAGGCGGTGGACGAGTTTGGTGTGAGCGCGCCGATGGGTAGCCGGATGATGACCGGAAACACTGACTACCACCGAGCCTTTGAGCAGCGCCTTGCGGACCTTGCCCGGAAGGAAGCCGCCTTTGTGTTCAACTACGGCTACCTCGGCGTTATGGGAACCATTCAGGCGCTCGCCGGCCCGGACGACGTGGTCCTCATGGACAAGTTGGCCCACGCCTGCATTGTGGACGGTGCATTCCTCACTCGCGGCCAGGTCCGCGTGTTCAAGCACAACAATCCGGAAAACCTGGAGATCATGCTCAAGCGGATCAGCCGGGACCACAAGGGCGGTGTCCTGGTGGTAACCGAGGGTGTGTACGGCATGACCGGCGATATCGCTCCGCTTCCCGAGATCTGCGAGATCAAGGACCGCTATGGCGCGCGGCTGTTTGTAGACGATGCGCATGGCTGGGGAGTCATGGGCGAACGGGGCCGCGGCACCGCCGACTACGTGGGGGTCCAGGACAAGGTGGACGCCTACTTCGGCACCTTTGCCAAGAGTTTTGCCTCCATTGGCGGATTCACGGCCACAACAAAGGCAGCCAGAGACTGGATCAGCTACAACGCGCGAACCCAGGTGTTTGCCAAGAGCCTGCCCATGGTCTACATCAAGACGCTTGACCGCACCCTGGACCTTGTTGCCGAGGCAGACGAACGCCGCAACGTTATGTGGCGGAACTCCAACGCACTGAAGGACGCGCTCCGCGGCCTTGGCTACTACATCGGCGATGGTGAGTCTCCAATCTGTTCGGTCTTTGCGCCCATCAGCGGTGGGGACCCCGAAGAGATCGGCATGCAGCTGGTGAGCTACCTTCGGAAGGCCGGCATCTTTGTGACGGGAATCACCTACCCCGTGATCCCGGTGGGCCTGATGATGTTCCGCATGATCCCGACGGCCAACCATACCCAGGACGATATTGATCGAACGGTGGAAGTGTTCCGCCGGATGCGTGACGAGATGAAGCTGGACCTGAATATGCAGGCAGAGGACCAGACCAAGCTGGAGCGTATCTACGGCAAGCGCCCCATCGCGGTATAGCAGTAGCTTCAAGCACAACCCGCGAGCCTCCGCCGCAACGCCCGGGGGCTGAACGCGAGCGATGCCTGCCTTTGCGCGCTTTTCAGTCCTTTCGCCGACCGAGTCCCATTGCCCTCACCATCCACCGAGGCAGCGCTTTGCCCGGGTCCCGATTGCGAAGGTCCAGATACCAACCCAAGGCCTTCAGAACCGGGATCCGGTGGGTTTCCACAAACTCAATCAGGGTCCCGTCAGAATCCTCAACGTAAGAGAAGCGCCCGCCGGCCTCACCCATGTCAAAGGTTACACCGCTGTCCACCGTTGCCGGGAACCCGGCATCTGCAAGGGCTTGAAGAAGTGGACCCATTCCCTGGATGTCAAAGCAGAGATGAATGAAGCCCTGGTCTCCCCACTGCCTCCCGGCAAAGGCCGGTTCGCCGACGCCAGAAGTGGGCTGCAGCACCTCAAACTCGGCGGGACCGATGAGCTCGGCAAAGGGTCCGCTTGGCGCGCTGTCACTACCTACGATCACCCGCCGGAACTCGCGGTCCCCCGCGGGCAGGGCAGCAAGGTCCGGAAAGGTCCCGCTGCTCTCCAGACGGATCTGATCCCAACCAAGCACTGATAGCAGCCGCAGGAGGGAGTCCGCGTCCGAGCTGACCATGACAGCACCCCCGATGCCAGAGGCATTCCGGCTCTGATTCACAAACACATCCGGGGACTGACGGACAGAGAAATGGTTGCCCCGAGGATCCCGCACCCAGAGGCGCGGGCGGCCAAGGGGATCGGTTTCCAACGGTCCGAGCACCGATACTCCGGCGCTGATCAGCCGACTCCGAAGTGCTTCCACATCCGGTGAGCGCATCACGGGTCCAAAAATTCCGGGCCGTGTCAAATCCAGCGGATCAGCGGGTGCCGCGGGTGCACGACTGGTGTATTGCCAGACCTCAAAGCCACCGCCGCCCTGCATGCTTACCACAAGCGCAGCGTCCCGCGCTTCCACCCTGCCGCTGGTATAGCGGGTCATCAGTGGGGCCTCGGCCGCCTCCCTGAACACGGGCACGTCCATGCCAAAGCTCCGGCGGAGCCAAGCCCAACTGTCTTCCAGGTCCGGAGTGCCGAGCCCCACCTGCTGAATACCGGTTACGGAGAATCCCTGTGCCATTGCGCGGCGCAGTCTACCGGCTAAGAAGCCCCGCGGCGAGTGCGGCCGCGTTTGCCAGGATGTAGGCAACGGCAAAGGTGATTCCCAGGCCGGTACTCCGATTGGTGCTGCCGGGCAGCGCGGCCGACGCGTCTCCATCCTGCGGGGAAGCCGATCCGTTTGCACCGATCTCTGCGATGGGGAGAAGCCTGTCCAGCGCGTCATCAATAGAGGCAACCAGCCGCCGCGCTTGAATGCCTCCGCGCGCATCCAGGAGCCGTTCAAAGTACAGGAAGGATCGTCCCAAGAGTGCGCCCAGACGGCCGGGGAGCACCAGGTCCCGCCGAATGCTGAACAGGCTGATGAACACCAGTCCGACGATGGTCAGGCCTTTCCGTATTCCCAGTTCCAGCGCTCCCTCCGTCACCACAAAGGGGCCGAGCTCCAGGAGCACCCTTCCCAGCGGGGTCAGCAGGTTGAACGCGGTGATGGCAAGGATAAACCCGATGAAGTAGCCGTAGCGGATTCGCTTGCCAGCGAGGCGAGCGAGCACGAGGAAACTGGCGAGCTGGCCCAGCATGATGGGAATGGAGAGCTGGAAGGTCCACGCCAGGATACACCCGATGCCAAGGAGAAACTGGTCCCGCGGCGCCAGGTTGCGGTGCAGGAATACCGGCTGGGGCTTGCGTCTGCGCTTAGCCGGCAAGGTGGCTCCGGAATGCCTGGAGCCACCGGCTCTTCTGGTGAAAGCGCTGCGCAAAGAGCCCCACCAGAAAGCCGCTTCCCGCTCCAAGCGCAATGAAGTACGGCGCGATGATCCATGCGCTCTGCCCGAAGATGAAGGTAACCGACAGTGAGATCTGAACAGCGTTGCTTGCCAGCGCCCCAAAGAGGCTGACTCCGATGAGGCTTACCCATCGCGGCCACGCTCGGTGCACAAGCATCATCACAAGCACGGACGCCGCGGTACCGGCAGCGCTGAACAGGAACACGTAGCTGGCGAGGGTTCCGTTGATCAGTCCCTGCCCCAGCACCTTCATCAGCGCCAGCAGAATGATCTCGCGAGGTTTGAGGATGTCCAGCGCAAGGATGATCGGAAGGTTGGCAAGGCCCAGGCGGAAGAATGGCAGCGGCTTGGGGAAGAGGTACTCAATGGTGGCAAAAAAGAGGCTCAGCGCTGCAAGGACCGCAAGCGCATCCCGCCGCTTTGCCGTGGTTTCCGGCACAGACGCATGAATGACCGGTCACGCCCGCTACTGTCAAGCCGGGCCTTGCGGACTTTGTGGGTTTTGGCGGAGGCAGATACCGGCGGAACGAGGTATCCAGGCCGCTTGGGGAGAGACCGAAACACTCGTACCCTGTACTTCATGAGCCTGACCGCGGACCAACGCACGCAGCTCCGCTCTTGCGGAACGGATGCCTCTCCCCTGCAACGCCCGCCGTCCGCCCTTCTCCCTCTGCCGGAGTCCGAAGCTGTGGAGCGCTGGCAGGCTGCCGTATCTGAGGCAGCTTTCCTGGGACTCCGCATCACACCGCGCGGAGGTGGCCTTTCCGGCAGATCCGTCCAGCGCGGGGTGGTGCAGGGTTGGTGGAAACGTGGCGACGCGTGCAAGCGGTCCGTCCGAGCTTGCCCACGGAAGCATTGCGGGGTTTGTGGAGTCTCTGGTCCATGGCCTGGGCGACGGACCACGTGGGGAACATGGGGAGGAGGAGAACCGGAGCGTGGTTGGATTCGGGGGCTTGCGGTCTGCGCTCGGGTATTGATCAGGAGGTCACGGCCTTATCGGTCCACCCAGTAGTCTGGCTTCCGGTGACCGTGAGCTACCGCGATGATCACAAGGGTCTCGCCACGAACGATGTAGGCGATGAAGTACGGGAACACGGGGCAATTCACCCGTCGGTAGCCGCCCTC